>NZ_PPTG01000009.1 GCF_002954245.1 Cryobacterium aureum | reverse complement strand
ACGGGTAATCCTTCACACGATCAAGCGTCATACGAACCGCTCGCTCACGAACCTCATCTGGGTATTTCTTGGGCATAACCGAATCCTTTCACTAGAAAGAAAGCGGCAGGAAATCAGGGACGGTTCACAAATCCAGATCGGGGCGACGTAGTACAGCCAATATGGTGAAGAGATTCGGCAACGTTGTGACAGCGGAAGGTACACCCATGATAAATAAATTCTCAATCGGCGATCACGTGCGCTGGAACTCCGAGGCCGGCCATGTGCACGGCACCATCACGAAGATTCATACGAAAGACGTGGAATACAAAGGCCACACTCGCCGCTGCAGTCGTGATGATCCGCAGTATGAGATCGCAAGCGACACGACCGACCACGTGGCGATGCACAAGGGCGAAGCCCTGACGAAAATCTAGCCATGCGCGGCCGCCGATGGATACCAACGCGAACGTGCGAACGGTCTGTGCTGTCACGGGGTTCGGAACCATACCATTTCCGTCGATGGAGTCGAAATCTTCTTCAGGGGAGCGGGGCCGGCGGATGGGCCGACGCTCGTGCTAGGGCGCCCAACGAGCGCGAAACCTCCTGCCAGATGGAGTCGCGCGTTCGTGGGCCGGCCTCGAGCGTAGCCCGCAGAGACTCGCCCCAGCCAGTGGCTGCAGCAGGTGTGCTTATCAGGATGGATACTGCGTCGTGGGCGGCGGCCGGGTCCAGGGACCCAGCGAAAGAGGTCAGCCGGCGCGCAGTGGTCGAGTGCGGCCGCGTGCAGCAGCGACTGCAGGGCCGTGCGGGTCGTGGCCTCCCAGAACCCGCCGCCGTCGACGCCGCCCGCGGCCAGTCCGGTTCCGGCGGCGAGTCCGGCTGCGCGGATCATCGCCGTGAGCTGGTCTTCGCAACCGCGAATCGGCGACCACCGCAGTCCCGCCGGCACGCCGGCCGTCAGCTGCTGCGGATCCAAGACCGCGACCGGGTCCATCCGCTGCCGTGCGCGCCTTTGCCGGAACGCGACGGTCCGATGGCCAGGATCGAGTCCTCGACGCTCGCCCAGACCGCGGTGTTGCCGGATCGACCAATTTGATACCCAATGTCGGTCGGGCCGGCCTTTATGAGGGACGGGCGGAGGTGCGCCGCGCGCTTCAAGATTGCAGTTTTCGATACAGCCCGAGCCACCTCGGTCCGCGTTGCGATACCGGCGATGCGGTGCGAATCGACCGTGGTCGTGACAACCGCGCCCCTGAATATCCGCCACAACCAGAATGCAGCAGCGGATGCCAGACCCACCAGCAGGATTGCCGTCACCCAAAATGCAAAACGGTTCAAACCCGGTGCTTGCAGCACCGCCGCGGGGTTACCTGGATCGAGAAGCACGGCGAGCCTAGACTCCGGACCGCCGACCGGTCGCGCAATCCCGGTCGCCCAGGCCGCGACAGCGCCTGCAGCGCGCAGCAGCAGGGTCAACACTGCCGCACACACCAGAAGTCCGATTCCGAGGTTGGACAGCTCGTCGCCGATCGAGGCCTGCGGTCGTCGGGTGGACATCCGCTTAGAATTTCAAGTCAGGACCGGTGCGACTAAACCGTCTCGTGGCGGAGTACGCGAACGTTCGATCTCCGGAGAAGCCAGCGGTGGAGTCCAGCAGGTCGGTCACGTGCTGTGCGTCGATGACGAGGCTCGCGATGCCCTCCTGGAACAGTCGATGGCAGCCGGCACTCGCCGGGCTCGTCACCGGGCCGGGGACGGCGCCGACCGGACGGCCTAGCGCGTGGGCCTGTCCGGCGACGTTGAGCGAGCCGGATCGGTGGCCGGTCATGCCGTAGGCGCCGCCGGAGAGGATGGTGTGGCCTTGGGAGGCGAGTTTGGAGGTGAGCTCGGTCGCGACCTGGCTGCCATAGGCCGTCGCGGCACGGGCACCGACGATGGTTACGCGGCCGGGGAGCGGCGTGGATGGTTGGCCGGGGTCGCCCTTGAGCCAGAGTACGATCGGCGCGCTTGTGCCGAGCTGCTGCAGTTCGCCCGGCCAGTCGATGTCCTCGGGTGTGAGTAAACGCAGGTCGTGCCGTTCCATGTCGGCGAGGATTCGGTCGATCTGGCCGGGATTGATGCGCGGGGCCAGTCGTCGTGGCCACAACTCGCCCTCGGCTGGGTCGATGCCGTTGGGAAGCCGATCGCCCGAGGTGATCAGCTGCACGGTGGCTGCGGCGCCGAGCCGGGAGACCAAGGTTCCCGTGATCGTGTCGCCAGGCTCGGACAGTGCTGCGAGTGTCGTTCGCGCGTCTCGTTCTTCATCCATGGCCAGGACTCCTCAACCTGAATACAGGGTGCGCTTGCGATCCCGACCAAGCCTGACAGGATGGGAGCGTGCGAGCGGGCGTGGAGTGGATGGAGCGGCATCAGGTGCCGCTGTACCTTGCCGCGCTCGCGGCCGGCGCCGGGATCGGCCTTCTGATTCCTGGGGTCGCGTCCCCGGTTGAGCTCGCGATCAACCCCGTCCTTGGGCTGCTCCTCTACGCGACGTTCCTGGGGGTTCCGTTCGCGAAGATCGGGCAGGCATTTCGCGATTGGCGGTTTCTGTCCACGATCCTCGTGGTCAATTTCGTGGCCGTCCCGGTCGTCGTGTTCCTGCTGTCTCGGATCGTCGCCCACGACCGGGTTTTGCTCGTCGGAGTGCTGTTCGTGCTGCTGACTCCGTGCGTGGACTACGTCATCGTGTTCACCGGCATCGCCGGCGGCGCCAGGGAACGTCTACTTGCTGCCGCCCCGCTGCTCATGCTCGCCCAAATGCTGCTGCTCCCGCTCTACCTGTCGCTGTTCGTCGGGGCTGAATTCGTGCAGGCCGTTGACCTTGCACCCTTCGTTGACGCGTTTCTGCTCCTGATCGCCCTGCCCCTCGCGGTGGCCGGGCTCACGCAGCTCGCCGCAGCCCAGACCCGTGCCGGGCGGATCGTGCAGGACGTCATGCTGGGGGCGATGGTGCCGCTAATGATGCTCACCCTCGCCGTCGTGGTGGCCTCGCAGATCACCGGCGTCGGGCAAAAGCTCGCCACGCTGCTTCTCGCCATCCCCGTCTTCGTGCTGTTCGCTGCCGTTATGGTGCCGATCGGGGCTGTGGCAGGCCGGATCGCACGGCTCGACGTGCCGGGACGCCGGGCGATCGTGTTCAGCGGCGTCACCCGAAACTCCCTCGTTGTCCTGCCGCTCGTCCTGGCCTTGCCTGCCGCGTTCGACCTCGCCCCACTAGTCGTCGTCACCCAGACCCTCGTTGAGCTGATGATCATGGTCGTCTTCGTCCGGGGAATCCCACGACTTCTCCCGACCCAAGCGATTGAACCTTCCGGCACGAAAATGCCCCTCAACTCACGACCCTAAGTCCGCTTCGTATTGGAGGTGCGCGGGGCACTGCGCGGTCCGGGGTGACAGCGACAGAATCGAGTCAAGAGGCTTCGAGTACGTCGCGCGATACGGACCTCGACCTGCAGAGAAAGAAACTCATGGCGACAATCGAGCTGCTCCACATTGCAGACTGCCCGAACTCGGCACAGACACTTCTTCGCCTGCAGCGAGCGATCAAGAACACAATTCCCTCGAACTCACCGATCAAATCCACCCTGATCGATTCCGCCGAGACGGCCGCAAGTTTGCCCTTCGCCGGTTCCCCGACGATCCTCGTCGACGCTGTCGATCTCTTCCCGACGGATGGTCGCACCAACGACCTCGCCTGCCGGATCTATCTCACACCGAACGGCCTGGCCGGATCTCCGACCCAGCAACAAATCGAAGAAGCGCTCGCGGGCGGCGCAGCGCCTGGGTCAAGACCATCACGTCGAGGCTTTAAGCGGGTCGAGGGTATTTGCAGGGCTCACTCGCTGAGGACTGTCCACAGATTGCACCACGGACGTTCGAGACCGCGACCGTGCCGAATACGCTCTCCGCAATGGATGCGCATGAACCACGGAATCTTCCGCAAACCGTAGATGTAATACACCCTGAGAGTTATAATTTTGAAATGGAATGTGGGCCGTTGACCTGACGCTCATCGAGGACTGGCTAAGCGAGCTCGACGATGATTCGTATGGACAAGTGATGGCAGCGATCGAGCTGCTCGCCGAAAGGGGACCGCAGCTCGGCCGACCGATCGTTGACACCGTGACTGATTCTCGCCATAAGAATATGAAGGAGCTTCGGCCGGGTTCGGCCGGAAGTTCCGAGTTGCGGGCACTGTTTGCATTCGACCAGCGACGGAAGGCAATCTTCCTCGTGGCAGGTGACAAGGCCGGAAACTGGAAACGTTGGTACAGAACGAACATCTCGATTGCCGATGACCGATTCGATGAACACCTCAACCGGTTGACGAACGACAACTGAACTGCACGCGCCTCAAGCTCAATATTTAACCACGACGTTCTACTCAACGAGAAGAGACCGAGACTATGACCAGCCTTGACGACATGCTCGCCCGGCGCCCGGTAGATCGTGCCGCTGTCGATGCGCACAAAAAACGGATGCTCGACGAGGTGCGCGCCTATCGCCTCCGTGAGCTCCGCGAAGCGAACGACCTCACCCAGGTCGAACTTGCTGCGTTGCTGCACGTCACGCAAAACCGGATCTCACGCATCGAGAATGGTGACATCGAACGAACCCAAGTCGACACGCTCAGAAAGTACGTTGAAGCGGTCGGCGGCCGGCTCAAAGTGGAAGTCGAGATCGGCGAGGAAACCTACCAGATCGCCTGACTGGTCCAGCGGCGCGGATGCGCGCGAACAGGCGCGGGGGAGCATCCGCTCTGAAATGTGCGATTGGCACTTTCGCCTGCGGGCATCCAGTCCTACAGTGCCATCACGCAGATTATTGCGCGGGCTGGCATGGGGGCTGATGGATCGCTTTTCAACGCGGACATTCATCCTGCTTGCGCTCATCCTTTTGGCCGCCTCCTGTGCGATCCTTGCCTTGAGTGAAGATTTATGGGCGTTCGTCGTCTCGCAACTCCTCCAAGGTGCCGCTCGCGCTTACTTCTTCACCGGCGCACAGACGCGCGTAGTGCGTTCGGCGCGGCCGGCCGTTTCTGCCCTCGCGCTCATGAATGTGACGAACGGCATCGGATTGCTGGTCGGCCCCATACTCGCCGGATTCATCGGTGCATCGTCCCTGACCATCACTCTCTTCATCGCAGCAAGCATTGCAGCCGCTGCTATCCCAGCATGCGCATTCCTAGTGCGGTACGAGCCGTTTACGAGACCGCCTTCGGAGCCCGGCGTTGTCTCAGTTGCGGTCTGGCGGCGTTCCGGCGTGCTGTCTGCGGCATGGATGAGCGTGGCGGCTGGGTCATGGCGAGGCATTATGAACTCATACTTGCCACTCCTATTGTCAGAAGCAGGTCACTCCGTACCAGTCGGGGGTGCGATGACGACGTTGGCAAATCTTGCAGCATTGGCTGGTTCTATCTTGGCGCGGGGAGCCCGGCGGGCAGGCGTAAGACTTGCGAGCGTCTTGGGTACTGTGTTGGCCCTAGGAGGCATCGCTGCCATGGCCCTTCTCCTGCCCAACTTGGTATTGGCGGGCGCATTCCTCTTCATCTCGGGGGTGGGCTCAGGAATCCTGCAGACTCTTGGCCCGGCTCTCGCGGCAGAGGCGGTCGGCCGGGAAGAGCGTGGTCGCTCCATCGCCTCGATCGGCACGTTCCGTGCCTTCTCGCTCCTCGTCACACCCATGAGCATCATGGCACTAATTTTCGTACTTCCCTCTGCCGCAGTTGCGACCGCGATCGTTGCTATCGCTGTCGGCATCCCTGGTATGGCGATGCGGACCCGTGCTCCCCGCGGCATGAATGACTAAACCTTCTTGGCATCTATCTTCTTGAAATCTGCTTCTGTAATGCGCAGAACTGGCCTCCTGGCCGGCGCATTGAGCGCGAGCATATGCGCGCCGGTTCTGAGGGCACCGTCTAATTCATCCAAGCCAGCACATTCACGACTCGAGAAAAATTCGATGAAATGTCGTCATGATCGTCGATGGACGGACGAGAGGACACCGAGCACCCTGTTTCTGATCTCCGAGGTTGGAACCCACTAGTCACAAGAAGTAGGTCAACGGTGAACCTCGCGTAGCTCCTCTTAAACCAGAAATCGCTCCTGAGAATCCTAGGAGCGATTTCTTTTTGTTCCGACCGGGCCGTTTCGTGAACAGTTTCGCGAACGGCCCTTTGGTCGGGCTGACAGGATTCGAACGCGCGACCCTTGGAGGATCTGAGCACGACCGAATGTCTCCGAAAACCCCCGGATTCCCCTGTGTTTACAGGGAACCGGGCGGTTCGCTGCTTCCAATTTTACGTCATCGTTTTGGGTCATTTAGTGATGAATGTGATGGGTAAATGATGACCTTGTGAACCGCTTTTGGCGGGCGCACAGTCGTGGAATGACCGCGGTCCCTGACGCGGTCCATGACGCTGACCGGCGCACCGCGCATCGCCTCGGCAGCCGAGTTGCAAACCCCGCCCACGCGCTCGTTGCCGGCCGAGCCGTTTCATGAAAGAAGCCCCGGTTCGCCGCCACTGGGGAGAACACCGAGCTCGGGCAACTCGCCAACTAAACTTGGCCTAGTACGAGCGAAAGGAACCACCATGAGCATGGAAGGCGCGGCCTGGAGCTCGCTGCACAAGATCTCTACCGCCAGGGACAGCAAACACGGCTTCTCCCGTGAGTCCGTGCAACGGATCATGACGTTCGCGGTGCCCTACCGGTCCAAGCTGCTGATCTTCATCACCCTCTCCACCGTGGGAGCTTTCCTCGCGGTCGCGACGCCGGTACTCGCCGGCCAGGTGATCGACGTCATCGTCGCCCAGGGCGCGGTCACCACGATTGTGTGGCTCGCCGTCGTCATCGCGCTCGTCGCAGTGGCCGACGCCGCCGTGTCACTCGTGACGCGCTGGTACTCGGCGCGGATCGGTGAAGGCGTGATCCTGGACCTCCGCACTGCCGTCTTCAACCACGTGCAGAAGATGCCGATCGCGTTCTTCACCCGCACGCGAACGGGCGCCCTCGTGAGCCGCCTCAACAACGATGTGATCGGCGCTCAACAGGCCTTCAGCGGCACGCTGTCCGGCGTGGTCACGAACGTCGTGGCGCTGATCCTCACCCTGATCGTCATGCTCAGCACGTCCTGGCTCGTGACGGTTCTCGCCGTGATCATGCTCCCCATCTTCCTGGTACCCGCCCGCCGCATGGGAAGCCGCCTCGCCGCGCTCCGCCGCGAGGCCGCCGACCACAATTCCGCCATGAGCACGCAGATGACTGAGCGCTTCTCAGCGCCCGGCGCCACCCTCGTCAAGCTGTTCGGCCGGCCCGACGAGGAGGCCGAGGAGTTCCGCGTCCGCGCCGCCCGTGTCCGCGACATCGGTGTGCGCGCCGCAATGCTGCAGTTCGTCTTCTACACCGCCCTGATGCTCGTCTCCGCTCTCGCCCTCGCGCTCGTGTACGGGCTCGGCGGCGCCCTCGCACTAGCCGGCCAGCTCAATACCGGCGACGTGGTCACCCTGGCGCTTCTCCTCACCCGCCTCTACGCGCCGCTCACCGGCCTCGCAAACGCACGGGTGGAGATCATGAGCGCGGTGGTCAGCTTCGAGCGCGTCTTCGAGGTGCTCGACCTTGACCCGCTCATCAAGGAGAAGCCCGACGCCGTCGCCGTTCCCGAAGGCCCGGTGGCCGTCGAGTTCGACAACGTGCGCTTCGCCTACCCGTCCGCGGACAAGGTATCTCTCGCCTCTCTCGAGGAGGTTTCCACATTGGACACCCGCGGCGGCGAGGAGGTGCTGCACGGCGTGTCCTTCAGGATCGAGCCGGGGCAGACCGTTGCCCTCGTTGGTTCGTCCGGAGCCGGCAAATCCACGATTGCGCAGCTCCTCTCGCGCCTGTACGACGTCGACAGCGGCGCCGTGCGCCTCGCGGGGACGGATGTCCGCGATGTCACGTTCGCCTCCATGCGGCACACCCTGGGCATGGTGACACAAGACGGCCACCTGTTCCACGAGACCATCCTCTCCAATCTGCGCCTCGCAAGGCCGGAAGCGTCCGACGATGAGGTGTGGGACGCCGTCCGCCGTGCGCGGCTCGAGCCGCTCATCCGCTCCCTGCCCGACCAGCTGAACACCATGGTGGGCGAGCGTGGCTACCGATTGTCCGGGGGTGAGCGCCAGCGGATGACTATCGCGAGGCTCCTGCTCGCCCAGCCGCGCGTCGTCATCCTCGACGAGGCGACGGCGGCGCTGGACTCGACGTCTGAGGCCGCCGTGCAGGCGGCGCTCAGCGAGGCGCTCAAGGGACGGACAGCGATGGTGATCGCACACCGCCTCTCCACCATCCGCAGCGCGGACCTGATCCTCGTGGTTGAGGACGGCTCGATCGTGGAGCGCGGTACGCACGAGGAACTGCTGGCTGTGGGTGGGCGGTACGAGGAATTGCACCGGACCCAGTTCGCCGTGCAGAAGAATGTTGCGGCGGATGCGGATGCGGATGCGGATGCGGATGCGGATGCGGATGCGGATGCGCTAAGCGGCTCCGGCACACTGCGCGCATCGAGCTGACCCCTTGCTGTGCGCGGGGCACGTGCCGGGTGGGAGCCGAGACTGTCACCGCCCGGGCGCTGGTGCACAGCGACGCCGACACTCTCGCCGCCCTGGACGCGGCGCTGCTGGCGAGAGTACGGCCTGAAGCACCGGGCCTTCCATGCGGTCCGGCGCCTGAGCCGGACGACCGACGAGTCGGTGGCGCTGGCAATCACGGCCGCGTAACCGACTCCGGCCCGGTGGCCTCACGTCAAGCGCGGGCGGAGCGCGACGTGAGTTGGTGAAGGGTGGCTTCGATGCCGGCGGAATTGCCGCTACGCGGGGTCGACAAGGGCGGCGTCATCCTCGTCGCCCCAAGACTCAACAAGCGTGATTCGCCCGCGCGAATCGCGAATCGAAAGCACGAGCGCAATGATCGCGGTCGCGATTCCGATAACGCCCAGGGGGTTCGCGATACCAATAGCGATATCCAACGCAGGCTGTGTGGGTCCGCTGATGATTGTCTGCAAACCGCGAGGTGTTGAATCTGGAAGCGTGAGTCCCAACAAGAGTCCGCTAACGCCTGATGCAAGGAAAAACGTGTATGTTATCGCGCGAGTTTCGAACCCTCGACGTGCCGTGCGTCGTACCGCGAGCCCCGTGAACACCAGCAAGGCGGCAAAAATCACACCCAGCGTCGCCGCGTAGATGATGGTGAGGTCGCCACCGATCCCGAAGAGGTGGCGGCCGAAAGAGATCCACGCGGCCACCGCGATACCAGCAACCACGACCACGTCACCCATGTGCCCTGAGCGCGAGGCACCAGGCGTCGCGCGAACTCGAATTACGCTGTACGTCATCACGCGCTCTCAATCACTGTGCTCGTTACAACCGTAGCCATGGAAGTGCTTGCGCGTGCGCACCTCCACAGATGGACAAGCCCGCGAACCGCGAAATAAATGCGACGCTATCCGACAACACACCCCGACGCCACTTGGGACTGCGGCCGGTTCGATCGACTCATCTAGCCATATTGTTCGCCGGATGATTGCTCCCGCGACGGGGAACGCGGTCAGCAGCAAGCTGGCCATGACGCACTGGGTCGAGGTCATTCGTCGGATGGTGAATTTCTGCAGCTCGCTCATACTCAGGAGGAGCGCCAGGCTGCACCGTTTCGTCAGCGACGAAACAGCCGGGTCTTCGACGTGCAAGAGGCGTGGCAACTTAATCTGGGCGTTAAACAGTTCAATCGGTTCCACAAGGACTTCAGAATCAAGCAGCCCGGTGTCCTTCCGTAGGATCACGCATCCGGAAACAACGTGGGGGCTCGCTCTCCTGCGCGTGACGAAGCGATCCTCGATCGAATCAACTCGACCGTGATCTCGGCGTCCTTCAAAGGTAGGCCGCCAGCTCGGCAACGTCCATCAGAGGCTCGAGCCCCGAGCCGTCGGTGGGAGGGGAGCTTAGCTTGTCGTCGTGGATACTCATGCCCAGAAGGTGCGCACGACGATCCCGGACAATCGGGAGGTACCGAAACCGACGACGGCGACTCGCACGACAGGATCGAATAACCGGCTCTAAAACGCTGAAAGTGATGACGTAGTGATGACGTAATTAAATCTCTAACCTAAAAAGTCCCGGAAACCCTTGAGTTTCCGGGACTTTTGGTCGGGCTGACAGGATTCGAACCTGCGACCCCTTGCCAGAATCAGGGCGATTCTGGACGTGACCGAATGTCTCGGGAACTCGCGGATTCCCTTGATTTTGCAGGGAACCGGGCGGTTCACTTGGTCCGATTGTACGCGTCCATGTTCGGTTGGTCACGGTTGATTCAGGTGGGTAAATGATGGACAAGTCGACGACTTAGACGAGCAGAAACGGATGCGAAGTTTACGATTGCCTGGACAATCCCAAAATGGCCAGGTGGTCTGACTTTGGCGACGTGCTCGCCTTCATGGACCTGAGCCATGTGACGGATGTCAAGTGAACTCTCGGTGTAGTCCGACCGGCGAGACCCATGATGGCTGCGGCGTCGCCCCAGCGCCTTGTCCCTAAGTGGACAGCACGGGCGTCTTGGAGTGACATTCACCTTCGATGTTCGGCAGCTTCTGGCCGGCAAGCAGGCGGCGGTCGACGCTTTGCCAGTTGCCGAACGTGCGTGGCGCCCACCTAAACATCACCTTGCCCCGTGACTGCCCTGGTCGGCGGACGGCCCACTCCAACTAGCGGTCTTCCGACCACCAGTCTGCGAGCCGACATGGTTCAGTTGTCAGTACCTCGTAGGCTCGAATGCCCGTCGGGAGTCAGACGCCGTTGGCGCCGCCATCGATGAAGAAGGCAGATCCGGTGGAGAATGATGCTGCATCTGAGAGCAACCAGGCGGCAAGCTCGCCGACCTCTTCGGGTTGCCCGAACCGGCCAATGGGGTGCGCGTTTCTGCGCGCTGCGGCGAGCTGCGGATCCTGGAGCGCCAAGTCGGTCATTGGTGTCACGATTACCCCGGGCAGAATCGCATTTACCCGAATGCCGTGCTGGCTGTAGTCGGCCGAGGCGGAGCGGGTGAGACCGAGGACCCCGTGTTTGCTGGCCACGTAAGCTGGAAGTCCTGGCGAGGCGACGACACTCGAGCGCGAGGCCGAGTTCACGATCGATCCGCCGCCATGATTGCCCATATGCGCGATCTCGTGCTTGAGGCACAGGAAAGTTCCGGTGAGGTTTACGTCGATGACCCGCTGCCATGACTCGAGGGACAGCCCCGCAATTGGTTGTGCCGATGAGATGATGCCGGCGTTGTTGAACGCACCATTAAGCGCACCGTGTGCGTCGATGATTTCACCGACCGTCCTACGGACATCGTCTTCGCGGGTGATGTCGACGCGACTCGCCGTTGCGATCCCGCCCAGCGCGACGATCTCCTCTTGCACGGTGTCGGCGAGGTCGATGTCACGATCGGTCACGTGCACTCGGGCTCCGCGTCGTGCGCAGAGCATCGCTGTGGCCCGGCCGATACCTTGCCCGGCACCGGTAATGAGTATCGCCTTGCCCGCGAGTGAGACCTTCGAATATCCCGTGAGGTCGTCATTGCCCATGAGGCAAAGCTAGCGAGTCGCCGACGTCATGTCAACGATCGTGTTGAACTCGAATAGGATTCCGAGGTGCGGCGGCTCGGTCGTGTAGTCGAAGTGTCAATGGGCCATGGCTGAGCGCGGGCTTACCGATGCTCCTGCCGGTCCCGAAACACGGAACTTTGATACTCCGCAGCGCACGGCTCACCCCGACGACTTATCAACGTTCGCGTGGTTTGATGGCCGTGTCGCAGGCAATTCCGATTCACTGGGTCTTCCCGACACCAAGCCAGATTGCTAGCATTACCTAGTACTTACTTTGTTATCCAAGTAAATTTTCCTCGAAATGGAGTTCATATGGACATCACCGGCAAAGTCGCCCTGATTACCGGAGGTGCCTCCGGGCTCGGGCTCGCCACCTCCCGACTCCTTGTTGCGCGGGGAGCGTCGGTGGTTATCGCAGACTTGGCAACCTCGCCCGGCGCCGAGATCGCCGCAGAGCTCGGCAAAATGGTCGCATTCGTCCCTACCGATGTGACGAGTGAATCTGATGTCCAGTTGGCTGTCGCTGGGACCGATCAGTTCGGCGGACTCGATATTGTCGTCAACTGTGCGGGAATTTCCAGCGCCTCACGTGTTGTCGGCAAGCGAGGGCCGTTTCCGCTCGACGTCTTTCGGCGAGTGGTTGAGATTAACCTGGTTGGAACATTCAACGTACTGAGGCTCGCCGCTGCACGGATGATGGAAAGCCCGACCGAGGCTGAGGAGCGTGGGGTGATTGTCAATACGGCATCCGTCGCCGCGTTCGACGGACAGATCGGACAAGCGGCCTATTCCGCTTCAAAAGCGGGTATCGCTGGCATGACCCTGCCCATAGCCCGGGACCTTGCGCAGTACAAGATTCGTGTGATGACAATCGCGCCCGGTCTATTTCACACGCCGATGTTTGACTCACTGCCGCCTGAATCGATCGAGTCGCTCGGTGCACAGACGCCGCATCCTTCCCGGCTTGGCCAGCCCGCCGAATATGCCGCGCTTGTTTCGCATATCGTGGAGAACCCGATGCTGAACGGCGAAACGATCCGCCTCGATGGCGCCGTTCGACTTGGACCGCGCTGATGTCAGTTCGAGTTCTCGAGGTCACCAGCGCCGCGGGCGTCACCAGCCTGACGTTCAACCGCCCAAAGGAGGCGAACGCACTGAGCCCTGAGCTGGCCGACGCGTTCCGTGACGCCGTCGCGTCGGCCGTGTCCGACCCCGGCTGTCGCGTCATCGTCCTGGCCGGCAACGGCCGGTTCTTCTGCGGCGGCGGCGACGTAATCGGAATGTCGGAGGCGGACGATCCTGCCGAATTCACCGGCCGACTCGCCAGCACGATGCACGAGGCGCTCCTCGCACTTGCAACCTCTGGCGTGATCGTGATCGCTGCCGTTCAGGGGCCAGCGGCGGGAGCAGGTCTTGGTATCGTACTCAACGCTGATCTTGTCATCGCGACGGAGAATGCTTCATTCATTGGCGCTTATGGCGTGGTCGGGCTCACCCCGGATTGCGGGGTGTCGTACCTCCTCCCGAAGGTGATCGGTCCGATGCGCGCTTCGTCTGTGCTCCTCGCTGGCCAGGTGGTTGGTGCCACGGACGCCTTCCAGTGGGGCCTGGCCAACGAACTGGTCGCGGAGGATTCGCTCGCTACGCGCGTAGCGGAACTCGCAGCCCGGCTTACCGGAGGAGCAACCCAGTCGCTGGGCCCGACAAAGCGTCTTCTCGCGCGAGAGTCCATTGACGGTTATGCAGCACATCTGAAGGCTGAGGCCGACTTGATCGCTGCGCTTTCAGCCCGCCCGGATACGAAGTCGCGCATCAGGGAATTCGCGTCTCGGTCGAGCTCGCGCTCGTAGGTGCTACTTTGCCAGGCCGTCGAAGAAGAGCGTCGTGAAGGTAGAAGTGAGGTCCTGCGCGCTGTACTTGCGCCCGGGCACGAACCAACGGTGTGTCCAAAGCAACATGCCGAACAGCCCGTTTGCGGTAAGGGTTGCCGAGAGCCCCGCACGGAACGAGCCGTCGGCGACGCCTTCGAGAATGGCGTCGATGAAGAACCTCTCCAGGCGGTGTGTCTGTTCCACCATGCGGGTGGCCCATTCGGCGTCCTGTGAGACGACCTGTCGCATGTCCTCCTGAATGTAGACATACATGTATGGAAAGTGCTCGACCTGCGAGGAGATCATCACTTCGATCAGCTTGGTCAACTTCTCGCGGGGTGAAACAGGCAGGTCCGCGATGAGGACAGCGGTTGCGACATTGGCATTCAGGATGTTCTGGATGCATTCCTGGAAGAGTTCTTCCTTGCTGGCGACGTAGTAATACAGTGACGCGCGGTCCGTGCCGAAAAGAGCGGCAATGTCGTTGAGCGTCGCCGTGGCATAGCCCTTCTCCCGGAAGACGATCGCAGCGACACGAATGAGGTCGGCGCGTTTAGCGCTGTAGTCGGCCCCGCCGTCGGCGAGGGCCGCCTGGCGACGTTGAGAGATGCGGCTGGCCGCCAGTGGTTGCGTCATGAAAGTTGTTCCCGTCTAGTGCATCGATATCGAAGCGGTCGATCTTAGCAAAGTATAGGCAGGGTTATTAATTCGACTGGCTTCCGTGCCCATTGGGTCATTCCCACGACGTCATTCGCGATGAGGACGCTTGAGTCGTCAGGTTGCACACTTTCAGTCAACTAACGCGTTGACAACCTCGCTGGATGATGCCACGATGTTAGTGAACCCAGGGCAGAGTCGACCAGTTCGAAGCGCCCGTCCACGAGTGAGGCCCTCTAAGCATGATTACACAACTGCGTGACAACGGGGATGCTCCCCTCAGCGAGGCAGAACTGCGAGATGCGATCCAGACAGCGGCGGTGCCTGCCCTGCTCATGGTCGTATTTCAGATTACTGGCGACGAGAAGTGGTTGGGCAAGCGCTACCGCCCTACCCGAGGCAGGGGGCTCAATAATCACGAGTCCGGGGGCCTGCCCGACGAAGTGCAGGCCGAAATCCGCGACGCCGCAGTCGACGCAATCCTCTACTTGCAGGCGGGGAATGAGCCCGCAGTGGCCGAGCTGTCGCCCGAGCGCACGGTAGAACTCGTGAGCCTCTTCCTCGGCGAAAAGGTCGACGACCGTTACGGTCCCCTTCTCGCGGGCGAACTTCGTCGTCGCTCGGCTACCGGAGCGGACCTGAAAGAGACACAGCCGATTGATGCGCCCGACGGGTACAAGGTTGTCGTGATCGGCCTAGGGGTTGCGGGTCTCGTGGCAATCCATTACCTCCAAGAGATGGGCATCGACTTCACGGTGTTCGAGCGAGCGAAGGAAGCTGGCGGCGTGTGGTACCAGAACACGTACCCCGGCGCCGGTGTCGACACCCCGAGTCACCTCTATTCCTTTTCCTTCATCGATCGTGATTGGAAGAAACACTTCGAGCTGCGTGACGAGCTTCACTCGTACTTCACCGATGTGCTCGATCAGCTGCACGCCGCAGATCAGGTGCAATTCGAGTCCGAGGTGCTGAGCGCCACGTACAGCGACGAGACAAGCCTCTGGACCGTCGAAGTTCGCGGGCCGGATGGGTTCGTCGCCGAGTACATCGCGAACATTGTCATCAGTGCCGTCGGCTCGCTGAATAAACCGCGCCTTCCAGACATCAGGGGAATGGACACCTTCACCGGAACGCAGTTCCACTCGTCGAACTGGCCAGAGGGCTTCGACGTTCGCGGCAAGAGAGTCGCAATCGTGGGCGTCGGTGCCAGCTCGCAGCAGATCGCCCCCGAGATCGCCCCCCTTGCGGAGCACATTACGATCTTCCAACGTTCCCCGCAGTGGGTAGCGCCCTTCGATCTGTTCCGTGAGGACATCGCCGGGGAGGAGCGTACCCTGCTGCAGCACGTGCGCCTCTACCACGCGTGGAGTTGGGTGCGCCTGTTCTGGCAGTTCGGCGACAAGGTGATCAACGCACTGCGGATCGATCCCGGATGGGAACACCCAGAGCGATCAGTCAACGCCGTCAACGATGGCCACCGAAAGTTGTTCACGCGTTACCTTCAAGAGCAGTTGGCTGGCCGTCCGGACCTATACGAGAAAGCGCTGCCCGACTTCCCCCCGTTCGGCAAACGGATCCTTCTCGACAACGGTTGGTACTCGACCCTCAAGCGGGACAACGTCACTCTGCTTACCGAGGGGGTCACGTCGGTGGACGCAAGCGGACTCGTCGATAGTGCCGGCGAGCATATCGACGTCGACGTCATTATCTGGGCCACGGGGTTCCACGCCGCCTACTTTCTTGACTCGCTCGAAGTTCGTGGTGTGGAGGGTGTCCACCTCCGCGAGGTGTGGGAAGGGGACGACCCCAAGGCCTACCTCGGCGTCTCCATCCCGAACTTCCCTAACTTCTTCATGCTCGGCGGTCCGCACTCGTTCCCCGGCAGCGGGAGCTTCATGTACTTCATGGAAGTTCAGATGCGATATTTGCGCGACCTGATCACCGGGATGCTCGAACAAGGCATCACGGCGATCGACGCGAGGGAAGACGTGACCGCTCGCTACAACGAGGTGGTCGATGATCTGCACGCGAAGACCGTGTGGACTCACCCTGGCTTCGGAACTTACTACCGCAACTCGAAAGGTCGCGTCATCTTCGTGATGCCGTTTCTCAACCTCGAGTACTGGGAGTTCACGCAGCGTCCTGACTTCGAGAACTACACACTTCGAGTCAACGAGTCGGCGGCGTTACTGCAACAGCCAGCCTGATGGCCGTGCGCACCGCCTTGGTAACGGGAGCATCCCAGGGACTCGGCGCCGCGATCGCCCGCCGGCTTGGTTCCGATGGGGTGGCGGTCGCCGTCGCGGCCAGACGTAAACCCGAGAGCGAGGCGGTGGCAGAGTCCATTCGTGCTGCGGGCGGCCGGGCGATCGCAGTAACGTGCGACGTGACCGATCGGGAGCAAGTGGATGCTGCCGTCGCCGCGACGACCGACGCTTTCGGGTCTCTCGATATCCTCGTCAGCAATGCGGGTGTCACGCGCGATGCGCTGATCCACCGCATGACCGACGAGGACTGGCACACCGTGCTTGAAACCCATCTTACGGGTGCGTTCTTGACCAGCCGCGCCGCCCAGGCACAGATGGTTCCGAACGGCTTTGGTCGAATCGTGTTCATCGGGTCAACGTCTACCGGCGGATGGCGCGGGCAGTCGAACTATTCGGCCGCGAAGGCCGGCTTGCAGGGGCTCGCCCGCACGCTCTCCCTCGAACTCGGACGATTCGGCATCACCGTTAATGTGGTTCAGCCCGGCCACATCGACAGCGAGCTGACGCGCGGTACTGCAGAGCGGCTCGGGATGGATTATGCGGACATGGCCGCCGATCGCATCGTGAGCAATGCAATTAAACGAGTCGGCCTCCCCGATGATGTCGCGAACGCGGTGTCTTTCTTCGCGGGCGAGCGAGCCGGGTACGTCACAGGTCAGGTGCTGAGTGTGTCTGGCAAGCCGAGCATCCTCTGATCGTGCCTTTCGATTCCGGTGTCCGCCGAGGTAGAGCTCGATTGCGAAGTGACCGGCCTCGAGGATAAGGGGTCCGGAGCGCTCATCACCTGGACCACGAGAGCGCGTTTGATGGGTGAGCCATTGTTGACATCCACCTCCCACGTATTCCTCGTGGGCGGTAGGGATCGGCCTATGGCGAGTGGACTCCGGGGTCGGTCGCGGAGAGCGCCAGAACATCCCGGAGAGTGCACGATGGGACGGTTAAAGTATCCGCCAAAGCCTCGCAGGACTGTGCCAGGCCTGCGAGGAACAACACGGCCACAGCCCTGACAGGGCCGCGCTGATCAAACTCGCCCAGCCCGCGGCCCCAGACACCGGCCCCGACAAGGCAACGGCCAGGACGCTGGCCGAACAGGCTGTGCTGTGGCGGGCAGAAGCCCAGACGCTCTACAGCGAGTATGAACTTTCCGCCATCACGTCGGCGCGCGGCGATACCGAACGGACCCGGGCCACGGAAGTTGATCTGGACGCTACAGCGGCGCAGATCATCGCCACCGTGTCCGACAAGCGCTCCGTTTGGACCGCCTAGAACGTGATGGCCGAAGTGCACCGCCGGGCGAAGGAATACGCCTCTGGAAACGGAATCTGTCAGCGACGGTTGGAAATTGAGCCAGAATCGACGGTGAAAACTGAGCCGCCTTAGCGCGATTGATGGGTGATTACGGTGGAAGAGTGGGCTTTGGTTCGTCGCCTTCATGTGAATGAGGGCGTGTCGCAGCGGGAGATCGCGAAGCGGTTGGGCATCGCGCGGAACACGATCGCGAAGGCGATCAAGTCAGAGAAACCGCCCAAATATGAGGGCGTCGATCGGTCGTCGGGGATGCGGTCTCTGGAACCGCGGATTCGGGAGTTGTTGTCGCAGAATGCGCGGATGCCGGCGACGGTGTTGGCTGAGCGGTTGGCGTGGACCGGGTCGATTACTTGGTTTCGTGAGACCGTTGCGCGGTTGCGGCCGGAGTATGCGCCGGCGGATCCGGCCGACCGGTTGAACTATGCGGCCGGGGATCAAACCCAGTGCGATTTGTGGTTTCCGCCGGTGAAGATCCCGTTGGGACCTGGCCAGACGGGGTCGCCGCCAGTGCTGGTGATGATGTCTGGATTCTCCCGCTTCATCACGGCGGTGATGCTGCACTCGCGAACGACGCCGGATATGCTGGCCGGGATGTGGCAGCTGATCTCGACCCAGATGCTGGCAGTGCCGCGGCGGCTGATCTGGGACAACGAGGCAGGCATCGGCCGTGGCAACCATTTCGCCGCCGGCGTCGGCGCATTCACCGGAATGTTGGCGACGAAGATCGTGCAGCTCAAACCGTTCGATCCGGAATCCAAGGGAATCGTCGAACGCGCCAACCAGTACTTGGAGACGTCGTTCCTGCCCGGGCGCAGCTTCACCAGCCCTGACGATTTCAACCGGCAGCTAGCCGACTGGCTCCCCACGGCCAACGCCCGGACTGTCCGCCGGTTGGGCGGCAAACCGATCGAGTTCATCGGCCAGGACCGGGTCATGATGTTGCCGATGCCGCCGCTGGCCCCGCTGGCCCCGCTGGCCCCGCTGGCCCCGCTGGTCGGCTTCACCGAACGGGTGCGGCTGCCGCGGGACTACTACGTGCGTGTCGCCAGCAATGATTACTCGGTGGACCCGACCGCGATCGGCCGATTGGTCGACGTCACCGCTACTTTGTCTCAGGTGACGGTGCGGTTGGACGAGCGCGTGGTGGCCTGTCATGACCGGGTGTGGTCGACCGCGCAGACCATCACCGATCCCACCCATGTGGTTCAAGCCGGTCGGTTGCGCCGCGCTTTTCAACATCCGGCGGCGCCGGCGGATGCGGACTTGCTGCGGGATCTGGCCGACTACGACACCGCGTTCGGCGTCAACTTCGACGTCCAAGGTCTGGACGAGGAGGCCGTGTAATGGGCGACACGACCAGCAGTGAGATCGAGTATCTCGCTCGAGCGCTCAAAGCACCGCGCATTCGCGACGCCGCCACCCGGCTGGCCGAGCAAGCCCGGCAGGCCGCCTGGACTCACGAGGAATACCTTGCCGCGGTGCTCTCCCGGGAAGTATCCGCGCGGGAAGCGTCCGGGGCCGAGATCCGTATCCGAGCTGCCGGGTTCCCGGCCCGGAAATCTTTGGAAGACTTCAATTTCGACCATCAGCCCGCGTTGCGCCGCGACACCATCGCCCACCTCGCGACCGGATCCTTCCTCGCCGAAGCGCAAAACGTCGTGTTGCTCGGCCCTCCCGGCACCGGAAATACGCACCTCGCGATCGGTCTCGGCCTCAAAGCCGCCCACGCCGGCCACCGGGTGCTGTTCGCGACCGCAGTCGAATGGGTCGCCCGGCTCCAAACCGCGCACCACCTCGGCCGGCTCCCGCACGAGCTCGTGAAACTGCGTCGTTATGGGCTCGTCATCGTTGACGAAGTCGGCTACATCCCGTTTGAACAAGACGCCGCGAACCCGTTCTTCCAACTCGTCTCATCCCGTTACGAACACGCATCCCTGATTTTGACGTCAAACCTGGCATTCGCCCGCTGGGGCGACGTGTTCGGCGATCAGATCGTCGCTGCAGCCATGATCGACCGCATCGTCCACCACGCCGACGTCCTCACCCTCAAAGGCACCAGCTACCGACTGCACAACACCGGGATCGAATCTTTACCTTCAGTCCGCGCCGAGAACGCGGCACAAGAGAACACACAACAAGTGGCTCAGTTTTCACCGCCGATAGTGGCTCAGTTTTCAACCGTCGTCGACAGGCATCCTGCCCGAAGGCACGGTGAAGCCGTGGTGGCGCGCAGTCTCAACTCAGCCTCCCTGCGGCTGAGCCCTGCTCCCGTCCACGGGACGTTCAAGACCCTCACCCGGAACTCCGGTACCAGCGAGTTCGCCCGCCGCGCTGAGACCCTCTACACTTCCGCCAAGATTTTTGCAGATGAGAATCACCACCGGCCCAGGAGGCTGCGGCAAAAGAAGTCTCCTGAAGGGGAGCCTCCTGCCCTTGAATCTACAGAACCGTTGACATCGGCTGTGAGGGGTGCCACTCTGGGGGGAGAAATCAACAACATCGTTGATGGGAAGGTCTCCTGCCCTTCCCATAGCCGGTGGACAAGGCTCCTGCAGGAGCTTTGTCCGCGGCTGGACCGTCGACACGAGGAGTAGCCCATGAGCACCGATCTGCGTGAACACAACCAACTAGCCCCCGACAACGTGCCAGTTGATCGTGTGGTCGACTTTGACATGTTTAATCCGCCACACATCGATAAGGGCATGCAGGAGGCGTGGACGAGTCTTCAGTCGCATGGGGAGCATGGTCTCGTGTGGACCGCACACAACGGGGGGCACTGGATTGCCACCAAAGGACATCTCGTCAAGGAGATATTTGAGAACAACAAAACGTTCTCGAGCGAGTGTCCGTTCCTGCCCAAGGAGGCGGGTGAACAGTACAGTTTCATCCCCGTGTCCATGGACCCGCCGGAGCACCAGCCATACCGAAAGATCATCAACGACGCGGTCGGCCCGGGAACGATCCGGCGGATCGAACCGGAGATTCGTCAGGTTGCCAAGGACCTGATCGCGACAATCCGCGAGCGCGGATCGTGTGACTTCACCAAGGACTATGCAGAGATCTTCCCCATCGAGATCTTCCTCAAGCTGCTTAACCTACCCAGCACGGATGCCGCGCGCCTGAAGTACATCGGTGACCAGATGACCCGCCCGGATGGTTCCATGACGATGGCCGAAGCCCACGACCACTTCTTCGATTTCCTGGCGCCGTTCATCGATGAACGCAGAAAGTCTCCCGGGGACGATCCCATCAGCACGATTGTCCACAGTACGGTCGACGGACGGCCGCTCACGCAGGACGAATGCCTCCGCCTTTGCGGCTTGCTGCTCTTGGCCGGCCTGGACACCGTCGTCAACTTCCTCAGCTTCATGATGCAGTACCTGGCCGAGCATCCAGACGACTGCCGGTACCTCATCGAAAACCCGAATAGCATCCCCACTGCGACGGAGGAACTACTGCGCCGATTTGGGCTGGTCTCGGACGCGCGCATCGTCAAGGGCACCAAAGACATCGACGGGGTCACGTTGAAGGACGGGGACATGGTCGCGATCCCCTCGATGCTCTACGGCCTCGATCCCAACGTGACCGAGTGCCCCCTGGATGTCGACTTCACACGATCGAAGGTCGAGCACCTCACCTTCGGGCACGGTGTTCACCGCTGCGCCGGTTCCTACCTCGCACGCGTCGAGATCCAGACGACGATCAGAGCATGGCTCGAGAGCATCCCCGATTTCGAGATCGTCCCGGGCGAGACCGTCCGACACGCATCAGGGATCGTCGGGACGGTCCTCAACCTCCCGCTGCAGTGGAACAACGCTTCATGATGCCGATTCGGCAGGAAAGGCCGGTGGCGCTGAGGACACGGTCGCTCAATGAGGCACGCCCGGTGCTCATCCAGTCCCACACGCGCCTTGGTCCAAGCCCGCAATCCCATCTTCGAACGGAGCACGTCCGTGCAGATCACACATGACCAGATCCCGCATGAGCGGATCGCGCACGACGAGGTGGACCTGCGGCTGCGGGTCACCGCTCGCCGGACCGGCGCCGAGGGTGTCGTCGTCCTCCACCTGTGCGACCCGGCCGGCGCCGATCTTCCGGCCTGGGCGCCCGGGGCACACATCGACCTGAAGGTATCCGACGGGATGAGCCGCCAGTACTCGCTCTGCGGCGAGCCCGACGACCGTTCGCTCTGGCGGATCGCCGTCCTTCGGGAACCGAAAAGCCGCGGCGGGTCCGAGCGGGTGCACACCGCGCTGGTCGAAGGAGTGGAGGTGGACGTCCGAGGGCCGCGCAACAACTTCCCGCTGGTGCCCTCGCCGAGGTACCTGTTCATCGCCGGCGGCATCGGAATCACCCCTATCCTGCCGATGCTGACCGCCGCGGAGGCCGCCGGCGCCGAATGGGAACTGCACTACGGCGGGCGCAGTCGCCGGTCGATGGCCTTCCTCGAATCATTCGAGGATGCGACTGACAATCGGGTCACGCTGCACCCGCACGACGAGGTCGGCCTCATCGACCTAGACAAGATCCTTGGCGCCTCTCGGTCAGAGACGTTGGTCTACTGCTGCGGCCCCGAGCCGCTGCTGGCCGCCGTTGAGCAGCGCTGCGCCGCGTGGCCGCCGGGCAGCCTGCACGTGGAACGGTTCAGCCCCAAGGCCGTCGGTGAGCCGCTGCTGGCCGAGTCGTTCGAGGTGGAACTGGCCGCCAGCGGGCTGGCCCTGACCGTGCCGCCGGAGAAGTCCATCCTTCAGGTCGTCGAGGAGGCCGGAGTCTCCGTGCTCTCCTCCTGTCAGGAAGGGACGTGCGGCACGTGTGAGACGTCGGTCCTTGAGGGCCAGGTCGACCACCGGGACTCTGTACTAACCCCGGCGGAGCAGAAGGCGAACGACACGATGTTCATCTGCGTGTCCCGAGCAGCTTGTCCAAGACTTGTCTTGGACCTCTGAGTCCTGGGCCTAAGGATGCCCACTGACGAAGGCCAGGTCCTAAGCGCAGTTTGATCCTGGTCCGTCGAAGCCACAGAAGTTCACTGAAAGGAAACCGTCATGAAGGCTTGGCAATTCGTTACCGAGAACCACCCGTTGGAACTGCACGATGTTCCCGACCCGGTCCCCGGACCGGGCGAACTGGTGCTGGACGTCAAGGGTGCGGGTATCTGCCACAGCGATGTCGGATTCCTCGACGGCACCTTGTCCGGGCTCCTGCCCAAACGTCCCATCACGCTCGGCCACGAGATTGCTGGCGTCGTCTCGGCCCTCGGACCCGGCGTCGCCGGATTCACGGTGGGCCAGCACGTCGCCATCCCGTGCGACATCCCCACCCCCGGCACCAGCATGGACGGCGGATTCGCCGAGAAGGTCCTCACCCCCGCCAGGTTCGTCATTCCGGTGCCGGAGGGGGTTCCCTTCGACCAGGCCGCCGCGGCGACCGATGCCGGCATGACGGCGTACCACGCGGCCATGACAGTCGGCGGGGTCAAGGCCGGTGACAAGGTCGGCATTATCGGCCTCGGCGGTCTAGGTTCCCTGGCCGTTCAGATCTGCGTCGGCGCCGGGGCCGAGGTCTACGCCGCCGAGGTCAATGAAAAGGTGTGGGACCTGGGCAGGGAACTCGGCGTGACCGCCGTAGCCAAGGACATCCGTGAGTTCGCCGACAAGGACCTCGATGTCATCATCGACTATGCTGGCTTCGGCACGACGACGGCAGGGGCCATCGACACGGTCCGTCCCGACGGCAGGGTGGTACAGGTCGGGCTCGGGCACCCAGAAGGAACCTTGAACCTTCAGCGCCTGACGCTCTCCCGACTGACCCTCGTAGGATCCCAGGCCGGCACCCAGGAGGACTGCGCGGCGGTCCTGAAACTCATCAGCGAGGGCAGGCTCAAAGCCAACGTCACTACCACCTCCTTCGACGAGATTGGTGAAGGCGTGCAGAAACTCGAGCGCGGCGAGGTCATCGGCCGTCTGGTGGCCGTCCGTGACTGATCAGCACCTGCATCCCGGTGTGACGTGGCCGGGGCGGTAGCGAAGGCACGCTGACAGGCGCTTCGAGGGCGGGGCACCGGACCAGTGCCGGCCCCGCCCTCGAAGCGCTCCCGGTTCTCCAAGTGCGCCGGACCAGGATGCAATGCGACGGGTCCTGCTGCGCCGGCCGGTGGTGTGCTGTTGATGGTCCCGACAGGGTCCAGTTGATGCCGCCGGCTGCATCGGTCTTAGACGATATGAGTAGTGCACAGCTCTTGAGACTGGGGCCTCGGTTCGAGTAGGACTTGGTTACCAGCATGGAAGGTTGGCCTAACCGACTGTTGAACTTGGAGGCCCCAGTTGAGTATTTATCGTAGTTTTGTTGGCCTGGATGTGCACGCGCGATCTATCGCGGGGTGCGTCATCGATGACCGGGCCGGTGAAGTGGTGCACCACAACTTCGGATTCGATCTGACCGAGGTCCGGGCGTGGGTGAAGTCGTTGTCGGAACCGACCGAGGTATCGTACGAGGCGGGGCCGACCGGTTTCGGTTTGTCCCGTTTGCTGGACGAGTCAGGGACCAGATGTGTGGTCGCGGCTCCGTCGAAACTCTTACGTCCAAGTGGTGACCGGGTGAAGACCGACGCCAGGGACACGTTCCATCGGTCGAGGAAGAAGCCGCCCGTAATCTCGTGCGGTTGCGTGAGGACACGCGATAGGACCTGATGGCGGCCCGGCATCGCTTGTCGAGTAACACGACCGAACAGGTCCTGCGACGCCCGATGTTAGACCTGCGGCACCGCTTCAGCCGAACACTTCGTCCTGGGGTAACCAACCCGCGTATATCAGCCTGACCGTGCGTCGATAAGACACGCTCATCGCTTGGTCGTGGCAGCCAACCCCAGCAGCGCCCTTGACTCAGTCTCTCGAGTTTCGTGGGGAAGCGGGACAAAAGCACCCCCGCTTCCCCATGAAACCCGAACAACGATCATCTACGGGCGCCGCTTCAGACTGCCTCTTGGCAAAATACCTACTTATCAGCCACCGGGCGCCGCACGGATCCCGGGCGCGAACACCGCCGACAGGTACCGGGGACGATCGCGCACCGGTACCGGCAGCATTTTCTGGCGGGGTTCTTTCTGTTTCGAATGGCGGGATTCGCTGACGCCGATGACGAGTGGCACGGTCGGGGCGCAGAGGGTTCCGCACCTGACACCATCCAAGCCTGCGACGTGGGCAACTATGCCGCCATTTACTTTTGAAGAAATGCCGCCATCTAAATTGAAAAGCCACACCCCTTCATAGCGACCCGGGGACGGTGCACGGGGAGGGTATTCGCGCCCTCTGCTTCAGGGTCTGGGTGTCCTAGGTCCCCGACCCGAAAAAAACCTGTCGGGATCGGAGCCTAAGCATCCGATCCCGGCAGGTCATCACCCGGTGGGTGTAGGCGGGTTACTTACCGCTCCACTGGGGAAGGCGCTTCTCCTGGAAGGCCAGGTGGCCCTCCTTGACGTCTTCCGTGTTCGCGTACGCCTCGATCGGCTCGTACTTCGTTGCCAGGGCAATCTCCAGAGGGCCTCCGAGGCTGGACAGCACTGCCTCTTTCGCGGCCTGCTGCGCCAGTGGCGAGGCCGCAGTCAACTTGGCCGCCCACTTCTCGGCAGTCGGCTGCAGCTCATCGAACGGCACCACCTCGTTGACGAGGCCGTATCGCACGGCGTCAGCAGCGGGCATCCGCTCGCCCGTCAGGATGAGTGCCATCGCGATGTGATGCGGCAGCTGACGGATCGCACGGTGCATGACACCCGATTCCCCGATGATGCCCGCCTTAACTTCAGGAAGACCGAACTGTGCATTGTCGGCGGCGACGATCACGTCGGCGCACATGGCCAGCTCGAAGCCTCCACCGAGTGCGTACCCGTGGACGGCGGCGATGAGCGGCTTCTTGAGTAAGCGAAGCGGGCCTCCGATTCCGGTGAGGCCACCACCGAGTGCCAGACGGGATGAGTGAGCACCCGTGCCTCCGCTGATGTCGGCTCCCGCGCAGAACGCGCGATCTCCAGCTGCCGAGAGCACCGCCACCCAGATATCGGGGTCTGCGTCGATCTCGTTCCACTTCTGCGCAAGCTCGACGTCGAGGTCATGCGAGATCGAGTTGAGAGCTTTGGGGCGGTTGAGCGTGAGGTAGGCGACGTGATCGCGGACCTCGAAGAGCAGCTCGTCCGACATTAGCGTGATCCCGGCAGGCTGTTACGGGGGATCGGGTTCAGCGCGTCGCCCTTGGCGTGGTAGGTCTCGGTACCCGCATGCTTGAGCTCACGACGCTTGATCTTCCAGCCTTCCGGCCTACGCACGACGATGTCGTGGTACTGGGCGTACACGATGCCGTCGGGACGCTCGCGCATGTAGTGGTGGAAGGCGTAAAGCACGGAGCGCACATTGGCGGTATCGGCGTCGACGAAGTCGATGACCACATTGGAGACGTGGTGGCTGGTGCCGGCGAAGAATGCGGCGACTCCAAACTTCTCGCTGGTGAGCGTCTCGAGATAGGCCGCGGCGCCATCTGCGCCGTGTGACGGGCCGTAGGCCACATGAAGGTCTTCGGTGAAGAGGGGGAGCATCTTGTCCGGGTTGGCGGCGTCCAGATGGAATGCGTACTCGTACAGGAGTCGTTTGATGTCGTCCTGATCGACCAGGCGCTGCACGCTGGCGATGAGATTGTCGGCGGTGACAGTCATGTGTCTCTCAATCGTTTTCGATAAGGGGCCTTCGTTGGCCCTTTCGCAGTCTACGCAGATGTTGACTGGGTCGTCAACATTCATATCACCACGTGTCGGGAAGCGTCCAATGGCGCGGTTGACGGCACCGCCACACACCCCAGTGACGACATGCGGGTGACGGTCGTGCACTCCGACCAGACCGGCCTAGAGGACGACCGCAGCCAATCGTCGGGCAATCAGCTCCTCTGCCTCGGCGACGATCGAGTCGACTACCTGCTTGCAGGTGAGCACCTCGGTGATGAGGCCCTGGGATTGGCCGGCCCACCACAAGCCGTCGTCCATGCGCCCTTCTGCGAGCACGTTCTGGCGCCCCCGCGCCCCCGAGGCGAGATGTGCGATGTCGGCGAATGTGGTCCCCTCGCGCGCTTCGATCTCGAGGATCTCGTCGGAGATGGCGTTCTTGGCCACGCGTGCCGAATTGCGGAACGATCGGAAGACGACGTTGGTGTCGTGTTCTGAGTTCTCGACGATCTGCTTCTTCACGTTGTCATGCACGCCAGCTTCGATTGTCGCCACGAACCGGGTACCCATGTTGATCGCGGATGCACCCAAGGCCAGCGCCGCGACCAGCCCTGATCCAGTAGCGAAACCACCGGACGCGATGAGGGGGATTCCAAGGCGGGCGGCCGCAGCAGGGATGAGCACCAGACCAGGAATGTCCTCTTCACCGGGATGTCCCGCGCATTCAAAGCCGTCGATACTGACAGCGTCTACTCCGAGACGCTCGGCGGTCAGGGCGTGCCGCACAGCCACCGCTTTGTGAACGACCTTCACCCCGGCCGCTTTGAGCCGCTCCATGAGAGGTTCGGGCGATGACCCGGCTGTCTCGATGACCGGAATGGCGTTGTCGATGATCACCTGGAGGTACTCGTCATACGGAACGGGGTTAATGGTCGGAAGGATTGTTAGATTAACCCCGAACGGCCGACTGGTCAGTTGCTTTGTACGCCGGATCTCCGCGTCCAGTTTGGACGGCGTTGGCTGCGTGAGCGCCGACAGAAATCCGAGAGCGCCGGCGTTTGCCACGGCGGCGATCAGCCCCGCTGTGCCCACGCCTGTCATTCCGCCACAAACGACGGGATGTTCGATGCCAAACGCTTCTGTGAATTCCGTTGTAATCATAGAATCGGATTCTACACACACGTTGACCGAGGTCCATTCCCTGTCAATGTGAAAAGAGTGTCAGGCTGACCATGAGCCTGCTCATTACCCTTACCTTCTCTATGAGTCGCGCCTCACGGACTCCGGCGGTATGCATTCGAAATCGGTCCCTCGCTCTCAACGACAGCGTTGACAGTAACGACGGGTCGTCATAGTGTTGAATTGTCCCGTTAGGGATGTCCCCGCCCCTCCGCAATGATGAGGAGAGTAGACGATGCCCAAAGACGTGTTTAGTGAGTCGGTGCCGCTTGCGGATCTACTCGTGCGCTCCGCGATCTCGTATCCCGATCGAGTTGCCCTGGCGTTCCCCGATCGTGAGTTCACCTATGGGCAACTGCTCGAATCGGCGACTCGTTCCGCGCGAAGCCTGTACTCGCTCGGAATCCACCCCGGTGACCACGTGGGGCTTCTCATGCCCAACTCGCCCGAGTATGTCGAAGGCTATTTCGGCGTGGCGCTTCTCGGTGCGGTGATCGTGCCGTTGAATGCACGTCTCCGAAGCACAGAACTCGGTTACATCATCGAGAATGCGCAACTCACGGCAGTGCTCACTACGGATTCGATCGCGGCGCGCACGGACTTCCGAGCGATTCTCGGCGAGAGCCTGCCGTCGCTTGCGGGCAGCGCTCCCGGTCGGCCACTCGCCCTCCCCGAAGCCGAAAACCTCCGTCACTTGATCATGCTCCGCGGAGAGGCAAGTGAAGGAACAATCGGCCAGGACGATTTCGCGTCGCTCGCAGATGCCGTCGACCCGTCGATAGTCGATCGACTACGTGGCCTGATTAGCGTGCGGGACGTCGCGATGATCCTCTACGCCTCAGGGACCACCGCCCACCCAAAGGGATGCCTCATTACGAACGAGGGCATCACCCGCGGCAGCGTCGGCCGTGCGAAAGAGACGGTGCCGTTTCCGGAACCGCTCGAGGATCGCGCCGCATGGTGCCCGCTGCCCCTGTTCCACATAGCGAGCATGCAGGTCTTTCTCGCCACCATTGCAATGGGGGCGATGTTCGTTACCGACGTCTTCGTCGACGGAGCTCGGGCGTTGGAGGCCATCAAGCGCTATCGTGTCACCTCGATCTGGCCGTGGTTCGTGCCGACGATGAATATGCTCCTCGGGCAACCTGACTTCGACGCATCCGAACTCGATCACGTCACCTCGGTCATTCTCGTCGGCCCGACCAGCGATCTCCGTCACATCATGGAACTCTTCCCGCAGGCTCTGCTGATAAACGGATCTGGCATGTCCGAGATGGCCGGGTGCTACACGATCTCTCCGATGGACGACACCCCGGAGCTACGTGCTACCACCGCCGGAAAGCCGGTATCATGAGCAGAGGCGCGAGTGATCGACCCCGAGACCGGGCTGGACTCGCTGGCGGGCGAACTCGGGGAGTTGCTCTTGCGTGGATACTCCCTCATGCTCGGCTTCTACCGTGACAAGGAGAAGACCGCTGAGGCGGTCGACGCAGAAGGATGGCTTCACACCGGAGACCTGTTCCGCCTTCTCGAGTCCGGTCACCTCGTTTACGAGCGCAGACTCAAGGACATGCTCAAGATCGGCGGCGAGAACGTGCCGGCCATCGAGGTCGAGGCGTTCTTATGCACGCACCCGTTGGTGCTCATCGCCGAAGTCGTGGCTCAAGCCGATCCGCGGCTGGATGAGGTCCCGGTGGCATTCGTCGAGCTCGCGCCCGGAGCCTCCATTTCCGAGTTCGAGCTGATCGAGTACTGCAAAGGCAAGATCTCCAGTTTCAAGATTCCCCGCGCGGTGTTCTTCAAGTCATCCGCGGAATGGCCGATGTCCTCCACGAAGGTGGACAAAGTGGCGCTGCGACGCGAGGTTCTCGAGAGGACGGCGCTCCCCGCTCTTTTGCCTCGGTGTACATGACGATCGTTGCTGCGAAATTCGCCGGAGTGGAGCGAAACGGGGCACACGCCGGTCGTCGTCGACGGCGGCTACACGATCCACTAACAGAGGGAGGACGAGTTGATGCCAAAGCTTTACATCACGGGAGTTCGCGAGGACGGTCGAGCCAGAGTCGTGTGAATCACGGGAGTTCACCAGCGGGACCGGAATCATCGAGGCGCTCCGCCTGGTGAACAACAATACGGTGATCCCCGAGGGTCGCGAAGATGTGCTTCTGCTCGGCTCTCCCACGGCGCCCGGGGCTCGATGTACAACCTCTTCACCTGCGAACCCGGTCAGCGAACTCCCCTGCATCGAACGATCACCACGGATTTCGACGTAGTTCTTCAGGGCTCGGTTGTCAGGGAACTCGAAACGGAATCCGTGACACTCAACGTCGGTGACGTCACCATCCTTCCAGGACGGCCTACGCGTGGATCTCAGGGCCGAGCGGTGCGATCGTCGTGTACAACCTCGTGTCCGGAACGGCATCAGGAGAGGAGGCCAATCGGTCGCGCGGTCGGCTGATGTGGCAGAGCGCGTCTGAGCGCGGATCCCCGCTGTCACGTGGCACGGGTAGGGTCGCGGCGTGGGACGCCGCTACCAGGTATCCAGCCGCCGCTTTCGTCGCTTCTTATGACTCGGCTGACCGACTGTCGCACTGATCAGCCGCCGCGTCTCCGCCGGATCGATGACGTCGTCGAGCTCGAATACCGACGCGGCGTTGTAGGCGAGGCCGTCCCGCTCGTACTCAGCGACGAGCCGATCGGACTCCCTCTGGCGGGCTGCGGGATCGACGATTGCGTCGAGTTCTCGTTTGAAGCCGAGGCGCACCGCGCCTTCCGGACCCATAGCCCCGAATGCACCCGTTGGCCAGGCGACGATGGCCGCCGGAACACGAAAACTGCCTCCCGCCATTGCCTGGCCGCCCAACCCATAGGCCTTGCGGATGACGATGGTGCAGAGCGGCACCGATAGATTCGGGCCAGTAACGAAAATGCGACCGACGTGCCGGAGGGCGGCCGTTTCCTCCGACGCCGGGCCGACCATGAATCCCGGCGTGTCGCAGAGCGAAACAACGGCAATACCGTAATTGTCGCACAGGTTGAGGAACCGCACCAGCTTGTCGGCACCGTCGCTGTCGATCGCTCCGCCAAGGTGCAGGCCATTATTTGCGACGATACCGACGGGTCTTCCTTCAATCCTCGCGAGACTGGTGATCATGCCGCGCCCGAATCGTTCCCTTAGTTCGAGCACGGATCCGGTGTCGGCGAGCACTTCGATGACGCGGCGGATATCGAAGGTACGTGTCCGCTTCTCAGGGATGAGGTGACGGAGCTCTTGTTGGTCGATCGCCGACCACTCCGGGGCGGTGCCGGCGAAGAAGCCCAGGTACTTCTTCGCAACGGAGACTGCGGTCGCCTCGTCCCGAACAAGCACATCGATGGCGCCAGTGTCGGCGAGCATCGCTGCGGGGCCGATTTCGCTCGGATCGAATTTCCCGAGGCCACCGCCCTCGATCATCGCGGGACCGCCCATCCCGATGTTCGCGTCTTCCGTTGCGATGGCGAGATCGCATGAGCCGACGATCGCGGCATTTCCTGCGAAGCAGCGGCCGGAAGCTATCGCGACCGTCGGGACCCTGCCATTGAGGCGGCCGAGTGCAACATACGTTCCTAGGTCCATGCCCGTGGCTTTCGCCGAATTGTCAGTGTCTCCCGGCCGACCCCCACCGCCCTCGGCGAAGACGACGACGGGACTTGATCGACGTCGCGCAAGTTCGAAGATCCGCTCGGCCTTCTTGTGGTTCTGTACACCCTGGGTCCCGGCCAGGACCGTATAATCGTAGGCGAGCACCGCGATCCGAGCTGCGGTGGCTCCGCGACTGCGCGCGCCGAGCGTGCCGAACCCCGCGACGAGCCCGTCAGCCGGGGTGTTCCGTTCCAGGTCGTCGACGGATCGCCTACGCCGCTGGGCGGCGATGACAAGCGCGCCGTATTCGACGAAGCTTCCGTCGTCGCACAGGTCGGCAACATTCTCCCTCGCCGTGCGCTTGCCTCGGGCGTGTCGCCGCTCGATCGCGTCGTGGCGAGCCTCGTCGAGTACGAGTTCATGCCGTCGTCGGTTCTCCGCAGAGTCCTCGCGCACGGATGCAGGCTCGGGGATGGCCGCCTGCTCTCCCTCACTGCGCGGCCGTGAATCGGCATCGAATGTGGCCAGCGATTGCCCGACCGCGACCTGATCGCCGACGGAGATCTCCACTCCACGGACCGTGCCTGAGGCAGGAGCAATGACCTCGTGCTCCATCTTCATCGCCTCGACCACAAGCAGCACCTGACCGCGTCTGACCGAATCACCGGAGCGAATCGTGACCGAGATGACCGTTCCCGCGATGGTGCTGGAGATCTCACCGTCGTCGTCCGGCGTGGCCGATGTCGCCAGATCGTCGACCAGCGTGGTCGTCAGCGCCCCGCGTCGCACTGCCGGTTGCGCGAGCAGTTCGAGGAGGGCTCCCCGATTGGTTGTGGGACCAGCCATGTCGAAGCGCGTCAGCGCGCCCGACAGTGCGTCGACAACCTCGGTCACGTCCGTGGACTTACGATGGACCAGCACCTTCGCAAGTAGCGGATCAAAGTCCGTGCTGACGGTAAGCCCGACGAATGCCCCAGTGTCGGTGCGGATTCCCTCGCCCGTCGGGGGCGTAAATCGACTGATCGTGACGGGCTCCGAGGCGTCGAGCGTGAGCCGCGCCTCGATCGAGACGCCGGTTGGATCTCCGATCGATGTCTGGCTGATTCCGAGCGAGGCAAGCGTCGCACCACCCGCGATATCGAGCTGGAGACGAACGATGTCCACGCCGGTCACCTGCTCGGTCACCCCATGTTCGACCTGCAGCCGGGGATTTCCCTCGATGAAGTAGTACTCGGTCGGATTGTCGACGTCCAGAAGAAATTCAATGGTGCCAACCCCGCGGAATCGCACGCTCCGAGCGAGGCACAGCGAGGCATCCAGCATTCGCTGTTCCACGGCCGGATCCATCGCGGGTGCGGGGGCTATTTCGACCACCTTCTGGTGGTGACGCTGGAGGCTGCAGTCTCGGGTCCACAAGTGCACAACTTCCCCGGTGCCGTCACCAACGATCTGCACCTCGATGTGCCGGGACCGGGGCAGGTAGCGCTCGACGTAGACATCGGCGCGTCCAAAACTGCGCAGGGCCTCCGACGCAGCGCGCTCGAGCGCCGAGGCCAGCCAAGCCGAGTCCTCGACGATCCGTACTCCCTTGCCGCCGCCACCGCTGACGGCCTTCACGATTACGGCTCCGCGCGACGCAGTCATGAATCGCGTCGCGGCGTCGAGATCCGTCGGTCCGGACGTGGCCTCGAGCACAGGCACACCGGAGCCGATGGCGAGGTCGCGGGCCACCGACTTGTCGCCGAAGATCTCGAGGGTCTCCGGGGTCGGCCCGACAAAGACCCGGCCGGCATTCTCGCACGAGCGGGCGAACGCAGCACTCTCGCTGAGGAAGCCCCATCCTGGATGTACAAATCCTGCCTCGGACCGGATCGCGGCCTCGACGATCTGCTCGATATCCAAATAAGCGGCTGCCCCCGTGCCGACGAGGCGAACGGATGCATCGGCTTCGCGCACGTGCAGGGCATCGACCTCGTCTGAGGTGTACAGCGCCACGACTCGGAAGTTGTTGGCACGAGCCGCCCGTGCGATTCGCACGGCGACCTCTCCACGGTTGGCGATCAGGACCGTCCCGGCGGCGCCCGTCACGGCCGAGCCTCGGGAATCATCGCGGCGGCCCGCCGGTCGATCTTGCGGCTGGCAGACCAGGGGAAATCGTGGTCCTCAATGAACTGCACGCGGGGAACCTTGTAGGAGGACAGCTCGGCCCGGCAATAGCGATCGATGTCCACGGCCCGGGTCCCCACATCTGCCGCCACGAGAGCCCTCAGCCCCGTCGATTCATCCGCGCCGCCCACTCCTACGACCACCGCAGCATGGATCGACGGATGACGAAGAAGTACCGCTTCGATCTCTTCCGGCTGGATCGTCAAACCCCGCACCTTGATGAGGGTCTTCAAGCGACCCGTGTAGTGGACGTGCCCGATATCGTCGACGAAGCCCAGATCGCCGGTGTGAAAGAATCCGTCCTCGTCCGTCAACGCCGTGTCGCTGCCATCCGTGTAGGCGCGCATGAGGCTTCGGCCACGGACGCAGATCTCACCCTCCCGTCCGGGAGCAACTGGATCGGACGATCCCGGTTCGCAGGTGCGAACCTCGTTCCCGGGCAGCGGAGCGCCGTGCGTGGTTCTGCGGACGTCCGCCGTCTCCCGGAAGTCGTGCATCGCGAACGCCGTCGCGGTCTCGGTCATCCCGTACATGTTCACACCCTCGTCGAACGGCAGCCCGAGTCGCGTCAACGTGCTCGGATCGATGATGAGGCCGCGGTGCATGCGACGCAGGTCCTCAGCAAAGAAGTCCGGAGAACTGGCGATGGCGTCGAATCCGTCATGCCAGACGTTTCTTGCGGTGCATCGCCTCGAGCGGATGAGCCGGGCGGCGGAGGCGGGTTCGTACCTCGCCTGGGTCACGAGCTCTGCTCCCACGGAAGCCGCAGCGGAAAGCGAGTTGCAGAGTCCACCACTAAAGAACATCGGAAAGTACGAGTAGATACGGCTCGATTCGTCGAGACCCATTCGAGCGGCGATGGCCGCGCCATTCCCACGAACGGTGCCCTGACGAAGAATGACACCCTTCGGTAAGCCGGTACTGCCCGAGGTATAGAGGATCGTAAGATCGGCTTCGTCTGAGCCTGCCGCACCCGCGCGGTCCCAGCGGTCCTCCGAACATTCGAGGCCCATCTCGACGAGTTCCTCGACGGAGCGGAGCGGTCCTCCCCGACTCACATTGAACATCCGCCGGAGGCCGGGACCGACTCCTTCTGCCGCTAGCGCGGCAAATGATTCGAGCTGGGTGCCGAGGAAATTGGAGGTAATGACGAGGTCCGGCGCGGCCGCGGCCAGGATCCGGTGCAGCTCTGGCCCGGTCGCCCAAGTACTGATCGGCACGAAAGTGACGCCGATACGCGCGCAAGCGTAGAGAGCGATGGCGAAGTCTGGCCCGTTCGGAAGTGCCACCGCCACGCGTGCCGGCCGTTCGATTCCCGCACCGAGCAAGCCCTTCGCGAGTCGTTCGCCTCGCTCAGCCCAGTCCCGGTAGGAAAGCTGCTCGGTATCGGTCGTCAGCGCGATGCGCTCGGTGTTGCGCCAGGTGTCCACGATCGAGACGTAGCCGCTCATTCGAGTTCCCGGGCGATAACTCGACCGCTTCCCGTTCTGGGAAAGGAAGTGCGGAGACGGATCTCGTCAGGCACACCGCGCTTGCCGAGAGTGGCGCGACACCAAGCAATGAAGCCCTGTTCGGTGTAGCCGGTATCGGGTATCACGTGGGCGACGACGAGCGCGTCGAGACGGTCGTCCGCCTTGGCCGTGACCGCGACGTCTGTCACGAGCGGGCACGCTTGCAAATCCAGCTCGAGCGCATAGGTGGAGAGATTCTCGCCCCCACGGCGGATGATGTGCATCCGACGTCCACGGAACTGGAACCGGCCGTCCGCCTGCCGAACCATGATGTCGCCGGTGCGCAACCATTCGCCGTCGATGAGCGTTTCGGCGGTTGCCTCCGGGGCGTCGAGGTATCCGAGCATCAGGGTCGAGCCGGGCTTCCCGCGTACCCACAGCTCGCCGGGCTCGCCGTCGTCCACGTCCTCGCCGTCGTCTCCGACGAGTCGAACGCCCGGCACTCCGACTAAGGGACGACCGATGGCGATCCGGTCGTCGGTTTCCCACGGAGAGCCACCGAGCACCCCGGTGACGGATTCGGTCTGGCCGTAGATCTGGCGCATCTCGATGGTGGCGAAGCGGTCATCCCACTCCACCCAGTCGGCCGCAGAGAGCGTCATCCCATACTGGATGAGGCGGAGGCCACCCGAATCGGCCTCACCCGCATCGATCGCCTTCTGGAGGGCAATTCGCAGGGGGGGAGCGACCATCGAGCTCACGGTCGCGCCCGTGGTCCGCGCCGAAGTGAAGTAGCCGCTCGCACTGAAACGCGGCACGATAGCCATCGAGCCCCCGGTGACGAAGGGGGGCGCACACAGGTAGAGCTGCGCATTCGTGTGGAAGAACGGTGAGCAGAGGTAGTGCCGGTCGGAGTCGAGGTACCCGCTGTTCCGCGAGAGGCGCTCCGCCGCCATCACGAAATTCTCCTGGGTCAGCTGCACCCACTTGGGCAGCCCCGAAGTTCCGGATGTGGGGAGCACTGCAGCCACGGATGCTGAAGATCCGGCGGCAGGTTCGGCTCCTAGCCGGCTGAGCCCCTCGATGGAGCCGTATTGCCCGCCGAGCCCCAGGTCGGTTGGGACGATCAGGCGCGCAGCGGATCCCGTCCGCGCTATGGCCTCGGCGGCCTGCGCGGCGTTCGCAGTGCAGGCTATGACGACGGCTGGATTCGTCGCCGCTATCGCGCGTTCGAAGACGAGCACCCCGGATTCGACGTCGATGGCCTGCACGATCGCGTCGTTGGCGAGGATCGCGAGCCACACCGCAACGTTGAGTGGGGAGTTCGGGAGTGCCAGTAGCGCCGCGCGCTGATCTGTCACTCCGACCGCGGCCAGCCGGCGACGAAGTTCTGCGGTGTCGGTGACGAGGCGCTCCCAGGTGGTCGCTCGAAGGATGCTCGGGTCGGCCGGGTTCGGGAGGTCGACGATCACGTCCTCGCCCGAACGGCGATCGGCCCAGTGCTGGGCGAGTGACCAGATGGTCTGACCGGAAGCGGTATTGAATGTGGGGTCCACGGTGAGCCTACGGGTGCGAAAGATCGGTAGTCGGTGGCACGCGGTACGATTCCATCACCGGTTTCAGCCCCTCATCAAGGATCCTCTGGCGGATGGTGAGAACGTCGGGAGCGAGATGGAGGAGGGCGTCGGCATCCGCGACCGCAGCCGCTGCATTGCGCATCCCCATCGCCTCCATCGCCCGGTTGATAGAGAGTTTTTTCATCGCGAGCACGTCGGGTGGCGTGAGCGCCATCCGTGCGGCAAGGCTCCGAACGGCGTCGAGCAGGTGGTCGACGGGAACGGCGTGATTGGCCCAGCCCCATTCGACCGCAGTCCGCCCGTCGATGCTGTTGCCCGGCACGAAGGCAAGTTCCTTCGCCCGTTTCGGACCGACGAGGGGAGCCCACAGTGGCGCGATGTACCCACCCCCGATAGGGATGGTCGGTTCGCCGATCTTGGCGTTCTCGGTGACGATCGTGATGTCCGCGAAGACGCACAGCTGGGTTCCGCCGGCGATGCAGTACCCGTGCACGGCTGCGATGACCGGTTTCGGGTGGTCCCAGATCGCCAGAAAGCGATCGAGGTTGCGCTGCAGACGGCTGCGGTCGGCCACCGGGTCTGCTTGGCGCGGGACGCCGACTTGGCCGAGGTCGTAGCCGGAACAGAAGCCCTTGCCTTCGCCGCGAATGGCAAGGATCGGTCCACCGTTGGTCTTCAAATAATCGAGCGCTTGGGTGAATTCATTCAACATTTCGGTGGACAGTGCGTTTGCGCGGTCCGGACGATTCAGCACGATCCACGACAACGGTCCGTCATGTTCGATGCGGATGTGGTCGAAGTCGACCGGGTTTGTGTCTTCGGGAATGGTAGTCATGGATGTTCCGCCTTTGGAATTCCGCCTCGATGGAAGAAGCCTGTACTCCGCGAGCCTATGAGTCTCTCCCCCGGTCGTCAACTTAACCGTTGACTTAAGGTCGTCCTTCGTGCAAAGTGAGGTGCGCGGTCGGTGTGGCCCGCCAGAGGAGGACTATGACTGCCAGCTATGTGGACATCGCGGTTGATTGCTCCGTTCCTGGAGTGCTGGTCGCGACTCTCAACCGCCCAGATAGGCGCAATGCCCTCACTGACGAGATGTTTGATGACCTCGCGAGGCTCCAGTCCGAGGTCGAGGCGGCGAGCGATGTGCGAGCCGTCATCATCACGGGCGAAGGGCGGGGCTTCTGCGCGGGACTTGATCTGGACATCGCGGCGACACTTCCCGGCCTGTCCGTCGAAGAATTTCTCCTCGCCCAGGAGCGCTGGTCGGCCGCGCTAGTCGGATTCAGCGCCCTGAGCGTGCCGGTGATCTGCGCGATCAATGGTCCGGCCGCGGGGGCGGGATTTGCGTTGGCCCTAGCCTGTGACATCCGGGTCGCGAGCGTCTCCGCGAAATTCAACGCGGCGTTCGTGCGGGTGGGTCTCTCCGCCGGCGATTGCGGCGCCTCCTGGTTCCTACCGCGGATCGTGGGGCTCGGTCGGGCGACTGAGATTATGCTCACCGGCAGGTTTGTGGATTCCGCTGAAGCACTGGCGATCGGGCTGGTATCCGATGTCGTGGCGGATGGTGCTGTGCTCGACCGCGCGCTCGCGACCGCTGCGGCAATCAGCGCCAATAGCCCATTTTCGATGAGAATGAGCAAGCAGGTCATCGTCGCGAACTCCGCTGCGTCCTCTCTGGGCGCGGCAGTGGCGCTCGAGAACCGAACCCAGGTACTTGCGAGCAGGACAGAGGACATGCGAGAGGCGCTCACGGCATTCCGTGAAAAACGCGCTCCGGAGTTCAGCGGGCGCGGGGCTCGAGCGTGAAACAACCGGATGTGCACCAGGCTGATATCGATCGGCAGTCGGCTGCTCTAACGGCCGACCTTCCCGAGGGCGAGCCTCTGGATTCGATGACAGAGACAATGATCGGGCTCGGAATCCGCGCATCGGCGATGTCCCTAGACGTCGACGGAACCCGTGAATACATCGAGCGCGCTCTCTGTGGCGGAGCGACGTCCGCGCAAGTCCAGGAGGTCATCACTCTAGTGTCAGGCACCGGGGTGCACAGCTTTTTCGAAGCGACCCGGATCCTCGACTTGCTGGTGACAGAGCCAGATGGGCCGCCCTGGGATAACGAGCGCCAAAGGCTTTGGGACATGTATGTCGGGGATGGCGGTTACTGGACCACGATGCAGGACGAAATCCCGGGGTTCCTCGCTGCACTGAACCGGATGTCGCCTGAGGCGTTCGAAGCCTTCTTCCTGTATTGCGCGGTGCCGTGGCGTTTGCATAATCTCACGGATCTAACGAAAGAACTCATCTCCGTTGCGGTAGATGCGACGCCGAGCCACCGGTACCTTCCCGGCATGCGCCTCCACCTGCGCAATGCGATCAAGCTCGGAGCGGGCCGCAGTGCGCTCGAACACACCTTGCGCATCGCCGCCGCCGGACCCACGCCGAAGGGAGTGCTTTAGCTGAACCGTGGTTCGGTGAAGAGTGTGCGCACGATGTGAATTTCGATGGTCACAAGACGTTGTTCTACATAAGTGTTGACTGAGCGTCATGCCTCTGTCATCCTGAGGGCTACGATGTGAGAAATCCATGTCGAATTTGGTGGACGACGTGGTCGCCTGAGGTGGTACGCGTCGAAGTCCTGAGGCGAAAGCGAGTTGTTCATGGCTTCACTCAATGCGGTGTTCGCAGGCGACTTGGTCGTCGGTGAGTCGTACCCCATCGGCAGCTATTTGATATCACGTGAGGCGATCCTCGAATTCGCGGGGGAATGGGATCCGCAACCCATTCACATGGATGACGAGATCGCGGCCCGTGGCTTCTACGATGGCATCATCGCCAGTGGGCTGCATACACTCTGCATTTTCCAGAAACTCGCGGTGACGCACGTCTATCGCGATTGGGAGATCATTGCGGGGCGGGGCATCCGGGACCTGCAGTTCCTTAGGCCGGTGCGACCGGAAATGACCCTCACCGGGACCGTAACCATCACTGCGATAGAGCCACGAGATGAGTCCCGCAGTCTCGTTCACAAGTTCGGAGAGCTTTTCAATGACGCCGGAGAACTTGTCTTCACTATGCGAGCGGAGGCCTACATGCGCGTGAGAATCGATCCTACGGGCTAAAAAAATATATCCATTCAACGATCGTGTTGACAAATGGTCGGACGTCCACGTATTTTGGACTACGTCGACGGTTTCGCCAACAGAGTCGCGGCAACTCCACAAAGAAGATGGGACGCAATGATGCGTACGGTATTCGGCATGAGCTCGAAGCGATGAACGTTTTCAGTGACACCGTTCCGATCGGCGACCTGCTCGTCCGCAGTGCGGCGCGGCATCCCGATCGGGTGGCGCTTGCCTTCCCCGACCACGAGCTAACCTACGCGCAACTGCTCGCCGGGTCGGTCCACACAGCCCGCGGACTCTATGCGCTCGGCGTGCGGCGCGGCGACCATGTTGGCCTGCTTATGCCGAATTCACCAGAGTTCCTCGAAGGCTATTTTGCGATCGCTCTTCTTGGCTGCGTCGTGGTGCCACTCAATGCGCGGTTCCGCAGCGCCGAGCTCGGGTATGTGATCGACCATTCCCGCCTGCGAGTGGTGCTCACCACGGACCGGATTTCCGATCGCACCGACTTTCGCGCCATCCTGTCAGAGAGCCTGCCGTCGTTGGCCGGAGCCGTCGCGGGTGCGCCGCTCGATCTTCCCGAGGCGAAGACTCTTTCTCACATCGTGATGCTCCGCGGATCGGACAGTCCTGGATTTGTCGGCCAGGATCGTTTCTTCGCCAGAGCATCCGAGACACCGGCTGAACTCATCGAAGCCATTCGCACGACGGTTCGCGTCAGGGATGTTGCGATGATACTTTACACGTCGGGCACGACCGCGCACCCGAAGGGCTGCCTGATTTCCCACGAAGGGATCAGCCGGGGAAGTATGGGGCGGATGCGCCAGAACGTGCCGCTTGTCGACCACAACGTCTACTGGTGCCCGGGACCGCTGTTCCACATTGCGGCGATGCAGGTGATGATTGGGTCGATCGGCCTCGGAGGGACCTTCGTCTCGGATACCTATTTCGACGGCCCGCGTGCTCTCGAGCAGATCCGGAAACACCGCATCACCTCGCTCTGGCCGTGGTTTCAGGCGATCATGAACGGGCTGACAACCGCCCCGGGATTCATGCCGGATGATCTCGCGAGTGTCACCTCGATCATCCTGATCGGGCCTCCGAGTTTTCTTCGCGGTATCCAAGCTATGCTGCCGCAGGCGATCCACGTCAATGGGTCCGGGATGTCGGAGCTTTCGGGATATTACGCCATGTCTCCCCTCGATGACTCCGCGGAGATGCGGGCGACAACTGGGGGCAAACCGGTGAGTGGCGTCGAGGTGCGTATCATCGACCCGGAGACGGGACTCGACGCCCCCCGCGGAATTATCGGGGAGATCCTTGTGCGCGGATACCTGCTGATGGAGGGGTATTACCGCGATCCGGAGAAGACCGCCGAGGTGATCGACGCGGACGGGTGGCTGCATACGGGGGACCTGTATGTCCAGGACGAACATGAACACATCACGTATGCGGGGCGGCTGAAGGACATGCTCAAGGTTGGGGGCGAGAACGTGCCGGCGATCGAGGTCGAGGCGTTCCTCTGTACCCACCCGTACGTGATGTTGGCGGAGGTCATCGGTCGACCAGACGAACGGTTGGATGAAGTTCCGGTCGCTTTCGTCGAGATTGCCGCGGGGGCAATGGTTACCGAGGATGAGCTCATTGAATATTGCCAGGGGAGGATCGCCAGTTTCAAGGTGCCTCGTTCCATCTTCTTTAAGACCACATCCGAGTGGCCAATGTCGGCCACAAAAGTCAACAAGGTAGCCCTGCGCCGGGAACTGAGCGAACTGGCGCTCCACGACGCATGAGGGACAAGCAGGCCGGTCCCGAGATGAGAAAATGGATGCCATGCTGATCACGGGAGCGGTACAGAAGCAAGCCTGGATGGATCGCACGATGCCTCCGGTCGAGCACGTGCGCGGGGATATCTGGTCGATTCCCGTGGACTTCAGCCAAGCCCCAGTGCGCTATACCTTCGCCTATCTTGTGATGAATGGTGCGGGCCAGAGTCTCCTCATCGATCCGGGTTTTGATAGCGCAAGGGGTCGTTCACAGATTGCAATCGGCCTCGAGCGGGCTGGTATGACAATCGAGTCGATTGTCGGCATCGTCTCTACGCATCTGCATCCCGATCATCTCGGAATGGCCGAGCACATCGCCGGGCAGTCGGGGGCATGGATTGGCATGCATCCGCGTGAGAGTGCGTTGCTCGCCCTCTACGACGACGAAGCATCCGTTACGGAAGTTGACCAGCGCTGGCTGGAGGAGATTGGAGTTCCACCCGAGCGGATGGGGGAGCTCCTCACGCCACCGGCGACCATCCGGTATATGCAGGGGCTTGCGCGTACTACGCTTCCGCTCGAGGACGGCGACTTCTTGCCCCTTCCCGGACGATCCCTTCGGGTCGTGGCGACGCCTGGCCATACTCCGGGACACGTGTGCATCGTGGATGAAGACAATGAGATCGTCTTCAGCGGTGATCACATCCTTCCGCGCATCACTTCCAACGTCGGTCTCACATCCACCGGGACCCGTAGGGGGGCGTTGGCGCAGTACTATTCGTCGCTCGATCGGATGAAACAGTGGCCTGACTTCGAAGTGCTTCCGGCGCACGAATATCGTTTCAGTGGCCTGGCTCACCGAGCCGACGATCTCGCCCGGCATCACCGGGAAAGAGCACAGGAGATCGTTAACGCCGTGGGAAGCAGCGAAGGCTATTCGGTGTACTCGATCGCCCAGCGGATCAGCTGGTCCCGCTCCTGGGAGAGTCTGCACGATGTCAACCTGCGCGCCGCCCTCTCGGAGACGGAGGCGCACGTCGACTTCCTCATTGACGCCGGAAAGCTCGAGATCGGCGGCGGCGAAGTCATGCGTCTGGTGCGCCGCCATGCCGCCGTGTGACCAGTCGATCCTCGAACCTTTAGGAAAGGTGCGGACCGCGTGACGACGGATGCGCGAACCACGCCGTCCATCGGGCCGGCAGGAGGTTCGCCAGTGGACCGGTTGCGGCCACCAATCAACGCTTGTATTGACAGTTTCTATGGGCTGGTCATAGGGTGGCGTCTACCTGCAATGTGGCGAGGATGAGGCGAGTATGACTCAACAGATTTGGGACGTCGAAACAGATGTGATCGTAGTTGGCGCTGGAGCCGCCGGATTCGCGGCGGCGATCACGGCGGCTCGAACCGGCGCTAGCGTGCTCCTGCTGGAGAAGGCCGGAATGCCCGGAGGCACAACGTCGAAGTCTGGCGGGACGATCTGGGTCCCGAATAATTCGTTCATGCGTGCGGCTGGTTTTGAGGATTCCCGCGACGATGCGCTCCGTTATATCAGTTCGGTCTTCCCGAGGTGAAGGCGGGCATCATCGGCGAATCGGGTGTAATGCACCGCGCGATTCGTCAGCTGCCCCGTCACGTCGCGATGGCCCTGATCCTGCCGGGAGCGGAGCATTCGCGCCGATCCCGGCAGGATCTTCGCATGCGCTGGTTCAGTCAGCGTACGGAGATCAGGCCGCCGTCGACGGGAAGCAGCTGACCGGTGATGAATCGTGAATCGTCGCTGGCGAGAAACACGAGCACGGGAGCGAGATCCAGATCCGCGTCTCCAAACCGCCCACCAAGGGGGATCTGTGCCGCCGTCGACACATCGTGGGCGGCCAGTTCCTCGGGGGTGAGGGCGGCTCGAAACTCCGTGTACATCGGGGTGGCGACGTAGGGAAGTACCGCGTTGACGCGAATTCCCGCTGGTCCCCAGTCTCGAGCGACGCTGCGAGTCCAGTTGTGCACCGCTGCCTTGGTCATGCCGTAGGTCGCGTTGTTCGGCTCCGCCGTGAGTCCGGATTCGGAGCCGAAGTTGATGATCGCGCCCCCGCCTCCGGCAGCCATGTGGCGGAAGGCCGCCGAATTCGTGTAGACCGTGCCGTAGACATTGATTCGAAAGATCCGGTCGATCAGGTCGTCCGGGATGTCGTGTACGGCAGCGTGCTTCTGAATGCCCGCGACGTTCACGAGCACGTCGAGACCGCCCAGGTGATCCACGGCCGCATCGATGGTCGCATCGATTCCGGCTCGATCCGACACATCCCCGTGCAGAAATCTGACTGTGCCCGGCCCTGCCTCTGTCGCTTCGGCGGCGACGGATTCTCCGGGTTTCTGATTGAGATCGATCGCCACCACCGCCGCGCCGCTGCGGGCGAAAGCTCGTACCGCTGCTTCGCCGATGCCTCGGGCACCTCCGGTGACGATAATTTTTTTTCCGCGTAAATCCGTCATGACCCTATTGCTTTCCTGTTAAGCACGAACGGGGCGGGTGAATCAACGAATCGCCCGCCCCCGTTCGTGGAAGTGCGTTGTTTGTGACTACGCGAACTCGTGAACTGGGGACTTGGATCCCGCGACCTCGATGTTTGCCATGACCTCTGTGGCGAACAGACGCAGGGATTCGACCCAGGGTGCGGGGTCATCGAGCGCATCGTGCGTGTTGACCGCGATCTGCCCGTAACGAAAGCCGGTCTGTTCGAAGGTGCGCTCGATCTTGGCCATGACGGTCTCGGGGGAGCCGCAGAGCCAGACGTGATCGGCGAGGTAGTCGAGGTCGACATCGTTGATGTCGACCTTCACATCGGCGTCGTCGATGAAGCCCTGCAGGATGCGGTACTTCTTGTACACGGGCATCAGGTACTTGCTCCAGGCGTGGCCCAGTGCTCCGTTCTTGGCCTGTTCCTTCGCCTCTTCGTCGGTCCTGGCAACGAAGACGTCGCGAGCAACCTTGAAGCGGGATCCGTCGGGCACGTCGCCACGCGCTTCGACGGCTGCGGAGTAGACGTCCCACTGCGACCGAAGCAGCGTAGAACCGCCGTAGAACGAAATCGGGGTCCACCCACGCTGACCGGCCAATACGTGAGACGGAGAACCCTTACTGAGGCCCGTGATGGCGATTTCGAGGCCGTCGGCGCCGCCATACGGGGAATGGTCGGCCAGGGCGTGGTACTCCTCACCGTCTTTGAGGTCGAAGGCGTCATGGTGATCCACGGATCCGGCATCGATGCCCGACTCGAGCCACGCGGCCTTGTAGTATTTGCCCTCGTGCGCGAACGGTTGGCGGCGCCAGACCTTGTCCATGACCTCGAGGCCCTCGAGGAGTCGCGGGTGAGCTTCGGAGAGATCGCCCGGCTGGCCCCGGAGAACGGCTTCGTTTTCCCAGGATCCCGCACCGACGCCGAGAAAGTAGCGGTCCTGAAGCAGCTGTGAGGTGTAACCGACCTGCACCGCCAGCGACGAGGGATTGTGCAGCGGCACGATGTGCGCCATCGGCGCGAATCTCATTCGCTCGGTCACCTGCGCGGCCGCGACGATGAGCAGTTCAGGGTTCGGGATGTTCTCCCACGCCTGCATGCCGTGCTCACCGACCATGAAATCACGATAGCCAAAGCTGTCAGCAGCCTTGGCGAGCATCATTGAGTATTCGAAAGTCTCTTTGTCCGTGCGTCCGGGCCGCATATACGGCGTGTGAAAGATTCCGCATTCCATCTGGTCTCTCCTTTGAGATATGCCTTGTCCGCCCGAAATTGACTGCTGTTGTGGGTAAAAATCGTCGGACACAGGTGTCGATGCATTCGAAGGTTAGGCCCGTCTGCGATTGTTTGTCAACGAGTGCGTTGAAAAGTCAACGGAGATGTTGAGAAGATCCGCTCTTTCCTTGACCCCGCACAAATGTTCCTAGTAGCGTTCAGGTGTCGACGCGGATGTTGAAATTGATCCCGGTTGCTGTCGGCCCTTAGCGAGCCGAAGTGCCGAACTTGCGAGGAACTCACCGAAAGGAATCTCGCCGTGACCACCCTGGAATCGACAAGCTTGGAATCCCGCATTCGGCGGCTGGAAGATCGGGGCGAGATCCATGATCTCGCGGTGAGGTATTTTCTTGCGTCCGATTTCGACGATTACGACGCCATCGCCGCGAGCTTCGCCGAAACATCCTCATTCGCCGCGGGCGGGTTTGAGGGTGCCGCTGGCGGGGCAGGAATCGCGAGCATGATCAAGGGTGCGAGAACGGCCTTCGGAACGACGATTCACACCCCGCACTACGTGCTGATCGACTTCCAGGACGAAGACCATGCGACTGGTCTGGTGGGTGCACACTTGGAGATCGCCGTGGGAGGAACGAGCGTGTTCGGCGCCGTGCGCTACGAAGATGAGTACCTGCGCGAGAACGATCGTTGGGTCTTCGCTAAGCGCAATATGCGCACTATCCATGTCGGTGATTGGGCGGACGTACAGACGTCGTTGACGAGCGAGACGCCCGTGCGCTGGCCCGGGGGTGCGCCCGCCGCGTCCAATTACCCACCCACGCATTAGGCCGTCGTTGCCTAACGCGATCAAGTTCGGCGCGGGCCGTACGGCGCTCGAGCGCACCGTGCGCATTGTCGCCGTCGGGCCCCGCACCCCACGGCGTACTCTGACGGTGAGTGAACGTGAAGTCGTTCTACGGTGATTGGTGCCCGGGGCCGCTTTTTCACATTGCCGCAATGCAGGTCATGCTCGGGTCGATCGGGCTCGGCGGCACCTTCGTGTCGGATACCCATTTCGACGGCCCGCGCGCTCTCGAGCTGATTCGTCAACACCGTGTGACCTCGCTCTGGCCATGATTTCAGGCGATCATGAACGGCTTGGGGACCGCTCCGGGATTCAGCCCGGACGATCTCGCGACCGTCACCTCGATCAGCCTGATCGGGCCTGCGAGTTTTCTTCGTGAAGTCCAGGCGATGTTGCCGCAGGCGACCCACGTCAATGGCTCCGGCATGTCGGAGCTCTCGGGTTACTACGCGATGTCCCCTCTCGACGGCTCCGCGGAGATGCGCGCGACGACCGGGGGTAAACCGGTAAGTGGCGTCGAGGTGCGCATCATCGACCCCGAGACCGGGCTCGACAGCCCTCGCGGAACCATCGGAGAGATCTTGGTGCGCGGGTACCTGCTGATGGAGGGGTGCTGCCGCGATCCGGACAAGACCGCCTCCGAGTGGCCCATGTCGGCCACGAAGATCAACAAGGTGGCCTGCGGTGGGAATTGAGCGAAATGGCGCTGAACGACGCGTAAACGGCGCCACCGGATCAGTGCCGAGACTTGAATTTTCAACGTTTCCGTTGACAGGGTCAACGTACCTGTGAAAGGGTTTATACATCGAGGCGCGGGGGCGGTAATACTCCCCGCCGGTGCCTCAGGAGCAGGAGCGGGGGTCCCCGGAACGATGACGTTCTCCCCCGAGGCACGTAAAGGAGCGCGACATGACCATAACCAGGACAACGCCGGAGCAGAACGTGGAGTTGGCCAATCAATTCGCCGCGGTTTTCTCTACGGGAAACGTGGCGGACATTCTGGAACTGCTGCATCCCGACGCCACGTACTGGGTATCAGGTGGCATTGAGGGAATGTCCGGTACCTACACGAAAGCGGCCTTTGGTGAGCTCCTCACCGGCGTCACCTCGGTGTATACCCTCGGGGCGCTGGCGATGACTCCGACCTCCGCGATCGCCCAGGGAGACAAGGTTGCCGTTGAAGCGGAGTCTTTCGCCGAGCTGAACAACGGCCGCGTCTACCAGAACAGCTACCACTTTCTGTTCGAGATGTCCGAAGGCAAGATTCTTCGGGTCAAGGAATACATGGACACCAAGCACGCCTACGACATCTTCTTCGCGTAGCAAGCCGGCTGCGCGCACGCACACGACTTTCACCGAACACCGATTTGCACCAAACTACTTCAACGAAGAGGGCAGAAAAATGGCAATGGAAACTGGTTTGATCTTTCACCCGTACATGCGGCCGGAGCACACGGCTCGAGAGACGTTCGAGTGGGGCGTGCAGAGTGCGATCGCCGCCGACAAGGCGGGCCTGACGTCGATGATGATCTCCGAGCACGCCTCGCAGCAGTGGGAGAACATCCCTAACCCGGAACTCATCATCGCTGCGGCGGCGCTGCAGACGGAACACATCAGATTCGCGCCGATGGCGCACATCCTCCCGCATCAGCACCCGGCCAAGCTGGCCATTCAGATTGGCTGGCTGTCACAGATCCTGCAGGGCCGCTACTTCCTGGGAATCGGCGCGGGGGCCTATCCTCAGTCCTCCTTGATCCACGGGATCAAGAATGGTGCGGACACCGAATTCACCAACACGATGGTGCGTGAGTCGCTCGAGATCATGGAGAAAATCTGGAAGCGGGATCCGTTCTTCTTCGAGGGCAAGTTCTGGAATGCCGGCTACCCGGAGCAGACGGTTTCAGACGATCCAAACGATGAGCAGCACCTGCTCGCGGACTTCAGCCCCTGGGGCGGAGTCGCCCCGGAGATCGCCGTCACCGGATTCAGCGCGAAGTCTCCGTCGATGAAATTCGCCGGGGAGCGGGGATTCCGCCCGATCTCCATCTTCTCTGGGCTGGACGCGCTCAAGACTCACTGGGAGACCTACTCCACCGCAGCGCTCGCCAATGGGCACGTGCCCGACCGGGCCCGCTACCACGTGTCGCAGACCGTCTTCGTGGGCGACACCGACAAGGAAGCCAAGCGCGAGGTCATGGAGGGCCCTATCGGATACTGCTTCGAGCACTACCTGATCCCGATCTGGTTCCGCTTCGGCATGATGGACGGTTTCATCAAGGACGCCGGCGCCGAGCGAGGCGACGTCAACCTTGAGTGGATCGTTGACAACGTCTTCGTGGTCGGCTCGCCCGACACCGTTGTGGACAAGATCAGCACCCTCTTCGAGAAGAGTGGCGGCTGGGGAACGCTGCAGGTCGAATCCCACGACTACTACGACGACCCCGCTCCGTGGTTCCACTCGCTGGAGCTTTTGTCCAAGGAAGTGGCACCGCGCATCAAGCTTCCCGAGAAGGTCGGCGCTACCGCCTAGGCTCGCCCGTCCGCCAAAAAGAGTACACCGTCCGCGAGGGCGGTGTACTCTTTTGGTTTCCGTCAGTCGTTGCGGGGAACGCGAATGATGAGTGCGTCTCCCTGGCCGCCGCCCCCGCAGAGGGCGGCGGCGCCGATGCCGCCGCCGCGACGCTTCAGTTCGAGAGCCAGGGTCAGCACGAGGCGGGCACCACTCATCCCGACGGGATGGCCAAGGGCGATCGATCCTCCGTTGGGATTGACCCGGTCGATGTCGAGCCCCAGCTGCCGAGTCGATGCGAGCGCGACGCCGGCAAATGCCTCGTTGATTTCCACGACATCCAGGTCACCGATCGCGAGCGAACCCGAGCGACGCAGTGCGTCCCGAATCGCACCGGCGGGCTGCAGCAGCAGCGACGCATCGGGGCCGGCGACCGTACCGTAGCTGACGATCTCGGCCAGCCAGTCGAGCCCGCGACGGATTGCTTCGTCCTTGTCCATCACGACGAGGGCGGCGCCGCCGTCGGAGAGCTGAGCCGATGATCCGGCCGTGATCGTTCCGTCAACGGCGAACGCTGGGCGCAGGCCGCTGAGTTTCTCGGCAGTGGCACCCCCGCGCACTCCTTCATCGGTGTCGACGATGGTGTCGCCCGCGCGCGTCGTCACGGTCACGGGTGTGATCTCACCGGCGAAACGACCGGCCGCGATCGCTGCGGCAGCCTTTTGATGGGATGACGCGGAGAATTCGTCCTGTTCGGCGCGGCTGATGTTCAGGGGGGCCTGGTGCTGTTCAGTGGATGCCCCCATGCTCTGCTGTTCGATGCCACAGGTCAGCGCGTCCCGGTCGAGAGCGTCTTCAAGCGCGGTGGGGCCGTGTTTGAAGCCCTTGCGCGCGCCGCGAAGCAGGTAGGGAGCGTTGGTCATCGACTCGAATCCGCCGGCGACCACGATGGTGCTGTACCCGGTGCGAATGGCCTGGTCGGCCTGTGCGAGAGCGGTGAGGCCCGAAAGACAGAGTTTATTGACGGTTGTGGCCGGGACGGACAGCGGGATGCCCCCGCTGATTGCCGCAAGCCTGGCCGGGTTAGCGCCGACGCCGGCCTGCACCACGTTTCCCATGATGACCGCGTCAACCTCGGTAGCGGCGATCCCCGCCCGTTCCAGCGCTGACCGCACGGCAACGCCGCCGAGCTCCGCGGCGGTGAGCGAGCCGAGCGAGCCGAGCAGTTTTCCAATCGGTGTGCGGGCGCCGGCGACGATGACGGAATTCTTCATTTCTTGCTCCAAAGGTGAGAGGTGTCGTAGGTGGATTCTCTAAAAAATATATAACTAAGTCCTAGTAAATGCTAGACCTTCCTAGTATATTACTGAGGAAGCTGTACTTGCTGCCTGGCTCGCCTATATATAAGGAGTGAAAAAGTGAAGATCATTGTTCTCGTGAAGCAGGTGCCGGATACATATGGCGAGCGAACCCTGGACCCAACGACCGGCTGGATCGATCGTGCGGGCAGCGACGCCGTCATCGATGAGATCGACGAGCGCGCGCTCGAAGTGGCGCTGAGCTACAAAGACGCCCACAAGGGCACCGAAGTGGTCGTGCTGTCGATGGGGTCGAAAGCGGTCACGGTGGGCCTGCGTAAGGGGTTGGCCATGGGTGCCGACTCGGCCGTTCACGTTCTGGATGCCGCGCTTGAGGGTGCTGATGCCGGCTGGACCGCTGCCGCGATCGCGGCCGCGCTCACGAGCACCGGATTCGACCTGGTCATCGCGGGCAACGAGTCGACGGATGGCGGTGGCGGCGTTGTGCCCGCCATGGTGGCTGAACACCTGGGCCTTGCGCACATGACATTTCTGGAGTCCGTCGACATCTCCGCTGACCAGGTGGCCGGGGAGCGCGCGACCGGGCAGGGAACTCTGCGCGTGCACGCGTCCCTGCCGGCAGTCATCTCGATCACCGAGAACCTGCCGGAGGCCCGTTTTCCCAACTTCCGAGGCATCATGTCGGCCAAGAAGAAGCCTTTTCGGGTGGCATCGCTCGGCGACCTCGGCATCGACCCGGCCGTCACCTTCGCCGGTGTGGGGCGTTCTGTGGTGCTGCAGGCGACCAAGCGTCCGGCCCGCACCGCGGGCACAAAAATCGTTGATGAGGGAAACGCCGGCGTCGAGCTCGCGGATTTTCTCGTCGCTGGCCACCTGATTTAGGAAAAGGACTCGTCCATGTCGAACATTCTTGCGCTCATCGAAGTTTCCAGTAACGGCGACCTGAGGGACTCGACCTCATCGCTGCTCGCTGCCGCCGCCCGGATTGGCTCTCCGGTCGCCGTCGTGGTCACCACGCCGGGGGCGGGAAGCGCACTCGTCGAACGACTCGGTAATCTCGGAGCCGCTCAGGTGTTCCTGGCCGAGATCGACCAGGGGGGCACGCTGCTGGTCGCGCCGCAGGTCGACGCCCTGGCCGCGGCCGTGTCGACCCTGGCACCCGGAGCAATTCTGACGGTGAATTCGGTCGAAGGCCGTGACGTTGCCGCCCGCCTGGGGGTGCGAATTGGTGCCGGACTCGTGATCGATGCGGTCAACTTGCGCTCCGAGGGCCTGACCATCGTCGCCACTCACTCGGTGTTCGGCGGCGCGTACACGGTCGAATCCACCGTGCAGGGCGGGCCGATGATCGTGACCGTTCGCGAAGGTGTGATCGAAGGGGCAGCGGATGCCGCGGTGCCCGTCGTCACGACCGTGTCGCTGACGAGCGACGCCAGCAACTCGGCCGTGATCGATGAGGTCATTGACGTCGTCGTCGCGTCGACCCGGCCGGGGCTGCGCGGTGCGACCCGGGTCGTGTCCGGAGGCCGAGGGCTCGGCTCGCAGGAGAAGTTTTCACTCGTAGATCAGCTGGCGGATGCGCTCGGCGCCGCCGTAGGGGCCTCCCGTGCGGCGGTCGATGCCGGTTTCGTCGCGCAGGCGTGCCAGGTCGGTCAGACCGGTGTCACCGTCTCGCCGCAGCTCTACGTGGCACTCGGCATCTCGGGCGCCATTCAGCACCGCGCGGGAATGCAAACCGCCAAGACGATCGTGGCCATCAACAAAGACGCGGACGCCCCCATTTTCGACATCGCCGACTTCGGCATCGTCGGGGATGTCTTCACCGTGGTGCCGCAGCTCATCGCGGCGATCGAGTCCCGCGGCAAGAAGTAGGCCACGCCCATGCGCACGAGCAAGTGGTTCAAGCTGGTCTGGATCGTTCCGGCGGTGCTGGTCGGGCTAGCCGCCGTCGTTCTGGTTACGCAGGGGCTGCGGACCTTGCCGGGGGTCCAGTCGTTTCTGGCCGAGTATCCCGGTGAGGCAGCAGTGCCGGCCGGGGCTCCCGTCGGGTTTCCGGCCTGGCTCGCCTGGCAGCACTTTCTGAGCTCGTTCTTCCTGCTGCTGATCATTCGCAGCGGGTGGCAGGTGCGCACGACCACCCGGCCAACGGCGAACTGGACGCGTAACAACACGGGCCTGATGCGAACCAAGAATCCTCCGGCCAAGATCAGCCTGACCCTCTGGTTTCACCTCAGCCTCGACGCGCTCTGGGTGCTCAACGGGCTCGTCTTCTACGTGCTGATCTTCGCGACCGGCCAGTGGCTGCGCCTCGTGCCTATAAGTTGGGACGTATTTCCCAATGCGCTGTCCGCCGGCCTGCAGTATACCTCGCTGAACTGGCCCACCGAAAACGGGTGGATCAACTACAACAGCCTGCAGCTTCTGGCCTACTTCGTCACGGTGTTCATTGCGGCGCCGCTGGCCGTCATTACCGGGCTGCGGCTGTCCGGTGCCTGGCCCAAAAATGCGGTCGCGCTCAACCGGGCCTATCCGTTGGAACTGGCCAGGGCCATCCACTTTCCCGTGATGCTCTACTTCGTCTTCTTCATCGTCGTGCACGTGGCGCTGGTGTTCAGTACCGGCCTGTTGCGCAATCTGAACCACATGTACGGGGGAAGCGACAGCGAGAGCTGGGTCGGTTTCTGGATATTTGCCGTCTCGGTGATCGTCATGGTCGCTGCCTGGTTCGCCGCGCGGCCGCTCTTTCTGCGCTCCATCGCAGCCCTGACGGGATCCGTCACGCGCTGATTCCGCTGCCGACTACCATTTCATTTACTTGTGCTACCTAGTAAATACTTGTACTTCCTAGTATATTGTTCGTGAGCGAGTCACCATAGCGGTGACCGGAAAGCAGGAGATTCGATGGTTCAGGAATTGACGCTGGTTCGAGAATTGACCCACTTCGTCGGCGGAAAGCACATCGAGGGCACCTCCGGTCGCTTCGGCGATGTCTTTGACCCGAGCACGGGAGCCGTGCAGGGACGCGTGCCGCTGGCCTCCCAGGCCGAAGTTGAAGCCGTCATCGCCAATGCAGAAATTGCACAGGTCGAGTGGGCCGCCTGGAACCCCCAGCGCCGCGCCCGCGTGCTATTGCGCTTTCTCGCACTCGTTGAGCGCGACATGGACTCACTCGCCCGGCTGCTCTCCTCCGAGCACGGCAAGACCTTCGAGGATGCGAAGGGTGACATCCAGCGCGGAGTCGAGGTCGTCGAATTTGCTGTGGGCGCTCCGCACCTGCTGAAGGGCGACTACACGACCGGCGCGGGAACCGGAATCGACGTCTACTCGATGCGCCAGCCGCTCGGCGTCGTCGCCGGCATTACGCCCTTCAACTTTCCCGCGATGATTCCGCTGTGGAAGGCCGGCCCCGCCCTCGCGGCCGGTAACGCGTTCATCCTCAAGCCGTCGGAGCGTGACCCATCCGTTCCGCTGGCCCTCGGCGAGCTGTTCATCGAGGCCGGACTGCCCGAGGGGGTGTTCAACGTCGTCAACGGCGACAAGGAAGCCGTCGACACGCTGCTGAATGACGATCGAGTCAAGGCGATCGGCTTCGTGGGGTCGACCCCGATCGCCCAATACATCTACGAGACGGCCGCGGCCCAGGGCAAACGCGCCCAGTGCTTCGGTGGTGCCAAGAACCACATGATCATCATGCCGGACGCAGATCTGGATCAGGTCGCCGATGCCCTCATCGGTGCCGGATATGGTTCAGCGGGGGAGCGCTGCATGGCCATTTCCGTCGCGGTGCCCGTGGGAGAGGCCACGGCTGACGCGCTCGTGGCCAAACTCGTCGAGCGGGTCAGAAGCCTCAAGGTCGGCCCGGCCCTCGACCCAAACTCCGACTACGGCCCCCTCGTGTCGGAGGCCGCCGTGGCGAAGGTCTCCGAGTACATTCAGATCGGCATCGATGAGGGTGCCGAACTGCTCGCCGACGGGCGCGGTTTCGTCGTCGACGGCTTTGAGAACGGTTTCTATCTCGGCCCGACACTCTTCGACCACGTGACCCCGTCGATGAGGATCTACCTGGAAGAGGTCTTCGGCCCGGTGCTCATCGTCACCCGTGCCGAAGATTATGAGGCGGCCCTGCGTCTGCCGTCGGAGCACATGTACGGCAACGGGGTGTCCATCTTCACCCGCGATGGTGACACCGCCCGCGACTTCACGGCCCGCGTCAACACCGGCATGGTCGGAGTGAACGTTCCGATTCCGGTGCCCATCGCGTACCACAGCTTCGGGGGGTGGAAGAAGTCCGGCTTTGGCGATCTGAACCAGTTCGGTACCGATTCGTTCAAGTTCTATACGAAAACCAAGACGGTCACGTCGCGCTGGCCCTCCGGAATCAAAGAGGGCGCGAGCTTCGTCATGCCCCAGATGCACTGACATGTACGACCTTACTGAGGACCAAGAGGCACTCGTCGGCGCCGTACGGGATTTTGCCACCTCCGCGCTGGCCCCCCACGCGATCGAATGGGATCAGACCAAGCACTTTCCGGTGGACGTGTTGCGCGAGGCCGGTGAACTAGGTCTCGGCGGCATCTACGCGCAGGAAGACGTCGGCGGAGCCGGCCTGACCCGCAGCGACGCCGTGCTCATCTTCGAAGAGATTGCCAAGGGTGATACGGCTATTGCGGCGTACATCTCGATCCACAACATGGTGGTCTGGATGATCGACACCTACGGCAACGAGGAGCAGCGCCAGCAGTGGGTTCCCGCCCTCGCCTCGATGGAGCAGCTCGGCAGCTACTGCCTCACCGAGCCGGAGGCCGGATCCGACGCGTCCGCGCTGACGACATCCGCTGTGCGCGACGGCGACGAGTACGTCATCAACGGGGTGAAGCAGTTCATTTCGGGTGCCGGCTCCTCAAGCGTGTACATCGTGATGACACGCACCGGCGGGCCGGGACCGAAGGGCATCAGCGCCATCGTCGTGCCCGACGGCACTCCGGGGCTCTCGTTTGGCCCCAATGAGAAAAAGATGGGCTGGAACGCACAGCCCACCCGCCAGGTGGTGTTCGACAACGTGCGCGTTCCGGTCGCCAACCTGCTCGGCGAGGAGGGAACCGGCTTTCACATCGCCATGAAGGGTCTCAACGGTGGCCGCGTCAATATGGGAGCGTGTTCCCTCGGTGGCGCCCAGTGGGCCCTCGATCAGGCCGTGCGGTATCTCAAAGAGCGCAGGGCCTTCGGCAAACTGCTGGTGGAACAGCAATCGCTGTTGTTCACGCTCGCCGACATGGAGACCGAGCTGCAGGCCGCACGGGGGCTGCTGCGACGCGCCGCCTGGGCCCTCGACACGAACGCCCCCGACGTCGTCTCGCTGTGCGCGATGGCCAAGCGCTTTGCCACGGATGTCAGTTTCACCGCGGCCAACGCCGCGCTGCAACTGCACGGCGGCTACGGGTATCTGGCGGACTACGGCATCGAAAAGGTCGTGCGCGATCTGCGGGTGCACCAGATTCTCGAGGGGTCAAACGAGATCATGCGTCTCATCGTTGGCCGTGCCCTCGTGGATGACGCGGCATGACCGCGCTGGCGCCGGCGGAGCCCGAGGGACACTTCGTGCCAGAGGTGCTTTTCGCCCGCATCGGGCAGGTCGGCCACATCACCCTGAACCGGCCGAGAGCGATCAACGCGCTCACCCACGGCATGGTGACCGCCATCCAGTCGATGCTCGACGACTGGGCCGACGACCCCCAGGTGCGTACCGTGCTGCTGACCGGAAGCGGCGACCGTGGGCTCTGCGCGGGCGGGGACATCCTCTCGCTCTACCGTGACGCCACCACCGGTGACGGCTCGGCCGCTGCTGCCTTCTTTCAGGATGAGTACCGCCTCAACGCCAACATCTCGAGGTATGCGAAGCCCTTTGTAGCGATCATGGACGGACTCGTGCTCGGCGGCGGCATCGGGCTGTCCGCGCACGGTTCGCATCGGGTCGTGACCGAGCACTCGTCGCTCGGAATGCCCGAAACCGGAATCGGTTTCGTGCCGGACGTCGGCGGAACCTGGCTGCTCTCCCATGCGCCGGGCGAGCTGGGCACATTTCTCGCGCTGACGGCCGGTTTTGTGCGGGCGGCAGATGCGATCACGCTCGGTCTGGCCGATTCATTCATCACGTCCGATCGGATTGCGCAGTTCATTGCGCTTCTGGCAACGACGGATGCCGCCCCCGCGATCGCAGCGCTCGCCCAGGCCGCACCCGCCCCGCCGCTCAGGGCTCAGCGGCCTTGGATCGACCACGCCTTCGAGGCCGACAGCGTTGCGGCCATCATCGACCGATTGAACACCCTCGCTACCGACGAGGCGCGGGCAGCGGCGGAGGCGATGGGCGCAAAGTCGCCAACGGCGTTGGCGGTCACGCTCGCTGCGCTGCGCAGCGCCGCGCACCTGCCGAGCCTTGAAGCCGCCCTCGAGCAGGAGTTTCGAGTCTCGGTGCGGGCCCATCGCTCGCACGATTTCTCTGAGGGAGTACGTGCTCAGGTGGTCGACAAGGACCGCCAACCGCGGTGGTCACCACCGACGCTTGACGGCGTGATGCCTGCCACGATCGCTGGCTATTTCTCGCCGCTCGAACAGGGCGAGCCGCACCTCACATTTTCTGATCACGTACCGGGCCCGTCAGTCTTCTGACGGCGCCGAAGAAAAGGACGACGATGAACACCTCCATTGCATTTCTCGGCCTCGGGCACATGGGCTCCCCGATGGCACTCAACCTCGTCACGGCGGGTTACACCGTGACGGGATTTGACCTCAGCCCGGCCGCCGTCGACGCAGCGCGGGCGAGCGGGCTGACCGTGGCCGAGACCGCGGCAGAGGCCGTGACCGGCGCGGATATTGTCATCACCATGTTCCCGGCCGGGCGCCACGTGATCGACGCCTACCGGGGCAGCGCAGAGAACCCTGGCTTTCTGACGATCGCCAAGCCGGGCACCCTCTTCATCGACTCGTCGACGATTGCCGTCGACGACGCCAAGGTCGCCCACGATATGGCTGTCGAAGCCGGTCATCGAAACATCGATGCTCCAGTCTCGGGCGGTGTCGTCGGCGCGACCGCCGGTACCCTCGCGTTCATGGTGGGCGCGCTGGAGGCGGATTTCGCCCTCGCTGAGCCCGTTCTCGCCGCAATGGGTGCCCGCATCGTGCACTGTGGGGCGCCGAGCGCCGGCCAGGCCGCCAAGATCTGCAACAACATGATCCTGGGTGTCTCGATGATCGCCGTCAGCGAGGCCTTCGTGCTCGGGGAGAAGCTGGGCCTGACCCACCAAGCCCTCTTCGACGTCGCGTCGACGGCATCCGGTCAGTGTTGGGCGCTGACCACCAACTGCCCCGTTCCCGGCCCGGTGCCCGCCAGCCCGGCAAACCGTGACTACCAGCCCGGGTTCGCCGGGGCGCTGATGGCCAAAGACCTCGGGCTGGCCCTGGACGCGCTCGAATCGACCGGTGTCGCGGCCGAACTCGGCCCGATCGCGGCCGAGATCTACCGCCGTTTCGCCGATGAGAACGGTGGAGGACAGGACTTTTCGGCGATCATCAAGGACATCCGCCTGCACAGCGATACCAAACCACGTAGCGACGCAAAGGACGCATCATGACCGAGTACGACAACATCCTGGTGGAGCGACGCGGACGCGTCGGCATCATCACGCTCAACCGCCCGAAGGCGCTCAATGCGCTCAACGAGGCCCTCATGCACGAGGTGGTGCAGGTGGCCAAGGCATTCGATGCCGACATGGACATCGGAGCCATCGTGCTCACGGGTTCTGAACGCGCCTTCGCGGCCGGCGCTGACATCACTGAAATGTCGAGCAAGAGCTACCAGGACGCCTACGTTGGCAACATGTTTGCCGGCTGGGACGGCTTCACCTCTGTGCGCACGCCCACGATCGCTGCGGTGTCAGGGTACGCCCTCGGCGGTGGCTGCGAGCTCGCCATGATGTGCGACTTCATCCTGGCGAGCGATACGGCGAAATTCGGCCAGCCCGAGATCAACCTCGGAGTCATTCCCGGTATGGGCGGAACGCAGCGCCTCACCCGGGCGATCGGTAAGGCCAAGGCCATGGAGCTGATTCTGACCGGGCGCATCATGGGCGCCGAGGAGGCCGAGCGCGCCGGGCTGGTCGCTCGCATCGTTCCAGCCGCAGACCTGCTCGACGACGCCATCGCCACCGCGACTCTGATCGCTGGCAAGTCACTCCCCGTCGCGTACGCCGCAAAGGAATCGGTGAATGTCGCCTTCGAGTCAACGCTTGCCGAGGGGGTGCGCTTCGAGCGGCGGGCGATCCACGCCACGTTTGGACTGAGCGATCAGACCGAGGGCATGGCAGCGTTCGTCGAGAAGCGGGAGCCCGTTTTCAGCCACAGCTAACCCTGTGCGTGGTGTCGCACGGCCCTTCAAGGTGCGCGCGGCACCGCGCGGTGGCGCGGTGCCTTACAACGGTTCGGGTTGTACCTGCGGGTCCAGGAAGTCGCCCGCGCTCCGTCGAAAGCGGGCGAGGATGCGGATGAGATTCGTCATGTCGTCCTGCTCCAGACCCAGCTCGGTGAAGACCTCACCGTTGAGGCGGGCGGTCGTCTCGGCAACCAGCTTGCGGCCGGCGTCTTGCAGCACGATCAGGGTGGCCCGGCCATCCGTCGGATGCGCTGTGCGACACACCAGACCGTCGCGTTCCAGCCGGTCGACCGTGTTGGTCACACTCGTGGGGTGAACCTGCAGTCGCGCACTTGCGCTGGCCATCGGCAGCGCTCCGTCGCGGGTGAAGCTCAGAAGGGCCAGCATCTCGTACCGCGCGAATGACAGTCGGTAGGCTTTGAGCGTGGCCTCGACGCGAGCGAGCATGAGTTGCTGAACGCGCATGATCGAGGTCAGTGCTGCCATGCCGTCTGCGGCGTCTGCCCACCCGTGCTCCGCCCACTGGCGACGCGCCTCCGCAATCGGATCGATCGTGAGTGGGGTCGAACTTGACACAGTGCGTCCTTTGATTGAGTTCTTCAAAGATACACGCTCGCTCTTAGCCAGACGGGCTGGGAGATCGTCAGATCAGCTGGGCGCCTCCGAGTCGGATCCGACCGCGAGCAAGGCCTGGCAGTCCGAGTAGGCCCACATCAAATAGTTCAGTGGGATGCCGGACAGCTCCGCTATCCGGTCGTGCGTCACCTCATCCGGCGCCAATACGGCGACCGCATCGCGAACCCGGTTCTCGCGATTCATTCGTCGGCGTTCCTGCACGTGTGCGTAGGAGGCCGGACTTGGGTTCTTGCGGCTGGTCGGCCCGAACCGCCCGCGGCGCACGTCGCCGGGTTGGTAGCTGTTTCCTGCCCAGGCACGGGTCGCGGCGACATCGTCGCGCAGCTGCTGCACGAGTTCCTCTGAATTCGCGAACCGTCGTTGCGGGCGGATGCGCTGCCGGAGGGAGACGATTAGATGCCTCTCATAGAGGTTCCCGGTGAAGTCCAGCAGGAAAGCCTCGAGTAAACGGATGCCCGCACCACCGTAATACGTGGGTCTGCGACCGATCGAGATGGCGGCAGGGTGGCTTTCCAACACCCCGTCAGAGTCGGTCCAGGTCGCCACACCGGCCCAGACGCCATCCGCGAGGCCGAGCTGATCAAGGGCCAGATTGGCCGTGGGAAAGCCGAGGGTGCGTCCACGCTCATCGCCGTGGATGACCCTGCCTTCGACGGTCCAAGTTCTGGCAGGCTCGCGAGAGTCCGTGTGCGGGAGTCGAATTATCGAGGAAGAAATCGTCATTGAGTGCGCCCTCCGGAGACTGTTTTTTCTCGTGCCGTGTCGCCTACGAGTCGTGTTGCTGTGAAGTCTAGGTTCGATCAGTCGGGTCGTCAACTGCAACGTTGACTAATTTCACGGACGAGGGGTGCTTTGAATTTTCCCATTTTCTACACAAGCGTTGACGACATCCGTTCTTCGTGCAACCCTAGAGCGAAGGTGAGGGCTTCTCCCCGCCGACAGCCACCCGACGATGACGTCGCCTCCCATGGCCACGCTTCCGTCTCACGATCGAGAGAGAGTGCTCCATGGCACAAGAATCTGCAGTGCTGTCGCCGACAGTACGGGTCATTGACCTCAAGGCGTCTCGCAGAGCATTGATCGCTGGATCCCTCGGCAACGTGATCGAGTGGTACGAGTACGCGATCTACGGCTTTATGGCCCCGATCATCGCTCCACTCTTCTTTCCGAGTGCCGATCCCACGGCAAGCATCCTCTTGACCTTCATGGTCTTCGCGCTAGCCTTCTTCCTGCGCCCGATCGGTGCGGTCATCTTCGGTCGGCTGACCGACTCGCGCGGCCGCCGCCCGGTCCTGGTCGCCATTATCCTCATCATGTCCATTGCCACCACGGCCATCGGCCTGCTTCCCACAGTTTCGGAAATTGGCATGTGGGCAACGGTAATCCTCGTGCTCTGCCGGATCGCCCAGGGCCTGTCGGGCGGAGGCGAAATGGGTGGAGCCGTGTCGCTCATGATCGAGAACGCCCCCGAGGGAAAACGCGGACTGTATGGGTCCTGGAGCTTCTTCGGTACGTCCATCGGCTACGTTCTCGGTGGCGGCGTGGCGACGTTTCTGGCAGTCACGCTGTCCGCGGAGGATCTGGCCGACTGGGGCTGGCGCATCGGGTTTCTGCTGGCCGCACCGATGGGCATCTCCGCCCTGATCATCCGCCTCAAGGTCGACGAGACCCCCCACTTCAAAGAGGTTCTGGCCCGGCGTGCGGCTGGTGAAACGACCGCGCTGGCGCCGTCTCGCATCCGCTACACCCCCTCGTATCTCATGATCACCGTTGCCGTGCTCGTGGTCTACAACGCACTGGGGAATACTTTCCAGGTGGGCATGCCCACATTTCTCTCCTCGGGTTATGGGATGTCGTTCGTGGAGGCCTATGGGTTGTCACTGGTCACCGGCCTAGTTGGCGCCTGCTCCATGCCCATTTTCGGTGCTCTGTCGGACCGGGTTGGTCGCGCCCCAGTGCTGCTCTTCGGCACAGTGGCCACGCTGGTGCTCTCATACCCCCTGTATCTGCTCATTGGGCTCGGGTTCGTCGGTGGTCTGTTCAGTCTGTTCGTGGCCGGCCTGCTCATCGGCATCATCGGCGGCCCCATGCCGGCCTTTCTGTCGGAGCGTTTTCCCACGCGAGATCGTGCGACAGGCGTTGCCGTGGTCTATGCGGTGGCGGTGGCAATCTTCGGCGGCTCAGCGCCGTACATCATCACCTACATCCTGCTGGTCACCCAGAATCCGCTCGCGGCATCCTTCTACACAATCTTTGTGGCCGCCATCAGTTTGGTCGGACTCATCGCGCTGAAGAGAAGTCAGCATCAGCACGAGCACCTCAAGCCCCTGGAGGATTGATTGACATGACTTCAGTACGACTCCTCCCTGCGTCACCCTTGCTGATTTTCAACGAGAACGTTGACAGGTTGGGCGAGAGAACTTACGCTGACGAGTGTGGCGATATTGCCACCACGATGAGCACGAAGAGGTGATCACGGTGACATCTGCAATTACAGACCAGCCAATGGACGCGCGGCATTTCAGAACCGTGCTCGGCCACTTTCCAACGGGGGTGGTGGCGGTGACTTCACTGAATAGCGACGGGCATCCCGTCGGGATGACCGTGGGATCCTTCACGTCGGTGTCGTTGGACCCGCCTTTGGTGGCCTTTCTGCCCGATAAGCGTTCATCGACCTTTCCCGTGATCCGCGAATCGGGACGCTTTTGCGTCAATATTCTGAGCGCCGCCCAGGAGGGCGTCTGTAGACAGTTGGCTCGTAAACAGGACGAGAAATTCACCTCGATTGACTGGTCGATGTCGCCTGCGATGACACCACGCATTGCGGACAGCATTGGTTGGATCGAGTGTGAGATCGACTCGGTGATCGATGCCGGTGACCATGACGTGGTGATCGGCAAGGTGCTGGCACTGGACGTGCATGTTCTGCACTCGCCCCTGATCTTCTTCCAGGGTGGATATGGCCGATTCGCGTCGACGTCGCTGACCGCTCCCGCCGAGGCCGATCTATTTCATCCGCTGCGAATTGTTGACCAGGCGCGCACAGAAATGGGTGCTGCGGCCAACGAGCTCAACGCCGAAATCTGCGCATCAATTGTGATCGGGGACCAGCTTGTCCTGATCGGAAGCAGTGTTGCGAACAGTCTGGGTACGGCTCCGCACATTCGCCTCGGCCAGCGGATGCCGTTCGCTCCGCCTCTGGCCCTGCCGCTCATCGCGTGGAAGGATGATGCGGCCATTGATACTTGGGTGGCCTCTGCCGGGCCAGGTATCGATAGCACCCTGGTGCGAAACGCCGTGGACCGGGTGCGTTCTCGAGGCTGGTCCCTAGTGCTCAGGAGCGACGAACAGGTGCGGTTCGAGCGCGCTGTGGCGGCCCTGCCCCTCCGCAATGCGACTAGGGAGCAAACGGATGAATTGATGGCCGCGGCCGGGAGCTTGGTTCTCGACGGATACGAGCCGGCCGAACTCGAGGGAAACCAGCAGTACCACGTGCGTGTCATCAGTGCGCCGGTGTTCGACGAGGCGGGCGACGTCGTGTTGCTTCTCAGCGTTTACCAGCTTCCTCGCCTGCTGAGCGGCGATGACGTAAAGCGTTACCTCGACCGGTTGATGCATGCAGCGGCGCAAGTGACGGCGACAATCGGTGGTACAGCTCCCGCGACTATAGAAAGCAAGGTAGTCGCGGCCTGAACTCCTGACCGCTCGATTTTCGACAGTGTTCTGGGGCACCCCCGCACGATACTGTCGCTAGATCGTGCGTCAGGCAGGTTGCAGAGCATCAGCACTCCTTTGCTGATGGTCTGCAACCTAAACAAACGGCGCTCATGGTGCGAATACCTCCAGGATTCTCTATTCGTCAATCCAGGACTGCATGACTCGACAGAGGGGCATGAGGTCGTCGTCGAGCTCGGACATGAGATCGATCGTCGGATTCGCGTGCGTCAGCCAGCGCCTTAACACTGTCAGGAAGGCGCCCTGCACGGCTCCACCGATACTCTGCGGCAGCACATCGCCCACGTCTCGCCCGGTCGATTGGGCAACGTACTCGGCAACCGCCGCGCCCCAGCTGATCCAATGCGCTGAGACCTCGGAACGTAGTTCGGGGGAGGAGTCCAGAATCTGGAACCGGCGCGTCCACAGTCCCTCAACGTCGACGGAATCCCGCAGGTTGTCCACGACGTGGTGCCTGACGACGTCCATTACCGGCCGAAGGTCAGCGTGCGAGGATTCAAAACGCCGCCGAAGGCGTGCCGTGTGCTCATCGAAAGCGGACCAGATGATCTCGGATTTCGAGGAGTAGTAGCGAAAAAAGCTGGTACGGCTGACCCCGCTCGCCGCTGAAATCATCTCAATCGTCGTCTCGGCAAACCCGTGTTCATGAAACAGCTGGACGGCGTGATTTTCGATGGCGGAACGCGATAACACTGCCGGCCGACCGGGTAAACGCCGCTTGATATCTCTCGTGTCGTGCATGTCCCCAACTCTGCCATGCCGGCACTCAGCCTAGTTCCGGTACTAGGTGCCATAATTGGAAGCGGGCGGCTGAAGCGCCTCAGTCCATGCTCGGTTTCGAGCGGGGCGGTTCCATCAATGGAGAGCAAGGACCATGAAACTCACCAACAAACGCATCATCGTGACCGGCGGAGCCCAGGGAATCGGCGGTGCGACCGTGGCCGCTTACGCTGCGGCTGGTGCGATCGTCACCAGCTTCGACCTCAACGAGGAGGCCGGCCAGGCAGTCGCCGCGACTGCCACCGCCGCGGGTCCGGGACGAGTCACCTTTGCCCGCCTCGACATCAGTGATCGGGCATCCGTTGACGCAGCCTTCGACGCCGCAGCGGCCGACATGGGCGGTCTCGACGTGCTCGTGAACGTCGCTGGTATCCAGCGTTTCCAGGACGCCCACGATGTTGACACCGCATTTCTCGAGCTCATCTTTCGTATTAACGTCTTCGGCACCATGTACACCAATGGCGCGGCCTATCGCATGATGAAGCCCGCCGGTGGCGGCGCCATCGTGAACTTCGGCTCCGAGGCCGGCCTGACCGCAGAACCCAACAACGCCGTCTATGGGGCGACCAAGGGCGCCATCCACACTTGGACACGCAGCGTCGCACGCGAGTGGGGACCGGCGGGCGTTCGCGTCAATTCGGTCATGCCCTACATGGTGACCCCGATGTACCAGGCCTTCCGCGATGCGATGACCACGGAAGCCCTCGCCGCCCACGACGCCGAAACGGCAGTGCAGATTCCATTGACCGGTAAATTTGGCGACGCGACCAAGGATCTCGCCCCGGTCATGGTCTTTCTCGCCAGCGACGATTCCCACTTCATCACCGGCCAGATGCTGCCCGTTGACGGCGGCCTCGTTAGCGTCCGCTGACCCGCTCCACCGCAACCTCAAAGGAAGAAGACTCATGAAGCTCGAGAACAAGAGAATCATTGTGACCGGTGGCGCCCAGGGCATCGGTGAGGCGATTGTGCGTGCCATTGCGCGCGAGGGTGCGCAAGTGCACTCGTTCGATTTGAACGCCGAAGCGGGCATCCGCGTTGCCGCCGCGGCCACCGCGACCGGCCCCGGCAGCGTCACCTTCCGGGCCGCTGACATCTCAGACAAGGGGGATGTCGATGCCGCCTTCGAGGAAGCGGTGGCAGATCTCGGCGGCTCGACGTACTCGTGCACGTTGCCGGGCTGCAGCGCAGTGCCGCCGCCGTGGACATCACTCCCAAGCTCTGGGACACGATTTACCGTGTCAACGTCTTGGGCACCATGCTCACCAACCAGGCCGCATACCGGGCGATGAAGCCGGCCGCAACTGGTGCGATCGTGAACTTCGGTTCGATGTCGGGCTTTACCGGGGAGTTGACCAATGCCACCTATGGTTCGTCAAAGGCCGCCGTGCACACATGGACTCGCACCGTCGCGAGGGAATGGGGACCCGACGGCATCCGCGTCAATGCCGTCCTGCCGTACGTCAATACGCCCATGTTCGACAAATACCGTAGCTCGTTGAATTCGGACGAGCTCGCAGCCTATGACGAGCAGATCCGACAGTCAATCCCGTTGGGTGGAAAATTTGGCAACGCCGACACGGACCTTGCTCCGGTGCTGGTGTTTCTCGCCAGCGATGCGTCCCATTTCATCACCGGACAGCTCCTGCCGGTTGACGGAGGCTTCGCGTCCGTGCGCTAAGACTCTGAGTCACCCGGGCAAAGGGGCGCTGTGTTACTTCGGGCGTTGTCGGATGCCATCAATCGTGATCCGGTGGCTCAATTTTCACCGTCGTTTTTGGCTCAATTTTCAACCGTCGTCGACACAGAAAAGATCAGGGCGAGCGCAAATCGTGGCCTCGGCCTCACGCCGTCTTGCGACGTCGTCGACAACGAACTGCACGAAGTCCTCGTCGCGGTCGCCGATGACCACGTCTTCGACCGTGCCGGCCGGCGGTTCTCCCGGCCAAGCGGTCTGCCGAGTAGGCCGGTCGCGTTCCAGCCGCGTACCCGAAACTGCCACCCAGTCGCGGAGCCGCTGGCGGGCATCCGCAAAGTCGCGATGCCAGCCGAGCGGGGCGGAGCCGTGCTGGTCGGGGTCGTAGGCGCCGAGCCAGTGCAGGTGCAGGGCGGAGAGTTCCCAGACGAGTTCGGGGTGCCGGTGCCAGAATGGTGGCACGACGGATGCCGACAGCCCGTAGGTGCGCCGCAGCCAGTTCACCCACCGGTTGAGTTCGATCCATTCGGCCTCAGCGTCGTCGGCGCTGAGCCGGTTCCAGTTGATCGGATGTGGTGGCTCCGGCGTAAGCGGCCCGTCGAGATCGTCCAACGAGCTTTCTCGAAAGGCGTCGTCGTGATCGCCGGATGCCCACTCCGCTAAGGACTCGGCCATCCGTGGTTCACCGCCCCGAGCCGGTGTGTGCCGCTTCCGCTTCGTGTTTTACTTCGGTATCCCGCGCGGTGTCCGAAGAGTCGAGATGGGTACGGTCGACCTGATAGTTGGTGCGAGCGAGATCATGGCCGATCTTCTTGGCAACGAACTCTTCGCGTTGAATGACTTCGCCGTCGCGCTCGACCTGGAAGGTGTGCACATACCCTTCGGCGATAAAGCTGTCACCTTTGGCAAGTCGGTTGAGAGCCCGTTCGGCGGTGGCGCGGTAGGCGACGAGGTCGTGGAACGTCGGCTCGAGCGCGGTAAAGCTGCCGCTGTATTCGTGACGGAAGTGCGGCTGGCCGATGCGCACGTAGAAGCGGGCGTCGCCGTTCTCGGTGACCGACTGCTGCGGGTCGGAAGCGATGAAACCGGACAGTGATTGCTGGATGTGAAATGCCATGGGACTTAACCTCCTGTAATTGGGACAGACCATCGTGGTCCGCGCTCACTAGGAGGTGCGCAGAACACTCCATGCCGCTAGCCTGCCGGATCGGTGAATATTTTCAATTGTCAGAGGGCTCGAGAGGATGCATCAGGTCACCGCCGCTGACAGCATCTGCTTGCGAGGGCGCAGCCTAGCGACCTCGACTTAGATCGTCAGTCCGGATGCTTAGCAGGGTCCGATTCTGGCAGGCCCCGCGTCGGTAACCGCATCAAACCTTCGATTTCCTTGCGATTGCCGCGCAGCTCCTTGGCATCCGAGCGGGCCGTCCACATCTGCAAGCTCGCGATGATCGGCGGGGCCGCGCGGAGCATGATCAGGCCGGTGCCAAACGGGAGGGTGCGGATGGTGTCGGGCGGCATGATCGGTACGCGGCGGATAGAACGTTGCGATGATCGCGACCCGCGATCGCCAATGGTCGTCGAGTCGGTTGATTCGTCGCGGTCACCGATGAGGGTGGAGAGATCGTGCAGGTCACGCGAGTTGGATCCTCCGCCGAGCACGATCTTGACGATGGACGAGTCCCAGATAGTGCCGGCCGCGTTGTCGCTCCACTTCGTGCGCGCCTGCGCGAGTGACTGCAGCACCGGCATCGTGGTGATGCCCGTGCCACCACCCTCCGCCATCAGTGTTGGGAGGGAGGGGAGTGGCGCGAGGTTGCCGATCTCATCGAGCGCAAGCAGCAGGGGCGGGTCGAGCCTTGCACCGGCGCTTCGGGCGGCGATGCGGCGCGCGGTCTCGACGAGGTCCTCGACGAACGCCGAAACGAGTGCGGCCGAGTTGTTCGACCCGGCACCGGTGGCGAGCAAATACAGGGTGCCGTTGCTGCGCAAGAACCCTTCGGGGTCGAACTCCTCACCCTCCGGCGGCGAGACGGCATCCAATACTCGAGGGTCAGCCAAGGCTCCCAGCGACAGGGACACTCCCTGCCAGATGGAGTCGCGCGTGCGCGGGTCGGCTTCGAGCGTGGCCCGGAGCGAGTCGCCCCAGCCGGTGGCCGCCGCGGGGGTACTCAGCAGGATGGATACGGCGTCGTGTGCGGCAGCCGGGTCAAGGGTCCACCGGAAGAGGTCAGCAGGCGAGCAGTGGTCGAGCGCTGCGGCGTGGAGCATTGATTGCAGTGCCGTGCGGGTCTTGGCTTCCCAGAATCCGCCGCCGTCGACGCCGCCCGCGGCCAGTCCGGTTCCGGCGGCGAGTCCGGCCGCGCGGATCATCGCGGTTAGCGGGTCTTCGCAGCCGCGGATCGGCGACCATCGCAGTCCCACCGGTACGCCCGCCGCCAGCTGCTGCGGATCAAAGACCGCGACCGGGCCCATCCGTTGCCGGGCGCGCAGCGTCGTGGTGAGGTTGTCGGGACGCGTCGAAGTTGTCACGACCGGGCCGGGGGCATCGAGGATTGCGTTGATCACGATGTGCGCCCCTTTGCCGGAGCGCGGCGGGCCGATGACGAGGATCGAGTCTTCGACGCTCGCCCAGACTGCGGTATTGCGGGATCGCCCGATTCGATACCCGACATCGCTGGGGCTTGCCTTTGCGAGCGACGGTCGAAGATGCGCGGCGCGCTTCATGATGGCCGAATGCGACGCGGCACGAGATACCTCGGCCCGGGTTGCGATGCCGGCGATGCGGTGCGGATCGATCTTCGCCGTGAGCCCCGCACCTCGAAACACGCGCCACAACCCAATTGCCAAAGCAGATGCCAGCCCCACCAGCAGAATCGCCGTCAGCCAATACGCGAATGCGTTCAATCCCGGCGCCTTCAGTGCTGCCGCTGGGCTACCCGGGTTGAGAAAAACCGCGAGCCCGGTCGCTGGACCGCCAGCCGGTTGCGCAATGCCCGTCGCCCAGGCCGCAACAACACCGGCGGCGCGCAGTAGGAGGGCCAACGCTGCCCCACCGATCAGGAGTCCGATTCCAAGGTTGGACAGCTCGTCGCCGAGAGCGGTCTGCGGTCGCGGGGTGGACATCCGCTTAGAATTTCAGGTCCGGGCCGGTGCGACTGAACCGTCGCGTGGGGGAGTAAGCGAATGTGCGATCGCCGGAGAAGCCGGCGGTGGAGTCCAATAGGTCGGTCACGTCCTGTGCGTCGATGATCAGGTTCGCAAGACCCTCCTGGATCAGTCGGTGGCAGCCGGCGCTCGCCGGGCTCGTCACCGGTCCGGGGACTGCACCGACCGGCCGGCCCAGCGCGTGGGCCTGCCCGGCGACGTTGAGGGAGCCGGATCGATGGCCTGCCTCGACCACGACGGTCGCGCCGGAGAGGGCTGCGAGCATCCGGTTGCGTTGGAGGAAACGCCACCGCGTCGGTGCGGAACCGGGCGGGAGTTCGCTGACGAGCAGGCCGCCGCTTTGTTCGATGCGTTCGAAGAGTTGCTCGTGGCCGGTCGGGTAGAGCCGGTCGAGGCCCGTGGCGAGCACGGCGATCGTCGAGCCGGGGAAGGAGACGGTGGCTGCTCGGTGTGCTGATCCGTCGATGCCGTAGGCGCCGCCGGACACAATCGTGCGGCCCTGCGAGGCGAGTTCTGAGGCCAGCTCCGTCGCCACTTGGCTCCCATACGCCGTCGACGCGCGGGCGCCGACGATGGTGACGCGGCCGGGGAGTGGCGTGGAAAGTTGGCTCGGGTCGCCCTTGAGCCAGAGGGCGATCGGCGCGCTCGTGCCGAGCTGCTGCAATTCGCCGGGCCAGTCGAGGTCCTCGGGAGTGAGCAGGCGCAGGTCGTGGCGTTCCATGTCGGACAAGATCCGGTCGATCTGGCCTGGGTTGATGCGCGGGGCCAGCCGTCGCAGCCAGAGTTCTCCCTCGGCCGGGTCGATGCCGTTGGGCAGTCGATCGCCCGAGGTGATGAGATGCACGGTCTCCGCGGCACTGAGCCGGGCGACAAGTGTTCCCGTGATGGTGTCGCCGGGCTCCGACAGCGCGGCAAGGGTCATGCGTGCTTCACGTTCTTCATCCATGGCCAGGCCTCCTCAATCAAATACAAGGTGCGCAGTTATTGCCCAGAGTGTGAACCCGTGGGTTCCTGGCCTATGCGGTTTCAGAAAACGTGAACTTACGGGAATCTGAGGTCATCCGTGCTGTCGTATCAAAGGCCGCGAGCTCATCAGGATGCAGCTGATGCTGCACGACGAAACTGCGATCCTTCACCCGCCACAACCCCTGACCGGTGCCAAGCGCGGGCAGCAGTTTCTGCTCGGTTCGGCTCAGCCCGAGTGCGCTCGCCGTGGAGCCGAGCTGGTCCGGTTCCTGCCGGTAGACGATTCGCGTCTCGGCGTTGGCCAGCAGCGATGACGCGAGCGCGCGCATGGCGGATCCGGAGTCGCCGACGTTGTCGAGGTCGCTGAGTTTGTGGAAGATGAGCATGTTGGCGATGCCGAAGTGGCGGGCGAGCCGCCACTGGGCATCCATTCGGCGCAGCAGCGCCGGATATGCCATGAGCCGCCACGCCTCGTCGTAGATGACCCAGCGCTGGCCGCCGTCCGGATCGGCGAGGGCGGACTCCATCCAGGCCGACGAGCACGTCATCAGCACCGAGATGAGGGTCGAGTTCTCCGCCACTCGCGACAGGTCGAGCGAGACCATCGGAAGCGAGGGGTCGAAGCGCACGGTGGAGGGTCCGTCGAACAGTCCGGCGAGGTCGCCGGCCACCAGCCGGCGCAGCGCGTGCCCGACAAGGCGGCCGTCGTCCGCGAGGCGGCCTTCGTCGTCCTCGGGGTTGGGGGAGAGGATGCGATCCACCACCATCGGCAGGATAGGCACCTCGGCGCTGCGCACGGCATCGGCCAGGGCAAGGTCGATCGCCGTGTGCTCAAGTGGACTGAGGGCCCGATCGAGCACGGTTTCAGCGAGGGCACCAATCAGATCGCGACGCCGGGCGGCCAGCTGCGCCGACCACTCAGCATCCGAAACGGATGCTGCCCGATGGCCTTCGTCGAGGGGGTTGAGCCGGTTTCGGAGACCGTGCCCGAGGATGATGGCCTTGCCACCGACGGCCTCGGCTACGGCGGTGTGCTCGCCCTTCGGATCGCCCGGAACGTAGACGCGGCGACCGAAAGGGAGTGAGCGGGTGTAGAGCGACTTCGCCAACGACGACTTGCCCGAGCCGACGATGCCGGCCAACACGATGTTGGGAGCGGTGATCATTCCCTGTTGATAAAGCACCCAGGGGTCGTAGACGAAGGATCCGCCCGAGTAGAGGTCCTGCCCGACGAAGACGCCGGCCGAGCCGAGTCCGGCCTCGGCGAGAAAGGGGTAGTGGCCGGACAGCGTTGCCGTGGTGTCTTGGTGTTTGGGCAGCCGGAGCAGGCCGTGCGTTCGCAGTTGCGCGGGGCCAGCTTCGCCACCTTTGGGCAGGTACGCGCCTGATCGTGCTTCGTCCCGCTCGGCGTGCCAGCGGGTGCGGGCGGCGACGGTCTTGGCCTTCTGGGCATCCGCTTCGATTTTCGCGGCCTCTCGCCGGCGGGCTCGACGGTCGCTGCGCAGCTCGCCGCGCGGCTCGACCAACGCGGCCGTGTGCATCCGCTCGGTGACGGCGGTGTCTTTCACAGCGTGACCGTGCGCTCGGCCAAGCGAGTTGAGCGCGGGGCGGCCCAGATGTCGTCGTCCCGACGGGGAGCCGGCCGTGCAGGTCCCGCTTCAGATTCAAGCGGATGCCACCGCAACAGCGAAACGTACCGGTACGTCCTGCTGTAGGTCAGCGCGTACGGAGAGCCGTCATGCTCAATGATGTGGTCGGTGCGGCCGGCCGGGATGTGGTCGTAGACGTACCCATTCTCGAGGGCTGCATCGGTCGTCGGAGCGCCGAAGTCCCGTAGTTGCAGGTAATCGAACGCAGCGGATGCTCCGCTCCGGTCGATCAGGCCGATGACCTCGTCGGCTTGCAGTCCTTGCAGGAAGACGACGCCGATCCATCGGTAATCGCGGCCTCTTGCCTTGTCGAACATGTTGGCTCCCATCGCTTTGCAAGACAGGAGCGCACCAACCACACGATGCCGCACGGGGGATCACACCAGCGGCGCCTACCTGGAATGTCGCGCAGGTGTCGAGGCAGCGGGTCCACTAGAACCAAGTTGCTGGAGACGTGCGTCTGCGAAGATGTTGACAGTTGGGCGGGACTTTCCCTGCTCGGAGTCACAGGCAGCCGCCAAGCTGACAAGTCGACCGCGGAGGAACGCCATAAAGAAGAAGAAGATCAGCAGCGCCACCAAGAAGATCTCGATGGATGCTCAGCAGGCTTGGGATGAGGGGAAGTCCTTCTACGCACCAAGTTTTATTGACTTTGCGGGTAAGGGCGTGGAGCAGATTTTCGAGTCGGCCGATGAACCCTTTCGGATGGCTCAACGTCATGTGGACTGGGAGTCTGCGCTCGAAGGAATTACCGCAATCGGGTGGCAGCTGAACACCTGGTCGGTTCAGCGCCCAGTTTCTGAGAGCCAGCTGAAGATGTCGACCGACCGGGCGTTCGCGCTGTTTGTTCGCAGATGAGAGAACTTCGCGACGTCGAGACGCTAACAGACAAAACCTGAGCATTGAACGTCTCACACGCTCCGACACAACGGCAGCGCCGCCGCAGTGAACGCCTGCGCCTGCTGCCCCACGAGCCGGCGCGTCTCGCACGAAGCCTGGATCGCGGCCTGCTCGATTGACGCCACCGCGGCATCGAGCTCATCAACAGTGCCTGCGGTCACACACACGAGTCCGGTGGTACGCAGCACGCCGTGGCCGGCGGTGAGGTCGGCTTCCTGGTGCAGGAGGTCGTCGTACTCGGCGGTGGCGCCGGCATCCTCTATTTGGCCGATTCGGGTGCGTTGGTGGGCGTCGCTGATCAGTTCGGTCTTCTTCTTGCGCAGGTCGCGCGCGGCCTGGTCGGCGCGCACGGGCAGGTAATGCAGAGACACCGTGCGCAGGATGCCGTTGGTGAAGACCAGCGGTGACAGAAAGCCAGGGAACACCTGCGACCGGGGCCATTCGCTGATCCACAGCACTGCATGAAAGGCACTGTCGGTGCGGAGATGATCCCAGCTTTCGGCCACGGCGACCGGTCCGGCCGTGGCCAGTGAGCGCCCAACCAAAGGATGCCGCTCCAGGTCGTCGCCAACGACGGGATCGTACGCCGTGCGTAGGATCACCGCGAGCTCGTCGGCGGTGAGCCAGCCACCCACGGTGAGGTCCGCTGCGCGAAGCGCCCCGGTCAGGGCGGTCATTTCCTGGCGGAGCACGGTCGCCGAGCCGCGCATCCCGCCGCCCTGCGTGCGCACCTGCCGGGAGGCGGCGCGGAGATCAAGGGACAGCGCGATCGTGGTCGCATGGCGTTCACCGGCAGGCCCGGCGCGCTCGATGAGATCGCGATAGGTATTTGCGGCCCAGCTGTCGTCGTTGGTGCCGTGCCGTTCCCACCATTCGGACAGTCCGGTTCCGGACTCGGGTAGTGTGCGTTCCGACACTTGCAGCCGCGCGATGCGTCCCGACCGGCAGGCGCCGGCCAGTACGCGCCCCCACCCGACTACGCGTCGGTGCTGTTCGTCTGGGTCGAGCAGCGCGAAGGCCGGGTGCGACACCGCCAGGACCGCGGTGAGGGTTTGGGCGTGTGGGTCGTGGATCATGACCGCGCCCGATTCGGGGTCGTTCCACTCGCGTAGCGCGGCCGCGTCGCCCGGCAGCGATAGGGTTCCGACCGGGCGCGGGCGGATGATGCGGCGCCGGTAGGTGAGCTGCTCATGGCCTGACCGCCACAGCCAGCGGGTGACGACCGGCATCCACTCGACGATCTTTCGGCCACCGATCGGGATGCCGGCGATCACCGCCGCAGTACCCCACAGCGGGCTCGTCCAGGCGATGCCGGAGGCGCCGGCCGTGTAGAGGGCGGCGACGATGGTGAGCGTTCCGATCGACAGGGCGATCAGTTGCGGCAGCGACAGACCGAGCATGATCCCACGCTTCGTCAATCTCGAGAACTGCACGGGTGCAAGTCGGTAGTCGGAGCGGTTCGTGTCGGTGACCATGGCTACTGGCCCTTTCCTGGTTGTCCGGCTGCGGGAGCTGGCGGTGAAGCGGATGCCGATGGTCGCGTCGGCGGGGATGCCGACGGAGATGTGCTCGGTGCGGCTCCGCTGCCGGTGGTGTGGGCATCCGCTGTTTGACCGACTGTGTGGCCGATCTTCGGGCCGGCCTGGGCTGCGCCCTTGATGACGGCTGCGGCGACGGAGACTCCCGCGGTGGCTGCCCCTGCTGCGGCACTGGCGCCGGCCGTGCCAGCCTTGGCCGATGCGCCCTTGCTGGCGGCGCCGGAAGCACCCGATCCGCCGCCCGACGACGTGGGCCCAGGGCCTCCGCCGGTTGAGGACGGCGTCGGTGCTGGGCCGCCTTGCGGTGCCTTCCCGTTCGCACCATCCCCCTTGGGCTCCAGGACCTTCTTCGCGTTGTCCATCATCGGTGCCTTCGGAACCGGGACCGGCCGGTTCAGCGCCGACTTCGCCTCCTGCTCGCTGGACATCGCGTGGTACATATCGACCCCCACAAAGTTGAGGAACTTATAGGTGATGTACGGGGCGAAGGCGGCGATGAACATCAAGACGATGCCGGCGATTGGATCGCTGATCGAGGCCAGGTCCGCATCTATCGGAGCGGAGATCTGCGCGACTGCCACCAGGAAGATCACGACGAGCACGAGTTTCGAGAGGATGAGCGCCATCACGAATGCGACCCATTTCGAGAACCAGCCTTTGGCGGCATCCCAGGTCGCGCCGGCGAGGGCGATCGGTCCGAAGACGATTGCCACCAGCAGCAGTGCCTTGCGGATGAGGAGGGAGAACCAGACGATGGCCGCGGCGGTGATCGCGAGCGAGGACAGGAAGATTGTCACGATTGCACCAACCCCGGGGGAGGCGAAGGTGATGGCGGTCAGGCCGCCGCCGAGCAGGGCGATGCGGTCGCCCATGCCCTTCATCGTGTTGCCGCTGGCTTCGACGACCCCGATCGTGAGCTGGTCGGTGATTTCGAGGAGCAGGCCGGTGATGGTGATGATGACGAAGGATCCGAGCACCGATTTGGCGACGCCGATCGCGGCGCGGGAGAGTGCCGTGGGGTCGCGGTGCACGAGGCCGGTCAGAAGCTGTAGGCAGAACAAGATCAGGGTGACGAAGATGGCGACGCCGAAGAGCACGTTGAAGACTGCGATGTAGCCCGGGTCGGTCAGGTCGATGAGCGTCGTCGAATCAAACACGGCCCACACCGACTCAAAGAGCCAGGCGGCGGCGGATCCCATCGTGCTCGCGAGCCAATCGAACGGTGCCGCGACGAGTGCGACGGCGCCCTCGCCGACGGTGTTGCACACGTCGGCGATTACCGGCACGTCGCATACGCTCATTTGCAGCCCCGTTCACGTGGGGATCGGGGTCAGACGGATTGGCCGACGGTCCAGAAGAAGTTGACCAGGGTGACGGCTGAGCCGCAGATGATGGCGGCGCCGCAGGCCACGAGTACGCCCACCTTGCCGCGCGAGGCGAGGTGCGGGTTGGACGAGTTGGCGCCGAACCCCCAGACGATCGCCGCGATAATCAGGGCCAGAACGCTCAGGATGAGCCCAACGGTCATCACCGCCCCGACAATGATGCGCAGCTGTTCGATGCCGGGAAGACCCGTGCCGTTCGGAGTGATGTCGATCATCGCGGGGCTCCCTCAGTCGTTTGATGTTTACGACTGGAAGGAGCGCACCATGACCCCGCGTCCGCCGGGGCGGAGTGGGTTCAAGTTTCGTAGGCCCCATTGCGGCGGCAACTGTGATCGGTATGGAACACGTCTTCGTTTGGAGAGATTCCGCCCGCACGGAGTTCTCGGCGGACCAATCGAAGTTGGGTAGCAGAGGTCGAGCTAGAGCTCCGCGTATTTAACGCGTCGCCGGTGGGGTAACGCGTCGGCGAAATCCGCGACACGCTCTAACGAAGCGGCCATTAGGTCTGATTCCCGTTCCGTTGGGTGGCGATTATCGCAGGGGTCGAGTGCATGTTTGATCTGCGATTCTGCAGTCGTGTGGTACGTGGAGCCTACGACCACACCCACCCAAAGCGTCGCCTCAATCGCAGCCGGGACCAAGTGGTCGGCGCGTGAAGGTCGGATTTGTCGACGCCGATGGGCATCGTGCAGAAGAGTCCTGCTAAGCGAAGCAACAGCGCTGATTGGTTCTCGGAGAATGTCAGAACGAATCCGTGTGCGGAAAGGTTACGGAGGTTCATGCCGGTCGACAGAAGTGTAAGTCGAAGCGCTCGCACCCAGTCCGGGTCCAGATCCTGATTCGCGAGTGTCTCAACGTAGTAGTCCATCGCGGGAAAACGGCCTTGGGATTCGCCGCGCTGCGGGCGATAGAGCGGTGCATCGAGCTTGAGGAGCAGGTCACGTGCGGCTCTCTCTATTAGCGGAATAGACAGTCGAGCCGAGTCGGAGAACCTTCCAGCCCAATGCAAGGTGACAGACTCGGAGAAATGCTCGGCAAGCGTCTCGTCAGCCAAGAAACAATCCATGATCCACGCGGCAATTTGGGGGGCAGGCGGGGGGAAAAAACGGTCGCGAACATAATCCAGCTCGAGTGCGAGAAGGATCGCGGAGACGTCGAGAGCGATTGTCTCAGTCCGGGCGACTTCTTCGACCATAAAATCTACGTCAGTGCGCTCCGGAAGTCCATGCGCACCGTAGACCGTTTGAGAGACCAGTGCCCGTATCGAGCCGGTCGCCGCCCGCTCGGCCGCCTTAATATTGACGGCGTGATCTCCGGATGGGGACTTGCCGGCGAAGAAGACCATCAGCGCATGGTTCCAGCTGCGTGCCCGACGGTATTTCCGCAGATGGGCCCGAAAAGCATTCTTGGGCACTGGGATTTCCACGGCTGCGGTTTTCCACCCCATGGAATCCTGGGTCACGGACTGCATGATTAACACTGCGGCGTCCTTCAGATCAGGTAGCCCGTAGGAGGTTGCCAACTTTTCCGCAGTTTGCGCGTGGTGCATCTTGCGCATCCCGTGATCGTCAGATTCGGCGAACATCAGGTATTGCATTACGTGCCATCGCCGGCTGGCTGCCAGTTCCGTGGGACCCTCCGACAAGCGAAACATCGTCCTGGCGACTTCATCGACAAAGGCTGCCGACGAGTCTCCGAGGGCGATGATCTGGTTGCGCATCGATTCGCGTTCAGCGGGCTCGAACTCACCGCTCCGAGGGGGCGCCGACAGCGCGGCCAAGAGCGTGAGTGCTGGGCCGATCGTCGTTGAGGTGTTACTCAGAGTATCGAGCCGACGGTGCATAGCAGCGCGCACGAGGCCTTCCTCGGCCATGCCGCGCGAGCGAGCGATATAGTTTGCTCGTGCGAGCGATAGCGCGGCCAGGTGACCCAAGTCTTCGCCAAGTTCGGCGAACTGAAGATACAACTCAATTGTCGAAGCGGCGTGTACAGGTGTCGTCTGCACCCGAGCGGTGAAGAGCATATCGGCTATGTGAGCAGCGAGAAGCGGGTTCAACAGGATTGCACCGACCTCGGACCATAGTGTCCACGCACTTGCCGGAGACGCCAACATCGGACGCGTGGCAGTGATCGGCAGCCCCGATTCGACGAGCCTTACTTCACCCGCGCTTTCAAAGTTTTCCTCTAGCTCACACGTGAAGAGGAAATCGGTCTCGATCCGCAGGCCCTCATCCAAGTCCTTGTATGCCTCGTCGCCCCAGAGGCGTTCCCAAACGCTCATGAGGTCATCTTCGGGACGCACATTTCTGTCAAGCAGGGATGCAATTACTTGAACATGCGACGGGTCAAACTCGTAGGCCATAATTCTTCCTCTCGCCCGCTGTCAAGAGCGGAGTGTTGACGACTTTCAGCTGCCGTCGAGTACCTGAAAGCAACTTACCGTCCTACAGCGCCTGGACTGGCAAGGTGCGCAAACGGAGCTGTGCGTCTGCCCACGGACTTTTGAACGGTCTAAGGGCCTCAGCCGATCGCGCGGGAATGAGCGAGATCCGCGCTGAGCCCTTCGATTAGCGTCACGATCGGTGCCGACTGATCGGCGGCATAGCGATTGACGCCACTTTCGACAATCTCAATCGAGTCGGGGAGGCGGGGGTAGGTCAGAACAAGATTGAGCGTTCCGGGCCACTCATTGGAACGGCGATCACGCGTGTCGATCCTCTCGGACGCGCTGAGCTTCATGCCGACCAACGAACCGCGCGGAACTGAGCGAGCGACAGGAACGACATCCGCATTGGGGTCGACGTCGGCGACGACGACGAGGTTATTAGTAAACACGACAATGCGGACATCGGTTTTGGGCACCCCATAGTTACTGTGTGCGTAGATGACTTCCTCATCGGCGACCAGGAGAGCCACGGTGCTGAGGAGCGTTGCGTACCAAGGCTGGTACTTATGCTCTGAGGTGAGGGAGACTGCATCGAAGTTGTAGTTGCTGAGGTGGAGGTCGATCGCCGTAGAGATGTCGAAATGCTTAGACTGCTGAGCCATTGTGAATGCCCTTTCGTTTCCTTCTATGACTATCAGCCACCTCCGACACGACCTCGCGACAGGCGGCTCTGGTGCCCTCTCGCGGCGACTTCGAAGGTTGAAAGCGCACCCAAAGTCGGCCTTGAAACGTTAGGGATACCGGACGTTTAGGGTATTCACCGCTTGCATGAACGTGCTGACCAGTAGCCGTGCGACACCCCGGGCGGCGAAATGGAAATCACTCTGATTTCAGCGCATAGTCGTGGATGATGGTCCGTCACAGCGTGGAGCCGACGTTCAGTAAGAAATTCACCCAACCGACACCGGCGCCCGCGAGGGCCGCAGCCCCACAGCCGACGAGGAGTCCGAGCCGCGCCCGCGTCGCGGTATGAAAGTTGCCGTTTGCCGAGGCGAGCGCCCAAGTGACCCCGCTGATGATCATCATCAGCACCGCGATGATGAGCACGAACGTCAGCAGCGCGCCGACGATGCTTTTCAATTCTGAAGCGCCACCGACGGCGCCGAAGTCGGGGAAGACGTCCATGTCATGCCACCGTTCCGGCTAAGCATCCGCTGGTTGCGGCCGTCAGGTCGGCGGCACCGTGGGCAGTGAGCCAGTCGACCGCATTGACGGCCGGTTGGCGCGACCCGCCCGGGTGGATCTCGAGGTGGAGGTGCGGACCGGTCGACTTGCCGGCTGAACCTACGTCGCCGATGTGCTGGCCAGCGACCACGCTGTCGCCTGCCGTGACGTGCATGCCCTGCTCGTACATGTGGGCGTAGTACGAGGTGACGCGCTGGCCACCAACCGTATGCTCGATCGTGATTAGCCCGCCGTAAGTACCTCGCTGTCCGGCGAAGCTGACCACACCGTCGGCGACCGCGTGGATCGGCGTGCCCAGCGGTGCCGCGAGGTCGCTGCCGGCGTGGAACCGTCGTTGGCCCGTGTAGGGATCGATCCGCCACCCGAAGCTGTCGGTGTTTGTGTAGGTCCCGGCGGGGAGCGGGAACACGACGAGCGAAGTCTCGAGAACCGTTGACGAGGACCGAGTCAGCGCGGTGAGTATCGCTTCCGCGACGGGCTGGAAGTTCTGGTACCGATCCGGGTATGCGCTGACCTCGACCGTCTGTGCAGCCGCGCCTGGGTTAAGCAGCTGCCAGCCATCGATATCGAGCAGGCCCCGCGGGGACCCGGCGTTGGGCCCCGACGATCCACCAAAGAATGCCTGCGCCTGATACTCCGGGTCCATGAGCTCGCCAACCGTTCCCCATCCGGTCAAAGGCCGCATCTGAAACATCCCCAGTGAGTCGTGATCGGAGCCAACCCCGTCATTCGGGTAGCCCGCCGACTCCGGATACGCACTGGTGTTGGCGAGCATCCGCAGCGTCGACTCCGTGAGCGCAGCCATCAACGCCACGACTATGCCCTCGCGCCCGACGCCGGCCGTCTGCCCGCCGATCGTGATGATGGTTCCAGAATGGGTCAGCTGCCGCTTGTCGAGGGTGACCGTTCGGCCATCCAACGTTTGGGCGCTGAGCGAGTCCGGAATGCTGCCAACGACGAGCGACCCGCACGATGGCAAGGTAGGGACCACGAGCGCGGCCACGCCCACCAGAACGACCAGCGGGCTGGCGAGCACAACCACCGCGAGCAGGCCGATGAGCTTGTTCACCGCTCACTCCAAGGGGTGGTCGAGCTTCGAGAGCCGCAGAAACGTGCACGCCTCATCGACCGGGCACACGACGAAGACCGTAAACGACACCTTTCGCTCTGTGCGAATGACCTCGGTGTTCTGCGTTCCTTCGCGATGGCTGGTTCCCACCACAGTGAACGCCGCAGCACCGCGCGGAATCTGCCCGGGTGACGCCTGCGTGAGCGCGGTCGCCCATGCACCGGGTACGGTTATCGACTCGATGTCGAGCCACTGCCGCGTGCCGTACGTGCGCAGTCGCGTCCACATCTCGGAGCCGGGCAGGTAAGTCCGAACATCGGCTGCAACGGCGGGCGCTTCATCGGCATCGGCGACGTCGACCAGCACCTGCGCCCAGTCGGCGAGGCCCGCTTCCTGGCGGGTGTCCCAATTGAACAGGGCGCCCGCAACGCTGCGGGCAAACTCTTCCGGGCTTGTCGTGACAGGCAGCGGCTGCAGTTGTTCGGCCTGGGCTGGCGGTGTCGATAGAGCGGATGCTGCGGGCGCCGGCTGCTCCGGCTGGCTCTCTTTCGCAGGTCCGCGGAGCATTCCATACACGCCGATGATCACGACGATGGCGAGGGCAGCAGCACTGCTGATGATCGTGATGACCAGGCGGTGCCGGTGGATGAATTCCATTGTGGGCTCCTATCTGATGGCGGAAATGGTGGCCGATACCTGTTTGACGGGCAGGTCGCGCAGGGAGCGCATCCGCTCGAAAAATGCGGTGCTGCCGGCGATCGTAGCTTCGAACTGCTCCCACTGGTCGTTGGTGAGTTCGGTCGCGATCTCGGCGTAGTCGTAGCGGAGCCACCATTCGTGCAGGTCGTTCCAGAGAAAGACGAACGAGCGGACGGGCAACTTCGTGTCTGGGGTGGCAACACGCCTGGCCGTCTTGGCCCGTGTGGCTGTCTTTGCGCGAGCGAGCGCTTCACGAGCCAACTGCTCGAGATTGGGTGAATCGCTCTCATCGGTGTGGACCAGCGCGAGACCCACGGGTGCCTCTTGGCGGATGGGCTCCGCGGCATCCGATGACAGCCGGTCAAGTTCGGAGGTTATGCGACAGTGTGCAGCCGCCACCGAGCCGCCGTTCTGAATCAACTCCAGCTCCTCGATCGCGCGACTGCGGAGCGTTTGGTCGAGACTGTCGTCGTGCGCCATCCGCTGGAGCTGGCCGATGCGTTCGAGCGTCGTGTACGAGCGCTTCCCGGTCACGAGGAGCGCGGCCTGTGCCCGGGAGTAGCCATCCAGCGGTGCTGCCACCGTGGCAGCACCGTCCGATCCCGCCCGAGAAGAGCCGAACCGTGTTGCTTCTTGCCGGCGCCGGGCATCCTCAGCGAGAAGCATCTTGACCTCGCGATAGAGCGTGGCCGCTTCGGTCGGGCCGAGGGTCTTGTGGAGTGCGTTGTCGTCTTGCTCGGCGAGCAGCTGGGCCAGTTGGTCTGAGATGCCGGCGCGCACCCAGACATTGAGTTTGCGTACCCCGAGTTGCCGGAGCGCGGCCAGGCGGCGGGCGCCGCACACAAGTGTGCCATCCGGTGTCACCGTGATCGGCTGCAGGAGTCCCTGCCGTTCAATTGAAGCGGCGAGGGCGTCGATGTCGCCCAGATCGTTGCGATGACGCGAACCGATCCGGATGGAGTCGATCGACCGCTCCAACTCGAAGTGACCCAGGGTAGAGGTCATGCGAACACTCGCGGGGCGTTGACGACGATGTCGGCGACGAGGTCATCGTCGCGAAACAGGGAGCGAAGCGGCTCGCCGACGAGCAGACGAAGCAAGATTCCGTGGCCGGCCGCGGTGTGGGCCAGCAGCGGGTTGCCGCAACCAAGGAGCGTTCGGAGCATCGCCATCCAGGCCCGCTGTGAAACGTCGAGGCGCGCGCGGGCAGCGTAGTCGCGGCGCAGAAGCTCGAAAGCGGATTCTCGCGACGTGGCATCGGCGAGCCGGCCGCAGATGTACTCGACGCACGTTCGAGCGTGGTCTGCCGGCCAGTCGAGCAGGGTGAACAACATGATCGCGTCCTCGACTGCAGCCTTCACCTGGACCAGCGGCGCTGTTTCGGTCTGCGCGTCGGCCGGATTGATTCGGAACGCGGGGTGATAGTCGGTGAGGGCGTGCTCGCGGTCGCTGAAGCGTTCGGCGTCGTGGAACGCGGAGGTCTTGGGCCGCCGGGCTTGATGCACCGAGCAGAGCAGTCCCTGGGCGCGTTCCTCAGCGATGCAGGTTACTTGCACGGCTCGGGTGACCATGGCCCACGGGTCGTCGGCACGCAGCGTCGACGGCGCCCGCATCGCGTCATAGGCTGCCGCGGCGGCCTCCCAGGGATCCAGCCGGTGCTTGCGCGCCAACCCGGCGTAGCGCTGGGCGGTGAACTGCATGAGTTCGGCTGCCTCTGGGTCCGTGCGCCAGCTGCCCCCGCCATCCGCTTGAAGTCGGGCGAGCAGCTTGCGCAGGCCTTCGGACTCGCGGAAACCCGTGGTCGTTTTCATCGCGGCACCTCTCGTCGGATCGGTGTGTGTTGTCGTGTTCACCAGCATGCTCATGATCAGCTCCGCTCGAGCCCGTTGCGAGCGATCTGTGGACTCTTGCGCTGTGACCCGAACTCGGAGAGGGGAGGCAACCGGTCGGCCCGATCGCGCATCGCACGAACGGCGGTGACGGGGGCGCGCCGAATCCGCCGGGCCAGTTCGGCTTGATGGTCGATGCCCTGGCCGGCGATGTGCCCGCTGCCCATGCTGAGCAGATCGGAGGCGCGAACCCAGGTGATGCCGGGGCGGGAGGCGGCCGCACTGGCGGGCGTGGCACCCAAGGTGCTGTCCCGCATGCGTGCTGCGAGCCGCGATTTTTCATCGAGTACGGCGTGCAGCGGATGCGCCTCGCCGCCAGTCTCAACGCTGGCTGCGCGGCGTGACTCGTGGAAGTCGTCTACGTCCATCACTTCATCTCCTTCAGATCGATGGTTCAAACAGCAGGAGTGTCAACGCGTTCCGAAAACCGTCGCCACTCACGACATGCAGGGCGCGTCTCCCCGACTGCTTCCGGGAGCGATTCGCTGGCCAAACGGCGCCCCCGGTACGCCTGCCCGACGGCTCGCCGAGCTGATCGTCATGACTATCTCCCTCTCATCGAGGCCAGCGACCTTTGCGTACGGCCCCAGCGCAGCCTCGACATCTGCCGGCCCGTAGCCCGCCTCAACCAGTCGGCAAGCCGCCCAGAACAACCCGCTGTTGCGCTCGCCCTCCTGCAGGTTGCTCACCCATTGCGCGAGCCGGCTCGGCTCTGGCGACCTAGCCGCGGTTGCCCGAGTCCCCATTCGCGGCGGCCGCGGGTCGATGAAGCTGCGGAGCGCGACGGCGTCGACCGGTCGCGAGCCGGTCGCCGACAGCGCATAGAGCCGGTAGCCGACTCGCCCGCGGTCCGTCGCTAGGGTTGAGGGCGGCACGATGACATAGCCGCCGTCCCCACGAAAGTCGATGTGCGCGGCCGCGGCCTGCCAGCAACGCTGAGGCCGGGCCTGGTTCGCGGAAAAATACACGTGCAACCCTCCTGACGGAGTGCGCACTCGGGCAAGGTCACCTTCAACCAGCCCGGCGGAGCTTGCACGCTCGAACGCCGCGAAGCCCGAATCCTTACTCGTCACGTCAATGTCGACAACGTCAATCCCCGACGCGCTGCCCGTCGGCATCCCGATATTCGCGCCCGGCCACCGACCCCACCATCCGCGCAGCTGGTCGAGGTCTCGGCTCGCATCGTGAAACCCAGCCGGCGTAAGCGGATGCTTGCCATCCGTCACGCACGGAAAGACGGGGATTCCCGCCCGCGCGAATGCGATGGCGGCATCCCGCAACTGCAGCCGGCTCGTAGCCTGAAGTACCTCAGCGATGCTCATCAGAGGCTCCGAGTATTTTCACTGACATGTCGATCACCTTCCCGGGGGACTGCCACGCGAGCGTGGGTAGATGCCACAGAGGTGCGCCTCGCCGTGCCGCTGCGGCCGGCGATGTGAATTCATGTTGAGCATGCTCAATTCCATTTCACGGTACGTTTTAGCACCACATTTGAGCATGCGCAACCCTTGCCTTGATCATGCTCAACGAGTAGATTGAGCACTCTCAACGACCTGAGTAATCATCAGTCCGGGAGAGTGAAAGTACATGACGGAAGATACGAGCACGACAGCTGCAGAGGACCTCGCGAAGCGCCTCCGGCTGCTGCTCGACGTCGCCGAGGCGGAGACGGGCAGCGAGCCGACGTTCGCCCAAATCGCCTCGTTTCTCGAGGCGCGCGGCACCAACCTCTCGAGATCGCGCTGGACATACATCGTCAACGGCCACCGGTACGTTCAAGACCCTCCACTTTTCGAAGGCCTGGCGGCGTTCTTCGATGTTGACCCGGCGTTCCTTGCCGGCTCAGCCAGCGCAGTGACTCCAGCCAAGGTAAGTGCTCAACTCGATTTAGTGCGTTCGATGCGTGCCGCCCGCGTGAAATCGTATGCGGCACGCACCCTGGGAGATATTTCCCCCAACGCACTGCAGGCGATTAGCCAATTCCTGGACGCGGAGGTCTCCCAGACTATGCCGCCAGCGCACAAAGCCGAAGGTCAGCATCCGTTCTAAGGAAGGTGAGAGGCGATGACGAACGTAGTGAACGTGTCGACGGCAGTCGACGGACTTGCGCTGGGCGAGACCTTCACGTTCGACGAACTCGTCAGCGCCGTTCAGCGACGCCGGGGACGTCCCCTGCGAATAGTTGAACTGGCGGGCATCACCGGTCGTGACGGCCTGTGCGCCGTTTGCTTCATGAAGGATGGCAAGGATGTCATCCTTCACGCCCACAGCGATTCCGCGCTGCACAGACAGCAATTCGTGCTGCACGAACTTGCGCACATGATCCTGGGCCACGAGTTTGAGGATGCCCCCGACGCTCCCGACGTTCTGCTGCCCGACATTCCGCCGCAGACTCTGCGCCGACTACTCAGGCGCCAAGATCTCAGCACCGACCAGGAAGTGCAAGCGGAGACCCTCGCGGACCACCTCGCCGCTGGGATCAGGGGATCGGCACTGCATAGCTCTCGGTACCTGGAGATCTTCGGATGATTGTCATCCTCGTCGCTGCCCTCATGTGGCTTCTCGTCGCGAGCTTGCTGATCTTGCGGTGGGGTCGTGCCGAGCGCAACATCACGTATGCGGCGCTGACCATCGCGGTCGCAATGACGCTGAACACCGACGAGGCCTATCGGCCACTCGACCGGCTCGCCGGCGGTACCAACCTCGTGACGCTCGTGGCGGATGCAACGCTAATGGTCGGCGTCTTTTGCTTGGGTCGCGGAGTGATGAAGGCCTCCGAGCATCAACCGGGGGCCGTGCGGGTGGCCCTCGGCCCGGTCGCACTCATGGCCGCACTCGTCGCCGTCATCTGTACCTTCCTGCTCATCGACCGCGGCAGCACCACGACCAACTTCATGCTTGAGCTCGGTGCGCAACCCGCCGCCACCGCCTACTCGACGATCCAATTCACCTACTACGCAATCGTCCTCGCAGCGATGGCCGCGCTCGCTGCGCGGCAGCTCCGAAGCAGCGTAGGTGCCCAGCTGTTGCCACCGGCATCCCTGCTCCTTGGAAGCATCTCCGGCGTCGCGCTGAGCGTCGTCGTCATCACCATGGATCTCGCCCATGTCGTCGGCAACCTCAATCTGATGGCCGCCGTCGCCATCGCGTATGAACCCCTGCACCTGCTGACCTTCCTTCTCCTCTGCCTCGGGTTCGCCCTCCAGCCCGCCGCCCGCACTCTGCAGGCGAGATCTCGGGAGCGCAGATCCCGGATGCTCGCCGAAGAGCTTGAGCCGATCTGGGCCAAAGCGACTGCTGCACGGCCGGGAATCCGCCAGAACCAGCGGGTCACGTTCAACGCCGACGAGCCCGACACGCTACTTCATCGTCGAGTCGTCGAGATCCGCGACGCGATGATCGATACGCGGGTGTCCTTTGACGTCAGTGACGAGACGCGGGAACTCATCGAGCGCGCCGAACGGCACTTGCTGGGAGCCGGGTCTATCAACTCGGTGCCCGTCGTTTGGCCAGCCCGAGACGGCCAGCGGCAGTGATGAAAGCGGCTTGGGCGGTGGCCGGAGCGTTGACCGCAAGCTCCGTGGTGCTCGGAGGACTCGGGCTGGTGATCGCAAGAAGGCTAACCGCTCCGGTAAGCGGGCGTAGGTACGACCTCACGATTCGAAGCCTGGACAACTCCGTCGAGCGACCCATTGTCATCCTCGATCGCACGCCGCACACCGCCGCGCCCGGCGACTACTGCCTCATCCTCGAGAACGGCGGCTGGGTTCGCCTGGCGCCCGGAGTCGAGGACCGCGGACCGTGTCTCGTCGGCCGCGAGGTCGTAGGGGAGTCGGGGCCAGCCGTAGCTGCCGGCCAGCGAGCATCCTGGAGCGGCATATATTTCCAGAGCCCAGCCGATGCCGGCCTCCAGTCGACCGATATCGAAATACAAACGGATGTCGGCCCCGCGCCCGCCTGGCTCATCCCGCCCCAAGGCTCCCCGTCGACCACATGGGCGATTCACATCCACGGACTCGGAAGTACGCGCGCCGGAACACTACGTGGCGTGCAAGTTGCCGCCGAGGTCGGGATGACCTCGCTCGTCGTGACATATCGGAACGACGGTGAAGGACCGAGGGTCGGGACTGGCAGATCCGAACTCGGTGCCGCCGAGGTCGATGACGTGCGCTCGGCCGTGCATTACGCCCGTGAGAACGGCGCAAGCAGCGTCATCCTCTTCGGTTGGTCGATGGGCGCGGCCATCGCATTGCAGCTTGCCGCCGATCCAAAGCTTCGTGGCGTCGTCGCCGGGCTCGTGCTCGAGTCGCCGGTGCTCGATTGGGTCTCGACCATCAATGCAAACTGCGCGCGGTCGGGCCTGCCCGCGTGGACCGGCACGTTAGCCGTGCCATGGCTCAGCTCCAGGCCGCTCGTCCGGCTGGTGGGTCTCGCCAACCCCCTCGATCTGCGCAGCTTCGACTGGATTGAGCGCGCCGGCGAGCTGACCGTGCCAACACTCATCCTGCACGGCAGCCTCGACACGTCGTCGCCATTCGGGCTCTCGACCCGGCTCCGAGCCTTTCGTTCGGACATAATCGCAATGGAGGCATTCCACGCAGATCACGCGCTGAGCTGGAACTCGGATCGCTTGCGCTGGAATGGACGACTCTCCGTGTGGCTGGCATCGCAAACGGGATATACGAAGTCGGCGGCTACCCAAGCCTTCAGGTCGTGATCCACGGGGGTAAATGCTAAGGCGTCCCGGATAGGTTCCAAGGAAGACCACCAAGACTGCACTTTCCCCGCGTTTGCGCATTCCGAGGAGATTCGGTGTCAGAGCTTGTCGATCCACGTGTCTTCGTCTCGGTCTGCCCAGGTGTCACCTGTGTTCTTCTTGTGGGCATTCTTGACGCGGCTTCCGAGGAAGTGTAAGAGTGTCCGGGCAGTCGATTCCTGGAGGTCGTGGACAGACCGAATATGCACTCCGGTCAATTCCTCGACGACAGCGAACTGTTCTTGCGCGTTCTTTAGTCCGAGCAGGTCGAACGCATCCCGTATCAGGCGACGTTGGGAGTCGGTCATGGATTTCGGTAGCGGCTCGCCGACGACGTCGGGGCCTCCGCCGTCCCCAAAATCAAATAGCAATTCGCCCATATATCGATTGTCACAGTGAGGAGGCATTGGACAAAATCCGAGTGTCAGCAGTCCCAAATACGTAACCCAAGAATCGAATGCAGGCCTTCAGTGCGCGCCGGAAACGCAGCACGCGTGTCGAGTCGGTCTCGCCAAACCCTTCGATCTGCGCAGCTTCGACTCGATCGCGCGCGCCGACGAGTTGTCCGTGCCGACACTAATCTTTCATGGCACTCGGACGCGTCATCGCCGTTCCCGCTCTCTGCTCGCCTCGGAGCCCTGCGTTCAGGCATCGTCAACCTCGAGCAATTCAAATCCGATCACACGATGAGCTGGAACTCGGATCGCGAGCACTGGAGGGCGAGAAGTCTTGGCGGCGTGCTACGGAGAGACACAGCGTGACGATCCGCGTTCGAGCACGTCAATCACTCTCGAACTCGTTCGTTGTGAACTTCAAGGTGGAGGCATTCTCGCGAATCGTCCGGACCTGCTGCTCGGTAAACCCGTCGGGCGCGATCGCGTCAATCGAGACGTTGAGAGTGAGTTTCACGCCGGGGACGGCGGCTAGGTTCGCGATTACCTCGGCGGCAATCTTCGCGAAGTCGCCGGAGTAACGGTCGCCGCTGATCGGCGCGCTCCCCACGAAGCGACGGGCGGTTTGTTTCGGCGGGGCGACCGGCACCTGAGTCGTGGCGCCCGATCGAGTTGCCGCATCCGCTCCAAATGACGTGGAGGTCGTGCTCAGGTCGTCGTCGGGAATGGCCGGGATCGGCGTTTCAGCTGCCCTCTGGGTCTCGGCGCGCTCAGGCTTCACGATGAGTGTCGCGTCTGTGATGCTTGCGCGACCCGTCTCTCCGGGGAGCCACAGACCCGAGTAGGTGTCCAAATCCGAGTCATAGCTGTCAGCGAGGGCAAATCCCTCGGATTGCCAGAGCAGCGGCTGGTTATCGAGCGCATCCACCAGCACCTCGCGTCCGCGCAGCCGAGGCATATAGGGGTAGTGGGCGTAGAGTCCCCACAATGCACCAACGCTCACGTGCCCATCGGTCCATGCCGCTGGCACCTTCACGTCGAGTGACAGGCGGATCGACCGCGCAGCGTGCTGCGAGCTAAATGCACCTGCGCTACCAAGCTTCTTGGCGACACGATCCGCGAGGGATGGCGACTGCCCGTCGGTCTTGATCTCTTCGATCTCGAAAGGCCCGCCTGGCACGGGCGACGTCGGATTCAGCACCCACTGGTACGTTAGCGGTAGGCGGTCGTCAATCGTGCGGCTAGCCTGATCGCGCTTCTCGCTCGCCTGCGCGAGCTGCTGTGGAGTGAGATTGAGCTCGTTTGATTTCTCGACGATCTCCTTCCACGCCAAGTATGTTCGTGCCGCTTGGTCGAGCTCGGCCAACCGGTCCTCATCCGGCGCCAAGAAGATGACCATGTTGCGATTCGTGCGATTCGCAGTTCCCCGCCGTTCCGTCGCTTGCTGCGCGAACGTGAATGCGGCCGAGCTGGTCGCGCGCCGCTTGTGACTGAACTTGGGGTGAAGGATGATGAGGCGGGCCTGGTCGGTGTCAGGAATGTCGCCAGAGTCAGCGGGACCAACATGCACCCCCGCAAAGTCGCCACGCGAACGTTCCTCGACGCGCAGCCGGCGCACGATCTCCGCCCAAACATCTTCGCGGTGCAGCGCTTCGGCAGCATCTTTGGCACGCCGAGTAATGTTGGCTTCGGTGTCGTACCAGTGCTTTCCGGCGCTCGAGTAGAAGTAGGTCGCACGGTCCCCGAGCTGGGACAAGGCCGAGTGGAAGTTGCCCACGATATCGCCAGGGACTGCTGCGCCCAGGAAGACGCGCGCAGTATCGACGCCCTTGTGCGAGGTGCCAATCGTGGGAGCCGCGCCGAAGAACACCGTGCGGGCCAGCCGCTTCGTGATCGACCGCTGCCCCAGCACTGGCTTCTCGGCGTCGATGCGAGCCGGTTCCGAGTTCGGACCGTCGACGTCTGCGTCGATCACGGCTTTCCATGAGTCCTGAAGGTACTGGGTGAGTTCGGCATTGACGGATGCGACGGAGAGCGGCATCGAGCCGGGCATGATGAGCGGTGCCTGGTCTTCGCCCAGCCACAGAGCATGGATGACTGCATTCATCAATCGCAGCACGCCGCGCGTCCGCTGGAATCGTTCTAGTGACGACCAGTCTTCATATAGACGATCGAACAACTCTGGGTGTAAAGGATAGGTCTGACGGATGCGCGCACCATACTGAGGATCTCGCGCCTCCTTCGGGAATTCACCTGCGTTCTGGCCATAGAAATCAGTGAAGGCCTTTGCCGTCGCGTTGATCTGGGCGAGCGCCGTCGCATCTTCGGTTTCAAACAGTCGCTGCTTCACGATGCGATAGGCTTCGTCGCTCGACGCCGGGCGCCACTGGTCGGCGATGCGGCGCACGACGTTCTGCAGGCGCTTGAGCGCCTCCATGCCGTTACTGCCGCCGACCTCCTCGGCCGCGCCGACGACGTCTTCGCTGTCGTCACCATCGTGCGACGCCGGAATCGAGATCGCGAGCAGCACGCCCGGAGTCGACTTCACCGCTTCGGTGAGCGACTGGGCGAATGTGAACTGCGTGTCGAAGGTTCCGCCCGCGAGATCCTCGCGCCCATAGAGCTGGCGCGCATAGGCAACCCACTCATCGATGAGGATCACAGCCGGCGCGTACTCCGCGAGGAGCTTGTGCATGTCGGCGCCCGGATTGGTACGCGCCTGATCGTGCTCGGCCACTATCGCATAACCGTCGGCACCGCCGAGTTGCCAGGCGAGCTCGCCCCACAATGTGTTGATTCGCGTACCGTCTGGCTTCTCTTCACCCTGTGGCGCAAAGTGGTTACCAACAAGAGCAACTCGGCGTGCGGAAATGCCATCCGATGGGTAGCCGTTGGCCCCAAGCAAATCCTGGGTCTCCTGCGGAAACGCACTGAGCTTCAGCCCGCTAGCGAGGTGCCAAAGGCCCAGCATCGAGTGCGTCTTACCGCCACCGAAGTTGGTTTGCAGGTTGATGACCGGCGATGCATTGGTGTCGCCGGAGAGCCGCTTGACGGTTCGACCGATCAGGTCTCGCAGGCCTTCTGTCAGGTAGGTACGGGCGTAGAACTGCGCCGGGTCAGAGTATTCATCGCTGGTAGATCCGTCGTCCCTCGCCACCTTATAGAGGTCGGCCGCAAACTCGGACGATTGGAAATTGCCGGTGGCGACCTCATCCCGAGGTTTGAGCACATCACGCCATGGTGCAACGCCCGCAGCGCCGGGAACGACAGCCGATGACTTGAGATTCTTCTCGTCTTGCTTGCTCGTGGTGATACGTCGGAGGTTTAGACGGATCTCGTCGACTTGACCTGCGACAGCGGTCGCGCCAACCGCAGCGAGCAGTAGCCGGGCGTAGTCCAGCGCCCGGAGTGCGGAATCGTCGTCGAAACTGCCGTTGTGTGCCCAGGTATCGCGCATTCCCCGCAGCAGGCTCGCATAGGCCTCGTGCTCCCTCGAGAGAACCGCTCGGAATGGATACCATCCCGGTTTCACTCGGCCAGTGATGCCCTCGGTCAGCATGCGAAGCTGAACCTGCGGATCCATCCGGTCATACTTCTTGTCGTTGATGCCCTTTGCCTCATCTGCGAGCTTGACGATCCCCGCCCAATCGCTGTCACCGATTTCCGGCGAGAGCGTCTCCGCGATAAAGGCGTCAAGCGCCGGGGAGAGCAGCTCGAACATGCGCCCGATCCGGTCGCGGTTTGATATGGCCATTATTGGTCCCCCTCAAAATCAAGCGTTACGGACGTGTTCACGCTTGAAACGGGTGGCTCCGCTTGAAGCAGGTCGCCCCACGATGTCGCGATGTCATTGAAACTCTGCGCGTCTTTGCTCCATCCACTTTTCTCCGCGACCTGGAAAACGAGGTAGGCGAGTTCCTTGACCAGATCTAGGTCGACTGCACCATCTGCTCGCTGACTTGCCGTTTGTAGGAATACTCCGGCCGCACTGATGCCAGCTATATCAAGGACTCGGATTGCGTGGTGCAGGGCCTCCCATGCACTCGTTTGGCTATCGGCAATCACGTCGTATTCGGGATCAAGGTCGGAGGGGCGAAAGAGTTGCACTCGTCCAGCGCGAGCGGTGAGAATTCCACTGCGCTCCATGACGGATACCGCGGTCCCGCGGGCTCGAGCAAGGTCTTCGGCATCTCCATAAGCCGCAGATTCGTAACCGTGTCCTCGGTACCATGCAAGTGCGAAGCGAGTGATGGCATCGAAGTCACCCTCCTGCTCAGTCAGGACTTCGTCAAGCATCTCGTTGATGTGTGCCAGCGCAGCGCGAACTGGCATGGCTGATCCGTCTGACTCGATGACGGATGCATATCTGGAGAAAACTGCCATGCCTGGACCGATTGCCGCTTGTGGAAGATCGACCGGCGCAATGCCACCCGATTGCAGATCTCGGAGCGCAGGGGCGAGCTCACGCTTCAGCGCCGCAATGAAGCCACGCCGGTCAGTCGTTGCGGCTCCATCGGGCCGAGGACGTAGGGCAAGCACGACAGAAGATGCAAGTGCATTCGTACCTGACGCGATCATCCGGTTACTCAATTCTGAGCGCATCGGCCAAGTTGCGGTTACGGTCCACCCCGCACGTACCATGCTCCCCAAAATGGTCTCCCAGCCCGTCGATGCTGTCGCACCGTCCTCAGATTCAGATTGTTTGAACGCGTAGTAGACAGTGATCGGGAAATCATTTGTTGCTGCGGCGCGCGCACGTTCAAACACACTCTCGAATCCAGTCTCGAAGAATTCCCGTGCGCCATGTTTCCCGCCGTGCCGAAACGGATTTGCTACAAGTTCCTCCGCTTTAGGCACCAAAATTGTGCCTAACAGAGACGGGTGGATATCGCGGAGAGATCGCCTTAGCCACACGTAGAAGAAGTCGGAGAGATCTGAGTACCCGATGTTGTCGTAGTACGGCGGGTCAGTGGCTATCAGGAATCCGTCGTAAGACCTCGAAGCTGCGTCGGCTTGCTCGGCAACCGCCACGGTCTCCCCGGCAATATCTATCGCTTCGGCGGTCCAACGCACAGCGCCAGCAAAGCTCCCAGTTCCCTCAGCGAACTGGTTGGGCTCGACGTAGTCCCACGTCATTGGGATGGCCTGGCGAGCGAATGTGTTCCGCGTCGACTCTCGACCGATAAACCAAGTCACGATGCTCGATCCGCGGTCCGCGACCTTGGAAACCGCGAATGCCAGGTAAGTCGCGATCGCGTCTGCGTACGCGGCGGCATGGATCCCTCCCTGGTCCAGTGACAGCCCTATCTCCATACCGGCCGAAAGGGCATCGCGCATCACAAGTTCACGCGCCTCGCTTATCAAATCGCTAAATGCAGTGAGTGCGTTCAGCTGACGATTCGTAAAAAGGTCAACCCATTCCGTCATTCCATACGCTTGCACCCGGAAGCTCAGTGCTTTGTCGGGGATCTCTCCCGGCGGAAGGTTCTCGGGTCTTGGTACGTCGGCCGCCGCGACATGAATTCCGTCTGGCGGCAAATAAACGCGTTCCCGATTGCCCTCTGCAACTACAGCCATTAGTTGTGCGCTTAGCCTCCCAGAGCGACCTTCGGCGCGTATATATGCAAGATCAACCGCCGTTCCGCAAGAGACGCAGGTCGCACCGGTTCGCCCGACCGTCCCGACGTCGGTAGCCTTCGGCGCAAATCTTGGATCATTGCCGATCGTAAACTCGACCCGGCCGCCCAGGACAGTAGGGACAATGTAAGCCTCTCTACCCTTCTTATTGCGGAGCCACCACGAACGAACTAATGGCATCTCAATCTTGCAAGCCGGGTTGGGGCAAGTGACAGTGCGCGCCCAAATCCATGCGACGACCAAAGCGTTAGCTCCACCGCCAAGCTTCGCCGATGGATACATGTGCCCAATGCGTTTTTGTGCTTCATCCTTCATCCAAGTCCCGTACCGACGAACATCCTCTGCAAGACCCGTCACGCCTAGCCATGAGTTCTTCTGCTCGACGGCTCCAGGGAATACTGGCGGGCGGCCAACAAACTTTGGCGGGAACTCCACGAGCGCTTTGTTAATGAGCACTGCAACCGGGTTCAGGTCGCTTGCGTACGCCTTGAGACCTAACCGTTGCGCCTCGACTGGGATTGTCCCGCCACCGGCAAATGGGTCCAAGATGGCCGGTGGATTCCCGTTCGTCGAATTTAAGATCTCAGCTCTGATCTCGTCGAAGAGCGCGTTGTCGTTTAGATTGTCCCAATCAACCATCCGAACGATAAGGCCGAAAAGACGCTCGCGCTCGGTTGAGATTCGACTTTGCACCCATTTCTCTACATCACTTTCACCACGCGCATTCGCTTCGGCCCGAAATTCCTCTGCGTGCTCGCTCGGATCATCGACAAGCTGCGAGAAAAGGACCGCACGCGCGGAAGCGTGGGGTCTCCGCGCCCACCACATGTGAAGCGTGGAGGGATGGCCGTGCTTTATAGACTTCTCGCGGGCGGACTGCTTATTGATCGCAGCGAGGGGGATCGCGACCTCGATCAATTTGCGTTTGTAAGCCACTTCAGGGATTCCTTCCGGCCAAGGACGCGACGAGTTTGAGCGCGGTACTTGTGATTAGAGACATCGGATGATGCATCACTTTTTGGGCTTGCTGATCTCGGCGCCGGATCGGAGCCTACTGACGTTCCAGTCGATCCTCTCGGGCATGCCCTGTGATGCGAGTTTGGGCGGTGAGATCGCTCGCACCGCCGATTCAATGGCGGCAAGCGTTTCCTCGACTACCTTCGGCACCAGTTGTCGAGGAAGCACCCCCCACGACAAAGCCTCCCTTGTCAGAGCATCTACGGAGATCCTGCGCTGGTCGAAGATCCCTCCAACGGAGAGTGCGAGATTCCAGTCGATGCGCCTTTCTTGGAAGAGGTTCGGCACAGCGTCATAGATCTCGCTCAGCTGCGTCCCCGTGGCGAGATGAAGGAGCGCGACGTTTTTGGCGTGCGCATCGTTGTTGCCGATTGCGACATGGTAAACGAGTTGACGCAGCCACTGTTCGGCGGCGGGCCCGCCGCCGGGGATTGAACCCAGCAGCTCGCCGATGAGGCGCGCCGAGGGGCGCCCGCTCCTCGATGGCAGCCGGTGGTCTTGGAACTTGGCGTCACCATCGCGCCAGTCAAGTCCGAGCGCCTGTGCGAGATCTTCCTGATGGTGCAGCACGACATTGCCGCCGACCACCTGGCGATCGAAGCGTTCAATTGCCAGATAATTCATCGTGCCTGCCTTGCGCATCGTGCTCTGAAACCGAGACAGGCCGGCGTGACGAGCGAGTTCATGGCTGTAAAACTCGTCGAAGATTGCTTCAGGGCGCGAGTGCAGTTGAGGTTTGAGGATGTGGGTCGAGTGCGCTCTACCGTGGGGTTCAAACCATGCGTCATCGAATTGAGCGACCAGGAGTTTGGGCTGGAATCCAGGCAGCATGGAGCGGCTGTCGTCGCGCGCGCCGAGGTCGTGCTCATCGATGGCTTGTTGGAGCCGAGACGCGACCGCGCGCTCCGGCAATTCATCGTAGTTCGGGTGATAGTTTGTGTGCTCATCGGGGTCGCGGAGCGTGACTGCGCCCGCGATCGAGCCGCCGAATTCGCTCAGAATCCCGTAAAGGTCGTCGGGGTCGATCCCTCGCTTTGCAGCAAGCGCTGTGCGTTGGTTACCCTCTGGCGTGTATCCACCGAGAAAATTTGATGCGAGCTCCGCATCGGGCGCACGCGTGGGTATGAATCCAAAGGACTCGGTCAGGGTCGGAGCCCCTCCTTGGTATGTGCTGTCCCACTCGATCGCGACGCGATGCCGAGCTCGGGGGTCTCTTTGCACAGCGCCAATTCGACGGTCGTGCAGGTAGAGGTCAAGTGTCGACATTGCTCGCCTTGCCATCTTGCGCTTCGTATGTCAACGTCACGGTGATACCCAGCTCGTTTAGGGTTCGGAACAGCCGCGTGATGTAGAGGCTGCCCTTGCCCTTCTCGAGATCGATGAGATAGTCGCGCGAGAAGGCGAGCCGCTCAGCCAGGTCTTCCTGACGTACCGCGTGGCTCTCGCGCACGGCCTTAATGACAGGGCCAATGTCGCGGAACTTTCGCACTTGTACCGTAGGCATGATGGCGTCCTCCGTGTCGGGATAATCCCACATCCAGCAAAGTGGCGATATCCCCACATTAGTGCATGTCGGGATAATCCCACAAGCACAGATCAGAAGGGTTTTCCACCGCGTGCCCACCACTCGGCCCACGCGAGGTTCTGTGAGACGACGTCGAAGTCCGTAAGCCATGCTGGCTCGACGCCTTGGAACGCGTCGCCGACGTAGGAAATCTGATCGTGCTCCGGACCATCCAGACTCACGGAGACGAGGGCGAGTCGATGGTCGTGCTCGGTATTGAGGGCAGTGAGCACCTCGGTACGGGTGATCGTGAACGTGTCCGAACCGATGATGCGAGCCTTGACTTCAATGCGAATACTCGGCTCTCCCGTGCCACGCGACAGGATATCGAAACCGGGGTTGTTGTGCGCCTGCTCCATCGGGGTTCGACCGAGTCTGCGTTCTGCTGCGAGCACAGCATCGACTCCGCGGCGCTCGACGGCTGCAGTATCCCGCGCAAAAGTCTGCGGATCAGAATCTGGGCCAACTTCTGGATCAACGTGTTGAGGCAGAACGAGGGCGATCGCCATGATGCGTGGAGGTACTGGAGCCATTGCGAGCTGCCGTCCTATGAGCGAGAGCCTGATCTGAAGTCGCTTTGCGAGCTCATCTGCTTTGCGGCGAAGGCTGTCACTCGAAACGCGCACCCGCTTGCCAGCTCCCGAGGCCGCGTCTGCCTTGAGCGCATCTGTCTCTAGCCGATTCACCTCGCGAGTGAGTCGGGTGGTCACACGTTCGCGGACGCGCTCGAACTCCCTTGTACGTCGGGTGGTCACCTCCTCGGCAAAAGTCGGTAGCTGTTCCGCGATAATCCAGGACATTGCGTCGCGCTCCCGCTGGCCGAGCCATGCAAGTGCTGCTCCTGTAACCCGCTGATCGGCATTCGCCACCGCGAAGTCGAGATAGGGGGCGGGGCCGGCGTCAGAAACGGTGCCGTCTTCACTGATGAAGGCGTATCCGAACCGCTTGGCAATTGAGTTGTGGTTGGCGTCTTGCACCTCGTTGAGCACGCCCACGAGAAGGACGGGAGCGTCCATCTCTGCGGAGGTCAAGACTGCCCCGCGATCAAGCACGGATCCGAGTCGGTCGACGGCGAGCCTAAGAACAGCGTCGTGCAGTGGATGCCCGGGGGCTAATAGTTCAGCGTGGGGTGTATCGGACTGGTCGATGGTTTTTGGATCGAAGGTGATTCGCTCGTATCGTCGGGAGACGGGCGCGCGGCCGGCGCGGTCACGCACGTCCGCAGGCACGTGTGTGATCTCGAATCGACCGCGTTCCCTGCGTTCTATCCGACCGCCGAGTCGCTCGAATGCCTCTAAGAACGCGTCGCGAATGAAGTGGGGCTGCAGACGTCGGGCCCGCGCGTCCTCCATCTGCGCGCGAAGTGATTCTAGGTCGCTCGCTCCCATTGCCTCGTTGGCCAAGGCCTCGTCATCCATGAGTTCTTTGAGCCCTGCTGCGACACCCGCGTCGATCGTCTCGAACATCTTGGCTCGCACCTCAGGCTGCTCGCCGTAGCGGATTGCTTCGCGCAAAAGCCGAGCAAGGGAGAGTTCGCCGAGAGACGTGCCGAGCACGTTGAAGACCTTGCCGCCGTAGGCAAGGCGTTGCTCTTCGATTTTGTCGAGCAGTCGTTGGAAGACCTCGCCTTCGCGGGTGTCCTCTGCGACGAGGTTCCAGAGCCGACAGACTTCGGTTTGACCGATGCGATGGATTCGGCCGAAGCGCTGTTCGATGCGGTTCGGGTTCCACGGAAGGTCGTAGTTCACCATGAGGTGGGCGGCCTGCAGGTTGAGCCCCTCGCCGGCTGCATCCGTTGCAACAAGTACTTGCACTTCAGGATTGTTCGTGAATTCCGCCGTGATGCGGCGCCGCTCGTGCCGCGCGACACCGCCATGGATTGCGACGACAGCTTCCGCGCGACCGATTAACGATTCGATGCGCCGCTGGAGGTAGTTCAGAGTGTCGCGGTGCTCGGTAAACACGATGAGCTTGTGCGCGGATCCATCATCTTGGGCCAGCACTTGGCTCTCGATGACTCCGCGGAGCTCGCGCCACTTGACGTCTTCTTGGCTGGCGACGACACGACTGGCAATGTCGGTGAGTCGGCGAAGATCGAGTATCTCGGTCGCAAGCTCGGCCGCAGTGCGCGCAGCCGTCGCCGAATCAACGAGTTCATCCTCGGCATCCTCGAGATCGGCAGAGTCGAGTTCATCGACATCCGGATCGTCCTCCACCAGCGCGTCAGGTGCGGCTTTCGTCGGAGGGCCAACGACTCCGGTGAGGAGATCGACGCGAACGCGATCCAGCCGTTCCGTGCGGCGGCGCAGCGATTGGAAGATCGCTTCTGGGCTCGATGCCAGGCGTCGCTGCAGCACCGTGAGTGCAAACCCGACAGTGTTCTTTCGCTTGCCATCGAGCCGATCGGCGAGGTTCATGCCGTGGCGCACGTACTCGGTGACTTCTTCATAAAGGTGCTGCTCAGCGGGCGACAACCTGTAGGAGACTGTCTCGGCTATGCGCTCTGGGAATAGTGGTTTTCCCTCGAATGTCAGGAGGTCTTCTTTAACCATGCGCCGCATGATCCCGTCGACGGTCCCCTGTGCATGCTTCTCACCGGGGCCAGCGAACCTATCTCGGTCCAGTAACGATAGGAAGGTCTGGAAATCCTCATCTTTACCGTTATGCGGCGTGGCCGTCATCAGGAGAAGGTGGCGCGCACGCTCGCTCAACAGTTCGCCGAGCTGGAACCGCTTCGATGCCTTCAACTCGCCCCCGAACCAACTTGCGCTCATCCGGTGCGCCTCATCGACCACGATGAGATCGAACTCGGCCTCCGCGAGCTGGGCTTGCAGAACCTCGTTTCTAGCAAGCTGATCCATTCGTGCGATAAGCAGGGGCTTGCTCTCAAATACGGATCCGCCGGGAACGGCATCTTCGGCACCCGGCGCGAGAATTTCGAAGTCGAGGCCGAACTTCAGCCGAAGCTCGTCCTGCCATTGCTCGACTAATCCACCAGGTGCGACGACCATACATGAGTGAACATCGTCCCGAAGGATGAGCTCCTTTATATAAAGGCCAGCCATGATTGTCTTGCCTGCGCCAGGATCATCCGCGAGCAGGAACCGCAGGGGCGTTCGGGGCAACAATTCCCCGTAGACCGCGCGAATCTGATGCGGCAGCGGCTGGACATCGCTCGTCGCCACGGCAAGCATCGGGTCGTGCAAACCCGCGAGAAGGATGCGCTGAGCTTCCGCTGCGAGCCGGAAGTCCTGAGCATCGGCATCGAAGGGACGACCCTCGTCAAGATGAGGCTCAATGCGGCCCTCGTCCGCGCGATAGAGAATCACGGCGCCGAGCGTCCCAGTGTCATCGCGAAAGGTGACCTCATAGGCGTCGTCGCCGTGAGCGACAACCGCAACGACAGAAACGGGCCGTCCGGGAATCAAGCCCATCAACCGCGTCGTCGGAGTGATGTCCTCGAGGCGCACAGACTTCCTTTCATTGCGTCGGTTACTTGGAACTCACCATACCAATGTCCCCGTTTCTCCTTTCCCGAAACGGAAGCTCGGCCCCGCCAGCCTCAGTGGGCCAGTTTCCACGGAACGTGCGTGAGTAGTGTCTGAAGAATTAGGACTCAGAAGGTTGTCCCACGCCTCTTGCAGATCGAGGCGGACTAGGCATTATCGCTGCAGAAGTCACGGGCCAAGCCGTTGTTGGCCACGACGTTCTCGGGATGGATGTATCGGGTGCCGTGTGGTTGTTGGGCTAGTGACCCACGCTCAGACCGTGTAGCCGCCCAACCTAGGGAACCACGGATAGACGCCTCGATGCGCCGTGGAATGTGGCATCGTTTACCTATGACCAACGCATCGAAATCCATCATCGTCGACGGCCTCGGCGCCTATGCAGTCACGTTCTTTGAGATGGGAGATTCCCGCGAAGTCGCTCGAGGGAAACTTCTCGCGGAGTGGCAACGTTTTGGGGAGCCGGTGGGAGTATTCCATATGGCAGCGAAGGCAATAGGGGAATTTCCGCAACCAGTCTTGGAGTCAGTTGCGGCTTCCGAACGAAAGGGCCTGATTCGGGAGATGCTCGGAGCTCAGTCTCCCGAGCAACAACTTGTGGCGACGCTGCGGGCTCGCGAAGTCCTTGAGAAACTTGGCAATGAATTCGGTTAGGCCTGGTGCCGTGGCGGGCTTTGACTTCACGTTTTCGATTCCGAAGTCGGCGAGCGTACTGTGGCATAGGCCTACGTGGCCACGCACGCACGCGCGCATCGCGGCGCGGCGCGGTGGCGCAGGTGGATGTGACCGGCCTGATCGCGACGGCGTTCGACCATTTCGTGGTAGCCGCCGATGAAGAGTCCATCGCCATGATATTCATGCAAGGCGCTGGAATCGACGCATCGCAACCTAAAGCTTGCGAAACGTCCGGTGATTGAGGATCCTATCCATGCGGATTCGCATAGATAGCAGCTCGTTCAGATGGCGTATCTCGTCGCGTGGTCGGCGAAGGCGCCCGTCGACCGTCACGCGCACAAAGAGCCTGCGCAGAATGACACACGATATACCTGAGTGAACGCGATCCAGCTCGAGTGCCCAAGGACCAAGTGGTCAAACAGCGAAACCCCCGAGTTCGTGTGTGCAGGGGGCTGCACTTGTGTCCATACGCGAGGTGATGACGTTTGTCGAGATGTGCGCCCCCGCATCGGGAGCGCACATCTCACCTCCTACTTCTTGCTGGTGCCGTAGGGGCTCTGGTTCGTCGGCTTCAGCGACACCCCGATGTCCGCAGCGTGCGACTGGACTGCGTTTGGGGTGCGTCCCATGTGAAGTCCGATCACGCGGGTGGGCGTGTTGCCCTTTGCCTCCGTGCGCAGCTTCGCGTTGTCTGTCGGTGTCCAGGGTTTGTTGTGATTCTTCGGCGCGGTCATCATGACCCCTTCGTTTTGGCGAACCGTTTCAGTACATGCCGGCTTAGAATCGAGGGTGTTCTTCCCGGAACTCGCGACCCCGCACGGCACGACCGTGGCGGGGTCGCTGCGTTTTGCCTCGGTTGAGACCTCATAAGAGTACATGATGTGCGCGTTTCTTGCGACAAACTGAAGTTGTTGATGTTGAATCGGTTTCTCAATGAACATTTGAGGTACGATTAGTGCAATCGCCTCCTCTTCTGGTCGGCGCAAACTTGAGGAGTCTCGGTGCACCAATATCCCGACTGGATCATCGACATGCTCGGTAAGGTCCCGCAGAACATCATCGAGTTGATCTCTGTGGGTATCCAGAACGCTCACGGGCGTGGTCGCAGCGCCCAGGACGCCAGCGGGCTGCGACAACTCAATCCGTACGGCAACACGCTGTGGCTGGCCGTGCACGACGAACTCTCCACCAGCATTGGCGCATTGCCGGGTTGTTCGACGTTCAAGCCGGACGGCGCTTCATACTCAGTACCGGTCGTCGGCGAGACGGCGATTTACGCTTATCGGCAAGGATCTAAACTCAGAGGAGACCTCCAAGCTGCCGCGCTGGAGCCCAGAGCGGTTCGCGACGCACTCGTCGCGTTGTCGAACCGGGTGACTGCAGAAGACACGCTCGACTTCGACAGCCTCACTGTTGGGGACGCGTCGTGGGCCACGCCAGAGCTTCGGGCATCACGATCCGCACCCCGGCGAACACTGCTAGTTCCGTTCATTGACAATGCCGATGCCGGCCTCATCGCCGCCGGCCTTGGAGAAGGACGCCTCCAAAGCGGAGGAACCATCGACTGGGCGCACTTCGTCGACCTAGATCTAAACTTGTACCGTTCTGCGCCGCGCGCCGTTGTCGAGGTAACCGAGGAACGCCGCTTTGACAACGCCGTGATCCCCGAGCCCGACATGATGCCTCGTCGACAGCGGACCACCACTCCCGACGAGGAGGGCGAGAAGGCCCGCCAGCAGTCGGACGAGGCCAGGAAGCGGACGAATGGGTAACTCAGTTCCTACGCGCGTTGAGGACGTCGCAGCGCTCTTCGATTCCGCGCGGCTGCGCCAGGCCAGGCGGCTTGCGGTGAAGACAAAGCAGGCGCTGGCTATTGAATTGGGGGTTTCCGCAGCCGCAGTAGGTCAGTGGGAGTCCGGCGTTAATGCACCGCGCCCCGCCGTGCTGGAAGAACTCGCACGCGCCCTTATGGTGCCGGTAGGTTTCTTTGCAAGCGGTCGGCCTCACGCTGCCCTTGACACTGCCGACGCGCATTTCAAGTCCCTACGTGCGACGACCGTAGGCCAGCGCGAAAAGGCCTTGGCGTATACCGAGCAGGTCTGGGAGCTTATGCACGCGCTTGAGAGATGGGTGCAGTTTCCTCCCGTCAATCTGCCGACCCCGCCGCCGATCAATGGTCCCCGCGATCGAGCGGTTCTGCGCGAGGCCGCGGAGTCATTACGCCAACAGTGGGGCATCAAACTTGACGAGCCTTTCCCACACCTCACTCGCACGGCAGAGACAAACGGTATCGTCGTCGTCTTCGCGAGCTTTGCGAATGACGCCGAGGTCAAGCGCATCAGCGCGTTCTCGACGAGCAAGCTCTCGCGGCCGATCGTCGTAACACCGCCGGACAGAATCGACGACGTCTATAGGCATCGCTTCAATCTCGCGCACGAGCTCGGCCACTTCGCCCTTCACCAAGACGAGGTCCACGGCGAAATCGAGATTGAGCGCGAAGCAGACGGATTCGCGGGTGAGTTGCTTCTTCCCGAAAGGGCGATGCGCACCCTTCTGGGAACTCGTGTCGAATGGGATCGGATTGCGCAACTCAGTCAGACGTGGGGCGTGGAGATGAAGGCAATCGTTTATCGCGCGCGTCAGCTTGGCATGCTTTCCGATGCTTCTGCACGCCGTGCATATCAGCGGCTCGAGATGATGCGCAGCGCCGGCATGGTGAAGCCGTCACCGACGGCGCGGTTTGAAGGCGAAATGCCCATCCTGCTGCGGCGCGCTTTCGAATATGCTCAAAACGAGAACGTCACGACTGCATCGCTTGCGGACGAACTCAAATGGAACGAGTCAACCGTGGCGCGATTGGTCGGCACGGGCGACACCCGGCCACAGCTGCGTGCTCTCTTGTAACCACACGCTACGAAGCAGGAAGCCGAACAGTCGACATGAACGCGTAAGTCGAATCGCCGATTTCACGCATCGCCTTCGGCTTCAAATCGCCTGACGCCCTGGTCGCCCTCGCCATGCTCAGCCTTGGCGGTCACAAACCAGTGCTACCGGACGGAACTAACCCACGGAAGAGTCAGGAGAGCACAATAATTCCGGCTGTTCCGCAAATTCCTCAGTCATCGAGAAAGCGTTGGTTCGCCCCAAACAACTAGCCCAGCTCGGCTGCACTGGCCCATGTTGCCTTCCAAAAAGCTAAATTTGAGCCGCAAAGAAAGTACTCCCGCGACCTGGATCGCTGTCGAGTAGCTTTCACCGTGCACAAGGTTGTCACTTTCGAATACGGGGTTGCCGTCTGCAAAGATTTTCGTCTCCGCAACTGCATCAAGGTCGCTGGTGTCATCCAGCCCAACGATTAGGTTCAGTTCGGTCCAGTCCTTGCTCAGGTTATAGACGATGCTGCCGTCCAGGTCGCAGCCACCGAGGTCCTTGAATATGGAGTGGGGCAGCGTCTCTCCGCCTACTTCGCGCACGCCGTTCCCGGCGTATCCTTCCATCGGGTCCAGTTCAGCCAGATACTGCGTGACGGTCCCTCCAACGCTTTCTGGTGGGGGCATTGCTAAGACGTCGGACTCCGGTACGGACGACCTCGCAGCAGGTAGAAGACCAGCCAGCGCAGCCTTTCCCGTCGACGCTGAGTAGAAGCCGGACGCTACCGCGACAACGAGAGCGACAACTAGGCCAGCGATCACCGCACCGAGCACGACGTACCAGAATCCACGCTTTGTAGGTAGCGACTCGGGCATGGGCTCATTATGCCCGTCGGTGGAGCATTTAAGAGGACTTCGGGTAAATCGCCACGACTCATTGTGGCGTGATGGTTTCAGCTGAACCATCGAGACTGCCCGAGCGCACATCACTGGCGCAGCTCGCTCCGGGTTAACGTCTTCGCCGGACAAGCTTGTTTTGAGTCCGTTGCTGCACGGGGCTGTCGATCCCGCCTTGGACCTTTGTCGCCCTGCCCGAGGTCGATGTCACGGCTTCGCGCGGCGCTTGGCGTGATTCCGTCGCGAGTATGCGGCCGCGATCGTCGCCTCAGGAATGCCTTTTCTCAGCCAGTGAGTTGGCGAAGCCGCGTCGGTGCTCCGAACTGTCATAGAGATGCGACCCGCACTCCTGTGCGCGTCTGGGGCTCGCTCTGCTTTCTCGGGGAGGGCGAACGGGTCATATCCGGACAATCCATGCCGATATTGGCAATGGCTGAGGGCTGGAGTCGGCCTGACAACGGAGAATGGAAACGAATGCTCCTCAAACTCTTCCCACCTGATCCGAATCACCACGCTTCCTGGGGATCGAGGACGCGCACCTTCGTGACGACGGAGGTGACCGCGATGACGGTTTCGATGCGGGTGATGAGCGCCGGCGACGGGTACAAGTACCTCCTGCGCACGGTCGCCGCCGGCGACGGCAAACGCCTGTTGTCGACTCCGCTGACTCGCTACTACACCGAGGAAGGCACACCGCCGGGTCGCTGGATGGGCGGCGGACTCCGCGGCCTCGGCGAGGGACTCGTCGTTGATGGCGATGTCGTCACGGAGGCGCAGCTGCAATTACTCATCGGGCTGGGCCGCGACCCGGTCACCGGTGAACCCCTCGGTCGCGCTTACCCGGTGTATAGCGCCGCGGCCGACCACGCCCTGGACGGGAAACACGATGACGGTGGCGGCCTTACCGAACGGGCCGCGGCATCCGCTTTGGAACAGCCGGACGAAAAGCGGCGGCGGGCCGTTGCCGGCTACGACTTCACATTCTCGATTCCGAAGTCGGCGAGCATCCTCTGGGGTGCGGGTGACGCGGCCACGCAGGAGCGCATCCTGCGGGCGCACCATGCGGCGGTGGCCGAGGTGCTGGCGTACATGGAGCGGGAGGTCGCTGCGACGCGCACCGGCACGACAGCGCAGGGCGGCGCCGTCGCGCAGGTCGATGTGACCGGACTGATCGCGACAGCCTTCGACCACTTCGACAGCCGGGCCGGCGACCCGCACCTGCACACGCACGTCGTGATCAGCAACAAGGTGCAGACCGTGCTCGACGGCAAGTGGCGCTCCCTCGACGGCCGGCCGATGCACGAGGCCGTAGTGGCGCTCTCCGAACTGCACGAATCCCTGTTCGCCGACGAGCTCACGCGATCCCTCGGCGTGCAGTGGCAGCGGCGGGAACGGGGGCGAGACCGCCACCCCGCGTGGGCTCTGACCGACGTGCCTGAGGCGCTCGTGGCGGAGTTCTCGACCCGGTCCCGACACATCGATGTCGAGACCGACCGATTGATCGAGGAGTATATGACCAGTCACGGGCGGCGTCCGAGGCCGGTGACGATCATGAAGCTGCGAGCGCAGGCCACGCTCGCCACGCGGCCGGCGAAGCAGGTGCACTCGCTGGCGGACCTCACGGCGGCGTGGCGAGAACGCGCTGCACGCGTGCTCGGGCACGACTTATCGACGGCCGCCGGGACGTCGCCGGTATTGCTGCGAGCGGAGGACCTGCCGCGCCAGGCAGTGGATGCGCTCGGGGTAAGCGTGATGACGGCCGTCAGCGAGAAACGCGCCACCTGGCGGCACTGGAATCTCACGGCCGAGGCCGCGCGCCAGACGATGCCGTATCGGTTCGCGTCGGCATCCGATCGGGAAGCCGTCGTCGGCCTCATAGTGGATGCTGCCGAGCGCGCGTCCCTGCGCCTCACGCCACCCGAGCTCGCAGCGAGCCCTGTGGAGTTTCAACGCGATGATGGGACGTCGGTGTTTCGGCCGAAGCACTCCGTCGTGTTCACTTCGACTGGATTGCTCGATGCCGAGTCTCGGTTGCTCGAGCGAGCTGCGCTTGTGACGGCGCCACGGGTGGCGCTTGGGTCGGCTGCTTCGTCTCGGTTGCCGGGTGGCGGCTGGCTTGCCGATGACCAGCTCGCGGCGCTTTCCTCGGTTGCTGGTTCGGGCCGTGTCATCGATGTGCTCGTAGGACCGGCCGGTGTGGGCAAGACGACGGCGATGAACGCCCTCCGGCGAGCGTGGGAAGCAGCGCACGGAGCTGGCGCCGTGGTTGGGTTGGCGCCTTCGGCCGCCGCCGCGACGGTGCTGGCGACGGATCTCGGTATCGCGACGGAGAACCTGGCGAAGTGGTGGCAGACGCATGTCGACCAGGGGTCGTCGTTTCGGGCCGGTCAGCTCGTGATCATCGACGAGGCATCCCTGGCGGGCACGATGCCGCTCGACCGGGTCACCGCCCTGGCCCTGGATGCGGGCGCGAAGGTGCTGTTGGTCGGCGACTACGCCCAGCTGCAGTCGGTCGACGCGGGCGGAGCGTTCTCGCTGCTCGTGCACGACCGAGCGGATGCGCCCGAGCTCATCGACGTGCACCGCTTCGTGAACGAGTGGGAGAAGAACGCCTCCCTTGGACTACGCCAGGGCCACCCCGACGTGCTCGACCTGTATTCCGCGCATGACCGACTGCGCGATGGCAGCACGGAGGCGATGGCGGATGCTGCCTACGAGGCGTGGCGGGCGGACATCCGCTCGGGAAAGTCGACCGTGCTGATCAGCGACTCGAACGAGGCCGTCGCGGCGCTGAACGTGCGCGCTCGCGCCGAGCTGATTCTGGAGGGTCGGGTCGACGCGCTGCACGAGGTGGCTCTGCACGACGGAACCCGCGCCGCCGTCGGTGACACGGTCATCACCCGGCTCAATGATCGGCGGCTGTATGCGTCGCGCAGCTGGGTGCGCAACGGCGACCGGTGGAATGTGATCGGCGTGCACCGGAACGGCTCGGTCGAGGTGCGGCGGCAGGGTCGGCGGTGGGGGAGCACGGTGCTGCTGCCCGCCTCGTACGTCGCCGAGCATGTCGAGCTGGGCTACGCGGTCACCTCACACCGGGCGCAGGGGATCACGACCGACACGGCGCACGTTGTCGTCGCGCCGAGCATGCCGCGCGAGAATCTGTACGTCGCGATGACGCGGGGTCGCGAGGCGAACACCGCCTACGTCGCCGTCGACCGGCCCGATGTCGCCCACGTGGGGCCGCGGCCGGGTGACGCTGCGGACGTTACGGCGCGCAGCATCCTCTATGGCATTCTGCAGCACGTCGGCGCCGAGCTGTCGGCGCACGAGACTCTGGCGGCGGAGCAGGATGCGTGGGGATCAGTTGCGCAGCTCGCCGCGGAGTACGAGACTCTCGCGGCGGCCGCGCAGCACGACCGGTGGGTGTCGGTGGTGAGCGCGAGCGGTCTCTCTCCGGGTCAGGCTGATGAGGTCATCCACTCGGATGCCTTCGGTCCGTTCACCGCGGAGCTACGGCGAGCCGAGGCGCATTTTGTCGACGTTGCGAGCCTGCTGCCGCGGGTGGTGGCGGCTCGCGGGTTCGAGGACGCGCAGGACATTGCCGCTGTCTTGCAAGCCCGAGTCGTGGCGGTGGTTTCGCGGGATACCGGTGCGGGACGCACGCGTCGGGCGCCGCGGCTCGTCGCCGGGCTAATTCCTCGTGCGCTCGGGCCGATGGATGCCGTCATGCACCAGGCGTTGGTCGAGCGCAGTGACCTGATCGAGTCGCGTGCGAGCGCGGTGCTCGACCAAGCGTTGCTCGCGGGGGAGCCCTGGACTCGAGCGCTTGGCGCTGCGCCGCGGGGGACAGCGGCCGTCGCATGGCACCAAAACGGATGCGCGGTCGCGGCCTACCGGGACCGCTACGGCATCGTCGGTGCTAAGTCGCTCGGTGCACCACCAGAGTCAACGGCTCAGAAGCTCGATGCCGCTCGCGCTCACGCTGCACTCATTGCGGCGCAGCAGCTGGCGGATAGTCAGGCCTACGACCCACGCAGGCCGACTGCCACCGTGGGGCTTCCGCCCGTGGGCATCCAGTTCTAAAGTGTTCTTAGGCAACCTCTTACACGCGCCGTCGCTCGTTGCGATGGTATGACTCGCAGTCCTTTCAGGTTCTTGTTGCCGAACATCTGAAAGGTTGCGCCATGTTTGAATTCATTCTGGCCGCCACGGCTCGCAGCTACTTTTTCTTGCGTCGGTTCATGCCGACCGCCATCGTGATCGACGCGATCAATACCCGGCGCGGCCTGAAGTGGGGTGTGCCCGCGATGCTGCTTGCCGTTCCGTATGCGGTCGCTGCGGAGTTTTGCCGCGCGCAGGTCGAAGCCGGTGGTCCAGGCTGGCTGAACCTTTTCGTGTTGGTCTGTCTTTGGAACACGATCAAGTTTGTTCTGATCGGGCCAATCAGCCTGCTGAAGTTGATCGCAGTGCGCGTCCGGGAAGCGGTGGCGCGGCGTCGGATGGCGCGGGCGCTGCCCGCCGACAAGTTGAGTCGGGAGCGCCTTCTCGACCCGGTGCTTACGTCGAAGAGCAGCTGACCGCTGCGTCTGATTTACCCGCCGGTGCTGCCGGCATACCTAGTGATAGCGGCATGATTGGCTGACACGCATTCGCCCACAGGAGGTTTCACCATGACGATCCGGCAGGAACAGTTCGACGACCTGCTCAGCCGCACCGCGTTGGCTGCGTTGTTCTACTATCCGGAGATCGCCGTCGATGATGATGGCCACAACCTCCAGAACGACATCGCGTACTGCCTGGAGCCCATCGCCGGGATCGCGGACGAGGACGCCGAACGACTCCGGGTCGCGGTCGGGCGTGTGATCACGAATCCGACGGCACATCGCTCTGGACTCCTTGCTCTGGCCATCGAGCTGGCTCCGCCGCCTGCCGAGTAACGCCGATCATGAACGCCCCATCTGAGGAAGGTGCCGCGCCGCGGAAGGCGCTGGCGGAGCATCCGTCTCTTGATGAAGAGGCCGAGAAACGGCACCAGTATGTGGCGGCCAACCGCGACCGGATCCGCGAGCTGAATCGGCTCTGGCGTGCGGAACATCTCGACCGGGCGCGGGAGCTGAATCGCGACTCGATGCGGCGGGCCACCGCGCGCCGACACCGCGAGGCCGAGGTGCGTGCTCGGGGGAGGGAGCGTGCGAAGCGGTGGCGATTGGAGCACCCGGAGCGCAAGCGCGCGTATCAGCAGCGATGGGTGGCGGAGAATCGCGAGAAGGTGCATGAGTACTACAACCGCTATTACGAGGCCCACCGCGACGAGGTGAACGCTCGGGCTGCCGCGCGACGGGATGCGGACCCCGACCGCACGAAGCAGATCACTCGACAATGGGCCGAGCGCAACAAGGAACGCCGTGCTGAGTTGCAGCGCAACCGGCGCAGCAACCCGGAGATCTACCAGTCTGAGCTGGAGGCCAACGCTGCCTCGCGACGGCTGAAACGCAGCCTGAGTCGGGCTGGCCTCCCGCCGAAACTTCTTCACGCGACGACTGCGGCCGAGCGCCGGGCCAACGAGCGCGAAGCCGACGCCTATTTCAATGACCCGTCGCGGTCTGAGCATCTGCGGCAGTTCACCGTGTTCGCCGAGTCGCTGACCGAGCACATGCTCAAGAACGGCGCCCGCATGCGCGAGTTCGCGGAGGCCTATGTATCGTCCAGGGCGCGCATTGGTTTACGACCGGTGTCGGTGGAGGACGTCGTCTACGCCCGAGCCGTCGAGCTAGTGGCAGAGCGGATGCGCCGAGTCGACCTGCTGACCAGCCGCGACGTCGCGGCGGCTGTGCGGAGCACGAAGACTGAGATTCGACGCGCGGAGCGGCAACGGCAGTTCGATGGGCTTGTGAAAGCAATCGTCACGCAGTTACACCGCGACAGTGGGCGATACGGCGTCGAGTCGGCGATGGAAAACAAGGCCAGGGTGCGCCGAGGGAAGCCGCTCGCGCCCGTTGGGGCACTCGTTGTGCAGCTCGCGACTCGGGAGGTCGCTGAGCGCGTCCCGACGAGCAAATTAACGGTCGGCGATGTGCGGAGTGCTGCCGAACTCGCGAAGCTTCATGTCGCGGGATCATTCAACATCGTCCACAAGAACCAGACAGTTGGATTAACCATTCGTCAGTTAGGTTCCTGAAGCTCCTTCCGATCTCTCCCGAGCCACGCGAACAAAGCTTCGGCGGTTAGGGGCTACCGGGGCGACGCTCGAGTCATCCACGGCGTCCTTGGTCTGCCGCGCGGCGAATTCCGTTGATGATGATGATGGCCAGCCCCACCACGATGCCGATGACTCCGAGCACAGGGTTGAATATCGCCACGACCATGCCGCCGAAGAGTAGCGCCACCATCAGCGCGAACATCAGGCTCCGGCTTGCGTGGATTCGTTGGACTTTGCTGTCGCCACAGCGATCACAACGATTTGTTTTTGATCTGTCTTATCGTTCATGCCGTGAGCTTATCGATCTCTACATGGTGCTTCAGCGACACTGGCCTACCGCACTACGGGCGGGAATCTCGATCTATCTAGACACTCCGACCGCATCGGGGGGTCACCGGCCACCGTCCGGGTCCGCCCGAGCCTTGGGACTACCAGCGCGCATCCGGTTCGCAGATTGCGATCGCTCGTCCGAGCGACACAGGAGGCCCGGAGGCCGCCTCGACATCGCGGACTGCCCGGCCCCAGCGGCCGACGCGTAGCAGCAATAGCCTGTGACGACATAACTGCGCCGGTGGCTCAGGGCTCTCATCGGGAGGCTGACAAGACGGGCGAGTGGGTGGCTGTCGGGACCGTTTCACTCAGAGTACTGCGCGGGTAAATGCGACGGAGGAAGGCATCGAGTCCCGTCTCGAAACTCGAGCGCGTGGAACAGCCGCACACAAGAAATCCGAAAAATCCGCTAGTGCAGCGCCAAACGCCCATGCATGTCTGGAAGGGCAGATACGATCGCAGATAGCGACGGATACCGCGAAATGCCTTTGTCGCCAACGTCATTTCTCGGAATCGTATGCCGCGCCTGCCAAATTTCACGGCCGAAGGGTTGAAATCAATTGAGGATTAGCGGAGACCACAACTTGGATCCCAATTACAACGCGCTGAATGCAGCCGTGAACCTCGAGGGCCTCGAACTCGAAGGCGGTTGGAAGGTCGGACCGCTAAATGGGAAGGATCCAAGCGCCATAGGTGGCTTGTTTAGCGTCTCCTACACGGTGACTCGCGCCGATGGTAAGCATGCGTTCCTTAAGGTGATCGATTTGATTCGGGTATTCGGTGATATCGATGCCCTTCAGATGGCCGTCAACGAGTACATCTCAGAGCGCGACCTCTTACTGATGTGTGGCGAACGCCGCCTCTCGCGCGTGGTCACTGCAATGGCTCACGGGCAGCTAAATGTCCCTGGGTTTCTGGTAGGGCAGGTGAATTACATCATTTTCGAGCTGGCTACCAATGATGTGCGAGTTGCTTTGAGTCAATCAAAGACCATTGACGTCGTTTTGAAACTTGAGATGCTTCACGACGTGGCAGTTGGTTTGCAACAGCTCCATCGTCATCGCGTGGCGCATCAGGATCTAAAGCCTTCAAACTTCCTCTTGTTCGCCGACGACGAAACCCGCGGCGCGCACGGGAAAATCGCGGATCTTGGACGTGCATACCGCGATGGTCACCCGTCGATGCACGATTCCTATACCCGGCCGGGGGATCGCGGATACGCCCCGCCAGAACAGCTGTACAACTACGAGTACGGAGACATCGACGTACGACGTTTTGCTGCAGACCTATACCAACTCGGTAACCTCGCGGCCTTCATCTTTGGTGGTGTTACGCTCAATGCCCTCCTTGCATCGGAACTTGCTCCAGAGCACCATTGGGACCAGTTCGGCGACGGTTACGAGGGTGCATTGCCGTATGTGACGGATGCATATGGCCGGGCTCTTTCCCGGCTCCGCGACGAGTTTCCCCGTGAAGTTAACGAATCGCTCGTGCGCATAGTTGAGTATTTGTGCGTTCCTGACGCGCCGCGCCGTGGGCACCCGGCGGCCCGACGGGGGCACGGATCTCCGTTTGCTCTCCAGCGAGTTGTGAGCGAAATAGATTTGCTTGCTCGACGCACTTCAGTGGATTTGGCTCGAACCAGATGACCGTTCAACATGGGAATGACGACGACCGTCAGGTAATCCCGCGGTGGCGAACATTCCGTGCGACGATACAGACCTCTGAACTTGCCTCGCTGCGCGCAAGCGTGAGTGAAAATATCGAGGCGGAGCTAGCGACTCTTCGGGTCTCCTTCGACAGTGATCCCGGTGTTTACACGGCGGCCGACTTGTTCAGCTCACTAATTGCTGATGGACGCCGAGACTCCGAGACTCGGCGATTGGCGGAGTTTATTTCGGGCTCCTCGAACGTTCCCAAGCCCTTGGCATCGTTCCTGACCCGGGTCTGCCGACTGGAACCAGAGTCTTTCGAGTCTGGTCCTGAGCACGTCTTTGATTCAGAACAGTCCCGTCACGACGCCGTACGCCGTGTACGTCGTCTGCGAAGTCTCCTGGATACGGAGCCCAGAAATGCGGTGCGGTGGGTGGACATTGCATTGGCACACGCGACCCTCGGCAATGTCGGTAAGGCGACTCGAGACATGAGGACAGCGCTTTCGCTGGCGCCAGAAAGCCGATTTGTTCTGAGATCAGCGACACGGTTTTATATTCACATCGAAGATCCGGAACAGGCGAATTTCATCCTGCAACGCAGTGAGCGTCTTCGCTCGGACCCCTGGCTCTTGGCCGCTGAACTCTCAACATCGCAACTCGCATTTGGCAAGTTCAACAACGAGCGTGCTGCCCGTGAACTACTCATTTCAGACAATCTAAGTCCCCACTCACTCAGCGAATTGGCTAGCGCGCTTGCTACAAACGAAATTCGAAGTGGACGGGACAGTCGGGCCAAGAAACTATTCGCGATCGCACTCACTGCTCCTACGGAAAATGCGGTTGCGCAAGCGGCATCGGTTGCCGAACATGGTGACATTCAGATTGCGCCTGAGTTGCTGACCATTGAGAGAGGGTTCGAAGCGCGAGCAATTAACAACTCCCGTTCGGGGGCTTGGGATCTGGCTGCCAAAGAGGGGCAAGACTGGCAATTTGATCAGCCTTTTGCGCTCGAACCGGCACTCTTCACCTCATACGCGGCCGCTATCGGCACTGCAAATTTTCAACTCGCCTACGATGTGGCCGTGAACGGGCTGAGGACTCATCCTTACGACGCTATGCTCCACAACAATGCGGCTTTTGCGCTAGGCAACCTAGATCGGCCGGCGGAGGCTCGGGAGCATCTGACGTTCGCGCACGATACAGACGATGACGAGGATTCATATGTACATAGGGCGACGCTGGGATTGATTCTATTTAGAGAAGGCAACCCGACAGGTGGTCGTGAGAAATACCTGAGCGCAATCGAGGCGCTCATCGCCACAAAGAAGGAAATGGCTGCGGTCGCCACTGTTCTTTGGGCGATCGAAGAGAGCCTGGTCCAGTCCGATGTCGCCAAGGAATCGAAAGGGCTGGCTGGGGAGGCGGTTCGCCGCTTCCCCAGCCCGGAAGGCACCGCAGTTCTTGCCAGGCTGAACCGTCTTGATGGCGTTGATTTGCGGGCGTTCCCAGTGTCCGTCAAATAAACCACGCAAGCCGTTTGGCCAGTTGGCCGCAGCGGCAGCAAGGGTTGGGTTTCGTCGAGTCGGCTCGATCGCATCTAGAATCCGGACCAAGACCCGTTCCTCCGATTACGTCGTGGATGTGGTCTTGGATCTAGAAAACTGCTCAGTAGGACTGGCCCGGCGGGACGCTAGTTTGGGCGCCGTATCTGTCTTCAGTCCAGCGTAAACGGCGCCTACCTTTTATCCCGCGCAAACGCCCGATCGAGCAATTCCGCGGTCGCCGGGTTGACCACCTCGCTCCGCCGGATATAGTGCTGCACCGTGATCTTCGTATCCGTGTGCCCGAGCAACTCCGCGGCCAGCTCGACGTTGGCGTTGTCATTGACCGCGGTGGCCACCGTGCGGCGGAACAGGTGCGGCGTCACTCCGGCGATCCCTGCCTCACCAAGAACGCTGCGCAGTTGGCGACGCACGTTCGCGGTGGTAAGCGGGGTTCCGTCGCGAGACTGAAACAGCAGGCCATCGGGGGAGAGGTCGCGAGACATCGCAAGCCGTCGCAGCACCGCGTCCGACGTGAACGTCGGCAGCGCCACCACGCGCCTCGACTTCGCCGTCTTGGGGTGATCCTGCCGAAAGGTCAACTCGCCCTTGCGGCTTATGATCGTGCCGGCGAGACGAATCGATGGGACGACACTCGTGACATCGACGTCGAGCCGACGAATGGCCAGCACCTCTCCGATTCGAGCTGACGTGCCGAGCATGACCTCGACGATCGAGCCGAGCTGTCCGTCTGGACGGGGACCGGAGACGTAGCCCACGCCGCCCTCCCAGTCGGCGATCGCGGTGCGAATTTTGTTGACCTCGGCCGAGGTGAGCGCATCGGGAATATGGGGTTCGCGATGCAGGCGGCCTACGTGGTCCATGGGATTGGTCGGGAGGATCTCGTGCCGCACCGCCAACTCGAGCGCCAGGCGCAGCACGACCCGCGACTGCTTGGCCCGGCTGTAGGAGAGCTTCGCCATCTGCTTGATGAATTGGTCACAGCGCACGACGCCGATCTCGCGCAACGCGAGATATTGAAAGACCGGCAGCACGAGCGTGCGCATGTTGCGCTCATACAGATTGCGGGTGGTCTTCGAGATGCGATCCTCCGCGTCAATGTCGTCCAGCCAGTACGTTACCAAAGCGGTGAACAGGCTGTCTGGAGTCAGGTATCCGTTTGTGGGCTGCACTTGGTTCCTCTCAGCTAGCTTGCCCCTCAACGCGCGTTCGGCCGCCTTGGCGGTGCTGCCGGTGGCCTGCACTTGGCGAGATTGGCCATCCCAATCCCGGTAATGGGTTCGGGCTTCGAACTGGCCCGACGGCCTGATGCGGGTGATGATGTCGCCGAAGGTGCCGATCGTCTGACGTGGCCGCGACATCAGTTCACCGCCGAGCAGGTGTACCGGGCTGCCCCGACGGTTCGCGCTGCTGGGCCATCCAGGCTTGCACGTCGGAGATCGCAAATTTCAGGTGTTTGCCGAACCGGTACGCGGCGGGGCCTTTGCCGTGCACGCGCCAATCGTAGACAGTTGAGACCGGGATGCCGAGGTAGGCCGCCAGCTCGACGACATCCATCAGCGGTTCCAACGAGACGGCGGTTGAATTGTTTTCGTTCGTGTTCATATTCCGTAGGTGCGACCGGCGTACCTAAGCAATCAAAGGGGACCAAATGTGACGTGGTCGCCTCGCACGGCTGAGCCACCAGAAGGCGTTCTCGGAGGGGTTTTTGATGGGTTTTTGATGGGGTGATCAATTGTTTAACCTAAAAAGTCCCGGAAACCCTTGAGTTTCCGGGACTTTTGGTCGGGCTGACAGGATTCGAACCTGCGACCCCTTGACCCCCAGTCAAGTGCGCTACCAAGCTGCGCCACAGCCCGCCGTTCTCCACAACGCGATTTCAACGATCAAAACCTGCGGAAGACAACTGTAAGAGCTTACCGCCAAATAAGGACGCCATTGAACACATCGCTGGCAGCGCGCAGCGCTAGCATCTGGACATGACTGAGACACCGGACGCGGATCCCAACGACGGTCGAGATGAATCGCCCGTTGAGCGCCTCGATCGCAACTGGAACGACACGCTCCAGGAACTCCGAGTCACACAGACCGGTACCCAAATCATCACGGGCTTTCTCTTGACGCTGGCTTTCCAGAACAGATTCACCGACCTCGACCGCGAACAGGTCAGCATCTACCTCGTGCTCGTAGTGCTGGCTACCCTGAGCACGATCCTGGGGTTGGCCCCTGTGAGCCTGCATCGAACCCTGTTTCGTAAGAAGGCCAAGGCCGAGCTGGTTGCCACAGCCCATCGACTCCTCATTGCCACCCTGGGTGTGCTCGGGCTCGTGGTCGCCGGCGTCGTGTTGCTTATCTTCGACGTTGTCATTTCGACCGCCGCCGGTTTCATCGCGGGCGGTGCAACACTCCTCGCGATCATCGCAATCTGGGTGCTCCTCCCGAGAGCCGCCCGCCCCGATCGAACCTCACAACATCGTTGAGCGGATGCTGGGGGAGCTGGGCACAAACCCGCCCGCCTCGCTCGGCCTCGCCATCTAGAAGCGCGGCTATTCGGCAGGCTGCGCGCCCCGCCGGACTTAGCGCCTGCTTTCTGCTTCGGGGCGCAGCCGGATGAGCCGCTGCGGGCCATCCTCTTTCAGCTCGGCCAGGTCGCTGCGCGAGGAGAGAAAGTCGGTGAAAGACCGAAAGCCGAGCGGCTTCTCGTTGAACGAGGGGTCCATGCGGCGCATCTGGTTCTTGATCGTGCCCGTGTTGAGCCACTCGTCGGCGTCACCCTTGGCGTGACCGATCTGCAGCGCACGTACCAGAAGCTCGGTGGCCAGTGTCTGTGGATCAATGTCGTCGCCGGCCTCAGGCTCGTCGAACTGCGCGTCCTCGGTGTGCGAAAACATGGGATTAGTGGCGAAAAGACGGGCCTGAATGGGCGCCGGCTCGGGTGTAATCTCGGCAGCTTCCGGCGCCTTCCTACTGGTCTTGGGTCGCTCCGCAGTGGTCGTGACGGTTGCTTTGCCAATTCCGGGCAGCGAGTCGTAGTCCTCGAACTCGTCGCACGCAGCGGCGAGTGAGGTGCTCGTTGAGCCCGCAACGCCGATGCCGACCACAAAGCGACCCAGCCGCTTCGACTTCTGGGCGAGAGCGATGTAGTCGGAGTCGCCAGCGATGATGATCACGTGGGTCAGGTCAGGCAGTCGAAAGAGGTCTTCGACCACGTCGACGGCCAAACGGATGTCGGCACCGTTCTTGGTTCCGCGGGTGGTCGTGGTGAACAGCTGGGTTAGGTCCACCGCGCGAGACATGAGCTGGCGCTGGTAACTCGCGTTCACGGGCACCGACCAGTCGGCGTAGGCACGGTTCACGACCAGGGTGCCAAACGACGCGGCAAAGTCGATGATGGCGTTGAAATCCACCGTCGCGGAGGCGAGCCGCGCGGCGACCTCGGGGTCGGCATTCGGACTCGACTTATTGAAATCACGGATGCCGTCACGCTGAAAAGCATTGCGCCCGTGCAGCTGCTGATAACGCGAGATGACGATGTTGTCGAAGTCGATATAGAGGCCGACGCGCGCATCGTTCGGTTCGGTCATAGTGAGCTCCTTAGCCACAGGCGGAAGACTCAGTTGCGATCCGGTATCTCCAGTCTGCGCCGCGCGGCGGGGGCAAGGCAACTCGGCTTCCCACTTGCACCAGCAATCGACTGCGGCGAAAGAGCGGGGCCACGTACCATCAGTGCATGCCACCACGTTCTCCGCTCCCGCAACGACACGGGCTCGATGCCGCGTGGGTGTGCACGCCGGAACGGGCGCAGCATCCGCCTTGGCAGACCATGGGAACTTGGCTCGACGAGCGGTTGTCGGAGTTCGTGGACGTGACTGGTTTTCTGGCCGAGGAGCGTTTTGTCTATGCCACCGGCGCCGCAGTCGACGGCCGCGACCCATATCAGCCGTACACCTTTGTGTGGTTCCACCGAGATCTGGCTGAGGAGACGGTTGTTCCGGGGCCCATTCATATGATCTATCGCGACGATCGGATAGTGGTGATCGACAAGCCCGCCTTTCTCTCGTCCATTCCGCGCGGGCGTCACGTCGTGCAGAGCGTGGTGGTGCGTCTGCGTGCGGAGCTGCAGCTCCCTGAGCTCTCCCCGCTGCATCGGCTGGACCGGGTGACGTCGGGGCTGCTGGTTCTGTCGACCGAGCGACGTTGGCGCGGGGCGTATCAGTCGATGTTCCAACGCCACGAAGTGGAAAAGACCTACCGTGCGCTGGCGCCGCTGCTGCCGGGCCTCGACCTGCCCGTGACGGTGCGCAATCACCTCACGACGCGCCGTGGTCGGTGGCAGGCCGAGGTACTGCCGGGCGCGCCGGCCAACGCCGAGTCGTTGATCGAACTCGACTCGGTGATCGACGGCCTGGGCAGCTACCGGCTGACACCCCGCACCGGTCGCACCCACCAATTGCGCATGCACATGCTCGGTTTGGGAATTCCCATCAGCAATGACCCGCTCTACCCCGTCGTGCAGGATGTCGCGCTCGACGATTTCACCCGCCCCCTGCAGTTGCTCGCAAACGAGTTGCGCTTCACCGACCCCATTCACGGGGGAGTACGGAAGTTTGCCAGTCTGCGCACGCTTCCGTTGCGCAGTGAAGTCTCCTAAACGAGCAGTTCCGCGGCCCCCGGTTACCGCCACCAGAATTTGTCGTGAACCCGTGAAAGACGGATGCTTGAACCATGGAGCACACGAACGACACCACACCCGCCGAGACCGACCATGACAACGCGGAGGCGGCATCCGCTGCTCACGCCCCGCGCGATCCCGGCGCGGTCGAGGAATTCTGGGACGAACGCTACTCCGATATGGCACAGCTGTGGAGTGGACAGCCGAACGCGACACTGCTGACCGAGGTGCAGGGATTACCGGCCGGGCGCGCGCTGGACGTCGGCTGCGGCGAAGGAGCGGATGCCCTCTGGCTGACGGAACACGGGTGGCGTGTCACCGCCCTGGACGTGTCGCGGGTAGCACTCGACCGGGCAGCCGCCCAGGCCGCCGTTCGCGGAGTGCAGGTGAACTGGCTACACGCTGGCCTGGTCGAGGCGGCGCTACCGCCGGCGTCCTTCGATCTGGTTTCTGCGCAGTACCCCGCGTTGTTGCGCACCGACGAGAACGTTGCCGAGCACGCGCTGCTCGCGGCGGTCGCCCTCAACGGTGTGCTGCTCTTTGTGCATCACCCCGCTCCGACGGAGGAGGAGGCCGCGGCCCACGGTTTTCATGCCGACGACTATGTGGGCCCGGCCCAGGTCGCTGCGCTGCTGGACGACAACTGGCAGGTTGAGGTCGACGAGACCCGGCCGCGCCATGTAGCGACCGGCGCCGGGTCGCATCACACCCACGACGTTGTCCTGCGGGCTCGACGACTGCGCTGATCGTAGATTGTGGCCGGCGTTCCGCGGCCGCCGCGAAGTTAGTAATTCGGTCAGCCCCGCCCGTGAGCAGTCGGCCGGTAGGGTGATCACTATTATGCAGATTCGCGACATTGGCCTGTCGGCGCTCAAGGGCGGCCCACACACGACGCGCAAAAACGTGCTGCTCGAAGCAGACGGTCCGGTGGGGGACCGGCTCTTCGCGGTCGTTGACCTCGCGAACGGGCGCGTGTTGAAGACCGTTGAGCATCCGTTATTGATCACCTGCCGAGCCCAGTGGCAAGACGGGGTGCTGTCGGTCGACATCGGCGGGCAGCAGATTGCCGCGACACCCGAGTTCAACGATCAAAATGTCACACTCGACTACTGGGGTCGCGCCGTTGGCATGCAGGTGGTTGACGGGCCCTGGGCCCTGGCATTCTCTCGTTTGCTCGGGAAGGATGTCGCTGTGGCACAGATCAACACCCCGGGCGGCGTGGTCTACGGCGACTCCGTCACCATCCTGACGACGAGTTCGCTTCGCCGGCTCGCCGATGAGGCGGCCACGACCGTTGATGCTCGCCGGTTTCGGGCGACGTTCACAATTGACACGGGCGACGCGGCTGCACAGGTTGAAGATTCCTGGGCTGGTCGTGAACTCGACGTGGGGAGCGCGCGTCTGCGCGTGGGCGTCGGCATTCCTCGCTGCGCGGTCATCGATCTGGAGCCCGACACCGGCGCTCGCGGCACGAATCTGTTGAAGACCCTCGCCCGCTTGAACGGGAGTGACATTCCGTTCGGCGTCTACGCCCAGGTCATTCGCCCGGGAAGTGTCGGCTGCGGCGACCAGGTGCGATTACTCCCGGTTAGCTGACGGGAGGCCGGGCTGACAGCGACTCTGTCCGTGGATCGTATCGGCGCCGGCCTCGAAGCTGCAGCAGGTCAGGGGGCGATCTGCTTGACCGGGCGCATGAGAATCTCCTGGATGAGCACATTGGCCGGCTGCGCAAAAGCGAAGACCAGGGCCTGGGCTACGTCTTCGGACTGCATCGCTTCTAGCTGGGTGCGGCGGGTCAGTAGCGCATCGCTGACGTTCTCGCCGAACTCGGTCCAGACAGCGCCCGGTTCGAGAACCGAGACGCGGATGCCCTCCTCGCCAAGTTCCTTGCGCAGGGCATCGTGAAAACCGACGACGGCATACTTCGTCGCGCTGTACACCGACCAGGTGGCTGTGCCGTAGCGTCCACCGACGCTCGAAACGGAGCAGATCATTGCGCCAGCGCGACCGCGCATAAGGGGGATGGCCGCCTGGGTGCAGTTCAGCACGCCATGCAGATTTGCATCGATCATTGACTTCCAGTCAGCGGGGTCGCTGCTTTCAAATGGCGAGCTGATGCCCAGGCCGGCGTTGTTGAAGAGTAGATCCACCCCACCGAAACGACTCTTGATCGTGGCGAACATCGCAGTGACTGCGGCGGCATCCGCGACATCGAGCTGCATAACCGTGGCGGAGTCTCCAAGTTCGGCGGCCAGCTCCTGCAGCCGTTCCACGCGCCGGGCGACCAGGATAACGTGGGCACCCTCTTCGACCAGAAGACGCGCTGCGGCGGCTCCAATTCCGCTGGAGGCTCCCGTGATAACAGCGATTTTTGCGGTCAGATCCTGCATTTTCATGTGTGTGGCTCTCTTGCTCGTGATGAGGCAAGAAAGGCGACCCGGCGCTGATCCATCAGGTTGTGGAAACAGAAGACATGGTGCAGCTATACACCCGACAGACGCTGGAGAACCCAGACTTGCACGAATACTCAATTGTACAGTTGATGACCTCAGCAAGCAGCGCTCGCCGCTGCTCATACGCTGAGCTCCTGATCGACGGCGGGCGGGCCGCCGTGTCGGCATTTTCGGAGCATAAACTCCAGTTGTCGGGCCGCCTCCCAACTTCGACGCGCGGTGGCGGGAGATACTGGAGGGATGGACGACAAAGATACCCTCGCTGATTTTCTGCGCTCGGCCCGGGCCCGACTGACGCCGGCCGATGTCGGCCTGCCGGTAAACCCCCACGCGGCCGCCCGGCGGGTACCCGGACTGCGCCGCGACGAAGTAGCCGGCCTAGCCGGTGTGAGCGTTGATTACTACGCGCGTATGGAACAGGGCCGGGTGACGCAGGCATCCGATGCCGTTGTCAATGCGCTCGCCGGAGTGCTGCACCTGAATGAGGCGGAGCGCAGCTACCTGTTCTCGCTGTTATCCGCCTCGACCGGCGGCCGCATCCAGCAGCGGCGACGCACCCACGCGGTTCGGCCGTCGGTGCGCACCATCATGGATTCCTTCACGACGCAGCCGGCCTTCGTGCTCGGCGTCGGCATGGATGTGCTGGCCATGAATGACCTCGCCAAGCTGCTGCTGAAGGATTTCACGAAGAGCGCGGGACTCGGGCGCAGCATGGCCAGATGGACTTTCCTCGACCCGTCGGCGCGCACGCTGTATCTGGACTGGGAGATCGTGGCGTGCGATGTGGCGGCTATGCTCCGCCACGACGCGCGGTCTCACCCCAACGATCGGGCCCTGAATGAGCTGATCGGTGAGTTGACCGTCAAGAGCGACGAATTTCGCGCGTGGTGGAGTCAGCACCGCGTGTGGGAGTGCACGTTCGGCGTGAAGCGCTTCGTGCACCCGATCGTGGGCCGGATCGACGTGGACTACGAGACCTTCCCGGTTCCGGGCGAACCAGACCAGCAACTCTTCGTTTACAGCACTCAACCGGCGTCGGCCTCAAGCGACGCGCTGCGCATTCTGGCCTCCTGGCGCACAGATCAGACGGATACCGCCGCGCTCGAGTCCTTTCGCTGAAGGTCTAGAATCCTTCGGGCAAACGCGGAACGTACGATGCCTCAAGCCGCGCGCGCTCGTCGGCGCTGAGCTCGAGGTCGAGCGAGGCGATGGCATCGTTTAGGTGCTTCGGCTTCGTGGCGCCCACGATCGGCGCCGTCACGGCGGGGTTGCCCGACACCCAGGCCAAGGCGACCTGCGCTCGCGGCACGCCGTGCTCGGTGGCGATGTCGGCAACAACTGAAGCAACAGCACGATCGCCGTCCTCTGCCTGTGCGTATAAGGTCTGGCCGAACAGGTCCGTCTCGGTGCGGGCGGTCGTTTCGTCCCAGTCCCGAGTGAGCTTTCCACGCGCAAGCGGACTCCACGGGGTGAGGGCGATGCCGGCATCCACTGCGAGGGGGAACATCTCCCGCTCCTCTTCTCGGTTGATCAGGTTGTACTGGCTCTGCATCGACGCGAACGGGGTCCAGCCGTTCACCTGCTGCAGGCGCAGCGCCTTGGCAAATTGCCAGGCAAACATCGAGGAGGCGCCCAGGTAGCGTGCCTTACCCGAGCGCACCACGTCGTGCAGGGCTTCAAGCGTCTCCTCGAGGGGAGTGAATGGGTCGAAACGGTGCACGATGTAGAGGTCCACGTAGTCGAGGTCGAGCCGGCGCAGGCTATTGTCGATTTCCTGCAGCACCGCCTTGCGCGACAGGCCACGCTGGTTGGGACCCTCGCCGACGGGCGCGTAGACCTTGGTCGCTACAACGACCTCGTCCCGGTTCGCGTACTCCTTGAGTGCTCGGCCGAGGATTTCTTCACTCGACCCGGCCGAGTACCCATTCGCGGTGTCGAAGAAGTTGATCCCGGCTTCAACGGCCTGACGGATGAACGGCCGGCTGGTCTCCTCGGTCAGTGTCCAGGCGTGGTTGCCGCGTTCCGGCTCGCCATAACTCATGCACCCCAAGGCGATCGGGGAAACATCCAGGCCGGTGCTGCCGAACTTCACATACTTCATGGGACTCCTTTAATGACGGATGCCCCGGGCCTCCTCAACAGAGTCGGCCCGGGGCAGTTCGTGCCTGGTGTTTATCGACCCGCGGCGTGGACCGCGAGCGTTAAAGCGTCCTACGCGTCGACGCGGGTCTCGTTCGCAAACGTGGCCACGTCGATAACGAAACGGTAGCGCACGTCGCTGCGGATAACACGCTCGTAGGCCTCGTTGACCTGATCAACCGAGATGATCTCAATGTCGGCGCCGATTCCATGGGCGGCACAGAAATCGAGCATTTCCTGGGTCTGGCGGATGCCGCCGATCTTGGATGCGGCGATGGAGCGACGCTGGGAAGCGAGCCAGACCATCTTCACGCTGTCGGGCTCGGTGGGGATTCCGACGTGCACGAGCGTGCCGTTGAGGGCGAGCAGCTTGAGGTAACTCTCCAGTTCGAGGTTTGCGGCCACGGTGTTCACGATGAGGTCGAAGTGGTTCTCGAGCTCGGTGAAGGTGGTCGGGTCGCTGGTGGCGTAGTAGTGATCTGCGCCGAAACGCAGCCCGTCTTCCTTCTTGCTGAGGGTCTGGCTGAGCACGGTGACCTCGGCGCCGAGCGCGTGCGCGATCTTCACACCCATGTGTCCGAGGCCGCCCATTCCGAGGATGGCGACCTTCTTGCCGGGGCCGGCCTTCCAGTTCGTGAGGGGGGAGAAGAGCGTGATGCCGGCGCAGAGCAGGGGAGCGGCCTCGGAGAGCTCGATGCCGTCTGGGATGCCGAGCACGTAGTTCTCGTCGACGACGATGGCGGTGCTATAGCCGCCGTTGGTGGGGGTGCCGTCGTGGTTGCGGTCGTTGTAGGTGCCGACCTCGCCCTTCAGGCAGTACTGCTCCTCGCCGGCGAGGCAGTTAGCGCACTCCCGGCAGGAGTCGACGAAGCAGCCAACGCCGACCCGGTCGCCCACGCGGTAGCGGGTGACGTCGCTGCCGATGGCGGAGACGATGCCTGCGATCTCGTGGCCGGGAACCATCGGGAACAGGCCCACGCCCCACTCGTCGCGAGCCTGGTGGATGTCGGAGTGGCAGATGCCGGCGAACTTGATGTCGATCGCCACGTCGTGGGCGCCGGGAGTGCGCAACTCGATCGTGGTGCGAACGAGGGGCTGGTTGGCAGCGGGGGCGGCGAGGGCAGGAACGGTGGTCGTCATAGAAAAATCTTTCAGTACCGGTGGTGGAATGCGGGGGAACCCCGTGCCGTGGCACGTGTCGACGGTGACATCCGCTCGCACAACGTTACGCGGTGCCACCGACCTGATCGTGGCTGGAACGTGGCACTGTCTGACCTACCCAAGGCATCCGCTGATCGCGCGGGCAGGACAACCGGGCGGGTGCACGTGCGATCCGAAGTAGAAGGCAGTCTTGAGTCCTTCGCCGGGTCGCATTGACACGCGTTCGCTCACTGACCTAATATGGAATCGATTCCATGGAATCGATTCCACGACCACAATGAGGTGAAAATATGGCGGACATCACGATCAAGGACGTAGCCGCGCGCGCTGGCGTTTCTGCGGCCACCGCGTCCCGCGTGCTCTCTGGCAACCCGGCCACCTCTCCCCAGGCGCGGGAGAATGTCGCCGCTGCCGTCATCGAGCTGGACTACCGGCCCAACGCCCAGGCCAGAGCGCTGCGCTCGACCCACAGCGACTCGATCGGCCTGCTGGTGCCGGACGTGCGCAACCCGTTCTTCGCCGACCTCGCCCATACTGTCGAGCAAGAAGCACTCTCCGAGGGCTACGTCACCCTGCTCGGGAATGCCAACGAGCAGAAGGACCAGCAGGACCGGTACCTGGACACGCTCATCTCCCGGCGGGTAGACGGCATCATCGTGGCGCCGCTTGGCGACGGTGGCGGCAGCATCCGTTCCCTGATCGAGCGCGAAATTCCCACAGTCTTCGTGGACCGCACCGTCTACGGCATCGACGTGCCGAGCGTGACCACCGACAGCACAGGAGGCATCCGACAGACCGTCGAACACCTCGCCTCCCTCGGGCACACCAGAATCGGGTACATCTCTGGTCCGCAGGCGACCTCGACCGGCCGCGACCGGTTCGCTGCCTTCACCGCGACCGTGGCCGCCGCCGGTCTCAGCCAGGACCCCGACCTGGTCTACTTCGGTGACTTCCAGGCGGCGAGTGGCTCGGCCGGCCTGCACGCGTTGCTCGGGCTGAACGACCCACCCACGGCACTTCTTGCCGCGGACAGCCTGATGGCCGTCGGCGCTATTGCCATTCTGCACAAGCTGGGTCTGCGCATCGGCACTGACCTCGCGCTGGTCGCTTTCGACGACATCGAATGGTTTGCCCTGCTTAACCCGGCACTCAGCGTCATCTCGCACAGTGTGGAGGACATGGGCCGGATCGCCGTCGAAATGCTGCTCGAGGTCATCGCTGGTAACTCCCCCCAATCGGTGGTGCTGCCCAGCGAACTCGTCGTCCGAGCCTCGTCGTCGTCGCCCATCCTGCCCGCAGCCAGCCGAAGGAAGAACTGACATGACTCAACAACCACTGCTGACCCTGCAGAATGTGGGGAAGGTTTTTGGGCCGGTCACGGTCATTAACGATGTCACGGTCAGTGTCTACCCCGGCCAGGTTCAGGTGTTGCTCGGGGAGAACGGTGCCGGAAAGTCCACGCTGATCAAGATGATGGCGGGTGTCTACCAGCCGGACTCCGGCCACATCGTCGTTGATGGCAAAACGGTCACCCTGCCGAACACCCGAGCGGCCGAGGCGGTGGGCATTGCCACGATCCACCAGGAACTGAACCTCGTTCCTACCATGAGCGTTGCCGAAAACGTCATGCTCGGGCGGATGCCGACCAGGCACGGTCTCGTAGACCGTCGCGCCCTCCGCCAGCAGGCCCGTGCCGCTCTGGCCCTGATCGGGTTGGATATTGATGTCGACGTCCTGGTCGGAGACCTCGGCATTGCCCGGCAGCAGCTGGTCGAGATCGCCAAGGCGCTGAGCATCAACGCACGCATTTTGATCCTCGACGAGCCGACCGCGGCGCTGACGCGCCATGAAACCGAAAATCTGTTCGCCGTCATGGCCGACCTGCGCCAGCGGGGCGTCGGCATGCTGTTTATTAGCCACCACCTCGACGAGATCGCCGAGGTCGGAGACACCGTCACAGTGCTGCGCGATGGCGAATTCATCGGAGAGGTTCCGGCCTCAACATCCGAAGACGAGCTCGTGAAGCTGATGGTCGGCCGCGGTATTGAGGACCAGTTTCCCCGGGTATCCGAAAACCTGAGTCAGGCCGCCGAGGTGCTCACCGTGGAGAATCTCACCTCGACCGGCCTGTTCAGCGACATCAGCTTCACCGTCAAGGCGGGCGAGGTGCTCGGCATCGCTGGCCTGGTCGGCGCCGGACGCACCGAACTTATCCGGGCCATCGCCGGCGCCGACCGGTACACCTCCGGCACGGTCGCCGTGCGCGGCCAAATTTTGCCGAGGGGCAACATCACGGCCGCCATCGCCGCGGGTATCGGGCATGTGCCGGAGGACCGCAAGGGACAGGGGCTGGTGCTCGACGCATCCGTTAATAACAATCTCGGCTACGCCACCCTTGCGTCCACTGCGAAGCTTGGACTGGTCGACTTTGCCGGCCAGCGCAGCCGGGCAACCGCGGTCGCGAAGAGACTGCGCATCCGCATGCACACCATCGATCAACCGATCGGCGCACTCTCCGGTGGGAACCAGCAAAAGGCCGTCTTCGGCCGCTGGATCATCGCCGCCTCCACGATCTTGCTGCTCGACGAGCCAACGCGCGGTGTGGACGTAGGAGCCAAGGTCGAGATCTATGAATTGATGAACACGATCACGGCGGCCGGGGGAGCGATTCTCATGGTCTCTAGCGAGCTGCCCGAGATTCTCGGCATGAGTGACCGCATCCTGGTGATGCGTGACGGCCGCCTCGCCGGCGAGCTCAGCGCCGCCGAGGCCACCCAAGACGCAGTCATGACACTCGCCGCCCGCGATGTCGACGAGACGCACGAACAGAGATAGGGAAGTCATCATGTCCACCACCACCCTGCCGACGCCGCGCCGCGGCGTCGACTACAAGAAGTTTCTCGCCAACAACGGCGCCCTGGTCGGCCTGGTTGTTCTCTGCCTCGCCCTGTTCATCGCAACCCCGGACTTTCTGACCGGGCCGAACCTTCTCAACATCGGTATCCAGGTATCCACCGTGGCCGTACTGGCCTTCGGGATGACCTTTGTCATCGTCGCTGGCGGGATCGACCTGTCCGTCGGCAGCGTGGCGGCCTTATCGGCCATGTCCTCCGGGTGGATGTTCGCCAGTGCTGGTCTCCCCGGTTGGCTCGCCCTCGTGGGCGGTCTGGTAGTCGGAGCACTCGCCGGAGTGATCAACGGTTTGGCGAACGCCTACGGAAAGCTGCCATCCTTCATCGCGACCCTCGCCATGCTCAGCGTTGCCCGCGGACTGACCCTGGTCATCTCCGACGGCCGGCCGATCAAGACCGCGCCGGAGGTCTCCTTTCTCGGCGGAAACCTGGGACCGGTGCCGATGCCGATCGTCATTCTCGTGATCGCTGCCCTGGCCGCGTCCTTTTTGCTCAACCGCACCGTGATCGGCCGTTCGATGTATGCCGTCGGCGGTAACGCAGAAGCTGCCCGGCTCTCGGGTCTGCCGGTCAAACGCATCCTCGTCACCGTGTTTGCTCTGGCCGGACTCTTCGCTGCCCTCGCCGGGCTGCTGCTCGCCGGCCGCCTCGATTCCGCGCAGCCTCAGGCTGCCGCCGGGTATGAACTCGACGCTATCGCGGCCGTCGTTATCGGTGGTGCCTCGCTCTCCGGTGGGCTCGGGCGCATTTCGGGCACCCTCGTGGGCGCCCTGGTTCTGGTCGTTATTCGCAATGGCCTGAACCTGCTCAATGTCACCTCGTTCTGGCAACAGGTCGTGATCGGTCTCGTGATCGCTCTCGCTGTGGGTATCGACGTGCTTCGCCGCAAGACTCGCAATAGCTGACTCACCGGCTTTTCAGCAAAATTTCCCCTCCATCCGCCTCATCCAAAGGAAAACCAATGAAGTCATCCTCGTTCCTCAAAATTGCGGCAGTGACCGCAACAGCCGCCTTGATCCTGGTCGGAACCACTGCCTGTGGGCGTGGCGGCGGCGCTGAGGCCTCCGGCGACAAAATCGTGATGGCCATTTCCACCCTGAACAACCCGTTCTTCGTGGAATTGCGCGACGGAGCAGAGGCTGCAGCCAAGGAAGCCGGAGTGCAGCTGAGTATCGTTGACGCCCAGAACGACTCGGCCACGCAGGCTAACCAGCTCGCGACGGCCGCCTCGAGTGGTGCCAAGGCCGTTATTGTGAATCCGGTGGACTCGGATGCCGCCGTCTCGGCAGTGGATGCCTTGATCACGTCCGGAATCCCGGTCATCGGAGTCGACCGCACCGTTACCGACGTCGACCTGGCATCACTCGTCGCGAGCGATAACGTGGCCGGCGGCCGTCAGGCAGCCGATGAGCTGGCCAAAGCCATGGGCGAAACGGGCACCGTTATCCACCTGCAGGGCGTAGCTGGAACGTCGGCTAGTCGGGAGCGCGGCGCTGGCTTCGACGAGGGCATGCAGGCATACCCCGACATCACCGTGGTCGCCACGCAGACGGCCAACTTCGACCGCGCCGCCGCGCTCGACGTCACGACCAACCTGCTGCAGGCCAACCCGGGCGTCACCGGTATTTTCGCCGAGAATGATGAGATGGCCCTCGGCGCTATCCAGGCGTTGGGAGCACGGGCCGGCTCCGAGGTCGTCGTCGTCGGCTTCGACGGCACGGCCGACGGACTTGCTGCCATCGAGGCTGGCACCCTGGTCGCCACCATCGCCCAGCAGCCGGCCGAACTCGGCAAGCTCGCCATCGAATTCGCCATCAAGGCCATCAAGGGCGAGACGATCGCGAAGACCGTTCCGGTCGAGGTCGTCTCCGTCACCAAGACGAATGTCGGCGACTTCGCCAAGTGAGTCACCTTGCCAGTAGTGCCCTCACCCCACCCGCCAGTACTGCCGCTCCCGGCTTGGTCGTCGTCGTTGGCTCCATCAACGTCGATCAGCTGATCCGCGTTCAGCGCCACCCGAAGCCGGGCGAGACTCTCATTGGAACGTCAATGGAGTACTTACCCGGCGGCAAGGGGGCCAACCAGGCCGTGGCCGCGGCCCAGCTCGGCGCCAGCGTGCGCCTGGTTGGCGCGGTCGGTCGGGATTCGCAGGCCGGCGTCGCCACCGCGATCCTGACCGACGCTGGTGTCGACCAGTCGGCCGTGCGAACGGTCGATGAACCCACCGGGCTGGCCCTGGTCAGCGTGGATGATGACGGCGAAAACACGATTGTGGTCATCCCCGGTGCCAACGCTCTGATGGGTGCCGAGGCCGTTCAGGCCAGCGCGGGCATCATCGCTGCTGCTGCCGTGGTAATTCTCCAGGGTGAGATCCCGCCCGACGGAATCACCCAGGCGGCGCGCCTGGCAACGGGACGCGTGGTGCTGAACCTGGCCCCAGTGATCGAACTGGATGCCGGCACGATCCGGCGCGCCAACCCGCTCGTCGTCAACGAGCACGAGGCTGCCCTCGTGCTCGCGCAACTCGAACCGCACCGCGTTGTCCCATCCGAGGATGCCGAGCTGGTGAGCCGGCTGCTGGAGTCGGGCGTCGCATCCGTTGTGCTGACGCGCGGCGCCAAGGGGGCCATCTGCGCCGACCGGGATGGCACGACCACCGTGGCATCACCGACGGTCGTGGCCGTGGACAGTGCGGGGGCTGGCGATGCATTCGTGGGAGCGCTGAGCGCGCAGCTGGCGGCCGGGTTGAGCCTGCCTGAGTCCGTTCGCCTGGCCGTGCGGGTCGGGGCCTTCGCGGTGCAGAGCCGCGGGACTCAGACTTCGTACCCGACTCTGGTGGACGTGCTGCCGGCGGTGAACGCATGAAAAAGCGCGGCATCCTGAACGCTGAGCTGTCGGGGGCCCTGGCCCGGCTCGGTCACACGGATGTCGTTCTGCTTGCGGATTGTGGCCTGCCGATCCCGCGCGGGGTTCCCGTCATCGACCTCGCTGTAGTGCACGGTATCCCGAGGTTCGAACAAGTTCTCGACGCGCTGCTCGATGAGATGGTGTTCCAGGGATGCGTCGCGGCGGAGGAAGCCAAAACCGCCCCCGCTGGAGCCTGGCTGGCCGAACGATTCAACGAAATCGAGTACATCAGCCACGCGGACTTGAAGGCGTTCTCGGCCACCGCGAAGCTGTTCATTCGCACGGGGGAGGCAACGCCGTTCGCCAATGCGGCGCTGGTCTGCGGAGTCTCGTTCTGACAGCGGCCATCTATTTCGTCGCGGATTCGAATGGCACATTCTCGGGCTGCTGCAGACGATGGTCTGGCTGCTGTTCTGAGCTCGCCCTGGTCCCAGAGCCGCAGCGAAGGGTTGTGATATTTATCGTGCGCGGGGGATCGTGGGGTGTGCAACGCTAGGGGCATGGATCTTGAGGTGTCGGCGGTGCTGACCATTCCCGAGCGCGAACTCGGCTGGCGCTTCTCCCGGTCGTCGGGCCCCGGCGGGCAGCACGTGAATACCTCCGACAGCCGGGTCGAACTGTCCTGGAATATCGCCGAGTCGAGCGTGCTCTCCGACGACGAGCGGATGCTGCTGCTCACCCGCCTCGGGCACCGCCTCGTTTCCGGCGTGGTCACCATCGCCGCCAGCGAGCAGCGCTCCCAGCTGCGCAATCGTGAGATCGCCCTGCGCAAGCTCGCCGACCTGGTGACCGTCGGCCTGGCGGCGGAACCGGCCGCGCGCCGCGCGACCAAACCCACGCGGGGTTCGGCGCGGCGGCACCTCGCCGTCAAACAGCAGCGCTCCGCCACGAAGCAGAACCGCCAGCGGCCGGCGGCCGAGTAGGCCAGCGACCCACCGGCATCCGCTCACAGCGACCGCTACTGCACGAGCAACATCTGCCGAAAGTACGCGGCCAAATCCGCGGTCGCCGTCAGCGGCAGCACGTGGGCGACGTACTGGTCGGGGCGCACGATCACCACGACGCCGTCGCGGTCGAGACCGCGTTGTTCGAAGATGTCGTGCGCGGGGTCGGCGGCGTAGACCTTCTCGTAGTCGATCAGCCCGAATGGGCCGGTCTTCGGCAGGAACGCCGGGTCGACCTGGCCGAGGTCCACCTCGGTGTGCGCCTGCTGGAAGATCACCTTGACGTCGAAGACACTGTCAATGTCGGTGCCGGCCGGAGTGTGGGCGAGCAGCGGCGAATCGGGGGAGGTGCGCATCCACTCGGCCCATGTGGTCAGTGCTTCAGCGGAGGCGTCGGCAAACGCGTACACGCGCCAGCGGCCGTCGGCACGGTGGTGGTGACCCAGCTGCACCGGGTTGGCGTCGCCGACGCGCACGACCGGGGCAGATTTGAAGCGTTTACCGATGGGGAACCCGGCGGCGAGCGCCTGGTGGGTGGCTTCGCCGATCAGCATCGACGGCGGGTACTGCGTCATGAAGCCGGAGGGGAATTCCGCCGTCTGAGTGTAGAAGTCCTCAAGCGGCACCTTCAGGTCCTCGGGTTTCGCGGCCATCAGCGAAGACCACTCCTTGTCGAAGTCGATCAGGTTCTTCGCGATGACCTGGCGTTCGGCGGAATAGGTACTGAGCAGGCTTTCGGGGCTGCGACCTTCGAGCACGTAGGCGAGCTTCCAGCCGAGGTTGAAGCCGTCCTGCATCGAGACGTTCATGCCCTGGCCAGCTTTGGCGCTGTGCGTGTGGCAGGCGTCACCGGTGATGAAGACCCGCGGCGAGCGGAGGCCGATTTCCTCCGGCAGTAGGTCGTCGAAGCGGTCGGTGAGGCGGTGGGCGACCTCGTAGACGCTGTGCCAGGCCACATTTTTCACGTCGAGTGTGTACGGGTGCAGAATCTCGTTCGCTTTGACGATGATCTCGTCGATCGTTGTCGTGCGCACGGCGCCGTTGTCGTCGGCGGCCACTTCGCCGAGGTCGACATACATGCGGAACAGGTAGCCGCCCTCGCGCGGAATGTGCAGAATACTTCCGCTGGCTCCCTGGATAGCGCACTTGGTGCGGATGTCAGGGAAGTCGGTGACGGCCAGCACGTCCATGACGCCCCAGGCGTGGAAGGCGGCGTCGCCGGCCAGCGTGCAGCCGATGGAATCGCGCACGGCGCTGCGGGCACCGTCAGCGCCGACCACGTACTTGGCGTGCACGATGCGCTCCTGGCCGGTCAACTCCCCGCTGGTGTGTCGCAATGTCACGGTGACGGGGTAGTCGCCCTCGTTGGTGTTGGTCAGGCTGAGCATTTCGAAACCAAAGTCCGGCACCATTCGGGTGGGCGAATTGGCCATTACCTCGGCAAAGTAATCCAGCACGCGCGCCTGGTTGACGATGAGGTGCGGAAACTCGCTAATACCGGTGGGGTCATCGATGGCGCGGGCCGTGCGAATGATATTGGCGGGATTGCTGGGGTCTGGCTTCCAGAACGCCATCTCGGTGATGCGGTAGGCCTCGGCGATGATGCGCTCCGCGAAACCGAAGGCCTGAAAGGTTTCGACGCTGCGGGCCTGGATTCCGTCGGCCTGTCCGATCGGAAGACGACCGCCACGGCGCTCCACGATGCGGGTGGTGATGCCCGGAAACTGGGAGAGCTGGGCGGCGGTGATCATGCCGGCTGGGCCCGTTCCCACGATGAGAACGTCGACGTTGTCGGGGAGCTCGTCGGGGCGATCGATGCCGACTCCGGCCGCATCCTGGGTGCGGGGATCGGTGGACACGTATCCGTGGTGGTGAAACTGCACGGCTTCCTCACTTCTCTGTGTGGTTAAAACGAGTGTGGTCTGACGAGTGTGATCACGCTGTTCGATAATAGAACGTCATGTTCTATTATCGCTTCCTAATCATATACGTTCTGAGCGGCTTCGCAATGCGAGAAGTGCGGGTAGCGTGCTGACAGTTGCACCGGCTGACGACCGGCGAGCCGTTGGCGCCCTGGGCGACTCGGTTCGTCTACCCATTCCGCTGGTTCTACAGCGTGCTGAGCGCGGCGGATCACTTTCGAGACTCGACCCTGCACGACGGCAGTGCCCCCGATCCCCGAATCGCGGGAGCGCTTGAGGTGGTGCCTGCCCGTTTTACTGGCAGGTTTGGCGAGTCCCGAAAAACGATAGCCGTGGCCCGGTAGCGCTTTGTGGTCGGGGTAGGCGCTCACGGCGTCGAGCGAATCGAGGTAGTTCGCGAGGGGATTCGTCGCACTGGTCTCGCCTGTTGTGCCGGCTAGAACTGCCAAGGAAAGGGGGACCAGTCGGGTTCGCGGTGTTCGAGGAACGCCTCCTTGCCTTCGACGGCTTCGTCGGTGCCGTAGGCGAGGCGGGTGGCCTCACCGGCGAAGAGTTGTTGGCCGACCAGTCCGTCATCGATGGCGTTGAAGGAGTACTTGAGCATGCGGATCGCGGTCGGTGACTTTGTGAGGATGGTGTTCGCCCAGTCCAGCGCGGTCGTCTCCAGTTCTGCATGCGGAACCACCGCGTTGACAGCGCCCATCTCGTAGGCGCGCTGCGCGTCGTACGGTCGGGCCAGAAAGAACACTTCCCTGGCGAACTTCTGCCCCACGTGCTGGGCGAAGTAGGCGCTGCCGTAACCGCCGTCGAACGACCCGACGTCGGCATCCGTTTGCTTGAACATGCCGTGTTCCTTGCTGGCGATCGACAGGTCGCAGACCGAGTGCAGCGAGTGGCCGCCGCCGGCCGCCCAGCCCGGAATGACCGCAATGACGACCTTCGGCATGAAGCGGATGAGACGCTGCACCTCGAGAATGTGTAACCGACCGGTGCTCACGGTTCCGTCGCGGTACTGGTAGCCGTCGCGGCCGCGGATTCTCTGATCGCCACCCGAGCAGAATGCCCAGCCACCGTCTTTGGGGCTCGGTCCGTTGCCGGTGAGGAGCACGACGCCGATTTTGGTGTTCTGCATGGCGTCATCGAGCACCCGGTAGAGCTCGTCGACCGACTGCGGGCGGAAGGCGTTCCGCACCTCCGGCCGGTTGAAGGCGACGCGGGCGACCCGGCCGGCGTTGTCGTGGTGGTAGGTGATGTCGGCCAGCGCGGAGAAGCCGTCGACGGGCTTCCACAGGGACGGATCGAAAATTTCGGAAACCTGAGTCATGATTTCAGCTTAGGTGTGCTTGGAGTTCGCACGGATCTCGGTGATGATGCCGGAGAAGTCCCGGCCGCCGCCATCCGCGTCGGCGTAGCGGCGATAGATCTGAGCGGCGAGCGGTGCGAGTTCGGCGGCGACCCCGGTGGCTTCGAGGGCGTTCACGGCCAGGCCGAGGTCCTTCGCCATCAACGCTCCGGCAAAGCCAGGCTGGTAGTTGTGGTTGGCCGGGCTGGTCGGCACCGGTCCGGGCACCAGGTCGTAGCCGATGACGGTGTGTCCGGCTGTGACCAGGTTGGCGGCCATCGGGCCGCCCATGTGGCCCAGGCCGATGAAAGCGATTCGGTTGCTCATCTGTTTTTCCTCCTGCAGGGTGTGGTGGTAAGAACTGTGCTCAAACAGTGCGCCAGAACGTGGCGGTCACGAGCCATCCGCCAAGGAACGCCCGACGATGAGGTGCATGATCTCGTTGCTGCCCTCCAGGATCTGGTGCACGCGCAGGTCGCGCACGACTTTCTCGATACCGTATTCGCTCAGGTAGCCGTAGCCGCCGTGCAGCTGGATGGCGCGGTTGGCCACCGAGAACCCGGTGTCCGTGGCGACGCGCTTGGCCATGGCGCACAGCTTCACCCGGTCGGGCGCACCGCGGTCGAGGGCGTCCGCTGCCCGCCAGATCATGGTGCGGGCCGTTTCGAGCTCGGTGTCCATGTCGGCGAGTTCGAACAGCAGGGTCGACCGGCTCGAAACGGCGGGACTCGTGCGCCGAGTGGCTCACCCCACCGATGGACGGGCCACGCTGATCGAGCTCACGCCGCTGGGCCAGACCGGCGTGCTCGCCGCCACTGACGCGCTCAACGCGCGGGTGTTCACGCAGCCGGGGCTGGGTTCCGGCGAGGCTCAGAATCTGATCAGCGTGCTGACCGGCTTTCGCCGTGACGCCGGTGATTTCGTGGACCCCGACGTGGGCGGTCACGGGCGGGACTGACCTTGTCAGCCTGCCCGTTTGAACAAGCATGTTGGCGAGTAAATAGACGCGATCGCCGCCGAGAACGGCCCGGACGCCTACCGGGGGCAGCAGTCGACGGTGCCCGACTTGGGGGTGGCGCGGACTCGAACGGGGGCGGGACGTCGACCGCGAGTGTTAGTACGGTATTACTCGGGGAATCGCGAATAACCAGCTGGGTTGAACGAGTTGTACCCAGCACCGTACAAGCCTGATGCAGGGCAACAGAGGTGCCCGACGTTAGGTTCAACACCCATGCTTGCCACACTCTTTTTCGGCACCAAGGATCGCCTGCGCATCAGCTTGCGGCCGTCGACGCTCGCGCGATCGCTCTTCACTGCCGCGGTCGTCGTTGCGATCATGCCGGTCATCGCTGTGGGCATGTTCCTCCTGGTGAGCCTGGCGACTCCGGCTCTCTCTGCAACTGCGGTCGGCGCCGTTCTGCTCGGCGTGAGCAGCACCGTCGTTCTCTATGGAACCGCCGGCATCCTGTTGCTGTTCGGAGTGTTGCTGGCGAGTTTCGTGCAGGTGGGGGCGCATGCCGATAGCCCGCGCCTGCTGCGACTCTCCTGGGCGCGGGCGATTCGGGCATTCCCCCGTCTCGTCGGTGCAATCGTCGCGCTCTGCGCCACGTTCATCGCTGCCACTGCCTTCTGGCCGATTATCACCCTGGGCATGTTGGTCATCGCCGTGGTGGTCTTCGTGCGCGCGGAACGGGGCGCATCGGTCGCGCCGGTGCGGTCCGGAGTGAAGAGCTTGTGGCGGCGAGTGCCAGCGAAGTCGCGTCGAGCTCTGGTCTGGGCGATACCGCTTGTGCCTGCGCTGGTGTCGCTGGCGTTGCTCGTGGCCGTGCTTCCCGCGAGTCTCGCGGCACCGACTTCGTTCCGCCAGCTGTTCGCGTTGGCGTGGGCGCGCATGCGCACCCTACAGCTGCTGGCCATTACCATCGTGGGCGGGGTCGTCACAGCCGGCGCCAGCCTCGGCGGCGTGTATGGGGCAGTGGCTCTCGATCCCACGAATGGCTTGAACGGAAACGGCCCGTTCCTGGCCTCGCTCGCCGTGCTCATCGGTGCTGTGCTGGTCGTGCAGGTCGTCGTCGGGGCTACCGTCGCAATCTTCACAACGGATGCCACCTCCCGGCTGCCGCGCGCGCGCCCGCGCCTGAGCATCCGCTCGGTTGGTGCACTGATGTCGCGCGGTACGAAACCGGCGATCGGTCGAGTGGCCATGGTCGCGATCACGGCCCTGGTCATCACCATCGCCCCGATGCCCGCCTACGCCGTCGGCGAGGCAGCACCCGGCACATCCAGTACCGGTGAAACGCCGCAACCGGTCGCGCCTGAGTCGACGGCAGCCCAGCGGGTGGCGGTGTCCGATGCCAGTATGCAGTCCGCCGGTACCGAAGCGACCGTTGTCACGGCCACCCTCTACAACCTGCCCGCGGAGCTGGGTGGCTTTCTGGACATTGTTGTGCAGGTTACGGCGCCCAATGCGCCGCAGGGCACCGTCGTGCCGGGGCGAGTGAATGTCTGGGCCGGTGAACAGCTGCTCGGCAACATCGAACAGTCGGCGTATGGCGCGTTCTGGTCGCTCAATACGACCGGCATGACGCCTGGTGATGTGCAGCTGCGCATTGAATACCCCGGCCAGGATGGCTTCGCGCCGTCTGAATCGTTCATTGACATTACCCTGGGCAAAGCCTGGACAAACGTGACGGGCTTCGTTTTCGGCGACGATGAATTGACCTGGGGTGACACTCACACCCACGCCCTCACCATCTGGGCGGCCTACGACGAACCGCGGGTCATGGATACCTTCCTCGTCAGCAATAACCTGGAGACCCTGATCTCGAGCGTGCCCTTCACCATTGTCGACGGGAGGGGCGATGTGCTCGTTGACCTCACGGGCCTTCTACCCGGTGGAACACCCACCTACACCCTGCGTGTTCGGGAAACTGATCACGCGCGGACCGGCTACGTTGGTGACTATTTCACCAAGACGGTCTCTTCTGCGACGACCGCTCTCGCCCTTTCGGCGACCGACCCTTCCGGCGCGGTCACCCAGGGCAAAGTCGGCGAGCCGATGACAATCACCGCAACGGTCGCCTCACCGGCCTCGTCGTCCACGCCGGGTGACGGCACCGTGCGCTTCACTATTCCTTACCAGAACCTCGACCCCGTGGCCGTGAATGATCAGGGCGTAGCAAGCATCACGTTCACCCCGACGAATCGCCAGAGCATCACCTTCTCGGCGGAGTACCTCCCGAACTACACGCGGAAAGCGTACTCCGGGTCATCAGCGACGCTCACGGTGAACCCCGGTGGGGCCGTGACCGGTGCTCCCACAGCTTCGTGGAACGGAAAACTGAACCTCACTGACACGCGCTTGAGCGTTGCCTACCCGTCATCTGGCGACTTCGCCCCACCGACCGGAACGGTCACGATCCTGGACGCCGCCGGCCAAGCGGTAGCGACCACGAGGGGTTGGGGCGAGCCCCAAACGCAGTTCGAGCTGAGTGCGGGGGCGATTACCCTGATCGTGCCCGTCGGTGTGGGAACCCACCAATATTCAGTCTCCTACTCGGGCGACAGCAACTATTCTCCCCGCGCCGATGCACTTCCCGTCGTCGTCGTGACGCCGCCCGTCGTCACCCTGACCGCGCAGACTCCCACCTACTATTCTGAGTCGACCCAGTACCTGATTCAGGTAGCGGATGTCGCGCTCGGGCTCGTGCAGGGCGTCACCATCTACGCGACCGATTCCGACCAGAATCGCACCGTGGTCGGAACGGCCACCTACAGCTCGTCAACCGGCATCGGGTATCTCCGCGCAGTGCTCGCACCTGTCGGGTCGGTAACGCTCACGGCGGAAGTGGTCTTCACCGCGGCCAGTGCTGTGACGTCGGTATCGTCCACGCCGCAGACCATTGTCGTACCGGCACCGTTTGCGCCCGACGTGCAGGTGAGCATCGACTCGTCCACGGTCTGGAGCGCGAGCCGCCGCACCGTCGGCGTGAACGTGCAGGCGCTCTCGGCCGGGCGGTACGTTGACGTTCCGTCGGGCACGGTGGCGGTAATTCGAGATGACCTGGGCGTCCAGGTCGGCACGGTGACCCTCACCGGCTCCGAGCCACGTGGTTGGGTCAATATAGAGCTCACCCGATCGGGTACCACCGGCCTGACCGCCTCGGTGCCGTATGGCCCGTTCGGTGGGATTGCGACCAGTGTTCTGGCGGAACTTCCCGCAGTGGTGAACGGAAACGCCACGACATTTGCCGTGTCGTCCGACACCATCGGCGGCGACGTCAGCATCGATCTCACCGCCACCGTCTGGGGGTCGCCGCTTGATTCCACACGAGCCGTGACGGTCGTTGCTACCTTCGACGGCACGGAGAAAACGGTCACGCTCACGCGCCGGGACACCGAGATTGATCGCGGCTGGCTCGGGACGGTGGTGTTTTTCGACGGCACCGCGACTTTTGCCAGGCCCACTTCCGGGTATCAACCTCTCACGGTGACCAGCGCGGGCAACGGTGCTGATGTCAGCGCGATCGACTACCGCGGCAGTATCTTCATCGGCACGAGCGCCACAGTGTTGACGGTGCCGCCGATCTCCGGTGCAGTCGGCGGTGAGCCGCTGGAGGTGACACCCATCGTGACCGCCGTCGAGGAGGGCGGACCGAACCCGACCGGAACGGTGAGGTTGCTGCTCAAACCGTCCTATGCCACGTGTGAAGCGCCGGTCGAAAGCGGTTGTGTCTTTCCCGGTGACGCGGTACGCGGGGGCACGAACATCCTCTCTGCCAGCTATCTGGGCGACACCTCGAACTCGCCCACGGGCTCGTCCACCGTGTTCTCCGCGCAGGAGCGCACCACCGTACTCGAGGCCACCTTCAGTGTCGCCCCCGACCAGTGGATCGTCGGCGAGTCCGTGACCGCGACCTGGACCACCACCACCTCCGGCCGACCGGCCGTCGGATTAGTCACCGTGGTGGCCGGTGATGCCACGTGCAGCGGAATCGCCCTGAGCGGCAGCTGTTCCTTCGCGGTCGCACCGGACGCAGTGATCGCCTCCGCGACGGGACAGCCGTACTCGGTCATGTTCGACTCTTTCGACGACGCGCCCGATCAGCTGATCACCGGCTTCGCCGTCCCCCGGACCTGTGTCGTCCTGCGGTACTGGGACGCGTCTACGGAGATTGACCTCGACGGAGCAGAGCCCTGCCACACTCAGGGCCAGCTGGGCGTGATTGCCGGGAGCACGGTGAAACTCACCGCCCAACCTCTCCCGACCCACTATGTTTTCGGCCGTTGGCAGGTGAACGGTATTGATGCTGTCACCGAAAAAATCGGTGATTTGTCAGCCTCGACGATCGTGACCCAGTCGGGTTATTATTCGTACACCACCGATTACGCACCCCGGTGTTTCACCCTCACGGTGTCGCCCAACGCAGAAATCGCCACCGGACCCTTGACCCGAGATGACCTCAAGGGCAATTTGCTGGTCTATACCAAGCCGAACTGCTCAAGCCCGGATACTGCGACGGACGCCGATCTGGTCGAATTCGATGCTGGCACACCCCGTTACGCCACTGGCACGATTGTGGAGATACGCGCCGAACCCGCCTACGAGCGAACGACCAGTCAGCCCTATGCCATCGAGACCTTCGATGGTGTTATCCGCGCCGAAACCAATCCTGAATTCGGCACCGTCACAATGGATGCTGACCACACAGTCTCCGCCACGTTCGCCGTTGCGGGGTGCGTGCCGTTTCGACTGCACCAGAGCGCCGGAGGCAGCGCTTCCATCCTGTCGGCAAATCGCCCGGAGTCCAGCCGCGCCCTCAAACCGGCGACGGGAGATTGCACTGACCCGGTCGGCGGCCCCGGATACGTGCGCGGCACATCCGTTGTCATCGAAAGTATTCCCGATCCGGAATACGCCTTCACCAGCCTCGCCTACACTCGCGAAATCCCCACGGACGATCAGCTGACGGCGGCTGCCCTCGCGCAGAAGCCCGAAACGACGGGCTCGACGCGGACCACCGTCATTATCGGTGAAAAGTCGGACAGGCACGTGCGCCCCGTGTTCTCCCATCAGGACTGCGTCAGCGTCATGGTGCGCGTGATCGGTCCGCGGGCGCACGTGACGCGATCCGATAGCGGAGTGAGTCTGCAGGGCGGCAGTGGCGACGAGGAATGCGCTCCACCGCGCACGGTCGCGGCGGAGCAGTTCGACGACTACATCACGGTGGAAACGGTGTATTCCGTGCTGTCCACCTCCGTTCTCGTGGCAACGCCCAAATACGAGTGGTGGCCTCTGCGTACTGATCGGGCCACGATCACGTGGTCGACGAGCTACGGGGCGACGACCGTTCCCTCCCGAAAAATGGCAGGCGGGGGCGAAGTGGCCGATCTCGTCGTGCGCAGTCCGGGTATGGATTACTCCACCTGGGGCCCGATCGTTGCATTGGATCAGTTGCCGAGCACCGACCGGGAGGTGCTCATCACCGCCACCTATGTGTCGCGCGAATGCGCCACGCCGACCGTAGTGAACCCATTCGGCGCGCCGTACCAAATGCGTCTCACGCCGGGACTGACCTCGGTCTGCTCGCTGCCCACCGAAGCCGACCGGTACCAGACCGTCGAGGTGCGGGCGGCGGATTCGGACATCCCCACTCTGAAACCGGTCTTCTCCATCGAGCGGAGCGCAGCCAACAACGACGGTCGCGCCTACCTGCCCAACCCGGCGACGGTGCCCGGTACCCAGACCCTGGCCCTTGAATACTGTGCTCCACTCAACCTCACCGTGACGATGCGAGATGACGCCGGTACCGTGCGCACACTGGGCTCGGCGGAAGCGGCCAGAATTGTCGTGGATGACGGAGGCTGCGCGCCCCTGAATACGCGGCCAGCCAAAACGGTCACGACGTCGCTCACCGTCGAGGCCGCTTACGCGAACTCGATCATTGACACGCCGTCGGTCATGCCTACTTTGGCGGTGGACGCGCGCGGCATCTCGGCACCGACCACGCTGAATCTCCGCGTCAACTGCGTCTCAGTGGATGTCGGCGACCGCACGACCCGCAACACCCCCGCGAACTGCCCGGGTGGTGCCGCCAATCGCTATATCAAGGGAACCGTCGTGCAGTTCACCGGCGAGGTGCACGACGATGAGGGACTCGACGGCTGGAACGGTGTCGATGAGCAGAATGGCGTGACGGCGTGGGTCATCGCAGAAACAGACCGGTACGCGGCAGTAGATATCGACTACCCGAGCGTGTGGGACAAAATCTCCAATGGACTCAGTGGTCTGGCTCAGCGCATCGTCTCGGCCGCCGTCATCGTCGCCACCGGCATCGTGCTGGCGAAAATGATGCTTGCCAAGATGGTCACGGCGGCGCTCAAATCCGTGGGTACCATCGTGGCGATTTCGGGCGGTGGCGATGGCATGCTGAATGCGATGACCAAGGTCGACAATGCGGTGACGGCAGTGATGAACACGGTGGAACTATTCAGTAAATGCATTAATACCTCAGCAGCGGGTACAGGTACGTTGACGGCGCTTCCGAGCAGCACACTGACCGAACCGGGCGCTAATGGCGTCAATGACGCGATTTCGAACACGGAGTCTGCTTTCGACGAGCTGGCCGACAATCTCAACGGCAACGGCAGAAGCGTGGGAGGGACCGCCGCCCAGGTGATCAGTTCGGGGCGCGGCCTCGTGGACCTGTTCGGTAGCAACACGAGCCTCTACGGCCGGGATGCCGGCCAAGCCTGGACCTCGATGGGAACAAGTCTTGGTGGCTGCATGCTCACGGGCCTAGAGGACAACGCTCACCTGCTGCTCAGTCACGAGAGGTAGCTTGCCGGCAAGCGCGGCGGCCGAACCCGGTGTGGTCCCGGCCGCCGGGGTTGAACGTCAGGCCGTACTCGACACCGGGCGTAGTGCGATGGTCATCGAAACCGGATGCGCGGCTCCCGATCTCAAATTCGGCGGTGAGCGCGTCGCCGGTCGCCTCGTGCACCTCGCGTTCGCGTCGGCCCGGCGCGATGCCGGTGCCGCGGCAGTGACCTGGCCTCTGGGCTGAGGCGTGCGGGTAGCCATCCGCTCGAACAGGGTCGATGATTGCTCTGTGAGAACACACGGCATGCGGAGCGGGTCGTGAACTCGACGGCCCGGCGTGTGCAGCGTGTCTACCTCACCCTGATGCTCGGCAACACGCTGTTTCTGCTCGACGCCGAGAGCAAGGGAAACTCATGGCCACCGGTGAGACGCAGATCGACAATGGTATTTTTCGCGTGACCAAGTGGACGATTGAACCCGGAGATGCCATTCCCATGCACGTTCATGAGTATGAATATGCGGTTGTGCCCCTCGTCAGTGAAACCATGCACGTCGTCAACGCCGACGGTTCAGAGATCGTCGCGGAAATTCGTAGCGGGCAGAGCTACACGCGGCCATCCGGTGCCGAACACACCGTCGAGAATCGTGGGTCGCGGGCCATCGAATTCGTCGAGGTTGAAAAACTCGCCTGAAACCCCACCTATTCGGCCTGGTAGTCAATCTGATCCTGCAAGGCCAGGACATCGTCCTGAAAGGCCAGAAAAAGGTTGGCGATGGTGGCGGCGCTGCTGATCGACGTGCCGAGCGATTCCTCGCACTTTCGCAGTCGGTACCGAACCGTGTTGTCATGCACATACCGACCAGTATCGAGGCGGAACCCACGTCAACGACGTGAGCTTTATCCGCCCGATCTTCTCGGGCGGTGGGGTCATCGCTTTCGCCCAGAACAAGGGCCACTGGCATTCACTACGACCGGGCCGGATCGGCCCCGGTCGTGGCGACGGCCGTCGCCGCCGACATCCGCCCGGGGGGAACGGTCGTCAACGCGGGCTGGCCGAACGCCGTGACCGGCTTCTGCTCCGGACCGTACGAAAACATGAACGGTAACTTCGAGATTTGGTCCAAGATCATGCCTGAGCGGGCCTGGCCTGCGCCGGACCTCGCCGGGGTCGGGGCGACGTGGGGTCCGATCCTGACCGCTGTCGTCGCATCCGCTGTGTACGCCGGCTGTGGAACACGACGACGTCGAAGACTGCGCTGGTCGCCACCACCGCCTGATTCGGCCGCACGGAACGGCGTGAGAGTGCTTCGGCGCTGCCACGCTGTTCTGCGTCGGCCTATTGGTCTCCGACATCGACCAGTCGCAGGGCGAACAGACAGGTGGCCTGACCCTCGACCGAATTGAGGTTGAGCAGCAGAAGTGTCTCAATCTTGCGCAGCCGATAGTTGAGCGAGTTTCGGTGGATGAACAGGGCGTTGCAGGTCTTCGACGGCTGCGCGTCGTTGTCGAGATACGTGCGCAGGGTCTCCAATAACGGGCCATCGCGCTTCGAATCGTGTTCCCGAAGCGGCACCAGTAACTTACGAGCCGCTTCTTTCGCTCCGCGCCCGGCGGTCGCGCTGACCACCGCGCTGAGACCCAGCGCGGGAGCGAGGTGCGGGCGGTCGATGCGTCGGACCAGTTGCAGGGAGTGCACCACTGACAGACGCAGCTCGAACAGGCTCAACGTCGCGGTCGTCAGCACGAGGGGTTGCTTATCGTGGATCTGCAGCAGGCGCTCGGCAACGGCGTCGAAGTCTTCGCGCGGATTCTGCGCAAACGCCACGAGTCGATCGGTGAATTCGGTCACCCGAACGGTATGAAACTTCTCGTGAAGCGCCACCCGCAGCTGCCACGACGTCGACGCGAATTCCCCGCTCATATCGGCAACCAGAACGGATGTCGCGACCCGCGGATCCAGCCCGATGTCCTGAAATGCACGACGTACATCGAGGTGTGTTGCCTCTTCCCACGACTCGCAGGCCAGGACGAAGCTTTTGATCTCCTGCTGGCGGCTGGCATCGACACTGACCGAGCGGTTCAGCTGCAACGCGATAATTGAGGCGACCGGGCCGAGGAGGGAGGCTAGGGGGTTGTCGCTGTCCGTCTCCCGAATGGCGAGGCGACACGGGTTGTTGAGCCCCATGGGCAGAGGAATGTTCAACACGCCGGCTTGTGGCTTCGTCCGGATTCCGGACGTCCACGTGGCCAGGGCTGGATACTGAGCGATGACAGTGCCGTAGGCGTCATAAACGGCTAGTGGCGACTGAACGACGTTGTAGACGGTGGCCAACAGGGTGACGATCTCGGCATCCTGATTGGCGAGGCGAGCGCACTCGTCGGCTAGGGTCCAGCCACGATTGACGACAGCCAGTCGCTCGGCTTGCATGACACTTTCGATGAAGCGATCCACCTGCAACGGTGGAACAGCCGCCGGAACCTCCAGCAGGGGGACATCCCGCCGTGTGCACGCGGCAATGAGTCCGGGCGGGAGTACGTGGTGAGCCATCCCCGTCGCAAAGACGATCGCTGAAACGGGCACGTCGACCAGGCGTTCCACGAATGCATCCCAGGTGCGTTCGTCGGAGAAATTCATTCCGATCCCACTCGTGAGCAGTAGTGCAGCGGGATCCAGAAACGGGGTCGGATCCATCAGCTCTGTGGGGGCGCATCCGCTGAGTTCGGTCGCCAGCCGCGTTTCGGATGAGGGGGTTTGCAGCAAGAGTTGCAGTGAACGCTCCAGGAGCAGATCGACTACTCGCATACGAATCCTGTCTTTTCGGGCGATTTGCACAAATATTGTTGCAAGGTTAGTGCATCTGCCCACTGGGCCCGTGCCCGGTGGCACCGTAGCGTGGAGACATGGACGATGGCAACAGCAACTCGAACATCACAATAAACTCCGACCTGGGCGAGTCCCTCGGCATCCACAGCTTCGGCAACGACGAGGCGCTGATGGCGCTGATCGACGTCGCCAACGTTGCCTGTGGCTTTCATGCCGGGGACCCCGATGCGATGGAGACCACCGTCGCGCTCGCCAGTGAGCACGGAGTGCACGTCGGAGCTCACCCGGGATTGCCTGACTTGGTTGGTTTTGGGCGCCGCGAGATGAAACTCACGCCTTCCGAGGCGGAGTCCATCATTCGGTACCAGGTGGGCGCGCTGGTCGGTTTCCTGAACAAGTACGACCTGCCGCTGAACCACATCAAACCGCACGGCTCGCTCTTCGGGATGCTCGCGCGGGACGAGGCACTCATGCAGGGCGCGGTCAACGTTGCCAAGTCGTATGGCGTGCCGATCTTCGGTCTCGCCGGAAGCGCCCACCAAACGGTGGCAGAACGCAACGGCGTTGAATTCGTCGGTGAGCTGTACGTAGATCTCAACTACGACGCGCAGGGCGGCCTCATTATTCTGCGGCGCCCGGAAGACACGGACCCCGAGAAGGCCGCAGCTCGGGTACGTCGTGTGTTGCAGGACGGCAAGGTTCTGGCCACCGACGACACCGTTCTCGACATTCCCTTCTCGACAATCTGCGTTCACTCCGATGCACCGAATTCTCCGGCCGTCGCCCGAGCCGTCGGCCAAGCCCTTGGCCGGTAGCACCGCAGGTCGTACAGTACTCACCCGATGGCGTGGAATCACGCTGACCAGTCCGACGAAAGTGAACTCATGAGCCACCAGATCATCTCCCCCCTTCCCGGCATCTTCTATCGCAAGCCCGGCCCGGGCAAGGAACCCTACGTGAATGAAGGCGACATGATCTCGGCCGGGCAGACGATCGGCCTCGTCGAAATCATGAAGCAGTTCAGCGAGGTCCGCGCCGAGTTTGACGGCGTCCTGGAGAAGTTTGAAATTGACGACTTTGGAGTCGTCAACCCTGGCGATGTGATCGCCATCACGTCCTGATGGATCCAGGGTGTCCCTGGGCACCCGTCATGCCTTTCCAACGTTTCACTCGACTCACTGGAAGACTCAATGCAGAAACTACTCATAGCCAATCGCGGCGAAATCGCCGTTCGAATCATTCGCACCGCGCGAGAAATGGGCATCGTCACCGTCGCTGTCGTCAGCGAAGCGGACAAGACGTCCTTCGCGGCCGACCTTGCTGATGAGGTCATCATTGTCGGTCCTGCTCCGGCCGGACTGAGCTATCTCAATCACGCTGCCGTGCTTAAAGCCGCCCTCGACAGCGGAGCGGACGCCGTGCACCCCGGCTACGGATTCCTTTCGGAGAATGCCGAATTCGCGCGCAAGGTGATTGCCGCCGGGTTGACCTGGGTAGGGCCTTCTCCGGAATCGATCGAACTCATGGGTGATAAGTCGAGAGCGCGCCGTGCCGCGATCGACGCCGGTGTGCCCACCCTGCCCGGTACCGAATCCGCGCTGCAGGCCGGCGACGACATCGACGCCATCGCTGCCAGGATCGGATTCCCGCTCGTCGTCAAGGCATCTGCGGGAGGCGGGGGGCGAGGCATCCGTTTGGTGGAAGACCCGACGCAGCTTCGCGGAACGGTCGACATCGCCCAGGCCGAGGCCCTCGGCGCCTTCAATTCTTCGGACGTGTACTTCGAGAAGTTCGTGACCCGGGCGCGCCACGTCGAGGTGCAGATCCTCGGCGATGGTGAGACCTACCTTCACCTCGGCGATCGCGACTGCTCGATGCAACGCCGGCAACAAAAGATTCTCGAGGAAGCCCCGGCTCCCGGGCTGCCCGATCACGTTCGCGAGCGGATGCGCGACTCCTCCGTGGAGCTTGCCCGCATTGCACACTACGTCGGAGTGGGCACCGTCGAGTTTCTCTACGACCCGACCAGTCACGAAGTTGCATTCATCGAGATGAACACCCGCATTCAAGTTGAACACACCATTACCGAAGCCATCACCGGGATGGATCTGGTTCGTGAACAACTGCGGATTGCCGCGGGGGAGAAGCTCTCCATCACCCAGGACGACGTTCACTTTTTCGGGCATGCCTTGGAATTCCGCATCAACGCGGAAGATCCCGACAACAACTTCATGCCGAGCCCAGGCACGATCAAGACGATGAACCTTCCCGGGGGGGTCGGCGTGCGGTCGGATTTCGGCTTCATCGCCGGCAAGACGGTAGCACCCTTCTACGACTCCCTCCTGGGCAAGATCATTGTCTGGGCACCAACCCGTGACCTGGCCATCGCGCGGTCAGCGCGTGCCTTGAACGAAGCACACATTGACGGAGTCAAGTCGACGATTGGGCTGCTCAGTTCCCTCGTAGCCCTGACCGACTTCGCGCAGGTCAATCACCACACCAAGTACATCGAATCGTTGCTGGACTCAACGATTCCGGACTCAACGGGAGATGCCGAATGACGCAGCAAACCACGGCCCGATATACCTGGGGCGGCGATGAGTTTCTCTTCGTAGAAATCGCTGAGGGCATGTCCCTGGAAGCCAACTTCATCTCGAACAGCATCGCCAATGCCCTCGAGGCTCGCGGACTGGCTGGCATCGTCGACATCTGTCCGGCCAATGCCTCCCTGCTGGTGCGCTTCCATCCGGACCTACTGCCGTGGCAGGACTTGGAGCGGGCCGTGCGCGCGCTTGAAGAAGAGGTGCGAGCATCCACCGAAAAGGTGCTCGACACCCGCATCATTGAAATTCCCGTTTGGTACAACGATCCGTATACCAATGAAACGGGTGCCCGATTTCGCGAGGGATACCACCAGCGTCCGGAGGGTAACGACCTCGACTACGCCGCCGAGGTCAACGGCCTGGCCAACGCCGAGGAATTTATCAAGCGCCACCACGAATCCCCCTGGCTAGTGTCAATGGTGGGCTTCGTCGCCGGCTTGCCCTTTCTCTTTCAGCTGGTGGAACGTGAGAAACAACTTGAGGTGCCAAAATACCTGAGTCCACGCACGGATACTCCCGCCCTGACCGTGGGATACGGCGGCTGCTTCAGCTGTATTTATTCCGTGCAAGGTGCCGGTGGATACCAGATGTTCGGGGTCGCGGCCGCTCCGATCTTTGACCCGTCCCAGGCGTTGGACGATTTCTCCGACTTCATGATTTTCTTTAAACCGGGGGATATTGTGAAATTCAAGCCAATCGACGAAACGGAGTATCGGCGCATCCGCGCCGAGGTCGACGCCGGAACGTTCCGATATCGCCAGGCACCAATTGCGTTCGACCTGGGTGAGGCATTGGCCGACCCAGACGGTTACAAGCTGTCGCTTCTGGAGGCGCTCAATGGCATTTGACATTCTCGAACCCGGCCTCTCCACCACCGTGCAGGACCAGGGACGAATTGGCTACTACCGGTTTGGCATCCCGCAGGGTGGATCGATGGATCAGTATTCGGCGACCCTGGCCAACCGACTCGTCGGCAACACGGCGCGCGAGGCCGTGCTCGAGTGCACCTACATCGGCCCCAAGCTCGTAACCACGTCGGATGCCGTCATCGCCGTGACCGGTGCGCCGGTAGACGTTTTCGTCAACGGAGAACTCGTACCCGAATACGAACGACTCGAGCTGCTCGCCGGCGATGAACTGAAGTTCGGGGTGATCAAGGGTGGAACGAAGTATTTCATCGCTGTGCACGGCGGAATCGATGTTCCCGAGGTGCTCGGTTCTCGTTCGACCTATCCGATCGGAGCGATCGGTGGAGTCGAGGGGCGTGCGCTCGCCGCGGGTGACCTCGTTCCGGTCGGTGCAGCGATCGACAACGGCCTGCCCGTGCTGCAATCTATTGAAGTCGACGACCGTCCGGCCTTCTCCAAGGACGTGACTGTGCGGGTCATGCTCGGCCTGTACGACCACCTCCTCTCTCACGCGGGACTGGACAGCCTGCTGAACAGCGAATGGATCCTGACTCCGGTCGCTGACCGCATGGGACTGCGCTACAGCGGACCCGGCGTCGAATGGAAGGAGCGCGAACAACCGTTTGGTGCCGGTCAAGACCCGTCTAACATCGTGGACGCCGGGTACGCCGTCGGCTCCATCCAGATTCCCGGAGGCACCCAGCCCATCATTCTGCACCGTGACGCCGTGTCCGGCGGGGGCTACGCCATGGTCGCTACGGTCATCTCCGCGGACATGGACCTGGTGGCCCGCTGTTCTCCAGGCACGAAGACCCACTTCGTGGCCGTGACGATGGAGCAGGCGCTCGCTGCACGGAGGGCAAACACTGTCCAAGCCGCCAGGATCTGGTCGTAGCGGCCCACTCCTCAACTGGGCGCAGGTTTGGTAACTGGGCCCATGCTCAATCGGGCAGCGCCACAAGTAGGTATCTCCGAGTGGACGCGCATTCCGGCGGAGTTGGAATCTCATCTGTCCACGATGAGCTTGCTGCGCTGAATTGGCTGCGGTGAACCGGCTGGGTTCGCTACGTCGGTGTTACTTGTTCCAGTTGAGTTTTTCGGTGGGGGTGGCTGCGCGGTTTTGTGCGGCGGGGCGCCAGGTTTGGGTGGGGTCGAAGATGAGGGGTCCGCGGATCCAGGGGCGGCCGTCTCTCATGTCGATGTCCCAGCCGGAGGTGTCGATGCTGGCATGGCCGGCGTTGCAGAGCAGGACGGCGTTGTCGATATCGGTGGGGCCGCCCTGGCGCCACGGGACGACGTGGTGCACTTGGGTGAGATGGGGTGGCATGGTGCAGCCGGGGATGACGCAGCCGCCATCTCGGGCGGCGAGTGCTCGGCGTTGTTGGGCGGTGAAGAAGCGGTTGCTGGTGCCGAGGTGCAGGATCTTTCCGTTGTGGCCAAACAGCACCGGTTGATACCCGCCGGCGCAANGGATCTTTCCGTTGTGGCCAAACAGCACCGGTTGATACCCGCCGGCGCAAATGAGTTCGTCGACTTGGTTGGTGGTGAGGGGGCCGTCGAGGCCATCGATCCAGCCGGCGCCGCGGCCGGCGAGGAGGTCGTTGATGTTGATGTGCACGAGCACGGTGGGGGCGGCTCCGCCCATGGTCGGGGTGCCGGGCTGCCGGGCGGCGGCTGCGAACACAGCGCGGAGGATGCCAGCTTGCTTTTCGCTGCGGGAGCGGGTGTCGTCGGGTTGCTGCGAGCACGGACTCAAGGGGTTGGGTGGGTCGTTATCCTCGACCTCGACCTCGACCTCGGTTTCGGCTTCGGCTTCGACCGTGGTTTCGGTCTCATCGGCGTCGCCATTGCCGTCTGTCTCGCTGGTACTGGAGTCGGCAGGGTCGGTCTGACGAAACTCCACGGTGGCGCGCGATCTGCGTTCGGTGCCAGGAGTAGCTGCGGTGGCGTTGGCTCCGGGGACCGGGTTGGACGCGGCGGCGGACAAGTACGCGTCAAAGACGTTGCCGATGATGGCGCGGTCGAGGGTGGTGAACCAGCCGTTGAGGCTGTAGCCGCCGTTGCTGAGGGTGCCGAAGGTGAGCCAGCTGCGCCGCTCCGGCGGCGTCTCGCCGGGCGCCGTGCCGTCGGGGGCGAGGCGGGCCTTCCACTGGATGCCCTGCTGCCGCAGCCACTCCGGCGCAAACGCGATACCCGCACCGGGCAGCCCCTCGGTTTCGGGGGTGATCGCGCCGGAGCCGCTGGCGACGAGGGAGCGTTCGACCCGGTCGAGGTCTTCCACCAGAACTGAAGAGCGCAGGCCGTCGAGCACCGTGACGATCACCCGGGCCTGCTCGAGACCGAGTTCCCCACCTTGCAGGGCTTCGCCGAGAACGGGGTAGGTGGGAGTGAGGGGGCGACCGAGCAGCATCCGCTGGCCGGCTTTCTCACCGAGCGCTGACCGCTGCCGCACCTCCGAGCGAGACAGCCGGGCCAGGGTGCAGACCAGCTCGACGCCGCTGCGGCAGCCCAGCCGACGGGCCAGCGTCGGCGCACCCAGAGTCGGCGCACCCAGAGCCGTCGCACCCAGAGTCGGCGCTCCCGAACCAGCCTCGCCCGGGCCGGTCGGCGGGGCGCTCCCCGCCATCGGAGACGCAGCAGCAGCAGTACTCGTAGCAGAGGCCTTGGCTGCAGATGACTGAGCAGCGGCCTGGGCAGCGGCAGCATCGAAATATTCGGAGCGGCGCAGCACATCGGTCGTCGAGAGCACCCGGGCCCCGTCGACCACCCGGCCCACACTCTCCAGCGCCAGCAACATGGTCAGCGACTCTTCATCACCGAGCAGCCCGAACGACACCCCACGCAACGCCGCCAACAGAATCTCCCGAGCCTGCTCCACCGCCACAATGACGGGGTGTGAGCTGAACTCACTCGGGTTTTCCATGAACATGGGTGCCATTGCCTCCTTCATGCCAATTCTACCGCGAATCGAACACAAAGTCGATAGAATCTCAGATAGATTCCCAGCAGCAGATATGACCGCCTGATCCGAATTCGTCGACACTGGTGCCACTGCTACGAGACAGGACTTGGTAACAGCTCGTATTTCGTCGCCGCAGCGATTTAGTGCCAACGTGGTGATGTCGAAGTAATGAGCGATTTTTCATCAAGCTCGAAGGACTTCGAAACTCATCACTAGCCGTCCCGCACGTCCTGAAGAAAATTGCGCACGTGCTCGCCCAGCGCTTCAATGCGTTGCTGGCGCGCGGCCTCAACGTCGAAACCGATGTAGGCGACCGAGGGGAGTTTGCGCACGTTCGCCGAACATTCGAAATTGGCGCAGGCGAGAATGCCGATGGTGTCGCCGTTTCGCCCAGCCTGCCCGGCGCGTTTGGTGCTGAAGAACGCCACATCGTTGGGAAGCTGTACGTCATTGCACCAGGAGCACTGCGGTCGGGTTGTCATTTTTCCCTTGCGCTCGCGAAGCAGGAGCCCGACTGGGCTGTCATCGAGGCGGGCGATGACATAACCGATTCCCGGAATCTTGGGGTCGCGCCAGCCGAGATAGTCGAGCTTGTCCCAAGCCAGTGCGGCCAGGTTCGGCGGCAGGGTTACGGCCTTGCGCTCACTCAGGGAAGCGTTGATGAACGCGGCCCGGATATCCGTTTCGGTGAGCGGGAACATGAGAAGCCTTGTCTTTCGGGTGCGCATTTGGGCAGTTTGTCTAGACTACGCTCGCGGTCGCCACCCGTGCAGCGGTGCCCGAGGTCGTTCGGGAGCGATTTTTCGTTCGAGAGTAGGCTGTGCCGCATGAAAGCCGCCGTGTACCGCCATTACGGACCCCCGAGCGTCGTTCACGTCGAGGATGCGTCGCCTCCGGTGCCGCAAGCCGGGGAGCTGCTCGTGCGGGTGGTTGCCAGCACGGTCAACCGCACGGACTGCGGGTTTCTCAGCGGCAAGCCCCACGTGGTGCGGCTGTTCAGCGGACTGCGAGCGCCTCGGGCGACGATTCTGGGCTGCGAATTCGCCGGCGAGATAGTGGGTGTGGGTACCGGCGTCAGCGCTTTCGCGGTCGGACAGCGAGTGTTCGGCTACAACGGTGTGAAATTCGGGGGCCACACTGAGTACCTGACCATCGCCGAGACGGGCCTCGTCGCCGAGATCCCGGCCGGGACGTCGTACGAGCAGGCAGCGCCGACCATCGAGGGCGCCCACTACGCGCTCAACATGATTCGCGCGGCACGGGTCACGGCCGGACAGAATGTGCTGGTCAACGGCGGCACGGGAGGAATCGGGTCGGCCGCCGTGCAGCTGCTGGTGCAGCTCGGCGTCCGTGTCACGGCTGTCTGTGCCACCGCGCACCTGGCCCTGGTGGAATCGCTCGGCGCCGAACGAGTCGTGGATTACCTCCGGGAGGACTTCACCGCGCTCGATAATGAGTTCAACGTGGTGCTCGATGCTGTCGGGAAAAGCTCCTTCGGGCGGTGCCGGCGCGTCCTCGTTCCGGGCGGACTCTATGTTTCCTCGGAACTCGGCACCCTGTGGCAGAACCCGGTTCTGGCACTCACGACGCCGCTGCTGCTGCGCCGGAAGCGGGTGCTATTTCCCATTCCTCGGGACACGCGCGAGGACGCGCTATTCCTGCAAGCGCAAGTCGCAGCGGGTGCGTTTCGGCCGGTGATCGATCGAAGTTACCCGCTCGAGCAGATTCGTGAGGCCTACGAGTACGTGGCGGCCGGCCAGAAGATCGGTAACGTCGTCATTCGCGTGCGCGAGGAGTGACCTCAGGAGTAGCTCCGGCGGCCTGGCGCTCACGGAACGCGATCATGTTCATGCGGTTGCCGCAGCGCACGCTGCAAAAACGCTTGGACCCGTTGCGGGAGAGGTCGAGAACCAGGCCGGTGCAGTCATCCGCTTCGCAGATTCGCAGGCGTCGCATTTCGTCGCTGCGAATCACGTCGATCAGCGCGAGGGCAGCCTCCACACGCATCCGCTCGCCGAGTGGCGCCTCGGGCACGGTCGCGTGCAGGTGCCAGTCCGAGGCATCATGGCGTGCTAGCTGGGGGAGGGCTCTGGCTTCGCGCAGGATGCGGTTGACCTGGATGACCGCATCATCGCGATCGAGGGTCCAGACCCGGCGAAGCAGGGTGCGGGTCTGCCGCACATCGAGGAGTTCGGCGGCGTCCCCGTCGATGCGACCGGTGAACGGAATGGGGGCGAGCATGGCGGTGAGGTCGGCGAGCGTTTCGAGTTCGTCACGGCCACTGCGCGAAGCTCCAGGATCGGTGTCGCCAAGCAGAACCACGAATTCGAGAGCCTCCTCGGTGTCAGGGGCAAAATGCAAGTTGACTCCTTAACAAATCAGTCCTACTGTCAGTGGCATAGGCCAGTTTAGACCATGACGGGCCCGTGTCGTCTGAAGGAGAAGCATGAAGATCTCGTCCCTGCCCGGAGGCCTGATCGTCGCCGCCATTGCTGCCATTTCGTTCGGAACCTCCGGCGCGCTGGTCAAGCCGATGCTCGAGGCCGGCTGGTCACCGACGGCCGCAGTGACTGCCCGCGCGTTAACCGCCGGGCTCGTGCTGCTGCCGCTCGCGCTGTATTCGCTGCGCGGGCGTTGGGCGGCCCTGTGGCTGGGCCGCTGGCGGGTGCTCGGGATGGGGATCGTCGGTGTCGCGTGCACGCAATTGGCCTATTTTGCCGCGCTGCAGACCATTCCGGTTTCGACCGCGCTGCTGATCGAATTTCTCGCACCGCTGATTTTGGTCGGCTTCGTCTGGGTGACGACCAAACGGATGCCGCGCCGCACGGTGCTGCTCGGCTCGGCTCTCGCCGTCGGGGGGCTGCTGCTCGTGATCGGGCCCGGTGCCATTCGGGCCGTCGACCCGGTGGGAGTGCTGTTCGCGTTCGGCGCGGCCATCGCCTGCGCGGTGTTCTTCGTGGTGGCCGCCCGCCCCGCCCGTGGACTACCGCCGATCGCGTTGGCGGCTTTCGGGCTGCTGGTCGGGGGAGGTGTGCTGGGCTTGCTCGGTCTGACCGGCTTGCTCCCCTTCACCGCATCGCTTCGTGATCTGTCGCTGCTCGGCACGCTCGTGCCCTGGTGGGTGCCGCTGCTCGCCCTCGCCGTTATCAGCACCGCGATCGCGTATGTAGCGGGCATCACGGCGGCGGGAATCCTCGGGTCGAGGCTCGCCTCGTTCGTCGGCCTGCTCGAGGTCATCTTCGCGTCGCTGTTCGCCTGGCTGCTGCTGGACGAAGTGCTGGCGCCGCTGCAACTGCTCGGTGGGCTGCTTATTCTGGGCGGCATTGCGGCAGTGGGGGAGGAACGCGTTGAGCTGGCCGCCGAGGCGCTGCCGCCCGACGAGCCGGAACTGCCGCACGTTCACGGCGACACTCACGGCGATGATGACGAGGCCGCTGCCTCCAATGAGACGACGGCCGCGGCATCCGCTCACTGAGCGCTCAACCACCGAAGCCAACGGGGCGGTGACGTCCTCTGTCTCGGCCGCGAGGGCCAAGTACGACCGGTGCGGATGTCGTGCAGAAAGTTCTCGGCGTGGGCTAGGAATCGGTTTCGCGCTAGTGCAGGAGATCGTAACCCACGCGGGCACAATCGCGGCGACATCCGTCGTTGGTGAGGGGACGATGATCACGATTTCGTTGCCCGGCACCGATCCCATTCCGGGCAGCATCAGACATGCGGGAGACTGGACGCATGTCTGATCTCACTCTGCGTGGCGGCGTTGGCAGCCGCGTTGATACCGAGATCGAGATCAAACGGTCCCGGTTCCTCTGCCGTCTAGTGCGAACCGAAACCGAGGATGCCGCGCACGCTGTCGTCGACACAGCCCGCGCGGAGCACTGGAAGGCGCGCCACCACTGCTCGGCGTTCGTGCTCGGGCCGAGCGGCGCTCCTAACCAGATACGACGCTCGAATGATGACGGTGAGCCTTCGGGAACGGCGGGCCGGCCTATGCTCGAGGCACTGGACGGGCGTGGCTTTGTCGATTGCGCGGCTGTTGTCTCGCGCTATTTCGGGGGTACCTTGCTTGGGACCGGCGGCCTCGTGCGTGCTTACTCAGATGCCATGCTGACCGCGATCGACGTGGCGCAGTCCCGCGGGCTCGTCGTGAGGCGTGAACGCCGCCAACTCTTCAGGCTTGCCCTGTCGCACGGGGATGCTGGCCGCATCGAGGCCGAACTGCGCCAGCGGGGCGTTCTCGTGCTCGGTACGGACTACGGACGTGAGGCGGTGCTGCGACTGGCCGATGATGACGCCGAGCGGCTGGCCGCCGTTGTGGCGGGCGTAACTGCCGGAGGCGCCGAACTCGAGTCGGTCGGCCACGAATGGGTCGACGTCGAAGCCTGACCCTGCTCGGTGGCGTCGAGTCGTGTGCCGTCCTTCGACGGAGACATGCCGCGGTAGATCTTGCCAGCCTCTGACTGACCGGCAAGGTCGAAGGTGTATTGCTTGCTTTGCCGGCCCCGGTCGACGAGGCGCTTGAGTAAGAAGGACGATCTGGCACGCGACACGGACAAATAAGCCAGACATTGCCTCGTCAGGCGATCAGCACCGGGGCAGGGTCGTCGATGGTCGGCGGGTTCAGCACGACCTCGAGGGCGTCGGCCCGGCCGAGCGCACCGGGATAGTTGTAGCGAGCGAAGCGCCCGCTGGGATCATTGGGGGTCTGCGGAACGGCGATCGACGAACGGCGAATGATCTCCGCAACGACGTCGGTCACCGCGGCGGGGAGTGTCTGTGCGGTGCGACCGCGCAGGCGAACGGATGCCCGCGGCCCGCCCTCCGCGCCGAACCGCAGCGTGAGCATCCGGGTGTGGGCGCGCTGACGGTCGAACATATCGAGGCGGGCCCAGATGATGTCAGCCAGAGGCACGACTCGGTGACCGGCTCGCAGTTCGCTCGTATCGAAGTTCACCCACGGCTGCGGGTAGCGCAGCCGCTGCACGAGGTAGAGCAGCAGGAACACCGGCACGACAGCTCCGAGGGCCATCAGAAAGCCCCACCAGATCGAGATATCGAGGCTTCGAGCGGTCGTAGTTCCGGCGTTGATCGGCACGATGCCGAGCATGATGCCGTTCAGCGGAGTCACCGCGAAGGTGCCCCACCAACCGGCCCGGTCCAGGCGCAGCCAGCCGGAGGGAACCGTCGCCGGGTTCGGCGCGGTTAATTCGCTCATCTCAATAACATACCATTCGCCCCGCTTTGCGGGGCGGATGTCAGACCAGGCCGGCGTCGTGAACGCAGCGGGCGATGTGCACCCGGTTGGCGGCGTTGAGCTTGGTGAACAGGTGCCCGACGTGCGTCTTGACCGTCGCGACGCCCATGAACAGCTCGGCGGCGATCTCCGCATTTGAGAGCCCGCGCCCGATCGCGATCGCCACTTCGGTTTCGCGTTCGGTCAGCTGGCCGAGCACGGTCTGCGCACGCTGCTGCCGGTCATCCGGGGCACGGATCACGGTCGCGATCAGCTGAGCGGTGACGCTCGGCGACAGCATCGGTTCTCCGCGGGCGACCCGGCGCACCGCTGCGACGAGCTCGGCCGGCGGGGTGTCCTTGAGCAGAAAACCGGTGGCACCGTGCCGCAGTGCAGTGAGCACCATCTCGTCGGTGTCGAACGTGGTCAGCACGATCACCCGGGCCGGGTCGCCGCGCTCCTGCAGGGCGCGGGTGGCCGCCAGCCCGTCCATGAGTGGCATGCGGATGTCCATGAGCACGACATCGGGTGTCGCCCGGCCGATCAGGTCGAGCCCGGCTCGGCCGTCGCCAGCCTCGCCGACGATCTCGATTGCCGGGTCTCCGCCCAGAATGAGCCGCAGGCCGGTGCGCACCAGGGCGTCGTCGTCCACGATCGCGACTCGCACGGTCAGGTCCATGGCAACCATGCTTGCAGAAGAAAAAAGCCGTCCGGTTCGATGCTGTAGCGGATGCGTCCACCGACGAGGTCGGCGCGTTCCTGCAGGCCGATCAGCCCGACGCCGCTTCCGGGCGGGCCGGCGGCATGTTCCCGGGGATCGATCGGATTGCGCACGCCGAGTGTCAGCAGGTCGCCGGAGTGCTCGATCCGAAGGGTGACCGGCTGACCGGGCGCGTGCTTGCGAGCGTTGGTGAACGCTTCCTGCACGGTGCGATAGGCGGTGCGGGAGACCGTTTTCGACAGCCCCTCCGTGGTGGCGTCTGACCAGGCCGAGCCGGAGGCACCCGTCTGGAGGGTTATGGTCGTGCCGGCCTCGCGCGCCTCGGTCAGCAGCGCGGGCAGGTCGGCCAGTGTCGGCTGGGCCGGTTCGGGGTGGCCAGAATCACCGGTCTCCTTTCGGCCGCGCAGTACGCCGAGCACCTCTCGCAGCTCGCTCAGGGCGAGGTGGGCGTTGTCCTGGATGATGCCGGCGGCCTGCGCCGTCTCCTCCCGGGTGAGGTCGGTTCGGAAGGTGAGTGCGCCGGCGTGCAGGGCGACGAGGGAGATACGGTGGGCCAGCACGTCGTGCATTTCGCGGGCGATGCGGGTGCGCTCGGCGCCCCGGGCCGACTCGTCGCGCAGGGTCTGCTCGCGTTCGGCGTTCTCGGCGCGCTCCCGCAGGCTGATCAGCAGGTCCCGGCGCGCGCCAATATAGAAGCCGGTGGCGACGGAGATGGCGTAGATCGCGATCGCCACCGCAATGGACACCCACGGCGCAGGGTACATCGCGATGCCGGACACGCTTGCCCGCACGATGGTCTCGTAGACGAACGTGGCCACGGCCCAGATCCCACCGACGACGACCACGCCGCCCCAGCGGCGCTGGGTGCTTATGGAGATGGCGGCCCAGATGGCCGCGGCGAGCGCGGATGCCGACACGGATGACAATGCGGCTGTGACGACAGCGATCAGCAACGGTCGGCGGCGACGCAGCGGGAGCAGGCACAGTGCGACGACGCCGAGAACCAAGTCCAGGAGAATGAGCCCTCCGAGCGTTGCTTCCGCCAGGTGGGAGTCGGAGGAGGCGCTCGAGTAGTCGGCGATGACCAGGGCCAGAAAGACGATGGCAGTCGCGATGCTCGCGAGGTAGCGCCAGATGCGCGACCAGGGCGCCAGCCGCTGATTGTTCGACGCCGGCACGGGAATGATGCGCGGCTCGTCGGTCAGGGTCGGAGGGGGCCAGGGGATCATTCTCTCAGCGTACGGGTGGGCTGCCGACCCCGCCTCCACCCGGCGTCTGAGTGCCTGCGACTAAAGGGGGAGACGATCGAGACTCCGGGGCGATCCGCCCCGGCGCGGTGGCCGCAACCATGGGGGAATGATCAACGCAGAACACCTCACCAAGCGCTACGGCTCCCGGCTGGCCGTCGACGACGTCTCCTTCAACTGCCGCCCGGGCCGGGTCACCGGCTTCCTCGGCCCGAACGGGGCCGGCAAATCCACCGTACTGCGCATGCTGTGCGCACTCACCACTCCGACCACGGGGCGCAGCCTCGTGCTCGGGCATCCGTTTCGAGAGCTGCACAACCCCGGCCGCCAGGTGGGCGTGCTGCTCGACGCGAGTGCCCAACACGGTGGACGCACCGGCCGGGAAATGCTTTCGGTCTCAGCCCAGCTCATGAGCGTGCCGGCTGGCCGGGTGCAGCAAATCGTCGACCACGTCGGCCTGACCGCGCGTGAAGCGGATGCTCGCACCCGCACCTACTCCCTCGGTATGCGCCAGAGGCTCGGGCTCGCGCACGCTCTGCTCGGTGACCCGCGGGTGCTGATTCTGGACGAGCCGGCTAACGGACTGGATCCGGCCGGCATCCGCTGGATGCGAGGCCTGCTGCGCTCCTTTGCGGATACCGGTGGCACGGTTTTGCTGTCGTCGCACCTCCTGCACGAGGTTGAGGCCATGGCCGACGACCTGGTGATCATCGGTAACGGGCGCATTCTGGCCCAGGGCAGCGCGAACGAGCTGCTGGCCGCCCCGGGCACTCGGGTGCAGAGCCTCGACGACGACGGCCTGCTGGCTGAGCTTCTCGCAGCCGGCCATGCGGCCGACGCGACGGCCGACGGGGTGTCGACCGGGGCATCCGCACCGGAGGTCGGTCGTATCGCGCTTGCCGCCGGCATCGTGCTGACCGACCTGCGGTCCGCCGAAGCCTTCGGGCTGGAAGAACTGTTCTTTGACATGACCGCCCAGCACGGGCGAGAGGAAGTCGCAGCATGAGTACCCTGACCGAACCCGCCCGGCCCATCGTTCCAAGCAGGGTCGAAGCCGCTGGAATCCCGTTCACCCGACTCTGCCTGGTGGAATTTCGCAAACAGATTGATACCCGCGCGGGGATCTGGCTGCTGATAGTCATCGCGCTGGTGAATACCGCGCTCATCGTCCTGACCCTGACCACAGCGCCACCAGTCGCGCTCACCTGGCAGAATCTCACCATCGCGGCGTCGTTCGGGCAGCTGATGCTGCTGCCCCTGGTTGGCGTGATGGCTGCGACGGGCGAATGGTCCCAGCGCACGGCGATGACGACCTTTGCCCTGGAACCGCGGCGAACCCGCGTGAACCTGGCGAAGCTGGCATCCACTGGCGTGCTCGCGCTGATCGTTATGGGGCTGACGCTGATTGTCGGTGCCCTGCTCAACGTCGTCGGTCTGGTCTGGCGCGATGGTGACGGCGACTGGGCGCTGGACTGGGCGGTGCTCGCGGGAACGACCCTGGCCCTGCTGCTCGTCGTGGTGCAGGGGGTCGCGTTCGGGCTGGCATTTCTCAGCACGCCGGTAGCGATCGTCGCCTATCTGGCTCTGCCCACGCTGTGGTCTGTTCTCACGGGCTTTATCGCCGCGCTCGCGGGGCCGGCGCAATGGCTAGACATGAATTTCACCCTGTTCACCCTCTCGGCCGGGGAAATGACGGGGTCGGACTGGCCGCGCCTCGGTGTTTCGGTAGCGGTCTGGGTAGGACTGCCGCTCGCCGCCGGCTTCTGGCGTACCGCGCGCCGCGATGTGGCCTAGCGGTATTTCTCGGGCCGGGGAACGCTTGGCGCGGGCTGGGCTAATGCCGTGGGGCGTGTTTGGCATCTAGGCTGGCAGTCATGACCGGCAAGAAGGACCGCGGTGACGCGCAACCCAGCGACGCCCGACTCAACGTGGCCCGATACCAACTCAAGCGGATGCTGCCGCCCGATCAGGCAGACACCGCCGCGACAGAAGCGAACGAGCCGGAGCAGAACTCCGCCGGGCAATCCATGATGGAAGCCCGCGCCCAGTACGTGGAAATGGCCATTCAGCAGGCCATCCGGCGCGGCGAGTTCGACAACCTGCCCGGGGCCGGCAAGCCGCTGGCGAACCTCGAGCGTGGCTATGACCCGGACTGGTGGATTCGCCAGAAGATCGCGAGCGAGAAGATCACCGGGCTCGGTCCGCCCGCGCTCACCCTGCGCACCGAGAATGCCGAGCTCGACGCCCGGCTGGACAGCGTGCAGTCTGAGGCTGCGGTGACCGAGATTCTCAAAGATTTCAACAGCCGAGTGGTGGCGGCACGACGGCAGTTGCAGGGCGGGCCGCCCGTGGTCACCCCCACTCGCGATGTGGCGGAACAGCTCGCCCTCTGGCGTGAACGCCGCGCCGCGCGGAGCGAGGCGGCCCGGTGGCAGCGCGAGAGTGAGGCCGCGGCGCTCGCCGCTATGCCCTGGCGGGAACGCCGCCGCGCCCGCTCCCGGTGACCGCGGGAGTCGCCTCAACCGTTCTGGCCCAGAAAGTCCGTGATCGCCGCTGCCATTACCGGTGACTGCGTCCAGTGTAGGTAGTTGCTGGATGCCATTTTTAAGCGCGCCCGATCCCCAAGGAAACATTTCGGCACCTCGAGCGTTGGCTCTCACATGAAGACAATTGTGTACAGCGAAACCGGTGACCCGTCCGTGCTCCATCTTGTTGATCGACCGGTGAGCGAACCCGGTTCCGGAGAGGTGCGCGTTCGGATCGTGGTGAGCGCGGTCAACCCCACCGACTGGAAGTCGCGTCGTGGCACCAAATCGGGCGAGGCGCTGGCCTTCACCGACGTGGTCCCGAACCAGGACGGCGCGGGTTTCGTCGATGCAGTCGGCCCTGGTGTGTCGAACCTTGCCGTCGGCGATCGCGTCTGGTTAGCCCTCGCCGCCTACCAGCGGGCGAATGGCGGAACTGCCCAGGAGTACGCGGTGCTTCCGGCCGAACGCGTCTTTTTGCTGCCCGCCCCGGCCACGTTCGACCAGGGAGCCAGCCTCGGCGTGCCGGCCATCACCGCCTACCGGGCCCTGACTGTCGCCGAAGATGGGCCAACGCGCCTGCATCCCGGGGCGCTCGACGGCAAGATCGTGCTCGTCGCGGGAGGGGCCGGCGCCGTCGGCCACGCCGCCATCCAGCTCGCCCGCTGGGCCGGCGCCACCGTGATCACGACCGTGAGTGGGCCAGTCAAGGCGACGCTGGCGACAGCTGCCGGGGCAGACCACGTGCTTACCTACACCGAGTCCGATGTGGCAGCCCAGATTCGACAGCTTGCGCCCGACGGCGTCGACCTGATCGTCGAGGTGGCTCCCGCCCAGAACTCCGAACTCGACCTCGCGGTCATTCGCAATCGCGGATCCATCGCGGTCTACGCCAACAACGGCGGCGACCAGATGGCCCTCGACGTGCGCAAGCACTTCAGCCTCAACGTGCGATACCAGTTCCTACTGCTATACACCGTCGGCATCGAGGTCGTGCAGCAGGCGGCCGCCGCGATCAATGAGGCACTCGTCGACGGCGCATTGCCCGTCGGAGCGGATGCGGGTCTGCCGTTGCACCGCTTCGACCTCGCCGACACAGCGGATGCCCATGCTCTCGTCGAAAGCGGCGTCACCGGCAAGGTGCTGATCGACGTCTCCGCGGGCTGACCCGCGGTGGCTAGATCAGGAAATCCCGGCGCTGTGCGACTTAGCCTGCCCGGGATTGGGCGGTTCGGGCTGCCGGTTCTCCTGAATTAGCCCGGCGACAGTCTGCGTGTGATGCCAGAAGCCCCCTCGCCGCGAACGGTAAGGGGGCTTCTGGCCGGTAGCAGGGTTTAGTACTCGCGGCGCGGAGCGCGCGGCGGACGGTCGCCCTGCTCGGCGGAGCGAGAGGCGCCGCCCTTGTCGGCACGCAATTCGATGAGCTTGCCGCTGATGCGGGTGTTCTCAAGCTTCGAGAACACGTCGCCGGCCAGGTCGGCGGGCAGCTCGACCAGCGAGAACTCCGGCAGAATCTTGATGTGACCGAAGTCGTCGCGGCTCAGGCCACCCTCGTTGGCAAGGGCGCCGACGATCTGACGCGGCTCCACCTTGTGACGCTTTCCGACCTCGATGCGGTACTGCGCCATCGGCTTACCGCTCGAACGCACCGGGCGTTCACTGCGCACCGGACGGTCATCGCGGGCGCCGTAGCTGCCTCGGTCGTCGCGGCTGCCGCCTCGGTCATCGCGACCGAAACGGTCTGAGCGGTCAGGCCGGTCTGAGCGGCCGCCGCGCTCTGGGCGATCGCCGCGCTGCTCCGAGCGCTCAACACGCTCGTCGCGTTCGATACGCTGCTGCGCCCGAACATCCTCGGCGGAAAGCAGCAGGGGAGTCTCTCCCTGCCCGACGACGGCGAGGGCTGCGGCTACGTCAACCTCGGGCACATCGTGGTGGGACACGTAGTGCGCGATGATGTCGCGGAACTTGCTGATGCGGTCGGTCTCGTCGAGCGCCGCCGTGATGGCATCGTCGAAGCGAGTCAGGCGCGTCACGTTGACGTCCTCAACGCTCGGCAGCTGCATCTGGGTGAGCGGCTGGCGGGTGGCCTTCTCGATCGCGGAGAGCAGACGACGCTCGCGCGGCGTGACAAAGCTGATCGCTGCGCCCGAGCGGCCGGCCCGGCCGGTGCGGCCGATGCGGTGCACGTACGACTCGGTGTCGATCGGAATGTCGTAGTTGACCACGTGGCTGATGCGCTCCACGTCGAGGCCGCGAGCAGCGACATCCGTTGCGACGAGAATGTCGAGCTTGCCGCTCTTAAGCTGGTTGATCGTGCGTTCGCGCTGCACCTGCTGCACATCACCGTTGATCGCCATGGCCGAATAACCGCGCGCACGCAGCTTCTCGGCCAGCAACTCGGTCTCGTTCTTGGTGCGGGCGAAGATGATCATGCCCTCGAAGTTCTCCACCTCGAGAATGCGGGTGAGCGCATCGAGCTTCTGCGGGTAGGACACCATCAAATAGCGCTGGGTGGTGTTGGCGCTGGTCGTGGTCTTGCTCTTGACCGTGATCTCTTCGGGATCGTGCAGGTACTTCTTGGAGATGCGGCGAATCTGCGCCGGCATCGTGGCCGAGAACAGCGCGACCTGCTTGTCATCGGGGGTGTCAGCGAGAATGGTCTCGATGTCCTCGACGAAGCCCATGTTCAGCATCTCGTCGGCCTCATCGAGCACCAGGAACTTCAGCTCCGAGAGGTCAAGGGTGCCCTTGGCGAGGTGGTCCATGATACGACCGGGAGTACCCACAACGATGTGCACCCCACGACGCAGCGCCGAAAGCTGCTGGCCGTAACCCTGTCCGCCGTACACCGGCAGCACGTGCACGCCGCGCATGTGGGCGGCATACTTCTCGAACGCCTCACAGACCTGCAGCGCGAGCTCACGCGTTGGCGCGAGCACGAGGGCCTGCGGGTTCTTCTGGGAGAGGTCGAGACGGTTCAGAATCGGCAGCGCAAACGCGGCCGTCTTGCCGGTACCGGTCTGGGCGAGTCCGACAACGTCGCGACCCTCCAGCAGTGGGGGAATAGTGGCGGCCTGAATGGCCGAGGGGGTTTCGTAGCCGACGACTTTGAGCGCCTTAAGCATGGCGTCATTGAGTCCGAGATCGGCGAATGTCTTGGTTGCAGTGGCAGTTTCTGCCTCGTTCTGCGCTGTGGTGTCTGGTGCGGTCATAGTATCAAAGGTAGCCGACGTGGCCGCCCCCGGTGTAAAAGCCGGTCCGGCAACTTTCACGGCGGATTCCCGCGGCCGCAGCATCCGCTTGCGTACTGCGCTGGTAGGCCATGCGTCCGCCCCCGCTGATCCACGCTCAGGGCGGGCTGCAACACTGGTCTCATGGAACAACGCGTGAACTTCATCACCCTGGCCACCAGCGACCTCGAAGCTGTTCGCACTTTCTACCGCGACGGCCTGGGCTGGACTCCACTCATGGACGTTTCCCGGTGAGATCGTGTTCTTCCAGGTTGGACCTGGCCTCATGCTCGGCCTGTTCGACGCTGAGAAGTTCGACGAAGATCTGCAGCGCGAACACACGAGCGTCGGTGCGACCGGTATCACGCTCTCGCACAACCTCGGAAGCCGCGATGAAGTCACTGCGACGATCGCGGCAATGAAAGCCGCCGGTGGTACCGTGCTCAAACCCGCTCAGGACGGCGCCTTCGGAGGTATCTTTCACGGACACGTCGCCGATCCGAACGGCATCATTTGGGAGGTCGCGCACAACCCCGGCTGGCACGTTGACGATGACGGAACCGTGTCGCTGGGCTAAGCCTTCAGGAACTGAATCGCCGCCTCGCGGAACGGCCGCGATGTGGGCGCATTGAAGTGGTTGCGACCGGGGATCTCAAAGAAAGCGCCGTTCGGAGTGGCCTCGGCCAACGACCTGGATGCATCGAGAATGCTGTCCTCACTTCCGGTCGCGAACAACACCGGTTGGCCGGGCGCGTTGGCCGGGCCGGGCTGTGGGCCGCCGCGCATGCCCTCAACCAGGGCGACAAGCGCCGCGAGATCGTTGCCCGGCAGTGCCTTCGCCATCTGGAGGTAGACGCCGGTGAGTCGATCGGCCACTTCGGCACCGTGTTCCAGGTGGGCGCGGGCATCCGCTATCTGAAAACGTTTCAGCGGATCACCGTCGGGAATACCGCCGAGAACCACCTGTGTGATGCGGCCGCCCATTTCGCGGGCAGCCTGCCAGCCGACCCGGGCGCCGAGAGAGTAGCCGATGTAGCGTACCTCGGTGAGCAGGTAGGCGTCGAGCACGGTCTCGACGTCGCCGACGAGCAGTTCCATCGTGTACGCGTCGGGGGAGTGCGGCTTGTCGCTCGCGCCGTGGCCGCGCTGGTCGATGCCGATCACGTGGAAACCGGCGCGCGTCAGGTCGCGCGTCCAGCCGGTGGCATGCCAGTTCGCGATCGCGCTGGAGGCGAAGCCGTGCACCATGAGCACGGTGGGATGGTCGGGGTCGCCCAACTCGTAGGTGGCCAGTTGCACCCCGTCGAGAGACGGGACAAAACGGTGCTCGGGGGCGGTTCGGTGCAACATGCCCCTATCTCACCACGGATGCTGGGCCGCGGGCGGCCACCTGCCCCGCCAGCACGGTATCTCGGGATGGCGACGGCTGCGCTAGCGACCGGCACACCAAACATGAGGAAGTGTTCAGGAAAGCCGTGCATACTGGAAACTTCGCCCCGCGACGCCGCCTGTGGAGTATCGATCCAGAACCGCTAGTGCGACCGCCAGCGATTCGTCCTCTGAAAGCTAGGCCTATTTCTTCTTCAACCACGCCCACCACATCCCTTGAGACCGACGGCAGCCGCCTTCAGGCTACGCGTCGTCGCCGCAGCCGGAAGCGGAGCCGCTTTCTCGTAGCCGGCGCCACCATCGCCATCGCCTCCGTTGTCGGCACAGGCTTCGCGGTGCAGTCCGCTGTCGCAGACCAGAACGCACGCACAGCCGTCATGACGGCGTTGGTCTCCAGCGGTGCTGGCCATGCCGAACAGTTGAAACTCAACACGGAGCGCTTGCGAGACCGTGCCGAACTCGCCTCTGAAACGGCCGTGACGGGGGCCAGCGTCGTAATCGCTGCAGCGCAGGGCAAGACGGATGCCACGGGCCTGTCGGAATCCGTAGCAGCGCTCTCCCATGTCACCCTGCTTGCTCCGGAGCGCATTTTCGAGCTCGTCGACGTAACGACAACCGAAACCGCGAACGTGCAGGCTTCCACGACGGAGGTCGATCGCGTTGCCGCCGAGCAGGCAGCGATTGCCCAGGCTGACGCGGCTGCTGCTGCTGCTGAGGCTGAGGCTGCAGCTGACGCAGCCGTGCCGGCGACACCGGCCCGCCCGTCCGCTCCAGCTGACCCCAGCGCGGCGCAGCAGATCGCCCGTCAACTCATGGCCAGCCAGTACGGCTGGGGTGACGATCAGTTCGGTTGCCTGGTGAGCCTGTGGGACAAAGAATCAGGCTGGAACGTGAACGCCTACAACGCCTCCAGCGGTGCCACCGGCATCCCGCAGGCACTGCCCGGAAACAAGATGGCCACGGCCGGAGCCGACTGGCAGACCAACCCCGCCACCCAGATCACCTGGGGCCTGGGCTACATCGCGAGCCGGTACAGCACACCCTGTGACGCCTGGGACAAGTCCGAAGCGTCCGGCTGGTACTAGAGCGCGAGAGCGGTACGTCATAGCCAGGTGGCTAGGAGGTTTTCGATGTGTCGCGTTCTGGTCAGGCAGGAACCAGAGCTTGACCGCGGCTCGAAGGTGAAGCGGAACCGGCGCCACCGCGGGGCGATCCGCACCGGCGCGCTCAGTTGGCGGGGAGCAGGGCGGACTGCACTATGACGACGTCCTGGCCGTACTGCTCGTCGACGTACGTCTGAATGGTGCCGTCGTCGTAAGGCACGGATACCCACAGGTAACCGTTCCTGGTTTCGGACGAGAGCACCTGCGGTTGATTGAGTGCGGCCTGAATCTCCGTCAGGGTGGCCTCGTCGCTCGCACCAGCGTTCTCCGGGTCCTGGCGTGGGTCGGGTGAACCAATCGGCGAATACAACGACAACGGAATCGGCGGCTGGGTCTGCGTGAAGGCGGTGTCGTCCCAGGTGCCGAACACCGCGTAGGTACCCCACGTCACCGACCCGGCGGTTTCGGAGTACTGCGCCAGGGACCAATCCCAGCCGAGAATCGTCGGACCGCTGCACTGAGGCGGGAACGACTCCATGATCGGGCCCAGGCAGAGCTGCGGCTCGGCGTCGCCCTGCTGCAAGACCGTGCCCTGGCCGACGAGTTCGTCGCTCGTCAGCGTGGTTTGTGGAAAAGCGGCGTACGGCGGAAGGGTTCTCGGAACCTCTGCGCCGGGTACCGCGTCGCCCGCGCATGCGGCCAGCGTGAGGAGGCCAGTGGCGGCGAACGCGGCGAAGACGAACGATCGAGGGCTCATGCTCTGAGTGTGGCATCGACCAGAGAGCGTGGCCAGCGCCGTTGGTGTTGGTCGCCGAATCGTGACATTTTCGCGGTCGCACCGTGGCGCCGGTTACGCTGGGCACATAGAAAAGTGAGCGGGAGCAGTTAGTGGACGAGAACACATCCGGGCTCAGCCCCGAAGTCATCGAGGGCGTTTTCGACCTCGCCCGCGACGGCCTCACCGGCCCAGTGGGCGAAATGATCGACGCCGGAGTGGGCCTCGATGTCGTGAACGCCAGCGGGGACACGCTGCTGATCGTCGCGGCGTACCAGCAGCACGCCGAGACCGTCGGTGAGCTGCTTCGGCGCGGCGCGGACGCATCCGTGGTCAATGCCATGGGTCAGACTGCCATCTCGTGCGCGGTGTTTCGCAACAATGAGACGATTCTGCGGTTGCTGCTCGAAGCGGATGCCGACCCTCGCCTCGGCACTCACAGCGGCGTGGCCATCGCCGACCAGTTCGGACTGCCGCGCATGCGCGAGATCATCGAGTTGTACCCGCGCGACTGAGAAACCAGAAACAGGGCGCCTCCCGAGGGGAGACGCCCTGTTCTTCTCAGTCTGGTTAGCGGCCGAGTCCGAGTCCGAGGTCACCGAGAACGTCGTTGACGATCGAGTCGACCGAGCCGTCGATGTTCTCGACGTCGACGTCGCCGACATCGGTGCCGTTACCGGCGTCAACGGGGGCGTCAACCGGGGCGGTGACGGGTGCCTCGATCGGTGCGACGACGTCGTTGCCGCTTCCGACGGATGCGTCGTTGCCGACCTCGTTACCCGACGCAACATCACCGATGTCGCTGTTGAGCGAGTCCTCCACGAGCGGTCCGTTGACGACTCCGCCGTTGAGGATGCCGCCGACGGAGGTGTCGTTGCCGAGCACGCCGTTGCCGGTCGCCTCGTTGCCCGAAAGGTTGAACAGGTCGCCGATAACGTCAAGGCGGTTCTGCTCAGACGAGCTGTCGGTGCTGGTGCTCGTCGTGGTGCTGTCGCCGTCAAACGCCTGGGCGGGGGCGACAAAGCCTCCAATGATGAGAGCGGATGCTGCGGCGCCGGTAATTCCCAGCGCGGTGATCTTGCGAACGTTCGTGTGCTTCGTATTCGTGTTCATGGGAGCTCCTATTCGTTGTTCTGTTCCGGCCTCGTTGTGTTCTCGGGCCGCACAGATGGTCCGGAGCCGGGACCGTTGTGGTTTGGTCCCCGTGCCCCAAATGGGTGCCGTCGGACAGTTTGGGCGAGCGTCACGCTCGTGGCAACACGTTGAGATCGCCGCAACGAGGGGCATCCGCTCGCCGCGGTAGCACAACCTGAGAAAAGACTGGCAACCGGTGCTCGATGGCAATCGACGGAGCTGCTCTAGACGAGAAGGCCCAGCACACGGTCGCGCAGCACGTTGCTGCGTTCGGTGAAACCACGCTGGCGGCGCACGTACTCGGCCCTGCCTGCGGCAGTCTCGACCGCAACCGGCGCGTAGTCCCAGTCGCTCAGGTCATACGGGGAGGCCTCCATGTCGAGTCGGCGAATGTCGCGGGCGAGTTCGAAGGAGTCGAGCAATACCTCGCCGGGAACCAGCGGGCCGAGCTTGATCACCCACTTGTAGATGTCCATGCCGGCGTGGAGGCAGCCGGGCTGCTCCATCGCCGGCTGATTCTCTCGCGTGGGCGCCAGCTGGTTGAGGGGCAGGGCGGCGGGGGTGAAGAACCGAAACGCGTCGAAATGGCTGCAGCCGATGCGATTTCCGTCGACGACGGCATCGGTGTCAGCCTGGCCGAGCCGGAGGGGCGCCATATGGCGGTGCTCACCCTGCCGGTAGACCATCGCCCATTCGTGCAGGCCGAAACAGCCAAAGTGCGCCGGCCGCTGCCGGGTCGCCGTGAGCAGTGAATCGATGAAGCGGATGACGCGCGCGTTCTTCTCGCAGAAGGCGGCCGTATCCACTTGACTGGCGCAGCCCTCGTTGCGGTACCACTTCCAGCTTGCGCGGGGCTGGTCGGCGGCACCCTGCAGCAGCACACCAGCGCCAGGATGCCAGCGGCGCAATAGGCCGGGACGAAACGGGTAGTACGTGAACAGAAAATCATCGACCGGATGGCTCTGGCCGATTGCCGCGCGCTCGCGGCGGCCGAGAGTGAACGCATCAGCGCGTTCCTCATGGGCTTGCTCGCGGCTTCGCCAGTCGGCGGTCTCGAGCACCCGGGTCAGGTCTGTAAGTTGCACCCAACGACCTTACGCCGTCATCCGTAGGGCCCCGTCCTCAGCCTCCGAGGCCCAGGTCGCGCAGCGTCGCGTTGAGTTCGGTGCGGGCGGCAGGGTCGAGGCCGAGCAGCGGCAGCGGCAGGTTGGGCGAGGCGACGAGACCCAGAGTTTCGGCCGCAGCCGACATGACGCGCAGGCTGCCGTACCGGCGAAAGAGCGCCCAGAGTGGTTCGAGTCGGTCGGAGGCTGTCACGGCCGCTGCGCTGTCGCCGGCCTGGGCGGCACGCGTGATCGCCACGGCGGTCTCGGGAAAAAGCCCGCCAAGCACGCTGTACCACGCGTCAGCACCGCCGAGCAGTCCGCCGGTGGCAAGCCAGTCCCCGGAGACACCGATCGTGACGTGCGCGGGAATCAGACGGCGGAGGGCTGCGATTCTGGTCGGGGCAGCAACGGCAGTCACACCGGGGATCTTGATCGAGCCGATGTTCGGCAGCGCGGCAATGCGACCGTGCAACTCGTCGCTGAACGTCACGTGGGTCGTGCCCGGGTTGTCGTAAACGACGAGTGGAATCTCCAACTCGGCCGTGACGGCCTCGTACAGGCCGAACACTTCGCGGTCGGTCAACGGCTGGTAAGTCATCGGCGCGAGCAGCACCGCGGCAGCGCCGGCTGCCTGCGCATCCGCTGCGTGGTGAAGAACGAGGCGGGTGCGGAGCGCACCGATTCCCACGATGACCGGGATTGAGCCGGCCGCCTCGACCGCCGCCGTGGCCGCCCGGGCACGCTGTTCGCGGCTGAGGTAGGCGTAGCCGCCGGTCGAGCCGAGCGCGCCGATCGAGTCGACGCCAGCCGCGGCGAGCCGGGAGACGAGGCGCACGAAGGCGGGTTCGTCAATACCGTTCTCAGTGGTCGGCGTGAGGGGAAAAGCGCTGAGCCCCGTGAACATGGGTGTGCCCCTTCGTTGGTGCGCCCGTAAGCGGCGCTCCCACCATCTTCCCGCACGGCCGAACGCAGCAGAAGCCAGGCCCGGGCGCAGCGGTCATGGTCGTTCCACTTCAGCGGGGCAATTTCGTGTTCGTCGGCTGAACCGGGTAACGATTTTGGCTCGGCGGTGTTGCCCCCAGTATGACTATTCCGCTCTCCATACTTGATCTCGCTCCGATTGCCCCTGGGCACACCGCTCGGGAAAGCTTCGCGGCCAGTGTCGCGCTCGCCCAGACCGCCGAAAAACACGGGTACGAGCGCGTTTGGTATGCCGAGCACCACAATATGCCCACCATCGGATCGTCGGCGACGAGTATTCTGATCGGCCACGTCGCCGGGCAGACCAGCACCATTCGGCTCGGATCCGGCGGCGTCATGCTGCCCAATCACTCACCGCTCGTGATCGCCGAGCAGTACGGAACCCTCGCGGAACTCTACCCCGACCGCATCGACCTCGGCCTTGGCCGGGCGCCCGGAAGCGATCAGAATACCGCTCGGGCGATGCGCCGCGACCCACGTGCCTCCGACCAGTTTCCGCAGGACGTCATGGAGTTGCAGGCCTACCTGCGCGGGCAGTCGATCGTGCCCGGCGTGCAGGCCATTCCCGGAGCCGGCACCAATGTGCCGCTGTACATTCTCGGATCGTCGTTGTTCGGAGCCGGGCTCGCCGCCGCCCTCGGCCTGCCGTACGCCTTCGCGTCGCATTTCGCGCCCGATGCGCTGCACGAAGCCATCGCGCTTTACCGCCGCGACTTCACGCCGTCGGAGCAGCTTGCAGCGCCGCACCTGATCATTGCCGCCAACGTGATCGCTGCCGACGATAAAGCGGATGCCGTAGCCCAGTTCGAGACGACCCGCCGCACCCGGGTGCGCGGCATGCTCTCCCGCGGACCGGCAACCCCCGAATACGACGACGACCAGATCGACGTCTTCCTGACCACGCCGGAGGGCCGCAATATCGCCAACATGATGCGGTATTCAGCGGTCGGAACCGCCGACGAGGTACGCGTCTACCTCGAGGAATTCGCCGCGGGAACCGGGGCTGACGAGCTCATTCTCGCCCACCAGTCGCCGCTCATCGAGGGCCGCCTGCGCTCGGTTGAGCTCACGGCCGACGCGATGAACCTCGTCGAGGCATAGCTCAGGGGTAGGTTGGCGGCATGACTCCTGACACGCTCGTCGACCTGTGCCTGAGTCTGCCGCAGGCGGTGGAAACCTTTCCGTTCGGCGAGGAGACGAGCGTGTTTAAGACCAGCGGCAACGGCAAGATCTTCGCGCTCTCGGCCCTGGGCGGCGAGCCGTTCACGGTCTCACTCAAGTGTGATCCGGAGGAGAGCCGCGCCCTGCGCGAGGAGTTCCCGGCGTGGATCACCCCCGGATATCACCTCAATAAGAAGCACTGGATCACAGTCGTACTCGACGGCGACGTGCCCGCTGAGCTCGTCGAACAGCTGGTGCGCGACAGCCACGCGCTCGTGCGCCCGCGGGTTCCCCGCGCGCAGAAGCGTCCCAACGTCGCCGAGACGTGAGTGTTAGGCCATTGAATCGTTCAAATCCGCTGGAGACTCACGGGTCGGTGCCCGAAACTCACGGCTCGACCCGCCTCAGGTCTCGCGGAGTGGGTCGCCCAACGGGTCGGCAGCACTGAGGTCGGCCAGGGCCATTCCGCCCACCGGCAGACCGGCCCAGGACAACAGGGTCCAACCCTCCTCCGGGGAACCGGTCAGCTCGACGACACCGGTGTTGTCAAGCTCGTTGTCGCCAGCAAAGGTCGCAGGCACGTTCTGCGCGCGGGCCGCGGTCCAGACGCGAATGGCCGCGCCGTGGCTGAACACCGCGGCGACCTCTGAATCGGCGGCAGCGAGTGCGATGTCGGTGTCGAACCGACGGAAGAAGTCGTGACCGTCGTGCGCGCCCGGCATCCGCTTGGCGAGGTCGCCCGAGCCCCAGGCCACGGCGGTTTCCAGATAGGTGCGCACGGATGCCTGATCGCGCAGCCCCTCGAGCGCGCCGGCTTCGATCTCGTGCAGCCCGGTCGCCACCTGCAGTTCGAGGCCGCGATCGGCGGCGAGCGGATGCGCGGTCAGATGCGTGCGCAGCAGCGTCGACACAAAAATGGCATCGATCGGGTCGGAGCGCAGGGCGTCGGGTATTGCGGCGGCCTGGCGCAGGCCGAGATCGGTCAAACCTGGACCGGGACGAGAAGTGTCGAGGCGTCCGAGAACGTTGCCGGGAGTCTGGCCATGGCGGATCAGGAGTAGTCGCATATCTCTTTCAGCATAGGGAACCCGGCTGGGCAATGGGAGTTGGATGCGCCCACGGCTGCAGCGTCAGATGTCCGTGGCGATCTCGAACTTGGTCAGCACGGGCGGGCCAGACAGGATCGCTCCCAAAGACGATTTACCCGGTCCCGCACGATAGGTGCGATACGCGGTGTCGTGCTCCAGCGATATCCACTTTTCCACGAGAACGAAGTGGGTAGAGTCTTCGGTGTCGACGAGCACATCGACACCGAGGCATCCATCGAAGGCCCGGGTGGCGAGGAGAGTGTCGTGTAACACCGCGGGAGCCTGGGCGAGGGTCTCGGGCTTCACATGAATATCGAGAAAAGCGGTGATGGGCATAGTAGCTCCAAACAGGTGAGGTCGTGGGTCAAAATCGGTTACGACTGGTCGATCGTGTCGGCAGTCCTGCACCGCCTTGACGGATCAAGAGAAAAGTCGCATTTTTCCAGCATAGGGAACTTGGTCCGGCGGGGGAGAAAGCCTGGTCGTGGCGGGCCCTCGACTCGGCCATACAGCGGACAGTGGCAGCATGGAGGAAATACCTTCGAGAGTGCGAACAGAGAGCAGTTTCATGACGATCATCAAAATCAACGCCATCACCGTGCCGAGCGACGGCGGCGACGAGCTCGCCCAACGTTTCGCAGCTCGCGCCGGTGCTGTCGACGACCGCCCCGGTTTCGAGGGGTTCGAGCTGCTCAAACCGACCGATGATCGCCTGACTTGGCTCGTCGTGACGCGCTGGGCCGATGAAGAGTCGTTCCAGGCCTGGTTGAGCTCGCCGTCCTTCGCCCACGGCCACCGCAGCGAGACTCCGAAAGAGGGCGAGCCGAAAGCGCGCCCCGTCGATGTGAGCAGCGAGCTGTGGTCCTACGCGATCGCGGGTGGTACCGCCAACTAAGGCATCGGGGCCAGCGCGATGGTGCCCGGCTCCCCGTGAATGTCGGGCCTGCCCGCACTACGCGGGCGGGCCTGCCTCGGGGGTGTTGTCCTGAAGCAGCTCGGTGATCGACCGGAGGGTCTCGGGAGAGACGTCGCCGAGCATCCGTGCGGCAAAGCTCACCACGCGGGCAACGCGGAGGCTCTTCACGAAGGCGAGTTGCGCGTCGACGCGTTCCGGGAGGTCGCCGCCACCGCCGAGCATGTATTCCGGTGGGATGCGGAAGAACTCGGCAAGGCCGGTCAGAAGCGCGGGATCGGTGACGAGGGGACCGTCGCCGGTGATCATGTAGGCCCAGCGGGCTCGCGAGAGCGTCAGGCCGCGCTCATTCAGTCCCGCCTCGATTTGGCGGTAGGTATACGGGGTGTTGCCCTCGGCTACGACGACATCGAGCAGCAGGTTGAGCTTGCGCGCCAGTTCCAGCTGTGGGCTGACGGAATCCTGCGGCGAGCTCATCGTGTCGGCCCGACGAGGGTGGCGGTCGCTGGCGAACCCACCTGGGTTCGTTGTTCGGCCAGCGCGATTATGGCCAGCTCGGCCGGGGTGACGGCCTGCTCGGGGCGAAGTAGCAGGCTGTCGCGAATCTCGACGTGTCGTCGATACAGGTGCGCGCCAGGTCCACTTACCGTGAGCAGCTGCCGAGGTGAGAGCTGCCGCTCGATGCTGAGGTACGGCGTGTCGCGCAGAAGCCGCTGCCACAGCGGCGTGATGCGCCAGAGCAGCACGCGGTCGCGGTAGTTCTTTCGGCCGGCGGCCAGGGCATCGATGGCCGCCGAGAGTCCGAGGCCGACGACCAGGCTGATGGGAGACAGCAAGAGGGTCAGGGTATAGGCGGTACGCGCCCAGCCGACCAGCAAAAAGTCCGGGTAAAGAACGGCAAGTATGGCACTGATCAGGCTGATGACAGCGTAGGTCAGAACGCCCAGGCAAGCGAGGAGCACGAGGCTCAGTGAGATAGACGTAACTGGGCGGCGCTGCCGCCGCAGGTCCGCCAGACAGGCAAAGGCGAAAGACACCGCAAAGATACCCATCGCGATCCACGTTGTGGCAGCGTACGCGGTAAAATCCCAGCGGGGAATGAATGACGCGGCGATGTCGTCTGTCACGCGCCAGTCGCTTCCAAAGAACAAAATAGCCTGGGCAAGTACGATCGCCGTGGTGATCAGGACAGTGGCACGTTTGCGAGCCCGGGTGAGCCCGCGAGGAGACATGGCCTCTTGCACAATGACGTCGAGTAGCGCGATGGCCACAACGGTGAGAGCGTGGAATATGAAATAAGTCACGTTGCCGTTGCCCAGCAGCGCGTCGACGGGCCTGTACACCGGTTGGGGCATGAGCGTCATTGTCAGCGCGAATACCGCGAGAAACAGCAGGAGCGGTCGGCGGCGTCCACGAATGGCAGACGGCACGCATAGTGCCGCGGCGATCCAAAAAATGGCCGAGAGCGTGAACAGAGCCGTTTGCACTAGAGAACTCGTCCAAATCCGGTTTGGGTGCCGTGGGCAGCCAACGGCCCGTCGTGCAACATCATGAGGGCGAGCTGATCAGCGACGGCCTCGGCCAGGGCCTCCTGCTCGTCAGAGAAGCGGGTGCGAGATAACGCATAGACGATGGCATCCAGGGGAATCAGGGGTGCAAGCAGAGCCACTCGCTCCGCAGACAACAGCTCTTGTTCCTGATTGAGAATCATGTGGCCGAATTCATGATTGATGAACTGTTGTCGGTGCACCGCTGAGGTAGTCGGTGCATGGTGGATCCGCTCAAAACTTTCTCCGGCGACGGCAATCCACAACCCGCAGAGACCGGCCTCGAGTAGGCGCGGAGTCGCGCTCTGCACCACGATCCTTTTACCGCGCACTGTTTCCATGTGCCGGTGCAACAATTCGGCTGTGAGCGGCCGGGGCAGCCCGAGTTCGGCCACCATGATGTGCGCCCGCTTCTGTCGCGACTCGTAGTTCATCGGATGCCCCCTGTTTGCCCAATCAGCCTACCCTTCGCCGGGAACGGCCAGCCACGGCGCGCGCCGCGCCCCTCCAATGGGTTACGATAGACATGTCTAACGTGGGCCTGTGGGGGAAGATCGGCAATGGCATCGCTCGACAATGGCGGCAATGCGGGGGCTCTGATATCGGTGTTGAACACGTGGTACAGGCGGCCATCGCTCGAGTGGGCACGGCGCTCCACGTGGAATTTGCGCAATCGGCGCCCTCGCATCGGGGGCGCCGAGCGGCAGATTTCCGGGGGCGGGTCGCCACGTCGTGTGGTCAGTGGCGTGGTCGCCCTCTGGCTGCGTTCCCGATCACCTCGCCCTAGAGCCCGACCTGACCGTCTCGTGCAGTCGTGGTTGCTCGGCATACTTCCAGCGGGAGTCAGCCCGCGCGTCATCCTCACCTTCGACAGCTGGCACAACGCCCGAACGAGCACGGAAATAACCAGGGATGCCCTCGGAACCGTGACCGTCGCGAACCTGGCTACGGTGCGCGCGGCGCTGAAAATCATGGACGCCGGAAACAGCGTGGTGGTGCAGGTCTGTTCCATTCCTGAGCAATCGGAAGACGCCCTTCCGACGATTAGGGTGTGGGTGTGCAATCGAAACGATGCCAGAGCCATCGATGCTGCAACCCTGGAACAGAACCGACGAGGCATGCGCCCCGTTGAGGCCTCGCGCGCGGCAGCACGATTCGAGACCGGATGGATCGTGACCGGGGAACCCGGCGGAGCACGCCCCACTCGTAAGCGCGCCGAGCGGCGCACACGCTAAGAAACGTTACTTCGGGGCAGAGCAGTGTTCGAGGCCGCCGTTAAGCTGATTCAATGAGCACCGATCAAGAGCCCGAGCGAACGACTGACACCGAAACATCCGTCGCCCGCGCGCGCCCGGCTCGATCCGAGGCCCTGCTGGACGCGGTCAGATCGAGCGTCGTCATCGCTGACGGTGCCATGGGCACCATGCTGCAGGAACACAACCCCACCCTGGACGACTACCAGCAGCTCGAGGGCTGCAACGAGATTCTCAACGTGAGCCGGCCCGACATTATCGCCGCCATCCACGACGTCTACCTCGAAACCGGCATCGACGCCATCGAGACCAACACCTTCGGCGCCAATTGGTCGAACCTCTCCGACTACGGCATCGAAGATCGCATCGAGGAGCTCGCCCGACTCGGCGCCGAGATCGCCCGCGCCAGCGCCGAAAAATTCGAAGCCCGCGACGGCCGGGTGCGCTGGGTACTCGGCTCGATGGGTCCAGGCACCAAGCTGCCGAGCCTCGGGCACACCACCTACGCCAACCTCAAGGCCACCTTTGCCGAGCAGGCACTCGGCCTCATCCGAGGCGGCGCTGACGCGTTCCTGATTGAAACCTCGCAAGACCTGCTGCAGACCAAGAGTGCGGTGAACGGATGCAAGCAGGCCGTCGCCGAGACCGGCATCCGCTTGCCGATTTTCGTCGAGGTGACGGTGGAGACCACCGGAACCATGCTGATGGGCAGCGAGATCGGCGCGGCCCTGACCGCACTGGAGCCGCTCGGAATCGACGCGATCGGCCTGAACTGTGCGACCGGACCGACCGAGATGAGCGAGCACCTGCGTCACCTCTCCAAGTTCTCCCGCGTGCCCGTCATCTGTATGCCCAACGCCGGCCTGCCGCAGCTGACCAAGACCGGCGCGAGCTACCCGCTGACCCCCGACCAGCTGGCCACGGCGCACGAACAGTTCGTGAAGGAGTTCGGGCTGGGCCTGGTCGGCGGATGCTGCGGCACGACTCCCGCACACATGACCGCCGTGGTCGAACGGTTGCGTGGTGTCACGGCGAAACCCCGCACGCTCGAAGCAGATCCCGGGGTCGCGAGCCTGTACCAGCACGTCAGTTTCGACCAGGACAGCGCATTTCTGGCCATCGGGGAGCGCACCAACGCCAACGGCTCGCGGGCTTTTCGCGATGCGATGCTCGCCGAAAACTGGGACGAGTGCGTCGATATCGCCCGCAGTCAGGTGCGTGACGGCGCCCACCTGCTCGACGTCTGCATAGACTACGTCGGTCGCGACGGCGTCGCCGATATGAAGCAGGTCGTCTCCCGACTGGCCAGCGCCTCGACCCTGCCGCTCGTCGTCGACTCGACCGAACCGGCCGTGCTGCAGGCCGGCATGGAACTCATCGGTGGTCGTCCGGTCGTGAATTCGGTCAACTTCGAAGACGGCGAAGGGCCGACCTCACGGTTCGGCCGCATCATGCCGCTGGTCAAGGAGCACGGTGCCGCCGTGATCGCCCTCACCATCGACGAGGAGGGACAGGCCCGCACCGCCGAACGCAAGGTGCGCATCGCCACCCGCCTGGTTGAGACCCTGGTCAACGTGTGGGGTATGCGGGTGGAGGACATCATCGTCGACGCTCTGACCTTTCCGATTGCGACCGGCCAGGAAGAAACCCGCCGCGACGGCATCGAGACCATCGACGCGATCCGCCAGATCAAGGCCAAGTACCCCGGCATCCACACCACGCTCGGCGTCTCGAACGTGTCCTTCGGCCTCAACCCCGCCGCCCGCTCCGTGCTCAACTCGGTCTTCCTGCACGAGGCCACGGAGGCCGGCCTCGACTCCGCCATCGTCAACTCGGCCAAGATCGTGCCGCTCGCCTCTGTACCAGACGACCGGCGCAAGGTGGCTCTCGACCTGGTCTGGGACCGTCGCGAATACGACGCCGAAGGCACCCTCACCTACGACCCGCTTGTGGCCCTGCTCGACCTGTTCGCCGGCGTCGACTCCGCCGCCCTGAAAGACGAGCGAGCCGCCGAGCTCGCCGCCCTGCCGGTGGGTGAACGACTGGAACGCCGTATTATCGACGGCGAGGCCAAGGGCCTCGAGGCTGACCTCGACCTCGCCCGCGCTGGGGGACTGAGCGCCCTCGATATCGTCAACGTGCACCTGCTCGTTGGCATGCAGGTCGTCGGCGCCCGCTTTGGCAGCGGTGAGATGCAGTTGCCGTTCGTGCTGCAGTCGGCGGAGGTAATGAAAGCCGCCGTGGCCCTGCTTGAACCGCACATGGAGAAATCCGAAGCGGCCGGTAAGGGCACGATCGTGCTCGGCACCGTGCGCGGTGATGTGCACGACATCGGCAAGAACCTCGTCGACATCATCCTCACCAACAACGGCTACGACGTGATCAACATCGGTATCAAACAACCGATAGCCGAGTTCATTCGCGTCGCCGAAGAGAACAACGCCGATGTCATCGGGATGAGCGGGCTGCTCGTGAAATCGACCGTGGTGATGAAGGAGAACCTGCTCGAGCTTGAGTCGCGCGGCCTCGCTGGTAAATGGCCGATTCTGCTCGGCGGCGCTGCCCTCACCCGTTCCTACGTCGAAGACGACCTCGACAGCGTCTTCGCCGGGCAGGTGCGCTACGCCCGCGATGCCTTTGAGGGCCTTGCCCTGATGGAACCGCTCGTGGCCATCGCCCGCGGCGCCGACCCTCTGGCGGTGGGTCTGCCGCCGCTGAAGAAACGCATCCACAAGAAAAGCCTGCTCACCCTGACCGAGCCGGAGGAGATGCCCGCCCGCTCCGAGGTGGCGAGCGACAACCCCATTCCGGTGCCGCCGTTCTGGGGTACCCGCATCGTCAAGGGCGTCACCCTGGCCGATTTCTCGGCCTTTCTCGACGAACGCGCCACCTTCATGGGCCAGTGGGGGCTCAAGCCCAGCCGGGCCGAAGACGGCGCAAGCTATCAGGAACTGGTCGATACCGTCGGTCGGCCGCGCCTGCGCTACTGGCTCGACCGCATCCTGGGCGAGGGCATGCTGGACGCCTCGGTGGCCTACGGCTACTTTCCCGTGGTCGCCGAAGGTGACGACATGGTCGTGCTGCACCACGGCGATGACCCCACCGGCTTGGTCGGCCAGGCCGGACTGCTTGCGCCCGACGGTGGCTCGGGGGGCGTGCTCGGCACCGATCGCCTGCGGTTCAACTTTCCCCGGCAGCGCCGCGACAAGCACCTGTGCCTGGCCGACTTCGTGCGCGGGCGTGAGTCTGGCCAAACGGATGTCGTCGCCCTCCAGCTGGTCACCGCCGGCGCGAACGTGGACTCAGTGACGGCCAAGATGTTTGCCGCGAACCAGTACCGCGACTACATGGAACTCAATGGACTGACCATGCAGCTGACCGAGGCCCTTGCCGAGTACTGGCACTCGCGCATCCGCTCGGAATTCGGTGTGGGCGGCGAAGACCCCACCGATATCGCCGGCATGTTCAAGCTGGAGTATCGCGGCGCACGGTTCTCGCTCGGCTACCCGGCCTGCCCGGAGATGGAGGATCGCCGCAAGGTGGTTGAGTTGCTCAAGCCCGAGCGGATGGGCGTCGTATTGTCAGAGGAGCTGCAGCTGCACCCCGAACAGTCAACCGACGCGTTCGTGTTCCACCACCCGGAGGCGAAGTACTTTTCTGTGTAGCTGTACGGCACGTGCTGCACGGCGCAGTGTAGTTAGCCGCTCATCAGGCCAGGCGGGACCGGAACTCGTCAGCACCAGCGCCCGCTAAGTCCTCCGCGGCCGCACGACGACGGGTGAATGCGCTGAGGAGAGCGGCGACACCGCCGCTGACTCCGGGTCCTTCACCCCGCGCCCAGTCGGCGTCGGTGGCTTCGAAGCGCAGCCCGCGCAGGAGTTCGTCACTCACCGAGTGCTTGCCGCTCGTTAGCTCGTTGAGCACCATCCCGCCCGCTTCAGGGGCGATCCGACCGGCCAGGCCGAGCGGTCGACGAACGTCTCCGGCGTGAATGGTCAGGTGGGCCAGTGGGGCTAGTTTTCCCGCGCCGGGGACCGCGAAACCGGCGGCACTGGTCGTAGCGATACAGCGTGTCAGCTCGGCCCCGGTGCGACGGTCGGTCCGAGCCCAGCGGTCGGCGAGCTTGTCGAAGTTGAACCGTGCTTGCGCGAGACCGACAATGAAGCGGCTAAACCTTAGCTCGTATGGCATGAGCAGATGCGCACACAAGTCCCGCACTGTCCACCCTTGGCACAGGCTCGGCGTCTGCCAGGCTGCGTCATCGAGCCCGGCTAGATCCTCAACGAATCGGTCGCGCTCAGCGGTGTAAAGCGCCTCTATGTCTGTCGTTGTCATGGCTCACTGGCCTTACGAAACGTGTGGTGAAGCTAGTGGTCGAGGTGTTCCAGGCTGGAGAGTCGCCGCACGGTGAATTTTGTGCGCCAGGGCACGTTTTTCAACCAAATGCCACGACAGCGCTGCGATGATAGCGGTCACGAGCACGACGATAGCGATGTTCACGAGCCAGGGCAACACTCCGAACTGCTCGATAACGAGCTGCTGAACCAGAAATCCCCATAAATACATCCCGTACGAGAGATCACCGAACCGGCCGGCCCGGCACACTCCGGGAGTCGAGGCACGTCCGGCTGCGATCATGACGAACGGGAGAGCCAGCCAGGCGAGCACGAGCGCCAGGCCAGGAGCGAGCATCGCAGTGATAATCCACAAGGGGACAACGATAATGAGGCCTCGTGGCCTGAGCCAGCGGGTGGCAACCCGGCTGAGAAGCGCGCCGACTGCGAAGAACACCCAGGTCGTTCCGGCCGGCCCCATCCAAACAAGCCCGGGCGCCTCGCCGGGCATGAGGGCCAAGACAACCGCGATGATGCCGAAGACGAGGTAGCCCCAGCACGAGTGCGAACGGAGGAGGAGGCCACTGGCGGCCACGACGAGATAACAGACGAACTCAAGACCGAGGGTCCACAGGACTCCGTTCACGGCGCTCGAGCGATGCCCTGACTCGAAGACACCGGGTAGCTCGTACTGGGCCGTCAGCACGAGATTGAGCAGGTACTGGTAGACCACGTCACTTCGGAAGTACTGCGCTGTCTCGAGCACGGTCACCGATGGACCGATGAGGACGACAGTGACTAGAACCACGACCATGAGAGCGGGAAATATGCGCAAACTTCGATTCACGAGGTACGGCAGCAGCATAGGATTTCTCTGCCAACTCGTTGCAATGAGGTAACCGCTTATGGCAAAAAACGCGTACAGACCCAGACTATGAATCGGAATGCCGGCGACGCGGGGCGCTGCGACGATGCCGGTCAGCGTGAAGGAGTGCCCAACGATTACGGCCAGAGCTGACAAGAGACGCAAGGCATCCAGATTGTTCGTAGTCCTGATAATCGCTCCCGACGATTCGTCCACAAGGCGACTTGGCCCCTGAACGAAGTATGGCAGTGAGCATGCGCCGCCCGTCAGCTCGTCTCAGCACTCAAATTCATGTCGCGATTTTGGGTGCTCATCGAGGCGAACACGGGCTTGGATCCCCAGCAGCTCGAACCGAGGGCCGGTGTGGGTTAGAACGTGGCGGTATTCCAGTCATGTTCCTGGTCGGCGAGGCTGGGATCGGCGAGGCTGGGGTCGGCGAGGTCAGCCCAAACGTCGACCGGCCGTTTCGGGGAGTCTTCTGCTGGGCCGCCTTCGCTGGCGGCGGCGGCGGGGCCCGGGACGAGGCGGGTGGCGGGGTGGGTGGCGTAGTGTTTACCGGCGGGGCTGGTCCAGTGCATAACACCGTCGTTGCTTTGCTGCACGTCCCAGCCGGACTCTGTTTTCAAGCGGTGTCCGCGTTTGCAGAGGTGGGCGAGGTTGTCCCAGCGGGTTTCGCCGTTGTATTGCCAGTCGTGGGTGTGGTCGACTTCGCTGTGGCGGGCTTGTCGGGTGCAGCCGGGGAATCGGCAGGTTCCGTCGCGGATCTCTAGCCATTTCTTCAGGTCGGCGGGGACTTTGTAGCGGGTTTTGCCGACGCTGAGTACGACGCTGGTTTCGGGGTGGATCAGGATGCGGGTGAAGCTTTTCGCGGTGGCGGCGACGCGGCGGGCGGTGGCGGCGTCGATCGGGCCGAATCCGTCGAGGGTTCCGGGCTCTTCGCTCAGACCCATCAGGGTCAGTACCGGCACGGTCACGTTCACCAGGCCTTGTACTCCGGCCCCGAGCCCGGTTTCGGTCACTCCCGTCAACAGGAGGTCAACGGCGACGTCGAGGCGTTGCTGGCCGAGGGTGCGAGTGTCGACGGGTTCTTGCCCGGCGGCGTTGTGCAGGCTGCGGGCGAGGGTGTCGACGCGGTCGTTGATGGTGGCGGCGTCTTCCTGGCTGAGGATCAGCTCCAGGCAGGCCATGCCGTCTTGGGCGGGGATGACGGAGAACCATCGCTCGCTCAGGGCCTTCTTGTGCCGCTTCCCGATCGACTCGGGGTGGGAGAGTTCCCGCACGGTGATCGCCCGCTTCTTCAACTGCCCCACCGTCAGATCTTCCACCCCGGCGAGGGCATCGCCCTCAAACCGGGACCAGGCGTCGCCTGGCAGCGACAGGGCGTTATTGACGATGATTTCCGCGTGGCGGTAGCTGATTGTGCCGTCGGCGAGCTTGGCGCGGGTGGCCGGCAGTTCGTGCTGCAACATCTTGCTCATGCAGAGCAGGTTGCGGGCGGTGTTTTCATGCACGCGGAGCAGGCAGCCGAGTTCGGCGACGAGGCCTTCTGCGGCCGCTTGCTTCTCTGACCAGCGCTGCAATGGCTGGCAGGTCTCCCCGGCGTCTTGCGCTTCTTGCGTCAGCATCGCCCGCGGCAAGGGCCGCCCGGTGACCGCGGTGCTGGCCACCCACCGGGCGACGTCGTCAATCGCGGCCGCCCGCGCCGCATGAGCCCGGTTGATCGCGAGGTCACACTCCCGCACCACGTCAAGCAGCCGCACCTGCTCCACATCAACGGGACGCGCCCGCCAATCTTGCAAGGACGCCGCAACCACATAATCCAGGGCCTTCACCCCAGAGATCGGGATGGTTCTCGCCGAATGTCGCGTTTGCGCGGGCTTTCCCGGCTTGATCTCCGCCGCCGCCATCTCAGTCGCCCACTCCACCCGGGCTGCGGCACGCTCGATCGCCGCGGCGTCAACCGCATCGTTCTCCGCCGCGAGGGCGTCGGACTCGACGCGGTCGGACTCGTGACTCGCGCTCGTAGATTCCGGTTCCGGAGGTGGATCCGCGTTGATCTCCATACCTAATTTATCTCATTTATCGAATACAAAAGCGAGACTCGCTCACGTTCATTCCCGATAAATCTTGTCGAGTCTCGTATTTAAAGACGATGACTCCGTTTTTCGCTCCGGGGGTTCAGTTTCGCCCGCCGCAGGGCGGCGAGCACGGCGGGTCCGACCAGAGCGATACCGACCACGGTCGTGATTGCGCGCACGGTATCCCAGGTGAGGGTCGACGTGACGAGCGAGTAGAGCACGAATGAGGCGAGGTTCTGGCCGGGGCCGACTCCGGCCGTGTAGGAGATGCCGGTGCTGCTTCCCACGGCGAACGGCCAGAACCAGAGGTTCATCATGAGCCCGAACGCGTACGCGGCGACCACGCCGTAGGCGGCCAGTAGAGCGATTTCCCAGCGGAGGCGCCAGCGCTGTGCCGTCGAACTGCGCGCAGGTTCGGTCGGCGGAGACGCTTTTGGCCAATGGGGCAGCAGGCCGGCGCCGGCGCCGACCCAACCGCAGGCGAACATCTGAAACGGGGTCCACGGCCCAAAACCGCCCCAGAGCAGGGAGGACACCGCAATGGTGAGCAGCCCGAGCAGAAAACCGAACCGGGCGCCGTAAACCCGCCCGGCCAGAATCAGCAGCACGAACACCGCCTCGACCCCGCCGACGCCGGTGCCCGCGATACGCACCGCAGCGCCGACGGCCGAGAGCACGCCGAGCAGCGCCACGGTCTTGGCCGTGTACATTTCCCGGTCGAGGGTGAGCGCGAGGGCCACGATGAGCGCCGGAATGAGCGCGAATGCCACGATCGGAACCGCGACCTGGGCATCGGCTGGCACCGCCCCGACGAAGAACGGCCAGGCGAAGGCAGCTGCCGCGAGCACGCTGCCGCCACCGAGAATCCACGATGTCCAGCGGATGCTTCGGCGCGGTCTGGTCAGAACAGTCACGAGAGCACCTCGATCGGGGAACTCAGCCGGCCGGCCTCCATGCGCAGGGTTCGCGTGGCAAGGCCACGCGAAAAGTCATCGTCGTGGGTGGCGAAAAGCACCGCTGAGGTACGGTCGGTGGCCGTCAACAGCGCCGCGCTTACCAGGGCCCGCGCCGCCAGGTCGAGCCCGCGGGTGGGTTCATCGACGAGCAGCAGGGCCGGGCGGGCCGCGAGCTGAATGGCCATCACGAGGCACAGACGTTCGCCGGTGGAGAGGTCGCGCGGATGACGCTCGAGGAGGTGCGCGGCATCCGTTATGGCGTCAAAGCCGAGCAACTGCGCGAACAGCGCCGCGGTGACTGGCTCCCCGTGCTCGGGCCCGGTGCGAGCGGACTGCGCGAGGTGCAGCCTACGATCGGCCCTCCGGCATTCCTCGGCCACCGTGATCGCGAACAGCAAGTCGTCGACGTTCTCGGGCACGAGCGCCACGGACTGACGACGAGTGCGACGCTTGAGGGAGTGGACATCGTGCCCGGCTATGATGACCGTGTCAGCGGCCATGGGCAGCGCGATCGCGCGCAGCAAGCTGCTCTTGCCGGCACCATTGCTGCCGCGCAGGGCGATCACGTCGCCGGCCTGCACTTCGAAGGACACGTCGTCGACGGCGAGATCTGTTCGATGCCGCACGCTCAGCCGACGGATGCTCGCGAGTGGTTTCGCAGGCATGGTTGCGATACTGCGAGTCGCGCCCGGCGCCGCCGCTGCGCGGCCCGAAGCGCTCCCGAATGATGCCGGTATTCTGCCCCACGAGGGCGAATCGGCGGGCTTCGGCACGGGAATCTCGACCAATTTGGGCTGGATTTCGGCGGACGAGAGCTGGTGCACTCGGCTGCGGCGAATCTGGAGCCAGGCATCCGCTATCACGTCGAACTCGCGCGTGTTGTGCTCGGCGATCACGACGCAGACGCCGGCCTCGTGCGCCAGCTGGCCGAGCACGGTGCAGACGCGGTCCCTGGCGGCAGTGTCGAGGTCGGCGAGTGGCTCATCCACGAGTAACAGGATGGGGCTATTAACCAGCGCGGCGGCAATCGCGACGAGGCTCGCTTCGCCGGCCGAGAGCTGGTCGATCGATCGGTCGACCAGGTGAACGATCTGCAGCCGGGCAGCCACTTCGAGTACGCGAGCGTGCACGATGGTCGGGGCGACGTTCCGCACCGCGAGGGCGAATCCGATTTCGTCGTGCACGGATTCGGCGGCGAACCCCAGCCGCACGTTTTGCGCCACGAGCCCGACGAAACCGGCGGTGTCGCGTGGGAGAGTCAGCGCGCGGTCGGCGCCGGCAATGTCGATACGCCCGTGCTGGGTGCCGTCGTAGAAGTGCTGGAACAGTCCGCTCATGCTGTGCAGCAGGCTGGTTTTGCCCGATCCGGTCGCGCCGACTATGACCGTCAGGGTGCCGGGCTCGAGCGTGACGTTGAGCTCGTCGAGGTGCCAGTCTGCGCCGAAATCCAAGCTGGCATCCGCCAGCAGCACGGGTGTCTCGCAGACGCCGGGGATGACGCGGACGGCCGCAAATCCGCGGGTCTCCATTGACGCAGCCAGCGCGAGAGCGCGCTCGATGGTCTGTTCAAAAACGGGTACGAGCAGTGATGCGATCGATCGTTCACCGCGTAGGGCGCGAGCGACCCGCACCCGCCGCACCGACTCCAGCAGTGCCGGAAAGGTGGCCCAGGCGATCACGAGCGAGCGCGAAATTGCCCGCAGCGGTCCGCGGCCAGCGCCGCGGGCAAACAACGCCTGCACATTGACGACGGCGTTGAGAAGGCCGAAGAACACGATCACGGCGGCGACCGGGAGTGCGCTGAGCGCGGCGTTGCCCAGCCCGACCAGGGTGATCGGGCCGAGCAGCGTGATGTGGCTGAACGGTCCGTCGAGCCGCAGCTGGGGAAGGTTCAGCAGCAGCGGGCCCGCGCCGGCGCCTGCGCCGCCGAAGACCACCCGGTAGACGACCCGCAGCAGCACGAAGCCGACCGCGAGTACGGCTGCCGCGCGTAGCGGGGCCAGGCGCAGGCGAAGCACTAGCTGCCGGGCGTCGGCGTTTCGGTACCCGTGGTGTAGACGAGCCCGACGGACTGACCGGGCTCGACCTCGAGCGTGCCGAGGCCCTCCTGGGCGTACTCCCAGTCGGCGTTGGGGGTGGCCTTCACCCAGAGCGCCCAGTACGCGTACGCGGGCGGCATCGAGGCGCAGCTCTCGGTGAACGATTCCTGGCCCTCCACCACGACGGTTTCGTCGGCAGCCGGACGGTCGTTGACGCGGCAGACAATCTGGTCGCCGTACTCCACGCTGCCCGCGGTCGTGACACCGGTTGTGGCCAGGGCCTCGCTCGCGGCAGTCGCCGCGGACGCATCGACGCACTCGGTGACCGAATCGGCATCGAGGGTACCGAAGTCGACGACAACGTTGACGCCGGCGCAGCTCTCGGTTGAGCCTTCCGCTTCAGCGGTAGCGGATGTCGTCGAGCCAGCACCAGCGCCGGAATCGGCGGTGGCGCATCCGCTCAGTGCAGCGAGCAGAACGAGCGCGCCCAGGGCAACAGAGGTGCGGGCCCCCGCACTGCGGGAGAAAATGGACGCAGAAAAAAATGGCGCAGTGAGGTTCATGAATTCAGAATACCTAGCGTTTAGAGGATGCCGGCGACTCGGTCGAGCCCGCCGCGGAGATCGAGCAGAAGGTCGTCCAACGATTCGATGCCGACCGACAGGCGAAGCATTCCGGCGGTGATGCCGAGGCGTGCATTCAGATCGGGGGCAAACGACGCGTGGGTGGTGGTGAGCGGATGCAGCACCATCGAGCGCGTGTCGCCGATACCGGTCATCCGGCTGAATACCCGCAGACCGTTCGTGAACGCTCGGGCACCCTCGGTACCGCCCTTGACGGTGACGGCGAACACCGATCCGGTACGGCCGTTGTAGTACTTTTGCGCGATCTCGTGCAGCGGGCTGCTCGGCAGGCCGGCGTAGTCGACGACCTCCACCTCGGGCTGCTCCTCGAGCCAGTGCGCGATGGCAATGGAGTTGTCGACGTGGCGTTCCATGCGCAAGGAGAGGGTTTCGATGCCCTGGTGCAACAGAAATCCGTTGAACGGCGAGAGCGACGGTCCGACATCGTTCACGACGGCCTCGCGCACATACTGGGCGTAGGCGGCCGGGCCGAAGCGCTCGAGCAGCGACGGCAGGCCCGGGCGCAGCGAGTCGGTGAGCAGCGGGTAGCGGCGAGAGCTCGCCGCCCAGTCGAAGGTGCCGCCGTCGACGATCGCGCCCGACACTCCGGCGCCGTGGCCGCTGAGAAACTTGGTGGTCGAGTGCACGACGATGTCGGCGCCGTGCTCGAACGGACGAATCAGGTATGGCGTGGCCACGGTGTTGTCGACGACGAGCGGAATGCCGTGGCGGCGCGCGACCGCTGCAACGCGGGCAATATCGACGACGTCGTTGCGCGGGTTAGGAATGGTTTCAGTGAAGATCGCCTTGGTTTCCGGCCGAATCACCGCGTCCCAGGCAGCATCGGAATCGGTGTCCCAAACGTAGTCGACCTCGATACCCATGCGGCGAAAGCTCCGGCCGAGCAGAATGCGGGTACCGCCGTAGATGCTCGCGGTCGAGACGATGTGCTCGCCCGATTCGGCCATGGCAAACAGGGCTGCGCTGATCGCGGCCTGTCCGCTCGACACGGCGACGCAGGCGGTGCCGCCCTCCAATGACGCGAGGCGCTGTTCGGCGACCGCGTTGGTGGGGTTGCCCTGCCGAGAGTAGATCGGTTCGCGCGAACCTCCGTTGAACCGAGCAGCTCCGTCGTCGAAGGAGTCGAAAACGTAACCGGCGCTCAGGGTGAGCGGCGGAATGCGCGCGCCGCGGTTCTCATCGGCGTATTCGCCCACGTGCACCTGGCGGGTGTCGAAGCTGAAGCCGTCCCAGTCGGTGATCGGCTCCACGACCACGGTGGCGTCAGAATTCAGTAGCGAAGCGGATGCTGGTGCTGGGGTGGGCATGGAACTTCCTGTTGCGTCGGGCTGTGAGCGGGTCGGGGATTGGAGCGGGGCATCCATTGTTTGGGGCATTAGTCGGCCGTGACCGTGGGGGGAGCGGCGGCTTCCCGCGCGACGAGTGCCGCAATGCGGGCGACGGCCTCGCGCAGGGTGTCGGGCGAGCAAGCTAGGTTGAGGCGGGCGAAGCCCGCTCCGCCGAGCCCGAACGACGCCCCGCTGTTGAGGGCGACGCGCGCATCGTCGAGAATGCGCTGGTACGGATTGTCCCCGAGACCGACGTGGCGAAAATCCATCCAGGCAAGATAGCTGGCGCGCGGCCGGTGATAGATCACGGCGGGCAGGTGTTCGCTGAGCAGTTCAGAAAGCAGCAGATCGTTGGCGACAATTTGATCGATGGCATTGTCGAGCCAGTCGGTACAACCGAACGCAGCGATGTTCGCGTGCAGGCCGAGAATGCTGGTGCGACAGGCGACTTCCTCGGGTAGCCGGCCCAACAGCTCGTTGGTCGCGTCATCGGCCGCGACCACGATGGCGCACTTGAGCCCGGCGATGTTCCAGCCTTTGCTTGCCGAGGTCACGGTGACCGCGCGCGCGCCGGCGGCCAGAGCCAGGGGGGCAAACGGAGTGAAGGTGGCGCCGGGGAAGGTGAGCGGAGCGTGGATCTCATCGGAGATGACGAAGACGTCGTAGCGGGCAGCAAGACGGGCGAGTTCTTCAAGCGTTGCCCTGGCCCAGACGATCCCGTGCGGGTTGTGCGGGTTGCAGAGGAGGAATGCATCGACGCCGGATGCGAAACTGTTTTCCAACGCCGCGAAATCGAACAGCCAGGTGTCACCGTGCTCGATGAGTGGGGTTTCGATGACGGTAGCCAGGGCCTCCTCAACGAGTTCGTAGAACGGCGGGTAGACCGGCGGGGTGATCGCGACGCGACCGCCCGCAGGCACGGCCAGTCTCAGGGCTTCAACGATGCCGACGCTCACGTCGGTCGCGAGGTGCACGTGGCTCGGGTCGACGGTCCAGCCCCAGCGGTCCAGGGCGAAGGCGGCGAAGGCCGGAGCGAGCGGGCCGGGCCCGTCGAGGTAGCCGGTGTCGGAGGCCTGCACGCGTTCCACCAGAGTGGCGACGATGGCCGGTGCCAGTGGATAGTCCATCTCGGCAACAAACAAGGGAAGTACGTCGGCGGGAAACCGAGTCCACTTGATGCTGCTGCGCTCGCGCCGGATATGCTCCAGCGGTGCGACCTTGATGACTGACATGACCACAGCATGTTCCAGCCGCCACGAATTAGCGAACACGTACGTAAACATTCGACACATGAGCGGATGCCCGCAACCCAGTGTTCCTTCGATCATTCATAGAGTCTGCTGCGGCGATCTGGCATTCGAGTGTGGAGCCATCTGACCGCGATCGGAGCGATCATGTGCGTCGCCCCATTCCTTCTATTCTCCTGGGCCGCCCAATACCTGCCGTCGGGGCTATCGAGCATCTACAACGCAACCACCCCGATCGCCACGATGCTCGTAGCACTGGCGATCCTTCCCGACGAACGGCTCACCAAGATCAAGACGGCAGGACTGTTTGTCGCTGCGGGCGGTGTGATCGTGGTCGCGGCCCCATGGGACACCATTGCTGATACAGCCAACGGCATGTTCTTTTGGGCGCAACTAGCCTGCTTGGGTGGGACAACCTGCTACGGCCTCGGCTTCACCTACACACGGAGATTCCTGCGTCACTACGACTATGACGCGGTCACCGTCTCCGCCTCGCAGATCGGAGCCGGAGCGGCAATAATCCTGCTGCTCACGCCGTTTATCGGTATGAGTCCCGTCTCGGTCACGCCCGCTATCGTCGTGAGCGTGGTCGTTCTCGGTGGCATCGGAACCGGTATTGCCTACGTCTGGTACACCAACGTTATCATTGCCTGGGGTGCCACCAGCGCCTCCACCGTCACCTACCTCACCCCGATCACCGGCATCATCCTCGGAACACTGATCCTCGGCGAGACGATTTTCTGGAATCAAATCGTCAGCGGAATCGTCATCATCATTGCCATCCTGGTCGGCCGAGGACGACTCCGACCGCCTCACCACAAACAGCAGAAGATGCCCAAACTCCCCGAGAGACGACCTGCGGTCGCCGCGTTGACCTTATCTGACCCAGAAAGCCAACGCCTCAGGTCCGTCGGTGGTGACACTTAACGGCGCCAGCGCCCGACTGTCGCTTGCGTGCTCGCCAGTACGGTTCGTTCAGCCCGCCATTGTCCTGCGAACTGCGTCCGTATGCGGAACGGCGGGACGACTGCTCGACGGGTTTCGCATCGGTCCGCGAACGAGCATTACGGAGAGGGTTCAAGCCTGACAGTCGGAGCACGGCTGAGAGCCCTTCGGGTGTTCCCGGCCGATGTCGCTTGACCGCATCGCTGCCTGCCCGACGCGTCGCGAATCGTAGAGCGATCGCGACTACGATGGCGTCGTCGGCGTAACCGAGAACGGGTATGAAATCCGGAATGAGGTCGATCGGCGACAGCAGATAGAGAAAAAGTACCGCGAGCCAGATTCGAACCCCGATCGACACGGTTCGATCGGCGGCGAGGCGTTTCAGTAGCCGGGCGACGTCGGGCGCGAGGCGCAGCAGATCACGCAGTGAAGCACCGCCAGGATGCCGGCGTTGCTCGATCCAGAGAACCAGAACAAGGGCCAGCCACAGCATCAGCAATCCGCCGAGCACGCTCAGAACGACGTCCCACCGGGTCGTCATGAGCTGCCCCCGTTCGAACGAAAAATACTGAGGGCCTCGCGAGCCGTGTAATAGACGATGACGTAACCCGCGAGCGGGTCGGCACCCAGACCGCAAGCACGATGAAAGTCACCCCGATCATCCGCAGCGCGCGGAGCCTCCGCGCCTCGCCCGTCCCGGAGAGCTCCCAGAGGGCGACCGTGCTGGCGCCGGTTTCGATCAGACTGTCGAGCCCAAAGCCGACCAGGGCCCCCGAAGCCGCCGCCGCCGTCGCGAGGGAGGCCAGCACGATGACGCCGACGAGGTTCCACCCCAGCACGATCCATTCCAGAGCCTTCCCCCCGCCCAACGAGCATCGCCCCGTGATCGATGGAGGTCATGCACTGATTCTTGCAGTCCACGATCGGATTCGGTTGCTGACAAGACAGCCGCGCTTGCGCTGCAGCCAAACGTCTCGGCCGTCAGAAAAACGACCGCATAGGAGTGCCTCTGCCACATCGCGCTATCTGCCGTGTGAATTGCGAACGCGGGGAAGTGCCCCGCTTTGCGTGGAGGACGTAGGCGGGTCGAACTGCCGCGCCACGACGAAATCCAACAGTGCCACGATCACAGTGGGACCGATGAGAAGTCCGACAGCGACCATGATCACGATCGCCGGATGGCCCACCGACAGATGCGGGCTGGCAACAACGAGCGCACAGTGGCAAATCAGGTAGAGCTCGTGCAGCATCATTCCCCCCCCCCTCACGCACTTCTCTTATCGCTCGCCGTACCCGTTGCGGCCACGGTCACATGTATCCGTAGCCGGAACGCTGAACGGGGCGGATCTGGGCCGGGTCGTGGTGCGGTGGCACGATCCTTAGAAGTCGTGGTCGCGCAGCCAGGAGAGGAGCTCGCCATCACGCCGGGAGGTGTCGGCCTGGTGCCAGGTGCCGAGGTCCAGCTCATCGACGAGGAGGCCGTCGCGCAGATAGACGACGCGGTCGGCGCGGGCAGCGCACGCGGGGTCGTGGGTGACCATCATGATCGTGGTGCCGTCGCGATGCACGCCGGTGAGGGCGTCCAATACGTCGAGGGTCATGCTGCTGTTCAGGGCCCCGGTGGGCTCGTCGGCGAAGAGCACGGCGGGCTTGGTGGCCAGAGCCCGGCAGATCGACGCGCGTTGCAGCTGGCCGCCCGACACCTGGGTGATGCCGTGGTCGGCGACGTGCGCGATGCCGAAGCGCTGGAGCATCGCGTCGACGCGGGCTTCGACTTCCGCGCGTTCTTTGGGCTGTGCCTTGAGCGCGGGCAGCAGGATGTTGTCGCGCAGATTGAAGTTGGACAAGAAATATGCCTGCTGGAAGATGAAACCCATCTTCGTGAGCCGGGTGCGACTCATGTCGCGATCGCTCAGCTCTGTGAGGTCGAGGTCGCCGAGGCGCACGTTACCCGCGGTCGGCCGGTCCATGCCGCTGATGCAGTACAACAGCGTCGATTTTCCAGAGCCCGAGGCACCCATAACGGCGAGGAATTCGCCCTGGCGGACGGCGAGATCGATGCCGTTAAGCACCCGGGTGGGCGGCTCCGTCGAGTGGTAGGACTTCTCGAGGGCGGTCGTGACGAGCGCGGGAGAAGTCGTGGGGGCTTCAGAGAGCGTCATGGGTGATCCATTCGGGGAGTCGTGATTCGGGGTGCGTGGATCATGCGCGCAGCCACGCGCTTGTGTCGCCGCGACGCAGCCGCGACGACACGGCGACGGCACTGATCGTGCCGACGGCGATGAGCAGCAGCGGGTAGGCCACGTAGACGAGCAGCGGGTTCGGGATAAACGCCAGGCTCGAGATGCCGAGACCGGCGAGCGAGATCGCCGCGCCTACAAGAGCCTCGCCAAGGGTCGCGGCGACGACGACGCCGAGCACGGTACCGATCACGACGGCGAGAATCGCCTTGAACCGCAGCTGCGCCGCGAGCTCCGAGCCGGAAAATCCGAGCGCGGAGAGTATGCCGGAGCGGCGCTTCTCGCGGGCGATCCGCAAGGTGAGGTTGAGGGTGGTGATGAGCGCGGCGACCCCGATCGCGAACACGATGGCGAGCACCGCCGCGTTGAAGAAAGCATTAGTGACGTAGCTGAGGGTTTGCGAGACGTACTCGCCCATTGGTACGACGGTCATGGCCGGGAACTGGTCGCCGTAGTTGGTGGCGATCGCGGTGGGGTCCTGCCCTGCGGAGGTGGTGGCGTAGTAGATGTAGCCGGTGACGACGCCGGTCGCGTCGCCCGACATCTTGGCGGTCTGGCCGCCGCTGGTGATGTCCTGATAAATACCGGACACCGTCAGGGGCATCTCGCTCCCGTCACGGCGGACCGTGAACGCCTCGTCGACGTCGACACCGAATCGGTCGGCGTTGAGCACAGACAGCGCGATCTCACCGGTGGAGGGTGGCCCGCCTCGCAGGTACTGGATCGTGTCCCCCGAGTAGTCCCCGACCTCGACGCGCATCGACTCCCATCCCTCGATCCCACGCGTCTCGACGAGTTCGTTCGCGAACCTGCGCACCTGGGCGAGACGGGAGTCGGTGGCGAGGGCCGTCTCCGCTTCCTCCCGCACCTGCTCCAGATCGTCGGAGAATTGCAGGTCGATACGCAGGTCGCTCTCGGGCGCACCCATATAGGTAACGAACTTCGGGCTCTGGAAGGTGGTGAGCAGGTTAGTCGGTAACGTGATGAGAACCACGGCGAGCATGAAGACGAGCGGCAGCAACATCCACTGGCCGACCTCGGTGCGGAGGTCGACGAGTGAGATTCGGCGGCCCAGGTCTCCGCCGCCGTACGAGGCAAACGCCGAGCGGCGGACTCGGCGGGCGAGCCGCTTCGCGCGTCGGGCGGTCTGGTGCTCGTTGAGGGTCGAGCCGTGGACTAGGGCGCTGACGACCTCGATGCGATTGATGATGCGCAGCACGCGGCGGCAGATCGCGATAACGACGAGGAACACCAGCACGAGCGCGGCAATCGGGGCCAAGAAAGTCAGGGCAGTGACGGGGGCGGTGGCGTAACTCGCCTGCATGCCGCTGGTGAGCGCCTGCGACGCAATGACCGCGAGCCCGCCGCCGATGACGCAGGCGATGAGCGTCATCGCGCTGTATTTCGACAGGTACAGACCGGAGATGGTCGAGTTCGGCAGGCCGATCGCCTTCATCGCGCCGATCTGATGAACCTCGTCCTGCAACGTGCCGCGGATCACGAAGCGCACGTTCAGGAGGGCGATGGAGATGAGCAGAAGGCTCACGAACATTAAAGCGATCGCGACCAGGCCATCGCTGATGGCATTGATGATGCGAATCATGTCGCCGGTGACGGCCTGCCCGTTCTTCGGCAACGACTGATCCGACTCATACGCGGCCTGAAAATTGCTCGTCTGTGCCGGGTCGGCGAGCCGGTACTCGACGATGATCTCGGAACTGCCACCGGTTGTGCGTAGTCGCTCAAAATCGGCGTTGGAGACGAGGAACCGCGTCGCGGAGGAGAGCGACGAGGCCATTTGCGAATCGCGCACAAAGCCCCCGATGACGAAGTCCTCGATGCCGACATCGGTGCGGATGCGCAGTTCGTCACCGGCTTGCAGCCCGAAGCGCTGTTGGTAGGCGACCGGCACGAAGGTCTCGCCGTCGGCCGGGTACGCCATGGTGCTGTCGGCGTCGAGGAGGAAGTCGAACGCGGTGTTCTGCGTGACGAAGAGGTTGTCGATGAGGCTCGCCGACAGGGTGCCGGACTCCGTCGTTCCCGGGCGGACCCAGGCGATCGCGGCGCTGTCGTAACCGACCATGTCCTCGATGAGCCAGGAGTCGATCTCCGGATGCGCGGTAGCGAAGGCATCCAGTGCCGCTTCGTCGTAGGCACCCTTATGCATCTGCAGGAAGTGCGGCGGCTTGGCTTGATCGAATAAGGCGTTCACCGAGCCGAGCGTGCGCTCCATTACCATCGCACCGCTGGCCATGAGGAAGGCACTGAGGACGAGGACCACGAGCAGGGAGCTGTTGACGCCGCGGTTCCTGCGCAGGTCGTTGAGCGTGTATTTGACGTACATGTGTTGCGGTGCCTCCCCAAGACAAAATCAAAAATACCATGGACTGGAGCGACACCCGGGTGAGCACCACGTGAGACACGATGTCGAAGACGATGTTGAACAGTTCGACGCCGGTGATAACCAAACCGCCATACGAATGCCCCAAGACAACCGGCGCCACCGGAAGCGCGTCCACGACACTCTGCACAGCCACTGTGTCGTTCGTGAGCGAGCCCCGATGCAGACGCGGAGCGTGCGCACGAAGAACGGCTGTCAGACGGAGTCGCGTCACTGGGCGATCTCGGGGTCCCAGACGGATACGCAGCTGCAATTCTTGCGTGGTACTCCGTTATCCACCTTGCCTCGAATGACTTGCCAGCCGTTTTGCGCGAGTTCGCCCGCTGCATTTCTTCTGGAGGCAGCCTCCTCCTCGGTTTCAGCCCAACCCCTTGGGGGGACAGATGGCATGTCGGCGAAGAGTGGTCAGCGTGATGGTTCGGTCAACGTCATGACGACCATGGGCATTTTCTCGCGGCCCTCGGTGGTGGGTGCTTTGGATATCCACACGACGAGGGCCCCGGCGATGGCTAGGGGTCCATCGCTTGACTAAGAAGGAGAAGGCCAATGAGGGCTCCCATGGCGGGATCGATGCTGAACAAGGTGCCGATGACGCGCGCGGACGTGATGCGAGCCGCGCTGTAGGGGATCACAACGCCAATGGCCGCGGAGAGAGCGAGCAGGCCCCACACGGGCGGCTGTACATTTTCGATCTCGGTGATTCCCCACGGCAAGGTGAGTGCTCATTGCGCTAGGGACCGTCGACCCCTGGAATGCCGCTGTATGAATGAAGTCCGTTGAAGAAGAGGTTTACTACCGTGAAGTTGAACAGAACGGTGCTGAAGCCTATGATCGCAAGCCACGCCGTCCGGGTACCACGCCAGCCCCGGGTCGCTCGGGCATGGATATATCCGGCGAACACGACCCAGACGATAAACGTCCACACTTCCTTCGTGTCCCAACCCCAGTAGCGGCCCCAGGCCTGCTCGGCCCAGATTGAGCCGGCCATGAGGGTAAAGGTCCAGAACATAAAGCCGATGATGATCACCCGGTAGGCACGGGATTCGAGCTTGTCAGCAGTAGGGAGCGTGTCGAGAAAGTGGGCACGTTCCCGCTTTCCCGTCCCGCGCCGCGCCTGGAGCACCTGCATGATCGAAAGGCCAGCCCCGACGGCGAAAAACGCGGTGCCGAGTGAAGCGACAAAGACGTGAATGACTAACCAAGCTGATTGCAACGGCACCGCAAGCGGGACGACGTCCACATAAAAGTTGACCGTCGCTAACCCGAGCAGGATCGCGACGATACCGGTAATGAAGGTACCTAAGAATTGAAGGTCGCGCTTGAAGTTCAAGAGGAGAAACATCCCGGTCATGATGCCGGTGCCGACTAGAGCGAACTCGAACATGTTCGACCACGGCACGTATCCATTCGCGATACCACGAAGAACTGTACTAGTGACGTGCAACATCCATGCGATGACGGTGAGGGCGACTGCGACGCGGCCGAAGCGCGTACCGCGTCGGTCCGGGAGAGTGGGGATGTCAATGTGCTCGAGCACGGCGGTGCCGGGGACGGTCCCATTTGCGGCGGCAAAGACCGGCGGAACTTCGCGCTCGGACGAAGTGAGGCTGTCGCCGTGCACCGTCACATCCTGGGCGGCGAGGGCACGAGCGGATCGGGCCGAAAGGTCGACGGTGAAGGCGACAAATGCGAGCACATAGACGGCGATTGCGGAATAGGTTGCGACGAGCGAAAGGGTCGCAAGCAGATCGGTCATCATGGCTATAACCATACGTCGCTCCATCGGCAGGGCCAGAATCCGAGCGGCAGAATCTGGACCAACACACTCATCAGACACACGACCCGATCAAATTCGTCGCCGTCGAAACCTTTCCCACAACGACTTCTACACGTCCGCCACCCGCCACCACGTGACGACCAAGGCGTGCGCGCCACGGGATGAGGATCAACACCATCTATGTGAAAGGTTTGCTTGAACCACACGACGCAGGTGGTCGCTAACGTTGGATCCAACCTCCAATTTCTTTTGCGGTCACCCGGCCGGAACACATGCCCGCGCCGCTCACGGCACCATCCGGGCTCACTTGTGAATCGAACACGGCTTGTCCTAGTGGCAGGCCGAGCAGGCCTGGCGAGAGAGCTTGGCGACCGTGTCAATCACGGATCTCGCCGGTGGCGTTGACGCGCTCAGCGGCCAGAACCTCAACGAATTCGTTGAAAATATAGACAGGAAAGTTGGTCAGGACATATGAAAATCGCAGTTTTAGGAGCTACCGGAACGGCCGGCACGCGCACGGCGAGTCTGTTTGCGAAGAAGAAAATTTCCGTGCTTGCGGTTTCCCGTTCAACCGGCGTCAATCTCATCACCGGCGAGGGACTGAACGACGCTCTGCGCGGCGTCGATGTGGTGATCGACGTCTCCAATGCCTTCCCGCAGGACGATGCAATGGGACTGCATGAGGCGCTCACCTCAGCGACCCGGAACGTTGTGGAAAATTGCGCCGCTCAAGGAGTGGACCACCTGGTGTTCCTATCCATCGCCGGAGTAGAAGACACCATATTTGATGTTTTTTCCTGCGGCTCCACGAAAACCTCTGACCACATCCGCTGGCGCGTTGACCCAAAACGATATCCGACACGACAGGGCGCATCGCGTTAAACAAACCTTCGCCGGGGCGAGTGCGAATGAGGGCAACGATTGGCACGTGCAGCCACCGGCGCCGCGTCAGCGCAATGGACAGGGCGCCGGGCGCAGCTTCTCGAACCGAAAAATGAACGCAAACTCTGCGATCGCGAGCCGGACTGATGATCGCCTAGACGCGCCGTTCGTGTCGACGGGGCTTGAGGCGCTCTGGAGCGTCGGAAGTTTCAACGAAGTCGCAGGTGAATTCCCCTTCGTAGCCGAACAGGAATCCAAAGACACGGTTTCGCACGTCGAGTCTGATTCGGTAGACGTCCGCTGCGTCGTCGTAGGATTCGTGCAGTTCTGCCCGACCGCTGAACAGCATGGGAAAACGGAACGCGACGGGACCCTCGTAAAAGCGCTGAGCACCCGAACGCAACCGCAGTGACCCGTCCGGCTGGACCGACAGGTCAAGGTCGACTGCCAGATGCTGGTGCGTACCCAAGTAATCAAGGACCTTGCCGCCGCTGAGGACCATAGTCGCGTCGAACCGGCTGGGCTGATCGCGGACCTGGTACTCACGCACGAAGGTGACGGTCTCGCGCCCGTAGGGGTCGAGGTAGGGGTAGTTCCAGATCGTGAACGGTGCGTTTGTGCCGAGATCGGGAATGAGGATATTGCGAATCTTCCCGAGGCGCAGAAATGGAATCGTCCACCATGGCCCTCGGCTGATCTGCAGCATCGTGCCGCGGCCGATGCACGCGTAGCCGGCCTCAAGACCGACTCCGAATCGTCGTTGCAACATCGGATGCAACCGGTCGAAGTCAACGCCAAGGGCCTCGTGAAAAATTGATGTCACGGTGCCTCCAGCGTGTGCAGGGATGTGGGGGCCAGAGCCATGGTGTTGCCGTGCCTGGGTGTCCGCCGACATCGCGCGGCCTTCGGCCGGGTCGGGCGCCAGAACGCGAGGACGGACCGGATCGTCCACCGCTCTGGCGGTGTTCCGGTCTCGACCCAGATTCGTAGGCGGTCAAAGCTCCACGCGGTCATCCATTCGATAATCCGTCGCATGACCAGTCGGTCGATCAGCCGACCCCACCCCGGCTCATAGTCAAAGCCCGTTATGAACGTCGTCCCCTGTGACGTTGAAATGTACCGCCAGTAGCCACGTCCTGCTCGGAGCGGCGAAAGGCGGTCATCCGTAGTAAAACGCAGCGCCGACGTCAGAGTTCCGTCGGGCCGCTGCTTCTCTCCGAGCGACGTGCCAGTCCCCACAATCGTATGAAAGAGCAGCCGACGCTGGTAGATGAAGCGGCTGCCACCGGTCGGAAGCGTCGCGATAGGGGTGATAGTACTGAAACGCAGATCCCACCGTGGATGTTGACCCGGGTCTTGAGTCAGCTGCCACACACGATCAACATCGGCTTTGATCTCAATCTCAACATAGATCGCTTCGCCGCCCATGAACCCAGCTTGCCTCACCGTAGACAAAGGCCCGAATCGCGCGCCTCGAAAAAAAAATAGCCGGTCACAAAAGGTCAGCTGCCGTAACGGGTGCGTTACGGTTGCTTGGATTTCCAGCGAATTTCACCATCCTTCTTCGATGAGGTCGCGTGTAGGCCTTGATTCGCGCCACCTTCATGGAGGGCTGCTGCTCTGGATGAATGTGCGCTGTGAGGCGGTGGACGCCGTCCAAATAGGAGATGAGCCAATATCTGATCAGCGTTCCAACCCCCGTCACGGGCTTCGCCGAGATCGGGAAGTATTGCCGCTTCGAAGAGTTTTTCATATGCGCTGCGTAGTTCTGTCGTGACCATGGGGCCTTCTCTCACGTCTTGTTCTGTCGTCTGGGATCAGCGTCTTGGCCACGCTGGATTGCTTCAGCGATCTGGGTGATCCGCTGTAGCCGTGCGTCCCAGGACGCCCCGACGGTGGAAAGCTGCGCTACCGCGCGAGCGAATTGTGCATCGTTCAACCTGTAACGCGTCTCGCGTCCGATGGGCGTGGCAGAGACCAAGCCCGCACGTTGCAGTACCCCAAGGTGCTTGGCGACGGCCTGACGTGTGACGGGTAATTTGTCGCTGAGGCTGGTTGCCGTGCCATCGCCAGCCGCCAAGAGCATGTCGAGCATGCGCCGCCGGGTCGGGTCCCCGATCGCAGACCACAGGTCATCGTCGATTACAGCCGTCATTGGGCGGCCACCAATTGCCCGAGATAGTCGCGAAGACTGGCAAAGTGCGTATCCCAGCCGACGGAGTGCTCCTTGTATTGCTCCTCGAGAACGGCAGCCTCCCAACCCATTTCGCGGAATCCCACCTCGGTCAGACGAACCACGGTGCCAGTGCCAGACGGCACGAGCTCGAAGGTCACCAGCAACGAGTTCGCAGCGGTCGCGACCTCAGCGTGGGGATAGACCCAACGGAAGGAAAACAATCGAGGCTGTTCAACGTCAACCACGGTGATGGAAGCGACCTCTGCCTCACCTTTGGCCTTGTCGCCCCAAACAAGCTCACCGATGGCACCTGGGACAGGCTCCAGGTCTGCCTCAGCATGCCACCATTCCCGGATGTGCGCGGGGCTGCTGATGACTGCGAAAACCACCTCGGGCGAGGCGTCGATGCGGAACTCGCGTTCGATGCGTCCGTACTCCATTTTCATCCAACCTTCTGCAATGTTTGGTTGCACGTCACTATAACGCCGTGCAGACGACTCCCGCAACCGAAGGTTGCCTGATTGAGCGGAAATGCCGGACGTTATCGACCACGCGAGCGCCCGAAAGAGGTAAAGCGATCGGCGCACCCGAGACGCTAATCGCCGACTGTCGCGCAGTTGCTGTATTGGAACCCCCACGGTACGGGGCGACACGTGGGTGCTTGCCTAAACGCTGGGTGGCGTGCTCAGAGATTGGACGTGAAGAATGTGACCGCTTCGGCTGCGACCCGTGATCGCACACCCGTGGGATCCTCTCGGTCGCCGAGGAAGACGTAATGCCCGATATCCGAGCCAAGACTCTCTCCGTGGGCGTGAGGAATGAGGTCCCGGTAAAGGAGCGCGTTGTCTTCCGGCGGCGTGTTGTCGTCGGCGTCCCCCCAGCGCACCAAAACCGGGGCAGAAATATGCTGTAGTGATTCGGGGATCAGGAGCCTCCCAATCGCGGGCGCCAGAAGGATCCCTGCCCGCACACGCGTGTCGGTCATCGATCGTGCACCGGATTCTACTAACGAGGTCAACTCGGCATCGGAGTACTTGCTCCGTAGCGTTTTAATCAGGTCGGGAAACTCCGGCACATCAGGAGCGGGAATATGTCCCTGGAACATCGCATCCATGATGTGTCCGTCAATCTTGCCGCCGAGCACCGCCGTGACGGTGTAGCCCCCGAACGAGAATCCGGCCGCACCAATGCGCCGAATATCTATGTCACGCTCGTCCACGAGGTGGTCGATGAGGAGGGTGATGTCTCGCGCTCGCTCCCACGCGAACGTGAATCCTTCGACGAGGTACTCGTCGTTGTAGCTGTTACCGGGGTGATCGACCGAAGCTACGAGGAATCCCGCGTCGTTGAGCGGTTTCGCGAGCCAGTCCAGGTCCTCTCCCGCTCCACCCGTGCCGTGCGACAGCACGACGACGGGAGCAGGAGTTGATCCATTCGTCGGCCAAATGCGCGCTTGCAGCGAACGGGGCTCGGCCGGCACCGACCAGCTTGAACGCGAGCGGTCTAGAAGCTGCGTAATCTCGGGGTTCATGCCCGAAGTTTAGTGCGACCGCTTCCGACGCCGTCCGTATAGGGAACCTTCTACGGGACGAGCTCTTTGAGGCGAGGCCGGTTTCGGGCGTACCGCAGGAATTGCTGCCGATGAAGAAAAGGGTTTTGAGTCGATTCCCTAACGCCATCAAAGGGAATGGGCGCAGGATGTAGGTCCCGTGACAGGAGCCTCATCAATAGGATGGGGCCATGGATAACAAGATCACCACGCGTCTTATCCCGGTCGTTTCTGCATTGTCTGTCGCCGCTTTTTTTCTTTTTGCGGCGCTCTGGGTGAACGGCAATTTTCCGTTTCACAATGCGCTGAGCATTGCAATTGTGCTCGGCACGGGCACCTATCTTGCTATGGCCAAGGGATCGTCGCGGAAGGCGAAGTTCGACTTGACCGAAAAGCCCGCACGACTGCAGTAGGGCAACTCCCGATGACGGCTATACGGTATTCGTTCGGTGCATGGTGCCTATCAGCGCGGACCGGCAGCCGCCGAACGCTTCACGACGGCAATGCCGGCCGGGCGTCCGGATACGAACTTGTGCAGCGTGGCGTTGACACTCGCAATTTCCGCAGTGGTCAGCGACTGCTCGATGAAGCCGTGCAGTGTCGCTTCGACTGCCCGAATGCTGATGTCCTTCTCCCGACCGGCATCGGTTAGGGAGAGGATCACCCGCCTCCGGTCGTCGACTGCGGGCATCCGCTCGAGTAGGGTCGCGGCCACCAGGCCATCCACCAACCGGCTGGGGCTCCCGAGCTCACAGACCAGCAGCACTCCGAGGTCGACGAGGGAGAGCGGCCCGTGATCGGCCAGCACGCGAATCACCTCGGCCTGGGACGGTGACACTCCAAGGGGGCGGAGGAGGTCGAGCAGGATACGGTTGCCTTCGCGCTGGGCGGCGAGAACGAGAAATCGGAGCTCTTCGGCGGGATTCACGACGCGACGCTGTGAGCCGACGCGTCGACCGGCTGCAGGCTGTCCATGAAAGCGCGGATCGTGTTGGAGTACAGGGTTGGGTGCGTGAAACGGAACATGTGGCCAGTTCTCGGCAACACAATTTCTGACGACTGACGGATGCCATCCAACAGCTGGCGCGAAGCGTGCACGCCGACCAGTCGGTCATCGGCCGGCGTGAGCACGAGCGTTGGCACCTGTACCAGAGCCAGGTCGTTGAGCAGATTAAATTGTGTAACGGACGTCACTCGAGCGGTGTAGCTCGATCGCGGAGTGTTCTGCACAAACAGGTGTCGGTAGTCGTTGTGCGTGTGCGGCACTTCTGCCGTGGCGTCGAAATGCGAAGCGAGCTGGGAGGCGTGAAACCGGAGCGTGCCGTGCCGATAGAGGGCTCCGTTGGCAAACCGAGACAGCTTGGCCGCGACGCCTTTCCACCTCGGAAGAGGGTTCGCGGCGAACCCTCCGGACAGCACGAGTCCCACGAGGCCCTTTGGCTGGCGGATGGCAAGAGCGAGGCTGATGACGGCGCCGAAGGAATCGCCCACCAAGACGTAGGAGTCGAGGTCGTGAACCTGTTCGGCCAGAAAGTTGGCGTAACCGTCGACATCCTTTAAATCCTCGGGAAGTTGCATGGTGCGAGTCGGAAGACCATCGAAACCGTGAAGGACCTTGAGGTCCCACGGAGCACCCGAAAAGCACGGCACACACACAACTGTCGGCGGCACGGGCATATCGAACTTCGATGATGTGTTTTTGAATGACATGTCATCAATATATAGCGGACGGCGACAACTCGATATCCCGCGGCGGCACCAACTATGCGCGGTGCGCTCGAGGTGACAACGCTCGCGGGCCGCGGGCACGGTCAGTGGTTGAACAAAAGTGCTTGGCCGATGATGCGGGCTCCGTCGGGAAATGCCCCCGGGTTCGGCCCGGAGTAGTTGAGCCTGATGAAGGGGCCGGTGGCCTCGGCCGGGAACCAACTCGAGCCGGCAGCGATCAGTACCCCGGCGGCTTCGCAGTCTGCGACCAGCCGCTCGAGGTTTGTCCCGTCGGGCAGGCGAGCCCACAGGTTGAGACCACCAGCCGGAACCGTGGTTATGTGGGCGTCGGGTGCATGCTCGCGCAGACTCGTCAATAACAGATCTCGCCGTGCCCGCAGTTGCGGGCGAAGATTGCGGAGGTGGGTCTGCCAACCGGGCTGGGTGACGACGTCGAGCACTGCGGCTTGAAGGAGTCCGCTGACGTACATCGATTCGGCGCCGCGGTCGGCGAGAATGCGTTCCTTGGCGGGACCGCGGGCAATAATTGCCGCCACACGAAGGGACGGCGAGACGCTCTTCGTGAGGGATCGCACATAGACGACATGGCCGGCGTCATCGCGCCCGGCGACAGGATGCGGATCGGTATCGATGCCGAAGTCATGGGCCCAATCGTCCTCGACCAAGAAGGCGCCGTGCGCCCGAACGACGTCGAGGATGTGCGTCGTGGTGGTCTCTGACCACTGTGCGCCAGTCGGGTTCGCATAGGTGGGTTGTGCATAGAAGACGCGCGAACCAGTTTCCTGGAACGCCCGAGAGAGCTCGTCGGGATCGGGCCCCTCGGGTCCCGATGGAATCGGGACAACGTCGACCCCGGCTTGAGCCGCAGCCTGGATCGCGCCCCAGTACGTGGGCGATTCCATCAGCAGCGGCGCACCAGTGGTGACCAGAGCACGGAAGATCGTGGCCAGGCCACTTTGACTTCCGGGCAGCACGATGACATCGCTGGACAGGGGAGGAGTGACGCCGACCGGTGTTGCGGAGCCAAGCTCGTGGGCAAACCAGGACTGCAGCTCCGGAAGGCCCGCGACGGGTGAACGCGTCAGCGCCGCCTCGCTTCGGGCCGCGCGAGCCAGCGCTGACCGGACCAACCGCTCCGGCAACAGCTCTCGGTCGGGATACCCGGAATGCAGAGCGATGCTTCCCTGCGGAGCTGCACGTAGCGCAGGGCTCAGCCCGCTGAGGTGACTGTTCGGGGAACGCATAGCTGCGGTCTGCCAGCTGAAGTCGAGCGGACGAGCCGTACGCACCGCGCGAACGAACGTGCCGGAGCCGGGCCGGGTTTCGATCAAGCCCTGCGCCGCGAGAGTGCGCAGGGCTTTCTGCACCGTCACCGGGCTCGCCCCGTACTCGGCGACGAGCATCCGGCTGGTGGGCAGCCGGGCGCCCGGCCCGCGGCCAGCGATCCACTCGCGCAGTGCGGCCACGATCCGAGAACTGCTATCGTTATCCATGTCAGATCATAATAGCGCTATCAACCGGATGCCCGCACCGCTATCACCGTCCCGAGCCGGCCTCGCCTGGGGTCTGCTCGGCGTCGCCGCGTTTTCTTTCACCGTTCCCTTCACCCGCGTCGCCGTCGAGAGCATGTCCCCGCTGTTCATCGGCTCCGGCCGCGCTGTCATCGCTGCCGTGCTTGCCGCGGCCGCCCTGATCATTACCCGGCAACACGTTCCTCGCGGCAACCAGTGGTTTCGCCTCGCCGTCGTCGCGGGCGGCGTCGTCGTCGGGTTTCCCCTCCTTACCTCATTCGCCCTCATGACGGCGTCGGCCAGCCACGGCGCCGTGGTGATTGCGCTCCTCCCTGCAGCGACGGCCGTCATGGCTGTCATCCGGGGAAAAGAGCGACCACCACTGCCGTTCTGGATCATGGCCGCACTCGGGGCACTGGTCGCCGTGGCTTTCGCATCCTTGCAGGGTGGCGGAGGCATCCGCTTGCAATGGTCAGACCTGCTCCTATTCGGTGCCGTCGCGGCCGCCGCCATCGGCTACGCCGAAGGAGGCCTGCTCGCGCGCGAGATCGGATCCTGGCAAACCGTATCGTGGGCCCTCGTTCTGGCCGCGCCCCTCATGGGCGCCCTGACGATAATTGCTATCGTCGACCAGCCACCTACCGGCACGCTCACCCAATGGGCGGCGTTTGCTTACCTCGGAGTGGTGAGCATGTTCCTGGGATTCTTCGCCTGGTACCGCGGACTCGCCATCGGGCCCATGGCCCAGGTCAGCCAGGTGCAACTCACCCAACCCGTCCTCAGCATCCTCTGGGCCGCAGCCATCCTCCACGAAGGGCTCACCTGGCAGACCATCATCGGCGGCATCGCGGTCATCCTCTGCGCCGGCATTGCCATACGAACGCACCGGGGTCGCGTCGCATGGCACGGGAGCGGGAAAATGCCTTCTGGAGGCGGTTATTTCTAGCGACGCAGCGGCAGCACTGTGGGTAGCGGATCCAAATCCCCGAGCCCAGGCGTTCTACCGCAAACATGATTTCATTCCAGACGGAAGTGTCAAGGAAGAATATGGAATCAAGGAGATTCGAATGGTTCGACGGGGACCGAGCGAGCTACCAGAATCTGAAAACGCACCCGATCGCGCCTGAACACTCGCCGCGTTGATAGCTGTCTCTCGCCATGACCGCTGAAGGAGCATGACATGCCTCGATTTCCACCGATTGAGCCGTATGCCACAGGACGAATGGACGTCGGCGACGGCCACCGGGTCTATTGGGAGACCAGCGGCAACCCTGCTGGCACGCCCGTACTCATGCTTCACGGCGGCCCCGGTTCTGGAACCACGCCGGGCGGTCGTCGAAACTGGGATCCAGCCCTCTACCTGATCGTGCAGATAGACCAGCGCAACTGCGGGCAGAGCACCCCGCTCGCAAGCGACCCCGCAGTGAGCCTCGAATTCAACACCACCGAACACTTACTTGCCGACATCGAGCAGTTACGCACCCTGCTGGGAATCACCCGCTGGGTGCTCTGGGGAAGATCCTGGGGCTGCACCCTCGCCCTCACTTACGCCGAGACCTACCCTCAGCACGTGCGTGCCTTGGTGCTGGTCTCCGTCACCATGACCCGGCGCAACGACGTGCACTGGCTGTACCACGAGACCGGCCGCTACCTGCCAGAGCAATGGCAACGCTTCCGCGCGGGAGTCCCCGTCGCCGAGCGCGACGGCGACCTCGTCGCCGCATACGACCGCCTGCTCAACCACAGCGACGACGCCACCGTGCAACACCGGGCAGCGCAGCATTGGTGCGATTGGGAAGACGCCGCCGTCTCGCTCGAACCGGGCTGGGCGCCCAGCCCCCGTTTCACGGACCCGCAGTTCCGGCTACAGTTCGCCCACATCGTGTCGCACTACTTCTCTCATGGGGCCTGGCTTGAGGAAGGCCAACTGCTGCGTAATGCCGACCGTCTCGCCGGAATACCCGGCGTCCTACTGCACGGCCAGCTCGACCTCGGCGGCCCCGTCGATGTGCCTTGGCTGCTGGCGCAGGCCTGGCCCGATGCGACCCTGCGCGTGATTGGTACAAGTGGGCACCAGGGCAATATCGAGACCGCCGAGCGGATGATCGCCGCCGGCCGCCGATTCGCCGACGCGCCCTGAACAATATGGCACGGCCTAAATCAACGCGGCCCGCGTTAAAAGGAGCAACTCCACCGGGAGACCTGGGACCAGTGACCGGTGGCTTCATGTTCAGTTCTGATAAGGGAATCCCAAGGGGAGCGAAAAGTGCCGACGTCAGCGGGCGGCCTCCCTTCCGTCGAGACTGCGGGTCAGTGCGGAAGATCTCCCCAGCGCAGGCCGCCGGCAGCCAAGAGGACATCGCCGCCTGCGCCCGTAAGACGTTCTACGCGGGCGGGGTCGTGCTTGCGGAACCGGGGCGCGGAGCGCACGGCCTCCCGTCGCAATGCGACCGGGTCCGGCCAGATCAGGTTGTTGCAGTATCAGCCGCATCCGCAGGAGTCCCAAACCAGCCGAGCCCCGGCAAGAACCGCGGCCCGGACTTCCTCTGGTTCGAGTGCAAGTCCGTCTGCCTCGTCGAGGGGATGGCCATCGAGATCGTACAACGTGGTGCCGCTGTAATGACCAGGCGTCACGTCGGGCGGTTCGAGGATCTTTGGAGGGGTGGCCTCGACAGCGGCGACGATCTCCGCAAAAGTCGGCCGCTTCGGTCCGCCCTTGTTCCACACAGCGAGATCATTGCACAGACCAGGCAGGTGGGAGACAGGCGCCGCTCACTTCAGTGGCCGCCCGATGTCGATGCTCTGGCTCGCCGCTCTCGGTTGGGAGCCGGTGGTGCGTTGACCGGGTGACATCGCCATCGTTCCAGAGCAGCTGCGCGATGCGCTGCAGCGGCGCCACTTTCAGAAGCCGTCTGCACAATTCTCAGTATCCTTCCACGCTGCCGACTCATAACCGTAAGCTGAACCCTCTACGGGACACCGATCACGTGATTACTGGACACCCTCTATTGCGCATGATTCGCGGTCCTATGGACCGAACCGGCCGCTGATCAGGTCGTGTCGCCTGGTTACTTCGTGGATCGTGTCCAGGGACTCACGCTTTCCAGCTGGACGTTGACGACGCTGGGGCCAGCGAGGAGAGTGCCAACGGCCGTGAAGTCCTGCTGAGGGAGGATGCTGTCGGTCGGATCGATGCCGTTGAACTGTCGCACGCTGACCCGCCCCGAGTTTAAGGACGAGAAAACTTCCGGTTGCTCAGCGCCCGCGTACAAATAGGCGTCGTAGCCGCCGGTGTCGGGCAGTGCGGGAAGCGCCGAAATGGGTGACACGGTAATGGACCAGTCACCCGCGCCGGCCTCAACGCCTATCCAGCCCGCCGGGCCAACAGTGGGGTCCAAGCCATAGGCCACGCTGGCGGAATCGCCCTGGTAATCCGCCGTTCCGGCTTCGTGGAAAATGCCATCCTCCCCATAAACCTGCGCATAGGAGTCCTCATTGGCCCAGTGGCCGGGTGCCCACGTGATTGTGTAGAAGCCAGATTTAGCGTCGTCGGGAAAGACAATTTCATCAGCACCGCTACCGGTCACGGTGAAAGCCTCGAACGTCCCGAATGTCTCGTCCGCCCAGGCCTGAGCAGATTCTTGCGCAGTGGGTTCATCCGTCTGGGCGGGAGTTGAAGTGGCTGACGATGATGAATCGGGTGCGACGGGTTGCTGTGCTTGGCAGCCGGACAAGACAACAGCCGTTGCGGTTGCTGCGGCCAATACGAATGTCACACGTTTCATAGAATCCCCCTTGTTTTTTTGCGCCTTCTCCGCGTTGAGATGACGTCGTCGGCTGCGCCTTGGCGACCCACTGCTTAAGTTTGAGTTTTGCACTGCCCCAGCTCGTTGGACAATTCGACAGGTGCGGTCGCGTGTGCGAGGCATCTGCGTGGGCTTGGCTCTGATGCACGCTCTTCAACCTGCGCCGTAACCGTGGGCTGCGTTTCGGACGGACACAGGGCCCGCGCGAGAAACTGTCTGGCGGGAATCTGATGAGGCCTCCGCCGCATCACGAGAAGCGACGGGTTGCGGTGCCCGAGCGTTGGCAACAGAATGCAAATTCATCTGAGCGCGGTGTCGACCAGGCTGCGGATGTGATCGTAGTCCGGGTCCTGCGGGTCGACGCCATTATCCGGAACCAACTCAACGGAACCCACCGGCAGTTCTCTGGTCTTGCCTGCCAGGTTGGCGAAGTAGCCGAGCATTCCCCGCGGTACGTCGGTCTTAACGACCTGCTGGCCCGCCTCGGCCACACCCTGGAACTTTGTGAGCACATTCGCCGGGTTGAACTGCTTGAGGAGCGCCTCCTGCAAGGTGCGCTGGCGGGCCATGCGGTCATAGTCGCTCGTTCCGTGCCTGGAGCGGGCGTACCAGGTGGCATGGTAGCCGTCCATATGCTGCATGCCCGGCTCGAACCACTCCGCGACACCGCTCAATGCCTCATCGCCGCCGAGCGGAACACGGTCGGTGACAGAGATGTCTACGCCGCCGAGGGAGTCGATCAGGTCAGAGAAGCCTTGCATGTCAATTAGCACGTAGTACTGGATGGTGAGGCCGGTGATTCCACTGGCGGCGTCGCGCATACCTTCAATGCCTGGTTCGCTGTTGTCGGACAAGGCGTTCGGGTACATCTCCGGGGTCTTCAGTGCGACCTCGGTATAGATCGAGTTGAGCATGCAGACATCCACGGCGCAGCGATTCCCGTAGCCGTAGCCGTCCGGGTAGACCGCATGCAATGGCGAGTCTGCCGTAAACGGTACGTCTTCGAGGTCGCGCGGGAGGCCAATGATGTCCGCCTTTCCAGTCGCAGCATCAATGCTGACGACCGACATGCTGTCGGGTCGCATGCCTGTCCGATCGGCACCAGCGTCGCCGCCGAGGAGCAGGATGTTGTAGCGGCCGTCTACGGGCGGCTCCGACGGTCCAGCCGCGAACACCGAGGATAGGAAATCACTGGCCGTGGTAGCCACAGAGGTACCATACCCGGCGATGCCGACCATGGCCGCCAATACAACGGTCGCGAACCCCGCGATAAACGGGCGCGCCTTGGGCCGGGCCTTTACCAAACGCACTAGCCGGATTGTGTCGAACGTTAAGACAACCCACACCACGGCATAGAACACCAGCACGGCGGCGATGATCCACAAACCAATCGAGTTAGTGGCCACAGTGAGCAGCATCTCCGGATTCATCGCATATGCGGCGCCGGTCACTACGACAATGGCGAGGAAACATAGGGTGGCGCGCAGGCCAAACCGGCCAAGGGCCCGGCTGCCGGCAAGCACTTGAGCGGAGCCGGGGATGAAGACATTCAGGACGACGAGCCACCAGGCCCGCCGAGTCATGAACGTTCGGGATCCCGAATTCGGGTACCGGAGCGGACTTCGCGCGTCGCTCACCGCTTCACCTGCACTGCCGTGTACTTCGACTCCACCCGGCCCAGAATGTCGAGAGGTATCGACCAGAGGATGCCGGTCACACCGGCCCGTTCCATGCGTACATCATCGACTCAGCGTAGCGACCCGTTCACGGCGCTCGTCGTGAATCGATTGCTTGTGCCCACAAGGGGGGACGCTCGGCGGCTGCCCTGAAAGGAGAAATGCAACGCGCGCTGGGCGCGGACGAAGTGTCCGTAAGCCGAACCCCCTACGGGACGGTTCCGCGAATGTGCAGTCTCAGGGCTTTGTTTTCCGTGCGCCCGGAAGGGAATCTCTCATAGAGAATCGATGGGCTGGTATCGAAACAAAATGGAATCACGGCGCACGAATCCGGAGGCCTCGTAGAGCCGGATCGCGGATTCTCTGGATGGGCGCGACGTCAGGTCTAGGCTCCGCACTCCCAACGCCTGCGCTCTGGCAATCATCGCGGTCAATAATTCGCAAGCGATCCCTCGGCCACGGGTGAGTTCGTCCACCACAACGTCATCTATGTGACCTCGGACCCCAGTCGGGATTGGAAACGTTACGAGGGTGGCCATTCCTACAACCCGGCCAGCGAGCCGCGCAAGGAAGAGATCGACTGACTCGTTCTCCAGCATCCGATTGAGAATTTCTCTGTCGAACATAGCTGTCTGTGACAGCTGCGGAAGCAATCGGCGAATCTCTTCCGCGACAGCGTCGTCGGCGTGGGTGGCGATCGAAATGGTCAACTTATCTTCCATAGGGAGAGGCTACCTGTGCCGAGCCGGACCGCCGCAGCTGGGTGCCACAGCGGAACCCCCCACGGGACGATGAAAAGTCGGATGTCGGCGCGCTCTCGCTTGAACCTGCAAGGACAAGAGTGCTGTGGCCAGGAGGCAGCGCCGGCCGCACCCCGCTCACGAGGGTTACGCCGAATGCTGGAGCACAATCATGTCCGCTGCTCCTGTAGTGCTAAAAGTTTTGCCCGCTGTTGTTGTGGTCGAATTTCGCCCGTGATCAGGGTCCGGTCGTAGGCCACTCGCGCATCGCTCTCGATCAGTAGCACGCGCTCGAGCTCATTGCCGGTGACCTTTGACCGTGTGCTGCGATAAATGCAGTTGTGCCGGTAGACCTCGCCGTCGTGCTCATAGAAGTAGGCCTCGGTCTCATGGATGTGGAACTTCACGTAAAGTGCCGTCGTTGTGCGCAGTTCGCCCACCAGATACTCCGATGTGGTCGTCACGACGAACTGAAATTCCTGGTCGGTGTCGTTTCGCACTCGGTAGTCGAGATAGTTGAACATCACCGATGTCCCGGTGCCGAATGGGATCTGCCGGTTGAAGTCGGGAAACAGGTCCAGGCTGTCGTGGTGGTGGTGCTCCGTGATGGTGAGTGGGCTGTGCAGCACCATCCAGTGAAGCAAGTTGGTGAATTGGCAGATTCCGCCGCCCAGGCCCGAGGTGGCCCGTCCCGAGCTGATGGTGAGGCCATCTCGGTATCCGCGGCCGGCGGTCGTCGCCCCGATGAGGTGCCAGAACGAGAAGGTCTCACCCGGGCGAATGAGGACGCCGTTGATGTGTGGGGCTGCCAGCGACAGGTTTACGGCCTTGTTCTCCTGCAGCTGGAGGTCGACGTTTCCGAGCGTGCGGCGAATCAGGGAATTGTGGCTATAGAGCAGCATTGGGAGTGGCTCGGCCCGCTGAATAGCGAATCGTACGCGGTGGACCAAATTGCGAATGTGGCGGAGCATAATCATCTTGCGCAGCGAGATTCGATAGGTGAACGGCGAGATATCGCCAAAAAGCATTCGTGCCATCGTGTTCATTCCCCCATGCCGATCGTCGCAGCCGCGAAGGAATAGTGCAACCGGGACGACCGAACGGCAGCGCACCCCTTCAGCGCAAGACCTCGTTCGTTCGTTCGTTCGTCCAGGACGGGCAGCACGGCCGTCCGCACAAGTCCTGGAGAGGGGGCTACGCGAGCCGCCGAGTTGTGCCCGTTCCGCATGGGGAACCCCTTACGGGCGCGGAACCCGTCGGAAAAGGTACCGTCACTGGACGAGATTAATTCGCCCTCCGAATCGAACTTGTGACTTGCCCATCAGATGCTTCGAACGTCCACGCATTGCCACCCCCGACGATCCTGATGCTGGAAGGGTCGTGGAGCGTTGTGACAACCGCCGTGTTCTCGTCAATGGCAACGACCCGATCAGCGAGACCATTGACGACTATGGAAAGCGCCCGACCGAGGGTTCCGGCCTGGGCTGCGTGAACGTCGACCGTGAATGGGACCACGCCGAGGCCAGCCTTCAGCGTTATCTCCGCCAGCCCTTCCGCCCATTCTTCGGTGCAGACTTCTGTTCCATTCATCGTGTACCCCCCAATCAAGGCCACCTTCGGTGCGATCATCGCGCCCGCCGAAAACCCGATGTAGGAAGCTCCTTGTACGATCGCACTCGCGATCGCGTCGATCGATGTCTGGAGAGCATTTAAATAGGCGGGAGTCGGGCCGCCTGCGACAAGGATCGCATCGACGTCATCGAAGCTGGCCGATTCCACCTGTCTGTCACGGCACACCAACACTCGTCGGATTTCGCACGGCATGCGGCTTTCGAGCGGTGCTGTATAGGCCGGCAGAAAGTGCGTCGCGCTTCCTCCCTCGTCAAAGATAACGACGACGATTTTTGGAACTCGGTGTCTCGTCGCTCCTCGTTCAAGTACCTCGTCAACAAACTGGTCAAATATCTCGGAGGAAGTAGCGGTGTCCGGGCCGCCTCCGACAAGGAAGATACTCATGGCTGCCAACTTATCGGTGGCGACACATGCTGGGACGCAAACGAGGAACCCGCGACCGCTAGCTCGTCGTAGGTGAGGAATTCGACCGGAGCCAGCGACCGGAATCGGCTTGGTCACTGCCCGTAAGCCGAACGCTTTGCGGGACGGCGCGTCCCTTTAGTAGTTCCTAAGCCTTGAGTAAACCTGTGGCGATGAACGCTTTACAGTAAATCTCTTTGATGACGAGTTCCTTGCGGGCGTTGTACTGCATGGAATGTTCGCCGGCGGCCCGTGACAAAGCTGCCGCTTCACGCTTGGTATCTGCGTAGAGAACGCGATCATCTGGATTGGCACGAAGCCAGTCGCGGAAGATTCGATGCTTGATTACCTCGGGACTGTCATAGCCAAAGACGTGCAGATGGCAAGCCGGCTCCAAGTGGCGCAGGACGCGATGTCCAAACCACCAAGGTTTCCGAACCCGTAGTTCGAAATCGGCACGTTCAAGTGCCGGAACGTATGACGCCTCATCGTTTGGGTCGGCGACGATCAGGTCAATGTCAATAATCGGTTTGGCGGGGAGGCCCGGAACGGAAGTCGAACCAACATGTTCGATGACCAGCGCGCGCCAGCCCAGAGCATCCTCGATCTCCTTGGCGAGTAATTGGAACTGCCCGGGCCATGCAACACTCCAGTCGACTATGTCGAAATCCAGTGATGGTCCGGCGCCAGAAACATAGGGGGATTGCCCTTCGGGAACAGGTGGTTCGTGAAACGTCACGATGTCGTTCGGGTGTGGCATGGCCCTATTCTCACTGATCCTTTCCGCTTCTGAGCTCTGCACACTCTCCTGGCGGTAAAGCGCTCCGTGATCGGAACGCCAAATGCGACAGCGATTGTCCTTTTGGCATGGGTGCGCCATGGCCCGTCGAACGATTGCGCCTACGATGTGAGCATGAGTGACTGGGGGAAACGTCGCATAGGCGACTTCCTCCTATCCGGCATCGTGTGCGCTGGCTTGGTCAGCTGCTCAAGCACAGCTAGCCTCCCCGCCTCGCTGACCTGCGCTACCCAGTACCGCCCTGATGCGGCGACGATGGCGGGCGCTCTCTCGGAAACTTTGGCTGTTCCACGAGTTGAGGGGTTCGGGCAGGCCGAAGCCCAGACGTTTCCCGCAATGACGCTTGGGGTCACCTTCGTCGGAGACGCACCTGAGGGGCGTGTCGTGAACGTCGTCGTAACCGATACAGCCGGCGAGGTTCTGTTCAGTACCCTGTATCAGTTCACGGACGGGCATGAGTTGCGTACAGACTTTGCAGGCGAGCACGGCTTCACGGGCCTGAACTACGTCTACAGCGATGGCGCGATGCTTCAGTTCAGCTGCTCGGCCGCGTGACCATCGGCACGGTCCAATTCAGGGACGGCCAGCGGACACGAATTGCGTGAACCCAATCACGTTCACGTCTGAGGTGAGATGCCGCGTAAGCGGAACCCCGTACGGGACGATTGCCCCAAAGAGGATTGCCGTACGGAAGCAATGACTATTGTCCCGAAGGACCCTTTGTCCGGTGATCGCGGACGCGCGTCTTAGACGTCAAGTTGACTGAGCTTCACCGCCGTATAGCTATAGACATACTCGTCGATGATTTCCTGAGGGCATTCCCTGTCGACGAGTTGGCTTTCGCCCACACCGGGTACTCCCTCGATTAGCACGCAGCTGTAGAAGGATCTATTTGCGTTGCTGAAACCGCCCTCGTTACCCGTGCCGACAACTAGGAGGTCAACACCCAGGTAGTCAGGGGACTGTTCAAGCGCGTATATGAACGGGGCACCGACACCGCGTAGCTCGTCTGCGGTCAGACCGCGAAGGTCGTGGACCACCGCCGGGTCCAATCGGAACGCCTCATCAGGCGCCAATGTAACGAGCTTGTCGTTGACTGCGGCCCGTATTTCATTGAGGTGACTGGATATGTCAGCGAGGGCCGTCTCTTCAGCTGAGGCGACCTGACATCCGCTCAGTGCTGTTGCGGCGCCGATAAACGCTATGGCCATCAGGCCGAACCGGGTCGTTCTGTTTGTCACCATTTGAGTACCTCATTCCGAGCCTATACGGCTGAGCGGCTCTGCCACATCTGCCTTTGTGTCTGCGGTTGACATATGCGTATTAGACAGGTGCGCTGAGGCGCAAGCGAAGGCTGCGGCGTGCCCTGGAGTATCGGGCCCGGGCCGCTTCTGCCTTGATGCCTAGGGCCGTGGCCGCCTGCGCGATGGTCAGCTTTTCCCAGACCACGAGTGTCACCAGTTCTCGATCGCGTGCGGAAAGCGACGCAAGCGCAGTGATCGCTTCATCGTCACCGGACTCAGAAGCCAGTGGCCGAAACTGCAGCTCTTCGCGCAGTCGAGTCGCCAAGGAGAGCTGTCGCAAACCATTTCTCCGCTGCGCCGCGAGGACGCGGTGGGCGATTCCGTAACTCCACGCACGCCGGTCGCCGTGCTCCGCGGGAAGCCGATTGCTGCGCTGCCAGAGGACCAGCAGGGTCTCTGAGAGGCAATCGGCGGCGTCCTCGTGCGGAACGACGCGGCGGGCGAAATAGCCGAGCAGTTCATCCGCGATCGACCGGATGAAGCTCTCCACGTCGTCAGAAATGGCCTCCGACAGTGCGACCGCCGTGGATTCATAGTTCATCGTTCTCCCCCACCCAGCCTCGTGTCGCAGTTCTGCTCGGTATAAGCAGTCTCCACCAACGTGACGTCGCCGTCGCGCGCTCCCGCAGCAAAGCTCAGGAGGCGATCCGTGACGCCGCCGCCATCACTGGCCACAGTTGTTCGAAAGTTGTCGGTGTCGCTCAGCCAGTCGACGGCGAGTTGCTCGCGCGCAGAATCGGAGGCGTTTTGCGCGGTGAGCCAATCTCCGGTCCACGCGCAGATCGCGAAACCCTCATACGTTTGGGTCAACAAGCCTTCTTGGAAGATTCCTTGTCCTGCGGACTCGGTGTTGAGCCGGTCGAAGATTCCGGACACGTTGGCGATCGCTGCCTCTGCCGGAACTCCATCCGGCAGGGTCAGGTAGTCGGGGTACGCCTCGACCACCACCTGGGGTGCGTCGTCGGCACCGAGCAGGATCCACTCGGTTTCGTCCACCTCGGTACTCGTCTGGGGATCGCCAAACTCGCCGGTGCGCGCGAGCCAGGAGCTTAATGCGGCTGCCGGGACCGCTACCCCCAAGCCAGCCAGGGCAATGAGGCTCCCGGTCCAGATCCACCGACGTCGGGTGAACCCACGCCGCTGCCGGGCAGGTGTCTTTGCCGCCGCCAGCCGATTTTCTGGTGCTTCAAGCGCCACGACCAAGGCCCGCGCGGCTTCCTGCGCCCCAGCATGCGCCGTCAACTGCCCGAGCGCACGAATGCGTGCGTCAACCTCATCCGTCATTTCGTCCATACCTACTCATGTGAGTGAAAGGCCATAACGTGACAAATCGACCGAAACATCTGCCTGAGTCGATATTCTGCAGGAGCTGCCCGTAAGCCGGACGTCGACCGCGACATCCTGCTGTGTCATTTGGGGAACCCCTAGCGGGCATCCGGACGCATGGCGAGGATGACTTCGATCTCGCGGTGGACGCTTTCGTGGTTGAAGGACCGGAAACCAAGGCCGTCCGCGAGACGCCTGCCAAGCCTGGCGAACAAGGCGATCGAAGCGCGCAAAGCCTTGGCAGAGTCCACCGCGTCGAAATGTGCCCAGCACTGTTCAAGCGCTTGCTGCACGTCGGCGTCCATCCATTGCCGCATGCGGGACCCCAGGAAGCGCACGTCGTAGTTAAGTCCGTGCCGCGCGTAATGATCCCACTCGATGAAGGTCAGCAGTGACGCTTTCAGATCTCTGTCTCGAATCTTGCATGACCATGGCTCGTCTCGGACGATTGCCTTCGCGCACATCAGTGCGGCCGCGTACCCCCAGTTCAGTCGCTCCTGAAATGCCGCCTCGTCGGGCAAGGAAGACATCACCGCAGCCACGTGCTGTGAGCCGGAAAGACCGTCTTTGTCCACGAGGAAGGTGAAAGGCCGCTCATGGCGGATCATCGGCAGCGCGTCAGCCCTGATGACGGTCAGGTCCAGCTTGCCCCCGATGTAGTAAACCAAGCGGGCCGGGTGCCAACCGGGGGTTGCCAAGCGTTCGACAACGAGCACCTCCCCAAGTTGATCCCACCAGGAATCGTCTGCGAGGAGCGGTGTCGGGTCCGTGGCGTAGATCTCGATATCGCGATCCGACAGGGGGTGCGTCTCGTGGGCGGCTGCGGACCCAGTCATCACCATCGCGCGCACGTTCTCGCTCTTCTGCGCCCAGGCGATCAGCGTGTCGATTGCGTTGTCGTACTCCACACCTCCAGCTTTCCACAGAGTACGCACCCAGCAGCAGCGGCCGCCCACAAGGGGAACCCCCTGCGCGACGGATCCGCGGCCAATCGGGGCGATTGCCGGGCGCCCAGATTCTGGGTCAGTGGGGGGACCGTAGCTGGTCGCCCGGCTGGAGCGCCGTGCCGGCTGCGCACCCGAGCTCTCCGGGCTGAAGCAGAATCTTGGGCACCTGCAACACCTGCACGCCGTCGACGTCTCGTTTCACGAGCAGGCAGTCGTCCCCATCGCCCATCGCGAAGCCGATGTCGCCGTCGACTACCGTCGCCTCGGGATCGAACGCGACCTGACGCTCACCGGTCGGCTGCGGCATTCGCTTGACGATCTCGGCGACTATGTCGTCAGCGGATGCCGCGGACGGCGCGTTTGTCAGCACCTCGACGACGAGAGCCTCCGCTCCGTCGGGAACAACGTCAACCAAGCGGGTGTCTACCGGAGGGGGGATGCGCTTTGCGTCCGGCGGGCAAGCGATGTCGTGGGCGACCGCTGTGTCGTCGCTCCATTCGCCGGGCTCCTCGGTCGCGACGCCCCAGAAATCGAACTGCGACTCAAAGCAAGCGACGTGCGGCCCTTCGTTCGGGGTGGGCTGTATCGTCGCACGAAACTGCAGCGCTCCAACTGGTTCGCCGTGGATCGCGCCGGGATATGGTTCGTAGCCGATCAACTCGACTACGGTCGATTTCTCGGTGTCGGTGTCAGCCCAGCGGGCATAGTCATCGATCACGTCCGTCCCCTCACGGTAGAGACCCCGAGAGACGTTAGCGACTGCCTTGCGCGCCGACACTTGTGACACCGCGTCCGACGCCGGGACTGCTCCCGCGCAACCAGTGAGCGTGCCGCACACCGCGAGGGACAACCATGCGACGGTGCTCGGACGGTGTCGGTTCGAAACGGAATGGCGCACGTTGTTGATCAAACCACAAGTCGGCCGGATGTTGTTGCGTGGGGGATGGCCCACATCAGCACGGCGTCAAGGCCGAAGGCGAAGTCAAGCGGTGGTAATCATGTCATCGACGGTACCGCGGCTCTCCGCCCGCAAGGGCGACGGTGACCGGGACACTCAAACACGCACGGAGCGCCGCAGGTGATCCGCAGAGTTTCGGGGCCGCATCACTCCCGTAAGCCCTGTCCGATAAAATTCCCGGTCAAGAGGGCTTAACGGTACGGTCCAACAGTTGGACCGGAAGGCCACGCGCCCGTATCCACCAACGAGCAGGATCCCCGGCTCAGAGGGATGTCCTCGTCACTCGCGGCACGACGGCCGAGATGGCGTTCACCGATCAAGGCCGCACCGGAACGAAGCGTGCCTGGCCGAGCCTTCCTGGGCGGCTCAATACACACAGCCAAGCCCACACTGACCGCGACTAAACTAGGGACTTCGGTTTAAGGGGTGCGTGCGTGATCGACCAGGAGCTTGTTCGAGAGCAGGACTATGTTCGGGCGCTGTATGAGCGGCTCGACGCGCTGCAGGAAGAGGCCGAAGGCCAGCTCAAAGCGGTGCGCCGCTTGGACGTCGGCGGTAACCACCAATCCCGCAGCGAACGCGACACCTTCGCGCGCCTCTACGAGGACCGTATCGTGCAATTGCGCGAGGTCGACGACCGACTTGCCTTCGGCCGGCTGGAAACCATGCCCGATGACTCCGGCGACTCGGTCTACCGCTACATCGGCCGGGTCGGTCTGCGCGACGAAGACCACAAGCCGCTGCTGCTGGACTGGCGAGTGCCGCAAGCGAGCGCCTTCTACCAGGCCACCGCCGCCACGCCGCTCGGCGCCAGAGCCCGCCGCCACCTGCTCTCCAAAGGACGCAGCATCATCCGCATCGAAGACGAGATCCTCGACGCGGCCCTGCTTGCCGACCCGTCGGCCGCCACGCACCAGGGCGAGGGTGCCCTGCTCGCAGCGCTCACCGCGCAGCGCACTGGGCACATGTCCGATATCGTCTCGACCATCCAGGCGGAGCAGGACCGCATCATCCGCTCGGAGCTGGCCGGTGTTCTCGTCGTGCAGGGTGGTCCAGGCACCGGCAAGACCGCCGTGGCGCTGCACCGTGCCGCCTACCTGCTCTACACGCACCGGGATCGGCTGCGCGACAGTGGCGTACTCATCATCGGCCCGTCGCGTTCCTTTCTGCAGTACATCGAGGCGGTGCTGCCGTCGCTCGGTGAAACCGGCGTCGTGCTCAACACCGTCGGCCAGCTCTTTCCCGGCATCGAAGCCACCAAAACGGATGCCCCGGCCGTCGCGGCCCTCAAAGGTCAGGCGTTCATGGCCGACCTCATCGCGCGGGCCGTGCATTCACGGCAGCGCACCCCTTCGGCCCCGCAGCAGCTGGTGGTGAACGGCGACCGCATCGTGCTGCAGCCCGAGCTTGTCGCCAATGCGATCGCACGCGCTCGCGGCACCGGTAAGACCCACAACGAGGCCAGAGTCACTTTTGTGAAGACCGCTATCAACGCGCTCTCCCGGGTGTGGCTTGAGCAGTTGCAGAAGCAGGGCCGGTCGATGGACGACACCGACCTGCCGATGCTGCGCGAAGACCTGCGTCTGGCCGATGATGTTCGGGTCGCCCTGAACACCGCCTGGCTGCCGTTGACGCCGCAAAAACTGCTGCAGGACCTCTATGCGCGGCCGCAGTGGCTGGAGGAACTCACCCCCCGCTGGCGGTTCGCGCAGCGCAAACTGCTGGCGCGGCCGCGGGACGCCGAGTTCACGATCGCCGATATTCCGCTGCTCGATGAGGCGGCGGAGCTGCTCGGTGAATATAACGCGGTCGACCAGGCGAAGAAGCGTGCGGTCAAAGAGCAGCGCAAGCGCGACGTGGAGAACGCCGAAACGGCCATTGAGAACATGCAGGTGAAGGGTCTGGTCAACGCGAAGGACCTCGCCGCGCGCAGCGCCGAACTCGACGAACGCGCCACGACCAGTGAGCGTGCGGCGCGAGATCGCAGCTGGACCTTCGGACACGTCGTCATCGACGAAGCGCAGGAACTCTCGCCGATGCAGTGGCGGCTGGTGTTGCGGCGCGGTCCGCGCCGGTCGTTCACGATTGTCGGTGACATCGCGCAGGCGGCGAGCGCCGCGGCATCTGCCAGCTGGAAAGAGGCGTTGCAACCGGTACTTGAAGGCTCGCCGGAGGCCGACCGCTGGCGGCTCGAAGAATTGACCGTGAACTATCGCACGCCGAGTCAGATCGCTACGGCGGCCGAGACTGTCGCGATGTCGCACCGGTTGCCGATTACGCCGTCCCGTACGGTGCGGTCGAGCGAGTGGCCGGTCGAAACGGTAGCGGATGCCGCGGTCGCGGTGCGCCGCGATCTGGCCCTCGGCGCCGGCGGCACCCTCGCCGTGATCGTCGTCGACGCCGCTCTCGACGACCTTGAATCCACCCTGCGCGCTGAATTCGGCGATCTGCTCGGCGTCGGGGCGCTTGGCCTCAGCCGCGAGATTGCGCTGCTCACCCCGCAGGATGCCAAGGGGTTGGAGTTCGACGCGGTCATCGTCGTTGACCCGGCTGCCATTCTCGCGGCCTCCGAGCGTGGAGCCGGCGCGCTCTACGTCGCAATGACCCGGGCGACGCAGCGGCTGTATCTGGTGGGGGACGCGCCGCTCGGTGACGCATAGGCATGGCACCGCTGACCTGCACACGTGGTCAGGGGAGAAGCCGGTCACCGAGTCTTTAAGTCGTCGTGCCAAGCAGCCTGTAGCGATCGTGCATCGTATGTATCTCGCAAAAAACCTCAGATAATTACTGAGATCTTCTCGCGTTTAGGGGCGATTTGGATTATAATTGTGGGTGAAGGAGGCACCGACGCCATGACCCTCACCGCCCCGCCCGCCGCAGCCGGCTCTGTGCCGGAACCCGAGGGTTCCCGGGTTGCGGTCATTGGTCAGGCTGGTGCATTGCTGGGCTCTGTTTTAGACGGAACTCGGTTTGGTCACCTCGATGATGCTGAAGCTGTCGCGGTGCTGGCGGCGTTGGAAGAGCTGGGTCGCAGGGTTGATGGTGCAAGACTACGAGCCACCACCGACATTGGCGTTCGTGCCGAGACCGACCTCGGCAATGGGTCGCTCGCCTACAGAAACGGATGCCGCACCCGGATCGAATTCATCACCCAGCTCGCCGGCATCTCCGGCCGTGAAGCCAAACGGCGCCTGAAACTTGGCGAGACCGTGGTGGAACGCACGCCGCTGGGCCTGCCGGTGCCAGCCCGGTATCCGGTCATCGCCGCAGGCCTCGTCAGTGGCGACCTCGGCATTGAGGCGGCGGAGATCATCGCCACCACGTTGACCGCGCTGCACGGGAAAGTTCTGCAGGACGGCCTTGACCATGTTGAACGTGCCCTGGTCGCCACCGCAACCGGAACGATCACCCCGGAGACGGCCGGACTGCCCGGGGCGGGCATCCGATTCGCGCCCGACCTGCTGCGGGCGCAAGCCCTGGAGTGGCAGGGCCGGCTCGACCCCGACGGCACCGCCCCCAACGACGACATCGTCGAGGCGAAGAGCACGCTCACGTTCGGGCTGCTGCGCAACGGGCTTTACCCGATGCGCGCCGACGTCACCCCCGAACTACGCGGCATCATGGACACCCTCTTCGACACGTACCTGTCGGCCCGGTCGCGCACACCTCGGTTCGAACCCACCGACCCCGCTGACGGCGCTGGCGCTGGCACCGAGTTGGACGGCCTAGATGTCGGCGACTCGAGCGTGGACGGTGAGCGATTCAGCGCCGACCCATTCAGCGGCGACACCCGCTACGACGGCGACCGCCGCACCGCCGGCGAAAAACGCGCCGACATCCTCCGCTCGGTCTTTGAATCCGCCGCGCGAGACCCGAAGACCCCGACCATGGGTGGCGCCGCTCCCACCGTGACGATCCACGTCAACGCCACCGACCTCGACCAGGGCCGCGGAGTCGGCTGGATCGACGGCATCGAAGCCCCCGTATCGTTGCGCCGGGTGAAAGAAGCCATCTGCGCCGGCGGCACCCAAAAAATCGTTGTCGGCACCAACGGCGACATCCTCTACCTCGGCGACAAAATGCGCTGCTTCAGCCCGAAGCAACGAGCCGCGATCGCCGCCCGCGACGAAGGATGCATCATCCCCGGCTGCACCATCCCCGCCCGCTGGTGCGAAGTCCACCACATACAACCCCACCACCAGGGCGGACCAACCACCACCACCAATGGCACCCTGTTGTGCTGGTTCCACCACCACACCATCGACACCAGCGGCTGGAACATCCGCATGACCAACGACAGACCCCAAATACGTGGGCCCCTACTCTGGGACCCCACCCAAACCTGGCGCCCCGCCCACACCCACCGCGCCAACACCCCCAGCCCCGAACCACCCTGGCGCACCTAGCCAAGCCGAGCCAATCATGGTGAGCACGAGGCTGGCCATCCGCATCGGCTAGCCTGCAATCATGACAGCGGAGTCCCACACCACGCCATTTTCCAGCCTCGACGACTACATCGCGTTGCCGCGCGTCGAGGGCCTCGCGCTCTCGCCCGACGGGCAACGGATCGTACTCACGGTCGCCACCCTCACCCGCGATCAGACCAGCTACGAGCGGGCACTCTGGTCGGTGGCTGGCGACGGCGGCGGGATTCCCACTCGCCTGACCCGGTCGGCGAAGGGCGAATCGCAGGCGGCGTTCACGGCCGCCGGTGACGTTCTGTTCGTCTCCGGCCGGCCCGACGCAGCCGCTTCTGAAAAGGACGCCGAGGCCGCCCAGCTCTGGCTGCTGCCCGCAGCCGGCGGTGAAGCCCGCGCCATCACCCGACTCACCGGGGGAGTATCCGGCATCGCCGCCGTGGCGACCGCAGCCCGGTCGCTCGTGATCGCCGCCGACCTGCTGCCGAGTGCCACCGACCTCGAATCGGAAAGCGTCGCACGCAAGGAGCGCACCGACAAGAAGGTCGCGGCCATTCTGCACGAGAGCTACCCGGTGCGTCACTGGGACCACGACCTCGGCCCCGCCGAGCCGCACCTGCTCGCGCTCGACCTCGCTGATCTGCACGACACGATCGCGACTCCCACTATCAAAAGCAAAGCGGATGCCCCCGCTCCCTACCCTGCCGACCTCCCACGTCCCCGAGACTTGACGCCCACCCCCGGCCGCACCATGGACGCCGCCGGCCAGGCCCTGACCCCCGACGGAACCACGCTGATCGTGGCGCTGCAGGTGGCCGAGCAGCGCTCCGGCCGTTACGTACTGGTGTCGATCAACGTGGCGACCGGCACCCAGACCACCCTGTTCGACGAACCGAAAGTCGACTTCGAGTCGCCGGCCGTGAGCCTTGACGGCCGACAGATCGCCTTCGTGCGTTCCGCAGTCAGCACGCCGGAGGGCCCGGCCGACCAGGAAATCTGGGTCGCCGACCTCGACGGTGGAAACCCGCGCCGCCTCGCGTCCAAATGGGACCGCTGGCCGACCAGCCTGGTCTTCGACATACCGACCGACTCCAGCGAGGCTCTCATCGTCACCGCCGATCACAACGGCCGCGGACCCATGTTTCGGATACCGCTCGACGGCGGGGCCCCCGAACAGCTCACCACCGATGACTTCAGCTACACGAATGTGTGTGTCGACGCCAAGACCGGCGACCTCGTAGCGTTGCGCTCCTCGTGGATCGCACCGGCGCATCCGGTGCGCATCAGCCGCTCCGGCTCCGTTACCTCGCTGGCTACACCGGCCGCGCTGCCCGACGTTCCCGGCACGATCACCGAGGTCGAGACTCTCGCCGAGGACGGGGCGCGAGTGCGCGCCTGGCTGCTGCTGCCTGATCGAGCCTCGGCGCAGCATCCGGCCCCGCTGTTGTTGTGGATCCACGGCGGCCCACTGAACAGCTGGAATGCCTGGAGCTGGCGGTGGAGCCCACTGCTCGCCGTGGCCCGCGGCTACGCGGTGTTGTTGCCCGACCCTGCGCTGTCTACCGGCTACGGTCTCGATTTCATCGCGCGCGGCTGGAACGCCTGGGGCGCTAAGCCCTACACCGACCTGCTCGCGATCACCGACGCCGCCGAAGCCCTCCCCGAGATTGACGAGACCCTCACGGCAGCGATGGGGGGATCTTTCGGCGGCTACATGGCCAACTGGGTCGCCGGGCACACCGACCGGTTCCGTGCCATCGTCAGCCACGCGAGTCTCTGGGCGCTCGACCAGTTCAATGGCACGACCGACAACTCCGAGTACTGGCAGAGTATCTTCTCGGCGCAGGGCATGGTCGACAACTCGCCGCACCAGGCGGTGCGCGACATTGTCACGCCGATGCTGGTCATTCACGGCGACCACGACTATCGGGTGCCGATCGGCGAAAGCCTGCGACTGTGGTCGGAACTGGCCGAGCACCACGCCAATGCTGACGGCAGCACCCAGCACAAGTTCCTCTTCTTTCCCGATGAGAACCACTGGGTGTTGAAGCCGCAGCACGCCGTCGTCTGGTATCAGACCGTGTTCGTCTTTCTCGACTTGCACGTGCACGGCACCGACTGGAAGCGGCCGCGCCTGCTCGGCTGAGCGGGTCAGAGGCAACCCGCCCAATCGGTTAAAGTGGAGAGCTGGAGAGGAACCAGCTATTGAGTGATATTGCGAGCGAATTGGCGCGGGTGCGCGTTGCCTTCGACAAACCCACCCTGCGCCTGCTCGACCGCAAATGGGCCCCGTTCGTGCTCGCCGTGTTCAAAACCTCGTTCAGCCGGGACCGCCGCAGCGTAGCGTGCGAGCTGCTGCACACCCAAGTGGATGCCTACCTCGCCGACCTCCGCAGCACCGGCGTCGACGCCCCCGAAAAGACCGGCCGGGCCCTCTGCGTGCAGTGGATGAACGACCTATGGCTGTACCGGGAGATCCGCGACGCCGGCGAGGGGAGTGAGGAGTACTACTCACTCACCAGCCACGCGCTCGAAGCCCTGCTGCTCGTGGACGGTCTCGCCAGCGATCGGGCGCTGATCAGCGAATCCAGGCTCTCGACGATCGTCGACACCGTGCGCCACCGAGCCACAGAGGCAAACCCCGACCGCGAGGAGCGGGTTCGCCGCCTCGACCAGCAGATCGACGAACTGACCAGCGAGCGCGATCGCCTCGCCGACGGCGGCGCTATCGAAGCCGCGTCGAACGAGCAAATGCACGAAGGCTACGCCAACCTCATCGACCTCATTCAGCAGCTGCCGAGCGATTTCAAACGGGTCGAGGAGTCGGTCGCTGCCATGCACCGGCAGATCGTCAGCGACTTTCGCGGCGAGGAACGCCCGATCAGCGAGGTTCTCGACGACTACCTGGCCAAAACGGATGCCCTCATGTCCTCGACCGCTGAGGGTCGCGCCTTCGAGGGCGCGTTCACCCTGCTGCGCAACGACACTCTCATGCAGGGGCTCAAGGCAGATCTGGAGACGATCCTGCTGCATCCCTTCGCTCTCGAACTAAGCCTGAACGAACGTCGCAGCTTCATGAGCACCGTGACACTGCTGCGCAAGGGCATCGATGACGTTCTCACCCAGCGCAAAGGGCTCACGACGACCCTGCGCGAGCACATCGTCAACCACGACGTGGTGAAAGACCGCGAGCTGGAACGAGTGCTGCGGGATATCAACCGCGAACTCGCGACCTGGATGCAGACCGCCGGGCCCCGTTCCACTGTCACCACCGAGCTCATGCCCGGCACCCTGGACGTCGAACATCTGCGGGAGCGGTTCTACGACCCCGTCGCTCATCGGGCCCCGCCCGCGCTGATCGACGTGTCCTCGGCTGCACCGGCTGCGCCGAGCCTGGGCGACCTGCGACAGCAGGGCGGGCCGCTGCTTCAAGAACTGCGCGACGCCCTCGTCGCGGCGTTCGCAGCGGGTTCCGGCGCGGGGGAGGCGGCATCCGTTGGTGGCCTGTTCAACGGGTTCGATGCGAGTCTGCGTCGGCCGGTAGAGATTCTCGGTCTGCTGCAGCTGGCCGCCCAGCTGAGCCAGACCGATTCGGTCGGCCTGGAAAGCTTCGAAACGGTGCGACCGGATGGCTCGGTGCGGCTCTTCGACGTGCCGCGCCGCATTCTGACCGACGACGACACGGCGGTCCTTGCCGCCCAGAATTTGGGATACCAGCATGAATGACGACGTGATGGACGACGTGGCCGACACCGGGATCGACAGCGATCCGCGGAGCCTGTCGCTGTTCGAGGGCGATGAGGGCGGACTCAGCGTGGAGCAGCGGCGCACCCTGGTGCTGCTGCTGAAGCACCGCTATATCTCGGCGGCCCTGCAGCCGGCCGAATGGCAGACGCTGCTCACCTCACAGAGCCTGCTCAAGTCGCGCCTCAATGACGTCTTTCTCGACCTGCAGGTTGACTTGCACTACGAGGTCGCGTTCAAACGGCAGGCGGTCGCCGAGGGCGGCGAGCGGTTTCCCACACTGCTGCACGACGTCGCCTACACCCGTGAAGAGACCATTCTGCTCGTGCTGCTGCGCCAGCGGTTTCGCAGCGAACTGGCCAATGGCCAGGAGATCGTGCTCGTCGACCGGGACAACCTGGTCGAGAACGTCGCGCACTTTCGCCCGGACTACGCCACCGACCTCTCCGGCGACGCCCGCAAGGCATCGGCCGCGGTCGACAGCCTCGCCAAGGCGCGGGTGCTGCTGAAGACCAGTGACCCCGATCGTTTTCGCGTTTCGGCGGTGATCGAGGTGCTCCTGTCGGTTGAACGCCTCGGCGAACTGCTCGACTGGCTGCGCGAAGAAAATTCCGGACCGCTGCAGACCATCGAAACCCTGGAGCCCCTCGTATGAACGATTCCCCGCTGTTCTACATCGACGGCGCCACAGAGGGCACTACGCAGTGGCGGGCTGAATCCATGCAATTGGTTAACTGGGGCGGATTTCACGGCCACCACGCGATCGACTTCAGTGCTTCGTCGACGCTCGTCTCCGGTGCGTCAGGCACCGGCAAGAGCAGCTTGCTCGACGCCTACCTTGCGCTGATGATGCCCTCGGACACCCCGTTCAACGGTGCCTCGAACGATGCCGGTTCCGGTCGTGCCCGTAGCCACGACCAGCGCAACCTGATGACCTACCTGCGTGGCAAGACCGACGCCAACCGGGAAGCGGCAACCGGTGAGCTGACCGACCAGGTGCTGCGCGGCGCGCACGAGGCTACCTGGGGCGCCATCGCCCTGACCTTCATCGACGACAACAAACGCCGGTTCACCGTGCTGCGGGCCTACTTCGTACCGCGTGGCGCCCATAAATTCGCCGACGTCGCCATGAAAATGGCTACGACCGACGGATACCTTGACCTACGCGACCTCGCCTCGTGCGCCGAGAACCGGTTCGACAAGCGCGCCCTCAAGGCCCGCTTCGAGGGCCTCGACGTGTTCGACACCTACGCGGCGTTCGCCCAAACCCTGTACACCCGGCTCGGCATTGGCGCCAACGGCGAGGGCGGCAAAGCCCTGCGACTGCTCGCTCGCATCCAGGCTGGTCAGCAGGTGAAAACGGTCGACGGACTCTACAAGTCGATGGTGCTCGAAGAGCCGGCGACCTTCGCCGCCGCCGACAAAGCCGTCGACCACTTCGAAGACCTCGAACGGTCTTATGGCGCCATGGTCACCGAGGCGCAGAAGGCCCAGGTGCTCGAACGCCTGCCCGACCTGTACCAGGCCTACGAAACGGCCACCGCCAAAGCCGAACTGGTCGACACCTTCGGGGTACACCGGGCAGGGGACACCCCGTTCGTGCTCTGGCAGCTGCTCACCGAGCAGACACTGCTCGAGACCGCCGCCGACACCAACCGGACCGCGCGCCGTGACAACCAGGCCGCCCGGGTAACGGCCCGCGACGCGGAGACCGCGCTCAAGACCCGCGTCTCCGAGCTGCAACAACAGCAGCGCGACAACGGCGGCGACGTGCTCGAACGCCTGCAGACCGAACTCGTGCACCTGGGCGATCAGCACGACGACGTGGTTCGTGAACGTACCGGTTTCGACGATCGGGTGCGAACCCTCACCGCCCCGATCGATTCCGCCGCCGGCTTCGCGGCCGCCCAGCAGAGCGCTTCCCGGTTTGCCGCCGGGTTCGGCGCCGCTGAGACCGCCCTGGAGGCGACTCGCTTGGCACTGCAGCGCGAGGCGTACCCGGTGGAGGAGGGCATCCGCTCCCTCAAGCAGGAGCGTGCGTTTCTGACCGGGCGCGAAAGCCTCGTGCCGCAGGCCCTGCACCAGGCCAGGCTGCTCATCGCCGAGGCTGCCGGTATCGGGGCCGAAGAGTTGCCGTTCGTGGCCGAACTCATCGACCTCGCCGCCGGTGAAGAAGCGTGGCGGCAGGCCGCCGAGGTGACCCTGTCTTCGGTTGTGCGTGTGCTGCTCGTCGACGAGAGGCGGCTCGCCCACCTGAGCGCGGCGATCGACCCGTTGCAGCTGCCGCTGCGCATCCACTTCGAGGGTGTAGCGCAGAAGCCGCACGAGGCGGTCGCCGGCGACGCCCGGTATGTGTCGGGCAAGCTCGACGTGAAGGATTCCCCGTTCAGCAGCTGGGTGCAGGCGCGCCTTCGATCGTCGAACCTCGACGCGCTCTGCGTGGCCAGTCCGTCCGAGCTGGGTGGTGGGGGTGCACGGGTGACCGCGAGCGGGCAGACCCGCAACGGTTCCCGCGGAGCCCATGGCGCGAACACCGGCCAGAAGTCGATCATCGGGTTCTCCAGCCGAGCTCGGCTCGACGAGATTGCGGTGGAGCTGGCGGCGCAGGGACTGGCAGCCGACGCTCACGCGGGGCGGGCATCCGCTGTGACAGCGCAACTGGGTGAGCTGCGGGGCCTCCAGACCGCTCACCAGCACATTCTCGACACCGACTGGTCGGCGATTGACGTCGCTGCGACCGCTCGGCGCATTGCCGACAAGAAGTCCGAATACGAGCGGATGCGCTCCGGCAGCGATATTCTGCGCGCCCTGAGCGACGAGGAGAGTCGCCTCGCCGACGAACTCGACGCTGCCCAGAAACTGAAGCACACCACCGACGGGGTCGGTGCGGTGCTGGGTGAGGAGCAGGGCAGCATCGTCGACGCGCAGGACACGGTGAACGACAGACTCGAGCAGATCGATGACGCGCTCACGCTCTCGGAGGAGCACGCCGCACACCTCGGCGAGCAGTTCGCGCTGGTCACCGATCAGAACGACCTTGCCGCTTTTCCCGGCGGTCTGAAACGACTGCGCGAACGGCTGATCAATCAGTCGGCGCAGGATCGCGACAGTGCCGCGCGCGACCGAGCCACCATGATCGGCATCTTCCAGGCCTACCAGGCCCGCTGGCCCGACCCGAATATCGGTGTCGCACTCGAATCGGTCACGAGCTACACCGATATTCTCGATGCCATCCGCACCCTCGGCCTCTCCGAACGTCGCCAGGAATGGAAACGCCGTCTCTCTTCGTGGAGCGGGCAGGACCTCGTGCCGCTCACCGGCGCGTTCAACACGGCCATCGAAGAGATCGAAGACCGGTTACGGCCAATCAATGAGATCCTCGCGACCCTGCCGTTCGGCGCAAACCGCGACCGCCTGCAGATTTCGCTGCGGCGACTGCACCGCGACGACGCGACCGCGTTCCGTAAGGAGCTCAAGGCGCTCTCCTCCGGCGCGACGGAAGAATTCACCGACGATCAAACGGAGGACCGCTTCACCCGGCTGCAGCAGTTCATGGCTGTGATTCGGCGCTCTGACGGCACCACCACCTCCCAGCGCGATGTGCTGCTCGATGTGCGCCAGCACGTCGAGATCACGGCCGTTCGCGTGACGCAGGACGGCACCCGCGTCAGCACCTACTCGTCCCTCGGCGGAAAAAGCGGTGGCGAGTCGCAGGAGCTCGTGGCTTTCGTGGTCGGCGCAGCCCTGCGCTTTCAGCTCGGCGATGAAAGCCGCACCCGGCCGCGCTTCGCGCCGGTCTTTCTCGACGAGGGTTTCGTCAAATCCGACGCTGAGTTCGCCGGCCGAGCCGTCGCCGCGTGGAAGGGCCTCGGCTTTCAACTCATCGTTGGGGCTCCGCTCGACAAGGTCACCGCGCTTGAACCATCCATGCAGCTCGTGCTGTCGATCACTAAGAACACGACCACCGGTTACTCCTACATCACACCGTTGACGTCGCCGCAAGCCGCGGCTTAGCTGACGAACGGATGCCGCGCCTGCTTCAGCGCAGCGTGCTGTAACGCCGGTGCACCACCCGTTGGCGCACCGGCGTGGGCGTAACATGACTGCGCGTCGGTCGTAGGTTCTTCTGGCTGACCGGACTAAACGCACCGACCGATGCTTGGGATTGGAGCAGAATCGTGACCAGCGTGCGCGGACTTCACCGCAATCCGAGCTTTCGAAATCCTACCTTCCTCTCAACCTGGCTGCTCTGGCTGGTCGGCGCTCTGGCATTTCCGGTTGCCGGTCTGGCCGGTATCGCGGTGGGTGGCCGGCTCAGTAACCCGGTTTCAGCCCTCATCGGCGGAGCGGTCTGTGGCGTAGTCATCGGCCTCGGCCAGGTGCTGGTTAGCCGAAAACGCCTCAACCCGCTGAGCTGGATTCCCCTGACGGCGATCGGCATGGGTGTGGGGCTACTGTTCGGCTCGACCGTTGTCAACTATCGAACGACCCTGGCCGAACTCGCGCTCATGGGAGCGATCACCGGGCTCGTGCTCGGCATTGCTCAGGCCATCGCCCTGCCGCCACGCGCGCGACGACGCTGGCTGTGGGCCCTCGGCGTCGCCGCGCTGTGGGCGCTCGGCTGGACCGTGACGACGCTGGTCGGCGTCAACGTCGAGGCGCAGTTCACGAATTTCGGCGCCATCGGAGCGATAACCGTCACGGCATTGTCCGGACTCCTCCTACATTTTCTGCTGCCGTTTCATCCCCCGTCGGGCGTGTGGTTGCGCTCACACCCCATCACTCCCGCGCAGTAAGGTGCCAAGCGGCCTGCCATGCGTTAGCTGGAGCCCGCAGTGGGGGCGTTCAGCCGTGCTGCAGAACTTTTTCGAGCACCTCAAGTTGCAGGTCGTCGCGCCTGGGCACGCCGAAACGCGTGTCGGAGTGAAAGGGCTTCTGCACACCCGTTCGCTGGTAGCCGCGGTAGGCGTTTGTCACCAAGACCAGTAAGGCCGGAACATCATCGGTCGTTACGCGACGAAAGGTTAGCGTGTCCATTTGATCACAATATCGGGCGCATGAATGCTCATGGCCCGCCCCGATCTCAATCGCGAACTCGAGCTCGATGCGACCGTCAGGTACGCAGCGAGACTGCCGGTGAGCGGTGGGAGTGTCGACCGACGCAGCATTCAGTTTTTTCGAAGCTCAGGTCTACTTTCGCTATCGGTGACGTAGGCCAAGGCGCGCGAAGAAGCCGCCGGTGGACTTCTCCGTCACATGCCCCTCGCAGCGCTGGTTGCCTGGCACACCCTTCATGACCTGGTCGACGTGCTGGCCGCAGCCGGCCCAGGTGGTCTTCTGACAGGTCTTGCATTTGACGGCTCTGCACATGGTTGGTGCCTTTCGTTCGGATTCGATTTCACCTTATACCCATGGGGGTATGAATAAGATTAATCAAGACCTAAGCGGATACGCTCGTTACCGAAGGTGTATCGTGCCAGCGTCGACCGTACGGGCGGCGAAGTGATAATGCGACGAGAGCGGTGCAGCATGAGCAGTGAACCCCCGATCAATGACGTCACAGACGACGACATCGAGGTCACCCACTCCAAAGCCTGGGCCGCCGGCGTACCGGGCGTGCTGCACTCCATGCAGCCAGCGATCACGCAGATGGGCGCTGTGCGGGGAATGCGCGCTCTGCTTTCGATGAACCAAAAAGACGGATTCGACTGTATGAGCTGCGCCTGGCCCGACCCCGGGCACCGCAAGGCCTTTGAGTTCTGCGAGAACGGCGCCAAAGCTGTCACCTGGGAGGCCACCCCGATCACCATTACGACAAGCTTCTGGGCCGAGCATTCCCTCGACGACCTACGAGAAAAGAGTGAATACTGGCTTGGCATGCAGGGTCGGCTGGTCGAACCCGTCTACAAGCCCGCCGGCAGCGACCACTACCGCCCGATCAGTTGGCCCGAGGCCTTTCGGGTGATCGCCGCCAAACTCAAAGGCCTTGACTCGCCCGACCAAGCGGCCTTCTACACCAGTGGCCGCGCTTCCAACGAGGCCGCATTCGCCTACCAGCTGTTCGCGCGAGCGTACGGCACCAACAACCTGCCGGACTGCTCCAATATGTGCCACGAATCCACCGGCTGGGCCATGGGCCAGACTGTCGGCGTTGGCAAGAGCACGGTTAGCTACGATGACTTTGCGAAATCCGACCTGATTATCATCATGGGGCAAAACCCCGGGACCAACCATCCGCGCATGCTGACCGCGCTCGAAGAAGCCAAAGATGCTGGCGCCCAGATCGTCGCCATCAACCCGCTGCCCGAGGCCGGCCTGCGCCGCTACAAGAACCCGCAGCGGGTGCGCGGAGTGATTGGCCATGGCACGGACATCGCAGACCAGTTCCTGCAAATTCGTCTCGGAGGCGACATGGCGCTGCTTCAGGCCGTCTCGAAGCGGGTGCTCGACGCCGAGGACGCGGCCCCAGGGACTGTCCTTGATCAAGCTTTTCTTGACGAACACTGCGACGGGCTGACCGAGCTGCGACAGCATCTCGCCCAACTCGACGAGGGGATGGTGCTGGCTGCAACCGGCCTGCGCGCGGCACAAATCGATGAATTGGCGCAACGCTACCTGGGCGCTGATCGGGTGATCATTACCTGGGCGATGGGGCTGACGCAACAGAAAAAAGGCGTCGAGACCATCAAAGAAGTCATCAACCTGCTGCTGCTGCGCGGCAACATCGGCAAACCCGGCGCCGGTGCCTCACCGATTCGCGGCCACAGCAACGTACAGGGTGACCGCACCATGGGTATCTGGGAGCAGATGCCGCCGGCTTTCCTCGACGCACTGCAAGCCGAATTCGGTTTTGACCCGCCCCGCAAGCACGGCGTTGATTCCGTCGACGGAGTGCGTGCGATGCGCGACGGAAAGATGAAGGTGTGGATCGCGCTCGGCGGCAACTTCGTCGCAGCCATGTCCGACACCGGCATTGCCGAAGCCGCCATGCAACGCACCGAAATGAGCGTACAAATTTCCACGAAATTGAACCGCTCGCACGCCGTCACCGGCGAGGAAGCGCTGATTCTACCGACCCTGGGGCGCACCGAAATTGATGAGCAGGCCAGTGGGGTGCAGTTTGTTTCCGTGGAGGATACGGTTTCTGCGGTGCACCCGTCGTGGGGCAAGCTCACACCGGTCGCGCCAAACCTGCTGTCGGAGGTTGCGATTATTTCGCGTCTGGCCAGCGCAGTGCTCGCCGACTCGGTCGCCGTCGACTGGGCCGGATTCGAGGCCGACTACGACCGCATCCGTGACCACATCGCCCACGTGGTCGCTGGGTGTGAAAACTACAACGAACGCATCCGCCAGGAGGGCGGGTTCATATTGCCGAACGGCCCGCGGGACTCGCGCACCTTTAACACGCCAATCGGCAAGGCCATGCTGACCACGAACACGCTCGAGTACCTCGAAGTGCCGGCCGGTCGTTTGGTGCTGCAGACCCTGCGCAGTCACGACCAGTTCAACACCACCATCTACGGCCTCGACGACCGCTATCGCGGCATCAAGAAGGGTCGGCACGTGGTCTTCATCAATAAGAAAGACCTGATCAACCTCGGTTTCGCCGACGGTGATCTGGTGGACGTGCACAGCGAGTTCAGTGACAACGTCGACCGGGTGTTGCGCGGCTATCGGCTGGTGGCATATCCGACGCCACGCGGCTGCGCCGCCGCGTACTATCCGGAAGCGAATGTGCTCGTGCCGCTCGATAGCGTCGCCGACGGCAGTAACACACCGGTGTCGAAGGCTGTCATCATTCGATTGGAGCGTGCAGCGACCTGATTCTGCACCGGGCGTGGTGCACGGTCGAAGTGGTGCGACGGCGCAGTGTCGTTACGGCGCAGTGTCGTTACTGCGCAGTGACGTTACTGCGCCGTATTCACCCAGCCGGTTTGGTCAGGGCTTTCGTCCTCGGGCTGCTGGCAGACAGTTATCACGATCTCCGCTGCCCGCGCGGTGGCCGCGCGCGACGCCGTCGCCGAGTGGGCTGCCGCCAACCCGGCTGCATAACCGACGACGAACGTCGTTATTGGGGCGGCCATGGGACTGACCGCGTGGGCGGCTTCATCGGCGACATTGAGTATGACGTGGTTGTCCACCTCGAGGTCCAAAATCTGGAGTGCCTGGCTGAGGCGGCGGGTCCACTGCTGGAGAATTTCTTCGTCCACGGCATTGTGGGTCATAGGAGCTCCTTCAGTTGTCGGGTGCGTTTGACGCATGACTGGTCTGAGCGTACCCCCGCAAAGATATTTCGTGCTACGAAATAATGTGAAGGCGCTACCAGCCCGTGGTGCCTGCAGCACCCTTAAACGGGCCCACGATTTTATCGGTGATCCAGCCGCCGTAAAAGTCCCCGTCCTGTGCGCGCACCGTTTCACCGTCGACCGTGCACCGGTCCATCGCCCCCGGATAGATGGCGACCCGGTCGACCAACGATTCGTAACCCGTACTCGGTGTGGGATAACACCAAGCGGCGCGAGGCCGGGAACCAACCGAGAGGTAATCGGCAGCGCCCTTGTACTCGCAGTAGCTGTGGCCAGGGGTCGGGTGAAGCACGCCGGGCGTGAAGGCGCTCCGCGGCAGGTAATACACGGGTGGATGGCTGGTCTCGAGCACCCGCACGACATCCCGCGTGTCGGCGACGGTCACGCCGTCGAGTTCGATGGTGATGTGTTCGTCGGTGTGTTCGACGCGGGGTGGGCGTGGGTAGTCCCAGACGGATTCCTGGCCGGGGTGGATGGGGTCGCGTTTCACTGGCTCAATCATGATCCGATGCTAGGCAGGTAACCTGCGAAGAACTGTCGCCGGTGCACCGATTCGCCGGTCGTAACAGGGCCACGGTGAGAGCGGCGGCCACCGCCATGAGCCCGGCCACCATACCGACGGTTCCGCCCCAGCCCCATCGCACGAAGAACAAGCCTCCCAGCCAGCCGAACAGGCTCGACCCTGCATAGTACGAGAGGTTGTATAACGACGAGGCCTGGGCTCGACCGACCGTGGCCTCGGCACCGGTCCAGCCTGAGGCAACGGCATGGGCGGCAAAGAACCCGGCCGTAGCCAATAGCACGCCCAATAGAACGATCACGAGCAGGGGCGACAGGGTCAGCAGCACTCCCGCGGTCATGCAGACAAGCGCACTGAGCAGAACCGACCAACGGCCGAAGCGGGCGGCAAGGATGCCGGCCTGGGCCGACGACCACGTTCCGGCCAAGTAGGCCACGAAAACGAGACTGATCAGTGCTTGCGGCAGGTTGAACGGGTCGTTGGCGAGTCGAAAACCGAGGTAATTGTAGAGGGCGACGAACCCGCCCATCAGCAGAAACCCCTGGGCATAGAGCGCGAGTAGGCGCGTAGACCTGAGGTTGGTGCGCAGCAGCACGACCAGGCTCAGATCGGTGCCGCGCTCGCGCACACGGCGAGGGACGAAGCTGCGGGGCACAAAGCCGCGGGGTACCGGAATAAGGGTGATGAACAGTACGGCCGACACGGCGCACAGTACGCCGACGGAGAAGACTGCTACGCGCCAGTTGATGAGCTCGGTGACCGGCCCGGCCACGAGACGCCCGATCAACCCACCGATCGACGTGCCGGCCACGTAGGTGCCGGCCGCGCGGGCGGCGTGCCGCGGCTCGATCTCCTCGCTCAGGTAGGCGATCGCGATCGCCGGCACCCCGCCGAGCATCAATCCTTCGATGAAACGGCCGGTGAGCAACAGCGAGAACGTGGGCGCGAACGGCACCAGCAGTCCGAACACCGTCGCAGCGATCACGGCGATCGACATGGCCCGCACCCGACCGAGCCGGTCGGCCACCAGCGACCAGGGAATCACGCCGACGGCCAGGCCGAGCGTGGATGCGGAGATGACGAGGGCGGCATCCGCTGCGCTCACGCCGACATCGTCGGCGATTTGAGCGAGCACAGCCTGCGGCGAGTACAACTGGGCGAAGGTGGCGATACCGGCGAAGAACAGGCCAGCCAGCAGCTTGCGATAGTCGGAGCTGCCGTGTGAGTGCCCGTTCCAGCCAGCGGATGCCGCCGCCCGGGCTGGGTGCGCGGGCGTCATCAGCGGGTGGTCAGAACTGGGGGCACACGTTCAGCGTACGCGTGCCGGGAGCGTCATCAGCAGGTGCACGGGGAATCGGGCTGCAGAGCGGACGTACGAGGGGTCCCGCGCACCCCACAGCGGCACCTTGAAACATTGCGCCAACACTGTGTGCGGGCTGCGAGTGTGCCCCGGCCATTATGCGCACGGAATATCTCCTTCGGTAGGGTGGTTTTGGCCAGGGTGCACGCTGTTAGGTACGTTCACCGTGACAGATTGACGTTCCTACATCGACCGAGCGGCCTCACCGTCGGTGGGTGACATCAGCGATAAAGTCACCGGCGAGACAGATACCGGAGCACTTAAATTTCGAACGAGGAGATAGACCCATGACTGCAGTTCCCAACATCACCCTCAATGACGGCACCACGATTCCCCAGCTCGGATTCGGCACCTTTCAGATCACCCCGGAGACGACCAAGGCGGCAACCCTTGCCGCTCTTGAAGCCGGCTACCGACACATCGACACGGCCGAGATGTACGGCAATGAGAAAGAGGTCGGCGAGGCTATCGCAGAGTCTGCGCTGAACCGGTCCGAGATCTACGTCACGAGCAAGCTCAACAACGGGTATCATGACCGTGCCGACGCTTTGGCCGCTTTCGATCGCACTCTGGATGCCCTCGGCTTCGATTACCTCGACCTGTTCCTCATCCACTGGCCGCTTCCAGCTGTCGGAGACTTCGTCGAGACCTGGAAGGCAATGGAGGAAATGCACCGCTCCGGCCGCGTGCGCACCATTGGCGTGAGCAACTTCCAGCGCGAGCACCTGCAGCGTCTGTTCGACGAGACCGACACCGTACCGGCTGTCAACCAGATCGAGGTGCACCCGTACCTCACGCAGGATGCGCTGCGGGCATTCAACACCGAGCACGGCATTGCGACCGAGGCTTGGTCGCCGCTCGCGCAGGGCGCAGTTCTCTCCGACCCGGTGATTACCGGGATCGCCGACCGCCTCGGTAAGTCCGCCGCTCAGGTCACCCTGCGCTGGCACCTGCAGCGGGGCGATATCGTCTTCCCGAAGTCCGTTACCCGCAGCCGAGTCGACGAAAACTTCGCCCTGTTCGACTTCGTCCTCACTGAAGCGGATATCGCCGCGATCACCGCCCTGAACCGCGACGAGCGCACCGGTCCGAACCCCGACGAGTTCAACTCCATCCCGTAGTTTGTGGTGAGCGTCGGCTGAAGGCTGGCGCTGACAACTAATTTGGCTACAGTGTGCGCATGAGCTCTGATGCGGTGGTTCTGACGGTTGCTGGCCCGAATGGCCCGCGCGATGTGCGCCTGTCCAGCCCGAGCCGGGTGCTCTGGCCCGAACCGGGAATCACTAAACTCGACCTCGCCCACTACCTCATGGAGGTGGGCGAGGCGTTCGTGCGAGTCAACGGCGACCGTCCGGTGTCGCTGCAACGCTTCAGCGGGGGCATCGACGGTGAGCAGTTCTTCTCCAAGAACCCGCCGAAGGGCGCGCCCGACTATGTGCGGTCCGTTCCTGTGGTCTACCCGAGCGGGCGCACGCATCCGCAGCTCGTGATCGATGAACCGGCCGCTGCAGTGTGGGCAGTGCAGATGAATACGATCGTGTTCCACCCGTGGCCGTCCAGGGCCGAACTCTCGGACAATCCCGACGAACTGCGCATCGACCTGGATCCGCAGCCGGGAACAGACTTTGCCGACACCGTGCCCGTCGCCATTGAGTTGAAGAATTTGCTGGCGGAGGCTGGTCTCACCGCATTCGTGAAGACCTCGGGAAATCGTGGGCTGCACGTGTTCGCGCCGATCGAGCCAACCCGGGAATTTCTCGACGTACGGCAGGCGGTCATCGCGGCGGCGCGCGAGCTGGAACGACGGATGCCCACGAAGGTCACCACGAACTGGTGGAAGGAAGAGCGCGGTGAGCGCATCTTCATCGACTACAACCAGGCCAACCGGGACCGAACCATGGCCGGTGCGTACAGCCCCCGGCCGCTGCCGCACGCACCGGTATCCTGTCCGCTGGAATGGAGCGAACTGGCCGCCGCCGACCCGCGTGCGTTCACGATTCTCACCGTTCCGGACCGCCTGCGCGATCAGGGAGACCCGTGGGCGGCGATGCACGAGAAGCCCGGCTCGCTCGACACCCTGCATTCGTGGTGGGAACGCGATCTCGAATCCGGGTTCGGCGAGCTTCCGTTTCCGCCGGACTTTCCCAAGATGCCGGGGGAGCCGCCCCGGGTGCAGCCGAGCCGCGCCCGCCGCCCGGAGTAGTCAGGGCGCTTCGGTCAGACGACCATTCAGTTCAGAATGCGCTCGCCGGGTACGGGCGGCTCGGGCGGGGTACCGGCGCCGAATGGGCGGCCGCCGAGGTCGGCGCGAGTGTGCGGGGCGAGCCAGGCGGCCGCATCCGGTCCCTTGGGCACGATGCCGCTCGGGTTGATGTCCACGTGCGTCACGTAGTAGTGCTTCTTGATCTGCTCGAAGTCGATCGTGTCGCCGAAGCCGGGCGTCTGGAATAGGTCGCGGGCGTAGGCCCAGAGCACCGGCATCTCGCTGAGCTTGTTGCGATTGCACTTGAAATGTCCGTGATAGACCGCGTCGAAACGGGCGAGCGTGGTGAACAAGCGGATGTCGGCCTCGGTAATCGTGTCACCCACGAGATACCGCTGCCCGGCGAGACGCTCCTCGAGCCAGTCCAACCGGGCGAACAGGGCGTCGTAGGCTCGCTCGTAGGATTTCTGGCTCCCGGCGAAACCGCACTTGTAGACGCCGTTGTTCACGTCGTGAAAGATCAGGTTGGCGACCTCGTCGATCTCGGCCCGCAGCGCTTCAGGGTAGAGATCCGGTGCGCCGGCCCGGTGGTACGCCGTCCACTCGGTCTCAAAATCGAGGGTGATCTGCGGGTAGTTGTTGGTGACGACCTTGCCGCTTTGCACATCGACGATCGCCGGTACGGTGATGCCGCGTGGGTAGTCGGGAAAGCGGGCGAAGAACGCCTGCTGCAGGCGTTCGATGCCGAGCACCGGGTCGACTCCATTCGGGTCGAGGTCGAAGGTCCAGCTGTTCTTGTCGTGGGTGGGGCCCGGTAGGCCGAGCGAGATGACGCCCTCCAGGCCGAGCAATCGGCGCACGATCGTGGTGCGGTTCGCCCACGGGCAGGCGCGGGCGGCGACCAGCCGGTAACGGCCGGGCTCGACCGGCCAGCCGTCTCGGGCATCTTGCGTGATGCGGTCCTCGATGTAATTGGTGTCGCGGTTGAAATCTTGGCCGGGCTTGATATAACTGGGGTCGAGGCTCATGGGACCACGCTACGCGACTTGACCCTACAAATGTCCGCCGAGCTCTTCGGCGATTTCGGCGTCGGTGCGCGCGTCGATGATGCCCCACATCATGTGGGTCGGGCCGCTGCTGTCGCTCGGCTCTACCCGCGGCCGGCTGGCCCAGCCGCGGGCGACGGCGGCGGCACCGAGCTGCTCGAGCGAGGCCGCGACGCGGTTCTTTCGAATCTTGCCGGCCAGCACGCTTCCGTCTGGCGCCTGGCGCCAACCCCGTTTGTGGGCGAGCACCCGACCGATCTCTTCGTCGGTCAGCCAGCGTGAAAAGCTGCGGGTGGGCGGATTGATGGCGATCAGCTTCATGCCCGTCACTGTACCCGCAGTCCCCTGACCCGCCCGCTGCCTACAAGGCCAGTGACTCGTGCGAACGACTGATCCGGGCAATAATCACAGGAGCACCCCGACAAACACTAAGGAGAATCAACCATGAGCAGTCGTCTCAACCCGTATCTCGGCTTTCGCGACAACGCCCGCGAAGCAATGGACTTCTACCAGGGCGTTTTCGGGGGCGAGGTCACGCGAACCACATATGGGGAGTTCAACGCCAGCGAGGATCCGGCCGAGCAGGACAAAATCATGCACTCGGAGCTTACGACCACGAACGGATTCTCGCTGATGGCGTCGGACACCCCCAACGGTATGGAGCTTCCAACGAGCAGCAGCGTCACCGTCTCTATCAGCGGCGATGACGAAGCTGAATTGACGGGCTACTGGGAGAAACTGCTCGACGGCGGCACAGCAGTCATGCCGCTGAGCAAGGCACCCTGGGGCGACAGCTTCGGTATGCTGACCGACAAATTCGGTACTTCCTGGATGGTCAATATCGCGGGAACGGCCGCCTAAAAAAGTTTCTGCGTGCGACGGTGTGTGTGCGCCTATGCTGAGGCCGTGATGAATGCATCGGCAACACACATCGCTCGCAACGCGAGCAACAGTTCGGCACTGCAACTGCTGGCACGGCTGGGTTTCGCCGTCAACGGGCTGCTGCACATCCTCATCGGGTCCCTCGCGATTACAGTGGCGGTGGGAGCCGGCAGTGGCTCTGCCGATCAGAGCGGGGCTCTCGCCCAGCTGGCCTCAAACCCCGGTGGCGTGTTTCTGCTGTGGACCGTCGTCGTCGGCATGTTCGCCCTGGGGCTGTGGCTGGTCGTTTCGGCGTTTGTAATGCAGGGCGATCCCAAACGCAAGTGGGCGCGTCGTCTGGCCAATGTTGCCAAAGCCATCGTTTACTTTGCTCTCGGCGCTACCGCGCTGACGTTCGCCCAGGGCGGCTCGTCCAGTTCGGCGGGAAGTACCCAGAGCGCAAGCTCGTCGCTTCTTTCATCACCCGGAGGCGCGATATTGCTGTTTCTTGCGGGAGTGGCCGTGCTCGGCGTCGCGGGCTACTTCATCTATAAGGGTGTTGCGCAGAAGTTTCGCTCAGACCTCGCCGTGCCCGGCGGAACGGCCGGGCGCGCGGTCGTCGTGCTCGGTGTCGTTGGTTACATCTCCAAGGGCGTCGCTCTCGGGGTGGTGGCGATTCTCGTCGGCGTCGCGGCGCTCACCCGTGATGCCAGTAAGTCCACTGGGCTCGATGGGGCCCTCAAGGCGCTCGCGGCCCTGCCGTACGGAACGATCGCGCTGATGCTGATCGCCATCGGCCTGATCGCGTACGGCGTCTACTGTTTCGTTCGGGCCCGGCGCGCGCGGTTGTAGTCCGCGCGCCGCATGACGGGTATCCCAAGCGATCACACCGCCGAGAACCACCAGCGAGATCGATAGTGAGGCGAGGGCGTCCGTCGCCCAGTGGTAGCCGAGGTAGAGGCGGCTGACCGCAGCGAGCGCAATACAGACCAGGGCGATGCTGAATCCGACGATGGCCGCCCGTCGGCTGTACCGCCGGGACACGATCAGGTAGGTCAGCACCAGAACAAAATCGGCCGCGCCGAGAACGTGCCCCGACGGAAACGAGAAGGAGTGGTCCGCGCCGAACAACATGAGTTCAACCGGTGGCCGGCTGCGCGCGATGAGCGGAAGCATGATCTGAGACAGAATGACCCCGGTGAGCATGGCTATGGCGAGCAGGAGCGGTCGCCAGGCGTGTTTGCCCGCGACACCCCAGACCACGGTCAACACCAGCACGATGATCGGCAGTGCCACCGGACCGAAGATGATGGCCAGCGCGATCATGACCGTCGTCAGGGTCGGCGACCGGCCCTCAAGCAGCCACAGGCGCACCGGAGAATCATAGAACGACGACCGGTCGGGTTGCAGCACGTCGATGAGCAGGCAGATAAAAAGCACGAGACCGACGCTCACGAGTGCGATCGCGATCAGGCGCAATCGCCGACGGTCTGCGCCGGAGAGTGGCCGGGCGTCGGCGACGAATTTCTTATAGCGGGTGCGCCACACCGTTGTGGGCCGGGTATCGCTCATGTCGCGTCCTGTCGATAGTGGTGAGGTGCCGGAGAAACGATGGTTCGCGGCTACCGCTGGCCGCGCCGCAGCCGATGTTCGCCGTCGAGTTTTGCGGCCAGTGGCGCCCAGACTACAACGGCAATTCCTGCGCCGAGCAGCCGGGCGCCTATCGGGTCAGTCAACCAATGCGCTCCCAGATAGGTTCGGCTGAGCTCCTGGCCAACGTGTTGGTGGCCCCGAGCGCACCAAGACCGCTGATCGGGGGCCACCAGCGCGTGACGCGCGCGGCACGTGGTGCCGCAGCGTCTTCGGGATGTCGATCACTGACCATGGGGTAATGCTAGATCGTGCCCGCACTATTCGATCGCGATATCGCTCGGTATTTTGTCGGGGCGCCACCCCCGCCAGGACGGCTGGCGCAGCCGACCGGTGGCGGTCCACTCGACGAACTCCACCTCGGCGACGAGGGTGGGGCGCACCCAGACGGCGGTCTGGGCATCCGTTGGGGGAATATCGCTGAACGGTGTGGTCTTGCGCACCAAATTGGTCAGTCTTGAGCGGATGTCGGTCAGGTCGCGTTCCCCAAACCCCGTGCCGACACGGCCGACGTAGCGCAAGCCGCCGTCGGTCGGCACCCCGAGTAGTAGCGATCCGATCGCGCCGCCGCGGTTGCCGCGGCCGGGTCGCCACCCGCCGACGACGACTTCCTGGGTACGAAAGTGCTTGATTTTAACCCAGTCGCGGGAGCGGCGCCCGACCGTGTAACGACCGTCAAACCGCTTGGCCATGACCCCTTCGAGTCCGAGCTGACGGCTGGTCTGGAAGGCTTCCGAGAAGTCGCCGTCGAACCGTGGCGGTACCTGGGTGGAGCCGGTCGCGGTGACCGCAGCCTCCAGCCGGCCCCGGCGTGCGCTGTAGGTGAGCCCGGTGAGGGAGCGACCGTTTAATTCGAGCAGGTCGAAGAGCATGAACTGCACCGGGGCCCGTTTCGAGGCGGCGGCCACCTCCCGTTCGTCGGTAAGTTTCATCCGCGTCTGCAGGAGGCCAAAATCGGGTCGCCCGCGCTTGTCGACTGCCACGATCTCGCCGTCGAGCACCGCAGCATCCGTTTCTACATTCGCCGCCAGAGCGGCGAGCAGGTCGGCCACGAGATCGGGATAGGACGCGGTTACGTCGTGCCCGTTGCGGGTGACCAGGCGAACGCTTTGCTCAGCGAGCGACACGTAGACGAGCGCGCGCATGCCGTCCCACTTCATTTCGAAGGCCCAGCCGTCGTCGCCGAGGTCGGCCTCGGAGCCGGCGGCGGCGAGCATGGGGGAGTAGGCGTGCTTCGGCGGTGCCGGGGCAATGCTCGCCGCCGGTCGGGTGTGTGGGCGAGCGTTCGTGCGGGAGCCGGCGGCGCCGGTGAGCGGCTTCATGCGGTGGATCAGCCAGTTGTTCACCGGTTTGCTGCCGTGGCCGTCGCTCGTGCGAATCAGGGCAAACCGGGCCGAGCCGCCGAGACCGGCGTCGGGTTCACCGTGCAGGGTCACGATCACCTCATCGTCGCGCCATTTTTCGAGTTCGTAGTGGCCGTGATCCCAGATGGATACGTCGCCGGCACCATATTCTCCAATCGGAATATTTCCCTCGAAACTGCCGTATTCGAGCGGATGGTCCTCCACGGCCACGGCGAGCCGGTTGTGGGCGGTCGAATCCGGCACTCCGCGGGGCAGCGCCCAAGAGACGAGTACGCCGTCGTGTTCGAGCCGAAAATCCCAGTGCAGGCTGCGCGCATGGTGTTCCTGAATCACGAAACTCTGCCCGGCCGTTACGACAGCGGATGCCCCGGCGGGAGCAGCCGGAACCGGTTCGGGGGTCTTCGACGCATCCCGTTTCTCGCGATACACCGTGAGCCGGTCCGGTGCGACCAGGGCGGGGGCCGAATCGACCTCGTTCGGGGAGTGCTCGAACGACCCTGCCGTCAGGAGTGCGAGCGGATCCTCGCGGCGTTTCAGGCGGGCGAGCACCTGCTTGTAATCGAGCTGCTCGAGGTCGGACGAGGCCAGCTCCTTCCAGGTACGCGGGGTCGCGACCATCGGGTGGCTCCGCCCCCGCAGCGAATACGGCGTGATGGTGGTCTTCGCTGCGTTGTTCTGGCTCCAGTCCACCAGCACCTTGCCGGGTCGCAGGGTCTTCTTCATATCGCTCACGACGAGGTCTCGGTGGTCGGCTTCGAGGGCTCGCGCCAGTTCGTGCGCCACCGCCGACACCTGGTCGGAGGTGTACGACAGATTGAGGGCCGCATACAAGTGGATGCCCTTGCTCCCGCTGGTCACCGGCATCGGCTCAAGCCCTATGTCCTGCAGAATCGCCCGGGCGAGCCGCGCCACCTCGGCGCATTCGGCGAGGCCGACGCCCTCGCCGGGATCGAGGTCGAGCACGAGCCGATCGGGATTGCGCTGGGTGCCGGTTCGACCGAACTGCCACTGCGGCACGTGAATTTCGAGAGCGCTCATCTGTCCGAGCCAGGTGAGGGTGGCCAGGTCGTTCACCAGCGGGTAGGTGTTCACGTGGTCTTTGTGTTGAATCTCGCGCCGTTTCACCCAGCTTGGCGTCGACGGTTCCAGATTCTTCTGGAAGAACATCGGGCCGGGGGTCTCACTCGTGCCGACGCCGTGCACCCAGCGTTTGCGGGTGGCCGGGCGGTTTGCCGCGTGGCCAATGAGCACGTCGGCGATCGCCGCGTAGTAGGCCAGCACGTCAGCTTTGGTGGTGCCGGTCTCCGGGTACAGCACCTTATCGAGGTGGGTGAGTGAAATGCGGTGCCCCTCAACGGAGACCACCTGGCTGCTGGCGTTCATGGGTCAACTGTGCCGCGGAAACCTCGGGTCTACTAGGCGACGAATGTCTCATTCGGGTGTGTACTGGTCGCATGAGAAGCATCTGGACCGGTGCGATCACCTTCGGGCTCGTCAATGTTCCCGTCAAGGTGTACAGCGCCACCGAAGACCACGACGTGTCGCTGCACCAGGTGCACGATGCCGACGGGGGACGCATCCGCTATCAACGTCGCTGCGAGATCTGCGCCAAGGTCATCCCATACGACCACATCGACAAGGCTTTCGACGACGGCGACCAGACGGTGGTGCTCACCGCGGACGACTTCGCGTCGCTGCCTTCCGAGCACAGCAAGGAAATCGACGTGGTCGAATTCGTGCCGAGCGATCAGATCGACCCGATTATGCTCGACAAGAGCTACTTTCTCGAACCCGACGGCAAATCATCGAAGGCCTACGTACTGCTTCGGCGCACCCTCGAGGCCACTGATCGCACGGCGATTGTGCACTTCGCGCTGCGGCAGAAGACCCGGCTCGGGGCGCTGCGCGTGCACGGCGACGTGCTCATGCTGCAATCCCTGCTCTGGGACGACGAGGTGCGCGAGGCCAAATTCGCCTCCCTTGACGAGCGGGTGAACATCAGTGCCAAGGAGCTCGACATGTCGGCGGCGCTGGTCGAGTCGTTCGCAGCCGATTTCGCACCGGATGCCTTCACCGACGATTACCAGGACGAGTTGCGAGCGCTCATTGAGGCCAAGCTGAAGAGTGGCGATGCCGTGTCGACCGAGGTGACGTTTGGTGAGACGCCGGAGGAGGGCGAGGGTGGCGAAGTGCTCGACCTGATGGAGGCCCTGCGCCGCAGCGTCGAGGCCAGCCGTGACCGGGCCAAGCCCACTGCGAAGTCGAAGCGGGCCCGTTCCGCCTCCTGATCGGGTGGCTTCACGATTCGCGAACACAGTCGGCCGCAGCGTCGCCCCGTTGCCGCGCGCGGGAGGCCTACGGGCGGCGTTGGACCGTGTGGCGACGGTGCTCGAGGGCGGGATTGCGCCGGCGGGCCTGCCGAACCTGGTCGGCGCTCAGGTCGACGGTGACGAGATCGGGCGAGAGGCCCAGCTCGGCGAGCACTCGGCCGGCCGGATCGGCCAACAGGCTGCGCCCGATCGAGATCGGCGGGCACTGCGAGACCGCGCCGACGAAATATGAGTTCTCGATGGCCCGCGCCTGGGCCAGAATGCGCCACTGTTCGGCCTTATCGGCGCCAGGAACCCAGGAGGAGCAGACCAGCACCAGGTCGGCGCCGGCATCGGCCAGCTCGCGGCCGAGCTCGGGAAAACGCAGGTCGTAGCAGGTCATCAGGCCGATGCGCAGCAGCTGGCCCGACCGCCCGGCAACGTCACAGACCACGGGCGAGAGGTCGGTCGCCGGGGCGATCCACTCGGACTCTCGAAAGCCGTAGGAATCGAACAGGTGCATCTTGCGGTACCGGGCTTGCAGTACGCCGTCTGGCGTGAGCACCACGATGGTGTTGTACGGCCGGGGATCATCCTCGTTGGTCTCGACGATTCCCGCAACGACGGTGATGCAAAGCGCAGCCGCCGTCGCCGCGAGGGCGGCCACGAACGGCCCCGTCACCGGTTGCGCCACGGCCGCGAAACTTGCGTCGACCATCTTCTTCTCGTACATGGCGTACTCGGGAAACACGACCAGGTCTGCGCCCTCAGCGGATGCGTGCTGCGCCGCCCGCTGAATCAGCTCCAGGTTGTGGTCTATATCAGTGCCGGAGGCAATCTGGGCGAGGCACACTCTCACGTCAAGCCTCGCCTTCTCGCGTTCGGTCATGCCTGTCTGGTCAGCCTAAACGCCGTCAGCGGGTCTCGCTGACGAGAGCAGCGTCATCCGCTTCGTCGTAGTCGATTTCGGGAGGCTGGCGGCGGAATCCGCGGGTCAGCATGCCGAGCACTACCACCCCGACTGCCAGCCAGGTCAGGCCGAGCACGATGGCGTTCGAGTCGAGCCGGGTGAGCAGGTAGAGCGTGATGAGACCGCCGATCAGCGGAATAACGAAGTAGAACAGGGGATTGAGGTGGTTGCCCTCACGGCGCTGGCGCACGAAATAGAAGACGACGGCGACATTAACCATGGTGAAGGCGACGAACGCACCGAAGTTAATGAACGAGGTCGACGTGGCCACGTCGAGAAAGATGGCGATGAAACCGACCACACCGATGATGACGAGGTTGAACACCGGCGAGCGAAAGCGTTTGCTGACCTCGCCGAAGATGCGGCGCGGGAGCACTCCGTCGCGGCCCATGGCGAACAGGAGCCGGGAGGCGGCAGCCTGCGCTGCCAGGCCGGAGGCAAATTGGGCCATCACGAGCCCGGCCAAAAAGATGGCGCCGAACACGTTGCCACCGATGTGCATGGCAATGTCGAACGCGGCCGAGGACGAGTCAGTGAAGACTCCGCCGGGGCGCACGAGTTGGGTGGTGTACGAGACGAGGATGAAGATGGCACCGCCGATGAGGGCGACCAGCAGGATGGCCCGTGGCACGGTTTTGCGCGGGTTGATGGTCTCCTCGGTGAAGGTGGTGACGGCGTCAAAGCCGAGGAAAGAATATGCGGCGATGGCCGCCCCGGCCGTGATGCCCGCAAAGGTGGACGTGGGGTTGGCGAACGGCGAGGCATCGACGAGGCCGCCAGCGCCCTGGCTGGCCACGATCGAGGCGATCGACAGCGCCACGAAGGCTCCGATCACGAGCACCTGAAAGGCCATGAGCAGAAAATTCGCCTTGTCGGCGACCTTGATGCCGAGAATATTCAGCAGGGTCGTGATCACGACGAATCCGATGATCCAGACCCAGGCCGGAACCCCGGGAAACTGAGCTTCCAGGTAGGCGGCGCCGATGAGCCAGATCACCATGGGCAGAAAGAGGTAGTCGAGCAGCACCGCCCAACCCACCAGAAAGCCGACGCGCGGGTCGACCGTGCGGCGCACGTACGTGTACGCGGAGCCAGCCACCGGGAAGGCGGCGGCCATGCGGCCGTAGCTCGACGCGGTGAACAGCATCGCCACGAGAGCGACGAGGTAGGCGGAGCCGCTCGCGCCGCCGGTCGTCTCGGCGACGACGCCGAAGATGCCGAGCACGATCAGCGGCGTCATGTAGGCCAGCCCGAACAGTACGAGGGAGCGCAGGCCGAGGGTGCGCGCGAGGGTGGGCGTTCCGGTCATGTCAGGAGTCCGTTTCCAGGGGAGTGGCGGGTTGGGGGTTCCAGCGGTGCGGGTCGATGCGTCCGGCATAAAGCGGCAGTTCGACGGGCGCGTCGGTGGGCAGAAACTGCTCCCACATGCGATTGGTGCCGGCGGTGCCGTGCTCGCGTACCCGGGTCACCTGATCGAGATCGAGCGTGTGCACGAGAACGACGGCGTCGTGGCCGGTGGATTCGCCGAGGGTGGCACCCTCCGGGTCGACGATGAGGCTGCGGCCCTGTCCGAGAGGCCCGGCGCAGTTCACGCTCACGGTGAAGGTCTGGTTGACGATGGAATTGGCCCGCGCGAGCACCACTTCCTGGGCGCGGTCTGGCGTGGTGGTCTTCACTACATTGAGCACGACCTCGGCGCCCATCCAAGCCAGGTGGCGGGTCACTTCAGGAAACCAGGCGTCGTAACAGATGGAGAGCCCAAACCGGCCGATGCCGGGGGCGTCGAACACCACGAAACGATCGCCGGGTTCGTAGGGCTCATACGGGCGCCACGGAAAGATCTTGCGATAGCTCGCCACGAGTTCGCCCGTCGGGGAGAACACCACGGCCGTATTGAACAGTTCGCCGCCGGGCCCACGTTCACAGATGCTGCCGGGCACGAGCCAGACGCCGGCCGAGCGGGCAATCGCGCCGAGTCCTGCAATCAGTTCCCCATCCAGCGCCACAGCGGATGCCCGCAGCAGGTCGTTCCGCTGCTCCAGGCCCCCGGCGGCCGATTCAGTACCGAACAGGTGCAGTTCGGGAAACACCACGAATTGAACGCGCGGGTCATTATCGAGAACGCCCCGAACCTCGGCGGCGAAGTCGCCGAGCGGCGCGCCGACTGGGCGGGGCGGGGCCTGGACGGCGGCTATGCGCACTGTGCGTGGCATCGTTTGACTCCTTCGATCTGGACAACCGGGTCTGCAAGAAATAAATTAGATCATAATGATCGCTTTTGTCTAGTCCAATTTCGAACTACGGAATGGACAGTTACTGTGGGTGCGTGATGGTTGAGACAGGAAACACCAAGAGGACGGTAATTGCGCTCGCGAACCCGGCGGTATCTGGCATCACGCGGCTCAGCGCCACCGACACGGTGCGCGCCCGCATCGCCCTCGCCATCGAACTCGGCCTCATGATCGCAGGGGAGCAGCTTCCGTCCGACCCCGACGTGGCTGCCGCGCTCGGGGTGAGTGAGATCACCGCTCGCCGGGCGTTGAAGAGCCTCGCCGATGAGGGTGTGCTCGCCCGCAAACGCGGACGCAACGGGGGGACCTTCGTGGCCGACCCGCGGGCATCCGCTTCGATCGTTTCGATTACCGCCTATCTGGCTGACGCCGCTGACGTGCACCGGCTCATCGACGAGCGGGTGCTGCTTGAGTGCGCGCTCGTGCACCATACGGCGCTGAACATTTCGGCTGGGCAGCTCGACCAGCTCGAGGCCTATGTGGCCGAGGCGGCGGCTGCGCAAAGCTGGAGCGACTATCACGTGGCCGATGAGCGGTTTCATCTCGGGGTGGCCGCGGCCAGCGGGCTGGAGTGGGCGCTGCCGCAATACGGCATCACGTTACACGCGCTCTATCGGTACTTTCTGCCCTACCCGGTGGACTACCTGCACGGTGTCAACGGTGAGCATGCTCGCCTGGTAGTGGCCCTGCGCGAGCATGACCCGGTGGCCGCGGTGGCGGTCATTCGGCAGCACGTGTGGGCGCTGCACGACTCCATGTTCGTGGGACTGGCCGCCGGCGACCCGCGTTCCTGACGCATTGGTACATTGCCGCGCCAACTGTCGGTGAGCGCGCCAGATATAGCTGGGGCGCCCACCGGTAACGGGCGCGGTGAGCGCCCGGCGACTCGCTGCTGCTCGAGGGCGCGGGCACGCACGGCGCCCTGCAGCTGCTCGAACTGCCCATCACCTTTCTCGCCATCACCGCCAAATAAGACCGCGTGGATGGCGTTGCCGCTCGTGGGCGTTTGGCCATCACGAGCGTGCGACCAGCCGTTCGATCGCGGCGAGGGGGATGGGCAGCCAGGTGGGGCGGTTGCGAATCTCGTAGACCGCTTCGTAGAGTGCTTTGTCGAGTTCGAACGCATCGAGAAGCGCGCTCTGCTCGGCCAGCTTGATGCCGGAGCGTTCAGCGTAGCCGTCGAGGAAGGCGTTACGGCAGGCCCTGGCCCACTCGAAAATCGTGGGCAGGGCATCCGTTGTTTCGGCCATTGCCCCCGCCACGTAGGAGAAAGAACGCAGCATGCCCGCAACGTCGCGCAGCGGAATGTCGGGTTGGGCGCGCTCGCGCAGGGTGCGCAGCGGTTCCCCCTCAAAGTCCAGGAGCACCCAGCCACGGCCGTCGACATCGAGCACCTGGCCGAGATGGAAATCACCGTGAATGCGCTGCAGCCGTGGCCATGCTGCCGCCTCGGCCCGGGCGAACACCGCCTCGATGGCATCCCGGTAGGTGGCCAGAACCGGCACTTCGGCCAGAGCCTGCCTGCAGCGCACGCGCATCTTCGTCATTTCGTCTGCGATTACCGTTGGGGTGGCATCCAGGGTCGGAAGGGTGCGGGCGAGGTCGGAGTGCACATCGGCGGTGGCCTGCCCCAGTCGAAACGCGGGGCCCGTGAAGTCGCTGCCGGCGGAAGCGGCGACCAGGGCCGTGCGCCAGGCATCCGGGGCATCGGGCAAGAACTCCTGGGCGAAGGCGAGATGTCCGACGGCACGGCCGCCTGGTTCGGCGGGGTCATCCCACTGGCCGAGGATGGCGCCGAACGGTAGCGGGACCCGCGCTGATCCGGCGCTGGCCAGGGCGGCCTGCACCGTCACATCCGGATTCTCACCGGCGTGAATGATGCGAAACACCTTGCAGATGATTGGCGTCGTCGCGGCTCCCGCAGCGTCAGTGCGCTCTACGATGATCGAGGTATTGGATTGCTCACCGCTGAGTACGCGGCTGGATGCCACTACGGTCTGCGATGGGGCCGCTGAATGCGGTCGCAGGTCGTCGCCGCGCGCGCTGGCGGTGGAACGACCGGTTGCTGGCAGGCTTGAGACCGAGTCACCCTGCAACTCCATGAACGTGAGTACGGCGGCAGCGAAGGCCGGATCGTAGGTCGCGTCGTAGATGAAACGCTCGTGGCCAGATCCGGGTTTTCGCACGGTGATCAAGGCATTGGCCGCATCGGAGAGTTCAGAGACTCGCTCAGTGGTTGGTACCTGGTACAGGGTGAAGCCCAGGCTCGCGGTATCCAACATGAGGTCGACGCGGATGGTCACGCAAGGGTCGAGGGAATCCAGCGAGAAATGGCCGATGCTGCGCAGGGCCGGTACGTGCCCCTTGTTGCCGAACCAGCGCTGCCCCGCGACCCAGGCGTTCACATAGTCGGGCAGCGGGGTGCCCCGATGGGTCGGGGCGAGGTCGGGATTGCTGGAGCTGTGTGCATTCTGGGCGCGGTCTCCATCGATCATGCCGCCAGCGTAGCCTCCCCGCCCGGATTGCGCCCGAGGATACCTACGCGCCGTCACGGCTGACTACCAGCGGACTCTTGCCCGGCGAGGGGGCCGATGCAGAACAGTTCGTCAAGCCCCCAAACGGGATTGCTCGAATCGGACGACATTTTCTCGGTCCTGCGCTAGAATTGTAAACAATTGACAGGCGGTTGAACTGCGGCGCGTCGTCAACAAAACTCTTACTCCGTGCACGTCAGGCACTCACTCAAGAAAGAACCGTGAAGGGCATGCCCCAACGATATTCATTGGAACCCGTCATTCAGGAATCCACCCCGTCGATCATTGCCCGCAAGCTTCGGTACGCGATCGCCCACGGCGAGGTCGCCCCCGGGTCTCAACTGGGCGAAGCCGAACTCGCCCGCGAACTCGGCGTCAGCCGGGGTCCGCTGCGTGAAGCCATGCAGCGGTTGACCCAGGAGGGCTTGCTGGTCAGTATTCGCAACCGGGGCTTGTTCGTCATCGAAATGACGGATGCTGAGATTCGCGACATGTACGTGCTGCGCACGGCCATCGAATCGGCAGCCTGCAAGCTGCTCGTGCGCGCTGATCACGTCGCCGCTGGTCAAGATCTCCTGGCCAAGGTATCCGAGATGGAGAAGGCGGCCGGAACCGGCGACCGCGCCGCCATGAGCGACGCCGACATGGCCTTTCACGAACACCTCGTCGCGTTGAGCGGCAGCCGCAGCCTCGCGCGAATCCACAGCACACTCATGACCGAGACGCGCATGTGCCTAACCGTGCTGCAGGACTCGTATCGGGTCACCGAGGAGTGGATCGCTGAGCATCGCGGCATCGCCGAGGCCGTGCTGGGCGGGGACGGTCCGTTGGCCGAAAGCCGGCTGAGTGACCACGAAGACGACGCGCTGGCGCGACTGACCAGCACACCGGCATCCGTTTCGGTCGGCTGACACTGAGGCCGAAACTGGCGCCGAATCGGCGAACTCGCTGCTACTGCGCGGCCTCGCCGACCAGCCGCAGGCACAGCAGAGCGTAGGCGCGGGAGGCACAGACCAGTTCGGTCACGCTCACCGATTCGTCGATCTGGTGAGCCTGGTGGTTGAGGTCGCCGGGCCCGAATACGATCGTCGGAATGCCGAACTCACGGTCGATGAACCCGCCGTCGCAGGCGGCGCTCCAGCCGCCGATCGGGCTTACACCGCTGCCCGCGTCCGCCGCAGCAGCGACGGCCCGGGTCACGATCGGGCTCTGGGCGTTGGTGCGAAAGCCGGGCATCTCCATGGCCACCTCGAAGGTCACGGTGATGCCGTCACAGTCGATACCCGCCGCAGTGACCTGGGCGGCGAGAGCCGCCACGATCTCCTGCGGGTTTTCGCCCGGCATCAGACGCCGATCGAGCCAGACCCGACAGTTGGCGGCGACCATCGAGGTACCGTCGCCACCGTCAATGCGGCCGACATTCCAGCTGCCCGCACCGAGCAGATCATCCTGGTTCGCCTGAAGCCGTGCGTGGTCGGCCAGAATGATCGCAATGATTTTCGATGCGGCGCTGATGGCATTGCGCCCGTCGGCCGGGCGTCCGGAGTGCGCGGACTTACCCTGCACGGTCAGTTCGATGTAGGCGTCGCCGCGGCAGGCGATGACGGTGTGCAGGTCGGTCGGTTCGGCGACCACGCAGGCGGCGTAGTCACCGATACCGCCGGCGGCTGAGGCGGCCGCGCTCAGGGAGCGGATTCCGAGCCCCAGGTCCTCCTCATCGACCGTGCAGAACAGGGCGACCGGGCCGGCCAGGGTCACGTCGGCTCGTTTGATGGCGGCCAGGGCCAGCACGATGGCGGCCAGGCCGCCCTTCATGTCGGTGGCTCCACGCCCGATCAGTCGGTCGCCGAGTTGCACCGGCACGAAGGGGTCGCGGCTCCAGCCCTCGCCGGCAGGCACGACGTCGGAGTGACCGAGAAATATGAGGCCGGCCGCTGTCCCTCCCGCCAGGGTGGCCACGAGGTTGGGGCGCCCTGGGGCGACCTCGGTCACGGTCGTGCTGAGACCGTGCGCCTCGCAGGCGGCGCGCAGCACGCCCACGGTTTCGTTCTCGGTTCCGCCTGGGTTCTCCCCGGCGGCAGCGATGAGCGCGGAGGCGAGCTCAACGATGCTTCGCTCGGTGACGAGACCGAGTACACGGGCCTCGGTGTCGCTGAGCACGGCTTCAGTGGTCGTTGTGGTCATCATCGGTTCTCAGATTAGGTCGGTCTAGCGCGCGGCGCGGGCATGGTCGAGAGCCCGGGTGAGGCGAATGACGCCTTCCTCGGTGCGCTCGGGGTTGGTCGATGCGAAGCACAGGCGCAGGGCGTCATCGAAGTGGCCGCTCGGCGAGAGCGCCGGCCCGGGAATGAAGGCGACGCCCTCGGCCAGGGCCGTCTCAAACAGCGCTTGGGTGGAGGTGGCGGCATCCGCACCCTGCAGGGTGAGCCAGAGAAAGAAGCCACCCTCGGGATCGGTCATAGTGACTCGATCGCCGAGGTGGCGACGCAGGCTGGATTGCATCGCCTCCTTGCGGGTGCGGTATTCGATGCGCAGAAAATCGAGGTGGGCATCGAGGCTGCCCCGGCGGATGAACTCGGTGAGAATGTGCTGGCCGGGAATGTTGGTGCAGGTATCCATAGTCTGCTTGGCGTTGATGACGAGCTGGCGCACGGCGGGGTCGGTGTCGACCCAGCCCACCCGCAGTCCGGGCGCGAGAATCTTGGAGAAGGTGCGCACCGAGAACAGCAGAGGGTCCTTCGGGCTGAGCGTCTGAAAGTTGGGAATGTCGGTGCCGGCAAAGCGGAGCAGGCCGTAGGGGTCGTCATCGATGATGACGGCGTTCCACTGGTGGGCGAGTTCGATCAGCAGTTCGCGGCGGGCCAGCGACAGGGTGGTGCCGGAGGGGTTCTGAAAGTTGGGAATGACGTAGATGGCCTTGGGTGTGCGACCGGCCCGGGCGACGAGCTCTGGCAGGGCTTCGACGATGAGACCATTCTCGTCGATGGGTGCTTCGAGCAGTTCGGCGCCATAGCTGAGCGCGGTCGCCGATCCGTTGGTGTAGGTGGGGGACTCGACGATCACGAGGTCGCCCGGGTCGACGAAGATCTTGCAGGCCAGGTCGAGGCCCTGCATTCCGCCGGTGGTGATGGTGATGCGGTCGACGCTGGTCGGGTCTGGCGTGGTCGACAGGTAGTCGACGAGGTTCGACAGCAGGCCAGACTCGCCCTCGGTGGCGCCATAGGTGAAGGAGCTGTGATCGAAGCGGCTCGCGGCGATCTCGCGGAACGCCTCGAGGGGTACTGCATCGTCGGCGGGGGAGCCCATGGCGAAGCGCACGATGTCGTGTTCCTGGGCGGCGAGCAGCGAGGTGCTGGAGTCGATCACCGACCCGATCAGGTTTTCGGCACGGCGGGCGAGGGGCATGGTGGAACTTTTCATCGGTTATCGCAGTTCATCGTGCGTTAGCGTTCGGTGGGAGTTAGGAATTGGGGGTAAGAAGGCGCCGGGGAAAGGTGGTGAAGGTCTCCACGCCGGTCGTGGTGACGCGAATGGATTCACTGAGCTCGCAGCCGAAGTTCTCCATCCACATGCCGCCGATCAGGTGGAAGGTCATGTTCTCCTGCAGCACGGTGTCGTCTTCGCTGCGCAGGCTGACGGTGCGTTCGCCCCAGTCCGGCGGATAGGCCAGCCCGATGGAATACCCGATCCGGGAGGGCTTCTCGAGTCCGTAGGCGGCGAGGGTCACGTTCCACGCCTCCGCGAGGTCGCGGGTGCCGACGCCGGGGCGCACCAGGTCGAGCACCGAGCTGAGTCCGTCATTGATGGCGTCGGCGAGCCGGGCGAGCTCGTGGCTCGGCTGTCCGAGCACGATCGTGCGCGCCAGGGGCACGTGATATCGGTGGTGGGCACCGGCCAATTCGACGATCACGGCCTGGCCGGCCTCGAATGGTTGGTCGTTCCAGGTGAGGTGGGGAGTGTCGGCCTCCACGCCGGTGGGGAGCATCGGCACGATCGCGGTGTAGTCCCCGCCGATCTCGGGGGTGCCCGCGATCTGCGCCTGCGAGATGGCAGCGGCGGCGTCGCACTGCCGCACGCCGATCTTCACGTGTTCCACCGCGGCGGTCATGGCCGACTCGGCGACTCGCGCGGCGAGCCTCATCTGCGCGATCTCGGCATCCGTTTTGATGACGCGCACCCAGTTGACCAACTCGATCGCATCGACGAAGGTCCACTCGGGCAGGCCGGTTTCGAGGGCGCGATAGGCCTTGGGGGAGAAGAACTGCGAGTCCATCTCGAGGCCGACCCGGTTCGGTTCGACCAGGCCGCGCTCGCGCAGGGCGTCCGCGACCCAGTCGAAGGGATGCAAGTGCGGGCGGTGCACGAAACTTTCGGGGTAGCCGATCATGTTGCCCGGCGGCAGCCAGGCGGTGCGAAAGGCGCCCTGGGCATCCATCGCGCGCAGAAAGAACAACATGTCGCCCGCCAGCGGAACGAATAACACCTGTGGGGTGTAGAACGACCAGGCGTTGTAGCCGGTGAGGTAGTTCAGGTTGGCCGGGTCGGTCACCAGCAGGCTCGAGAGACCCTGAGCCTCCATACGGCGGCGCACATTGGTGAGGCGTTCGGCATACTCGCTGCTGGTGAAGAGCACGGAACCCCTTACATCGGTATTGCCTATTGTTTACAATCTACAGGGTTGGAGTGCTGGGGGCAAGGCCCTGGGAGGCCCGTCAGCGTGGGATCGCGAGGTACTTGTACTCGAGGTATTCGTCGATGCCGAGCTTGCCGCCCTCGCGGCCGAGACCGGACTGCTTCACCCCGCCGAACGGGGCGAACGGGTTGGACACCATGCCGGTGTTGAGCCCGAGCATGCCCACTTCGAGGTCTTCGCCGAGGCGGAAGGCGCGGTCGATATCGTGGGTGTAGAGATAACCCACGAGGCCCCAAGGCGTGTTGTTGGCGAGTGCCACCGCCTCATCTTCGGTGTCGAAGGGCACCACCGGGGCGACCGGGCCGAAGATCTCGGTGTTCATGAGGAGCGAGTCCGGGCTGACGTTGGCGAGCACGGTGGGCTGGTAGAAATAACCGGCGCCGTCCCCGCGCGACCCACCGACCACAACGGATGCCCCCCGCGCGACCGCGTCATCGACCAGGCCCTGCACTTTCAGCACTGCCTTCTCCTCGATCAGCGGACCGACGTTGACACCGTCCGCAGCGCCATCACCGACGCTGAGCTCGCTCATGCGCTGGGCCAGTTTCGCGGCGAACTCGGTCGCGATGGAGCGGTGCACTAACATGCGGTTCGCGGCGGTGCAGGCCTCGCCCATGTTGCGCATCTTGGCGACCATCGCTCCGTCGACGGCCCGGTCGAGGTCGGCGTCGGCGCAGACGATAAACGGGGCGTTGCCGCCGAGCTCCATCGAGGAGCGCATGACGTTGCGGCTGGCCTGTTCCAGCAGCAGTTTGCCTACGGCGGTGGAGCCGGTGAAGCTCACCTTGCGGGCGATGCCGCTGTTCATCCACGGTTCGACGACGCTGCCGGCCTTCGACGTGGTGACGACGTTGAGCACCCCGGCCGGAAGCCCGGCCTCCACCAGAATGTCGACCAGCGCGAGCGAGGTGAGCGGGGTCAGCTCGGCCGGCTTGAACACGATCGTGCAGCCGGCGGCGATGGCCGGGCCGATCTTGCGGGTGCCCATGGCGAGCGGAAAGTTCCACGGGGTGACGAGCACGCATGGGCCGACCGGTTCGCGGGTGACCAGGATGCGGTGCTTGCCGTCGCCGGTGATGGTGTGGTCGCCCCCAATGCGAACGGCCTCCTCGGAGAACCAGCGAAAGAACTCGGCGGCGTAGGCGACCTCGCCGCGCGCATCGGCGAGCGGCTTGCCCATCTCGGAAGTGATAATGAGCGCGAGTTCTTCCTGCCGCCTCATCAAGAGGTCATAGGCACGGCGCAGAATCTCACTGCGTGAGCGCGGCGAGGTCTTGCCCCAGGCCTTCTGGGCGCGACCGGCCGCCTGGATGGCGAGATCGGCATCCGCTGGGCCGCCGTCGGCGACGTGGGCGAGTACGTTACCGGTGGCGGGATTTTCGACCGCGAAAGTAGCCCCGGAAAGTGCTGGTGTCCAGGAGCCGTCGATGAACAACCCGGTGTTGATCGTGGCGATGATAGTGGCCGCGTCGCGAGCAACCGGGAGCGTTGCGGTGGGGGTCATTTCGTGTCCTTCGGTCGAGTGCTGGCGGTGCGTGCGGGGTCAAGGAGTTGGGCGAGGTGGTGGGTCTGACGATTCGGGTCGAGTTGCTGCACCTGCATGTGGCAGCTGAACCCGTCGGTGAGTACGGCCTGCTGCGGCGGCAGTGCGCGCAGGGCTGGCGCGAGGGCCTGCTCGGCGACGGTCATGCTGAGCTCGTAGTGATCCTTCTCGAAGCCGAAGTTGCCGGCAACGCCGCAGCATCCGGTTGCCTCGCGCACGTCGCGCACGCCGACAGCGGTCAGGGCCGCCTTTTGAGCGTTCGCGCCGAACACCGAGTACTCGTGGCAGTGCGCCTGCACGGTGACGCTGTTCGGGGCCTGCCCGCCGGCCCACTCGGGCTGCCAGCCGGCAGCGGCCAATTCGGTCACGGTGCCGGCGAAGCTGCGGATGCGCTTCGACACGCGGCGGGCGGCGTCGGTGGGCACGAGCTCGGGCAGGTCCTTGCGCAGGGCGGCCGCGCAGCTGGGCTCGAGCACCACAATCGGCCGGTCGGTGCCGTCGTCGAGCGCAGCGGCGGCTTTGGTGAGCAGGCGACGCGCGGTGCCCAGCTGGCCGGTGGAGATCCAGGTGAGGCCGCAGCACACTTCGGCCGAGCATTCCACGGTCTTGCCGGCCGATTGCAGCACGCGCTGGGCTGAACCGGCGACGTCGGGACGAAAACCGCGGGTGAAAGTGTCGACGAAGAGCACCACGTCGGCCGGGGCGGTTGACGTCGTTGGCCCGAGCGTCTGCAGTGTCAGTGTGCGGCGCCAAGCGGATGCCGCGTGGAACCGCGGCAGGCGCCGCTTGGTCGTGACGCCGCCGAGTCGGGCAATGAGCGTGCCGAGCGGGCTGCCGAGCACGAGGTTCACCAGCGGCGCCATCAGCCCGGTCAGTTTGAGCCAGCGCGGCAGCCAGCCGAGGGAGTAATGCGAGATGGGCCGCAGCCGTCCCTCGTAATAGTGGTCGAAGAACTCGGACTTGTAGGTGGCCATGTCGACGCCGGCCGGACAGTCGCTCGAGCAGGCCTTGCACGACAGACACAGGTCGAGGGCCTCGCGCACCTCCTCGGAACGCCACCCTTGCTGAACGGTGTCGGCGCCGCGAATCATGTCTTGGAGCACGCGGGCGCGGCCGCGGGTGGAATCTTTCTCGTCACCGGTGGCCCGGTAGCTCGGGCACATGACCCCGCCGGCGTCGCTCCGGCAGCGGCCGATGCCGACGCAGCTCTGCACGGCGTGACTGAACGGGTCGAGCTCAGAGTGGCCGGTACCGGATCCGTGCTGACCGACCGGGGTGAGATCGAAGCTCGTGCGCCAGGCCCGGTTCGGTACGTCGGTGAGGGCCAGGTGCTCGGTGGTTCGCTCCGGGGCAACGATTGAGCCGGGGTTGAGCAGCTGCTGTGGGTCCCACAGCGCCTTGAACTGGATAAACGCGTCCATAATGACCGGGGAGTACATCAGGGGCAGCAGTGCCGATCGGGAACGCCCGTCGCCGTGCTCGCCCGAGATGGAGCCGCCGTGACGCACCACGAGTTTGGCAGCCGCGCGGGTGAAGTCGTCCATGATCTGACGGCCTTCTGAGCTGCGCAGGTCGAAGGTGAGGCGCACGTGCATGCAGCCGGCGCCGAAGTGCCCGTAGATGACGCCGGTGAGGTCGAACTGTGCCATCAGGTTGCGAAAGTCTTCGAGATAGTCGGCGAGGTTTTCCGGGGCGACGGCGGAGTCTTCCCAGCCGGGCCAGGATTCCCCACCGCTCGCGAGCCGGGCCGACAGCCCGGCGCCGTCTTCACGCACCCGCCAGAGGGAGGCACGTTCGGTGAGGTCTGGCACGGCACGGCCGGAGCGCATCCGCCCATTTTCGCGCAGTCGGGCCAGCAACTTCTCGCCTTCGGCCGCGACGGCGGCCGGGTCGTCGCCGTCGATGTCGACGTAGAGCCAGGCCTTGCCGGCTGGCAGCCCCTGCACCGAATCGGGGCCGCGGCGCGCCTGCATGGTCTGCACGATCGCTTCGTCGATGCCCTCGATGGCGGCGGGGGAGAACGTGAGAATGGTGGGCACGTCACGGGCGGCATCGACGACATCGTCGTAGCCGAGGCTGAGCAGCAGGGCCGCCTGCGGTTGGGGCACGAGCTGCACGGTTGCTGCGACGACGATGGCGCAGGTGCCCTCGCTGCCGACGAGGGCTCGGGCCACGTCAAAGCCGTGCTCGGGCAGCAGGTGCGAGAGGTGGTAGCCCGATACCTGCCGGGCAATCTGGCCGAGTTCGAGCCGAAATTCCGTCAGGTGGTCGGCGGCCAGCTGCCGCAGCCCGGCGGTGAGGGTCGAGGCTTGCGTGACGGCCGCCGCATCCGCTTGATCGGTGGCGTGCAGGCCGGTGCGGGTCGCGGTCAAGCGGATGCCGGCTGTCGTCACCAGATCGAGCGCGAGCACATGGTCGGAGGTGCGCCCGTGCCGCACCGAGTGGTTGCCGCAGGCGTCGTTGCCGATGGCGCCGCCGATGGTGGCGCGGGTGCGACTGGACGGGTCGGGGGCGAAGGTGAGCGTGCCGTTGGACGCAGCCGCGACCTCGCGTTGCAGCGTGGAGAGGATGACGCCGGCGTCGACCACGGCCGTCTGCGCCGCCAGGTCGATGGAGTGAATCGTGTTGAGGTAGCGGGAGAAGTCGAGCACGATGCCCGCCCCGACGGCATTTCCGGCCATCGACGTGCCGCCGCCGCGGCTGACCAGCGGAATCTGGTGCTCGCTGGCAAACCGGGCCACGGTCACGACGTCGGCGACGCTGCGCGGAAAGACCACGGCGACCGGCGAGACTCGATAGTTGCTGGCGTCATAGCTGTATTCACTCAGGCGGCGGGGCGCGACGTCTACCTCGATTCCGCTCTCGCGCAGAGAGCGGAATCTATCGGAAGTGCGCGTGAGCGGCGTCGAGGGCATCGGGCGAGGCTATCGGGTGGGGTTGCGCGGGCGTTCAGGCGGTTGCGCCGGCGGCCTCGAGCGCGGGAACGGCGCCGGAGGCATCGAGGGCTGCCTCAAACGCGGCCAGTCCCTGCTCGATTTCGGCGTCGCTGACAATAAGAGCGGGAATGACGCGCACCACGTTGCCGCGCGTTCCACAGGTCAGTAGCAGCAGATTCTGCTTGATGGCGGCCTGCTGCACGGCGGCAGCAGCCTCGGGGTTCGGCTCCCCGTCGCCGTCGATGAACTCGATACCCTGCATGAGGCCGAGGCCGCGCACGTCGCCGATGACCGGCCGGGTTGCGGCGAGACGTTTGAGGCCGGCCTGCAGCTGCAGGCCGCGCACCCGGGAGTTCTCCACGAGGCCTTCTTCGCGCACCACGTCGAGGGTGGCTACGGCGGCGGCACAGGAGACGGCGTTGCCGCCGTAGGTGCCGCCCTGCGATCCGGGCCAGGCCTTCTTCATGAGGTCGAGGGGAGCAGCGATGGCCGAGAGCGGAAACCCGCTGGCCAGGCCCTTGGCGGTGATAAGAATGTCGGGGGTGATTGTGGAATATTGGTGACCCCAGAATTTGCCGGTGCGGCCGACGCCGGCCTGCACCTCGTCGAGGATCAAAATGATGCCGTGGTGAGTGGCGCGCTCGCGCAGTCCTTCGAGGAACGCTGGCGGGGTGGGCAGGTAACCGCCGTCGCCGAGGGCCGGTTCAATGATGAAGGCAGCCGTGTCGGCCGGGCTCGAGATGGTGGACAGCAGGTAGTCGAGCTCCTTGAGCGCGAAGGTGACGGCGGTCTGTTCATCCCAGCCGTAGCGAAAGGCGTAGGGGAACGGTGAGATGTGCACCCCGCCCATGATCGGCGAGAAGCCGGAGCGAAACTTGGTGCCGGCGGTAGTGAGGCTCGCGGCGGCCACGGTGCGACCGTGGAAGCCGCCGTGGAAGGCGATGATATTGGGCCGGCCGGTAGCCATGCGAGCCTGACGAACGGCCGCCTCGACCGCTTCGGAGCCCGAGTTGAGGTAGAAGACGCTGTCCATACCCACCGGCAGTACCTCGCCGAGTTTGTCGGTTAGCTCGAGCAACGGAGTGTGCATCACCGTGGTGAACTGGGCATGGATGATCTTGCCGGCCTGTTCGCGGGCGGCCGCGACGACGCGCGGGTGGCAGTGACCGGTGCTCGTGACGCCGATGCCACTCGTGAAGTCAAGGTACTTCTCGCCGTCGGTGCCGAAGATGTAGGACCCGATCGCGTGATCGACTACGACGGGTGTGGCTTGCTTGAGGGCGGGGCTGAGAATCGTCATGTGTCCATCATGCGAGTGAATGCACCGATTGTCAACAATCCTTTCAGGATGAACGGATGCAGCGAGCCGACTCGCACGGCTGGCCAGCCGAGCCATTGTTGACAATCATCCGTTTCTGCACTGTGCTGGCAGAATGCAAACGACAATTCCGAACCGCCCGATCATCGTGGTGCTGTGCGAACCGCAGGGCGCCCAGCGGCCAGCCGGAATGGACGCGATCGACGTCGTCGCCGACGTGCGGTACACCGATGCCGCCGGCCTGCCGGACGCCATCGAGCACGCCGAGATCCTGTTGCTCTGGGACTTCTTCTCGACCGCCCTGCGGGACGCCTGGCCTCGTGCCCGGGCCCTGAAATGGGTGCACGTGGCCGCGGCCGGAGTGGACACCGTGCTGTTTGATGAACTCCGCGCCTCCGACGTCGTGCTCACCAACGCCTACGGCTTCTTCGACGGCCCAATCGCCGAATTCGTGCTGGCGAACATTTTCGCCCATGACAAGCAACTGCACGAGAACCGCGCCCTGCAGCACGCTCACGAGTGGAAGCACCGGGAGACCCGGCGCACCGCAGGGAGCACGGCCCTCGTGGTGGGCACCGGCGGGATCGGCCGGCAGATCGCGCGGCTGCTGCGCGCCGTCGGCCTCGAGGTGCGGGGCGCGGGGAGGCGCGCGAGCGAGAATGACCCGGACTTTGGCACCATCGTGTCGTCGGCCGCGCTCGCCGAACACGTTGGCTGGGCCGACAATGTCGTCGTGGTCGCGCCGCTGACGACCGAGACCCGTGGCATGATCGATGCGGGCGTGTTTGAGGCGATGAAGGCATCCGCTCATCTGCTGAGTGTCGGCCGTGGGCCGCTGATCGACGAGGCAGCGCTGCTGCGGGCGCTCGAAACCGGCTCGATCGCGGCGGCCTCGCTCGACGTTTTCGTGACGGAGCCGCTGCCGGTCACGAACCCGCTCTGGGAGGCCCCTGGGGTCACCATCTCGGCCCACATGTCGGGCGATGTTGTGGGGTGGCGCGATGGCCTGGCCGCGCAATTCACCGGCAATGTGACCCGTTGGCTGGCCGCGGAGGCCCTGGTTAATGTCGTCGACAAGAAGCGCGGTTACGTGTCCCGCGCACAGTGATTGCCGACTCGTCTGATGATCACGAAACAAGAACTTTACAATAAGATTGTTGACAATCATCGTGGAGACTGCGTAGCGTCGGCTTAACACGCAGAACTCATTCACCCTGGCGGTTCCCGAGCAAGCCGCCTCTCGGCGCTCTCGGCCAGGGTGACCACGAACGGAGTAATCATGATTGCCACCATCACTCGGCGTAATGTTCTGCAGGGTGCCGGTGTCGCCGCGCTCGGCGCCGTCTTCGCGGTCGTCGCCACCGGCTGCGCCACGGTCACTCCCGCCGGCGAGGCCGTCGACGGCGGCACCGACCTGCTCGCCCTGGCCAAAAAGCAGGGCTACCTGCGTGTTGGCATCGCCAACGAACCGCCGTACACGCAGGTCAACAGTGACGGAACAGTGACGGGCTGCGAGCCCGATGTGCTCAAGGCTGTGTGCAAGCGCCTCGGCATCGACGACGTGCAGGGCATTATCACCCCCTACGAATCCATGATTCCCGGCTTGCAGGCGAACCGCTGGGACGCCGTTGCGGCCGGTCTGTTCATGAAACAGTCCCGCTGCGCCGAGGTGCTCTACTCCGAACCGGTCATCGTCTCGACCGAGTCCTTCGGTGTGCCGATAGGCAACCCCAAGAACATCCTCACCGTGGCTGACGTGCTCGCCGACGGGGGCCTGCGCATCGCCGTGCTGCCCGGAGGCTTTGAAGAGGGCATTCTTAACACCGCCAAGGTGCCGGCCTCTCAGCAGGTCAAGGTCAACGACGGCCGCAGCGGCATCGAAGCCCTCGCCGCCGACCGTGCCGACGCCTTCTTCCTGCCGACCCTGTCGCTGCGGGCGCTCAACGAGACCGACACGAGCTTCGAAGTGACCGAGCAGGTTCCGGATGCCCCGCGCACCGGCTCCGGCGCGGCCTTCCGCACCACAGACACCGCGTTCCACAAGGCCTACAACGTTGAACTCGCCGCGTTCAAGCTGACCCCCGAGTTCAAGGAAATTCTGGACCTCTGGGGCTTCGACGCCGCGGTCGTCGAGGGTGTCACCTCCGACGAACTCTGCCAGACCGAGGGCTAAGCACTTTCGTCGCCCCTTGGCTCGTGCCCGCGGCGGCCGCACGTATTGGATTTTACGTCTTGGGCCGCACGACGCGCCCGCACGAATCACGCCTCGTTGAATTGGAATGAGTGATGTCCGCCATAATCGACTACGCGCCACTGTTGTGGCAGGGACTGATGACGACGATTCTGGTCGCCGTTCTCAGCGGCGCCCTGTGTCTACTGGTCGCCTTCAGCATGGGCCTGGCCCGGTTGTCGCCGCACTGGATCATCCGCTGGCCGGCGGGAGTGTTCGTTGAAGTGTTTCGCGGCACCTCGCTCATCGTGCAGATGTTCTGGTTCTTCTACGCACTGCCTTTCTTTGGTATCCAGCTGCATCCGCTCACCGCAGCGGTGCTCGCCCTCGGCCTCAATGAGGGCGCGTACGCGGCCGAGGTCGTGCGCGGCGCGATCAGTTCCCGGGCCAAGGGCCAGACCGAGGCCGGCATCGCCCTCGGCATGTCGCCCGGGCTGCGCCTCCGCCGAATTCTGATTCCCCAGTCGATCCCGGCCATGCTGCCGCCGTTTGGCAACGTGATGGTCGACCTGCTCAAGAACACCTCGCTGGTGTCGCTCGTCACGGTCACTGATCTCACCTTTCGCGCGCAGATGATTCGCAGCACGACCGGTGAGACCGCCGCAGTCTTCCTGACCATCCTCGTCATGTATTTCCTGCTCTCGGTGCTGCTGACCCTGCTCACGCAGTGGATGGAGAAGCGCTACGCCCTCGACCGGCGGGCGCTTGCGGTGCAGCGCAAGGCGCTGCGCCAGGAGTCACGGGGGGACAAGGTGGGTGCGCTGTGATCTGGGACAACGCCTTCGCAATCTCCATTATCCCGATGTTGCTCAAGGGGCTCTGGGTCACCATTCAGCTCACCCTTCTGGGCACGCTCATCGCCGCGGTGCTGGGGCTGGTGGCCGCGGTCATCCGTCGCCTGAACATTCCGGTGGTGTCGCCGCTCGTCTCGTTCATGGTCATCTTCATTCGGGGTACGCCGCTACTGATCCAGGCCTACGTCGCGTTCTTCGTGCTGCCGATCTACGGCATCAGTTTCAACGCCTTCACGACCGGTGTCGTGATCATTGGTATCAACTACAGCGCCTATATGGCCGAGGTCTATCGCAGCGGAATCCAGGGCGTTTCGGTCGGCCAGTGGGAAGCCGCGACGGCCCTGAGCCTGCCGACCGTACGCACCTGGTGCCGGGTCATTCTGCCGCAGGCCGTACGCACCGTCATTCCCATGCTCGGCAATTACCTCATTCAGATGTTCAAGGACTCGGCCGTACTCTCGGCCATCACCGTGGTCGAACTCATGGCGACCGCGCAGTCCATCGGCACCTCGACCTACCGCTACCTCGAACCGCTCACCATGGCCGGAGCCCTCTTTTTACTGGTCAGCTACCCGGCCTCACGGCTCGTCAACAAATTGGAGCGACGCTATGCACCCAAGCAATGACCCCGGTTCAGCGGATGCCGGCCGCCCCGACGCTCCCCTTCCTGGCGGCCCGCGCACCGACCGCATCACCGGTCTGCCCACCGGATCGGCGCCGATCGTGGCCGGCGGCCCAATCGTGGCGTTCGATAATGTCAGCAAGAACTGGGGCGACAACCAGGTTCTCAAGGCGCTCAACTTCAACGTGAACCCGGGCGAGAAGGTGTCGATCATTGGCCCGTCGGGGTCGGGCAAGACCACGATTCTGCGCATTCTCATGACGCTCGAATCGCCGACCGAGGGGCAGGTGCACGTTGACGGCGATGTGCTGTGGAACGTGAAGCACGGCGACAAGATTCGAGAGACGAAGGTGATGCGCGCCACCCGCCGCAAAATCGGTATGGTCTTTCAGGGCTTCAACCTGTTTCCACACATGACGGCCCTCGAGAACATCATCGAGGCGCCGGTGCATGTCCTCGGCATGAACAAGGCGGAGGCCCGTGATCGGGCCGCCGAATTGCTGCAGCTCGTGGGTCTCGGCGCGCACATGAACCACACCCCGCCGCAGCTCAGCGGCGGCCAGCAGCAGCGCGTCGCCATCGCGCGCGCCCTGGCGATGCGGCCCAAGGTACTCCTGTTCGACGAACCCACCTCGGCCCTCGATCCGGAGCTGATCGGCGAGGTGCTCAACGTCATTCGTAACCTTGCCAACAGCACCGACATGACCATGCTCATGGTCACCCACGAGATGCGCTTCGCCGAGGAGATCAGTGACCGGGTGGTCATGTTCGACCACGGCTCGGCGGTGGAGAGCGGACCGCCGGAGCAGATCTTCAAGAACCCGCAGGAGGAGCGTACCCGTGCCTTCCTCCAGGCCGTACTCAAGCACTGATGGATTTGCCACGCGCTAACGCCGGCGAGATCTTCCGACCGCCGACCCCCGTGTCGCTGTCACCGGGGGTGGCGCCGGGCGATCGCCCGCCCACCGCCGGGCCGTTGCGCCAACGCGGAATAGGCGTCATTTGCCCGTTCGACATGGCACTCGACCGTGAGCTGTGGCGGTGGATGCCGCCCGAAGTTTCGCTGTTCTTCACTCGCACGGTATTCGTCGACGAGCCGGTCAGCGTCGAGCTCGCCCTCGAGGTCAGCGACACGGCCGACATCCTCGCGGCCGCCCTCAACCTGAGCGGTGTTAGCCCGGAAGTCATGGCGTACGCCTGCACCTCGGGCAGTTTCGTCAACGGAGTGGCCGGCTCGGATCGCATCTCGGCTGCGATGGAGCGCGGGGGAGCGCCCCGCGGCATCACGACCTCAGGCGCCCTCGTCGACGCCCTCGACTACCTGGGCGTGCAGCGCCTCGTCGTCGTCACGCCGTATGTCGCCGACCTGGCCTCGCTGCTCGACCGGTACCTGGCCGAGACCGGCCGACTGGTCGTGGCGCAGTCCTCGCTCGGCCTCGGCGAGAACATCTGGCAGGTGCCGTACGCCACCACGATCGAGCTCATTCGGGGCGCCGATGTGCCCGAGGCGGAGGCGATTTTCGTGAGCTGCACCAACCTGCCCACCTACGACATTCTGGCTCCGCTTGAACTGGAGCTCGGCAAGCCCATCATCTCGGCCAACCAGGTCACCGCGTGGGCTGCGCTGCGAGCATTGGGACTGGCTGCGGTCGGGCCGGGGCAGCGCCTGCTCGCGTAGGGCGCCGCATCCGCCTATTTGCGCTCTGTCCCAGGCGGTGCTACCGAAAGACTTCGCGCTCGTCGACACGATGATCGAGATTATCCCTGTCTAGAACTGGCTAAGCCGGGAGCGCCGCAACGTCGCGAAACAGGGTGCCGAGCTCGTCGGTGGGGTGGATTTCGCCGGCCAGGCGCAGTCCCTGCCACACCGTGACCTGGTTGGCCGTGAGCACGGGCTTGCCGAGGGCCGCTTCGAGCTCATTGATCCAGCGAGCGGAGTGCAGGGCGGTGTCGGGAATGAGAATGGCCTGCGCCGCGGGGCTGTCGTTGCTGCGGGCGAGAGCGAGCACGCCGTCGTGGTCGAGCTCACCGGCCAGGGCGGCCGTCTTAATATCGTGGCTGACCAGTTCGAGCACCGTGATTCCGGCATCTCCGAGCAGGCGGGCGAAATGCTGCGCGACATCGTGGGGGTAGGTCGCGGCGACGGCAACCGTGGTGAGACCGAGCGCGCGCACGGCCTCGACGAAGGCGAGCGAGGTCGACGATACCGGCACGCCAATGGCTGCCTCGACCTCGGCGACCTGCTGGTGGGCACCCTCCCAGCCGAAGACGAAGCTGCCAGAGGTGCAGGCCCACATGACCGCGTCAGGAGCGGATGCCTGCAGTGCGGCAGCCCCCTCGAGCAGGCGTTCGCTCTTGCCGAGGTCGAGCAGAGCCTCCACCTCGTGGGCATCGACGCCCACCGAGGTGTGCACGAGCGGAAGCTGGGCGTACCCGCCGAGCACCTCCTCCAGATAGGGGTAGTCGTCTTCGGCTCCGAAGCCGGGGTAAAGCATGCCGACGGTGACGCTCATCTGGATCTCCCTGCGATTTGGTTAATCATCATTGGAATGTAGACAATACTACAAGAATCGACCCAGCTGTGGTAGCTTGATGATTGTCGACAATCGCTCGCGCGGGTCTCTTCAGGCTCGTTCCGCGCTTCCTGAAGGAGCAGCCACTCATGGATTCACTCGAATGGGCCACCGCCACCGAACTGGTCGATGCCTACCGCGCGCGGGAGGTCTCGCCGGTGGAGGTCACGCAGGCCGCCCTCGACGCGATCGAGACCGGCAATACAGCGATCAATGCTTGGTGTCTGGTCGACGCCGAATCTGCCCTCAGCGACGCGCGGACATCCGAAGCGCGCTGGCAAGCGGGAACGCCGCAGGGGCTCGCTGACGGCGTGCCCACCTCGATCAAAGACCTCATGCTCACCCGCGGCTGGCCCACCCTGCGTGGCTCGACGCTGATCACGCCGGGAAGCAATGACTGGACCGAAGACGCGCCCGCGGTCGCCAGGTTGCGGGAGAACGGCGCGGTGCTGCTCGGCAAGGTAACGACCCCGGAATTCGGCTGGAAGGGCGTCACCCATGGCCCGCTTACCGGCGTGACCCGCAATCCCCGGGACCACTCCAAAACCTCGGGCGGGTCGAGCGGCGGCAGCGCGGCCGCGGTCGCCGCCGGTATGGGCGCATGGTCGGTGGGAACGGATGGCGGCGGCTCGGTGCGCATACCGGCCAGCTTCACCGGCGTGGTCGGTCTCAAACCCACCTACGGGGTCATTCCCCTTTATCCAGCCAGCCCGTTCGGAACCCTCGCCCACGCCGGACCGCTCACCCGCTCGGTCGCGGACGCGGCCCTCATGCTGGACGTGCTCGCCGGCCCCGACCCGCGCGACTGGTCGTCGGCCGCAGCGCCGCGCGACTTGTTCAGCGCCGGCCTTGATGGCGGGGTACAAGGAATGCGCATCGCGTTCAGCTCCAACCTCGGCTACGGCACCAATGACCCCGAGGTCGAGGTCGCCGTGCGCACCGCCGTCGCCGTGCTCGCCAGCCTCGGCGCCGAGGTGACCGAGATCGAACTCGGCTGGAGCGACCCGGTCTGGGCCTACCACGTGCTCTGGTTCGCGGGATCGGCCAAGGTGCTCGAACCGTTTGGCGAAGCCGCTCTCGACCAGATCGACCCCGGACTGCGTGCGTCACTCGAGCGCTACCCGAACTTCACGGCGAGCGACTTTCTCGACGCCACCGCGGTGCGCATGAAGCTCGGCCACGACATGGGCGTGCTGCACGAGCAGTACGACGTGCTGCTCACCCCGACCCTGCCGATCACCGCGTTCGAGGCCGGGGTCGATGTTCCGGCCGGCTCGGCCTCACCGGACTGGACCTCGTGGACCCCGTACTCCTACCCGTTCAACCTTACCCAGCAGCCCGCGATCACCGTGCCCTGCGGATTCACGAGCGAGAACCTGCCGGTGGGACTGCAGATCGTCGGGCCGCGTCACGCGGATGCGCGCATTCTGCGGGTCGCCGCCGCCTACGAACAGGCCGCGCAGTGGCCGGCCGGTATTAAACCCAACAGATAAGGACCCCCATGGCTCGCTACATCACCATCACCCTGGAGCAGCGCGGCGTCAGCTGCAAGGCCCTGCTGCTCGACGACGAGGCACCCCGCACGAGCAACGCCGTCTGGGACGCCCTACCCCTCAGCGGCCAGGTCTTTCACGGCAAGTATGCCCGCAATGAGATCTACAACCTGGTACCCGCCTTCGCGCCCGCCGAGCCCGGTGCCGAGAACACGACGATCACCCCGATCCCCGGCGACGTCTGCTACTTCACCTTCTCAGCGAACGATCTGCAGACCCCCTCACACGGCTATGAGGCCGGCGGTGGTCCCAAAGAACTCAGCACCATCGTCGACCTCGCGGTGTTCTACGACCGCAACAACCTGCTCATCAACGGCGACAGCGGCTGGGTTCCCGGCAACGTATTCGCGACCATCATCGAGGGCCTGCCCGAAATGAAGGCCGCCTGCCAAGACGTCTGGATGGGCGGCGCTCGCGGTGAGACCCTCACCTACGCCCGCTTCGAGGAATAGCTAACAGCGCGACAAGCGGATGCGCCGGGAACAGTCGCTCCCGGCGCATCCGCTTGTCTGGTTTCACATCAACGGATGACCGTGATCGGTACGGTGTGCAGCGCAACCGCCCCGAGCTGGTCCGTCATCGCGCAGCCCGGGAACAGCCCCGACCAGGGTGCCGAGGCCGGTCAGCCAGCGCTGCTCGAGGGTGGGAATAAAGCTCGGCTTGAACTTAAACAGCACCACGTGCACGGGGGAGTTGAGCGGGGTCCCGGCGGCGCTGTCCCAGGAATGCAGCGATCGGGCGAGGTCGTTGTAGTTCTGCGATTCGTTGGCGAACCGCTGACCGTGGCGGTTGATCATGATCGAGCCTGGCCCCTGCCGTTCAAAGCGCAGCAGCGTGCCGACCTTCTCGCCGTCGCGCAGGTCACCGGGAATGATCGACATCGGCGCCCACCAGGCTTCGTGGGTGCCGCCGTGGCGGGCACCACCGCGCTGCGCCATTTTTAGGCCGTCACCCGTGTTCGACGGCGGTGAGCAGACGACGTGCAGGCGGCTCTGTAGCAGGCCGCCGGCGAGTTTCTTATCCCGCTCGAACCCGCCGCAGGCCAGCACGACGCCGTCGGTTGCCGTGAACGTGCGACCTTCGACGACGACGACGACGACGACGAAAGCCTCTGGCGGCCGCCGTCGGCCGGCCCCGGTCCCGCTATCGGGGCAGGGGCAGGCGCTGTCGGATCGGCCGCGGACGGTCTGCCCCGAGAGCGCGAGATGCTGCCCGCGGCTGTTTTCAAGGCCGGCACGGTGGCGCGCAGGTCCTCGCTGCCTCGGGGAACGATAACGTTGAGGCCGGCGATGATGGTGTTGCTGCGGTCGAAGACGGGAACGGCGATGCCCGTGGCTGCCGACACGATGATGCCGGTAACGCTCGCGTAGCCGAGCTGTCGAATCTTAGCGAGCAGCCGGCGCAGCGCCGCCGGATCGGTTGGGGTCTGGTCGGTATACCGATCGCGATGCCGCTGCGCGACTGACCACCCACGGGTCGGCGGTCAACATCACCCAGATCGCCGGCCGGCTGCCATCTACGCCTGCTCCTCCGGTCTCGTGCTGCTCGCATATTCGGCGCCCGACTAGCGCACGTCGTCGCCGTCGAGAACGCCCAGGGTGGTGTGTTCCTGCACGACTGTTTGCACGTCCTCCATGAACGGTAACTCAGTGTGCCCGTAGCTCGGTCTGGGAAACGTGAGTGTCAGTGCGAATTCAGGTTCGTACAGAAATCCAAAAGCATGTGAGATTCCCTCGACTTCAGAGGTCGAGCTTGGTACACTTGTTCTATGAGCCAGAGCGGCGACACCCCCCAGCCGGGCTTCGTTGATCCGTTCTTAGCGGCCCACGGTTACTGGCCTTCAACGCCCGAGGAGCGCGCCGAGTTTGATGCGTTCTGGGCGCTGTGCCAGGCAGACTTTCGGGTCGAGATCGCCGAGGGCCTCGGGCAGTTCGCTCCGTACGATGCCGTTGAAGAGATCGATACCGCGCCCGTTAGTCCGGACCCCTTCTTAGTGGATCCTGTCGGCCCAGCGTTCTACCGCCGGGAGATGCGGGCGGGTCCGCCTCTGCCGGCCGGCCTGGACCTGACCGAGGTCTTCGCCGCTGTGCCGCCCGAGCACCGGTTCGATGACGACCTTCGCGAAGAGTTCCTCTACACCGAGTACCTCCGCACCGAGCACGACAGTAACGACGAGCCGGGCCAGCCGATACCGTTCGACAGCAGTCCGGCCGACAGCAGTCCGGGCGACTGCAGTCCGGCCGACGTTTTGAGTCCGTTCCAGCGGCATCAGGCGCAGTTCGTTGACCGGGTGCTTTACTTCGAGAAGGTCATCTCGTGGGCGCAGGCGAGCAAGGCGGAGGTTCTTACCGAGGCGTGGGACTACACCACCAACACCGCCGAGACCGGCCGGCCCCTGTCCGGGCCGGGCCACGAGCACGACTGGGACGCGACGTTCGCCGCGCAGCAGGGCCTCGTGGCGGAGATGGCGTGTGCGTTGCGCATTCCGGGCGGCACCGCCTCCGGGCTCCTGCAGGAGAGCCGGCAACTGGTGGTCGAGCGGCCCGATACTCTCACCGCGCTCCGCGCCGGAGACATTTCCCTCCGCCATGCCCGCCGGGTGATCGAGCAGCTCGGTTCCGTCCCGCAGCCCGCCCGGGCCGAACTGGAAGCGATGTTGCTGCCGCACGCCAAACGCCTCACCGCGACGCAGTTTGACGGCAAAGCCCGCAAGCTCCGGGAACGCTTCCACCCCGACAGCATTACCGTGCGCCGCAGCCGGTGCCTCTCCGATCGCCGGGTACAGTTCTTCCCCGACAAAGACGGCATGGCCACCCTCTGGTTGCGCGCCGCTGGCGACGATCTGCAGGGCATCTATACCCGGGTCACCGACGCCGCCCTCAGCCTGCAAGGCCCCGATGAGCCCCGCACCCTCAGTCAGCTGCGCGCGGATGTCGCCATCGACCTCCTCGCCCAGGGTGTCACCGGCAGCGGCCTCGGTGCGGGACTCACCGCCAACGTCAACATCACTGTGCCGGTGCTCACTCTCCTGGGAAAAAGCGAGGAACCCGGCGAGCTTGAAGGGTACGGGCCGATCGACCCGGAAACCGCCCGCCGCCTCGCCGGCACCGCGACGAGTTTCCTGCGCATCCTCACCCACCCGCACACCGGCATCGTCCTCGACGTCAGCGCCACCCCCTTCCGGGTGCCGGCGAGTCTGAAGAAGTACCTGCGGCTGCGGGATGGAACCTGCCGGTTCCCCGGCTGCAACCGCTCCGCCGGCCACAGCGACCTCGACCACACCATCGACAAACAATTCGGCGGCCCCACCACCGCCACCAACCTGCACTTTCTCTCTCCGGCGCACCACAACCTGAAGCACTTCAGCGATTGGAAGGTCACCGCTGACCCCGATGGAACCCTGCACTGGACCAGCCCCGCTGGCAAGCACTACGCCACCGACCCCGCCACCCGAATCAGCCCCCACCTACAACAAACCGCGCCACCAGCTACAGCACCTCCACCGGCCGCACCATCACCCGAGCCCAACCCGTGGACCTCCGCCTGGGACACCGACAAAGCCGGGAACCCTGACCCCCACCCGTTCTAGTGTTGTCGAGGCCAAGAAGGCCAATCGACGTGGCCTGTCACTCCCCGATCGGAGGAGTGTGGAAGGTATTCGGCCTGAAACCACAACGGCAGACCGGGTTCCAGCTCTCCCACGATCGGAAGTTCGTCTACAACGAACTTCCGACGCAGGACACTGGTCGAACTATCAGGAACGAGCGGTTAGGCCGAAGCGAGCGTGTGCGCCAGGCGCACGGGCTCAACACGAATGCTGGTGCGTTCGCACCCGGTGCACTTGAGAACGTAACGGGGAAGGGTGATGCGCAGTGCCTGCGCGGGGTTGGGTTTCAAGTCGGCCTGAGACTTGCAAAACGGGCAGGTAATTCGCATCGAGGGTTGTCCCTTGGCTTGGTTCTGCGCAAGCGATAACTCGCGTCAGATTGACCATAGGGGGCGATGGCGGTTTTCCGCGCCCCCTTGAACTTCCCCGCAAAGTATGTATACAGAGCAGTTCGTCTGTCCCCGTTTCGACGGACTCTATCGCAGACGATCCGGACTGAGCCCGAATAGCGTTCTCAACGTGGAAAATTTGTGTATACGGAGATTTGTGCGGGCTGTACATTCGCTGCCGTGTGAGCCCCCACGAGAGCGCTTGAAGCCCGCGGACATACACTGTGCCCATGAAAACTGTGTCAACAAATGCCGAGCACGGCACCCCCGGGCTGGCCGCCGTCGAGCCGAGTCCCGCCACGGCGCCGCCCCTCGCGCCGAAGACGGCCAGCGCCCGCCGCACACTCACCGTCACCTGGCACCAGCAGCACAAGAAGACCCTCACCACCGGGGAGCGGGCCGCCGACACCATGCGCAACTCCATGGGCAGCTGGCGATTCGTCGGCGGCTTCGTGCTATTCATGATCCTCTGGGCCGGGGCGAATTCCTTCGCGTCCGGCTGGGATCCCTACCCGTTCATTCTGCTCAACCTGTTTTTGAGCATGCTCGCCGGCTTGCAGGGTGCCATTCTGCTCATCTCGGCCAAGCGACAGGATGCGATCTCGGCGGCCCTGGCCCAGCACGACTTCGACACCAACATCGCCGCCAAGACCGACATCGAAGCGCTGCTCGAGATCAACAATCGTCAGCTCGCCATGATCAGCGACCTGCAGGCTATTCTCGAACGCCTCGACCTGCCGACCCGATCGGCGGGGTCGACGCCCGCGACGAACGACTAGCCGGTCGAACAACCCACTAAGCGGATGCCGCCAGCAGGCTCACGACGACGGTGTCGCCTTTGGTCGACAGCTGGCCGACTTCCACGAAGCCGAGGCGGTCGTGGAAGGCGAGAGAGCCCGGGTTCCGCGGCTCGAGGTTGACCTCGCAGAGAACCTCCGCGAGTAGGTCGCGGCGGGCAGCGCCGAAGATGGCGTCGTAGAGCACCTGGCCGAGGCCCTGCCCGCGATAACCGTCGGCCACAACGATGCGGTCAACGTAGAGAAAATCACTGGACCTCGCCGAGAACCAGCGGTAGTTCTCGCTCTCATATTCCGCCCCGGCGACGAACAGAATGGCGAATCCGAGCACCGTGGTGACATCATCGTCGTCGACAACGGCGACCGCGAGGTGGCTGTGCGAAAAGAGTTCGGCCAGCGCTGGGGCATCCAGCTCATTCACGGCGGGAACCGCCGCATTGTTGAGCGCGAGCAGACGCGGCAGATCGGCAGGGACGAGAGAACGGATCGAGAAGGTCACCCCTCAACGATAGGCCGTGCGCGAGGCCGTGATTGGTTCCTCTACGCCGCCAATTGCTGGCGCGCCCGATAGACCGCCGTCGCGATCACCAGATCTTCCCACGACATACCCGTGCTCTTGAAGATGCGCGGCCGGCCCAGATCTGCCACGACAGTGCCGAGCGCCAGGTTACGAAGCGGTACGAGGTCGCCCGGCTGGATCGCACCATCGATCAGAGCCATGATCACGTCACCGGCCTCCCGCAGCGCCGTCGCCGGGTCTTCGACGATCACCTGGGAGCGGGCGAGGAGCGCGGAGTCGAGCTCGCGGGCATCCGTTTCGTGCGAACCGACCGCGACCACGCAGCAGTCGGCGGGCACCAGGGTTCCATCGAACAGGGGAGTGCGGGCGGTCGTGGCGCACACGATGAGCTGCGCCGCACTGACGTCGGCCGCGATGCCGACCCGGGCTGGCAGGCCGCTAGCGCTCACCCGCGCAGCGAACAGCTCGGCACGGGGCTGGTCGCGGGCGACGATCGTGACCCGGTTAATCGAGCGGATGGCCCGCATCGCCTCGATGTGTCCCCAGGCTTGCGGCCCCGATCCGAACACGACTAGGTGTTCCACGGCGCGAGGCGCCAGGTAATCGGCGGCGGCGGCTGACACTGCTGGGGTACGCAGGGTCGTGATCGCGGCGCCGTCGAGCAGGCAGACCGGGGTGAGGCTCGCGGCATCGAGCAATAGGTAGACGCCCTGGATGCGCTCCCGGCCGAGGGCCGGGTTACCCGGCGCGACTGACGCCACCTTGATTCCCACGAAATCGGGCGCCTCGGTGGGCATGAGGAGCAGTTGGCCGCTTACGACCGGCAGCACCTGCCGGGCGAAATCCTGCGCCGGGTCGAGCCCGCCCAGGAGCGCGTTCTGCACGGCGGTTACGGCCGCTGTGTAGTCAACCTGCTCGAAAATTTCGGCGGCAGAAACCAAGGCAGCCGGCGGGGCCGGCGAAACGATCGGAAGTTGTTCTGCTCGAATTGTCATCCCTCGCAGACTATCGGACCGGTGCGGGCCACCTCGAGCCCTGCCAGAATGGACTGTCGCCGTTTCACTCTGGCGACTCGTTCGAGGAGACGACGGCGTATGACTCACCAGGTGGGCACGAACACCAACACGAGCACCAGCAACTACCGCGCAGCGCGCGATCAGCTTCTGGCCCTGCGCGAGGATCACGCCCGTGCCGCGCAGGAGTTTGAATGGCCCGATGTGGGAGAACACTTCAACTGGGCCACCGACTGGTTCGACGTGCTCGCCCGTGGTAACGACAAGATAGCGCTGTGGATCGTCGAAGAAGACGGCAGTGAGCAGAAGTTCACCTTCGACGAGATGGCCCACCGGTCCGACCAGGTTGCCACCTGGCTCAGCCATCAGGGCGTGCGGCGCGGCGATCACATCATGCTCATGCTCGGTAACCAGCGTGAGATCTGGGAGGCGATGCTCGCCATCATGAAGGTCGGCGCTGTCATCATGCCCACGAGCGCCGTGCTCGCCTCGCACGATTTGACCGACCGGGTGCAACGCGGCGGCGTCACCCACGTCATCGCCAACTCGGCCGATGCGGCCAAATTCGACGACGTTCAAGGTGACTACGGACGAATCGGCGTCGGGGAAGCACGCCCCGGCTGGGCCGACTTCGCCGATGCCTACCTTGTCACGCCAGAGCCCATCGAGACGGTCGTGGCCTCCGCTGACCCGTCCCTGATCTACTTCACCTCCGGCACGACGAGCAAGCCCAAAATGGTGCTGCACTCACAGACCTCCTACCCGGTCGGCCACCTCTCGACCATGTACTGGCTGGGCCTGCGCCCCGGCGACGTACACCTCGCCATCAGCTCACCCGGCTGGGGCAAGCACGCCTGGAGCTGTTTCTTCGCCCCGTGGATCGCCGAGGCCACCGTGTTCGTCTATAACTACTCCAAGTTCGACCCGGCCGCCCTGATTGCGCAGCTGCACCGCGCGAAGGTCAGCACGTTCTGTGCGCCGCCCACGGTCTGGCGCATGCTCATCCAAGCGGATGTCGGCGCTCGCCCCGCGAGCCTGCGCGAGTTGCTCTCGGCCGGAGAACCGCTCAACCCCGAGGTTATCCGGCAGATCGACAATGGCTGGAAACTGACCATCCGCGACGGATTCGGCCAGACCGAAACTACAGCCATCGTCGGAAACGGGCCCGGATCCGTGCTGAAAGCCGGCTCGATGGGCCTGCCCCTGCCCGGCGTCTCGATCAAGCTGCTCGACCCCATCACCGAGCTGCCGGCCGACGAGGGCGAGATCTGCCTCGACCTCTCGCAGAGCCCGGTCAATCTCATGAGCGGCTACCACGGCGAACCCGACCTCACCGCGCACGCCATTCGCGGCGGCTTCTTTCACACCGGCGATGTCGCCAACGTGGATGCCGATGGTTACCTCACCTTCATCGGCCGCACCGACGACGTGTTCAAGTCGAGCGACTACAAGGTCTCACCGTTTGAGGTGGAGAGCGTGCTGCTCGAACACCCGGCAGTCGCCGAGGCCGCCGTCGTTCCAGCACCCGATGCGACCAGGCTGAGCATTCCCAAGGCCTACATTCATCTCGCGCCGGGCTGGGAACCGACGGCCGAGACCGCCGAAGCCGTGCTGCGACACGCCCGCACCGGGCTCCCGGCCTACATGCGGGTGCGGCGGGTGGAGTTCTTTGACCTGCCCAAGACCATCTCGGGCAAGATCCGCCGGGTAGAGCTGCGCGAGCGCGAAGACGACGCGGCCGCGGCCGGTAGCCGATTGCCGGGCGAGTGGCGCGACGACCAGTTTCCGGGGCTCAAGCGCTAACAGCATCCGCTTAAAAAACGGGACTTAGGGCCCGTGACGCGTTCCAGCAGCGTCGATACCGTGGGAGTATGACCCTTCTCGAAGAACCGCGCCGCACGACACACCTCGACACAGGTTGGGCCGGCTTCGTCGGCGGGCTGTGGCAGCACGGCGTCGACGTGCGCGACTTCATCCAGCGCAACTACACCCCGTTCACGGGCGACGCGAGCTTTCTGGCCGGAGCGACCGAGCGCACCCACGCCCTCTGGACGCAGCTGTCGGCGATGTTCCCCCGGGAGCGAGAGCTCGGCGTCTACGACGTCGACGCCACCACCCCGGCGTCGATCACCGCGCACGCGCCCGGCTACATCGACCGGCCGAACGAAATCATCGTGGGACTACAAACGGATGCCCCGCTCAAGCGAGCCATCATGCCCTTCGGCGGCTGGCGCATGGTCGCGACCAGCCTCGAAACCTACGGCTACCCGGTTTCGCCCGAGCTGGAAACCATCTTCACGAAGTACCGCAAGACGCACAACGACGGTGTCTTCGACGTGTATCCGCCCGCCGTCAAACGGGCCAGGCACAGCCACCTCATCACCGGGCTGCCGGATGCCTACGGTCGCGGCCGCATCATCGGCGACTACCGCCGCGTCGCGCTCTACGGCGTGACCGCCCTGATCGCGGCGAAAAAACTCGAACGCGCCGCACTCGACCAGCAAGCGAGCACCGAAGACGTGATTCGTTCCCGCGAGGAGAACGCCGAACAGGTACGCGCCCTGAACGAACTCATTCAGATGGCCGCCGGCTACGGTTTCGACATCGCCAGGCCCGCTACCAGCGCGACCGAAGCGGTGCAGTGGCTCTACTTCGCCTACCTCGGCGCGGTCAAGGAGCAGAACGGTGCCGCCATGTCGTTCGGCCGCAACAGCGCCTTTCTCGACGTCTATCTCGAGCGTGACCTTCAGGCCGGGGTATTGACCGAGAGCCAGGCGCAGGAACTCATTGACGACCTCGTGATCAAGCTGCGCATCGTGCGTTTCCTACGCACCCCGGAATACGACCAGCTGTTCTCGGGCGACCCGACCTGGGTCACCGAATCGCTCGGCGGCATCGGCCTCGACGGCCGCACCCTCGTGGTCAAGACGGCGTTCCGGTTCTTGCAGACCCTGTACAACCTGGGCCCGGCTCCCGAGCCGAACCTCACTGTGCTCTGGAGCGACGGACTTCCGGGCGGGTTCAAACGTTTCTGCGCGCAGGTCTCCATCGACACCTCGGCCATTCAGTACGAGTCAGACGACCTCATTCGTGAGGCCTGGGGTGACGACGCCGCGATCGCCTGCTGCGTATCGCCGATGGGGGTTGGCAAGCAGATGCAGTTCTTCGGCGCCCGGGTCAACGTCGTCAAGGCGCTGCTCTACGCCATCAACGGCGGCCGGGACGAACTGACCGGCGAGCAGATCGCGCCGGTCACCGCCCCGCTGGCCGGCGAGGTTCTCGACTACGACACCGTCTGGATCGCATACCTCGCCAGCCTGGAATGGCTCGCTGAAACCTACGTCGACGCGCTCAACTGCATCCACTACATGCACGACAAGTACGCTTACGAACGCCTCGAAATGGCCCTGCACGACGGCACGATTCTGCGCACGATGGCCTGCGGCATCGCCGGCCTCAGCGTCGCCGCCGACTCTCTCGCAGCGATCAAGTACGCCACCGTGCGTCCGGTGCGCGACGACACCGGTCTCGTCGTGGATTACACGATCGAAGGCGACTACCCGTCGTTCGGCAACGACGACGATCGCGTCGATGAGATCGCGGTCACCATCGTGGAGACGTTCATGGCCATGATCCGTAAGCATCCCACCTACCGGAACGCTGTGCACACCCAGTCGGTGCTCACGATCACCTCGAACGTGGTCTACGGCAAGAAGACCGGCAACACGCCCGACGGACGTCGGGGCGGAGCGCCCTTCGCTCCCGGGGCCAACCCGATGAACGGTCGCGACACCCATGGCATGCTCATTTCCGCCCTGAGCGTCGCGAAGATTCCCTACTCCGAAGCGCAGGATGGAATCTCGCTCACCAACACGGTCGTGCCGACCGGGCTTGGCCACACGCCCGACGAGCAGGTAACCAACCTGGTCGGTCTGATCGACGCGTATACGTTGTCGCACGGTTACCACCTCAATATCAACGTGCTCAACCGCGAAACCCTCGAAGACGCCATGGAACATCCGGAGAACTACCCGCAGCTGACCATCCGGGTGTCGGGTTACGCCGTGAACTTCGTGCGGCTCACCCGGGAGCAGCAGGTCGACGTCATCAGCCGCACCTTCCACACGAGCGTCTGATCAGAACATGGTTGCCGTACAGCTGGGCCGGTCCGAGTTTCACCACGAGCAAGTGGATGCCCACCGCGCTGGCACGGTCGCCAGCGTGCACTCCTGGGAACTGGTCACGGCCGTCGACGGACCTGGCACGCGGCTGACCTACTTTCTCTCCGGCTGCCTGCTGCGTTGCCAGTACTGCCACAATCCGGACACCTGGAAGATGCGCGACGGCGCACTGACGCCGATCGACGATGTGCTCGCCCGCATCCGTCGCTATCGGGGGGTGTTCACTGCGACCGGCGGAGGCTTGACGCTCTCCGGCGGGGAGCCGCTCATGCAACCGGCGTTCGTCGCGCGGGTGTTCGCCGAGTGCCATGAGCTCGGCGTGCACACCACTCTCGACACCTCCGGGTATCTCGGCACGAGTGCTTCGGACGAGTTGCTCGATCACACCGACCTGGTGCTGCTCGACGTGAAGTCCGGCCTGCCGGACACCTACCGCGAGGTCACCGGGCGGGAGCTGGCACCGACGATTGCGTTCGGCGACCGGTTGTGCGCCCGCGGCACGAACGTGTGGGTTCGGCTCGTACTGGTTCCCGGGCTGACCGACGCGGTGGAGAACGTCGACGCGGTTGCCGAGATCGTGGCCCGCTGGCCCAACGTTTCCCGGGTCGAGGTACTGCCGTTCCACCAGATGGGCGAGGACAAATGGGACCGCCTGGCCATCCCGTATCCGCTGCACGGTGTGCAGCCGCCGGATGCCGCCCTGCAGGACAGAGTGCGCGAGCAGTTTCGCGCCCGCGGCCTCACGACCTTCTAATGAGCACTAGTAGCGGGCGAGCAGTTCCGTCTTCTTGGCGAGGAATTCGGCATCCGTTACGACGCCGGCGTCGCGCAGTTGGCCGAGTTGGGTCAGGTGCAGGGCGATGCCGGTGGATGCAGCGGGCGCGAGTTCGCGCCTGATGGGTGCGGCAGTCAGAGCCGCGACCGGCTCCGGGGCGACGGCGGGCCCGTGGCCGGGTGAAGGCGCAAGCGCCGAAGCGGCATGCCCGGCCTGCGACATGCGGTCGATCCAGGCCAGGGCGATCGCCGAAAGAATGAACACCATGTGAATGATGACCTGCCAGAGCACGCCGTCCCAGGTATAGACGTTGCCGGTGATGGTCTCGGTGGGGTTCGAGTCCACTGGGGTACCGCGCGCGGCCAGGTCACCGACTTCGATAAAGGTCTTGAGCAGATGAATCGAGGAGATTCCGACGATGGCCATGGCGAGTTTGACCTTGAGCACGTTGGCGTTGACGTGGGAGAGCCATTCGGGCTGGTCGGGGTGACCCTCCAGACGGATGCGCGACACAAACGTCTCGTAGCCGCCGATGATGACCATGATCAGCAAATTCGCGATCATCACGACGTCGATCAGGCCGAGCACGGACAGCATAATTGCGGCTTCTTCAACGTGAATGCCGCCGTCGTCGCTCGGAACGGTCAGTGACGTCCAGACGTCGCCGCCGAGGTTGATGAGCTCGACCATGAACACGATCACGTAGATGACCTGCGCGATGATCAGGCCGATATAGAGGGGCGCCTGCAGCCAACGGCTGAAGAAGATCATGAGCCCGACGCTGCGCACCCAGCGGGACTGGGGGCGGAAGGGGAGGGGGAGGGCTGTTTCAGTCACCGGTCGATCATAAGTTGGCCCCGAGTGAGAACCTCCTGTGAGCTCAGCTGGGTTTCATCGCCCGAACGAGCAGGCGGGGGCGACGATTGTGGAATCCAGGCCGAGCAGCTCGGCGAAATGGGCCGACGGTTCGACGCCGAGTTCCCGGCCGAGGTGGGCCCGAAAACTGCGGTACACCTGCACCGCCGACGCATAGTTGTCTTCGGCCAAGTGGCAGCGCACGAGCAGGTGCTGGGCGCTTTCGCGCAACGGGTCGACGACCGCCGCCGCCCGCGCCGCTCCCAGGGCGCGGCTGAAACTGCCGGCGACCAGATAGGAGCGGGCCAGGGCTTCCAGCGCATCGACCCGCTGGTTCAGCGGGTGATCCTGCTGGTCGATCACCCATTCCTCATACCAGCCTCATACCAGCCCGGCAACAGGTTGGCTTCCTGCAGCAGATCGCTGGACTCCGGCGGCACCAGACGTGTGCCGGTCAGCGTGATCTCGGTGATCAACTCCCGCACCTCGCGCAGGTCAACGCGCACTGCGGCGTCGAGTCGCAGGGGGTCGGTCGCGCTCAACAGTCGCGGGAGTTCGTGCGAGATGCGGAAGACGCTCGCCCGCAGGTTTCCGGCGGACTGACGTTCGGGGCTGTCCGGCCAGAGCAGAGCGGCGAGCACGTGACGCGGCTGCGTGTGCAGGAGGGCGAGAGCGGCGAGCAGCCGTTGCTGACGTGCGCCGACCTCGACCGACACGCCGTTGTAGCGCAACTGCCAGTAGCCCCGCACGCGAAGATCCCAGCCCGGTGTCGCTGAAAATCCCATGAGTGCTCGATCCGCGAAGGGTACACAGCGGGCCCGCACCAATACGGCGGGTGCTGCTACGCCCAGAATGGCCAGCACCGCCGCGGTTGTCAATGCCGATACCCCCAAAACGGATGCATCGGCGCAGGCTGAATAACGGGTCCGTGCCACCCGAGTAACTCGCCGGTAACGCCCACGCGGTTACCCTCGGTTGTCGCGGAGTGTGCAGCCGTCACCCGCGGCATCCGCTTGTGTCGGCTCTGTCAAATTTGGAACACCATGACTCAATTCGCTCTGTGTGTTGGAATCAATAAGTTCGAGAACCTGCCGACTAATAGCTGGCTGAACGGCTGTGTGAACGATGCCAACGATGTCAGCGCGCTGCTCGGCTCGGCGTTCGGATTTTCCGACGTGAGCATCACGGTGCTGACCGACCAGGCCGCAACCAGGGACGCCGTGTTCGGGACGATGACCGAGGCGCTCGACCGGGCGAACACGCCGGGGGAGCACCTCGATCACATCGTCTTCACCATGTCGAGTCACGGCACGCAACTGCCCGACACGAGCGGCGACGAACCCGACCAGGTCGATGAGGTCTTCGTCACTTATGACCTGCGGCAGAACGGTGCCGCGTGGGATCCGGGCTCGCTCATCGTCGACGATGAGCTGCACGACCTGTTTGCCCGGCTTCCGAAGGGAGTGCTGCTCGATGTGATCCTCGACACCTGTCACAGCGGAAGCGGGCTGCGCGCCATGGACCTGGTGCCCACGGCCGACGACCGGCGCCCCCGGTTCGTACCGCCGCCGACACCGCTCGGCCGGGACGGCGCCGAGGCAGAGGGCGCCGACACCCGCACCCTGCGCGACCTCGTGCGCTCGTCGAGATCCGCGGCGAAACCGGTGCTGTTCGCCGCCTGCCGGGCCGACCAAACGGCTGCCGACGCCAACTTCGAGGGCCGGTACAACGGCGCATTCACGCACTTTCTGCTGGATGCCCTGCAGTCCGGTTCGAGCCGGGGCGAGGTGATCAAGCAGGTCAACGCGAGGCTGCGCGCGCAGGTTTGCGCAGCGGGCGCTGCCGCTCGACGTCGAGGATCGGCTTGAGGGCCGCGAAGCTGAGGCGTCCACCCTCGTCGAACCGCAGCTGCCCGCCGCCGCGAATGAATACCGGCGCCCGGGTGGACAGCCCCAGGCTGCGAGCTTCGGCGGCGCTCAGCTGAAACTCCTGCGTGAAGGTGGCGCCGATCTCCGACACGACGAAGCCGTCGGGGCCGACGCGCAGGGTGGGCCGCACCCGTTCAACGACGATTGGCCGGGTCGGGTCGATCTTCGCCGCCGCGAGCAGGGTGGGGTTCTCCCACAGAAAGCGCACGATCTCCTCCGGATCAGAAGCCAGCGCGGCCAGGCGAACCGGATACCGCAGCCCCACAAAATCCCCGACGCCCGAGAGATCGGTGGCTCCGGGCAGCACGATTCCGGCCTCGGTAAAGGCCGTCACGACGGTGCCGCGATAGTCGAGGTCGTCGTCGGGCACGACCGCCGTGTCGGCGGCGAGAATGCCGCGCAGCAGGTCTTCCCGGGTCACATCGACCGGAGCCATGTAGCCCAGGCTGCGAATGAGCATGCTCAAAACCTGACGCCCGACGGATGCCCCGGCCCGTGCCACCTGGTACAGGCTCGAGCGGCCGCCGGGTAAGTCGAGGCGTTGGAGCCACAGCCGGGCCACCACGCGCAGCAGCACCTGCACGATCGCGCCGCCCCGCAGGCGCGGGTCGGGCAGCGTGCGCCATTCGGCCGCGATGTCATTGCACAGCGACGGCCGAATCGTGCCGCGTTTGAACAGTCCGTCACCGAGTCGAAACAGGTCGCTGCGCAGCAGGTCTTCGTCGAGGGTGGCGAGGTCGAGGTTCTCGGTCTGGGTCAGCAACTGCTCGACCAGGGTTTGGGTGGAGAACACCGAGAGCAGGGCCACGAGGTCGGCGATGGCTTCGTGCAGGGCCAGCTGGTCGGTTTCGGCGTGCGAATCGGCCCATTTCGGCCGGTAGCCGTCGACGATCGCGTGGGTGACCTCGTGCGCCACGAGGTCCCTGAATAGTGCGAGCGGCACGGCCTTCTCGGTGCGCCCGTCGCGCTTGTGCCCGAATCGAATCAGGCCGTCGTTGCGATAGTAACCGGACTCCCGGTAGGAGACCCGGTCATAGGCGCTGATGGTCAGTCGCCCGCCGTTCACCCAGCCCATCCGCCGCCCCAGGGTCGATTCGAACAGCGCCAGAGTGGATGCCGCCACCGCGTACACCTGCTGCGCCAAGAAGCGGCTGTCCTGCAGGAGCTCGGCGAGGTTGTTCGGAGGCTTCTCGTCGACGATCATCCACGGTGGGGTGGGGGATCCGAGGTCGAGGCTGAACGGTTTCTCGCCGGGGCGCCGCACGATGACGTCGAATCGAGCGCTGCGCGGCTCGGGTCCGATGCGCTCGACCGGCACTCGCAGGGTGGTCGTGAGGAGGGCTTGCCGGCCGGCCGCTCCAGCCTTCGTGAAGGGACCCTCGGCGAGCACGGTCAGGCTCACCTGCAGGCCGCTGTGGCCCGGATTGCTCGACACAGTGTCGGTACGGGTCGGCTCGGCACCGGTCGTCTCCGCTCCAGTCGTCATCGCGCGCCCCGCAGCATCCGTTTGTGTCTGCAATATGCAACCGAACCACTGGTCTGTCAAGGCGTGCGCTGCAGTAACACCGCGGTAACGCTCGGGGGCGATAATCGCAGCGCCCGCCCGTCGCCGTCTGCCCGTGAAAGGACCTGAGCCATGCCCGATTCGAGCCCCACGAAGCCGACCGGTCCAACGAAGCGGACCGGTCCAACGAAGCGGCCGCCGCCGTTGCCGCAGAGCGAATTGGACGCGTTGCGGCCGCACGTGGTCAACCTCAGCGGCGGAAAATTCTCGTCGACCGGAGCATTCACGACCACGAAGAAGGACGTCGACGCCATCTTCGCCACGCACCTGCCAGCTTTCGTGGCCGAGCATGGCGGCGTTGTTCCGGTGGTGTTCTACGCCCATGGCGGGCTCGTCGATGAGCAATCCGGGCTGCGAATCGCCCAGACCCAGGTGGACTGGTGGAAATCCAACGGCGTCTATCCAATTCACTTCGTATGGGAGACCAGCCTCGCCGGAGCCATCACGAGCGCGGTCGGCGACTGGGCGCAGGGTCGCCGCGGTTGGCTCGATGAAGCAAAAGACCGGGTGCTCGAACTGGCAGCTAGATTTGGGCAGGGCCCGGCGATTTGGGGGCAGATGAAACGCTCGGCGGAGGCCGCGTCGGCCGGTGACGGCGGCGCCCGCTACGTGGCCGAAGCGCTCGGCGCTTACTGCACGGCCCACCCCGACACGATCAGTGTGCACGCCGTCGGGCACAGCGCCGGATCGATTTTTCACTCCTTCTTCCTGCCTGCAGCGTTGAAGGCGGGCGTGCCGTCCGTGGAAACGCTCACCTTGCTCGCGCCGGCCGTGCGCACCGATGTCTTTGAGAAGCAGATCGTGCCCCTGCTCGGGCACGGCGTGAAATCCCTCGCCATGTTCACGATGACCGAGAAGCTCGAACGCGACGATACCTGCCTCGGTGCCTACGGAAAATCCCTGCTCTACCTCGTGCGCGCCTCATTCGAACCCGAAGAATTCTCGCCCATTCTCGGCCTCGAAGAATGCCTGCGCGCCGACCCCGTGCTGGCTCGGTTGTTCGGCCTTTCCGGTGCAAGCGGGTCGCCTGGAGTGGACGGCGCTGCCGACATCGTCTGGTCGAAGACCACGAGCGGCCCGCTGGCCAGCCGCAGCACGTCGACCAGTCACGGTGGTTTCGACAACGACATCCCCACCATGGACAGCGTGGCCCGCCGGGTCACCGGAAGCTCGCGCATCCAGTCGTTCCCGGTCACCCGCGACCTCGGCGATGAGTTGTGGCCAGCGCCCGCACCGTCAGCGCCCCGACCTGTCGGCACCCGCCAGGCACTCTGTGTGGGCATCAACGCCTATCCGGGCGGCGATGCCCTCTACGGCTGCGTAGCGGATGCCGAGGCCTCGGCCGCCCAATTCGCCACCGTCGGGTTCGCTGTGCGTACCCTGCTCGACGCCGAAGCCACCCGACAGAACATTTTGCTCGGGCTACTCGACCTGGTCGCCAGCAGCGTCGCCGGCGACGTGCTGGTCTTTCAGTACGCCGGGCACGGCACCTACGTCGGCGACCTGGACGGCGACGAGTCCGAGCCTGGCAACGCGGAGACGAAGTACGACGAAGCCCTCTGTCCGATCGACTTTCGCGACGGCAACCTGGTCATCGACGATGATCTGGGGGAGATCTTCGACCAGTTGCCCGACGGCGTCAGCCTCACGGCGTTCTTCGACTCCTGCCATTCCGGCGACGGCCAACGCCGGTTGCAGCTGCAGCCGGTCGATGTCGCCGACCTGAGTGCGGCATCCGCCCCGCACGGCCGTCGGGCGCGGTTCATCATTCCGGATGAGCAGACCAGCAGGAACTATCGGGCCAAACGCGGCACGCCCGCGCGGGCAGGCAAGCGCGCGCTGGCGCGGGAGGTGCTGTTCAGCGCGTGCAAACCCACCGAGGTCGCTTATGAGACCGGCGGGCACGGCGATTTCACCGTGGCGGCGAGCCTGCTCGTGGTGCCTAGTGCCAATCGCCTGACCAACGCGGAATTCTTGGCCAAGGTACGCGAGGCATTCTCCAGTCAGCCGCGGCAGAACCCCGACTTCAACGGCCCCCGCGCGGCGAAATCGAGGGTGTTTCTCGGGCCGCTGGCTGGTGCTGGTGCTGGTGCCAGTTTGGCTGTGGGCGGGGTCGCGGCGGGTCCGGGGTCAGGCTCGCTTTCGGGCATTGGGGCCGGCTCCGCTACGACTCCGGGCGCACTTTCGGCGCTGCTCGACGCGGCTGCCGGCATAGCGCCTGCGGGCGGCGCAGGCGGGATCGAACCGCTTGCGGCATCCGCTGGCCCGGCAGGAGTGGTGGGCAGCGCTGGCTCGAGCGAAACGGATGCCGCGGCGCGCGCCCTCGCGGCCGCCGCATTCCTGCGCGCCGCTGCGGACTTCATCGAAGGGTAGACCGTCGAGCTTCGCGACTGGGAGGCTGCCGTGCGGGGGCCGCGCCGGTGCGCGGGGGCTGCGGCCAGTGGGGTCCGCTGGCCGAGCCGGCGGCGCGGGAGGTACGCCGATTGGCGGGAGTTTGAATATGGCCGGAACTTCGGCGCAGCGCGTCGCGCTGGACCCGCGCCGGTGCGTGGGAGTTGCGCCTCGCAGGCAGCGGCGCAGCTCCCGCGCGCCCGGAAATGGGCGGTTGGGAGGCCGGGATGGGCGCAACGGAAGGCACTGAATGTCGACAACTTTCGCATCCGACGCCGTGGCCTGCGAGACTGGACGCACAGCTCGGCGCGACGGAAACCTGACCGGAGCGCCGAAACGATGTTCGCACCCTTGCGCTTCGGAAGGACCCCATGCTCGATTTTCTGTTCAGCCCGATCCCCGGGATCATTTTCACGATCATTGTCGTCCTACTCATTGGCTTGATCTACGCCAAGACCATCTACAAGAACGCCGGGCCCGATGAGGCCCTCATCATCACCGGCAAGAAGAGCCGTAAGACCATCGTTGATGGCGCCACACTCGAAGAATCCGGCCAGCGCGTCGTGCACGGGCAGGGCGTGTTCATCACCCCCTTCTTCCAGAAGGCGTTCAAAATCAGCCTGCGCAGCCGGGCGATTGAGATCACCGCCGTCGCACAGGACCGCAACGGCATCACTCTCTCGGTCGAAGCCGTCGCCATCGTTAAGGTCGGCGACGACCCGGCCGCGATTCGCGCCGCCGCCCAGCGGTTCCTCGGGCAGGACAAGAACATCGACGGCTTCGCGCAGGAGGTGCTGAGCGGTTCACTGCGATCCTCGATCGGCGCGACCGACGTCATGACCGTCATTCAGAAGCGCGACGAACTCGGTAGCTCGGTGCTCGCCACCGCGCGCGAGTCGCTCGCCAACCAGGGCCTCGATGTCGACTCCTTCGAGATCAAGGGCATCACCGACGAGAACGACTACATTCGCGACATCGGTCGTGCCGAGCAGGCCAAGGTGCGCCGCCAGGCCGAGGTTGCCGAGCACGTCGCCAACCGCGAGTCGCAGGAAGCCCTGATCACCGCCGAGCAGGCCATTGCAGAGGCGCAGAACACTCTCGCCCTGCGCAAGGCCGCGCTGCAGCTCGACACCGACAAGGCCTCCGCCGAGGCGGCCGCGTCCAGGCCTCTCGCCGAGGCCAAGGCCCAGCAGGCCATCGTGCAGGAGCAGGAACTCACTGCCCAGCGCCGCGCCAGCCTGCGTAAGGCCGAGCTCGAGTCCGAGGTCAACGCCATCGCCGACGCGGATGCTTACCGAATTCGGGTGACCGCGATCGCCGCGGCCGAGGCCTCCGTCGCCAAGGCCACCGCCGATCGCGACAGCCGTGTCGCCAACGCCGACGCCACCCGCGCCGAGGGCCAGGCCGAGGCCGATGCCATTCTGGCCCGCGGTACCGCAGAGGCCACGGCCACACGTCTCTCCGCCGAGGCCGTCGCCCAGCAGTCCGAAGCGCTCATTCAGCTGCGCCTGGTTGAGATGCTCCCGCAGATCGCGCACGAACTCGCGGCGCCCATGGGCAACATCGACCAGCTCACCGTCATTTCAACGGATGGTGCCAGCCAACTCTCCAAGAACGTCGCGTCGGGCTTCAGCGAGGTCGACGCCGTACTCGGCTCCACCATGGGAATCGGCATCAAGGACCTGCTCGGCGGGCTGCTCGGCGGAACGGCCGGAGCCGCCCTGCGGAACGCGGCGCCCGCGCACGCTGGCGCATCCGTCTCACCTGTTGCTTCGTCGCGTTTGACCGGTGCCGGCGCCGCGTCGCCCTCAGCGGCACCCTCGCCTTCAGTAGCAGGGCCTTCAGCAGCAGCGCCTTCAGCAGCAGCGTCCTCGCCATCGGTTGGTGCCTCGGCGGCGACTGCTGCCGCAGCTGCACGGTCGGCAGCGGAAGCATCCGTTTCTGATTCGATCAACGGCGTCGACTTCGACGCAGTCGCCAACGAAGCCGCGGCAGCAATCGCCCGTGCCGCAGCGGCTCGCCTCCCCAAGAAGGCTGGGGACCGCCTGCTGCCGTAGCGAACGTGGCCCGCGGTTCCGGCCGGTAACCGGGACCGCGGGAATTGCGTATTGTGGGTTGTCAGCAGCCGGGGCCGTGGGGGTTGGCGTTGCAGTCTTCGGCGACGAGCACCGTGGATTCCTTGGCCACGACGACCGTGAACGGCGCCGACGGTACGGTGACGATTCCTTCGACGGGTCGCCAGCCCTGGTCGCCGAAGCTGTAGTCGGCTCGGTAGTCGACGGTGAGGGTGACCGAGTAGGTGCCCTTGGTTGTGTATTTGTGGCTGGTGGGGGTGGTGGAGAATTCGGCGAGGCCGAGGTCGGCCCAGCTGGCTCCGCCGGTGGGGCTTGACGTGGTGCTTCCGTCGCCGTAGTTCCAGCGGTACCCGATCGGTGTGAACATGACCTGTGCGGGTTCGCCGAGCAGGAGTCCTTCGCCGATTTGAGCGGATGCTCCGGCCCAGAAATTGGCGGCCAGTTCGACGATCGCCCAGCCGCCCGGTTCCATGCCGGTGGGGGCCGGGTAGGCGGGGAAGTTTTGCAGGTCGGAGACGCGCACGATGGTCGAGGGGGAGCAGCCGGCGCATGGGGTACCCGCCACTTGGGGACGCATCAGGGGCAAGTGCGAGTCGTTACCGCACGGAGCCCAAGTCACGCCGAGCATTTTCGGGTCGCCATTCGCGCATACCCTCGGCGCCGGCGTGCCCCACTCGCCGCTAGCGGCGTTGCCCGCCCGACCGCTGGCGGACCCACCCGCTCCGCCGCCTGCGTCCCTGGATCCAACTGTTCCGACTGATACATCTACGCCAGCACCGTTTACGACGCCCTGGGCGGGTTCCTTTTCCCCCGGTGGGTCCACGCTGTGTCCGGTAGTGGCTTCAAGCTTTGTCGCAGGTCCTTGAGCCATTGCCAATGCGGGATTGGGCGCTATCACTGTGAGGGCGATCAGGAATGTTGCGACCGCTAACAGAAGTTTTTTCCGGTCCATAATTCCGATCTCTCTAGAACGAGGCGATTTGCCGTGGAATCCTGAGTCAGAGCCACTTGAAGCGGATGTCGTGAGATGCGATCGGCCGGAACTATCGAGATACCCGCAGCGTCGACAATGTCCGTCGCGGATACGTCGAGACACATGTAAACAACGACGGAACCGTTTTTGAGATTTGCAGACTGAATTGTCATGGAGTCGAAGGCAAGATCGCCGACAAGGTGGACCCCCTTTTCTGTCAATCGCTTGAAAGACGCAATCTCGCCCGGCAGCATTTCAGTAGTCACGAAGGGAGTGATGCGTTGCGGATCAACTCCGCCGTCATGCGAGATCGTGTTGGCTGTACCTTGATATGACGCATAAAACGCGGTCGCGGCTGCCAGGGCCTCGTCGTTCGAGGCGAACACTGGCGGAGTGGCGGTGGCTGCTGCTGGTGCTGCCGTCGCCGCGGCGACTGGCTTTGGGGTGTCGCTGGGAGGCGGCGCGGGGGTGGCTGAGCATCCGCTGAGCGTGCCGGCAGCGAGAAGCACCAGTGCTGTCATGAGCACGGCGTTGTGCAGGGGGCGACGACGCGGTCGGGTTCGCATGCGGTCACCCTAGACCGGATTGTTGCAATCCCGTTTAAGTTATGCACAGGCTGGTGCCGAGGCTCAAATCACGGTACGGGTTGGCCAGAATATGCTCGGGTGGTCGGCTGTGGCGTCGGGTCGACTGTGCAGGGCCCGCGGGCCAGGCGCATGACCGCCGTGCTCGGCATCGCTGCGACGTCTCCGTCGACCAGTGGTAGCCGAGGAAAGACCCGTGACACCCGGCCGTCAAACATTTCGTGGAGGGGTTATTGGCGGATCTCGCCGGTTTAGTGCTTATATGCGTGACATTTCCTCGTGTCGGTGGTTGGGTGTTGGCTTAGATTATGAACAACATGGCGATGGAGCTGACCCGGGTGGTGGCCGCGGTGGCGGCGCTGGGTGGCTCCTGTGCGGAGTTCGCGGGCCTTTCCGATGCGGAGGTGCTGGCGGCGCGTGCTCCGATTGCTGCGTTGCTGCGGTTGAGTAACACGGTGGCGGCGTTGTTGGCGGGCGCGATTGCGGAGCGGTCGCGGCCGCAGCTGGGCCAGTCGGGGTTGGCGGCACGCCATGGGTTTGGTACGCCGGCGCTGATGGTGCAGCATGCCACCGGGTTGAGTCGCGTGGAGGCGGGTCGGCTGCTGGCGGTCGGGGTGTTGATGAGTGAGACCGAAACGGCGGAACGCCACGCGGCCGAGGTCCGGGAAGCGGCGCGGGTCGCGCAGGCCCGGGCGGATGCTGCGGCGCAGGCTGCTGCTGCTGCCGCGGTCGAGGCGGCGGCGGACGCGCAGCGGGCATTCGAGTGGGAGGCGGCGCAGTGGGAGGTGCGGGAGGTCGATCGGGCTGCGGCGTGGGCCGAGTTGTATCCGGGTCTGCCGCTGCCGGAGGGTCCGCCTCGCCCGGTGCTGGTTGACGCCGTGACACTGGTCGTCCCGGTCGCACCGGCGCCGCCTCTGCCCCTGGTGGCGCCGGTGGTGGTGCCGTGGCAGGCGCCGATCGTGCACGCCGTCGCCGCGGGCATCTTCTCGCCGGGCGTTGGCGATGCCCTGCTGCGGGGGCTGGGCACTCTGGATCAGGCGATCACTGCCGAGAAGCTCGCCGCCGCGCTGCGCGTTCTGCTGGTGGAGGCGCCGAGCTTGAACACGGAGCAGGCGTTCAAGCGGGCGCGGCGGATGCGGGATGAGTTGGATGCGGCGGGGATTCTGGCGCGGGAGAAGCAGGCCCGTGATGACACCCGGTGGTCGTTGTGGCAGCGGGCTGATGGCATGGTCACGTTGCATGCGTTGCTGCCGCCGGAGCAGGGCGAGCTGTGGATCGCCACTTACGATGCACTGACCAGTCCGCGGCGGGGTGGGGTGCGGTTCGTAGATCCGGAGCGGGCGGCCTGGGCGCAGAGCGTGAAAGATGATCCGCGTACCGTTGATCAGATCGCTGCGGATTCGTTCACGCAGCTGCTCAAGCTCGGCGCTGAGGCCGATCCGAATACCCTGTTCGGTGGTCGCCGCCCGGTGGTGCAGGTCATCGTCACCGACCACGACCGCCCCACCACCATCCCCGCGCCAGCCATCATCCCCGCGCCCAGCGCGGCGGTACCCAGCGCGACAGCACCCACGCGGCCGGCTACCCGAGCGGATGCTCCGGTCACGGCCACCACGGCCACCATAGCCACGCAGGGTGCCGACACTGCCGACACTGCCGACACTGGCGACACTGGCGAGGCCACCGGGACCGCCAATCGCAGCGCGGCCACGCGGGCCCAGTCGACCGGGACGGCCACGCAGGCCACTCCGAGCAAGCAGCCTTCCCCGGCGGCGCCAAGAACGGGGGTGTTCGGGTATCTCGAGGGTAATCCGGCTCCGGTGTCGGCGGAGACCATCGCCCGACATTTGTGTGACACCGGCTACTTGGGCATTGTGTTCGACCAGGCCGGGCAACCCCTCAATGTGGGACGCGACGAACGGCTCTTCAACCGCGAGCAACGCCGTGCCCTCGCCGCGCGCGACGGCGGATGCCGCTGGCCCGGCTGCGACCAGCCACCGTCTTGGAGTGAAGCTCACCACGTCGAAAATTGGGCTGATCTGGGCTTTTCCAACATCGATCAGGCCATTTTACTGTGCACCCACCACCATCTGTTGCTCCACAATCGGCACTGGCGGGTTCTGTTCCTTGACGGAACATACTGGCTGCAACCTCCGGTCGAGGTTGATCCTGAGCAAACCTTGATTGCACTCCTGAGCAAGAACCCGCTCATGCAGGAGCCCACACTGCTCGACTCACCGCAATAGCATTGCGCGACCGCCAGCGCAGACCGCGGCGCGTTGGGCGTCGGTGGTCTCGACGGGCTCGACCAACGAAATGTTGGCGCCGCGCCGACACGGGTGGGTTGCAGCGGGGGCGAGGCTCCGAAGCAGGCCCGCCTGCGTGTCTATACCGACGATGCCTCGAACTTCATCCTGGGCCAGGTCACGAAATCTGTCACCGCCGCCATTCGCACCGAGCTGTCGACCTCCATCTCGGCGACCTACCTCGACAACGTTTACCTCGGCTTCACCAGCGTGCACGACAGCCTCGCGCTGGCCGCTCGTGGCGCCCGCACCCTCAGCCACGGCGCCACGAGCGCGAGCGACGGGTCGGCGCAGCTCGTCATCGGCCTCGGCACTCTCTCCACCGGCGTCGCCACGCTCGCGAGAGGGGTCTCCCAAGTGGACGCCGGCAGCCACACCCTCGCCACCGGCGCGAGCACCCTGGCCACCGGCTCGTCCAGTTTGGCGAGCGGCGCGGCGCAGGTCGCCAGCGGTTCGTCAGCCCTCGCCGCGGGTGCGGTCACCCTCGACGCGAGCGTGAGCACCCTGCCCACCGCGACCGCCCAGCTGGCGGCGGGAACCCGCGCCGTCTCCACCACTCTCGGCACGATCGCCGCGCTCACTGCGGCGCACCCCGACTGGACGCTGACCCAGCTGAACGCGGCCCTCGCCACCGGCGGCGTCTCGATCGAGTCCCTCGCGGCGGGTGCCGCGACCGTTGCGGCTGGGGGCAACACTCTGAACCAGAGCGCGCCGCCGCTGGTCACTGGAATCGGTACGCTCGCCGACGGCGCCGCGGGTCTCGCTACGGGGGCGTCGAGCGTGCAGGCCGGAGCGCAGTCTGTCTCAAGCGGTGCGGCGTCGCTTTCTGCGGGCGCCGCCTCGCTCGTCATCGGTGCCGACAGCGCGGCGGCCGGTGCCACCACGCTGGCCGCCGGCGCGAAAACAGCCAGCACCGGCGCGAGCACACTCGCCGACGGCCTCGGTCGGCTTGCGACCGGCGCCGATACGCTCAGTACTTCGCTGCAGTCGGGCGTGACCCAGGTGCCAAGCTACACGACAGCGCAGGCCAGCGCCCTCGCTGCGGTGACCTCCCAACCCATCGCCGCTGAGCACGTGCGCGAGAACGCCGTCGGCTTCTACGGCGAGGGAATCGCAGCCTACTTCATTCCGCTCGCGCTCTGGGTGGGCGGAATCGGCATGTACTTTCTGTTCCGTCCGCTGTCGCCCCAGGCCGTCGCATCCACTGCGAGGCCGGTGCGCGTGGCGCTGACCGGCCTCGCCCCCGGGCTGCTGTTCGGTCTGCTGCAGGCCGGCCTGCTGCTCGCTGTGCTGCACGTTCTGGTGGGGCTGGAAGCCGCCAATTTCGCAGCCCTCGCGGCCTTCACCGTCATTGTCGCGCTGGCCTTCACGGCCATTCATCACAGCCTGATCGCCCTGCTCGGCGGTCGCGGACGGTTGGTGGCCCTGCTGCTGTTGATTTTGCAGCTGGCCTCGGCGGGAGGGACTTACCCGGTTCAGACCTCGCCCGGCTTCTTCCAGTGGATCAGCCCGGCCCTGCCGATGACCTACGCGGTCGACGGCGTGCGGCGGCTCATCGCCGAGGGATTCACGAGCGCGATTCTGGTTGACCTTCTTGCCCTGATCGTTTTCGGCATCGGAGCGTTCGCCGTCTCGGTCTTCGCCAGCCGCTCGATGAAGATCTGGTCGATCGCCAAACTGCACCCCTCGCTCAAAATCTGAAGCTCAGTCGTGCGCGGTCAACGCCTGCGTCAGCAGGGCGGCCAGCGCCGGCCGCCCGCCGTTTCTCATGGCGGCACGCTGGCGCTCAGCTCCGGTGCCGAGTCGCCGTACCCGCGCCAGCAGCCCCAGTATTCGTTCGCGATTGCCGACCTCGTCGATGGCGTCGGCGGCGTAGCGTAGCAGCGCGTGCGTCACAGCGGATGCGCTCTCCAGCGTTCCCGACACAGGGTTCAGGAGGGTCGACTCCATGCCCTCGCGGGCAGCGTGCCAGAGGCCGGCATCGAGCAGTTCCGGCGCGATATCGATGGGGGCGACGTCCGCTTCGCCGTCGCGCAGCGCGGTCGTGACGACCGCCCGGGTCAGCGCGGCGAGCAGGAGGGCTGGCGGTGCGTCGAGCTGGGCGTCACAGACCCGAATCTCCACCGTGGGGTGGTCCTCAGCCAGGCGGGCATTCCACCAGACCGTGCACAGGTCGTAGGTGCCGCCAACGCCGACCAACTGGCGAATTCGGCGATCGTAATCGGCGGCATCCGTAAATACCGGCGGGCAGCCGATCGTCGACCATCGGCGCATGTGCACGCTGCGCCAACTGGAGAATCCGGTATCGGTACCGCGCCAGAACGGGGAATTCACGGCCAGCGCGAGCAACGTCGGCAGCCAAACTCGCACCCGGTTGAGTGCCTGCACACCGGCGTCGCGGTTGGGAATTCCGACGTGCACGTGCAGCCCGTTGATGAGGTGATCGGGTACCAACCCTCGAAACTCGGTTTCGACGGTGTGGTAGCGCTCTACATCGGTCACCTCCGGCCAGCCCTCGGTCTGAAACGGCGCGCCGACACCGGCGGCGAGCACACCCCGATTGACAGCGGCGCGGGCCAGCCTCGACCGAAAGGCGAGCAGATCAGCGGATGCCTGTTCAAAGCGATCAAAGACCGGCGTAGGTCGTTCGATCTGCGAAGCGAGAAACTCGTGGCTGATGAATCGGGACACCGGTGAATGGCCGAGGAGCTCGGCATGCACGTCGTCTCCGACGTTCGCCGGCCGTAGGGTTGCCGGCTTCAAAAAGATGAACTCCTCTTCAATGCCGAACGTTCGAATTCCCCACCTCCAGCGCTTTCACCGAATACTACTTGAGAAACCGGTATCAAGCCGATACATTCTCATATTAACCGGTCGGTCACACTGCCGCCCGTATCTGACTAACATGACAATTAATTAGGAACAGATGTGCGGACGTGAGCTCTCGCACTGATCGACTTAGCTGGGGGTAAACGTGGTGCAAGTGACCGAGGTTCCAGCCGGTGCGGCGCAATCTTGGCGGCGTTCTCTGCACGGGGTTCTCGGCGGAATGCTCGGATTCGTTGCGATGAGCGCGGTGGCCGGCATTCTGATCACCGTGTCGGTGACCCCGGTCGTGGCGCTCTCGGGTATTGCCGCTACCAACACCATTTCGGTGTTTGAGAATTTACCGGGTTACGTCAACATCGAGCCTCTCTCGCAGAAGAGCGACATTTTCGCCACCCGCAGTGACGGAACCTTCGAGCTGCTCGCCTCGTTCTACGATCAGAATCGCATCGAGGTGGGCTGGGATGCGATCAGCCAGTTCGCGAAGGATGCCGCGGTGTCGGGGGAAGACCCGCGGTTCTACGAGCACGGCGGGGTCGATCTGCAGGGCACCCTGCGGGCCACGGCCACGACGGTGGCCGGGGGAAACACCCAGGGCGGGTCATCCATCACCCAGCAGTACGTGAAGAACGTGCTCGTGCAGAAGTGCGAGGTGATCACCGACAAGCGTGCGCACGATACCTGCTACACGGCGGCGACCGAGACCACGCCCGACCGCAAGCTCAAAGAAATGCGACTTGCCATCGGGGTCGAGAAAAAGTACAGCAAGCACGACATTCTGCAGCAGTATTTCAATATCACCGGCTTCGGCGGCACCGTCTACGGTATCGAGGCCGCCGCCAACTACTACTTCAACACCATCGCTGCCAACCTCACCCTGCCGCAGGCGGCCAGCCTCGTCGCGATCGTGAACAACCCGGTCAAGTTTCAGCTCGACAAACCCGCGAGCGAAACCAATGGGGCCGCCAACGGTTACGCGGCCAACAAACAACGCCGCGACTACATTCTGCGCGAGATGCTGCGTTACAAGAAGATCACGAATGCCGACTACGATGCCGCCGTGGCGTTACCGGTCGAACCCGTGATAACCGAACCGAGCACGGGCTGCCAAACCGCCGCGGCCAACGCGTTCTTCTGCGACTATGTGACCAAGATTCTGCAGACCGATCCCACCTTTGGTTCTGACGTCGCGACGCGCATGCTCAATTTTCGCCGCGGTGGCTACGACGTCTATACGACCCTCGATCTCGACGTGCAGAACGCGGCCGTGACCACCATGAACCAGCAGGTCCCCAAGGTTTACGCCGGCGGTGACGTGGGCGCGGTGATCACGAGCGTGCAGGTCGGCACCGGCCGGGTGCTCGCCATGACTCAGAACAAGGACTACAGCCAGGACCCGGTGGTGCAGGCGACCGGTGCCAACTACACCGGAATCAACTACGCCACGGATTACGCCGAGGGCGGCTCGAGCGGATTCCAACCCGGATCGACCTACAAGGTTTTCACCCTGGCGGATTGGCTCACGGAAGGTCACTCGCTCAACGAACGTGTCGATTCCCGGCGCAAGGCGAATTGGGGCACCTTTCAAGATAGTTGCCTGGGTCCTCAGAATTACGATAAGGAGAAACCACCCTTCAACCCGCGCAACGACGCCAACGAATCCGGCGCCAACTACAGTGCACTGCAAGCCACCGTCGGCTCAATCAACACCGGCTTCATCGGCATGGCGAAGCGGCTCGACCTCTGCGGCATCCGCAAAACTGCGGAGGCGTTCGGTGTGCACCGGGCCGACGGCAACCCGCTGTCGCAGTCCGCAGCAACCGTGATCGGAACCAATGAGGTTGCACCGCTGACCATGGCCGTCGCCTTCGCCGGCATCGCCAATAAGGGCGTCACCTGTTCGCCGATCGCCATCGACCGCATCGTCGACCGCGGCGGCCTGGAGGTCGCAGTGCCGCCGTCGGTCTGCACGCAATCGGTGGATTCGACGGTCGCCGCCGGCATGGCCTACGCCATGCACCGGGTGATGACCGGTGGCACCGGACAACAATCCAACTCGAATACGAAACCGAATGTGCCGATGATCGGCAAGACCGGAACAACGGATGGCGCCAAAGACACCTGGATGAGCGGCGCAAGCACCAAAGTGGCCACGGTGGTCGCCGTGGTGAGTGTGACGGGAGCGCTCAGTCAGCGGCGGCAGTTCTTTGGGCGGGACCAGATCGCGACGGCGCGGCACCGCATGTGGCCGGTCGTGATGTCGGTCGTCAACGCCAAGTACGGCGGCGACGCCTTCGACGAACTCGCCCCCAAATACATTCCACCGCCCGTGGTCGTGGCGCCACCGGTCGTGACACCGGTCGCTCCGCCGGCCGCACCCGCACCGCCGGGCCAATAGCGCCGGGCCAATAGCGCCGGCAGACACCGGCTAGGCACTCTGCGCCGCAGTGAGCTGGTGCAAGGTGCCGCCGCCCGAAGTCCGATGCGCCGGTGTGCGTATCACCGGATGCGCGGCTAGTTCGGCCGCGTAAGCGGCAGCGCTGGCCGCTTCCTCCGCGGCAGCACGTTCGACGGCGTGCCGCTCCTTCACCTGGCGGGCTACATCGAACAGGTTCCACAGATTCTCCCCGGTCACAGAGACGCCGCGCGCTCCGGACCGCCTGGTGCGCCCGCGCACGAGCATGTAATTGGTCTGGAACACTTGCCCGCCGACCCTCTCTTGCGCGTCGTGAAAGAACACGACGTTCGCGACCGGGCCGGTGCCATCGTCGAGACTGATGAACACCACGCGGCGGCCGCCGCGCATCGGCGGCGTATTCGTGGCTCGCCGCACCCCGGCGAGCAGCACCTCGGTGCCGCCAGGCAGGTTGCCGAGCTCGCTCGCCGGCGTCACCCCCAGCTCCTTGAACAGGGCGTGAAAGCGCTTCATCTGGTGTGACCCGACGGCCAGGTTCAGATCGAGCAACTCCAGATCGGTCTGGGTGCGACCGCGCAGCTCGAGCGAGGTGATGGCGCCGGTTCGCCCACCCGATTCGCGCAGTCCGGAGTAGCGCGGCACCGGCAACTCCACCTCGAAGGCGAGCTGATCGGCACGGATGACCACGGCCGTGCCACGCAGCGACTGGATATGCGCGAGCAGTTCGTGCCGCCGGGTGCGGTCGTAACCGATGAACGTGTCGAGGGCGCCGACCCGGGCGAGCGCCTCGAACGTGCGCCGCCGCGGGTGCACACGGTCACGAAAGTCCTGCAGCGAGCCGAACGGCTGATGCTGTGCAATGCGCGCCCGCTCGCCTTCCGTGCTGCCGACCAGCTCAGGCAGCGCCAAACGGATGCCCTGGCTTCCGTTGGCGAGATCTTCTACGCGGTAGTCCAGCGCGCTGGACTGCACGTCGAGGGGGAGCACCGGCACCCCGAGCACCCGGGCCTCGGCCACGATGAGGTCTTTCGGCCACATGCCGGGGTCGTGGGTGAGCAGCCCGGCCAGGAAGGCGGCCGGGTGGTGTGTTTTCAGCCAGGCCGACTGGTAGGTGGGCAGGGCGAAGGCGGCGCCGTGCGCCTTGGCGAAGCCGAAGCTGCCGAACCCGGCCAACACCGTCCAGACCTGGTCGATGACGGCAACGCTGAACCCGCGCGCAAGCGCCCGTTCGCGCAGGTACTCTTCGATCTCGGGGAGCTGCTCTGGCTTACCCAGGTGCCGGCGAAAGACATCCGCTTTGCCCAGGCCGCAGCCGGTGAGTTCGTCGAACAGCCGCATGACCTGTTCGTGAAAGATCACGACGCCGTTGGTTTCGCGCAGAATCGGCTCGAACCGGGGGTGAATGTAATCGGGCGCGACCTCGCCGTGCCTGGCCTGCAGGTATTTGAGCGGCATATTGTTCTTCATCGGGCCGGGTCGGAACAGTGAAATCTCCACCGTGAGGTCGTTGAAGACCTCGGGTTGCAGCTTGCCGACGAGCTCCATCTGGCCGGGAGATTCGATCTGAAAGATGCCGAGGGTGCGGGTGGAACGAATCAGTTCGAACGTTTTCGCATCGTCGAGCGGCACCCGGTCGAGGTCGATGCTCTCGCCGGTGAGGCGGTGGTGCTCTTCAACGGCGTGCGCCATCGCTGATTGCATGCGCACGCCGAGAATGTCGAGTTTGATCAGGCCCATCGGGTCCATGTCGTGCTTATCGTACTGCGACATGGGCAGGCCCATGCCGCTCGCCTGCACCGGGGTACGGTCGAGCAGGCTCGCGTCGGAGAGGATCACACCGCAGGGGTGCACCGAGATGTGTCGGGGGAGCCGGTCGAGTTTGGCGGTGAGGTCGACCAGCAGATCGAGCTGTTGCGATTCGCGCACCTCGGTGGCCAGGGCCTCGAGTTCGGGTTTCTCCTCGAGGGCGCGGCGAAAGTCGCGGGCGTTGAACCGCCACATCTGCTTGGCGATCACGTTGATCTGCGCGTCGGGCAGGCCGAGGGCCAGGCCGGCATCGCGCACGGCGCCGCGGCCCCGATAGGCGTTGGTCATCGACATGAGCGAGACCCGGTCGCTGCCGAAAGCACGAAAGACCTCGCGGTAGATGTCGTGCCGCCTGGCCGACTCGACGTCGATGTCGATGTCGGGCAGCGTCTGGCGTTCGGGGGAGAGGAAGCGTTCCCAGAGCAGTCCGTTCGCGATGGGTTCGACCGAGGAGGTGCGCAGCGCATAGTTGAGCACCGAGCCGACCCCCGAACCACGGGCCTGGATGCGAATGCCCATGCCGCGAATAATGTCGGCCACGCGCGACACGGTAAGAAAGTAGCTGGCAAAGCCCAGATGTTCGACCGTCTTCATTTCGTGGGCGAGCTGGGCATGGGCCGCTTCGACCGCACGCGAGCCGCTCGCCGAGTACAGGTCGGCGATGCCGCTCGTGGCGCGCCGCCAGAGTTCGGTGACCGGATCGCCGGTGACGCCGATGATGCGCGCCTCCGGCATGCGCGGGCGGCCGAGGCCAATGTCGCTCACCGGGTCGAGGCTGCACCGGTCGGCGAGTTGCTCGGTGTCGCCCAGTAGCCGTTCGAGTGCCCCGTTGTCGTGCAGGCCGGCGTCGACGACCATGCGGGCCACCTGGCGCATCGCTCCGGCCGGTTTGAGCCAGGCCTGGCCGTTCGTTTGGGGGGTTTCGAGCTCGGCGAGCGGCAGCAGAAAACGGGCGGCATCGGCGAGGTCGGCGGTGACCGCTTCGTCGGGGGTGCCGTACCGCACGGCGTTGCTGAGCACCGCCGGCAGCCCGGCGTTCTCGGCGAGGGCGAGCATGCGGGTGGCCGGCGTCACACTGCCGACGGTGCCGCTCTCGGCAAGGTGGCAGACGATCTCGAGCACGACGGCTTGGGCTGGCAGGGCGCGCTGCCAGTGGGCGAGCCGCGCCGCAGCATCTGAATTGTCGCGGCGGCCGATGGCCAGGCCCACGTCGGAATCGGGGCCGAGCAGCACGGTGAGTGAGGCCAGGCCGGCCAGGTCGGCCAGGCGGGCGCGCGAAATGCTCGGGCCCGCAGTTGCGCCGTGGGCAGCGCTGTGCTGGGCGCCGCCGTGCTGTGCAGTGCCGTGGCCGGCAGCACCGTGCTGAAGTGCGTCTCGATCCGTGCTGTGGGCGGCACTGACCGCTCGGCAGAGCGCGGCGTAGCCGCGACCAGCCGAGTGGCCGTGGGCGAGCACGACCACTCGGCCGAGCGGGCGATACTGTTCGTCGTGCACGGCGAGTTCGGCGCCGAGCCCGGGGCGGATTCCGGCGGCCACGCAGGCGCGCACATGTTTGACGGCGCCGTAGAGCCCGTCACGGTCGGTGACGGCCAGAAAATTCGCGCCCTGCGCGGCCGTCTGTTCGGCCAGGGCTTCGGGCAGCGTTACCCCGTAGTGGGTCGAGTAGGCGCTCGCGACGTGCAGGTGGCTGAAAGTCGTCCCCGATCCGGTGCTCATCCCCAGTCCAATGCTAAAGTCCAGGACCCGTCGGTGCCGCGGCGCAGGTCATAGCGGTGCTGTTCTTCACCGCCACGGCTGGCATCGAGCCGCCAGAGTTCGGTGTCGATGCGGGTGGGGGTTCCCTCGTTTTCCCACCACCGGGTGCGTTTGAATACGGCCTGCGGCTGACCGATGACGGTGTGTTCGAACCGATTCCAGATGAACGCGCGCGGGTCGCCGTCGGCGGACAGCTCAACGTCGACCGGTGCGTCAATAATGTGGGGCAAGGTGGGCTCCCTAGGCTCGTGACGGGTGGCTCGGGGCGGGTGATAATGGTAAAAACCTGATGAGCGATGGTTAAAAAAATCCCGCAATGAGTTCGAGCAAAATCTTGTCGAAATCAACTGCTATCGAATATGTCTTCTAGATAAAAGTGTATGTCACTCCACCGACATGCGCCATGGGCGGATGCTCGTGAAACCGTCGGAGCGCCCGATCTACGATGGTCAGATGACCGACGTAATACCGAACGGCAGTGCACCCGGCACCACACAGATCACCCGTGAGCTCGCCCAGCGCCTGGTCGAGCAGGTCGCGCCGAGCCTCGTGCACAACGTCAACATTATGGATGCGAATGGTGTGATCATCGGCTCCCTGGATGCTGCCCGCATCGGCACCCTGCATGACGGCGCCCGGGATGCCGCTGTTCGCGGGGAAGCGGTTCACATCGCTCCCGGCGACGAGCATCCAGGTACCCGTCCGGGCGTGAATATTCCGCTGATCGTCGACGGACAGGTTGTGGCCGTCGTTGGGGTCACCGGAATCCCCGCCGAGGTGCTGCCGGTCGCCCAAGTGCTCGTGCTGACCGTTCAGATGCTGCTCAGCCAGGAGCGGCAGCGCGATAACGCGTCGTGGCGAGAATCCGCGATTCGGGACATCCTCTCGACCCTCGCACGGGGTAACCTCACCGAGAGTCGTCTGATTTCGGGTTTGCGCGGCGTCGATGCAACCCTGCAGCCGCCGTGGAACCTGACCGGAATTCTCGGCGCGAACCAGTCCGTGGCGCTGCTGCGGCACCTGCGCGAGCTCGCAGGGGTCGTGGCCGCCGATATCAATGGCGCCGTCTGGGTGCTCAGCGGATCGTCGACGACGCTGGGTCATGAGCTGTTGCGACAGCGCCTGCAGCGCTCCGGCGAACGGCCTCTGCGCCTTCTGACCGGACGTGTCGGAGCCACCATGCCACAACTCGCGAGCGACGCTGAACGGCTGGGCGCGCTGCTGGCCCGGCCCGGGCTGCTCGAGCTGGTGCGCGCCGACTCCGAGATTCGCCTCGATGCCCTGGGGCTGGAACTGGCGATCGCCGGCCTGCCCACCGCCATGATGGAGGATCTTGCCGAGTCGGTGCTCGCCCCGCTCAGCGCCGCCCTGAAGGAGACGGCGCGGGTGTTTCTGCAGGGAGAACTGTCGATTACCGGCGCGGCGCGGGAGCTTGGTGTGCACCGCAATACCCTCGTGCAACGACTCGATCGCATCGAACTGCTGACCGGCCTCAACATTCGACAGTTTCACCCCGCAGTGCGGATGCGGGTCGCCTTAGCGGCCGACGCCACTCGCTATGTGCATGATGCACAGTAAATAGCGCACGATGTTCCGATAATTATGGTGTGATTCCACCTGAATATGTATCTGATTGTGTTCTAGCCTGAACCAATGCACGATCGCCCGGCGCTGAAGCCGATCACCATAATCATCGCGCCGGACTCGTTCAAGGGAAGCCTCAGCGCGGCCGAAGCCGCCACCGCCATGGCTGAGGGAACCCGCGACGCTGGTCTCGCACTGGGCCGGCCCGACCTTCGCCTCACGCTCTGCCCGATGGCCGACGGTGGCGAGGGAACACTCGATGCCATCGCCGCTGTCTGGGGCGCCCTGCCCCGCACCATGCTCACCGTTGACGCGCTCGGGCGCAGCCGACGGGCTCGCTACGCCACCTCCGCCGACGGCCGCACCGGGCTCATCGAAGCGGCCGAGTCCAACGGTCTGCCGATGGTAGCGGATGCCCCGCCCCAGCCCCAGCGGGCCGACACCTTCGGGGTTGGCCTGCTCGCCCGCGAACTGCTCGATCAGCAGGTCGACGAAATTCTGCTCTGCGTTGGCGGTTCCGCCAGCACCGACGGCGGAACCGGCCTACTCGCCGGGCTCGGCGCGCGATTTTTCGACGCGGCCGGGGCACCGGTCGCGCCCGGCGGCGCCGGCCTGGTCCAGATCGCGTCCATCGATCTGACCGGGCTGCATCCGCGCGCCCGTGAGGTCAGCTGGCGCGTCGCGGTCGACGTGAACAACCCGCTCTGCGGCCCGAACGGCGCAGCCGCCGTGTTCGGTCCGCAAAAGGGCGCGCAGCCGAATGACGTCGCCCTGCTTGACGCAGGCCTGGCCAACCTCGCTGCCGTCGTGCTCGCTGAGACCGGTGAAAACATGCTCGACCGGCCCGGCGCCGGAGCGGCCGGCGGCATGCCGGCCACCCTCGTGCCGCTGCTTCGGGCCGAGCTGGTACCCGGTTCCACCCTGGTAGCGGATGCCGTTGGCCTGGCCGACACGATGGCCCGTGCCGATCTCGTGCTCACCGGTGAAGGCAGCTTCGACTCCCAATCGCTCGGCGGCAAGGTGGCCGTAGCTGTCGCACGTCTGGCGCCGACCGGATGCCCGGTCGTCGTCATCGCCGGGCGGGTCGCGCTGTCGGCGGCTGACACCGCAGCATCCGGTGTCAGCGCCGCATTCTCGATCGCCGGCGGCCCGGCGACCCTCGACGACCTCAAGGCGCATGCCGCAGAACGCGTACGCGAGACCACGGCACACGTCGTCGCCCTTTTTCTTCACGCTCTACCCCGTTCCTGAAATAGAAAGGCCGTCTCAATGCTGAGCATCGCCATCCTGGTAGCTCTCGTCGCCGCCATCGTCTTCGCCACCGCGAAGCTGAGAATCAACCCCTTCCTCGCACTGCTCGCTGCGGCGCTGGTCGGTGGTTTCGCGTTCGGTCTGCCGGTCGATACGATCGCCCCGACCATGACGACGGCCTTTGGCGCCACGCTCGGCAATATCGGTCTGATCATTCTGTTCGGCACCATCATTGGTGTGATCCTGGAGCGCAGCGGCGCCGCCATCGCCATGGCGGAGGCCCTCATTAAAGTGTTGGGCACGCGGTTTCCGACACTGACCATGAGCGTCATCGGCTTCATCGTGTCGATTCCGGTGTTTTGCGACTCCGGATTCGTCATTCTGAACTCGCTCAAGAAGTCGCTCGCCGCCCGCTCCAAGGTGTCGCTCGTGGCCATGACCATCGCCCTGATGACCGGCCTGTACTCCACCCATGTTTTCGTGCCGCCGACCCCCGGACCGCTTGCCGCGGCCGGCAACCTGAACATCATCGACCAGCTCGGTCTAATCATCGGGTTCGGTCTGATCGCCGCCGTGGTTTCGGCACTGGCCGGGCTGCTGTGGGCGAACCGTTTTCTGAAGAAGGACATCGAGCTTATGCCGGAGCCGGCCGGTGAGGAGAGCGAGCAGGACTACGAGAAGATTCGCGCCGCCTATGGCAAACTGCCGAACGCCTTCCTGGCTTTCCTGCCGATTCTCGCTCCGATCCTGCTGATCTGCCTCGCTTCGATTGCCAAGCTGCCCGCCGCACCCTTCGGCGACTCCGGCTTCTTCATCGCCGTCGTTTTTCTCGGCACCCCGGTCATCGCTCTGGCCGTCGGCCTGATCGCCTCGCTGTTTCTGCTGCGCGGTAAGGGCAAGCTCGATGCGTTCGGCGATCGGGTGACCGAGGGCATCCGCATTTCGGCACCCATCCTGCTGATCACCGCCTCGGGCGCCGCCTTCGGAGCCGTGCTTGCCGCCTCCGACCTCACCGACTTCCTGGGCAGTTCCCTGTCGACCCTCGGGCTCGGACTCGCCGTGCCGTTCCTCATCTCGGCCGCGCTGAAGACCGCGCAGGGTTCATCCACGGTAGCGATGGTGACCACCTCGGTGTTGCTGTTGCCCCTGCTGCCGGCTCTCGGTCTCGATTCCGATCTGGGTAAGGTTCTTTCGGTGCTCGCCATCGGCGCCGGAGCCATGGTCATCTCGCATGCCAACGACAGCTTCTTCTGGGTGGTGTCGCAGCTGAGCCGTATCCCGGTCGCGACCGCGTACCGCACGCTCACCCCGGCTACCGCAATTCAGGGTGTCGCTGGTTTCGCCGCCGTCTGGGTGATCGGGCTCATCGTTCTATAACACTGATCGGCACCGAGCGTTCATATTCGGTTCACCGTTTAGTCACCAAACGGCGGGAGGGTGGTTCTGCCCCCAGTTCGGGGTTCACAAACCATGAGGAGTGCCCGCATGTTGAATCGTGAAGCCAAAGATCTCCGTCAGCGCGTCACCGATCGTGACCGGCCGCTGATCCCCCTGCTGCCGATGGATGGCCATACGCTCGGTAAGCGCAGTGCGGTCACCTGTCACCTCAAGTGTGCAGACGCCTGCTTTCACCCGGTGCCCAACGAGAGCAAGAATGACTATTTTCGCGACATCGTCGGAGCGGCCCTGAGCCGCCGCTCGCTGCTCGTGGGCGTGGGCGTCGGCGCCGCAGCGATCGTGCTCGGGTCGGGCCAGACCGCTCCCGCGCTGGCCGCACCGGGCGGTCCGGCGAGCGGTGGCCTCGCGTTCACGCCGATCACGCCTGTTCCGGCCGCCGTCGACGCATTCTCGGTGCCCGCCGGCTACTCCTGGAACCCGATCATCCGCTGGGGGGACCCGCTGTTCGCCGTGACCGATGCGTTCGACCCGGCGCACCAGAGCGCCGCATTGCAAGCTCGTCAGTTCGGCTACAACAACGACTACCTCGACATCCTCGAGGGTCCGGGGCGCAAGGGGCGAGACGGCATCCTCGTCACCAACCACGAATACACCAACGAGAACATCATGTTTCCACCCGCAACGACACCGGCCGAAGCGGATGAGCAGCGTCGCATTGCCATGATGGCCCACGGCATGTCCGTGGTCGCCCTCGAACGTAAGCGCGCCGGCCAACCCTGGACCTACCGGGTGGGCGACCGCCTCAACCGGCGCATCACCGCTAGCACCCCGTTCACCGTCACCGGTCCGGCCGCCGGCAGCGACCTGCTGAAGACCAAGGCCGACCCGACCGGCCGCACCGTGCTCGGCACCCTCGGCAACTGTGCTGGTGGCACCACGCCGTGGGGCACCGTGCTCTCCGGCGAGGAGAATTTCAACGGCTACTTTCGCAGCGAGGGCACCAGCCCGGCGGATGCCCGCTACGGCCTGGCCGACCGCCCTACCGGTCGGCTCTGGGAGCAGATCGACGACCGCTTCGACGCCACCATCGCTGGCAACGAGAATGAGCCGAACAGATTCGGCTGGATCGTGGAGGTCGACCCGGAGGCACCGAACGAGCCCCCGGTCAAGCACACGGCCCTCGGCCGGTTCAAGCACGAGGGCGCCAACGTGATCGTCGGAAAGACCGGCCATGTCGCCGCCTACATGGGCGACGATGAACGCTTCGACTACCTCTACAAGTTCGTCTCCCACGACCGCTTCGACAAGAAGAAGAGCCCGAAGGCGCGCACCCACAACAAGACGCTGCTCACCCGCGGCTCCCTGTACGTCGCCCGGTTCGCCGGCAACTCGCCGGCCGCCGAGATCACCGGCACCGGTCAGCTGCCGGCCGACGGACTCTTCGATGGCACCGGCCAGTGGGTGGCGCTCGTCATCGATGGCGTCTGCCAGGTGCCCGGCTTCACCACGGATGATGCGCTCGTGAATACTCGCCTGGTAGCGGATGCCGTCGGTGCCACCAAAATGGACCGCTGCGAAGACGTCGAGCCGAGCCCGGTGACCGGCAAGGTCTATGTCGCCTGCACCAACAACACCGATCGCGGCTTGCCAGGCAAGGAGGGTGCCACCGAGCCCAACCCCCGGGCGATCAACCGCGACGGTCACATCGTGGAGATCACCGAAACCGGTTCAGACGCCACCTCGGTGACCTTCGACTGGAACCTGCTGCTCGTCTGCGGCAACCCGAAGACCAACACGAGCACCTACTTCGCCGGATTCCCGAGTGACAAGGTGTCGCCAATATCCTGTCCGGACAACGTGGCCTTCGACGCGGAGGGCAACCTGTGGATTTCCACCGACGGTGCACCGAGCACGATCGGATTCTGCGACGGCCTGTTCAAGGTTCCGCTCGATGGGCCCGAGCGCGGGCGAGTGCAGCAGTTTCTCGCGGTGCCGCGGCAGGCGGAGACCTGCGGGCCGGTCATCCGCTCTGAGCAGTCGATGGTCTACGTCGCCGTGCAGCACCCGGGGGAGAACGGCAGCTGGGCCGCCCAGGCCAGCCGATTCCCGGACTACGTTGCGCTGGGGGCGACCGCTTTGGCTGGAGCGTGGGCCGGGCCGCGGCCATCTGTTGTGCAGGTCTGGAAGCCCTGAGTCGCTTCCCGTTCTGGTCGTTCCATAGGCCAGAACGGGGGCCACGAACTGGGAGTTGACCGATTGTAATTTCTGAAATCCGTGGTGAAGTAAAAGGGCTGCAGTCAGAATCGGCAGCGCTCACCCATTGTGGAGAAGGTCCTTCGGCCTGCTCCGCGAAGAAAAACGAGGAAGGTAGTTCATGACGGGGAACAGAGCAGTTGCCTACAAGAGTGCCGGAGTCGTCGAGGTCATTGACATCGACTACCCCACGTTCGAACTCAAAGACGGGCCGGGCGTCAACCCGGCCAACGTCGGTCGGAAGGTGCCCCACGGCGTCATTCTCAAAACAGTAACCACCAATATTTGCGGCTCCGACCAGCACATGGTGCGTGGCCGCACAACCGCACCGGCGAACCTGGTGCTCGGTCACGAAATTACCGGCGAAGTGGTCGAAGCCGGCCCCGACGTGGAATTCATCAAGGTGGGCGACATCGTGTCGGTACCGTTCAACATCAGTTGCGGTCGCTGTCGCAACTGCAAGGAACGCAAGACTGGCATCTGCCTCAACGTCAACCCTGATCGCCCTGGTAGTGCCTACGGCTACGTCGACATGGGCGGTTGGGTGGGAGGCCAGGCCGAATACGTGCTGGTTCCCTACGCCGACTGGAACCTGCTGAAGTTTCCCGACCGGGACCAGGCGCTCGAAAAGATCATGGACCTCACCATGCTGTCCGACATCTTCCCGACCGGATTCCACGGGGCCCACACTGCCGGTGCCGGCGTCGGATCGACCGTCTACGTGGCCGGTGCCGGCCCGGTGGGCCTCGCGGCCGCCGTCTCGGCGCAGCTGCTCGGCGCGGCCGTCGTCATCGTCGGTGACATGAACGCCGAGCGTCTCGCCCAGGCCCGCAGCTTCGGCTGCGAGACCATCGACCTCAGTAAGGGCGAGCCGGGGGAGCAGATCGAACAGATCCTCGGTGTGCCGGAGGTTGACGCCGGTGTCGACGCGGTCGGCTTCGAGGCGCGCGGTCACGGTAAGGACGTCGGCCAGGAGGCTCCGGCCACCGTGCTCAACTCGCTCATGACGGTCACCGCGGCCGGCGGTGCCCTCGGCATTCCGGGCCTCTACGTTACGGGTGACCCGGGGGCCAAGGAAAAGGCGGCCCAAGTGGGCTCGCTGTCGATTCGTTTGGGACTCGGCTGGGCCAAGTCGCTGTCCTTCACCACCGGCCAGTGCCCGGTGATGAAGTACAACCGCCAGCTGATGATGGCAATCCTCCACGACAAGGTACAGATCGCCAAGGCCGTCAACGCCAAGGCGATCAGCCTCGAAGATGCCCCGCGTGGCTACAAGGAGTTCGACGCCGGCGCGGCGACGAAGTACGTGCTGAACCCCAACGGTTACGTCAAGGGCTAACAGCATCAGATATGCGGATGGCCCGCCCGGGAATTCTCGCGGGCGGGCCATTCCGGCGGGGGCGCGGGGTTAGGGTGGAAACATGACCGGCGCCGACCTTGCAGAACCAGCTCCGCGCTTCTATCGGGAGCGCGCGGACATCCCGGTGAACCTCGAAACCCCAACCGGCACCGTGACCGACCGGATGAACCGGCCGCTGCACGACCTGCGTCTGAGCGTCACGGACCGCTGCAACTTTCGCTGCGTGTACTGCATGCCTAAGGAGATCTTCGGGCGGGACTTTGCGTTCATGGAACACGACGAGCTGCTCAGCTTCGAGGAACTCACCCGGCTCGCGCGCATCGCGGTCGCGCACGGAGTCGAGAAGATTCGGCTGACCGGTGGTGAACCACTGCTGCGCAAGGGACTCGAAGATCTCATCGCCCTGCTGGCCGAGCTGCGCACTCCCGACGGTCGCGAGATCGACATCGCGCTCACCACGAACGGGTCGGCGCTGGCCGTGAAGGCGCAGGCGCTCAAGGATGCCGGTCTGAAGCGGGTCACGGTGTCGCTCGACTCGCTCGACGACATCACGTTTCGCACTATGAACGACGTGAAGTTTCCGGTCGCCAAAGTGCTGCACGGTATCGACGTGGCCGAGGCGGTCGGGCTCGGCCCGATCAAGGTCAACATGGTCGTGCAGCGCGGCAAGAACGACCACGACATCGTGGCAATGGCCCGGCATTTCAAGGACACTCCGTACATTCTGCGGTTCATCGAATTCATGGACGTCGGCTCAAGCAACGGCTGGGAGATGGGCGCGGTCGTTCCGTCGAAAGACGTCATCGCGCGCATCCACGCCGAGTTGCCGCTCGAAGAGATCGCCCCGAATTACAGCGGCGAAACTTCCCGCCGCTGGCGCTACCAGGACGGCGGCGGCGAGATCGGCGTCATCTCGAGCGTCACCCAGAACTTCTGCCAGAGCTGCTCCCGGGCCCGCGTGTCGACCGACGGCAAGTTGTTCACCTGCCTGTTCGCCACCGAGGGCCACGACTTGCGGGCGCTCATGCGTGATGGTTGTTCCGACGCCGAGCTCTCCACCGTCATGGCGCACCTTTGGCGCGAGCGCACCGACCGGTACTCGCAGTTGCGCAGCGCGAAGACCAGCGAGCTGCGGGCATCCGGTGCAAAAAAGATTGAAATGAGCTACATCGGCGGCTGAAAGGCGTGGCGGCTGAACGGCGTGGCGGCTGAGATCCAGGACGAAACTGCGGAGATTCCCGCCCTAACTCTTGAATATGGCGCAGTTCGGCCGCCACGAGACGAGAAGTCCGCGGTTATGAATGCCACTCCAACTACGCCGACCCGTGGCAGACTTTCACTATGAACAGAATTACCGCGCGACGCAAAATCACCCGCCTCACCGTCGGCTCCGTGGCCCTCGCCGGGGAAGACCTACTCGCGGTCGAGGAACCGCTCGAGATTCGCGTGAACGGCCGCCGCCTGGCCGTTACGATGCGTACCCCGGGCAACGACATCGACCTCGCGGCCGGATTTCTCGTCTCCGAGGGCGTCATCACCATGGGGGACGACTTCAATACCGCCCGCTACTGTGCCGGCGCGGTCGACGGAGTGAACACCTACAACGTGCTCGACGTCACCCTCGGCGCCGGTGTCGCTCCGCCCGCCCCGAGCCTCGAACGGTCGCTGCTCACCACGAGCTCCTGCGGCCTGTGCGGCAAGGAGAGCATCGACGCCGTGCGCACCAAGTCAACTTTCGCCATTGCGGATGACCCGGTGCAAGTGACTGCCGAATCGCTCACGACTTTTCCCGAGAAACTACGCGCGGGGCAGAACGTGTTCGAGAAGACCGGCGGTATTCACGCGGCCGGACTGTTCGATGCCGCCACCGGCGAACTGCTCGTGCTGCGCGAAGACGTCGGCCGGCACAACGCCGTCGACAAGGTCATCGGCTGGGCGGTGAAAGAGAACAGGCTGCCGCTGACCGGAACCGTGCTCATGGTCTCGAGCAGGGCCAGTTTCGAACTCACCCAGAAAGCCCTGATGGCGGGCATTCCGGTGCTCGCTGCGGTCTCTGCACCCTCGTCACTCGCCGCAGAGTTCGCCGCCGAGGTTGGCATGACCCTGGTCGGCTTCCTCCGAGGCAACTCGATGGTCATCTACGCTGGCGGCGACCGGATCATCGACGCACAGCGTGACGAACAGGCCGCCTAACTCAGCCTAGGCGGCGGCGCCGGCTCGAACGAAGCGCACGGTCATGGCCTTGTAACCGGGAGTGTTCGACTCGCGGGCAACGAGCTCGCGGTGCATGAGCGCGTTCGCCTCCGGAAAATACGCAGCCGCGCATCCCTTCGGCGTGGGATACACCACGAGGCGAAAAGTATCGGCCCGACGCTCAACGCCCTGATACGTGCTGATCACATCGACCATATCGCGGTCGGCGAAGCCCAGCTCCGTGACGTCGTCTTCGTGGATGAGGATGACGCGACGCCCGTTCTTGATGCCGCGGTAGCGGTCGTCGAGCCCGTAGAACGTGGTGTTGTACTGGTCGTGGCTGCGGATGGTCTGCAATATCAAGTGACCCTCCGGCGCCGACAGGTACTCGATCGGGCTCACCGTGAACCGGGCCAGACCAATATCGGTGGCAAAGCTGCGTGTATCGCGCGGCGGGTTGGGCAGCACGAACCCATTCTTCGTCTTGAGCCGGGCATTGAAGTCGTCGAAGCCGGGTACAACGCGGGAGATGTGGTCACGAATGACGTCGTAGTCTTCGGCCATCGCCTTCCAATCGACCGCGTGGTCGTCTCCGAGCGTGGCGTGGGCCATGCGGGCGATGATCACCGGTTCGGCCAGCAGGTGCTCCGACACCGGGTCGAGGCGACCCTGAGTGGTGCGAACGACCGACATGGAGTCCTCCACCGACAGCACCTGACGACCAGACGGATGCTTGTCATCGGTATCTGTACGGCCGAGCGTCGGCAGAATGAGCGACGTCAAACCGTGCATCACGTGCGAGCGATTGGGTTTAGTGGAGACGTGCACGGTGAGACCGACACGCTGCATGGCTTTCTCCAGCAGCTCAGTATCGGAGCAGGCCAGGGCGAAGTTACCCCCCATGGAGACAAACACGTCGACGCGGTCGTGCACGAAGGCATCCACCGTATCGACGGAGTCGAGACCGTGCTCGCGAGGAGAAACGATGCCGAACTCAGCGTCGAGGGCGGCGAGCATGCCCTCCTTCGGCTTCTCCCACACACCCATGGTGCGGTCACCCTGCACGTTGGAGTGGCCGCGTACCGGGCACGCTCCGGCGCCAGGCTTGCCGAAGTTGCCCTGCAGCAGCAGCAGGTTGATGATCTCCTTGAGCGTGTTCACCGAGTGCGGCTGCTGGGTCAGCCCGAGTGCCCAGCAGATGATGGTGGCCTTGCTCGCGATGAGCAGTTGCGCCACCGTCTCGATTGCTGCACGGTCCAGGCCGGTGGCGTTCTTCGTCTCGGCCCAATCGATCACTGAACGAGCCGCGCGATAGGCCTCGATTCCATCGGTGTTCGCTGCGACGAACTCGTGGTCGATGACCGACCCCGGCACACGCGCCTCCTCTTCGAGCAGCAGATGGCCGAGCGCCTGGAAGAGGGCCAGGTCACCCCCGACCTTGATCTGCAGAAACTCGTCGGCCAGATTGGTGCCCTTGCCGACGACGCCCTTCGGAGTCTGCGGATCCATGAAGTTGAACAAGCCAGCTTCGGGCAGCGGGTTGACGGCCACAATCTTGCCGCCGTTGTCCTTGCACTCGGCCAATGCCGAGAGCATGCGCGGGTGGTTGGTACCCGGGTTCTGGCCGACCACCAGAATGAGTTCAGCCTGGTGAATGTCCTCGAGCGAGACCGTGCCTTTTCCGATGCCGATCGTGGGGTTCAGTGCCGATCCAGACGACTCGTGGCACATATTGGAGCAGTCCGGCAGATTATTGGTGCCGATCGACCTAGCGAACAATTGATACATGAACGCCGACTCGTTGGCGGTTCGACCCGAGGTATAGAAGACGGTGCGCTCGGACACGGTGGCGCGAATCTGCTCACCGATGAGCTCGAAGGCGTCATCCCAGGAGATCTGCGAATAGTGCGTATCGCCCGGGCGAATGACAACGGGGTGCGTAATACGGCCTTGGTTGCCGAGCCAGTATTCGGTCTTGGTGGCGAGCTCAGCGATGGAATGCTCTGCCCAGAACTCGGGCGTCACAGTGCGCAGCGTGCTCTCTTCAGCGACGGCCTTTGCTCCGTTTTCGCAGAATTCAGCGGTCTTGCGGTGTCCCTGGGATTCCGGCCACGCGCATCCGGGGCAGTCGGTGCCGTCGCGCTGATTGAGGCGCAATAGGGAACGCGCGGTACGCACGATACCAGCTTGGGCGATACCCCGATCGAGCGCCACCACGACGGCTTCGACGCCCGCCGCGTGGGTCTTGGGCGCGGTGACGACAAGATTATTTTCGTTGATGTCGTCGATAGGTGCTGAACGTGTCATATACCCATCCTGCCCTGCTGAAAAGGGGAATTCCCCCGAATTGCAAAAATGGGCAATGATTTTGGAACAAAATTTCCTCGCGGAATCGTCTAGGATTGCGTCCGCAGACCATTCAACCCATTCGTTTGCGGAGTTCGTTCACGGCCGTCGTGGATAACCGAAACGCACAGCAGAGTCGCTATCGCCTTACGGCAGCAAGGACGCCCCATGAGCTGGCTCGACCGAGACCACACCATCGCCCCACCCGGATTCAACCGGTGGCTGATTCCGCCAGCCGCACTCGCCGTGCACCTCTGCATTGGCCAGGCCTACGCAACGAGCGTCTATAAGACCGCTCTCGTTGCGCACTTCGACGCGAGCCTGGTGCAGATCGGGGTGATCTTCTCGATCGCCATCGTGATGCTCGGCCTGTCGGCGGCCATCATGGGTACCTGGGTTGACACCCAGGGGCCGCGCAAGGCGATGTTCGTCGCCGCCCTGTTCTGGTCGGGAGGATTCCTGATCGGTTCGCTGGGAATCTTCACGAATCAGCTATGGCTGGTCTACGTCGGCTACGGCTTCATCGGTGGTATCGGTCTCGGCATTGGCTACATCTCGCCGGTCTCTACCCTGATCAAGTGGTTCCCGGACCGCCCGGGGCTCGCCACCGGCATGGCCATCATGGGCTTCGGCGGCGGCGCACTCATCGCGAGCCCGGTGTCGACGATGCTGCTCGGTTTCTATGATCCCAATTCCGGCACTGACAACTGGGTGGCGAGCGGTGATGCCGTTGGCAAGCTCTTTCTCACCCTCGCCGTGATCTATCTCGCGTACATGATGTTCGGCGCATTCACGATCAAGGTTCCGGCCGCCGATTGGGTACCCGCTGGATTCGATCCGTCGAAGGTGCGGGCGAAGGCCCTCGTCACGAGCAACCACGTTTCGGCCAAGAATGCCATTAGAACGCGTCAGTTCTGGCTGCTCTGGGTCGTCTTGTTCTGCAACGTCACGGCCGGTATCGGTATTCTTGAGCAGGCCGCACCGATGATTCAGGACTTCTTCCGGCAGAATGACGGCAACTCGCTGGTCTCCGCGACCGTTGCCGGCGGTTTTGTCGGCTTGTTGTCACTGGGCAACATGGGTGGACGTTTCGCGTGGTCGGCTACCTCGGACAAGACCGGGCGTAAGAACATCTACATGATGTATCTCGGCGTCGGCACGGTGTTGTACCTGTTGCTGGCCCTCGTCGGATCCAGCACCACGGTGCTCTACGTTCTTCTGGCCTTCATCATCATCTCGTTCTACGGTGGCGGTTTCTCTACCGCTCCGGCCTACCTGCGCGACCTGTTCGGAACCTTTCAGGTGGGTGCCATCCATGGCCGGCTGCTGACGGCCTGGTCAGCGGCTGGTATTGCCGGTCCGCTCATTGTGAACTCATTCCTGGACGCTCAGGGCGCTCCGGGTGAGTTGACGGCAGCGGCCTATCAGCCGGCCCTGCTCACCATGGTTGGGCTACTCGTTGTCGGCTTTGTAGCGAACCTCTTCGTGCGACCGGTTCACACCGACTTTCACGAACCCGAAAAGCCGCTCGTCGGTGCAAAAGCAAGGAAGGCGCAGGCATGAAGGTTCTGAAAGTCATCGTGGCTTGGGCGCTGGTGGGGATCCCGCTGGCCTTCGGCATTTCTCAGACACTCGCGAAGGTGGCGGCCCTGTTCGGCTAAACCCCGCCTGTGCTGACGTAAACAGATAGAGCCACGCCCCACTCACTGGGGCGTGGCTCTATTTGGCGTATTGCGTGCTCGGCAGGGATCAGGGCAGTATGTCAGCCTCATTCATGCAATGATGGCGAATGGGGAATTAGCTAGCTCAGCTAGCTATTCGTGATTTATGCGCTTTCGTGTTTGGGATCCTCACCGTTTCTCGACCTGGAAGTGTCAAAATCCACCCATGTTCACTCGTGGCAACCCCGAATTGCCACGATTGATCCGCGGAGTTTCACGAAAAGGAGCAGCTAATGGCTACCCACACCGCACTGGACAACCAACGATCCGCCGCAACGCTGCTCGAGGGAATTCGACGCGCCGACGACCTCACCGTGGCAGCCAGCCGCGATGGGGGCGCCAGGGCTGTGCGGCTGCTCGCCCAAGCCGCGACCGATTCAAGCGACCAGCTCACCGCTATCGCCGCCGTGCACGCCCTCGCTCAGGTCTTCGACGACTCTGCCGATGAAGTGCTGGTGGCCCTCCTGTACCACGACTCCGCCTTTCTGCGCGAGCATGCCGCCTGGGCCTTCGGCACCCGGCTGCCGCGCTACGACGCGATCGCCGGGCTGGTCACCCTGGTTCGGCAGGGCGGCTTCTCCGGCATGCTCGCCCAGCGCACCCTGGAACAGTGGGGCTCTTCGGCTGCGGACCAGGTGGCCCTGCTGCTGGAGGGTTCGCTGCTCGGCATCTCTGAAACGGATGCCCGTGCCCGCCTCATCGAGACCATCGGCCTAATTCCCGGCCGCGTTCCCGAACGCCTGCTGCGCCGGGTCGCCACCGACACTGCCGAGAGCCTGAGCGCTCGTGCCGCCGCAATTGCCGGCCTCGGTGACCGTGCCCCGAACGAAGTCGTGCTCGGGTTGCTGAGCGCTCTCTCGCAGGACTACGCAGCTGCCGATGATGCGAGCGAACTCGCGGCCGTTGCCCGGCTGGCCCTGTTCGACCTCACGGTGACGGCCGAACCGCGCCCGAAGTGGAGCCAGGGCGCCACGATCGCACAACTCTTTCTGCACGCGAACATCGACGGCGAACTATCCCAGGTGGGCGCTGGCGACAACGGTGGCATCGCCACCCTGTTGGTGCGTCTCGGTGACGCCCTCGTTGCCGGGCCTGCGGTTCCGCCGGGCGGCGGAGCGGAGAGCGCCGCGGCATCCGCTTTGCGTGCGCCGTTTGTCGGCAGCCATTTCAGCGCCAGCCGCGAAGGCCGAGTGGACCGCGTGATCACCATGTCCCGCGGCACACACGAATCAGCGCTCAACGGCCTGGCCGACGTCGGGGCGTCACGGCGCGGGCACTCCTTCGCGGCGGTCCCATTCGTCGGCGGCGCTGTACCGTCAATCGACGCCTGGCCCCGGCGGGTCGCCGCGCAACGCGGCATTCGCCGAATTCTCCGCTCGGCCGGCACGGTCGACGCGATTCACCTGCGAATGGCCGACGTCGGCAGCCTCGCTGCGGCCACGGTCGCCCGCGAACTTGACATTCCGGTGGTGTTCACCGTGGCACCCGACCCGCACGGGGTGATCGACTCCCTCGAATCGAGCGGCGCACTCACCCGGGCGAACTTTGGCATCGTCGACGCGGTCGAACACTTCTGGTTTCGCGCCCGCCTCGTGCAGCGGCTCGCCGCGGATGCCGCCCACACCGTGCTGTTCCCGCGACCGCAACTGCAGCAGGACATCGAGCGGTTGATCGGCATCGACATCGACACGCACCCGGAACGGCACTCGGTCATTCCCGAGGGCATCGACCTCGCGGTGATCGACCGTTCGCGAACGGATGCTCTCGGCTCGCTCGGCCTGACCGGCGGCAGCCTGCTGGTCTCCCGGGCCGCGCACGCCCAGGCCGCCGTCGAACCGGCCGCCGTCGCCTTCAACCAGCTCGACGGCCTGCTCGGCACCCTCCCCCCAGAGCGGCGTGGCCTGCCCCTACTGATAAGCGTCGGCCGCCTGCACCGGGTCAAGGGCATGGCCGCGCTGGTCGAGGCGTGGAGCGGTGACGCGACGCTGCAGAACCGTTCGAATCTGCTGATTGTGGGTGGCGATTTGGAGCATCCGTCACGGGATGAGGGTGTCGAGCTGCAGCGCATGCAAGCCGCAGTGGCTGGCGTGGCTTCCGCTCGGGGCCTGCTACTGGCCGGACACCGCGCCAACGACACCGTCACGCGCTGGCTCGCCGCCGCCCGCTACGGTCGGCCGGGCCTCGCGGCGCCGTTCGGAGTGTACGTCTGCGCGAGTATGAAAGAGGAGTTCGGCATCGCGCTGCTCGAGGCGATGGCCACCGGGCTCACGGTGGTCGCCCCGAACGGCGGCGGACCGGCCACCTACGTCGAGCACGGCGTGACCGGGTTTCTCGTCGACACCGGTGACGGCGGCGCTGTCGCGCGTTCTATCGCCGATGCCCTGAACCTCGCAGCGGGAGCGAATGGAGGCACCAACGCGTCACGTGCCCGCAACATGGTCGCAAACAATTTCACGATCGAGGCCATGGCGTCAACCCTCACCGAGGTATACCGCAACGTCGCTGTCGCGACCGAGCCGATCGCCTGGGAATTGAGCGCTTCGTGACCCTCCTGATCATCAGCCCCGACTACGCCTCGCACCTGTACCCCCTCGCGACGCTCGGCACCGCGTGGGCCCAGGCCGGCGAACGCGTCGTGGTGGCGAGCGGACCGGCAACGGCCGACATCGTCGCCGAATTCGGGTTCGAACGGGAAAACCTGCAACTGGGCCGCGGCTCCAACCCCGGCACCATCCGGGCCGAACAGCAGCCCGTCGGCGAAGACGATGCCCTGCGCGGATTCTTCGACGCCACCCGCCGCGGCATGGTCGACACCCTGCGCTTTCAGGCCGAGGCCCGTAGTAATGACCTGCTCTACAACCCGGTCGTCATCGCTCGCGAGGTACAGCGCATCGTCGAGCGGGTGCAGCCCGACCAGGTGATTGTCGACCACCTGGCCTTCAGCGCACGGCTTGGTTTGCTAAGCGCTGGCGTGCTGCACGCCGACGTGGTGCTCGGGCATCCGTCGGCCCTGCCTGTGGGCACTGAGGTTTACGGCTACCCGCCGGCCTGGCCCGCCGTGTTCTCACCCGAACCAGCCGAGTTGGTCATGCTCGAGCTGCAGTGCGAGGCCGTGCGCGACTCGTTCACCGCCCAGTGGAACGACGCACTTTGTGAACTCGATCCGTCCGCGGCACCAACCCTCGATGCCTTTCAGGAGTGCGGGGATCTGCTGCTGCTCAACTATCCGGGCGAATTGCACGCGTCGGCGCGCACCGATGAGCTTCCGCCGCACCTGTTTCTTGGCTCGGCGGTACGCGCAGAGGCCGTCGATCCCGAGGTCGAAGCCTGGCTGGCGGCCGATACTCTGCCCGTCGTCTACGTCAGTTTCGGAAGTTTTCTCTCGGTACGCGGTGATGTGCTCGCGCGCGTCGCGGCGGCCTTGGGCGCCCTCCCGGTGCGGGTCGCCATCGCCGTCGGGGCGACCGACCCCGCCGAACTGGGACCCATTCCGCAGTCGTGGCTAGTACGCGGGTTTCTGCCCCAGGTTCGCCTGCTTCAGGAGGCCGCCCTCGCTGTGACGCACGGGGGCAACAATTCGGTCACCGAAGCGATGACGGCTGGCGTGCCGCTCGTCGTACTGCCGTTCTCCACCGATCAGTTTGCCGGTGCGGCCGCGCTCGACGCGGCGGGCTTCGGCACCTCACTGCCCCCCAATACCGCAACCGTTCTCGCGCTGCGCGACTCCTGTGAGCGGATGCTGCGCCTCACCGGCGAGCCGCGAGCCCGCCTCGACGCCCTCGCGGTCTCGCTGACCCTGCAGCCGGGCGCGTCGCGTGCCTACGCGGCACTGAGCCGGGTGTCGGCGCGGGGGTAGCTCAAGCGCCGTCTCGTTGAGCCCACGGTCCGACGATGGGCCCGGAGGTTAGTCGGGCCGGTCGACGTCGGCCCCGGTGCCGAGGTCGCCGCACTCGACGGCTGTGACGTCGTGCGCTCGTAGATAGGGCCGCGCGCCGGTATCGCCAGCGAGACTATCGAGGAGGGGCGCCCAGTGCGTCCGACCGATCACCACGGGATGCCCCGGCTCGCCGGCAAATCGGGCCTGACGCAGTGTGTCGGCCGACGCGGCGGCCGAGCTGGGCGCATCCGTCGTTTCGTTGGTCCTGCCAATCACGCGGGCAACGGTTGCCGCGTTGAGATCGGGCACGTCCACGGGAATGACCGCGACAGCGACGAGGTCGGGTTGTTCCAGGGCGCAGTGCAGGCCGGCGCGCAGGGAGGCCGAGAGCCCTTCGGCCCAGTCGGTGGCCTGCACGATTAGAACGGATGCCATCGGCCGGGCCGCGCTGTGCTGGCGAGCGCCGCGGGCCGCCGCGCTCACGGCTGGCGCCCCAGTGCTTGAGGCCGGATCATCATCACCCGTTGTGAGCAGCGCTGCGGCGTGTGCCCCGCTGGCGCCGAGCACGACGATGACCGGGGAACAACCGGCGGCGACCAGCACGTCGACGGCGCTCTGCAACCAGGACCGGCCAGCGGCATCGTGCACGAGTGCCTTGGGCATGCCATAGCGGGAGCCAGCACCAGCGGCAAGCACGAGTCCGCCGATTCGGGCCGTGCCGGCGGGCAGTGGGATGCTCGCGGGCGGTATGTGCGGAGGCGGCATCTGCATGTCTGCCATCGTAGGGTTCTTGGGCCGTGATTGGCGGAGGGTTCGCGCGCGTGACTCCGCCGAGCCGTGAGTTGCGAGCGCCGAGCCGTGAGCCTCAGCCCCGATTGCGGCGGCATTTTCGGCCCCAAACTCACGGTTCGGCGAGCGGATGCGCACGGCCGCGACAACGTCAGGGTCACGACGGCGCGCACGGGCCGATACACTCGACCAAAGCCCAATCCCTGCTCGGACGGTGCCTCGATGTCCGTTCAGATTGTTCAGCCGCAGCCCCTCACGCCGGCGGTCTCGCAGGCTGGGACCGGCAGCATCCGTTCTGCGCATTATTTGCCGGCCACAATCACTACCGTGCTCTGGAGCCGTCTGCCATGACGTGGGTGTGATCACCGTCGACTCGGGGGAGGACGTGACCATCGACACGATCAGCTCTGAGGGTCGGCACGCTGCCGCTCCGGCCCGCCGGTTTCCGGTAAACACAAGGGAATCCGCGAGTTTTCGGTGGTATTCGGCACAACCCGAAATAAGGCTAGAACGTTGCAGGGGGTCGCAGGTTCAAATCCTGTTAGCCCGGCACCTATGCTCGAATCCGGGCGCTCGCAGCCGTTGCTTTAGGTCGAGCGGTCTCCGGAATGAATCCGTCACCGCCACGTACTTACGCAGGACCACCGTTCAATAGGTGGGAGTCGCCTGTGGCACAGGCTTGTAGCAGCGGTAGCGATGTGCGCGAAACTTGGCTACTCGGGCGTAAAACCGCATACGCTGTAGATGTTACCGACCGAAGGATTCGCCGTGTCTCGCCACTTCGAGGATTCACCTCAGAAGCACATTCCCGGCCCGGACGAGCCGTCCATCCCCGAGCTCGAGGTCGACCAGACCATCGCGCCGCGTCCGGAGGAAGAGATCGCCGACGCCTTGCGGGCGGAACCAGACGTCGAAGATCACCGCGAGCATCGAGTGAAAACACCTCCGGGGTCGGGAGCGAAATAACGCGGATCGGGTTGTCACATTCCGCTGGACTCTGGATGCCAATGTGGGCGAGATCGAGTCCGGAAGGTCGTACTCGTTCGATTTCCAGGCCCACGATGGCAAACGGTCGAAAGTCGAACGCTGGCCCTGGCAAGTCGCGGCCGGCGCGCCCTACGCTGAAGCGAGCGATCTCCTCGACGCCGCACGACGGGCCGCGACCCCGTTGTTGCTGGCGGAGGTGGATGAGGCCCTCGCGGAGCATCCGCGCGCGAGCCGCGCTGTGCGAGCCGCGCGGCGGTATCCGCTCAGCCGTGCAGCAGGCGCCAGATGCGGTCGCGCGACATCGGCAACTCGGTGGGACGGATGCCGATCGCGTCGCGCACCGCATTGGCCAGCGCTGGGGCGACGGGGTTATAGGTCGACTCGCTCATCGACTTCGCGCCGTAGGGCCCGAGCACGTCGTGGCTCTGCGCAAAGTAGACCTCGGTGACCGGCAGATCCACGAGCTGGGGCACGTGGTAGTTGCGCAGCACCCGCGTCGTCACCGCTCCCGCGCCGTCGAGCACGACTTCCTCGAACAGGGCTGTGCCGAGCGCCTGGGCGACCCCGCCCTCGATCTGCCCGCGGCACTGCTCTGGGTTCATGACGAAGCCGGCATCCGCAGCCTGGATCGACTGCAGAATGCGTACCTCGCCGGTGTCGGTATTCACCGCGACCCGAAAGGCCTGCACGTTGAAGGCGAGGGAGCGCAGCGCGCCGTCCTCGCGCCGCGTGGCGGTGAGGTCGACGTCGTTGGCGGCGGCCCAGGCTGCGAGGTCGTCGAGGGAGACGACAGTGCCGGCCGCGCGCAGCCCATCGCGTTCGAGCTGCCAGGTCACGTCGAGCGACCCGCTGCGCGACGCTGCGGCTGCATCGAGCGTCTCGGCCAGCGCGGTCGCCGCAGCGAGCACAGCCTTGCCGGCCACGACCACACCGGCCGAGCCGAACGCACCGGAGTCGTAGCCGGCGGCATCCGTGTCGGAGTGCAGCAGGTCGATGCGGTCCAGGGTGGTGCCGAGCGCCGTCGCGGCGATCTGAGCGTGCACGGTCGTGGTGCCGTTGCCGAATTCAGTGGTGCCGACGCGCACCAGGTAGCGGCCGCCAGACATCAGTTGAACGGATGCCTGCGAGCGGTGACCCCGCGGCGGTGTCGTCGCGATCATCGACGACGCCATGCCGGTGCCGACCTTCCACTGGGGCCCGGTCGGAACGACGGCCCGATTGCCACGCTTCAGCGCAGCCTCGGCCAGGTCGAGGCACTGGTCGAGGCCGTAACTGCCGAAGATCAGGTCGGGGCCTTCCTCGTGGGTGACGACGAGCGGGTCGCCGGGTTGTACTGAGTTCAATCGGCGCAGTGCGAACGGGTCCACGCCGAGTTCGCGGGCCAGTTCGTCGAGGGCGCATTCGATCGCGAAGATGATCTGGCCGAGACCGTAGCCGCGGAAGGCGCCCGACGGGGGATTATTCGTGTAGACGCTCTGGGCATCCACTTGTTTGTTGGGCACGTTGTAGAGCGCGACGGATTCGCTCGCGCCGTGGAATATCACGCCGGGGCCGTGGTTGCCGTAGGCGCCGGTGTCGGCGAGCACGCCGAGTTTCAGGGCGGTGAGGCGGCCATCGGCCGTGGCACCGAGGGTCACGTCGAGCGTCATGGGGTGACGCAGCGGGGCGACGGTGAGCTCGTCGGTACGGGTGAATTCGTACTGCACTGGCCGGCCGGTTTTCAGCACGGCGAGGGTGACGAGGTCTTCGGTGAGCAGCTCCTGCTTGCCGCCGAAGCCGCCGCCGACCCGGGCGGTGAAGACGCGCACCCCGGCCGGGTCGAGGTCGAACAGGCGGCAGATCTCTTTCTGCACCAGAAACGGAACCTGCGAGCTCGTGCGCAGGTTCAGCCGGCCCCGCTCGACCCAGCCGATCGTGGCGTGGGTTTCGAGGTGGGTGTGTGAGATGCGCTGGGTCTGCCAGCGGCCGGAGACCACGACGGTCGCGCTGGCGAGACCGGCCTCGACGTTGCCGTATTCCCCGTGCAACTCGGCGACGAGGTTGCGATCGGGGTCGGCCAGGCGCGACACGACCGGATCTTTGTCGCCGTGCACGAGCGGGGCGCCGGGTTCGAGAGCCAGGCACGGGTCGAAGACGGCTGCGAGCAGCTCGTACTCCACCTCGATCAGTCGGCACGCGGCCTCGGCAATGGCCACCGATTCGGCCACGACGGCCGCGACCCGCTGCCCGCGAAAGCGCAGGGTTTGGTCAAACACCAGGGTGTCGTCTGGGTCGTCGAACCGGCTCTCGTGCCGCGCCGTCGAAAACAGCGTCGCGGGGGAGTCGGCATGGGTGAGCACGCGGTGCACGCCCGGCAGCGCGGCCGCTCTGGTGGCCTCGAGGGAACGGATGCGCGCGTGCGCGTGCGGACTGCCCAGTACAGCGAGGTGAAGCAGCCCGGGGATGGCGACGTCGAGGGTATACGGCTCCTGCCCGCTGACCACGCGCTCGCCGTTGAGTGCCCCGGGGGAGGTGCCGACTGCGCCGGCTCGGCCGGTCGCACGCACCGGCCCGAGCGTGGAGGTTTCTGCGTGTTCGCGTCCCGGCGCGACATGGCAGGAGTCTTCCGGCGGGGTGTGCTGGCCGACGATCGCGTCGGTGATCGAGCGGTATCCGGTGCAGCGGCAGAGGTTGCCCTTCAGCAAGCGGGGCAACTCGTCGACGGTGAGGGCAGCATCCGCTTCGATCGCCGCAGCGGTGACGACCATGCCGGGCGTGCAGAAGCCACACTGAAAGCCCGCCGCGTCGAGGAAACGCTGCTGTACCGGGGCGAGGGCACCGGGCTGACCGAGGCCGGCTGCGGTCGTGATCTGTTTTCCCTCCGCCCGAAACGCCGGGTAGATGCAGGAGTGCACCGGCGTGCCGTCGACCTGCACCGTGCAGGCGCCGCAATCGCCGGTGTCGCAGCCTTTCTTCACCTCGAAGTGCTCGTGCTCGCGCAGCAGGGTGCGCAGGCACTGGCCGGGTGTCGGCGTTGCCTCGACCGGGGTTCCGTTGACCTCGAAGGTGACGGTACCCCGAATCACGGCCTGTTCCAGCGTCATGAGCGGCTTCCCAGACCGGCGAGTTCAGCGCGGATCTCTTCGCCGAGCAGCAGGCCCATGGCACGGCGCCAGTCGGCGGCACCGTGGGCATCCGTGAACCAGCAGTCGATCGCTGCGATATCGCGGGCGAGGTCGGCGGCGGTGGGCACCTGCGGGTAGCGCAACTGCACCGGGCGCAACGTCGCGGCTGTGACCGTGAGCACGAAGGCACCGTCTAGGCCGTCAGTATCAACGTCAAGCCGCCCGGCCAGCACCGCGCCAGACCGCCCGAGCGGCGACAGCGCGATCGTGCGGTACGCCGTTCGCGCCCGCAGCGAGGCCAACGGCACGTGGATGGAGCGCAGCACATCGCCCGGCGCGAGCACATTGGTCATATTGCCGGTGACGAACAATCGGGCCGGCACGACCTCATCGCGCCCGCCGGCCCGCCACACCAGCAGCTTGGCGTCGAGTGCGACCGCGAGGGTGATCATCGGCCCGGCCGGAAGAGAGGTTGCCAGGTTGCCGCCGACCGTCGCGACATTCCATACCTTGAACGAGCCGAACAGGGCTGTACAGCACTGATAGATCAGCGGATGCGCCGCCCACCCCGCCTGCATCGGCAGCCGCGAGAGCTCGGCCAGCGTGCAGGTCGCACCGATCTCGATGCCGGTGTCGGTGATCGTGAGCGCCGGCCAGTCCAGGGTGTGCAGGTCGACGAGGCCCCTGAGGTCGGCGCGCGGGTCGGCGAACAGCTCGGATCCGCCGGCCAGCGGCACCACGGTCGGCCCGAGCGCGCCGAGGTCGCTGCGCTGCCGTGCGGCGATGACGCGTGTCACAGTACTGAGATCCATGAGTCTCCATCGGGTGCGGGGCTGGCGCGAGCGCTGGCCAAAAGAGCCGGGAGCCGTGCGAGCGACCCTGAGCACACGGTGGTGATCAGCAGGCTACCGCACCCGCTGCCCGCCGAAATGACACGGCGATGTCGGGCGGATTTCACACGTCGATCGCGTAGACGAGTTCTTCCTGCAACATGCCGAGCCATTCGTAGAGCTCGCGCAGAAACGGGGTGTCGTCGCCGGAGAGGTGTACGACCCCGTCGGGGGAGATCTGCAGCCGGTCGGCGAGCGTCAGTCGCAGGTCGGTGAGGCTGCGCAGCCAGGCCTGCACGGCGTCGGGGTCGAGACTGATCGTGACCGGCTGGCGATCCTCGCTGTCGTCGCCGGGGGCGGTATCGGTCTCGGGAGTGGCGGCATCCGCTTCGCGCAAATCCAGCGAATTCAGCACGACCTGGGCATTCTGCGCCTTGCGATCGAGCAGCTCGGTCGCCGTGAAACGGCGAAACTCGGAGGCCGCTTCGTCGTCGTCGCGGTAGGCCGCGGGCAGCAGACGGCCGAAGATTCCATCGCTCGCGGCGATCTGCGGGTCGTTGGCACCTGAGTCGAGCATCTCGAGCAGCTGGGTGGTGGCGAGGCGTAGCAGGTCTGCTTCGATCGGTTCGAACCGCGCGAGCAGCGAGCCGGATGGCTGGGTGGTGAACCGCCGTAGGCCGCTCATTCGTCGGCCTTGGCGAGTGTCGCCATCAGGCCGTAGCCGTGCATGGCCTCCACGTGGCGCTCCATGGATTCGCGATTGCCGGTGGCCACGACCGCTCGGCCGTTATTGTGCACCTGCAGCATGAGCCGTTCGGCCTGTTTCGGCGAGACGCCGAAGTAGCTGCGAAAAACGTAGGACACGTAGGACATGAGATTGACCGGGTCGTCCCAGACCAGGGTCACCCACGGCCGGTCGAGTGACACGTCCTCGCGGAGCTCGGTGTGTTCGGTAGTCTGCGTCACCCCTTAAGCCTCACACGCTCCGGCCGGGTTTTCCACCGCGTTCTGACACTCGCGCGTCATACTTGCCCGCGCGGCGTGCGGGTTCGGGGCAAAGGAATATCCTTGGGGTATGACGTCTTTTGCACCATCGTCCGCTCTTTCCTCACCCACCGGCGCCCAGCACCCCGAGGTGGGCCCGTTGACCAACATCGACGTTGAACGCATTCGCAACGACTTTCCGGTGCTGCATCAGCTGGTGAACGGGCATCCGCTCGTCTATCTCGACTCCGGCGCCACCTCGCAGAACCCGATCAGCGTAATGGAAGCCGAGCAGGAATACTACGAACAGCGCAACGCCGCCGTGCACCGCGGCGCACACACGCTCGCCGTTGAGGCGACCGAGGGGTTCGAAGCCGCGCGAGAAAAGGTCGCCACGTTCGTCGGCGCAGAGGCCGACGAAATCGTCTGGACCTCCAACGCCACCGAAGCCATCAACCTGCTGGCCTACAGCTTCTCGAACGCCTCACTCGGCCTCGGCGGCCCGGCCGCACGCCGCTTCAGCCTCGGTGCCGGCGACGAGATCGTGGTCACCGAGATGGAACACCACGCCAACCTCATTCCCTGGCAACAACTCGCGCTCCGCACCGGCGCCACACTGCGCTTCATTCCCGTACTCGATGACGGCACGCTCGACCTGCTGGCCGCAGCGGATGTTGTCGGCCCCCACACGAGACTGCTCGCCTTCACCCACGGCTCCAACGTCACCGGCACCATCAACCCGGTGGCCGAACTCGTGGCCCTGGCCCGCCGCGTCGGTGCGCTGGTCGTGCTCGACGCCTGCCAGACCGTGCCGCACCTTCCCGTGGACGTCAAGGCGCTCGACGTGGACTTCGCCGTCTTCTCGGGCCACAAGATGCTCGGCCCCACGGGCATCGGCGCGCTCTACGGTAAAGCCGAACTGCTCGCCGACATGCCGCCGTTCCTCACCGGCGGGTCGATGATCACGACCGTCGACATGGCTCAAGCTGAGTTTCTCGCTCCGCCGCAGCGCTTCGAGGCCGGCACCCAGCGCATCTCGCAGGCCATCGCCCTGGCCGCGGCCGTCGATTACCTGAGCGAAACCGGCATGCAGAGGGTGCAAGCCTGGGAAGCCCAGCTCGGGCAGCGCCTCGTTGCCGGGCTCGCCGAAATCCCCGGTGTGCGACTGCTCGGCCCCGGTGTCGGCGTGGAGCGGCTCGGGCTCGCCGCCGTGGACGTCGCCGGAGTGCACGCGCACGACGTCGGCCAGTTTCTTGACGATGCCGGCATCGCCGTGCGCGTCGGCCACCACTGTGCCCAGCCCCTGCATCGCCGACTGGGCGTGACAGCCTCGACCAGGGCCAGCACCTACCTCTACAACACGACCGATGAGGTCGACCTGTTTCTGGCCACCCTCGCCGAGGTCGCCCCCTTCTTCGGAGTCAAGCAATGAGTGACTTGCAGCAGCTGTATCAGACGATCATTCTCGAGCACGCCAAAGCCCGGCACGGGGCGGTCGAACTCACGCCACTCGCCGAGGCCGTGGCTCTCGGCGCGGCCGGCGGTCTGCGGGTTGCCGAATCGCACCAGATCAACACGACCTGCGGCGATGAGGTCACCCTGCGTGTCTCACTCGGCGCGGGTGACGCTGGCGACACGACGGATTCCGCTGTGACCGACCTGGTCTGGACCGGCGAGGGCTGCTCGATCTCGCAGGCATCCGCTTCGATCTTGACCGACACCCTGCGCGGCCTCAGCGCAACCTCGGCGCGCGCCCTGCTCGACAACTTTCGGGAAATGCTGCGCTCCCGCGGAAAGATCGAGCCCGACGAGGAGATTCTCGGCGACGCGGCGGCCTTCGGGGGAGTCTCACGCTACCCCGCCCGCGTCAAGTGCGCCATGCTGCCCTGGGTCGCGTTCGAGGCTGCACTCATCGAGGCCGAGTCGCACTAGCAGCGCGCGACAACCTCAAAAAGCTAGACCTCAGTTTTCGCCGCTGCCGAGCTCGGCGTGCAGGGGCCAGTCCTGGTCGTCCAGAATGAGCTGCGCGCAGGCGCCGGTGCGTGCGTTGACCACGATGGGAGCCATCAGGTTCACCGTCGTGGTGCTCTCACCGGGGTTGACGACCACGAGCACGAGGGCGTCGTCGGGCGTCGTCAGCGACAGCGCGATCGACTGCTCGTTCGAAATTGCCGGGGTGTAGTTGGGCAGAAAGATGGCCGCGTCGAGCACGAACAGGCGCGTGGTCGGGTGAGCGGATGCCTGCAGCGAGTAGAGTCCAGCGGCCCCCTCGATCTCGTTGAGCACGAAGTCGGTGAGCGGCGCCAGCCCGGGCGGGGGAGCGACGAAGCTGAGGGTGGGGCTGGTGAGGGTAGTCGTCATGAGAGAAAGTCCATCAGGGTTGGTTGAAGTACACGGGCGGTAACAGCGAGTGCGGCCTGATAGGTCACTTCCTGCAGTTTCAAATCAATGATGACCTGGCCCAGGTCGGCGTCTTCGATGCCGGATCGTTGGGCATCCAGTGTGCCGGTCTTTTCGAGCAGGGTTGACTGGGCGCGTTCCATCTGCACCTGGCGGGCACCCATTTCACTGCGTTGACCGGTCATGATGGCCATCCTTGTGTCGAGTTCCTCAAGGCGAGAGCCCACGTTGACCGCGCTGTTGGTCGAGCGCAGGTCGGCGACAATATTGTCGAGCAATGCGAAAACCGATGACGAGCCGGTGCTTTCGTCATCCTTGCCGAAGATCGTCGCGCCTGCTGCGTCGACCCGCACGGTGCTCGTGGCACTGATGCGCCGTTCGACGCTGCTTGCGCCCGCCGTGTCGCCCGAGTATGCGTAGATCGTCGCTCCGGTGCTGTCGGTGCCCGCTGCGGCAAACGCCATAGCAGCGTCCGAATTGCCGGCAAAGACGCTGCGCCCGAGAAACTTCGTGTTGGCCTGCGAGAGGAGATCGGTTTTGAGTCCGTCGATCTCAATCGCAATGGCCTCTTTGGCCGTCGCTGACAGCGAGCCGGAATTGGCGCCCTGCACGGTGAGGTCCCGTACGCGGTTCATGATGTCCGACACTGACCCGAGCGAGGATTCGATCGTGGTCAGCCAGTCGTTGCCGTTGTCGGCATTGGCGCTGTACTGATCGACTGCACGCATCTCGGCGCGCACTGCCATAGCGGCTGCGGCCGCGGTCGGATCGTCCGAGGAACGGTTGATGGACTTGAGCGTGCTCGCCTGCTCCTGCAGCCGCGCGAGGTGCGTCATGTTCTCCTGCAGGTTGCGCTGGGCAGCGCGCATCTGGGTGTGAGTAGTTACCCGATCGACCATGAGTTACCTCCCGACCAATCCGGTGCGGTTGATGAGCGTGTCGAGCATCTCGTCGACGGCCGTCATCATGCGGGCCGCTCCCTGATAGGCGTGCTGGAACATCAGCAGGTTGACGTTCTCCTCGTCGAGGTCCACCGAGGAGTTGGCGAGCTGCTGGTTGGCAGCGCCCGATGCCGTCGAGCTGGCCAGCGCCGCCGACTGCAGCTCGGTCTGAGTGAGCACGCCGGTCTTCGTGACGAAGTCCGACCAGGTGGTGCTCGGCGATGTGACCGCGCCGTCTACGTCGGTCGCGAATCCGGCGCCGAGCTGCGCGATGGCATCCGCTATGGTGCCGTCGTAGGCGCCCGATTCAGCGGATGCCCGTACCGCCATTTCAGCGGATGATTTCGGCACGATGCGCAGACCCTGTGCGGCGGGTGCACCAACTGCGACGGCGAAGAAGTCCTTGCCGGTCTCATCCGCCTGCGTGTACCCGGTCCGGTAGATGTCGTTGACCTTAGTGGCGAGTTCGTTCGCGAACGTGTTGTACGACGCAGCAGCTTCAGCCAGCGCGCCACCGGATCTACTGATGTTCGCCTCGCCGAGCAACGACAGGGCGCCGGCCATTTCGCCCCGGTCCATCGTCACGGCCGTGTCGGCGTTATCGGCCCACACCAGGTTCACGTCACCGCTGTCCTGCATCACTCGCGGAGAGTCGGCGGTGACCTGCACCTGATGCGCGGTGCCGCCGGAGACGAGTGCGTTGCCGCCCACGAGCACGGTGACGGTGCCGTCGGCCTGCTCGGTGACGCTCGCCCCGGTCAGGGCGGCGATCGTGGTTGTGAGGGTGCTGCGCTGGTCGAGCAGTTCGTTGGCCGTACCGCCCGTGGCGAGGCTCTGGCGAATCTGCACGTTGAGCGCTGCGACCTGGGTGGCCGCGCCGTTGAGTTCCGAGACCATATTGTTCAGGTCGCTGCGCACGTTCGACCACTCGTCGGAGACGGCCTGGTAGCCCTCGGAGATCTGGGTGAGCAGTTCGCCGGCCGTGCCGAGTAGCAGCGCTGCGGGGGCTGCGGTGTCGGTGCCGTTCGACAGGGTCTGCCAGCCGGCCCAGAACTCATCGAGCTTGGCCGAGATGCCGTTTTCGCCGGGTTCGTTGAGCGAGTCTTCGACCGAGGCGAGCGCGTTGGCCCGCACCGCCGTGTAGCCGGCGGTGGCTGCGGTGGCGCGCACGCGGGCATCCAGTTGGGCGCTGGCCAGGCGAGCGATTCCGTCCATGGCAACGCCCTCACCGACGCGGGCGCCCTGGGTGAAGATGCCAGTCGGAGCCGTGGCGCCGAGAGCGGAGGTTGATATGCGCTGGCGCGTGTAGCCCTCCGTGTTGGCGTTGGCAATGTTTTGCCCGACCACGTCGAGTCCCTGACGCGCGGCAACGAGGCCGGTGTACGCGGTGTTCAAGCCACCAAATGTGCTCACCGTGTTCTCCGTTCTTCTCGTTGGGCGTGCATGAGTTATAGGTTGCGGTCGAAAATGCGGGCGGCGGTCACCGGGGCGCCGGTCACTCCGCTGGCATCGTAGGTCTTGGGGTTGGCACTGACCGTGGTCATCGTCTCCTGGGTGGAGCGGGCCGCGGCACGAATGAAACGTTCGTTGGTGTCGCGCAGTTCTTTGATCTGGGTGGTGAGTTCGCCCATGGCCTTCAGGTGTGCGGCAAAGATTTCACCCCAGGGCCCCTCGGGGGCACTGGCGGCGAGTTCACGCAGGGTGGCGTCTTCGGCCGTTCCCCACTGGGTTGCCAGCGCGGCAACCTCTACGGAACGCCCGAGTCCGGCTTCGCGCACGAGGTTCAGAACCTGTTCAACCTCGCGAGTGGCGTGTTGCAGCCAGCGCGACTTGCCGCCCTGCAGCAAGAGCTGTTCCTCTTCAAGTTTGAAGACGAGCAACTCGAGAAGTTCACGTTCTCGCCAGAGCAACGCAGACAATTCGTTGGCGCCCATGACTCCTCCAGCCCACAATTTCACTCGCGCTCAGGGTCACACGGGTGCGTGTGCCCTGGTTCATTCGTTGGCACTATCGGCCGCGAAAACATCGCGGTTAGGCAAAATAGCCCGACTCCTTGCGGAATTGCTCAATCGTGTCCTCTAAAGAGAGGACGCGGCAATGTCTTAAATGGGCGTTGTAGCGCTACCCATTTACCCTTTACTACTAGTAGCTTTGATTTCGCAGGCATTGGGGCCTCTCACGGGAGGCGCAGCAGCCCTTCCGCGCACATTCAAAAATTGGCATGAAACTCGGGGGCCGCACGTGAATCGCACTGACCGCAATGCCCTCGTCGTCGAGAATCTTCCCCTGGTCGGTTACCTCGTTTCGGAGGTCTGGGCCAAGGCCCGACACCTCTCCCGCGACGACCTCGCGTCGGCCGGCGCGGTCGCCCTCATCACTTCAGCGGATGCCTTCAACCCAGCTCTCGGGGTACCCTTCGGAGCCTTCGCTCGCCGCCGCATCATCGGAGCATTCGCCGACGAGATGCGCTCAAGCGACTGGGCCACCCGCTCGGCTCGCCGCCGCATCAAAGAGACCCTGGCCGTGCAGGAGACTCTCGCGGCCGCGCTCGGGCGCACCCCAAACGTGAACGAGATCGCCGATGCCCTCGGTGTCGACCGTGAAACTGCCGCGGCTGGCCTGGCCGACGCGGCCCGCACCCTCTCGGCCCTCGACGACACGACCGCCGAGTTTCTCGTGGCCGACACCGCCATGCCCGAAGAGTCGCTGCTCTCCACGGAACGCCTGGTCTACCTGCGCGCGGCCATCGAGGCCCTTCCGGAAAAGATGCGCGCCATCGTCGAGCAGATCTACTTCGACGACCGCCCGGTCAAGGACATCGCCGCCGAACTCGGCACCACACACTCCGCTGTCTCCCAAATGCGCGCCGAGGCGATTCGCCTCCTGCGCGACGGACTCAACACGCACTACGCCGACGAAATCGAGACCGCGGCTGCGTATCACCCGGAGTCGCGCATTGCTCCGGCTCGCCGCGGCGCCTATCTCGCCCGACTCGCCGACCTCGCGACGGTGGGAATGACCCGCACCGCTCACGACCACCTGCACCTCGACACGGCTGCACGCGCAGCATCCTAACTTTGCACCATACCCCCGCTGGCCCATGGATGGGCCGGCTTAATAACACCTCACGGAAGAAGCCATCATGGGCATGCAGATCAACAACAACACCTCGGCATCAGACGCATACCGCAAGCTCGCGGCCGCACAGATCAGTCTCGCGCAGCCGACCGTGGCGATTTCGAGCGGTCTCGCCTCGACCGAGTCTGTCGTTGCCGCTGACAGTACCGACTTCGAGGGTAAGACCCGTGCCGTCTCCGCCGAGAACACCCTCGCCGCCGCATCGCGCCTGACCAACAGCGCCATGGCCGAGCAGATGGTCGACCTCACCCGGGTGAGCATTCTTGCCCAACCCGTCACCGCGGTCTCCGCCCAGGCCAACCAGTTGAACTCCGACGTTCTGCAGCTGCTCCGCCCCGCCGCGTAGCCGCTGGCGCACTTCGGGCTGAGGGTGCCGCCAGCGCCGCCGCCCCGTGCTGACCGTTATAGAATTGCGCGTCTTGTCCCCAATGGCATTCGCGCTCTTCTGTAGCGGTCATTTCTGGTTTCAGGCGTGTCTTTTCACGAAATCAGTTCGTTCAGATTTCTAACCCGCTATCGCATTTGGTCGATAGGTCATGGTGCTGGCCCATGGATGGACCGGCGTACTTTGACCCAATCACGGAGGAATCATCATGGGCATGCAAGTCAACACCAACATCGCGGCGAACAATGCGTACCGCAACCTTGCAACAACGCAGAACGACCTGTCCAAGTCGCTGGAAAAACTCTCCAGCGGCCTGCGCATCAACCGTGCTTCGGATGACGCAGCTGGTCTTACTATTTCGGAGGGGCTGAAGTCTCAGGTCGGTGGCCTCACGGTCGCTAGCCGCAACGCACAGGACGCGGTCAGCGTTCTTCAGACCGCTGAAGGTTCGCTCAACGAGGTGCAGTCGATTCTGCAGCGTGTACGCGACCTCGCGGTTCAGGCCGGTAACGACTCCAACAACAAAGAATCCCGCGACGCCATTCAGACTGAAGTTACGGCGCTGAGCAAGGAACTTACTCGCATCAGCGAGTCGACCAACTTCAACGGCACGCAGCTGCTCGACGGCACCAAGTCGGCGTTGAGCTTCCAGATCGGCGCCAACGCTGAGGCCAGCAGCCGGATCGAGGTCGACCTCACCAAAGCCGATGTCGGCACGGTTGCCAACGCCATCGGCGGCGGTACGAGCGTCAAGGCAGTCACCACCATCGCCGATGGTGCCGTTCAGCTCAGCGGCGTCGACTTTGACGCCAAGACTGTGACCGGCGACGTCAACATCAAGCAGGCCGGCGGGCTCAGCTTCACAGCGAGCTTCGGTGCGGCCGACAGCAATCGTACGGATGCCGATGTACTCGCCAAGCTGCAGTCCGCTGCAGCCGCGACCGGGGGCAAGTTCACCGTGACGGCGGATGCAACCGACGCCAGCAAATACACAATCCAGTCGAAGGATGCTTCGCTCGCCAGCAGCGCGACGAACGCCATTACCGTATCCACCACAAGCGCCGGCACAGTGTCCACCTCCGGCGTGGCCATCAACAAAGCCACCGTATCCGGCATTGTGACAATTCAGCAGGCCAACGGCGCTTCGATCACCCACGACTTTGGCGGGGCAACTAGCACGCTCACTGATGATCAAATTGTGACTGCGTTCAACAACGACACCAGCAACGTTGGCAAGTTCACGATCAGTAAGGACGGAACAACGGCCGGGTTGTTCACCATCACCTCGGCGAACACGACCCTCACGGACGCGTCGACCGATGGCATCACGGTTTCTGGAAACACGGCTGGTGCGGTGTCGACTACGGGTACCACGATCGATCCAACTGTAATTGCAGCTACAGGCGACGACTTGACGTTTGCTCAGGCCGGCACTGGAGGCAAGACAGCGGGGTACGAACTTGTAACTGGAGACTCCACCGTCGCCACCCTGGTGACTAATTTGAATAATGATGCGGATTTCAAATTGGGCTTTTTGGCCAGCGAAAACACTAGCGGTGAACTGGTTGTTACGTCGCTGGACTCGTCGAAGAACAACGCGACCACGAATGCCATCACTGTGGGCGGGGCAGCTGCAACGAGCAACGTTAGTGCCGTATCCACAGCAGCGCTTACCGCTTTCAGCGCGGCAGGCACTGCAGTGGGCTCTACCGGCCCCGAGGTCCCCTCGACCGGAGTGACCACGGGTACCAACGTCTATGAGCAGGTTTCTACGACGGCCAACGTTACGACCGTTGTAGCGGCCTTGGACTTCTCCTCAGCGGCCAACGCGGCACTGGCGCTCACGGAAATCGACAAGCAGATCACTCAGGTGTCGAGCGCCCGCGCCGAGCTCGGTGCCAACCAGAACCGGTTCGAGAGTGTCATCAAGAACCTGGCCGTGTCGAAAGAGAACCTCACCGCTGCTGGTTCGCGCATTCGCGACACCGACATGGCTGAAGAGATGGTCAAGTACACCCGTGCGAACATCCTCTCGCAGGCTGGTACGGCCATGCTCGCGCAGGCAAACCAGTCCAACTCGGGCGTGCTGCAGCTGCTCCAGTAACACCAGCACAACCCAGATCGCAGGCTGATCTGACCGGGTGGCAGGTGTGGGCCGAACCAGTCCCGCACCTGCCACCCAGCACCACCCGGGTTCGACAACCAGAAAGGGAACCCCATGTCACTCGCTGTCGATGGGCTCGTCAGTGGTCTGGACACCACGTCACTGATCAACTCCCTCATGGAACTCGAGGCCGGGCCGCAAACGCTGCTCAAGGCCAAGGTCACCACCTCCAACACTTTTGTCACCGCACTGCAGGGGCTGAATGCCTCCATTGCCAGTCTCGCAACGCTGGCGACGAAGAACACCGTCGCCAATGCACTCAACCTCTACTCCGCTACGAGCAGTAACTCGAGCATGAGCACCACCGTCTCCACCGGCGCCAGCACCGGCTCCCTCGACGTTGTCGTCGACGCTCTGGCCCAAGCGAAGTCCGGCGTGACAGCCGCCATGACGGAGTTCAGCGGTACCGCGTTCACCGTCGTGGGCAGCGACGGCACGGCCATTGACATTCAAGCCGCCTCTATCTCGCTCGACGACGTCGCGAGTGCCATCAACGCCTCCAGCACTGGCCTCACGGCCACCAAGGTGGCCTCGGGCACCAACGCAGCCGGCGATAAGCAGTACCGCCTGCAGCTGGTCGCCGACGACACCGGGCTCAGTGGAAGCTTCGAACTGTACCAGGGCACGAGCGACGACGTGACCGCGGGAACCGCCACCAACATTCTTGAAGCCACCGGCGCCGCCGTGATCACCGCGGCGCAAGACGCGCAGGTGACACTGTGGGCCGGAACCAACGCCGCGCAGAGCATCACCTCCTCGACCAACACTTTCGCCGACCTGCTGCCCGGCGTGGCTGTGACGGTGTCGAAGGTCTCCGCCGATCCGGTCACCATCACGGTCGCCCGCGACAACGCGGCGGTCAGTGACCTCGCCAAGAATCTCGTCGGCTCGCTGAACACTGTGTTCGCGCTGATCTCAACCAAGTCGGCCGTGGTCAACAGCACCGATACGAGCGGAAACGCCGTCGTCTCGGCTGGAGTATTCAGCGGTGACAGCACGGTGCGCGACGTGAAGCAGCTGATTCTCGACGCTGCGTCATACCCGGTCGAGGGCCGCTCGCCGAGCGAGATCGGCATCAGCATCACCAAAAACGGCACCATGGAATTCCACGCCGACAAGTTCGCGGCCGCCATGAAGGCCGACCCGGAGCACGTCGAAAAGGTGCTGGCCGAGATTTCCTCCCGTGTCGCCGCCGCGGCCACGAGCGCGTCCGACAAGTACGACGGCATGATCACCGGCAAGATCACCGGCCAGGAGAGTCTGGTCAAGAGTCTCGGCACCCAGATCGATAACTGGGACCTGCGCCTTATTTCGCGCCGGTCCACCCTGGAACGCACCTACGCCTCTCTCGAGGTTCAGCTCAGCAACATGAACGCCCAATCCGCCTGGCTCACCGCCCAGGTTGACGGTCTCAACAGCGCGAACGGAAAATGATGACTATGACAATGGGAACCAACGCCCAGCGTTCGCGCTACAACCGCGACGCGGTTCTGTCGGCCACCCCGGTTCGCCTTCTCACCATGCTCTACGACCGCCTGCTGCTCGACCTGAACCGGGCTGAGGCTGCCCAGCAGCGCCAGGACTGGCAGATGGCTTCGGACAATCTGATTCACGCCCAGGCGATCGTGTCGGAGCTGAGTACCTCGCTGAACGTGGACGCCTGGGACGGCGGCGAGGGACTGTTCTCGCTTTATACCTATGTGTCCACCGCCATGGTCAGTGCGAATACGCACCGCGACCCGGCACGCACCCGCGAGTGCATCTCGCTGCTCGAACCGCTGCGGCTCACCTGGCACGAGGCGGCAGAGTTGCTGCCGGCCGCGCCGGTGCCGATCACACGCCTGAGCGGTGAGCTCGGCATTGGCTAATTTGGTCGCCTGGCAAGCCGCGCTCGACGATCTCGAGATTCGGCTGGATGCTGCGGCCCGGTCGATGGCCGATTCGACCAGCGATCGGGCCGCAGCCGGGGGAGAGTGGAGCGTGCCAACGGGGCTCGGGGCTATTCCGGAGGAACTCGCCGCACGAGTTCAGGACCTGCTGCACAACCAGCACAAGCTCATCGGAGAACTCGAAAACGCACGCAATGTCACCCTCAAGCACCTCACCGCGGTTCGGTCGGTGCCGCCGGAACGCGACGCGCGAGCATCCGTTTATTTGGACGTTGCAGGGTAACCACCCCCGTCCGAGGGTAGTAAAACACTGGCGACACGCCGTAGCGCAACAAACTTGGGGAATGTTCTTACGAACTGCTTACGCAACTGTCGGGGTGACCGATAGCAAGGAGTGAGCACGGATTGCTCACCACCGGGCCACGGATTGGCCGTCTTGTCTTTTGTCGACGAAGCGGGTAATCATGCTTGATTCCGTGACCTCCCTGGCCCTCACGAGCGCCCTGGACGGCCTCGCGCTGCGCCAGCGCACCATTGCGAACAACATCGCCAACATCAACACCCCCGACTACCACGCCAAGGTTGTCTCCTTCGAGAACGCCTTGGCCAAATCGGTGGCTGACGGCAATGGTGTTTCGGCGGCCACGACCGAGCGTTCGCTCGATCCGACGCTACTCAACGGCAACAACGTCAACCTCGATACCGAGACCCTCGCCAACATCGACGCGCTGCTGCGCTACCAGTTCGCCGCCAAGGCCGTCGAGGGGCCGGTCTCATCGATTCGCGCCGCGATGAAGACCGCCTGATGGTCGACGCCATCGGCATCGCCGGCAGCGGCATGACGCTGCACCGCAAGTGGCTCGACGCCATCGCCGACAACCTCGCCAACGCCAACACCGTGACCGCCACAACGGATGCTGCCTTTCAGGAACGCTATATTCTCGCCCAGGAAGGCCCAGGCAACGTCGGCGCCAGCACCACAGCAGCCTTCGGCGGCGCCGAGGGAACACTGGTGTACGAGCCGGAGCATCCGCTCGCCGACGTCGACGGTTACGTGCGATACCCCGACATCGACATGGCCGAGCAGATGGGCCACCTCATCATGGCCCAGCGCGGCTACCAGGCCAACGCGGCCGTCGTCGACCGGGCCAAGACCGCCTATGAAGCAGCACTACAGATCGGACGTGGCTGATGCCACTTGGCGCCATCGACGCTACCACCGCCCTCTCGGGGGTCATGGGCAGCTCAGCCACGACCGCCACGCAGCGCAGTGACGGGTCGGGCTTCGGCACCGCCCTCTCAGGCGCCGTCGACAACCTGCAGCAGCTGCAGGGCACCTCCAATACGCTTGCCATTCAGGCCGTCACCGGCGACCTCAATGACATTCACACAGCCACCATCGCGGCCACCCGCGCCCAGGTGACCATGGAACTCGTCGCCGCCGTGCGTAACAAAGGCGTCGACGCGTTCAACGAGATCATGAGGATGCAAGCCTGATGCCCCGGCAAGTCACCAGCGCCTTCAAACGCTTCGGAAACGCGATTCGCGAGTTCACCATTGCCCAGCGCACCGTCGCCATCATCGGCGTCGCCGTGCTCGTACTCGGCATTGCCGCACTCAGCATGTGGGTCACCAAGCCGGCGTTCACGCCCCTGTTCTCGGGTCTCAGCGGCGAAGACGCCAATAGCATCGTCGAGCAGCTGCGCACCGACGGCGTCGAATACGAGCTCGCCGATGGCGGCGCCACGATTTTGGTGCCCGAAGCGAGCGTCTACGACGAACGCATCAAGTCGGCCTCGGCCGGCCTGCCTACTTCCAGCACCGGCGGTTACTCCCTGCTTGACACCATGGGCGTGACCTCGAGCGAGTTTCAGCAGTCGGTCACCTACAAGCGAGCGCTCGAGGGCGAACTGGCCAAGACCATCGGTGCCCTCGACGGGGTCAAGATGGCCTCTGTGCAGCTCGCCATCCCCGAAGAGAGCGTGTTCGTGTCGCAGAAGAACGACCCGACGGCATCCGTTTTCGTGGAAACCCAGAACGGCGTTTCACTCTCGAACGATCAGGTTCAGGCGATTGTGCACCTGACCAGCGCTTCGATCGACGGCATGACCGCCGCCGACGTGGCCGTGGTCGACTCGACCGGTGCGGTGCTCTCCGCCGTCGGCGTCGGGGCCACCGGGGGAGCCGAACAGCAGGCCTCCGACTATGAGACCCGCGTGCGCAGCGCCGTGCAGGCCATGCTTGACAAGGTCGTCGGTGCAGGCAACGCCACCGTCGTCGTCGCCGCCGACATGAGTTACGAATCGGCCGAACGGGTCGAAGAGTCCTTCACGAGCCCGATCGAGACCCCCGCCCTCAACGAATCCGTTGATACAGAGACGTACTCAGGAACTGGAGGCAGCGCCGCCGGCGTGCTCGGCTCCGACACGGCAGCCGTTGCCGACGGCGCCACCGACGGCACGTTCTCGAGCGAGTCGACCACCCGCAACAACGCCGTGAACAAGGTCACCGAGAGCCGCACCATTCCGGCCGGAGCCATCACTCGTCAGACGGTCTCCGTGGCCGTCGATGCCGATGCCGCCGCCAACCTCAACGTGGCCGACATCACCTCCCTCGTCACCTCGGCCGCCGGAATCGACGCCGTGCGTGGTGATGCCGTGACCGTCGAGGTCATGGCCTTCGACACCACGGGCGCCGCTGCGGCTGCCGCAGCGCTCAAAGCGGCAGCGGATGCCGCGGCCGCCGCACAGTTCGCCGAGATTTTGCGGGTGTCGGTGATCACCGCCGGAATCGTCATCACTCTCGTGGTCAGCCTCATTCTCTACGCACGTCGGTCACGTCGCCAGAGCCGGGAATCGGTCGAGATCGGCGATCTGTCCGCAATGCAGAATGCGCTCGGAGAGGCCACTGTCCCGCTCTCCGTGACGTCGTCGGCCGGCTCCTTGTTCCTCGACAACCCGACCGACACCCCCACCAAGATCATTCCAACCGTCAAGTTCGTGCCGACCGACACCGACTTGCGCCGGGCTGAGATCGATTCCCTGGCCGAGACCGATCCACGCAGCACCGCCGAGTTCCTGCGCGGCCTCATGGATGACCGGCAGCGCGTATGAACGAGCCAGGCGCAGCGCTGACCGGCACCCAAAAAGTTGCCGTCGTACTCATGAACATGGATCGCCAGCGCGCAACCGAGGTCATGAAGCAGTTCAGCGACATCGAAGCTGAAGTCATCGCCGGCGAAATCGTGCAGCTGCGCAACGTCGACCCGGCCGTCGCCGAGTCCACGCTCAACGAATTTCATGAAATCACCCTGAAGGGCCGCCGGCTCTCCCGCGGCGGGCACGAATTCGCCATAGGTCTGCTCGAAGCCTCTTTCGGTGCGGAACGCGCGGCCGGTGTCATGAACCGGGTGGCCACCTCCATGGCCGGCAAGGCCTTCGAGTTTCTGGATCCCTCCGAGCCCGGCGATGTACTCAACCTGCTCGACGGCGAGATGCCCCAGACCATTGCACTGGTGTTGGCGCACCTGCGGCGCGACCAGGCATCCGCTATTTTGGCCGGCATGGAACCAGGCCTGCGCACCGACGTCGCCCAGTGCATCGCGACCATGTCGAGCGCGACACCCGAAGCCATTCGGGTCGTTACGGACACGCTCAAGCTGCGCACCGGTAAAATTGTCGCACGCGAGAGCATCGAAGTGGTTGGTGGAATTCAGCCGCTCGTCGACATCATCAACCGAGCGGATGCCGCCACCGAGCGTGCACTTCTGGAAGACCTCGAGGAACGCGACCCGGCCCTGGCCGAAGAGATTCGTTCTCGAATGCTCACCTTTGCCGACATCGTCAAGCTGGAGAGCAGGGACGTACAGCAGGTTCTGCGCGGCATCGACACGACCGTGCTCGCCATGGCTATGAAGGGCACGTCCGATGCCGTCACCGAAGTCATTCGCGCCAACCTCTCCGAGCGCAACCGCGACGTACTCGACGACGAAACCAAGAGCCTCGGACCGGTGCGGATGCGTCAGGTTGAAGACGCCCGTGCCGAAATCGTGCGTGCTATTCGCGACATGGAGGCGCAGGGCAGCATCACCGTGCAACGCGGTGCCGAGGACGAATATGTCAACTGACACCGGGTTTGGTCGCATGGCCTTTCCGCGACTGCGCGACGAGGAACAGGACCGCGCCGACGAGCAGTCGCGCGCCGAGGGCCACGCAGCCGGCTACACCGAGGGGCTGCGGCTGGCGGCTGCGGATGTCGCCCGGCGCGCCGACGAGATCAACGCCGAGCACGCCGAGAACGAGCGCTACGGTCAAGCGCAGGTCGACCACGCGGTTCGTTTGCTCGCTGCCGCCGCCCGCGCACTCGATGAACGAAGCATTCCGCTCATTCAGCAGGCTGAATCCACGCTCGTCACCACGTCCCTGCAACTGGCCGAAGCCATTCTCGGCTGTGAACTCAGCCATACCGAACCGTCTGCCCGCCGCGCTCTGGAACGCGCCCTGCACCAGCCAGACCAGCTCGATCGCAGCGAGGTGCACAGCATTCGCATGCATCCGGAGGACCTCGTGGTGCTGGGGGCGCAGACGCGGGCGCTGGAGAGCATCCGTTTTGTTGGGGATTCCAGGCTCAAGCGTGGTGACGCTATCACCGAGTTCAGTGACGGCTTTCTCGACGCGCGTATCAGCACGGCCTTCGCGCGCGCGAAGGCCGCCCTCGCCGAGGTCGAAGCATGATCACCGCCTGGCGCCCGCGCGCCACGCAGCTCGTGCAGGCACTCGAAGCCGGTCGCCCGGAGCGGGTCGGTATCGTGTCCTCCATTGTTGGTCTGGGCGTAGAGGTGCGCGGCCTGCGCTGCGCGATCGGGGACATTGTCACGCTCGGCGCCCGACCGGGCCAGTCAGGCATCGACGCTGAAGTGGTCGCCACCACGCAGACGGGAATCCGATGCATGCCGCTCGGCCGCATCACCGGTTTGCAGGCCGGTGCCCGCGTGCGATCGGCCGGCTCTCCGCTCCTCGTGCCCACCGGCCGTGGCCTGTTCGGACGCGTCATCGACGGCCGGGGACGCCCCATTGACGGCAAAGGACCGCTCGATTCCGACGGCTTCGTCTCCCTGGAACACGACAGCCCCTCGGCCATGAACCGGGCGCGAATCACGACCCCGCTGCACCTGGGCGTGCGGGTGCTCGACACGCTCACGACGGTTGGCCGCGGTCAGCGCCTGGGCCTGTTTGCCGGCTCCGGCGTTGGAAAGTCGTCCCTGCTGTCCATGATCGCCCGTGGAACGGATGCCCAGGTCTCGGTCATCGCACTGGTGGGGGAGCGTGGGCGTGAGGTTCGCGAGTTTCTCGAGGACGACCTGGGCCCGGAAGGTTTGGCCCGCTCCATCGTCGTCGTGTCGACCTCGGACGAACCCGCGATGATGCGGCTGCGCGCAGCGTTCACCGCCACCCGCATCGCCGAATCGTTTCGCGACCAGGGCGCCGACGTTATGCTCATGATGGACTCGCTCACCCGGGTGGCCATGGCCCAGCGAGAAATCGGGCTGTCGGTCGGCGAACCGCCGGCCACTCGCGGCTACCCGCCCTCGACGTTCTCCGTGCTCGCTCGGCTTCTGGAACGCGCCGGCACCGGTGAAACCGGCTCGATCACCGGAATTTACACCGTGCTCGTCGACGGCGACGACCACAATGAGCCCATCGCCGACGCGGCGCGGTCGATCCTCGACGGTCACGTCGTTCTCGATCGCAAGCTTGCCATCACCGGCCATTTTCCCTCGGTCGATGTGCTGGCCTCCATTTCACGCGTGGCGTCCCGGGTCAACAGTCCGGAACGAAACCAGATCGCGACGATGCTGCGCACGGTCATGGCGGCCCGCCAGGGGGCGCAGGATCTGCTCGACGTCGGCGCTTACCGGCCCGGTACGAACCCCCTGGTCGATGCGGCTGTTGAGAACGGCCCGGCCATCCAATCTTTTCTCCAGCAGCGCATGGACGACCAGACGCCCAGTGAGCAGGCTTGGGCCCAGCTCACCCGGCTGACCCGCGGGTTCGGGGCTGTCGCATGAGCCGCCTCTTTCCGCTGGCCGGACTGCTGCGACTGCGCAAATTGCAGCAGGACCAGGCCGCCCTCGACCTCGCCGAGGCGAATGCCCGCGTGGCCGCGCTGCAGGCAAGGCGCGGTCGAGCCCGCTCGGCCCTCGGCGCCCTCGGCAACACCCCGCAGACCATCGCCGCGCTTAATGCCATGGCCGCGGCCCGTTCGTCGTCGCGCAGCATGCTCGCCGAACTCGACGCCGTGGGGCGTAACCACCAGGAGTCCCTCGATTCCGCTCAGTCCAACTACAACGCTGCCAGGGCGGAGTCGGTCGCGCTCGAGAAACTGCATGACCGGCACGCCGCAGCTCTCCTGGCCGAAGATCTGCACGCGGAGCAGACCGTGCTCGACGAAATTGCCGGAGCCCGCTGGCACCGCAGTCACTCGGTCGGCCTAAACGAGGGGGAGACACCATGACGATGATCGCGGCCATGGGCCGAATCAGCCAGATCCAGGCGACGCTGCAGCAGCTCTCGAACGTATCGACCGAACGGGTCACGACCACGGTCGCAGCGACGACCGCCGCGGCATCCGCTTCGGCTGACAGCTTTGCGGCAACGCTCGCTGCGGCGCTCGGCACCAGCGGAACCACCGGCACCAGCGCGAGCGGCTCGGCGAACGGCACCACCGGTACCGACGTCGTGGCGTCCGCTGAGAAGTATCTCGGCGTGCCCTACGTCTTCGGCGGCGAAGATTCCAGCGGAATGGACTGCTCCGGCCTCGTTCAAACTGTATATGCCGATATTGGAATAGAACTGCCGCGCCTCGTCTCGGGGCAAATGAAGATGGGCACCGAGGTGGGATCTCTCGCCGAAGCCCAGCCGGGCGACCTCATCGTCACCGGCGGCGGAGACCACATTCTCATCTACGCCGGCGACAACAAGGTGATCCACGCGCCGTATCCGGGTCGCACCGTGTGTCTGCGTGAGGCGTACATGACGGATGCCGATATCACCACCATCCGCCGCATCATTCCCACCAACACGCAGGCCACGGGCACCGCCTCCGCCGACATGCTCAGCACCGCCTTCGCCGCTTTCGCAGGGCAGAATTCAACCGTCACGGGAAGCACACTATGACCCTCACCCTCGGCCAATTCCGGCCCGCCGCCGCCCCGGCCGCTGCGCCGACCCAGCGCGAGACCAACTCGGCGTCGCCGGGCGCCGACGCGTTCGGGTCGATCATGGAGAACACGCTCGCCGATCGCGGTTCGGCCGCGTCGACGGCGGGCCCCGCGACTGCGGCCGCAGCGACGGATCAAATGTCAGACCGCCCCCAGGATGCCGAGGCCACGCCGGCCGGTGCCCCCGTGGCTGCGACCGATTCAGCGTCAGCGGATGCCGCGCCCCCGATGGCGTTTCCGTCGGCTCTGACCTGGGCCACCGCCGGTGCTGCCGCTGCGGCCGCTGCGGCCGCAGCAGCCTCGTCGACCGCCGCCGCTGCTGCTCTCGGCCCATCGGGTGACACTCTGGCGATCGCGGCGATCGCCCTGAGCGCATCGGGCGGTTCGGGGGCTGCAACAGCCCCCGTCGTGGTAGCGGCCACGGCCGTACCGAACGCCGCAACGAACGGCGCCGCAGCGACGCCCGCGGCTGATACCGTCGCCGTCCCGCCAGCGACGACGGTCGCAGCGACGGTTGCTGCAGCTATCCCTGGCGCGGCCGTTCGGGCCGCTCAGGGTCGCACCGTCGACACCGGTGCAGCGGCTTCCCGTGCGGCACCGACATCGTCCCCCGAAGCGGATGCCTCGGTGCTGGCTGCCCAGGCCGCCTCGACAACCGCAGATCCCGCGACGCCGACGAGCGCACTCGCACCGGCCGCCGCGCCGACCCGGCCCAGTGCAGCACGAAACGTCGCCGCCCAAACCGGTGCGGCGCAGAACCTCGTCGCGGCCACCGACGGGTCGGCGCGCTCTGCCCTGCCCGACTCGGTGCGACTGAACACCACGAGCACCGAGGCAGTCGTGCCGACGGCATCCGCTCTGCCCAGCGCTGTGCCAACCGCGCTGCCAACCGCGCTGCCGACCACCGCAGCCGCACCGGTTGCAGCGCCGACACCCGCAGCTGCCGTTCCGCTCACCACGCAGATCATGAAGCCGCTATTCTCGCTGACCAGCGCTTCGCCCGGCGAGCATGTGCTGACCATCAGTGTGACGCCCGACAACCTGGGGCCGGTCACGGTGCGAGCACACGTGACCGGGGAGGGTATTCGGGTGGAGTTGTTCGCTCCCACCGACCTGGCCCGCGACGCCCTACGCGTGATCTTGCCCGACCTGCGCCGGGACCTCGCCGGTTCGGGGGTGAACTCGCAGCTCAACCTGTCGAGTGACAGCCATGCCGGGGATTCCGGTGCCCCTCGGCAGCCGCGCTCGGAGGCCGACAGCCACAATCCCAATGGCCGCAGCCCCGCCGAACGAGTACCGGATACTCCGATGGAGAACCGCGCGTCCCGATTCGGGTCCACCCACACCATCGACGTACTGGCCTAGAAGGAGAACAACCGTGACAATCGACGCCCTGGCAGCCAACGCAGCAGCTCCGACCGGAATGTACACGTCCACGACCACGACGCGCACGCCCAACCAGTCCATGGACTCGGAGGTGTTCATGTCACTACTGGTGACCCAGTTGCAAAACCAGGATCCCAGCTCGCCGATGGATACCAACGAGATGATCGCCCAGACCACCCAGCTCGCCATGATGGAGAAGCTCACCGAAATGGCCACCGCGAGCGAGGAGGGTTTCTCCCTGCAGATGCGCACCTCGGCGGCCGCGCTGGTGGGGGAGACGGTCACCTATACCAACGACGATGGCGACGAAATCACCGGGCTCGCTTCGTCCGTCTCGTTCGCAGGCCCGGTGCCCATGGTCACCGTTAACGGGGAACCGGTGGCCCTCGACGTCATCTCCGGCGTGACCAGCGCCGTTAGTGCCGCCGACACGGACGACACACAAGACACCGAGGGGGCGACGACCGCGGCCTGATCCGCGGTTTTTCCTCGACCCACCAACTTCTCCGCATAATCATTTCTTGAAAGGCAGCACCCCATGCTTCGTTCCCTCTACTCCGGCATCTCCGGCCTTCGTTCACACCAGACCATGCTCGACGTGACCGGCAACAACATCGCCAACGTCAACACGACGGCGTTCAAGGCGTCCGCCGCGCAGTTCCAGGACACGCTCTCGCAGCTCACGCAGGCCGCCGGCGGCGCCACGGCCACCACCGGTGGAACCAACCCAGCCCAGGTCGGCCTCGGCGTGCAGGTCGCTGGAATCTCCACGAACTTCGCCCAAGGCTCGTCGCAGTCCACCGGAAAGACTACCGACCTCATGATCTCCGGTGATGGCTTCTTCGTTACCTCGTTGGGCGGTGAAACCCTCTACACCCGCGCCGGTTCTTTCAACTTCGACTCCGCTGGCCGCCTGGTCTCGCCCGACGGCGCGATCGTTCAGGGCTGGGGCGCCGACAACGGCGTCGTCAACGCCGGCGGGGCGACCAGCAACATCACCCTGCCCGTCGGTGCCATCGTTCCGGCCAAGGCCTCACAAGCCGCGACCTTCACGGGAAACCTGCCGTCGGATTCTGCGGTCGGTAGTACGCTCACGCGCACCGTCGATGTCTTCGACGACCTCGGTAACTCCAGCACGATCTCGCTGACCTTCACGCGCACGGGTACACCGGATAACGATGGCTGGACCGTTGGGCAATCCAAGCTGGCGAACGGTACGACGCCGACCCCAGTGCAGCTCACCGCCGAGACCGAAGCAGACGGAACGCCCACGGGCAATTTCATCGCCTCCGGCGCCCTGACTGTCGACGGCATCGATATGGACCTGGCCGCACTCAAGGGCTTCTCCGGCCTCGCCACGGTCGCCGGCAAGACCGACGACGGCAACGAGGCTGGCACGCTCAACAGCTACACACTCGGCGCCGACGGCACCCTCGTGGGCCTGTTCAGCAACGGCCAGCAGCAGGCCATCGGTCGCATCGCCCTGGCCAACTTCGTCAACCCCGGTGGGCTCGAGAAGGCCGGCTCCTCCGCCTACCGCGCCACGTTCAACTCCGGGGCCGCCGAACTCGGTACCCCCGGCGCGGCCGGCATGGGCTCACTCACCAGCGGCGCCCTCGAAATGTCCAACGTCGACCTGTCGCAGGAATTCACGAACCTCATCGTCGCCCAGCGCGGATTCCAAGCCAACGCCCGCATCATCACCACCTCCGACGAGGTCTTGCAGGAGCTCACCAACCTCAAGCGGTAATCGCTCAGTAGACACGTTTGTGGGGTGCTGAACCGTCCGCACCCCACAATTGTGTCGAGTGAACCTTGCCCTGTGCATAACCATCAGCCCCCGGGGCAGAATGCGGCATCCTCGTGGCATGACTGCGCGCAGAATGCTCCCGCCCCATCTCCTGGCCGCCCCCTTCGCCGTGTCCCAGGGCGCCGCGCACGGCTTGTCACCCGGTCGCCTGCGGGCCAGCGACCTCGCCCGCCCGTTCTGGGGCGTGCGCGCACCGGCATCAGCTCACGCCAGCACCCGAGACCTGTGCAACGCCTTCGTGCAACGGATGCCTGCGGGCGCGTTCTTCAGTCACCAAACCGCCGCGCTCCTGTTTGGAGCGCCGCTGCCGCCCCAGCTCGCCACCGCGAAGTCCCTGCACGTCACCGTTCCGCTGCCGGGGCGTGCCCTGCGTGTGAACGGCGTTGCCGGCCATGCCATGGCGGTCGATGACGACGAGCTGTTCGCCTGGTTCGGATTAAGCGTCACGAGCCCGGCGCGCACCTGGTGTGATCTCGCGGAGAGCCTTACCCTGCGGCAGCTCGTAGCGGTTGGGGACTACTTCATCCGCTGGAGGTCACCGCTGGCCTCCATCAACGAACTGGGCCGGGCCGTCGATCGCCACCGGCGCGGAAAGCTGCTCCTTCGCCGTGCCCTCTCGTTGCTCGACGAGCGCAGCGAGTCGTCGCCCGAATCCGAGCTGCGCGTGATCGTGGTGACGAACGGGCTCCCGCAACCTCTCGTCAACGAAAACATCCTTGCCGCATCTGGTCGGTTCCTGTGCCGTGCTGACCTGTTCTTCAAGCAATTCGGCGAGCTCCTCGAATACGAGGGGGACCAGCATCGAACCGACCAGCGGCAGTGGCGCCGCGACCTCACCCGCACAGCCGACATCGAGTCGGAGGGGCTGCACGTCACCAGAGTCAACGCCGACGATCTGCGCCAGGAGTCCCAACTCGTGGCTCGAATCGCGCGCAATCTGGGTCATCGCGGTTGGTGCGGGACACCCCGGCGCGCTTACTAGACGACTTTGCTGGGTGGGCAGTGCCGCGCACCCAACAAAATTGTCTACTGAGCGGACGCCTTACGCCGGTCCACAAGCGGCCGACAGTACACCATGACGCCTCCCTCGAGTCGTTCGAGACAGGATGAGCACATGATCGTACTTACGCGGCTGAACGACAGTCACTTTGCGATTAATCCTGACCTGATCGAACGCATCCACGCGAACCCGGACACCACCCTGGTCATGGTCGACGGTGCCAACTTCATTGTCACCGAGTCCATGGAAGAAGTGATCGAGAAGATCGCGAGCTACCGGGCGCACGTGATCGCGCTTGCGTATGACCCGAGCGCCGGGGACCTGCCACGAGGCCCCAGGAAGCTCTAGTGGATCCCGCAACTCTGATCGGTCTGGTGCTCGCTTTTGGCGCGCTCCTGGCCATGATCACCCTCGAGAATTCGTCGGTCATGTCAATCCTGCTGCCGGCTCCCATGATCCTCGTCTTCGGCGCCACCATCGCGGTCGGGCTCGCTGGTGGCACAATAAAGGATTTCATTTCTGCCTTCAAGGCGCTGCCGGGTGCGTTCCGTGGGAAAACCACGCCGCCGCAGTCCGTTATCGACCAGGTCGTCGGCCTGGCCGAAACCGCTCGAAGTTCCGGCTTGCTCGCCCTCGACCAGGAAGCCGACAACGTCAAGGATCCCTTTCTGCGGGGAGCCCTGCAGAACATCGCCGACGGCACCGACGGTGACGAACTGCGCATGTTGCTCGAAGACGAGATCGCAACCAAGGCACGCTCCAACCGCAATGCGGCCAAATTCTTTACCGGTCTCGGCGGCTACGCCCCCACCGTCGGCATCATTGGCACGGTCGTTTCTCTGACACACGTCCTCGAAAACCTCGACACGCCCGCTACCCTCGGCCCGATGATCGCGGCCGCGTTCGTCGCGACCCTGTGGGGACTGTTGTCGGCCAACTTTATCTGGCTGCCGATCGGCTCCAGGCTGCGCCGCCTGGCCGACCTCGAAGTTGACCGCATGACCCTGGTCATGGAGGGTGCCCTGGCCGTGCAGGCCGGGAGCCAGCCGCGGCTCCTCGGTGAGCGACTGCGGGCCATGGTTCCGGCCGAGCTGTTGCCCAAGGTCGGTGCCAAAGATAAAGGCAGCGCAGCGGATGCCGATGCGCCCGCAGGCAAAACCAAAGCCAAGGGTAAGGGAAAGGGTAAAGACAAAGACCTTCCCGAAGCAGCATGAGTGCGCGCGCCAAGCGGCGCAAAGTGGTCGAAGAAGAGGACGTCCACCCCGACGAGCGGTGGATGGCCTCCTACATGGACATGGTCACCGTGCTGATGTGCATGTTCATCGTGCTGTTCGCCATGTCGACCGTGGACCAGGACAAGTACGAGCAACTCGCTAACTCCCTCGCCACCGGCTTCGGGGCCGTCGATGCCGGCAAAGTAGATACCGCCGAGGGCGTCGTGGTTCCGGCCGACCTTATCGACAACGAGGGCGAATCACCCACGGAAGTCACCCACTCGTCTGAGGCAATTGATCCGGCAGAGGCCACGGCCCAAGCCACCGCGAACGCCGACGCGGCCGAGAAGGAGGTTGCGAAGCTCGATCAACTTGAGGCTGCCGTGACCGCCAATCTGACCGCAGCGGGTGTGGCCGAACTGGTGGAGTTTCACATCACCGACCGTGGCCTAACCCTGGGCCTGGTCGGCAGTGAAACGTTCTTCGCACCGGACAGCGCCCAGCTCACCGCGGCGGCGACGGCGGTGCTGGATGCTGCTGCTCCGGCAATTGTGGCCAGCGGGCAGAAGATATCGGTTGAGGGGCACGCCGACAAACACGGTCAGTCCGCGACGTTCGCCACGGACTGGGAACTGTCCGCGAGCCGGGCCACGCAGGTATTGCGTCGTCTGGTGGAGCAGGGCGGGATTGCCGGAGAGATAATTTCCGCCGTCGCCTTCGGCTCGGCTCAGCCAGCGAACACTGGATCCACCCTCGAAGACATGGCACAGAACCGCCGGGTCGATGTCGTGCTGCTATCGGACCAGTCGGACAGCGTGCGGGCACTCATTCCCGGCGTGGCCGGGGCGGACTAACCCGGAACAGGCGTGGCGCATCCGTTAGCTGAGCCTTCTTACCTTTGGGCTGACTCAGCCGATAGTCCCAACGTGACAGTCCAGGATCGAGTCGACGGCAGTGTGCCCGCGAAAGCGGCGAAGAGCGTTGAGCTGTACGACTTTCGGCGCCCCACCACCCTGGCCCGGGAACACGCCCGTGTCCTGGAACTGGCCTTCGAGACGTTCGCCCGGCAGTGGGGCACCCAGCTGACGGCACGCGTGCGCGTGCTCTGCATGGTCACCTGCGAGCAGGTTCTCATGGCCACCTACGACGAGTATGCGGGCTCTTTGCCGCCGAAAACGGCCATGGTGCTGTGCACGGTCGCCGGTCTCGAAGCCCGGGCGGTCATCCAGTTTCCGACCACGTCGGCACTCACCTGGGTGAACCATATGCTCGGCGGCAACAGCAGCCTTCCCGTGACAGCCGAACGCAATTTCACCCAGATCGAGCTGGCCCTGATTCGCAAGTTGATTTCGGAGAGCCTCGAAGACCTGCGCTATTCCTTCGGACCGCTGCTCGTCGACGAGATGGGGGTCGAGGCGATCCAGTACAACTCGCAGTTTGCCCAGGCGGCCGCAACCGGCGACCTGATGGTGGTCGCGACCTTCGCCATTCGGGTGGAGAAGGTCACCGCGACGGCAACGGTGGCCATTCCTGCTGCGGCGCTGATGCCCCAACTCGGAGAAGCGAACCCGACGAGCACCACGTCGAATGCCGCCGAATTTTTGCAGGCCCAGATCGCGGCCGTACCGGTCGACGTGTCACTCCGGCTGGAGACGGCCCACGTACTGCCCAGTCGCATTCTGACGCTGGCCGTTGGAGATGTTCTGCACATTCCGCATCCCCAGCATCGTCCGCTCAATTTGACCGTTGACTGCCAGCCGCTGGCCCGCGCGGCCGTGGGGGCAAACGGTTCCCGGCTGGCCTGCATCGTCATTGATACCGAGGAGACAGCTCAATGATTTCTACCCGATCCATTCCCGAGGTCGCCGTTGACGCTCTCATCCGCGTGTTGCCGACGTCGGTGCCGCTGCAGGCGGTGCCACACTCCGGGAGTGCAGAACTCACGGCCCGCATTCATGCGGCCGTGGTGGCGTCGTTTGTGGGTACCACTTCCGCTGACCTGGCCGTGGTACTGAGCGACTCGGCCTCACTCGACGCCGCAGCCGGGGCCAACTCGCAGCTCGTCTCCAGCCAGGATGTTCTGCGTCCGGCCCTGGAGAGCGCCTCCGGCGTGCTCGGAATTGGCGTGCTCGGCGACTCAAGGGTCGAAGACGCCTCTGCGCTGTTCGCCGCTGAAGACACCGACGTCTTCGAGCTGAGCGCTGGCGGTGTTGTGACCGGCTGGTTCGCCATTCGAGTGCGTCAGAACGGCGTTGTCGGTGGATCCGGCACAGCCTCCAGCCGCGCCGTCATGGGCAACCTGGGGCGCATCAGCAACGTCGAAATGTCCCTGACGGTCGAGATCGGACGCACCCGCATGTCCGTGCGCGACGTATTGTCACTGAAGCCCGGCGCCGTCATCGAACTGGATCGCTCAGCCGGAGCGCCGGCCGATATTCTGCTGAACGGCCGCCTGATCGCGCACGGTGAAATCGTCGTCGTCGACCAGGACTACGCCGTTCGGATCACCCAGATTCTCGATGTCGCGGATGGCCTGTCGTAAGTGGACACCCTGATTGTTGCGGTGCGCGTCGTTCTGTCCCTGGGCGTCGTTCTCGCACTGCTCTGGTACCTGCAGCGACGCCTGTCACGCGGGGCACGTGCATTGGGCGTCGCCAACCCGGTGACCGTTGTGGGTCGGCAGCCCATCGGGCAGAAGGCATCCGTTGTCGTCGTTGAGGTGGATGGAACCCGCCTCGTTCTCGGCGTGACCGAGCAGGCCGTGACGGTGCTGCACGAAAAATCCCTCGCGGCCGTCTCCGCGTCGACCCTCGACGCCGCCGTTGCAGCGCTCGGCAGCGCCGACGCGAGCGCCGCCTTTGCCCGTTCGCTGGCTGCGGCCGAAGCGGATGACGCCGCACCGGCACCGACGCCGGCCCGGGCCGCGCCGCTGGCCGGGTCGATCCTGTCGCCGTCTACCTGGCGCCAGACCGCGGCACTGCTTCGGCAGGGACGGTGAACACCGCGGCCGACCGGCTGGTACACCGTCAGGCCTCTACCCGTCTCGGCCTACTGATTCTCTTAGGTCTCGTCATCACTGCGGCCCTCGTCTGGCTGAGCGTGAGCGTAGCGCACGCCCTGCCCGTTGACCCGGCCATGCCGGACAGCCCCATCGACCCGACCCTGCCGACCGACCCCACCGACCCGTCCGACCCCGGTGGCGGCGGGCTGAGTGTGGACATCAACGGTCCAGACGGTGCGCCCTCGTCGGCGATCGTGACCCTGTTGGGCATCACCCTGCTGTCGGTCGCCCCGGCGCTGCTGCTCATGATGACGAGCTTCACCAAGATCTTCGTCGTGCTGGCCATGACGCGCAACGCCCTCGCCCTGCCCTCGATCCCGCCGAACCAGGTGCTCGCCGGCCTCGCACTGTTCCTGTCGCTGTTCATCATGGCTCCGGTGTTGACCGACATCAACAACGTGGCCCTGCAGCCCTACCTCGACGGTTCGCTGAACTTCACCGACGCGCTCAATCTGGGTTCGGAACCATTGCGGCAATTTATGCTCGCCAACACACGAGGCGAAGACCTGGCCCTGATGACTCGGGCCGCCGACCAGCCCAACCCGGACAATCCCGCTGATGTGACCCTGCTCACACTCATCCCGGCCTTCATGATCTCTGAGCTGCGCGCCGCCTTCATCATCGGCTTCGTCATCTTCATCCCGTTCCTGGTCATCGACATCGTGGTCTCCGCGGCGCTGATGTCCATGGGCATGATGATGCTGCCGCCCGTCATGATCTCGCTTCCGTTCAAGATTCTGCTGTTCGTGCTCGTCGACGGCTGGGGGCTCATCATCACGAGCCTCATCGGCAGTTATCAGCTGAACACATGAACACCAATGCGGTGCTCGACATCGGCCTGCAGGCGCTCATTCTCGCCGCCAAACTGTCGGCCCCTGTCCTCATCACCGCCCTCGTCGTGGGGTTTGCCATCTCGCTGATGCAGTCGATCACCCAAATTCAGGAAGTCACACTGTCGTTCGTGCCCAAAGCGGTGGCCGTCGCCCTGGCCCTGCTCATCTGCGGCCACTGGATGATCGCCGAATCGGTTGCGTTCACCAATCAGATGTTCGAGAAGATCCCCGCGCTGCTCGGCGGAGGCTGACGTGGAGTTCAACCTCAATTTCGCCTGGATCGAAGCGGTCATGCTGGCCGGGGTGCGCATGGTGGCTTTCCTGGTCATCGCACCGCCGTTCTCCTACCGCGCTTTCCCGGCGCGCATCAAAGCCATGCTCGCCATCGGGCTGGCATTGGCCGTCTCACCGCGGGTCACCGCCAACTACGTCTCGCAGGACACCGCCGGGTTCGTGGGCGCCCTGATTCTGGAGATTCTGGTCGGTGCCACCCTTGGCTTTCTGGTCTTTCTGGTCTTCGCCGCCGTGCAGTCCGCCGGTGGTCTCATCGACATGTTCAGCGGGTTCCAGATGGCGCAGGGCTTCGACCCGCAGTCGATGATCAACGGAGCGCAGTTCACTCGTCTGTTCCACATGACCGCACTGACGTTGATGTTCGCCTCGGGCGCCTACCAACTCGTGCTCGGAGGCCTGTTTCGCAGCTACACCGCCATTCCGCTTGGCTCCGGCATCGACCTGGCCGCGCCAGCGCAGGCCATGATCGCCGGAACCACCCAAATGTTCCTCGCCGCCGTGCAGATCGCCGGCCCCCTACTCGTGGTGCTGTTCTTAGCGGATGCCGGCCTCGGCCTGCTCACGCGGGTCGCCCCCGCGCTCAACGCGTTCGCGCTTGGCTTTCCGTTGAAGATTCTCATCACGCTCAGCCTTGCCGCAACGGTTTTTGTTGCCCTACCGCGCATTGTGTCGTCGCTTACCGGCCAGGCCCTCGATACGCTCATGGGGGTGAAGTAGTTGTCCGAGACCGATTCCGGCGAAAAGACCGAACAAGCCACCCAAAAACGTATGAAGCGGGTGCGCGAAAAGGGCGAACTCTCCAAGTCGCAGGATGTCACCGCCTGGCTCGGCGTGGGCGCGGCCGGACTCATGCTGCCGGCCACCATCGCGGCTGGTGGCGATGCGGGCACCGACCAGATGTATCTCATCGGCACGCTCGCCCGGAATCCGGATCCGAGCGTCGCGGTCGAAGCCCTCGGCAACGGTCTGGCCTCGCTGACCGACATTCTCACGCCGTTTTTTGTCGTGGTGCTCGTGGTCGTGTTGGGCGGAGCGGCGCTGCAGGGCGGCATCCACGTCAAGAAATTCGCCGGAAAGTTCGAGCAGTTCAACCTGGTCACCGGCATGAAACGCGTGTTTGGCACCCAGGCACTCTGGGAAGGCGTGAAGGTGCTGGCCAAGACGGCCGCCGTCGGGTTCGTGCTGTACTCGGTGATTCAGGGACTGATGCCGGTGCTGCTGACCGCGGGGGGGCTGCCGGTCTCTGAACTGCTCGCCGCGGCCGGCGGCGGAACGGCCGGGCTGCTTCAGGCCGCGGTCGCGGCTGGCCTCGTGCTCGCTGCCGCCGACATTTTCGTCATCATGAAACGTAACCGCAAGAAGACCATGATGACGAAGAAAGAGGTCACGGACGAGAACAAGGCTTCAGAGGGCGACCCGCTGATCAAATCGCAGCGCCGCTCCCGCCAGCTGATGATGAGCCGCAACCGAATGATCGCCTCGGTTTCCGATGCCAACGTCGTGCTGGTCAACCCCACGCACGTGGCCGTCGCTCTCATCTACGAGCCGGGCAAATCCGCGCCGCGCGTGGTCGCCAAGGGGGTCGGGCACGTGGCCGCGCGTATTCGCGCGCAGGCCGACACCGACCACGTTCCCATCGTGCAGGACGTGCCGCTCGCGCGGGCGCTGCACGCCGCGTGCGAGATCGGCGACGAGATACCCACGGAACTCTACAACGCCGTGGCCCGGGTGCTCGCGTTCGTCATGGCGCTGAAGAAGCGGGGGAGCACGGCGGGAACCCACACCATGAGCGCACTGACCGCTGCACCGTCCGCCGCTCCCTCATCCTCATCAACACCGCAGACCACCGGAGGCCGTTCGTGAATCGCAATCTCATCAAACTCGCCGTTCCGGTCGGCGTGGTCGGCATCATTCTGCTGCTGGTCGTGCCGATTCCGGCCGGCCTCCTCGATATTCTGATCATCCTGAACATCATGCTGGGCCTGGTCACCCTGCTCACCACCATGTTCGTGAAGAAGCCGCTCGACTTCTCGGTGTTTCCGTCGCTGCTGCTGGTAGCGACCCTGTTTCGACTCGGTCTCAACGTCGCATCCACGCGTCTGGTTTTGGGCGAAGGCTATGCCGGACAGGTGATCGAGGCTTTCGGGCACGTCGCCGTCGGCGGCTCGATCATCATCGGCGCGGTCATCTTTCTGATCCTTGTCGTCATTCAGTTCGTCGTCGTCACCAAGGGTGCCGAGCGCGTGGCCGAGGTCGGCGCCCGATTCACCCTCGACGCCATGCCCGGCAAGCAGATGGCCATCGACGCCGACCTCAACGCCGGCCTGATCACCGACGCCGAGGCGAAGGATCGCCGCGCCGAGGTATCGGCTGAAGCCGACTTCTACGGCGCCATGGACGGCGCATCGAAGTTCGTCAAGGGTGACGCGATCGCCGGCCTGATCATCATCATCATCAACATCATCGGCGGCATCGCGATCGGCATGCTGCAGCGCGGCCTCGAGATTGGCGAGGCGGTCAACACCTACGCCCTGCTGACCATCGGTGACGGCCTCGTCACCCAGATTCCGGCGCTGCTCATGGCGGTCTCCACCGGCATGATCGTCACCCGCTCGAACGCGGAGACCGACATCGGGTCGACGGCATCCGCTCAGCTCACGCAGTCGCGGAACGCCTTGACCATCGCTGGCGCGGCCGCGGTGCTGATGGCGCTGATTCCGGGGATGCCGGTGCTGCCGTTCCTCATCGTGGGGATGGCGCTCATGCTGATCGCCCAACGCATCAAGGCAGGCGAGGCCTCGAAACAAGCGAGCATCGAGGCCACCACAGCATCAGAGAAAAGCGCTCCCAAGACCGACACGACCGAGGATCTGATCGAGCAGATGCGCGTGCACGCGCTGGAGATCATGCTCTCGCCCGATCTGGTCGACCTCGTCTCCGGTGCTTCCGATGACCTGCTCGCCCGGGTACGTGGCCTCCGTCGCAAAATCGCCATGGATCTCGGCGTGGTCGTGCCTCCGGTGCGCACCCGGGACAGCGTCGATCTGCCGTCATCGACCTACGTCATTCGCATCGCCGGGGTCGAATATGGGCGCGGCCTGGCTCCGGCCGGCAAAGTGCTCGCCCTCGGCGACGCCCTCGACACCCTGCCGGGGCAGGTCACGATCGAGCCGGTGTTTGGCCTGGCCGGCAAATGGGTGCCGAGCGAAATGCGGCACAGCGCTGAGATGACCGGAGCCACTGTCATCGACCGGGTCTCGGTCGTGGTCACCCACCTCTCCTCGATCATCACCACGAACGCGGCCCGGCTGCTCACCCGGGAAGACGTGCGGGTACTCACGGATGGCGTCAAGCAGGTCAATCCGTCGGCCGTCGACGATCTCATTCCCGGTCTGCTCTCCCTCGCCGAGGTACAGCGGGTGTTGCAGGGGCTGCTGGTCGAGCAGATTCCGATCAACGACCTGCCGCGCATCTACGAGGCGCTTTCGCTGCGCGCCAAAGCGTCGAACGATGCTGAGGGGCTGGTCGAGGCCTCACGCCAGGCGCTCGGGCCCGCACTGACCGCACAATATCTCGACGGCACACTGCTGCGCGTGATCATGATTGACCCAACGCTCGAACAATCCATGCTCGAGGGGCTGCGACCCTCCGATCAGGGCACGCAGATTCTGATGGAACCGGCGCGCCTGGAGACGGTGCTCGCCTCGGTGCGCAGCTCGGTGGCCAAGGTGGAGGCGAGCGGGCAGACCGCGGTGCTGGTGTGCGCTCCGGCGCTCCGCCCGGCCATCCGCCGCCTCATCTCCACGCAGACCGGCGGCCTGCCGGTATTGTCGTACCAAGAAGTAACATCGGCGAATGTGACCATTGAGACAGTGGGTGTGGTCCGTGGAGCCGAAACGATTTCTGCTTGAGGGTCCGACCCTGCGGGAGTTGCAGGAGCGTGTCGTGGCCGAGCACGGTGCCAACGCCACCATCATCGCCGCCGAACGTGTCACCGTCGGGGGAATCCGCGGATTCTTCGCGCGCCAGCACTACGAGATCACCGTCGAGGTGCTGGAACCGGCCAAGCGTAAGAAGTCGGCGCACGCCGGCCTTGATATCTCGGCCCGGCTGGGCATAGCGGCACTGCTCGACGACGCCGACGAGGCTGAATCCCAACTGCACCCGGCCCAGCCCTCACCGCAGCTGTCGACGACGTCCGACGGGTTCGCCAAGCTCATGGACGAACTCACCTTCGCGACCGGCCGCAGTGTCGTTCCGGATGCCGCACCCGAGCCGATCGCGGAAGCGGCAGCTTCGGCGCAGGCCCCCGTTGCGGCGCCAGCGCCAACGCCCGCCCTCCCGACTCTGGCCCGCCCCCCGGTGCCGGCCCCGCTCACCCGGCCGGGAGACCTGGTCCTGATCGTCGGGCTCGAAGATGACCCGCTCACGATCGCGCGCCTCATGCTGCGCGTGGCCGGCGCGGGGGAGCTGCGCATCGCTGGCACGCTGCTGCAGGACCGCATCTCGCGGGTCGACGACCGGCGGGGCGCCATGCTGGCCAGAGCCCACGGTGTGGATATCGGCCACAGCACCTTCATCGCGTACGGTCTCGAACCCGCGTCCGACGCACTCGCGCGCGCGGCAACGCTCACCGCAATCGGTGCCGATCAGGTCTGGGTGGTCGTCGACGCGAGTCGAAAACCCGAGGACACCATCCGCTGGGTCAATATGGTCGTCACCGCGGTGCAGGTGCACGCTGTGGCTGCGCTCGGCCGCCAATTCACGACGTCGCCGGCCACGGTCGACGACCTGGGACTGCCGGTGGAGTGGATGGACGGGCGGGTCGCTGCGGCGCCGACCGGCCGCCGGGCTGCGCCGCCGCATTCCCGAGCGGGCGAGCGCGAACGGTAGGCTGGAACGATGCTCGTTCTGACACGCAAACCGGGGGAAAAGATCCTCATCGGTGACGATATCGTCATCACCGTGCTCGATGCCCGCGGCGACAGTGTGCGCATCGGGATCGACGCGCCGCGGGGCGTGAAGATTCAGCGCGATGAGGTCGTGCGCGCGGTCAGTGAGGCGAACCTTGCGGCGAGCCACATCGACACCGCCGCCGAAGATCGCATCAAGCGTTCACTCGGGGTTCTCGCCGCGCTGCAATCGGCCCAGTTGAGCCAGGCCCAGGCGACGACACCACCGTTGCCGACCCCGCCTGTGGAGCTTTAAAACCGCACCAGCCATCGCAGCCGCGGCAACTTTCATTCGTTGACGTGGCCGCGCAGTTCGTCGATCTCTCGGCGCTCGCGCTTGGTCGGGCGCCCGGCGCCGCGGTCGCGCATCGGCAGGAGGGCGACCTCTTCGCGTGGCGGCGGCGGGGGAGTCTGGTCGACGTAGCACTCCGCAGCGATCACCGCTCCGACCCGTTTGACTACGAGGCGCGACACGATCAGTACCCGGTCGAAACCGTCGCTCCGCACGCGCACCTCATCACCGATGTGCAGTGCTTGCGCGGCCTTGGCCTTGTCGCCGTTCACCCGAACATGCCCGGCTCGGCAGGCCGTGGTGGCCATCGAACGGGTCTTGAACAGGCGCACGCCCCAGCTCCAACTGTCGACGCGGGCAGACGTAAGCTCCATCTCTTTACTCTAGCCAACAGGTCGTGCCGAGGCTCAGCCGCCCTGCCGCGCCCAGAGGATCAGCAGCATGGTCACGAGAAACCCGGTGAAGAAGTTGAGCCAGAGAAACCGCTTCCAGCCCCGGTTGGCGCTCTCGGACTGTTTGTCACTGACCGACCAGAATGGCAGCGCGGCCAGAAAGTAGGGCACGGCCAGCACCGCGGCGAGCGGTCCGGGCCACGGTGTGGCGAGCATCAGTAGGCCGGCCAGAGCCCAGAAGGTGATCGCGAGCCGCACCGTCGGCCAGGCGCCGAGGGCCGTGGCGATCGACGCGATTCCGGCCTGGCGGTCGGGCTCGACGTCTTGCACGGCACCGAAGGCGTGGCTGGCCATTCCCCACAGAAAGAACGCCGCGAGCAGGGCCAGCAGCCCGAAGTTGACCGCGGCGCCGGCCACGACGAGGCCGTAGACGGCGGGGCTGACGAAGTGGGTGCTTGAGGTGATCGAGTCCAGAATGGGCCGTTCCTTGAACCGCAGCCCGGGCACCGAGTACGCCACCACAGCGAACAGGCTGACAGCCAGAACGACCCAGGAGAGCGGATGCCTCGCCCCGGCCAACCCGACCATCGCCCCGCCCACAATCACACAGCTCAGAACGCCCGCGGCAATCACCGTTCGGTGCAGTGCGGGGTGCAGCAGCGCCCCCTCGGCGCCGCCCTTGCGCGGATTACGCAAATCGGACTCGTAATCAAAGACATCGTTGATGCCGTACATCAGCAGGTTGTACGGAATCAGAAAGAACAGCGTGCCCACGATCAGCAACGCGTCGATGCGCCCCGTCGTCACGACGTAGGCGGCGGCAAAGGGAAAGGCGGTGTTGATCCAGCTGAGCGGCCGCGACGACAGCGCAACCTGCCGCGCCTTCCATCCTGCCGGGCCGAGCTGCTCAGTCATCCGTTCGTCCTAACTTGGTGCCGCCTGAAAGCGCCCACAGGGCCGGAAGCAGAATCGCTGCGGCCAGCGGGTAGGCAAAGTCTTCGATCGGGGCGAGAAGAACGAACAGGCCCGAAATGTGCTCCGGGTCGTAGCTGAACAATCCAGCCCCGATCATCAGGTTATCGAACACCGCCGTCAGCAGCAGAGACAGTATCAGCGCGGCAGCAACGCAGGCGACGAAGCGGGCCGAAATCAACCGGCGCACCAGTGCCACTGCGGCCACGAGCGCGGCGACGGCGAGAAAGGCCGTGTTCAGCAACAGATAGGTCATCGGGCAGCCCGCCGACCCTGAACGAGCCGGGCACCCTGCACCAGATTCATGGTGAGGTAACAGAGAAAGGTGAGAAAAAAGAACTCTTCAAGCGGAAGTTCCGGCGCGAGCTGCACGCCGGTCATGAGCGACGTTTCCCCGCGATAGAAGATGCCGAGGCCGATGCCGGCGAGGTCCCAGCCGAGGAAGAACAGCACACCGATACCGAGCACGAGGGCTGCCCGGCCGGGCGAACGCCAGAAAAACAGGCGAAAGCGCCAGTCCAGCACGACCATGCCCCCGAGCGAGACCAGAAGCGTCAGCAGGTACAGAACACTCACGACTGCGGCGGCCGAGACTCCGCCGGGCTGTCGGAATACCCGGAATACCCCGCGAACCCACCGAATCCACCGAACCCACCGAACCCGCCCGGCTCGACCGGCCGCCCCGGCCGGGCCGGCAGAGGTTCGGCCAGCGGTCCGGTGGTGGTGTCGTGGCGCATCCGCTTGAGCAGAATTTCGGCGCTGATCAGGCACATCGGCAGGCCGATGCCGGGGATGGTGGTACCCCCGGCGTAGTACAGCCCGGAAATCTTCTTCGACCTGTTCGACCCGCGCAGAAAAGCGCTCTGCCGCAGCGTGTGGGCCGGGCCGAGGGCGCCGCCCTTCCAGCTGTTTAGGTCGTCGGCGAAGTCGGCCGGGCCGACCGTACGTCGCACCGTGATGCGGGCGGCGAGGTCGGCGATTCCAGCCCACTGGGCGACCTGCGCGATGGCGGCATCCGCTATCAACTCGATCGTCACTGAACCGGCACCGTTGATTCCACCCGCCCCGAGCGTCACATCGGCCGGAACGGGCACGAGCACGAACAGATTGCTGTCCCCGGCTGGCGCCACCGAGGGATCGGTCGCGCTCGGCATACAGACGTAAAGCGAAGCGGGGGACGGCACCGACGTCTTCCTACCGAAGATCTTGTCGAAATTCTTGCCCCAGTCCGTCGTGAAGAACAGCGAGTGGTGTTGCAGTTGGGGGAGCTCACCGCTTACGCCGAGCATGACCAGCACGGCTCCCGGCCCCGACCGGCGTTTCTGCCACCAGCGCTCGGGATAGGTCTGCAGTGCGGCGGGCAGGAGTTCGGTTTCGGTGTGGTGCAGGTCGGCGGCCGAGACCACGCTGTCAGAATCAAGGCTCACCGGCTGCCCGTCGGAATCCCGGTAGCTGATCCCGGCGACCGTTTTGTCGGCGTTCACCCGAATAGCGGTGACTCGTGCTTGAGTGATCACCCGAACACCTTCGGCCCTGGCGATCGTGGCGATACTGTCGATCAATGTGCTGAAGCCGCCCTGTGGGTAGAGCACCCCGTCGGCAAGGTCGAGATGACTCATCAGGTGGTACATCGACGGCGTCAGGTTGGGCGCCGAACCCAGGAAAACCGCGGGGTACCCGAGAATCTGACGCAGCCGTGGGTCAGTCACGAAGCCGGCGACGAATTTGTCGAGCGGTTGCAGCAACAGGCGGGCCAGCTTCCCGAGCCGCCGAAGCACGTCGGGCACCAGGAACGGGCGGAACGATTCGAAGCTCGAGTACAGAAACCGCTTCACGGCCATGTCATAGGTCTCGGTCGCCGAATCGAGATACCGATCGAGCGCCCGTCCAGCCCCCGGCTGCACCGACTCAAACAAGCGGATGTTCGCCGCCCGGTCGTTGTGAATATCCAACGGATCAGGGTCACCCTCAAAGAGCACCCGGTACCCGGGGTCCAGCTTCACGAGGTCGAGCTGCGCGGCTGCACTCGTGCCGAACAGACGGTAGAAGTGCTCGAATACCTCAGGCATCAGGTACCACGATGGGCCCGTGTCGAAGCGAAATCCTTCGGTCTCCCAGAGGCCGGCCCTACCGCCAAGTTCGGCGCGGGATTCCAGCAGGGTGACGTCGTGGCCTTCCCGGGCAAGCAGGGCGGCGCTGGCCAGACCAGCGATCCCGCCGCCGATCACGATGGTGCGCGTCATCGCTTCCACGCGCCGCGGCCGATAATGGAGTTCAGTGCGATCATCAGCTTTTCTCCGTCCGGCACCCGCACGCGGGAGCGCAATAACTGGTCGGCCGGGGTCGACCGCAGCCGCCGGGACAGCCGGGCAAAGAGCCCCTGCGCGGCGGCGACGGCGCGCCGGCAGCCAGGCGGCAGCAGTGGCAGTACGCCACTGGCAATGGCGAGGTCGGCATCGATGTCGTCGAGGATCACGCTCTTCTGCGCGTCGGTGAGGTGCAGCGGGTCGATCCCCGGAAAATAGTTGCGGCCGAGAATCTCGCGATCACAGGACAGGTCGCGCAGAAAATTGATCTTCTGAAAAGCAGCACCGAGATGGCGAGCTCCGTCTTCCAGCACACTGAGCTCGGAGCTGCTGCGCGGGGACCAGCGCACGAAAGTGCGCAGGCACATGAGCCCGATCACCTCGGCAGAACCGTAGATGTACACGGCGACGCCCTCGGCGCTGAACGGGGTCGGGTCGAGGTCACGGCGCATCGACGCGAAGAAGGGCGCGATCAGGCTGGAATCGATTCCGCACTGCCTGGCCGTGGCGGCGAAGGCATGCACAACGAGATTGGTGCTGTAGCCGCGCACGATCGCGCGCTCGGTTTCGAGTTCGAGTTCGTCGAGCAGCTGCCGCTGTTCGGCGACCGAGACGCCGGCCTCGGTGGCGGCTCCGTCGACGACCTCGTCGGCGATGCGCACGAGGGCATAAATCGTGCGCACCGGAGTGCGCACCCGGGAGTCGAGCAGTCGGGCGGCGAGGCCGAACGACGTGGAATAGTGTCCGATCACCGTCGTCGAACTGGCCTGCGCCGTTTCTGCGTACTTGTTCAGGTTGGTCGCTGTGGCACCGGGCGCCGCCGATGTTCGCAGGGTGACCATCAGCGGGCCCGATTCACGGCGGCCTCGGCCAGCTCGACCAGGGTCGCGCGCAGCTCGGCGGGAATGATTGCCGGGTCGAGCGTGTCGACTGCCAGCCGAGAATGGTCGTAGGCGAGCCCCTCAGCGGCCGCTTTCGCACCGCAGGCACGCAGGTGCTCGCGCGCTCGTTCCGCTTCCTCGTCGCTGAGGTCGATTTTGCCGAGATACGGTTCGAGCAGAGACCAGCTTTCGGTGCTGCCGGCGTGGGCGATCAGCGCGGTCTGTTTGCCCTCGCGCAGGTCGGCGGTGACGCTCTTGCCGGTCTTGACCGGGTCACCGAACACCCCGAGCAGATCGTCGGTGAGCTGAAAAGCCACCCCGACGAAGCGTCCGTAACGCCCGAGCAGCCCAATCGCCGCGGCGGACGCTCCGGCCAGCACGGCCCCCGCCTGCAATGGCGCTTCAAAGGAGTACACCGCGGTTTTGTTCTCCAGGGTGGTGATGACCTCTTCCACGGTGAGCGGATGCTGCGCCGAGCTGTTGGTCACATCGGCCAGCTCCCCGGCCGCCGAGACGAACACCGCCCGGTCGAGCAGGTCGAGCAGCCGCAGCCTGGTGTGCACGTCGACCGGCAGTTTGGCCAGGGCGCGATGCGCCTCACTGAGCGCCAGATCGCCAGCGAGAATAGCGGCGGCCGCAGCCCAGACCCCGGCCTGATCAGCGGCGGCTCCATGGGCCAGCGCGCGGTCGTTGAAGCGTCCGGCGATGTTCGCCACCCCGCGCCTGGCCAGGTCGCGGTCGATGACATCGTCGTGAATCAAAAATGCCGTGTGCAACAGTTCAAAGCTCACGGCAACCGGAGCCACGAGGGCCTGATCGCGTCCGCCGAAACCGGCATAGGCCGCCAGAACCAGGGCAGGGCGAACGCGTTTGCCGCCGCTGCTGGCCTGCTCCAAGGAATCCCACAGGGCTACATAGTGTTCGCCGTAGTCACTCGCGCGCAGCCGCGCCGCGGCGAAAAAGCGGGCCAGCTCGGTTTCGACGCCCGCCGCAACCGTGTCAAGCACGAAAACTATCCAGCTGCTGTACCTGCAACGCCATCCACGGGCTGAACGCCCACGGGGCGTCCGTCACCGCCCGGTACAGGTCCGCTGGTCGGGTCCAGGCATATTCAGCGACTTCGTCGGGGTTCGGCGTGGGCTCCTGTGCGGTCGTGGCCAGGTAGACCGGACAGATCTCGTTTTCGACAATTCCACTGCTGTCAGTGGCACGGTACCGAAACAGGGGGAGTGCGAGGTTAATATCGTCGAGCTCGAGGCTCAGTTCAAAGCCGGCCCGGCGGATGACGGCCTGCGTCAGCGGTTCAGCGGGCAGCGGATGCCCACAGAACAAGTTGGTCCACACCCCAGGCCAGGCCTTCTTGGTCAGCGCGCGACGGGTGACGAGCACGTCGCCGAGCGGGTTGAAGACATAACAGGAGAACGCCAGGTGCAGCACGGTGTCCGATCCGTGCATGCTGTACTTTGGCGCGGTGCCGATGTGATGTCCTTCGTCATCGAGGAGGATTACGTGTTCATCAAGAGCGTTTGAGGTCTGCACGTGGGCTCCCCTTCTCGGTTCAACCTAATCATGATCGGAATAACTAACCAAGTTAGCGAATACTCACGTTACCATGGGGATATGTCCCACGATGAGAGTAACCCGCCAGCACCCGGGACGTACTGGTATGACCCCAGGAACGCTGGAGTTTCTTCGGCGATGGAGGTCCTGCGCGCCGTGCGCCGGTTTCGTGTGGCCGACGCCGCGATGCGCCATCGCGCCCAGGCCGACATGCACGTCAACGAAACCGATCTGATGGCCATCCGTCACCTCATCTCCTGCGAACGCCGAAACCGGGTGGCCAGCCCGAAAGATCTCAGCGAATTCCTGAATATTTCGTCTGCCGCCACCGCGAAGCTACTCTCCAGGCTCCAGGCCTCCGGCCACATTCGCCGCGAAGTGAACCCAGACGACGGCCGGGCACAACGACTGTTCGCGACCGTGTCCTCGCACGACCAAATCCACCAGGCGCTGTCCGGCACGCACGAACTGCTTATGCAGGTCGCCCTTGAACTCACAGCCGACCACCAGGCGGCCGTCGTGCACTTTCTCGACGCCATGAGTGCTATTGCCGTCATGCCACGCCCAGAAATGGCATCCGTCGAAATGCCAGCGGGGCCGCTTAAGATGAATCAGTGACTCAAATCTCCTCTCCTCCTACATCTTCCGTATCGGCCGCATCCCACGTCGAGGCCCTGCTGGCGTCGTACCCCGATTTTCCGCAGCCCGACATCCTGTTCCGCGACCTCAACCCGGTCTTCGCCGATGCCGTGGCCTTTCGCGCGATCATCGACGACCTGGCCGACCAACACCGCGGGCAGTTCGACGCCGTGGCCGGCATCGAGGCGCGCGGCTTCCTGCTGGCCGCCGCCGTGGGATACGCGGCCGGGGCGGCTGTCCTGGCCGTGCGCAAGGGTGGCAAACTGCCCGGTTCGGTGCTGACCGAAGAATACGAGCTGGAATACGGCACGGCACGGCTCGAACTCGAAGTCGGCCAGTTGCCGGCCGGCAGCCGCGTGCTGATCCTGGACGACGTGCTCGCCACGGGTGGCACGATCGCTGCCACGAGCCGTCTCATCGAACGGGCCGGCTATACCCTCACCGGTGTCGGTGTCGTGTTGGAACTCACCGACCTGCACGGTCGCGAGCGTCTGGGCGCCGCGCCGGTACACGCCATCATGTCGGTCTAGGTCGCCTGAGCCAAATTTCGTACGAACCTCAGGGTTGTGTGGGGCATGCTTGGAGCATGACTGAGAGTTCGGGTGTCGACGCAAGCCTCGCACGTGGGTCTGCGATCCCGCCGGGCGGGGCGGGGCGAGACAGTGGCGATGCGTGGGTGCACGCTCCCGATGGGCGCAAATTCTGGGGCCGATTCGGTGCGGCCGGGCTACTCGTGCACCATCCCCACCTCGGAGTGTTGCTGCAGCATCGCGCCGTATGGAGTCATTTCGGCGATACCTGGGGGCTGCCCGGTGGCGCCCGCCACGAAAATGAAAGCGCGATCGACGCTGCCCTGCGCGAAGCCAGGGAGGAGGCCGGCGTTCCAGCCCACCTGGTGCAGGTCAAATTCACTTCCCTGTTCGACCTGGGATTCTGGTCGTACACCACCGTCGTCGTGGAGGCGACCCAGGAATTCGAACCCGTCATCAGTGACCAGGAGAGCATCGCCTTGCGCTGGGTTCCGGCTGATTCGGTTGATCTGCTCGCCCTTCATCCCGGTTTCGCTGCCAGCTGGCCCGCGCTTCGCGGTCAGCTCGATTGAATCTGGCGCCACTCGATAGACTCTTTCTCGTGACGGCGGCAGCGAACGGGGCGGTGAGCGATCGGGTGCTCACCCTGCCCAACGCACTGAGCCTGCTGCGGCTGGTACTGGTGCCGGTTTTTCTGGTGCTCCTCGCGCAGGGAGAGGATGCCTGGGCTCTGGTCGTGCTCAGCATCTCCAGTTTCACCGACTGGCTCGACGGGTTTCTCGCTCGGCGCTGGAACCAAATCACCCGACTCGGCCAGCTGTTGGATCCGGCCGCCGACCGCCTCTATATTTTCGCCGCGCTGATCGGACTCGCCTGGCGTGACCTGGTTCCGTGGTGGATCGTGCTGGTCATCGTGGGCCGCGACGTCTTTTTGGTGGCTCTGGGTGTCATCCTCGCAAATTATGGGTTTGGCCCGTTGCCGGTGCACCACCTGGGCAAGGTAGCGACCTTCTGCCTGTTCTACGCCCTGCCCATGATCATGCTGGGGCAGGCCTTTCCTCAGTTGGAATGGTGGTCGCAGCCGGTCGGCTGGGCGTTCGGCCTGTGGGGCGCATTCTTGTACTGGTGGGCCGGCATCATCTACGCCATTGAAACGATGCGAGTGATTCGCCTGCCAAGGGTCGCCCTGGGTGTATCTTCCGATACGCTGGAAGGATAGGAGTTGCATGATGGTCGATCTATCCGGAAAGAAGAATTCCGAGGAGCAGAACGAGCTCGTGCCCACAGATCAGCCAGAAAACCCGACGACAGGCGAAGCAATGCCCAGCAAGGCGCAGTCCACCCCAGCATCCTCCAACCCAGGCTCGACCGGTGACGAGAAGCCCGGCGAATCGACCACGGTGCACGACATGCTCAGCACTGATACGACAATGAACTTCAGCCAGGAGTTCGCCGCCCAGATCGCGTCGATCGATTCGAACGTCACGGCCGAGGAACAGGAATCCATCGCCGCTCTACCCTCCGGGTCGGCGCTCATGGTCGTTCGTCGTGGACCCAACGCCGGCGCCCGCTTCCTCCTCGACGCCGATCTCACGAGCGTCGGCCGTCACCCCAACGCCGATATCTTTCTCGACGACGTCACGGTCTCGCGCCGACATGCCGAGTTCCTGCGCCACGGTACGGCCTTCACGGTGAAAGATCTCGGCTCGCTCAACGGTACCTACTTCGATGGTGAGCGCATCGAAACTGCCGCTTTGACCGACGGCGCCGAGGTTCAGGTTGGCAAGTTTCGTCTCACCTTCTACGCGTCGCGGCTTGACCTCGTCCGCGCGGCGAGCGAGTAGTGGCGGCAAACTCCGCCCAGGCCCGTTCCGTGTCTGTGTCGGCAGTTCATGGGCAAGCTCCGGGAGCAGCGCCGCTGCTGAGCATCGGCCAGGTCTTGGCACGCCTCACCCCGGAATTCCCCGATCTGACTCCCTCGAAGCTGCGTTTCCTTGAGGAACAGGGCCTCGTCGCCCCGGCCCGCACGGAATCCGGCTATCGCAAGTTCTGCACCAGCGACGTCGATCGCCTGCGACTGATCCTTTCGATGCAGCGCTATCACTACCTGCCGTTGAAGGTCATCCGCGCCTATCTGGACGATCTGGATGCCGGGCTGTCGCCGGTCTTGCCTGGTGGAGCCACCCCCGGACCGTCGATGCTGGGCACGTCGCGTCGTCTCACCCGCGACGAACTGCTGCGCGAAGCCGGAGCATCCGCTACGCTCCTGCACGACGCTGTCTCCGCGTCGATCATTCTGCCCGCCGAACACTACGGCGACAGCGTGCTGCAGGTACTGCGTGCCCTCGTCGAACTGCAACGAAGTGGTATCGAGCCGCGGCACCTGAGAGGCTTTCGCGGAGCTGCCGAACGCGAACTCGGCCTCATCGAAAGTGCGCTCGTGCCGCTCGCTCGGCGCAAAGACGCCTCCAGCCGTGCCAAGGCAGCCGAAATGGCGGTCGAAATCGCCGGGCAACTCGAAGTTATTCGAGGCAGCCTGATTCGCTCCGCACTGGGCCGACTGACCAACTAGGTCGTAGACTGACTCAGGCACAAAGCGACACTGTCGTCGGATTGAACCAGTCGTGTTCTGGTGCGTCCGCCGGCACTCGACCGACACGCCAAACCGGTCACGCGAATGTCAGGCCGCGAAGCACTTCACCTCGGTACCGTAGGTAGAGCGATCCACAGCAGGACGTCGTAGCAACACCAGTATTCCGTTCACATCCGCACCACAGATAATTCCGCAACACAGTGACTCAGGCTCGCTTCATCGCAGCTATCTGTCATGGCACCACGTAACCCCCGAGAGGCAACCCATATGAGTGAGCTCAAGCCTGACGCTGACGCTTCGCGTTACTCGTTAGGACTGCTGTTCACCGATGGCATGCCCGAGCTTGATGAAAACTCCGGCTACCGCGGCGCTGTCGCCGCGCGTGCGGCCGGAATTAGCTACCGTCAGCTGGACTACTGGGCCCGCACCGGCCTCGTCGAGCCGACGGTGCGTGGCGCGGCCGGTTCCGGCTCACAGCGCCTCTACGGCTTTCGCGACATCCTCGTGCTCAAGTTGGTCAAACGTCTGCTCGACACCGGCATCTCCCTGCAGCAGATTCGCACGGCAGTCAACCAGTTGCGCGAGTCCGGCATCAGCGATCTCGCCCAGACCACGCTCATGAGCGACGGCGCGAGCGTCTACCTGTGCACCTCCAATGACGAGGTCATCGATCTGGTCAGCCGCGGCCAGGGCGTCTTCGGCATCGCCGTGGGCAAGGTACTGCGCGAGGTTGAGACCAGCCTGGTCGAACTCGACATGCAGCCGGTCGATCCCGCCGACGAGCTCGCTGCCCGTCGCTCCACCCGCAAAATCTCCTAGCCCCGCCTTTCGGTCCCAGGTGCCCGCCATTCGCGGTACGCGGAACTTGCGCCGCTGCGCGCGAGGCGAAACTGGGGCGCATTGGCGCAAGTCCAGCGCGACGCGCTGCGCTGGACTCTTGGCCAGGCTCGAACTAGACCGCCGGAGCCTCGGCGTACTCGCCGATACGTGCCGTACGCAGCACGCGGTCGAGCAGCTGGTCGAAATAGCCGGCCATTTCGAGCGCACTGTCGCCGGGCCAGATGTGCAGGGGTTTCGCGGCACCCTGCGCCTGCTGCAGCGACGTGCGCTCCGGCAGCTGCGGGCTAAGCACGAGGGGCCCGAACATATCGCGCAACTCTTTGATGCGGAACTGGTGCTCGAGTGAAGCCATACGCGCCCGGTTCACGATGATGCCGAGCGGCTGCAGGCGCGGGCTGAGACCACGACGAATTTCTTCGATCGCGCGCAGGGCACGGTCGGCCGCAGCGACCGAGAACAGGCCGGGCTCTGTGACGACCGCGACGCGGTCGCTCGCCGCCCAGGCGGTGCGCGTGAGGGCGTTGAGCGAGGGCGCACAATCTATAAGTACGAGCTCATAGTCTTTCTCGATGGTCGAGAGCGCTTCTTCAAGTTTCCAGATATCGCGGATGCTCGGGTGCGGGCCATCGAAATTGATCGCCGAGGGACTGCCGATCATGACGTCGATCGTGCCTGGGCGGTTGCGCGTCCAACCGCTGGGGGCAATTGCGGCCCGAACGGTCTTCTCTTTGGGCGAGCCGAGTACATCGGCCACGTTGAGGTGACCGGCCACCTGGATATCCATGCCGGTTGACACATCAGACTGCGGATCAAGATCCACAACGAGTGTTCGCACGCCGCGGGCGAAGGCAGCGGAAGCCAGACCAAGGGTCACAGTGGTCTTGCCGACACCACCCTTAAGGGAACTTACGCTGAGTACGTGCATGAGTAGCAACGTTACCTTCACTAGTGTTAGAGAACCTAACCGTTAGCTGTGCGCCCCGTACGCCCTCGAAAGGCTTGCATGTTTGAGAAAATCCTTGTTGCCAACCGTGGAGAGATCGCGATCCGTGCCATGCGCGCGGCTTACGAGCTCGGAGCCAAGACGGTGGCGGTGTTTCCGTTCGAGGATCGAAACTCATTGCACCGGTTGAAAGCCGACGAGGCGTACCAGATCGGTGAAACCGGACATCCGGTTCGCGCGTATCTCGACGTGAGTGAAATCATCCGGGTGGCCAAGGAATGTGGCGCCGACGCGATCTACCCCGGCTACGGTTTTCTGTCGGAGAACCCGGAGCTCGCGGGTGCGTGCGCCCAGGCCGGCATCACCTTCATCGGCCCCGGCGCCGACGTGCTCGAAATGGCCGGCAACAAGGTCACCGCGAAGGAACACGCCATTGCGGCCGGCGTTCCGGTCTTGAAGTCGACGCAGCCGTCGACCGACGTCGAACTGCTCATCAGCCAGGCCGACGAAATCGGTTTCCCCATCTTCGCCAAGGCCGTAGCCGGCGGCGGCGGGCGCGGCATGCGCCGCGTCGCCAAGAAGAGCGAGCTGCGCGGAGCCCTCGAAGAAGCGATGCGCGAGGCGAACAGCGCTTTCGGCGACGCCACCATGTTTCTCGAGGCCGCAGTGCTGCGCCCCCGGCACATCGAGGTGCAGATTTTAGCGGATGCCTCCGGCGAGACCGTGCACCTGTTCGAGCGCGACTGCTCCGTGCAGCGTCGCCACCAGAAAGTCATCGAGATCGCTCCGGCGCCAAACCTGAGCGATGAGATTCGGGTGCAGCTGTACGCCGACGCGATCAAGTTCGCCCGCTCGATCGGCTACGTCAACGCCGGCACCGTGGAGTTCCTGCTCGACACCGTCGGCGAACGTGCCGGCCAGCACGTGTTCATCGAGATGAACCCGCGCATCCAGGTGGAACACACCGTGACCGAAGAGGTCACGGATGTCGACCTCGTGCAGGCGCAGATCCGCATCGCGGCGGGGGAGACCCTGGCCGAGATCGGTCTCACGCAGGGCGAGATCCGCCTGCGCGGCGCCGCCCTGCAGTGCCGCATCACCACCGAAGACCCCGCGGCCGGGTTCCGCCCCGACACCGGCAAGATCACCACGTACCGGTCACCCGGTGGCGCCGGCATCCGCTTGGATGGTGGCACTGTCAACACGGGCGCGCAGATCAGCCCGCACTTCGACTCGATGCTCGCCAAGCTCACCTGCCGTGGCCGCGACTACGCTGCTGCCGTGGTTCGGTCCAAGCGGGCGCTGGCCGAGTTCCGCATCCGCGGCGTCTCCACCAACATTTCGTTCCTGCAGGCGGTGCTCGACGATCCCGATTTCGCGGCCGGCGACCTGAGTACCTCGTTCATTGATGAGCGCCCGGAACTGCTGCGCGGCCGCGAATCCAAGGACCGCGGCACCAAAATCCTCAACTGGCTGGCCGAGGTCACCGTCAACCAGCCCAACGGCGTGCCGCCGACCACGGTGCACCCGCGCGACAAGCTGCCGCAGCTCGATATCACGAGCCCGGCGCCCGACGGCTCCCGCCAGAAGCTGCAACTGCTCGGCCCGACCAAGTTCGCTGCCGATCTTCGCGCCCAGACCGCTCTGGCCGTTACCGACACGACGTTTCGGGATGCCCACCAGTCGCTGCTGGCGACGCGGGTGCGCACCAAAGACCTCGTGGCCGTGGCTCCGTATGTGGCGCGGCTGACCCCGCAGCTGCTCTCGGTCGAGGCCTGGGGTGGCGCCACCTACGACGTGGCGCTGCGCTTTCTCGGCGAAGACCCGTGGGAACGCCTCGCCGCTCTACGCGAAGCGCTGCCGAACATCAACCTGCAGATGCTGCTGCGCGGCCGCAACACCGTCGGCTACACCCCGTACCCGACCGAGGTGACCGACGCGTTCGTGCGTGAGGCCACCGACACCGGCGTGGACATCTTCCGCATCTTCGATGCCCTGAACGACGTGTCGCAGATGCGACCGGCCATCGACGCGGTGCTGAACACCGGTACCGCGCTGGCCGAGGTGGCGCTCTGCTACACCGGCGATCTGCTCGACCCGGCCGAGAACCTCTACACCCTCGACTACTACCTGCGCCTGGCCGACCAGATCGTCGAAAGCGGTGCCCACGTGATCGGCATCAAGGACATGGCCGGGCTGCTCCGGCCGAGCGCCGCCGAAAAGCTCGTGGCGGCGTTCCGGGAACGCTTCGACCTGCCCGTGCACGTGCACACCCACGACACCCCTGGCGGCCAGCTCGCCACACTGCTCGCCGCCGCGCGGGCCGGCGCGGACGCGGTGGATGTCGCCTCCGCTCCGATGGCCGGCACGACCAGCCAGCCGTCGGCATCCTCTCTCGTCGCCGCGCTCGCCCACACCGAACGCGACACCGGCATTTCCCTCACAGCCACGACCGACCTCGAACCATATTGGGAGGCCGTTCGTACCCTGTATGGGCCGTTCGAATCGGGCCTGTCCGCACCGACCGGCCGGGTGTACTCGCATGAGATCCCGGGCGGGCAACTGTCGAACCTGCGCACCCAGGCCGTCGCCCTTGGCCTGGCCGACCACTTCGAACTGATCGAAGACATGTACACCGCCGCGAACACCATCCTCGGTCGGGTTCCCAAGGTCACGCCCTCCTCGAAGGTGGTCGGCGACCTCGCTCTCTACCTCGCCGCTGTGAAGGCCGATCCGGCTGACTTCGAGCAGAATCCGGGCAACTACGACGTGCCCGACTCCGTGATCGGCTTCATGGCCGGAGAGCTCGGCGACCTGCCCGGCGGCTGGCCAGAGCCGTTCCGTACCAAGGTGCTCGCTGGACGTAACGTGCGCGTCGGCGTCACCGAGATCACCGCGGGGGAGCGCATCGCCCTCGGCGCTACGAGTGCTGAGCGTCGCGCCATGCTCAACCAGCTGCTGTTCCCCGCGCCGACCCGTCAATTCGAACAGGTCAAGGAGACCTACGGTGACGTGTCCGTCATCGACACCGTCGACTACCTCTACGGCCTGCAGCAGGGCCAGGAGCACGCAGTCGAAATCGCCAAGGGCGTGCGGCTCTACGTGGGCCTCGAAGCCATCGGCGAAGCCGACGACAAGGGCATGCGCACCGTGATGACCATCCTCAACGGTCAGCTGCGGCCGGTGTTCGTGCGCGACACGAGCATCACCGTGCAGACCAAAATCGCCGAGAAAGCGGATGCCAACCAGCCAGGCCAGATCGCAGCCCCCTTTTCCGGGGTGGTCACCCTGCAGGTCGAGGAAGGCGCCCACGTTGAAGCCGGCCAAAGCGTCGCCTCGATTGAAGCCATGAAAATGGAAGCTGCGATCACTTCACCCATCGCCGGAACCATCGAACGCGTCGCCATCCCGCTCACCCAGCAGGTCGATGCTGGCGATCTGCTGGTGGTCGTGCGTCCACGCTAAGATTAGGGCCGTTATCGACCAGTTGAGGATGTACCCGTGCCAGACAAACGCACTGACGACCAGACCGCGCCCGCGCGTCCGGTGTCTGCCGCCAAACGAACCCGTGAAGAGCGCGACGATTATCACAGTGAGTTGCCGCCGCACACGATCGACAACCTCGCTGCGTCCCTGCCCGAGAGCCTGAGCGTTCCGATCGAGGTACCGGCCGGGCCCCGCCGCTCGGTGCCTGCCGTGGGCCGGTCGGCCGGGGGTACCGGCCTCGACACGACCCGGATCGTGTCCACCGCGGCCACCCACACCGTTGAAATCTCGACGCCGGCGCCGGCCCGTTCAGCCGGGGCCAGCTCGGCCATCGAATCACTCTCCCGAGCGGATGCCGCCTCCTCCGTTCGGCGCGACCGCATCCGTACCGAAAACACCACGGCCCCCGAGTCGGCGGCAATGCTCACCTCCGACCGCCTGCTCGCGGTCAACCGCAAGACCCGCAAGGCGCCGCAGGGTGCCTGGCCCGAATTCGTCTATGCGCTCACCCTGCACCTGGTCAACCTGGGCGACTCCGCCAAGGTACAGGCCTACAAGGAAATGGATGAGCGCATTCGCCGCCAGTTCGAGGGCGGCACGCGGTTCGTTCCGATCCTCACCCGCAAGGGCGGCGTCGGTAAGACCACCGTGACAACCCTGCTCGGCATGGCCCTGGCCGATGCCCGCGACGACCGCATCATCGCCATCGACGCCAACCCCGACCGTGGCACCCTGTCCGAACGCGTCAGCAAGCAGACCCGCTCGACCGTGCGCGACGTCGTCTCGAAGGCCGCGTCCATCGGTAACTTCACCGACTTTTCCGCCTTGGTCTCCCGCGACGAGACCCGCCTCGACATTCTCGCCTCCGACACCGACCCGTTGCTCTCCGAGGCGTTCGACGAGAACGACTACAACGTCGTTGCCGATCTCGCTGCCCGCTACTACTCGATCGCGCTCACCGACTGCGGTACTGGCATCGTGCACTCGGTCATGCGGGCCACCCTGCAGCGCGCAGACTCTATCGTGATCGTCTCCGGCGGCAGTGTCGACGAGGCCCGTCTGGCCTCCGAGACCCTCACCTGGCTCGAGGCCAACGGATACGGCGACCTGGTGCGAAATGCGATCGTCGCGCTCAACACGGCAACCCAGGGCACGAACCTGGTTCGGCTTGAAGAGATCGAGTCGCACTTTCGTTCCCGGGTGCGCGAGATCGTGCGCATCCCCTACGACCCGCAGCTCGCCGCCGGCAGCGTCGTGTCGTACAAAGACCTCAAGCCGATCACTCGGCTGGCCGCACGCACCCTCGCCGAACTCGTGGTTGAGGGGCTGCCCACCGACCGCAACCTGTAGCGCAGCGCGCTCGTTCGACTTTCACACCACCCGCCATACCGAGGAGTCTCCCCGTGCCCGAACGCCAGATTCGTCTCTTCGGAGATCCGGTACTGAAGACTGTCTCCGACCCCATCACCGGGATCGACGACCGGGTACGCGGCCTCGTGCAGGACCTGGTCGACAGCGTGCGCCTGCCCGGGCGGGCCGGCGTCGCTGCCTCGCAGATCGGCGTCAACCTGCGCGCGTTTAGCTACAACGTCGACGGTGTGATCGGTTATATCCTCAACCCCACCGTTGTCGAGCTCTCCGGCGAACCCGACCTGGTCGACGAGGGCTGCCTCTCCGTCCCCGGCCTCTGGTACCCCACCAAGCGCTACCCGTTCGCCCGCGTCACCGGCATCGACCTCGACGGCAACCCCATCGAACTCTCCGGCACCGGCATCATGGCCCAAGCCCTGCAGCACGAAACCGATCACCTCGACGGTTTTCTCTACATCGACCGCCTCGACACAGGTAACCGCAAGGCCGCGATGAAGGAAATCCGAGAATCCACCTGGTTCTGAAAGCTCCCAGAAGACCCCAATGTCTGCGCGGGGAGCGGAATGCTTTTCCCGGACCCGACCGCCACAGTGCCCGACCCCCAATAAATGTGAGTCGGGCTGAAGCCCAAATTAATCGCGCAGCGAAATACCCTCAGTCGCCGGCGCATTCGAATACATCGCCTCAATCTCGCCGGCGAAGTCCCGCAGGATGATATTGCGCTTGATGCTCATTTTCGGGGTCAGATGCCCGCTGTCTTCGGTGAACTCAATAGCGAGCACCGAGAATTTGCGAATCGACTCCGCTCGCGACACCCCCTCGTTGGCATGGTCAACCGCGCGCTGAATTTCGGCGAGGACGGCTTTATTGACGGATGCCTGCGCGAGCGTCATGCCGGCGTCCTCGTCGTTATTGTTGAGCCAGACCGGCAACATGTCGGGGTCAAGCGTGATGAGGGCGGCGATGAACGGCTTCTGATCGCCGACGACGACGACCTGGCTGATCAGCGGATTCGCGCGAATGGGGTCTTCGAGCGCGGCCGGAGCCACGTTCTTGCCGCCGGCCGTGACGATGATCTCCTTCTTACGTCCGGTGATGGTGAGGTAGCCGTCGGCATCGAAGTCGCCGATGTCGCCGGTCTTCAGCCAGCCGTCGTCAAACGTGTCTGCGGTGGCCTGTGGGTTATTCCAGTACTCCTTGAAGATGTTGACGCCCTTGATCTCAATCTCGCCGTCGTCCATGACCCGCACCGAGACGCCGGGCAGTGGGGGGCCGACGGTCCCGATCTTGGCTCGCGTGGCCAGACCCACATTGGCGGGGGCGGTCGTTTCGGTGAGGCCGTAGCCCTCCAGAATGACGATGCCCAGGCTCTTGAAGAAGTGTCCGAGGTGGGCGCCGAGCGGAGCGGAACCGGAGACCGCCCAGACGACCTTGCCGCCCATGGCGGCGCGCAGTTTGCTGTAAACCAGCTTGTCAAAGAGTGCGAACTTGATCTTCAGCCCGAGCGGAATCGTGTTTCCGGCCTGCACCAGCTTGGAATGCTCGACCGCGACGTTGGCGGCCGCATCGAAGATTTTGCCCTTGCCCCCGGCGACGGCCTTCTGCTGGGCCGAGTTGTAGACCTTTTCGAAGACCCGCGGCACTGCGAGTAGAAAGGTCGGCTGAAAGCTGCCCAGCGCGGCCAGGAGCGTTTTGGTGTCGGCCTGGTGCCCGACGCGCACTCCAGCGTGCACGCACAATACTGAAATGAACCGGGCGAAGACGTGGGCGGTGGTGATGAACAGCAGGGTCGAGGCGCCCTCGGGGTGAACCAGTACTTCCTTGAGCGCGATCGCAGCATTGCGGCTGGTCTCGAGGAAGTTCGCGTGGGTGAGCACGCAGCCCTTGGGCTTGCCGGTTGATCCGGAGGTGTAGATGAGGGTGGCCATGTCGTCGCCGACGGCGAGGTTGCGGCGACGTTCGATCTCAGCGTCCGTCACGTCGACGCCCCCGGCCACGAGCTTGTCGAGGTCGCCCAGGTCGATCTGCCAGACCGAGGTAATGGAAGTCAGTTCCGGATGCACCTCGTCGAAGCGCGCGAAATGGTCGGCGGTTTCGACGATGACCGACATGGCGCCGGAGTCGCTGAGGTTCCACTGCACCTGGCTGGGTGAGCTGGTCTCATAGACCGGTACTAGAACTGCTCCGGCGAACCAGACGGCGAAGTCGATCAGGGTCCACTCGTAGCGGGTCTTGCAGATGAGCCCGATCTTGTCGCCGGGTTCGATGCCGGCGGCGACGAAGCCCTTGGCCAGCGCCACCACCTGGGTGTGGAACTCGCGAGTCGTCACGGGCAGCCACTGGCCGCCGCGCGGCAGCGAAAACAGTACGAGTTCGGGAGTCGCGGCGAGGCGATCCATGAGCAGGTCGGTGATGTTGGCGCCAGGATCGGCGGGAACGACGGCGGGCATATCAAACTGTTTCACGGCAACTCCTTTGGTACCGGCTGAACGTGCCAACTGCCCGAACGCCTAAGAATTCTGCGTTGAGCGGGTGTTTCGTCCAGCGGCAAACTGGTTTACTACACTCTAGAGGGTGTCATCGGCAGCCGCCCGGTGCCGCGAGCCAACATCCCGATCGACCCGAACGAAAGGTGCCCCGTGCACGCCATAGGTATCGATATCGGGGGCACCAAAATCGCCGGTGCGCTGGTCGACGAGACGGGCGCCATCATCCGCTCTGATCGGCAGCCGACCACACCGGGCAACCCGACGGAGATCGAAGACACCGTCGTCGCCATGATTCTGGCGCTGTCCGAGGGCGAAGACGTCGTCGCGGCGGGGGTCGCCGCTGCCGGGTTCATCGACGCCGCGCAGTCCACCGTGTACTACGCGCCGAATATCAGCTGGCGTAATGAGCCGTTCCGCGACAAGCTCGAGGCGCGGCTGGACCTGCCCATCATTATCGAAAACGATGCCAACGCGGCCGGCTGGGCCGAGTTTCGGTTCGGTGCCGGTCGGCCGTACACCGACATGGTCACCCTGACCGTCGGCACCGGAGTCGGCGGAGCGATCGTGACGGGCAATGCTCTGTTCCGCGGCGGATTCGGTGCCGGCGCGGAGCTTGGCCACCTGCGCGTCGTGCCGGACGGGCTGCCCTGCGGCTGTGGCGCCCACGGCTGCCTCGAACAGTATGGTTCCGGTCGGGCGCTGCTGCGCATCGCCAACGATTTCGCGGATGCCGGCGGCATCGGTCTCGGTCTGGCCGCCGCCCGGGAGCGGCGCGGTAAATTGACCGGCAAGGAGGTTGGACGCCTGATCCAGGACGGTGACGGCGGCGCCCTCGCGGCCCTGCGCCAGCTCGGCGGCGCCCTCGGGCAGGCGTGCGCGAGCCTCGGCGCCGTGCTCGACCCGCAGGTATTCGTGTTCGGCGGGGGAGTGGCCGCTGCCGGCGATCTGCTGCTCGATCCGATTCGCGCGGCCTACCTCGACTACCTGCCGGCCCGCGGCTACCACCCGGAAGCGGAGTTCGCCATCGCCCAGCTGGTGAACGATGCCGGCGTGGTCGGCGCAGCCGATCTGGCCCGGCTGCACGCGGTGCGCTGATCGCTCGGAGGTGCTCGACCGATGTGCGCAAGCGGATGCCGCGAGACAGCCGCCCGCGGCATCCGCTTTGGCTGCGGCAGGCGGACTAAGCTTTTCGAAGTTGGATAAAGGAGTGCGAATGTTCTATTGGATCATGAAGAACATCGTCATCGGCCCGCTGTTGCTCTCGCTGTTTCGACCGTGGATCGTCGGCCTGGAGAACATTCCCAAGACTGGCCCGGTCATTTTGGCCAGCAATCACCTGTCGTTCATCGACTCGGTTTTTCTGCCGCTCGTGGTTCCGCGCCGTGTGGCGTTTCTGGCCAAGAGCGACTATTTCACCGGCAAGGGCCTGAAGGGCTGGGCGACCCGGCAGTTTCTCACCGCCGCCGGACAGCTTCCGATCGACCGGTCGGGCGGTAAAGCCTCGGAGGATTCGCTCAACACCGGCCTGCGGGTGCTCGGTGAGGGTCGCATCCTCGGCATATATCCGGAGGGCACTCGCAGTCCGGACGCTCGCCTGTATCGCGGTCGCACCGGAGTGGCCCGCATGGTGCTGGAATCGGGCGTGACGGTTATTCCGGTGGCCATGATCGACACCGAAAAAGCCATGCCGACCGGCACCAGGATTCCGCAGGTGCGCCGGATCGGCATTGTGATCGGCACACCGCTCGACTTCACCCGCTTTGAGGGCATGGAAGGCGACCGGTTCGTGCTGCGCAGTGTCACGGACGAGCTCATGTACGAACTGCAGCGACTCAGCACGCAGGAGTACGTCGACGTCTACGCCTCCTCGGTCAAAGAAAAGCGGGCCAGCCTTTCGCGCTAGGCTGAAAGAAGTGCTGTCTGCGCTTTGCGCGCGGGGGCACCTCATCCATTTCGGACGGTCCGCGTTGAACGGTCCAGAACAGAAAACAGGAACTATCCCGTGGTAGACCCCACCGAGCCCATTGTTGCCGCAGAAGCCTCTGTCATCACGGGTCTGGACCACTGGCGTACTCTGCCGATCAAGCAGCAGCCGACCTGGCCCGACGCGGCCAAGGTGGCGGCGGCATCCGCTGAACTGGCGACCCAGCCGCCGCTGGTCTTTGCCGGTGAGGTCGACATTCTGCGCGACCGGCTGGCACAGGCCGCCGGCGGAGCGGGTTTTCTGCTGCAGGGCGGCGACTGCGCCGAGACGTTCAGCGGTGCCACGGCCGATCAGATTCGCAACCGGGTCAAGACCGTGCTGCAGATGGCCGTCGTGCTCACCTACGGTGCGTCGATGCCGGTGATCAAAATGGGGCGCATGGCCGGCCAGTTCGCCAAGCCCCGCTCGAGCAACTTCGAAACCCGCGGTGACGTGACGCTGCCGGCGTACCGCGGCGACATCGTCAACGGTTACCCGTTCACCTCCGAGTCGCGCGAAGCCGACCCGGACCGGTTGGTCAAGGCGTACCACACGTCGGCGTCGACCCTCAATCTGATTCGCGCGTTCACGCAGGGTGGCTTCGCCGACCTGCGCCAGGTGCATAGCTGGAATCAGGGCTTTGCCGCCAACCCGGCCAACCAGCAGTACGAGAAGGTGGCCAAGGAGATCGACCGTGCGATCAAGTTCATGATCGCCTGCGGCGCCGACTTCGAGGCGATGCGCCGCACCGAGTTCTACACCAGCCACGAGGGCCTGCTGATGGACTACGAGCGCCCGATGACCCGCATCGACTCCCGCACGGGAACGCCGTACAACACCTCGGCCCACTTCATCTGGATCGGGGAGCGCACGCGTGACCTCGATGGCGCCCACGTGGACTTCCTGTCGCGGGTGCGCAATCCGATTGGTGTCAAGCTCGGCCCGACCACCTCGGCTGACGACATGCTGCGTCTGGTCGACAAGCTCGACCCGAACCGCGAACCCGGCCGCCTGACCTTCATTACCCGCATGGGTGCCGGCAAGATCCGGGACGCCCTGCCGCCGCTGCTTGAAGCCATCAAGGCAAGCGAGGCGACACCGCTCTGGGTCACCGACCCGATGCACGGCAACGGGGTCACTACGCCGACCGGCTACAAGACGCGTCGGTTCGATGACGTCGTCGACGAGGTCAAGGGTTTTTTCGAGGCGCACCGCGCTGTCGGCACGCACCCGGGTGGAATCCACGTCGAGCTCACCGGTGACGACGTCACCGAGTGCCTCGGCGGCTCGGAGCACATCGACGAGGCAGCCCTGGCGACCCGCTACGAGTCGCTCTGCGACCCGCGCCTGAACCACATGCAGTCCCTCGAGCTGGCCTTCCTGGTGGCCGAGGAGCTGGCCGCCCGCTAGCCCTTTCTGGACGGGGCCTGGGCCCCGTCCCCGGGCCCAGTTTATAAACTGGGCCCGGGTTTATAAGGTGGGCCCGGTGAGCGGATGGCGTGGGTTGTGCGGTGTTTCGGTGGTCTTGTGCGAAAAGCGTGCGCAAGACCGCCGAAACACCGCAAAACTCGCAACCCCGCGAATAACCCGCCTCCGCCGCTCTCATGATGGCTGCGGTCGTGTTGCGCGGGACCTGCGCCGGTGCGCGGGTGTCGCGGCCTGGCCAGAACTCCAGCGCAACGCGACGCGCGCGACCCGCGCCAGTGCGCGGGAGTTGCGCCTCGCGCGTAGCGGCGCACTTCCCGCGCCACCTGGAGTCGGTGGAGGGCCCACGAGGCGGCGATAGGATGCCGCCCCGCGACCATTCGCACCCCGATTGTCCGCACCCCCGACACGAAGCCCGGCGGCAGGTCGGGGCCGTGTGGTCGCGTATCTGGCTGCTTTTCGCACTGGCGCCGGCCCGCTGCCTACGCAAGGGTGTCTGCGGTGGCCCTAGACGCCGATCAGGCCCACGCGCCAATCCCCTTGTGCGGTCCGGGCCCGGAGCGTGGGCCCAGTTTCTCGTTCGGGCCCGGGTTCATAGGGTGGTCGCGGACGAGCCGGACTACCCGAACGGGTTGGTTGGCTTGAGCGATATCGTGCTGCCCTTAGCCAATGTCGTGCCGGCCGCTGGATCCGTCGATGCGACTTGAATGAGCGACGAGTAGATCGGTGCATCCGCTCCGACGTTGTACTTCAACTCGAAGCCAAGGGCGATCAGGGCAGCCTTGCCGTCACTCCAGGACATCCCCACAACGTTGGGCACAGTAACCGGCTCCGGACCCTTCGAAATCACCAGGGTAATCGTGGCACCCGCTCGAATGATTCCTTCGGGTACCTGCGACGTGACTACGTCGCCTTCGGCCACGGTGTCATTGTAGGTCTCCTCGCCGGAGACCACGAGCAGGTTCTTGCCGACCAGGATGTCGGTGGCCTCGGCAAACGTCTTGCCGTCGACGTTCGGAATGGTCCCGAGCGAAACGACCAGGTTCACGGTCAGTCCTTCGAAGTAGTTGCCGCCGGCCGAGACATCAGCGCCGTCGGACTCCTTGCTCGCCGATACCACGGTGCCCTCGGGCACGTCGCCGTTGAAGATCGGGTCAACACCGCCGACGACGGCGTTCAAATCGGTGATCAGAGCGGATGCCGCAGCTTGTGTCGTACCCGCCAAGGCGGGCAAGGTGATGGGCTGCAAGCCCTGGGAGACGATGACCGTGACCGTGCTGTCCTGCGGTACGCGGCTGCCGGCATCCGGATCGGTGCCGATGACGAGCCCCTCGGCGATGGTGGCGCTGAAGGCACCGCCCCGCTCGGGTTTGAGGCCGAGCTCGGTCAGCTTCGCGGACGCAGCCTCGGGAGAGGCCGAGGCGAAGTCGGGCACGGACACGTCTGACCCCGGGCCGGAGCCGAAATACCAGCCGGTTCCGCCGAGGGCGGCGGCGAGCAGAATCACCAGGGCGAACAGCCAGAACCCGCGACGCTTGCGCTTGTCGGCCTTCTTACCGAGCAGGTCGCCGCTGTCCGGCGGACCGACCGGGCCGGTACCGGCCGGGTGAATGCCCAGCAGGGTCGCGGCTGGAGGTTTTGTGGGAGCGAGCTTGGCGCCGAGAACCTGGGTTTCGGCATCCGCCACCGTATTGGCGCCGGTGCGCAGGCCGGCTGGCAGCACCATGGTCGACTGCAGAGCCAATTCCTGGGTGCCGCCGCGCACGAGCGCGCTGACATCGTGCAGCTGGTCGAGCATGACCCGGGCGTCACGGGGACGGTCCTCCGGGTCGCGAGCGGTGGCCCAGAGCACGAGTTCATCGAGCTCGCGGGGAACCGAGGCGACCTTGCTGCTCGGCGTCGGAACGGTGTCGTTAGCGTGCTGGTAGGCGATCTGCATCGGAGCTTCGCCGACGTAGGGCTGCTCGCCGGTGAGCATCTCGAAGGTCATGATGCCGAGTGCATAGATGTCGCTGCGGGCGTCGGCGATGCCGCGGGTGACGAGTTCGGGGGAGAGGTAGGCGATGGTGCCGAGCAGGGCCTGGCCGGTCGCGGTGTTGTTGTTGACCGCGCGCGCCAGTCCGAAGTCGCTGATCTTGATGCGGCCGTCGTCGGCAAGCAGTACGTTCTCGGGTTTGACGTCGCGGTGTACAATGCCGGCCTTGTGCGCGGCGGCGAGCCCGCTCAACACGGCTTCGAGAATATCGAGGGTCTGCTCCGGGGTGAGCCGGCCGTAATCCTTGAGCAGGTCGCGCAGGGTGATGCCGGGAAGATATTCCATGACGAGGTAGGCCATGTCGGCGTCCTGACCCTGGTCGAAGACATTCACGACGTTGGGATGAGCGAGTCGGGCGGCCGAGCGCGCCTCCTGGATGAACCGAATCTTGAAGGCGCTGTCGTCGGCGAGATGCCCGTGCATGATCTTGATCGCTACCCGGCGCTCGAGGCGCAGATCGGTGGCGAGGTAAACCGTGGCCATGCCCCCGCGCGCAATGCGCGAGCGCACTTGATACCGGCCGTCAATAAGACGGCCGATCATCGGGTCGGTCGAGGGAACGCTCACTCCTTGATTCTACGGAATTCGGCGACGGCACCACTGCACGGCGCGCAGGGGCACGGCATGTGGGTCGGGCCGGGCCGCCCGGCTAGCCGAGCTGGCTGAGCCAGGCCTGCGCCGACGTTTCCCACTTGGCGTAATAGTCGGGGTAGGCCGAGATCTGCACGGCCTGGGCGGCCTGGGTCACGGTCATCGACTCCCAGCCCGCGATGTCGAGCAGACCGCGGGTCACATTCGGGTTCGGGTTGGAGGCGCCGCCGAAGAAGGCGAGACTGGCCCGCACCGGGTCCATCACCTGCTCCGGGGTGCCCCAGCCGGCACTTGGCCGCTGCTGGAACAGCCCGAGGGAGTCCCTGTCGCCGTAATCAACGTTGCGCAGCCCCGATTCCTGGGCGGCCGCGGCCAACGCCACGACGAGACCGGCGCGGCTCACGCCGGCACCCTGTCCGACCGACACAATCGTCTGGGCGTTCTGTCGCATTTCCTCCGACATGGGCGTGACTACACCGGCTGTCGCTACCGGTACAGTCACCGCAACGGATGCCGGCACTACCGTGATCGGCAGGGTCAAGACCTGTCCGGGGTAGATGATGCTCGACCAGCCGAGGCCATTGGCGTCGAGCATGGCCTGCACGCTCACTCCGGCCGCGTTCGCCACGGCGGTGATGGTCTCGCCGGAGGCGATGGTGTGGGTGACGGCTGCGGCGATCTCGGCGACCGGTGCGACGTACGCGGCCGGTTCCATCGCTGCAGCCGCAGCCAGCACAAGGACCTGGCCGGGGTGGATGACACTGGCCCCGGTCAGGCCGTTGGCGCCCAGAACGTCAGCGGTCTTCAGCCCGTGGGCGGCAGCAATACCGCTGATGGTGTCGCCGCTCTGCACCGAGTAGCTGCTGGCGGATACCGCCGGCGCGGCCACGAGTGCAACCGGCGCCGCCGCCTGGGTCAGGGTCAAAACCTGACCCGGAAAGATCAGCGCCCGGGAATCGAGACCGTTGCCCGCCAGCACGGCCGCCGTCGACAGGCCGAACCGGGCGGCGATGCCGCTGACGGTGTCGCCGTCAACAACGGAATATTGAGTCGGCGCAACCTGCACGGCTGTTGCAACCGAGGTCACCGCCAGTACGGGAGTGGTCTCGGCCAGCTTCGACTTGAGCGGCTTCTTGGCCAGGGCCTGAGCCTGGGCGGGAGCCGAGAGGTTGAGGCCGATTGCGAGCGTGCTGACGAGCACGATCGGCACGGTCAGCAAGGCCGGGCGGGACCGCAGGTCAGCCAGCTTCTTGGCCTGTCGCTTCGGTGCAGCGTCAGGGCGAGCGTCGGCCCCAGAAAAGGCCACGTCGGCCGTTTCGGGAACGGTCGCGTTTCGTGCGGCGGATGCCGCGGCATCCGTCGTCTTCGTTTTCACCTTGGTCGACATGGTGCTCCGTTCATTGTGCGCACGCGCGCCATCCGTACAGCAAGTTCGTACAGCATCGCCTCGAATGCGGCAATCCCCACTGCGAGGTTTTCACAATTATGAGGGGGAGTCAATCGGCCGGCTGACATGAAAGTGCCGCCTCACGAGGAAAAAGTTCATGGAGGTTTTGCCGCGGACCCGAATCATGGGAAGCTAAAAGAGTGAGTGATCTGTCTTCAGAGCCCGAGTGGCTTACTATTCCTGCCCTAGTCAACCTGCTCGGAATGAGCCAGAGCCGTGTGCGGCACCTGATCGACGACAAGTACCTGCTGGCTATCCGGCGGGACAACGTTGTGTCGGTTCCTTCCCTCTTTCTGCGTGACGGCGCTCCCGTTCCTGAACTTCGCGGCACGCTGTTCGTACTGGCCGACGACGGCTTCACCGACATGCAGGCCATGACCTGGCTGCTCGAGGTCGACGACAGCCTTGGCGTCCCCCCGATCGAAGCTCTTCGCGCTGGCCGCAAGGCCGAGGTGCGTCGGGTCGCCCAGGCCCTCGCCTAGCCACGCGCACGCCCAGCCAGGCATTCGCCTAACCGGGCACGCGCCCAAACCGGTCGAACCGCCCGCCGAAACGCTCCTCAGAACGCCCGGTGCGTGACCCGATCGGTCAGATCCAGCAGCTTCTGCCGGGCCATGGCGCTGATTGGCGCGGTTGCGAGAGCCCCGAGGGCCTCAGCTACCTGGGCTTCGATGAGCGCCTCGACCCGGTCGACGGCGCCACTGGCTGTGATGAGCTGCTGCAAGCCACGAATCTGGGCGGCATCGAGCGTAGGATCGCCGAGCTGGGCGTCGAGCAATGCTCGGTCGGCGTCGCTCAGGCGTTCCCGCGCCAGCGCGATCAACACCGTGCGCTTACCTTCGGTGAGGTCGTCGCCGCTCGGCTTGCCGGTCACGGCGGAGTCGCCGAACACGCCGAGCAAATCGTCGCGCAGCTGGTAGGCCATGCCGAGCGGCAAGCCGAATGCACGCAGCGAGTTCAGCTGGGCGGCGGAGGCTCCGGCCAGGGCCGCCCCGATCACGAGCGGGGCCTGAACGCTGTACTTGGCCGACTTGTAGACGATCACGCGCAGAGCCCGATCGAGCAACTCGCCTTCCGGCTGGGCCAGCCAGGCGCGCTCCTCGAGAATGTCCAGGTACTGCCCGGCCGTGACCTCGGTGCGCATGAAGTTGAATTCGAGCCTGGCCCGCCGTGCCGAAGCCCGATCGGCCAGTTCGTCGAGCCCCTCGTCGAGCAGCTCATCGCTCCAACCCAGTAGCAGATCGCCGAGGAGAATGGCCGACGCCCGGCCGTAGGAGGCGCTGTCCCCAGCCCAGCCCTCACGCTCGTGCAAACTTTCGAACAGTTTGTGGGCACTCGGAGCCCCGCGACGGGTGTCGGAATTGTCGATGATGTCGTCGTGCACGAGCGCCGCGGCGTGAAAAATCTCCAGCGCGCTGGCTGCCGACACCACCGCAGCCAGTCCGGCTGCGGCGGGCGTGCGGGCAGCGGATGCCGCGGCCGCGTCATCCGCGCCGACTGACGGCTGGCCGGCCTCTGGCTGGCCCACTTCTGGGCCGGAATCCGGCGGCAGAACGCTCTGCGCACCCCAGTAACAAAACTGGGCTCGAAACCGCTTCCCACCGCTGAGAAACTGCCGTGAGTAGTCGATTAGGGGAGTCAAATCGGAGCTGATCAGGGTCACAATTGGTTCGCGGGACATGAGGAACTCGTCGATGCGAGATTGAACCAAGTCGACCAGGCGTTTGCTTTCAGGCACCCGTATAGCCTAGCCATCCCGGCGGGGCTAGAATTAGGTAATTCGACCCGGCAATTCAATTCTGGCCGGTTCGATCTTGTCTACCCACCCGCTCGATCCCGTAACTGGAGGGAATGAGATGCCGCTTTCGGAACAGGAGCAGCGGCTCCTGGAAGAGATGGAGCGCAGCCTCTATCACAATGATGCCGACTTTGTCGCCAGTGTTGGAGTGTCGAGGCTTCGCCCGAACTATCGTTCCATTGCGATCGGCGTATTGCTCGCCGTCGTCGGTATTGTCGCCCTCATCACGGGTGTCGCCATTGCGCAGTTGTGGCTCGGCATTCTCGGCTTCATCGTCATGTTCGGGGGTGTTCTCATCGCCGTGACGCCCGGCAAGGCAATTCATTCAGTGCCCGGACCATCGTCACCCGGTCGCCGCCCGGCACCGGCCAAGTCCAATCAGGGCTTCATGGAGCGACTGAACGATCGGTGGGACCGTCGCCAGGACGGTCAGTAGTTCTACTAACCCCCCAGCCCTCCACCGGGCACCCATAAGTCCATAAAACGAAGTTCATAAATCGCAGTTCTGAAGGGCCGATCATCTGATCGGCCCTTTTTTATGCCCAAAAATGGCCCCAGAACATCCGTTCTGACAAATATTGCTCCATCTCCCTCCACGACGTATTCCCAATGATTCTGGGGCAGTTTGGCGATATATTCAGAAAATAGACGCAAAAACCTAGGTCAGTGGTTGAAGGTGGAGTAAAGTGGAGCCACACCTGAATCTGGCCGGAAGAAAGGGGTGAGCGTGTTCCTTGGCACCTACGCCCCCCGGCTCGACGAAAAAGGGCGCATTATTCTTCCCGCGAAGTTTCGGGAAGAACTCTCCACCGGTGTGGTCATGACGCGGGGGCAGGAACACTGCATCTACGTGTTCAGCACCCGCGAATTCGAAACCCTGCACGACAAGATCCGCCAGGCACCGGTCACGAGCAAGCAGGCTCGCGACTATCTCCGGGTGTTCCTGTCGGGCGCGAGCTCGGAGACCCCGGACAAACAAAACCGCGTCACCATCCCCGGCAACCTCCGCAGCTATGCGGGGCTTGACCGAGAACTGACCGTCATCGGTGCTGGCAGCCGAGTCGAGATTTGGGACAGCGAAGCGTGGGCCACATACCTCGCCGAGCAGGAAACCTCGTACGCCAACACGACGGAGGAGGTGATTCCGGGACTCTTCTAGCCCCTGGTACCTGACTCCCAGCCGTTTTTGCCCTGACACACTTCCCCGGTGCCAGGACGAAATGGAGGGGAATCAGGCCTCATGGACTAGCCCGGCATTATGGCCAGCAATGAAATCCCCAGCGATGAAATCCACACCCCGGTACTGCTCGAACGCTGCGTCGAGCTGCTCGCTCCGGCTCTCACGAAGCCCGGCGCCGTGCTCGTCGACGCCACACTCGGCATGGGCGGCCACGCCGAAGCGATCCTGTCACGCTTCCCCGAGCTGACCCTGGTCGGCCTCGACCGCGACACCGAGGCTCTGGCCATCGCTGAGGAACGTCTTAAGGGTTTCGCAGGCCGGGTCCACCTCGTGCACACCGTCTATGACGGCATCGGGGAAGCCCTCGACGGCCTCGGTATCAGCGAGGTCGCCGGCGTACTGTTCGACCTCGGAGTCTCCAGCCTGCAGATAGACCGCGTCGAACGCGGCTTCTCCTACTCCAAGGATGCCCCGCTCGACATGCGCATGGACGGCACCGGTGGCCTGACCGCCGAGAGTATCCTCGCCGATTACAGCGAACGCGATCTCAAGCGCATCTTCCAGGACTACGGCGAGGAGAAACTCTCCGCCCGGTATGCCAAAGCCATCGTCGAAGCCCGTGAAACGGCACCCTTCGTGCGGTCGGCGCAGCTGGTCGACGTGATCACCAAGGCCACCCCGGTCGCCATCCAGCGCCAGGGCCACCCGGCCAAGCGCGTGTTCCAGGCGCTGCGCATCGAGGTCAATCAGGAACTGGCCGTGCTCGAACGGGCCATTCCCGCCGCGCTCGACCGCGTACAGGTCGGCGGCCGCATCGTCGTCATGGCCTACCAGTCCCTGGAAGATCGCATCGTCAAGCGGGCACTCGCCGCGGCTTCCGGCTCCACCGCACCGGCCGGACTTCCGGTGGAACTGCCCGAACACAAGCCACTGTTCACCCTCCTGCTCCGCGGTGCCGAACTGGCCTCCGACGAAGAAAAAGCACTCAACCCCCGCGCCACGCCGGTTCGGCTGCGCGCCGCTGAAAGACTGAGAAGGGCCGCCGCATGAGCGACAACCTGGCACGCGTCTCGTTTTCCCTCGAACCCGAACCGTTTGAGACCAGCGCACCGGCACGGCGCGGGTTTCGCTTGGTCGCGCCCACGCCGCGCCGCCGCGCGCGCCCGCGTATCTTCTATGCTCTCACCGCAGTGGTAGGCATGGCCGCCATCATGGTCGCCCAGTTGCTGCTGAGCGTCGGCATCTCCCAGGGCGCGTATGAAATCTCCAGCCTGCAGTCGAGCCGGTCCGAACTCGGCCGCACAGCCGCGAGCGTGAGCGAAGACCTCGTGCGGGTCTCCTCCCCGCAGAGCCTCGCCGCCAACGCCGAGGGCCTCGGCATGGTCAGCAACTCCAACCCCGTATACCTGCGCCTCTCGGACGGCGCTGTTCTGGGCGCTCCGGCTTCGGCGTCGGGCTCGCAGGCCGGAGCGGCCAGCCTCGTTCCCAACGCCCTGCTGAACGGAAGCACCCTGCTGTCGCAGCTTCCGGCAGATCCGGCGGCCGCCGGTGCTGTCGCGATTACGAGCGCCCCGGTAGTTCCTGCGGGACTCGCGGCGCCCACTACCCGATAGTTTCCGTGAGTCGACCATGATGGGCAGATGAGCGTGCGCAATACCCGAAGAAGTAGTGCCCGAAGCAACCCGACCCATTCGCGGTCCAGCCGTCGTCGTACCTTTGTCACCATCCTCGTGCTGTTCGCAGTGATTGCCGTGTTCCTGGTGCGGCTGGTCGATATCCAGGTCGTGCAGGCCGATTCGCTCACCAAGGACTCCGTGGGCAACCGCTCGGTCGGCCAGGTCGTCTACGGTTCCCGCGGCGAGATCCTCGACACCAACGGTGTCGTGCTGGCCGGAACGGTCATGCGTTACAACATCACCATGTCGCCCGTGAACGCGACGCCCTTCGATCGAACCGTCGACGGTAAGGAGGTCGAAATCTCGGTGGCCGACGCCGCCGCCGAAATCGGTGCCGCCACCGGCCAGACCGGCGACGCCATTCTGCTGACCATCTCCACCGCCCTTCAGGCAAATGCCGAGGCCAATTTCGCCTACATCGCCCAGAAAGTCGATGTCGATGTGCTGCGTGCCGTGCAGGAGCTGCACATTCCCTGGACCTACTCCGAGAACAGCCCCAGTCGGGTCTACCCGAACGGCGCCGTCGCCGGCAATATGCTCGGCTATCTCTCGGGAGAGGGCGTGCCGCAGGCCGGCCTCGAATCCGGGGAGGACGCCTGCCTGGCCTCCACCAACGGTAAGGAAACCTACGAAAAGGGCGCCGACGGCGTGCGGATCCCAGGCAGCAGCGTCACGAGCGCCGCCGCCGTCGACGGCGGTGACGTCGTCACCACCATCGACTCCGACCTGGAATGGTTCGTGCAGCAGACCCTCGCGGCGCGAGCGCAGGAAACCGGAGCGGCCTGGGCTAGTGCTGTCGTGCAGGACGCCAAGACCGGCAAGCTCCTCGCCGTTGCCGACTACCCCTCGGTCGACCCGAACAACGTCGGCGGCACCGAGAACCCCGAAGACCGCGGCTCCCGCGCCTTCACCCAATCCTTCGAACCCGGCTCGACCTTCAAAGCGCTGACCGCGGCATCCGTTCTCGATTCCGGCGTCGCCACCCTGGAGACCGGAATCGTCGCGCCGTACCGGTACCTGCCGGCCAACGGCGCCAACATCAATGACAGCCACGCGCACCCGGACCAGCACATGACCATGACCGGCGTGCTGATCGATTCGAGCAACACCGGCATGTCCAAGTTCGGTGAGAAACTCACCGATCAGCAGCGCTACGACTACATGAGGGCGTTTGGCGTTGGCACCCCGACCGAAACCGGCTTTCCGCGCGAAGACGGCGGAATCCTGCACCCGGTCGATGAGTGGGACAACCAGACCAGCTACGCGACCATGTTCGGACAGGGCCTGACCACGACCGCGCTGCAGGTCGCGAGCATCTACCAGACCATCGCCAATGACGGCGTTCGCATGCCGGTGCAGCTGGTCGAGGGCTGCCGGCAGGCCGACGGAACCATGACCAACGTGCCAGATGCCACCGGCACCCGGGTACTGTCCGAGACGGCGGCGAACGAAACCAGCGACGTGCTCGAGATGGTGTACCAGAAGAGCTGGGTGGCGAGCAAGTGGAACATTCCGGGCTATCGCGTCGCCGCCAAGACCGGTACCGCACAGATGCCGGACGGCAAGGGCGGGTACTCCGACGGGTATCTCGTGTCGGTGTCGGGCTTCGCACCGGCCGACGATCCGCAGTATGTCGTCTCGGTCAGCATCGCCGACCCTGTTAAACTGAACACGTCAGCGGCACCGGCTCCGGTCTTCCAGGAGATCATGAGCCAGGTGTTGAAAAAGTACCGGGCAGTTCCCTCCGGCGCGAGCGCGCCTGACCTCCCTTCCACCTGGTAAGAAAGCGAGCCCTGCGTGTCTGAATTGGCGCCGTCGGCTCTCCGTCCCGAGCACCCCGTACCACGGTCGTTGTCGGGATTGGTTGCCGAATTTGATCTGGAACTACGTGGAGACATCGACGGTCTCGAAGTCACCGGAGTGAGCCTGAGCTCGCGCACGGTGCAACCGGGCGACCTCTACGTCGGCGTTCCCGGAGCGCACCTGCACGGCGCCACCTTCGCCGCGGCGGCAGCCGAAGCGGGGGCCGTGGCCATCCTGACCGACGAGGCCGGAGCGCTGCTCGCTGCGGCCAGCGGTCTGCCGGTCTTGCTGACACCGGATGCCCGTGCCGCGCTCGGCGCCGTTGCCGCCTGGATCTACCGCACCGACGACAACCCGGCGACCCTGTTCGCCGTCACCGGCACCAACGGCAAGACCAGCGTCGTCTACCTGCTGTTCGGTATTCTGAACCAACTCGGCGTCGTTTCCGGGCTCACCTCAACAGCTGAGCGTCGCATCGGCGATCTCGCCGTCACGAGTTCCCTGACCACGCCAGAGGCCAGCGAACTGCACGCCCTGTTGGCCCGTATGAATGAGGCCGAGGTACGCGCCGTCGGCATCGAAGTCTCGGCGCAGGCCCTCAGCCGCTACCGGGTTGACGGCCTGGTCTTCGACGTCGCTGCGTTCACCAACCTCAGCCACGACCACCTCGACGACTATCCGTCGATGGATGACTACTTCCAGGCCAAGCTCGAGCTGTTCCAACCCGACCGCTCGCACCGCGGAGTGATCACGGTCGACACCGACTGGGGACGTCGCCTCGCCGATGAATGCCGCATCCCGGTGACGACAATAAGCAACCGGGCCGACGTGGACGCCGACTGGCATATGACCGTGGTCGGCGAAACCGCCACGCACACCGACTTCGTGCTCGAAGGCCACGGCGGGCGTCGCCTGCACACCCGGGTGCCGCTGCTCGGCTGGTACATGGCCGCCAACGCCGCCCTGGCCATCGTCATGCTGGTAGAGAGCGGATTCGACCTCGGCGCGATCCAACACACGCTGAACCGTGACGGCGGCATCGTCGCTTTCATCCCCGGGCGTGCAGAGCGCATTTCCGGCGACCGGGGCCCCCTCGTCTACATCGACTACGGTCACAGTCCCGATGCGTTCCTGAATACGCTCGCGGCGCTGCGCAAATTCACCCCAGGCAAACTGATTATGCTATTCGGCGCCGACGGTGACCGCGACACCACGAAACGCGCCGATATGGGTCGGATCGCCGCCCAGGGCAGCGATATCGTGGTCGTGACCGACTTTCACCCGCGGTTTGAAGACGCCGCGAGCATCCGGGCCGTCCTGCTGCAAGCAGCGCGCGAAGCCGTGCCAGACGGCGAGTTCTACGAGGTGGCCAACCCCCGTGCGGCATTCCGCACGGCGTTGTCACTCGCACACGAAGGAGACACCATTCTGTACGCCGGCCCAGGCCACGAGGACTACCACGAGGTACAAGGCGTGAAACTGCCGTATTCGGCCAGGGACGATTCTCGCCAGGCGCTGCGCGACGCTGGGTGGCTGTAAATGATCGCCCTCTCCCTGGCCGATATCAGCCAGGCCGTCGACGGTGCATTGCACCTGTCCGGACCGGCCACGGCCGCCGACCTGATCGACGCATCGGTGCAGACCGACTCCCGCCTGATCGAACCCGGCTCCATCTTCGTGGCCAAGCCCGGTGCCGTCACCGACGGGCACCTCTTCGCTCCGGCGGCCGCCGCACAGGGTGCCGCAGTGCTGATCGTTGAGCGGCGGCTTGACCTGCCGGTCAGCCAGATCGTCGTCGCTGACGCCGTCGCCGCTCTCGGCGCCCTCGCGTCCACGGTCGTCGCCCGAGTGCGCGCTGACGGAGCGCTCAAGGTCGTGGCGGTTACGGGTTCCAACGGCAAGACCACCACCAAGAACCTGCTGCGCAGCATGCTCGAACGGGTCGGCCCGACCGTCGCCCCGCGCGGCTCCTTCAACAACCAGGTCGGCGCGCCGATGACGATGCTCGAGGTGACCGCCGATACCCGGTTTCTGGTGATCGAGATGGGTGCCAGCAGCGAGGGTGCCATTGCTCACCTTGTGCGCCTGGCCCGCCCCGACGTGGGTATTGTGCTGACCATCGGCCTCGCCCACGCCGGCGAGTTCGGCGACCTCGACGCCACCGTGCGCGCCAAATCCGAGATGGTCACCCACCTTCTTCCAACGGATGTCGCGGTGCTGAACGCCGACGACCCGCGCGTCGCGCAGATGGCCGGGGTGACCCCCGCCCGCGTCGTTCGCTTCGGTGAATATGGCCAGGTGGACGTGCGCGCGAGCGACCTGCATTCCGGTCGCACCGGAACCACTTTCACCCTGCACCTGGCGAGCGGGCAGAGCGCCCCGGTCGCCTTCCCGGTGCTCGGTGAACACCATGTCATGAACGCCCTCGCTGCGGCCGCGGCTGCGGAGGTGCTCGGCGTGTCGCTGAGCGACATCGTCACCGCTCTCGAGGCCACCACCAGGGCCGAACGCTGGCGCATGGAGGTGCTCGGCGGCAAGGACGACGTCACCGTCATCAACGACGCCTACAACGCGAGCCCCGACTCGATGAGCGCAGCGCTCAAGACGCTCGCCCAGATTGGCATTCCCGGACGCCGCACGATCGCGGTGCTCGGAGAGATGGCCGAACTCGGTGAACTCGCCGGTGAGGAGCACGATCGCATCGGACTGCTCGCCGTGCGCCTGAACATCTCCCAGATGATCGTGGTCGGACCTGCCGCCCGCCGCATGCACATCAGCACCATCAACGAGGGATCGTGGGACGGCGAGTCGGCGTATGTCGACACGCCGGACGAAGCCTTCGAACTCGTGCGCACCAGCGTGAATCCGGGGGACACCGTGCTCGTGAAGTCATCCAATTCCGCAGGTCTGCGATTCCTCGGCGATCGACTGGGAGACTTGTTCTCGTGAGAGTCCTTCTGCTGTCCGGAGCGTTTTCGCTCGCGTTCACCCTGTTTCTGACCCCGCTGTTCATTCGATTGTTCAAGAAGTTCGGCTGGGGCCAGTTCATTCGCGACGACGGCCCCAAGAGCCACCACGCCAAGCGCGGCACAGCCACCATGGGTGGCATCATCATTATTCTGGGCGTATTGATCAGCTATTTTGCTGCCATGCTGATCGAACAGCGACCATTCACCCCGTCACCGTTGCTCGTTCTGTTCATGATGGTGGGCCTCGGCCTGGTCGGATTTCTCGACGATTTTCTAAAGACCCGCAACCAGCGCAGCCTCGGGCTCGGCGGCTGGTCCAAGGTGCTCGGGCAGGTCATCGTGGCCGGCGCCTTCGGTGTGCTTTCTCTGCAATTCGTCGACCGTAACGGCCAGACTCCCGCCTCGACCAGCATCTCGTTCATTCGCGACCTGCCGCTGGACTTCATGAAACTGGGCACGTTCATCGGCATCGCCGTGTTCCTGCTCTGGATCTGCCTGATCGTGGCCGCGACCTCGAACGGTGTCAACGTCGCCGACGGCCTCGATGGCCTCGCCACCGGGGCATCCATTTTCGCCATTGGGTCTTTTGTGGTGATCGGCTTCTGGCAGTCCAACCAGAGCTGCTTCGGGGGAGCGGATGCCACTGACCAGTACAAGTGTTACCTCGGGCCTGACTCCTTCGACCTCGCCATCGTTTCGGCGACCATCGTCGGCGGCCTGATCGGGTTTCTCTGGTGGAACACCTCACCGGCCAAGATCTTCCTCGGCGACACCGGCTCGCTCGCCCTCGGCGGCGCCCTGGCCGCCCTCGCCATTCTCAGCCGCACCGAACTGCTCCTCGTTCTCATCGGCGGCCTGTTCGTGATGGAAGCCGGATCGGTGATCGTGCAGCGTGCCTACTTCAAAATCACCCATGGAAAACGCATCTTCCTGATGAGTCCGATCCACCACCATTTCGAACTGAAAGGCTGGGCCGAAGTCACGGTGGTCGTGCGGTTCTGGATCATCGGCGGCCTGCTCGTCGCCGCCGGCGTGGGCTCGTTCTACCTCGAGTGGCTGTCGCGCTAGTGAGTAGCGACGCTGATCGCCTGAACGAACTCACCAGCTGGCACGCCGACTGGAAAGGCCTGCGCGTGGCCGTGCTCGGCCTCGGTGTGACCGGTTTCGCCGCCGCCGACACCCTCGCCGAGCTCGGCGTCGACGTACTCGTGCTGGCCTCGCCCGGACCCGACGAACGATTCGACCTGCTCACGGTGCTCGGTGTTCCCTTCGTACAGGCGGACCTGCGCGAGGTACCGGCGGAACTCGCGGCACAGCATCCGCAATTGATCATCGTCTCGCCCGGCTTCCACCCAGATCACCCCCTGCTGGCCTGGGCCCACGAAAACGGCGTGCCGGTCTGGGGCGACATTGAGCTGGCCTGGCGGCTGCGCGACAAGGTCGGCTCGCCGGCCGAGTGGATGCTCGTGACCGGCACCAACGGCAAAACCACCACCGTGCAGCTCACCGCTACCATGCTCGCTGCCCACGGCAGCCGCGTCGCCCCCTGCGGCAATATCGGTGTGCCGGTGCTCGACGCCATTCGCGATCCCGCCGGTTGGGACGTGCTCGTCGTTGAACTCTCGAGCTACCAGCTGCACCACCTGCCGCAGAGCGGTCCGGGCGCCCTGGCGCCGTGGGCCAGCCTCTGCCTGAACGTGGCCGACGACCACCTGGACTGGCACGGCTCGGCCGAGGCGTATCGCGCCGCCAAGGCCAAGGTCTACCTGAACACCGCGGTCGCCTGCGTCTACAACACAGCGGATGCCGCGACCCTCGCCATGGTGCAGGACGCCGACGTGCAGGACGGCGCCCGTGCCATCGGATTCGGGCTCGGCGTGCCCGGACCAAGCGAATTGGGCATCGTCGACGGTATCGTCTGCGACCGCGCGTTCCTCGAGGACCGGTTCGAACGTGCCCTGGAACTGACCACAGTGCCGCACCTGGTCGAGGCCGGCCTCGGCGCCCCGCACGTGATCATGGACGTGCTGGCCGCGAGCGCCCTCGCCCGGTCGTACGGCGTGGCGCCAGCGACCATTCACACGGCACTGGAAACCTTCCACCTCGACGCCCACCGCATTGAAACGGTCGCCATCGGCGACGGCGTGGAGTGGGTCGACGATTCCAAGGCCACCAACCCGCACGCCGCCGATGCCTCCCTGGCCGCGTACGAGTCGGTGGTTTGGCTGGTGGGCGGGCTGCTCAAGGGCGTGGATATCGACCAGCTCGTGCAAAAGCACGTCGGCCGGTTGCGCGGCGCGATCATCATCGGCGTCGATCGCCTGGCATTACGCCAGGCATTCGCGCGACACGCCCCCGACCTGACCGTGTTCGAGATCGACCCAGACGACACTGTATCGAACGGCACCGAACTAGTGATGACGCGGGCGGTGCGGCTGGCCGCCGAACTCGCTCGCGCGGGTGACACGGTGCTGCTGGCACCGGCCGCCGCATCGATGGACCAATTCGAGAGCTATGCCGAACGCGGCCGGCTCTTCAATCAGGCAGTACACGACTTTTTGGGCAGGTGACGCGGATGGTACAGGTGCCGCGCAACCCCGCCTCCCGCACCCGGCCGACCACGCAGGCGCAGCGCATGTCCCCGGAGCCAGTTTCCGATTCACGGCCTGCCTCCGGTACCCGATCCGGGTCCGGACCACGATCCGGCGCCGGTTCACGACCCGCGTCCGGTCTCCGTGCCGCTGCGGGGCGGACGTCGCGGGCACCCGAGAAGGCGACGGTGGCAGACGAGCCGAGCGGGCCCCAGGTTCGAATCAACCTCGGGCGGGTATTCAAGTCTGAGGGCGGTAACTACTTTCTGCTGCTCGGCACCACCCTGTTCCTGGTCATCTTCGGCCTCGTCATGGTGCTGTCCTCGTCGTCGGTGGACTCCTTTCTGGCCGACATGGGCTTCTTCGGCGGATTGCTGCGGCAGGGCATGTTCGCGCTGATCGGTATTCCGCTCATGCTCGTGGTCAGCCGCCTGCCGCTCGCCTTTTGGCGGCGCGTGGCCTGGCCGTCGCTGCTGATCACCTGTTTTCTGCAGTTTCTGGTCGTGGCGACCGGGCTCGGCCGCGGCACCGGCGGTAACACCAACTGGCTGAACATCTTCGGGATCCAGTTCCAGCCGTCCGAGGGCATCAAGGTGGCCCTGGTCATCTGGCTTGGGGTGATCCTGTCGAAGAAGCAGCACCAGCTCGACGACTGGAAGCACGTATTCATCCCGGTGTTCGGCGTCGGCGGCAGCGCGGTGCTGCTGGTCATGATCGGCGGTGATCTCGGCACGGTGATGATCATGGCCGGCATCCTGTTCGGCGCCCTGTTCTTTGCCGGCGTCAAACTGCGCCTGCTCGCCGTGCCGCTGCTGGTCGGCGTTGGCGCAGCGGTCGTGCTGGCCATCGCGAGCCCCAATCGGCTGACTCGCATCACGAGCTTTCTCAACGAGGGCTGCACCGAACTGGTCGGGGAGATTTCCCAAAGCTGCTGGCAACCGCTGCACGGCACCTGGGCGCTGGCCAACGGCGGGGTCTTCGGGGTGGGCCTCGGCAACTCCAAAGCCAAATGGTCCTGGCTGCCGGCCGCCGACAACGACTACATCTTCGCCATCATCGGCGAAGAACTCGGCCTGATCGGCTGTGTCGTCGTGCTCGGCATGTTTATTCTGCTGGCCTTCGCCTTTTTGCGCATCATGCGCACGGCCACGACCGTGCAGGCCAAGGTCTCTACCGCCGCCGCCATGGTCTGGATCATCGGCCAGGCCTTCGTCAACATCGGCGTAGTGCTCGGAGTGTTCCCCGTGTTGGGCGTACCGCTGCCGCTGATCTCGGCCGGTGGCACCGCTCTGCTCACCACTCTGGTGGCGATCGGCATCGTGCTCTCTTTCGCGCGCGGCGACCGCTCGAGCGAACCCCAGAATGATTTCGACTCCATCGAGGCTGACCGGGCATGACCACGTACCTTTTAGCGGGCGGCGGAACCGCCGGCCACGTCAACCCCCTGCTCGCCGTCGCCGACCGCATCCGTCTTCTTGAAGCGGATGCCACGGTGCTGGTTCTCGGAACCGCTGAGGGTCTCGAGGCGCGCCTGGTGCCCGAGCGCGGCTACGAACTCATCGTCGTTCCCCGGGTGCCGTTTCCGCGCCGCCCGAATCGGGCCGCCCTGCGCTTTCTGCCGCGCTTCAACGCTGCCGTGCGAACGGTGACCGACGTCATCCGCTCGCGCCACGTGGATGTCGTCGTCGGGTTCGGCGGCTACGTGTCGACGCCGGCCTACCTCGCCGCCCGGCGTGCCGGGGTTTCGATCGTCATTCACGAGGCCAACGCCAGGCCCGGACTGGCCAATAAGCTCGGCGCCCGCCTGACCCGGCACGTCGGCGTCGCTTTCGCCGGCACAAAGATTCGGCACGCTCGGTTCGTGGGCATGCCGCTGCGTCCCGAAATCGAAGAACTCGACCGCGTGGCTGGCCGGCCAGAGGCGCTGGAGTACTTTGGCCTCGCCCCGGATCGCCCCGTGTTGCTCGTCACCGGCGGGTCGCTCGGAGCCCGCACACTGAATGCCGCGATGATCGCCTCGGCAGCCGCACTCGTCGCTGCGGGCTGGCAGGTGCTGCACATCACCGGGTCGAAGGCCGAGGTCACCGACCCCGAGCTGCCGGGCTACCACCTTCTCGCCTACTGCGACCGTATGGATCTCGCCCTCGCCGTGGCTGATTTCGCCGTGACCCGCGCGGGCGCTGCCACGGTGAGCGAACTGTGTGCGCTCGGCATTCCGGCCGTCTACGTGCCGTATGCGGTCGGCAACGGTGAACAGCGTTTCAACGCCGCGCCCGTGCTGGCAGCGGGAGGGGGCGTGTTGATCGCTGACGCGGACTTCGTTCCGGCCTTCGTTCAGGGCGAGCTGGTGACCCTGTTGGGTGACCGGGCGCGGCGGGGCAAGATGGCGCGGGGGGCGGCATCCGTTGGTGCGCGCGACGGAACCGCTCGGATGGTCGACCTGATTCACGAGGCGCTCACGACCTGAACGTCGGTCGGCACGCGTAACGTAGTGCCCGCACAAACTGTTTCATTAGCTTCAAACGAGAAGAGCGCACCACCGTGATCAAACCAGACCTCACTCTGACCATTCCCGACGACCTCGGACGTGTGCACTTCGTGGGCATCGGCGGATCCGGCATGAGCGGCATCGCACGCCTGTTCCTGAACCGGGGCTACACCGTCACGGGCTCCGACGCGAAGAACTCGCCCAACGTCGAGGCCCTGCGCGATCTCGGTGCGACCGTGTTCATCGGGCACGATGCGTCCAACGTTGGCGCCGCCGACACGCTCGTCGTCACCGGTGCCCTGTGGCAGGACAACCCCGAGTATGTGCTCGCGAACGAACGCGGCCTCCCGGTGCTGCACCGCGCGCAGGCCCTCGCCTGGCTCATTCGAGCGCACCGGCTCGTCTCGGTGGCCGGCGCGCACGGCAAGACGACCTCGACCGGCATGATCGTCACCGGGCTGCTCGGCCTCGGCACAGACCCGAGCTTCGTCAACGGCGGCGTGATCGAATCGCTCGGGGTCAGCTCCGCGAGCGGCGCCGACGACCTGTTCGTGGTCGAGGCCGACGAATCCGACGGCTCCTTTCTGCTGTACCACACGGCCGTTGCGCTGGTCACGAACGTCGACCCCGACCACCTCGACCACTACGGGTCGCTCGAAGCGTTCGAGGCGGCCTTCGTCGAGTTCAGCAGCAAGGCTTCAGAGTTGGTCGTCATCTCCTCCGATGACGTCGGCGCCGTGCGGGTCACGGCCGCCATCACCGCTGGACTCAGCGCAGCGGATGCCGCCGCCCGCGTGGTCACCTTCGGCGAGCACCCCGATTCCACCGTTCGCGTGCACTCCATCACTACCACCGGGCCGGTCAGCTTCAGTGTCTCCTGGCAGGGCCAGGATTACAGCGCCACCCTGCGCGTCCCAGGCAAGCACAACGCCATCAACGCGGCCGGCGCTTTCGCCGTTCTGGTCGGACTCGGCTTCGACCCGTCGGCCAGCCTGGACGCGATCGCTGGCTTCGGCGGCACCCAGCGCCGGTTCGAACTGCACGGCACCGTCGGCGGTGTCAGCGTCTATGACGACTACGCCCACCACCCGACCGAGGTAGCCGCCGCCCTTGCCGCGGCCCGCACCGTGGTCGGCGCGGGCCGCATCATCGCGGTGCACCAGCCGCACCTGTACAGCCGCACCCGCCTGTTCGCTCAGGAATTCGCCGAGACCCTCGAAAACTTCGCCGACCAGACCATCGTGCTCGGCGTCTACGGTGCCCGCGAAGACCCGGAGCCCGGCGTCACCGGCGCGCTCGTCTCCGAACGGTTCCGCGACCCGTCCCACGTGGCCTACGTGCCCGACTGGCAGGATGCTGCCGATTATCTCGCCAGCATCGCGCGTGACGGCGACTTCGTCGTGACGCTCGGCTGCGGCGATGTGAACCGCATCGTGCCCCAGCTGCTAGCCTCGCTCGAAAAAGTACGCGGATGAGGCGGCGGTGAGGCGGCCGGCCGGATTCGACCGACCGGCCAAGCCTGACAGGGCCCGCCCGGCCGCTGCGTCCCCGGCCGCTGCGTCCCCGGCCGCTCCGTCCTCGACCGCGAAATCGCAGCGCGCCAAGCCGACAGTGGAGGCACGGACAGAATCGGACGCCCCAACGCCCGCGACAACGCCGGCACCGGAGCCAGCGCGATCGGCGCAGAAGCGGGCTTCAGCGCCGCAGAAACGGCCGTCCGAGCCGACGAAGCCGAAGGCCACGCGGGGCGGCCTGGCCGCAGCGCTCACACGCGCGCCGAAACCGTTCGATCCCTCCGACACGACGACGGAACCGATCGTTCTGGCCGGGGGAGGGGCATCCGCTACGCCGAACACTGTCAAACCGACGCCGAGCACAGCGCCTGCTGGCAGAACCCCTGCCGCCTCTGCGCCCTCGTTGGCCCGGGCAAGCACGAAGTCAGGACCGGCCGAGGAGCCCTCCGGCGGCACGGCTGGCGCCCGCGCGGCCCGGTCGGTGCTGCGGGCGGCCCAGCGCGCCCGCAAACGCTTCGAACGCGCCGAGGTGCGACGGTTCACGGGGCGCACCCGGCGGCGGCGCACCGCGTGGATTGTCGGCGTCGGATCGATTCTGCTCGCCTTCGCGCTCATCATCGGAGCCGCCTACTCACCGCTGATGGCCCTGCGCACGATTGAGGTCGTCGGCACCAGCCGGATTCCGGCAGCGGACGTATCGGCGGCCCTCGCCGATCAGGTCGGTATTCCGCTGCCGCTCATCGACAGCGCCAGGGTCAAGGGCGAACTGTCCAAGTTCACGCTCATCCAGAGCTATGTCACAGAGAGTCGCCCGCCCGGCACGCTCGTGGTGCGCATCGTCGAGCGGGTGCCGGTGGGCGTGCTGACGGGCCCGACCGGATTCGACCTGGTCGATGCCGCCGGAGTCGTCATCGAGACGACGCCGGAACGCAGCGCAGGCTACCCTCTGATTGACGCGCCGGACGGCATCGACAGCGCCGGGTTCAAAGCGGCCGCCGCGGTGCTCGCCGTGCTGCCGGAAAGCATCCGGACCCAACTGGATTCGGTGACCGCCGTCACCACGGACGACGTGACCCTGAGCCTGCTCGGCGGCGAACGCGTGGTCTGGGGTAGTCCGGAGAAATCCGAGTACAAGGCGGTCGTGCTGGCGGCCTTGTTGGTGGGCCACCCGGCCGGCACGGTCAACGAGTACGACGTCTCGTCGCCTGACAGCGCCGTGCTGCGCTAGTTCGCGACGGATTCGGCGAGTTCTTCGCGACACGCGGGCGCGCCTCCCCATCCATGCGTCGCCCGCGCATACTTTCGTAAACAGGAATTGCATACTCAGCATAACTTTAAACTTCGACTAGAGGTTTAAGGTTCCACCCGGAGGCCGGACGTGTCAAACAATCAAAATTATCTAGCCGTCATCAAGGTTGTCGGCATCGGCGGTGGCGGCGTCAACGCCGTTAACCGCATGATCGAACTTGGCCTCCGCGGTGTCGAGTTCATCGCCATCAATACGGATGCCCAGGCTCTGCTCATGAGCGACGCCGACGTCAAGCTCGACGTTGGTCGTGACCTCACCCGTGGTCTCGGTGCCGGCGCTGACCCCGAGGTGGGTCGCCGCGCCGCCGAGGACCACGCCGAAGAGATCGAGGAAGCCCTCGCCGGGGCCGACATGGTCTTCGTCACCGCCGGCGAAGGTGGCGGTACCGGAACCGGTGGCGCCCCCGTCGTCGCCCGCATTGCCAAGTCGATCGGTGCCCTCACCATTGGTGTGGTCACCAAGCCGTTCGGCTTCGAGGGTAAGCGCCGCCAGGCCCAGGCCGAGACCGGCGTCGCCTCGCTCAAGAACGAGGTCGACACCCTCATCGTCGTGCCCAACGATCGCCTGCTCGAAATCAGTGACCGCGGCATCAGCATGCTCGAGGCCTTCGCGACCGCCGACCAGGTACTCCTGGCCGGCGTGCAGGGCATCACCGACCTGATCACCACCCCCGGCCTGATCAACCTCGACTTCGCCGACGTCAAGTCGGTCATGCAGGGCGCCGGCTCGGCCCTCATGGGAATCGGCTCGGCTCGCGGCGCCGACCGTGCCATCAAGGCGGCAGAATTGGCCGTGGCGTCACCCCTGCTCGAGGCCTCGATCGACGGCGCGCACGGCGTGCTCCTGTCGATCCAGGGCGGCTCCAACCTCGGTATTTTCGAGATCAACGACGCGGCCCGCCTCGTGCAGGAAGCCGTGCACCCCGAAGCCAACATCATCTTCGGTGCCGTCATCGACGACACCCTCGGTGACGAGGTGCGGGTCACCGTCATCGCCGCCGGTTTCGACGGCGGCGAGCCCGGCGCCAAGGCGGTCGAGGTCCGGCGTGCCGATCTCGTCGCCGCCGGCATCGCGGCCGGTGCCGGAACGGCTGCGGCCGGAGGGGCAGCATCCGCTGAAAGCGCCACCGGAACCCGTGCAACCGATTCGGGCAGCTACAGCGACGGCGAGCTCGCGGCCTCGGTCTGGGGCGGCTCTGATGCCGGCAACGGTGTGACCGTGGCCGACCCGGCCTTTGAAGAAGAGGCCGACGACCTCGACATCCCCGACTTCCTTAAATAGGGCGCGTTTGCAGTAGTCCCGGGCCGACGGCCAGAATGTCGACCCGGGGCGCACTGCATTAATCGCACGTAACGAACCGAGCAGCATGAAATGGCACTTCCTGACGCGGCGGCCGCCGAACCGGCATCGAGCATGACGCAACCGAGCGATCTGGCCTCCCGCCTGCAGACCGTGCGCGGCGGCGTCGCCGATGCCGCACGTGCGGCTGGCCGTGACCCGGCCGACATCACCACGATCGCTATCACCAAGTTTCACCCGGTCTCGCTGATCGAAGAGCTCTACGCTCTAGGCGTTCGCAACCTGGGGGAGAACCGGCACCAGGAGGCACAGGCCAAGGCCGCAGAGCTCGCCGGCCAAGACCTCGTCTGGCACTTCGTCGGTCAAATTCAGGGCAAAAAGGCGCGCCAGGTGCGGGCCTACGCCAACGTCATCCACTCGATTGATCGAGAGTCCCTCGTGACCGCGCTGGGCTCGGAAGATTCTAGCGTCGACTGTTTTATTCAGGTGAATCTCACGGATGACGCGGCTCGCGGCGGCGTGGATCCCGCCAACCTGACGGCCCTCGTTGACAACGTTCTGGCCACGCCAGGACTGCGCCTGCTCGGCCTGATGGCCGTGGCGCCACTCGGCGTTGAACCGCGCCGAGCCTTCGCCCACGTGCGCGAGCTCAGCGAGCGGTTGCGCGGCCAGGCGCCGGCAGCCACTGCTTTGTCCATGGGCATGAGCCAGGACTACGCGGCGGCGGTGCTCGAAGGGGCGACACACCTAAGAATTGGCACGGCAATCACCGGCAATCGCCCGGTGCTCTAATAATCTCGAAGTAGCAAACCAACACGGAGGTCGACATGTCCAACCCGCTCAAGAAAACCATGGTCTACCTGGGTCTGGCAGACGAAGAGCTGGAGTACCAGGCACCCGCCGGTACCTCCAACAACGGTCCGTCGAACAACGGCGCCACGAACCATGTCAGTGCCGTTCCCGCACGCGGACACGACACTGCGCCGCACTCCAACGCGGCCCAGAACTCTGCCGGTCGTGCACCGGTGACCCCCCTGCGTAAGACTTCGACCCCCCAGAATGTGGCTGCGTCTGAAATGAATGAGATTCTCACGGTTCACCCCCGCGCCTACAAGGACGCCCAGGCCATCGCCGAATCCTTCCGCGAAGGAATTCCGGTCATCATCAACTTGTCGCAGATGAGCGACGGCGATGCACGCCGCCTCATCGACTTCGCCAGCGGCCTGTCACAGGGCTTGTACGGCAAGATCGAGCGCGTCACCGCCAAGGTCTTTCTCTTGTCGCCGTCCCACGTTGTCGTTTCCGGCGACAGCACCACCGAAGAGGGCGCTGAAGACAGCTCCTTCTTCGCGCAAGGCTAGACTTAAGTGTGACTGGTCTATCAATTCTGGGGAATCTTCTCTATTTCGTGTTCTTCATGTACTTCCTCGTGCTTTGGGGCCGATTCATCATTGACCTCGTGCGCGGTGTCAACCGGGCCTGGCGACCGCAAGGCTTCCTGCTCGTGCTGGTCGAACTCGTCTACACGCTGACCGATCCGCCGGTACGTTTCTTCCGTCGCCTGGTCCCGCCGCTTCGCATCGGGCCCATCGCTTTGGATTTCGGCTTCACGTTGACGATGCTTTGCTGCATCGTCGGCATGACCGTGGCAGGAATAATACAACGCGCCTAGTGAGGCATGTATCCTTGTCGGATGACTGGTTCGCCGTGAGCCCGTACTCGCTCGTCGGCAGCCCGTAGTCAATAAAATACTTGAGCCGCTCATCGGCTCGAGTCAGTCAAATGTTCACAATAAATACAAGTTTTGAGGGTGGAAAGCCATGGCGCTAACTCCGGAAGATGTAGTCAACAAAAGGTTCCAGTCGACCAAGTTTCGTGAGGGATACGACCAGGACGAGGTCGATGACTTTCTCGACGAGGTCGTCGTCGAACTGCGTCGCCTGACCAAGGAGAACGAGGAACTGCGCGGTCAGGTCGGCTCTGACGCTGCCCCGGCAGCCGAGTCTGCTCCGGTCGCCGCCGTCGTTGCAGAGCCCGTCGTCGTCGAACCCGTGGCCGCTCCGGTTGCCGCTGCCGCACCGATCGACGAGACGGCCGGCACGACCAACCTGCTGCAGCTGGCTCGGCGCCTGCACGAAGAGCACGTCAAGGAGGGCGCTGAGAAGCGCGACGCCCTGATCGCCGAAGGCCACGCCACCGCAGCACGCGTTATCGCCGAAGCCGAGACCCAGCAGCGCGTTCAGCTGCAGAAGCTCGACCAAGAGCGCTCAACGCTCGAAGTCAAAATCGATGAGTTGCGCACCTTCGAGCGCGAGTACCGTCTGAAGCTCAAGAGCTACATCGAGGGTCAACTGCACGACCTCGACGCGACCTCGGTCGGCTCCACGGCCGACGCCGGCAACGCGCCGAAGCCCAGCTTCCAGGGCTTTGGAGCCTAGGGCCCGAACGAAGAAGCGTTCGCGAGCGCTTATCGTTCTAGCCCTCGTCGCGCTCGGCGTTTACGCCCTCGATCAAGTCAGCAAGTACCTCGTCGTTGCTTCGATGACCGAGGGTTCCGTGATCCGGGTTCTGAATGATGTGCTGCAACTGCACTTCGTTCGGAACCCGGGTGCGGCGTTCTCCCTCGCGAGCGGCTCCACCTGGATCTTCTCGATCATCGCCGCCGCCGTTGTGGTTTTCATCGCCTGGTTTGCCCGGCGCATCCACTCATTCGCCTGGGGTCTCGTCTTCGGACTGCTGCTCGGCGGAGTGCTGGGCAATCTGACCGATCGGCTGCTGCGCGAACCCGGCTTCGGGGTCGGGCACGTCGTCGACTTTATCTCCACACCGTGGCTGCTTCCGGCGATCTACAACGTCGCCGATATGGCCATCGTGAGCAGCATGGTGATCTTCATGATCCTGACCATTCGCGGCATCGGCCTCGACGGAAACAAGGTCGTGGCCGTTGGCAAGACCGCCACTTCAACACTGAAACAAACGGATGCTGTGACCCCCGATACCACCCCCAGCGACACCGTTGCCCCCACCCGCGAACGGCCGGCCCCCGAGGTCCGGCCGTGACCGGCTCCCCGGGGCTGTCCAACTCCCCGGAGCGGCGATCGTTGCCCCTGCCGGACGGCCTGGAAGGCGTGCGCGTCGACGCCGGCTTGGCCAAGCTGTTCGGGTTCTCACGCAGCTTCGCCGCCGAGGTGTCTGAGGCCGGCGGCGTCGTGCTCGACGGAACGGTGGTGGGCAAGTCCGACCGTTTGCGGGCCGGCAGCTGGATCGAGGTGACGTGGCAGCCCAAGCAGCCCCTGCGCATTATCCCCATCGCCGTTCCCGACCTCACCGTCGTGCACGACGATGAGAGCATCATCGTCATCAACAAGCCGGCCGGTGTGGCCGCGCATGCGAGCGTCGGCTGGACCGGACCGACCGTTCCCGGCGCCCTCTTGGCCGCGGGCTTCCGCATCGCGACCTCCGGTGCCGCCGAACGGGCCGGCATCGTGCACCGCCTCGACGTGGGCACGAGCGGTCTCATGGTCGTCGCCAAATCGGAGACGGCCTATGTCGCACTCAAGAAGGCGTTCCACGACCGCGAGGTCGAGAAGATTTACCACACGGTCGTGCAGGGCCACCCCGATCCGCTCACTGGCACCATCGACGCTCCGATCGGCCGCCACCCGCGGTCGGACTGGAAGTTCGCGGTCATGGCCGACGGCAAGCCTTCTATCACCCACTACGAGACGCTGGAAGCCTTCCCATACGGTTCCCTGCTCGAGGTGCACCTGGAGACCGGGCGCACCCACCAGATCCGCGTACACATGACCGCCCAACGGCATCCCTGCGTCGGCGACGCCATGTATGGCGCCGATCCGTCGATCACCGCCCGGCTCGGACTGACCCGCCAGTGGCTGCACGCCACACAGCTGGCATTCACCCACCCGGACAGTCACGAGTGGGTCACCTACAACGCCGACTACCCGGCCGACCTCACGCATGCCCTCGCGGTGCTGCGCGGAGACTGACCGAGGCCGACTCGTCCCTTACCGTTTCACCAACTCGTCGGAGTCCTTGTGAGTAACCCGGTCAGTGCCACTGACAATTTCGTCCACCTGCACGTACACAGCGAATACTCCATGCTCGACGGCGCCGCCCGGGTGAAACCCCTGATCAACGCCGCCGTCGAGCAGGGGATGCCGGCGGTGGCGATCACCGACCACGGCAACGTGTTCGGGGCGTTCGACTTCTGGAAGAGCGCAACCGACGCCGGCATCAAGCCCATCATCGGCACAGAGGCCTACATCACCCCCGGCACCGATCGTCGGGACAAGACCCGGGTGCGCTGGGGTACGAGCGGTCAAAACCGGGATGACGTCGGTGGTGCCGGCTCGTACACCCACATGACGCTGCTCTCCGAAAACACCGAGGGCATGCACAACCTGTTCCGGCTCTCGTCGAAGGCCAGCCTCGAGGGCTACTACTTCAAGCCCCGCATGGACCGTGAGCTGCTCAGCCAGTTCTCCAAGGGCCTGATCGGCACCACCGGCTGCGTCGGTGGGGAAGTGCAGACCCGCCTGCGCCTCGGCCAGTACGAGGAAGCCAAGAAGGCCGCCGGCGATTTTCAGGACATCTTCGGCAAGGAAAACTTCTTCTGCGAGATCATGGATCACGGCATCGACATTGAACGCCGCACCATGACCGACCTGCTCAAGCTCGCCAAGGAGCTCGACCTGCCCCTGCTGGCCAGCAACGACCTGCACTACACGCACGCGCACGATGCGACCGCCCATGCCGCGCTGCTCTGCGTGCAGTCGGCGTCGACGCTCGACGACCCCAACCGGTTCAAGTTCGACTCCAACGAGTTCTACCTCAAAACGGCCGCGCAAATGCGGCACCTGTTTCGGGACCACCCCGAGTCCTGCGACAACACTCTGCTTATCGCCGAGCGTTGCGAGGTGGAATTCAACACCAAAGCCAACTACATGCCCCGCTTTCCGTGCCCGGAGGGCGAGAACGAGGAAAGCTGGTTCATCAAGGAGAACGAGATCGGGCTGGCCAAACGGTACCCGAAGGGCATCCCGGCAGACGTGCGCAAGCGTGCCGACTACGAAATCGGCATCATCGTACAGATGGGGTTCCCCGGCTACTTTCTCGTCGTCGCCGACTTCATCATGTGGTCCAAGCAGCAGGGCATCCGCGTCGGTCCCGGCCGTGGCTCGGGCGCCGGCTCGATGGTGGCCTACGCCATGGGCATCACCGACCTCGACCCGCTCGTGCACGGCCTCATCTTCGAGCGGTTCCTCAACCCTGACCGCGTCTCCATGCCCGACTTCGACGTCGACTTCGATGAGCGTCGCCGCGGTGAAGTCATCAAGTACGTCACCGAGAAGTACGGCGAGGAACGCGTCGCCCAAATTGTCACCTACGGCACCATCAAGGCCAAGCAGGCCCTGAAAGACGCCTCTCGGGTGCTCGGCTTCCCATTCGGCATGGGCGACAAGCTGACCAAAGCCATGCCGCCGGCCATCATGGGCAAGGACGTGCCACTCACCGGCATGTTCGACAAGGACCACCCGCGGTACCGTGAAGCGGCCGACTTTCGTGCGGTGATCGAGAGCGACCCCGAAGCCCGCACCGTGTTCGACACCGCGCTCGGCCTGGAAAACCTCAAGCGCCAGTGGGGTGTGCACGCCGCCGGCGTCATCATGTCGAGCGACCCTTTGATCGACATCATCCCGATCATGAAACGTGAAGCGGATGGTCAGGTCGTCACGCAATTCGACTACCCGGCCTCCGAAGCCCTCGGACTGATCAAGATGGACTTCCTGGGGCTGCGCAACCTCACCATCATCGACGACACCCTCGACAACATCGCCGTGAACCGCGGGCACCGACCCATACTCGAAGACCTCGGTCTTGAAGACCCGGCCGCCTACGAACTGCTCGCCCGCGGCGACACGCTCGGTGTGTTCCAGCTCGACGGCGGTCCCATGCGGGCCCTGCTGCGGTTGATGAAACCCGACAACTTCGAAGACATTTCGGCCGTCATCGCCCTCTACCGGCCCGGCCCCATGGGCGCTAACTCGCACACCAACTATGCGCTGCGGAAGACCGGTGTGCAGGAGATCATCCCGATCCACAAGGAGCTCGAAGAGCCCCTTAAGGATGTCATCGGCACCACCTACGGCCTGATCGTGTACCAGGAGCAGGTCATGTCGATCGCGCAGGTGCTCGCCGGCTTCACGCTCGGTGAAGCCGACCTGCTGCGCCGCGCCATGGGTAAGAAAAAGAAGTCGGAGCTGGACAAGCAGTTCGAGGGCTTCTCGAAGGGCATGCAGGACCGCGGCTATTCAATGGATGCCGTCACCACGGTCTGGAATATCCTCCTGCCGTTCTCCGACTACGCCTTCAACAAGGCTCACTCGGCCGCGTACGGCGTGCTCTCCTACTGGACCGCATACCTCAAGGCTGTCTACCCGGCCGAGTACATGGCGGCCCTGCTCACGAGCGTCGGCGACTCCCGCGACAAGCTCGCGCTGTATCTCAACGAGTGCCGCCGCATGGGAATCCAGGTGCTGGCGCCCGACGTGAACGAGTCGATCGGGTTCTTCGCGGCCGTGGGCACCGACATCCGTTTTGGTTTGGGTGCTGTGCGAAACGTGGGCTTCAATGTGGTCGAGGCCATTCGCGGCGCGCGCGAGGAGAAAGGGCGCTTCGAGTCGTTCCACGATTTTCTGCGCAAGGTTCCGCTGCCGGTCGCCAACAAGCGCACGATTGAATCGCTGGTCAAGGCCGGGGCATTCGACTCGCTCGGCGCGACTCGGCGCGGCATGGTCGAGATTCACGAGTCGGCCGTCGAGTCGGCCGTCAAGATCAAGCGTGAAGAGAGCAACGGCAATATTGGGTTCGACTTTGACAGCCTGTTCGACGAGCCACAGGAAACCGAGCAGGTGCCAGACCGCCCCGAATGGAGCAAAAAAGAAAAGCTCGCCTACGAACGCGACATGCTCGGATTGTATGTGTCCGACCATCCGCTCGCCGGGTTGGAAATTCCGCTCGCCAAGCACGCCAGTACCACGATCGCCGACCTGATCGCGTCTGAGTCGACCGAGGACGGCGACACGGTGACCGTGGCCGGCCTGATCACGAGCGTGCAGCATCGTATCGCCAAGAAATCGGGCAACCAGTACGGCATGATTCAGGTCGAGGACTTCGGCGGTGAAATCACGGCGATGTTCATGGGCAAGGCCTACCTCGAGTTCGCGCCCGAGCTGATCAGCGACTCGGTCGTGGTGGTGCGCGGCCGGGTGAGCCTGCGCGATGACGGCATGAACCTGCACGCCTTCAGCGTGTTCCAGCCGGAGCTCGGCCAGGGCTCAGATCAAAGCATGGTCTCGATCACGGTGGGGGAGACCCGCGCGAACACCGACACCGTGAGTGCGCTCGGTGAGATTCTCAAACGCCACGCCGGCGACGCCGAGGTGCGGCTGAAGCTGGTCAAGGGTGATGTGGCCCGGGTGTTTGAGCTGCCGCACCGGGTGAAGGTGAGCGCCGACCTGTTCGGCGAGCTCAAGAGCATTCTCGGCCCGAATTGCCTCACCTGATCTGTGGCGCTTACTGACAGGATGCCAGCCTAGGCTGGCAGCATGCACAAGCCAGAGCCGATCTACCAGGCCGCCATCGGAGCGGGGCGAGCCCTGTTCGGTCTGCTTCGGGTGCGCCGCACTGTCACCGGGCTCGAACAGTTGCCGGCCACCGGCGGAGCGGTGCTGGCGATCACCCACTTCGGCTACCTGGACTTCGCCCTGGTCGAGTGGGTGACCTGGCTGCACAACCGCCGCCATATCCGGTTCATGGCCAAGAAGGGCGCCTTCGACCAGAAGCTGGTCGGGTCGCTGCTGCGCGGCATGAAGCACATCTCGGTCGACATGCAAAGCGGCGGCGCGGCTTACGCCGAGGCCGTCGACGCCGTGCGCGACGGTGAACTGCTCGGAGTCTTTCCCGAGGGCGGCGTCAATGCCTCGTTCACCGTGCGCGAGCTCAAGACCGGTGCGGTGCGCATGGCGCTGGCCGCGAACGTGCCGATCATTCCGGTCGCCGTGTGGGGCGGGCATCGGCTGATGACCAAAAACCATCGTTCGACCCTGCGGGAGCGGATCGGCGTGCCGGTCAGCATCCGCTTTGGGAAGCCCTTTTCCGCGGATGCCGTAGACACCGTCGACGACGACGTCGCGGTTGCCACCGTGCGGCTCCACGACACCCTGCAGGCCTTGGTCGACGCGGTGCAGGCGGAGTACTCGGTGCCCGGTGCCGGACAGTGGTGGCAGCCGGCGCACCTCGGTGGAACAGCGCCGACTCCGGTTGAGGCTGCAGTCGCTGAAGCTGAGCGCCGTCGCCGCAAGGCCGCCGAAAAGCACGCAGCTGAGAAGCAGCCACGCACCTAAACCAGGCCTAGACGGTGGCGCCCGGAACCCGATAGGTGCGCTCGTGGTACAGCAGGGCTTCGTCGTCGGTGCCCATGCCGCCGCCCTCGATCTGCACGACCACGACGGCGTTGTTGTGCACCGGAACGCGCTCGACGATGCGGCCGATCATCCAGCTGGTGACGCCGACCAGCACCGGAAGCCCGTACGGGCCCGGTCGCCAGTGATCGCCGACGAAACGTTCGTCGTGCGGGCCGGCGAGCTTTTCTGCCACGCCACGGTTGTGGGCACCCAGCATGTGGATAACCACGCGGTCGGCAGCGGCGATCGCCGCCCACGAGCTCGCCGAGCGGGCCATATTGAACGTGGCGAGTGGCGGCACTGCGGAGAGTGATGCCAGGGAGGTGGCCGTGAAGCCCACCGGGCTGCCGTCGGGCGCGAGCGTCGTGATCGCAGCGACGCCGGCTGCATGACGGCGGAACGCGTGTTTGAACGCGGCGAGGTCGTCGGGCGCATTGGGGTCGGCGGCCAGCGGAGGCCCGGAGGGCAAAGCCACGGGCGGGTCAGCCGCGGGCTGATTGGTCTCAGGCCGAGTAATTACCGGGGGTTCAACGTTGCTTTGCATACTCAACCAACAATCTATTTCAGCCTTAGCCTATTCCCGCGCACTGATTGTTACGCCTCATGGACGGATAGGCTGGGCCACGATGATTCAGACTATTGACCTTCGCGGAAGCGAGCCGACACCGGCCGCGCTCCTGGCCTCCGTTCCACGCGCCCTGACCAGCGTTGCCGCGGCCGCCGATATCGCGGCCGAGCTGATCGCTGACGTGCGGGAGCGCGGCGGGGCTGCCCTGCTTGACCAGGCTGAACGCCTCGACCGGGTGCGCCCGGGCCAGGTGCGAGTTCCGGCCAGCCACATTGCCGACGCGGTCGCCGGGCTTGATGCGACCGTGCGCACCGCGATCACCGAGACCATTCGCCGGGTGCGCCTGGCCAGTGCCGCGCAGGTGCCGCCGCACGCAACGACCACGATCGAGGCCGGAGCCACCGTCACGCAGCGCTGGCAGCCGGTGAACCGGGTCGGCCTCTATGTTCCCGGCGGCAAGGCTGTCTACCCTTCAAGTGTGGTGATGAATGTCGTGCCCGCTCAGGTTTCGGGGGTTCGGTCAATCGCCCTCGCTTCGCCGCCGCAGAGCCACTTCGACGGTCGCGTGCACCCGACCATCCTCGCCGTCGCCGGCCTGCTCGGTGTTGACGAGATCTACGCGATGGGCGGCGCCGGCGCTATCGGCGCCCTCGCCTACGGCGTGGAAGACATCGGACTCGCGCCAGTGCAGATCGTCACCGGCCCCGGCAACGTCTACGTCGCCGCTGCCAAACGACTCATTCGCGGCCAGGCCGGCATCGATTCAGAGGCCGGACCCACCGACATTCTCGTCATAGCGGATGCCGCCGCCGACCCCATGCTCGTCGCCGCCGACCTGGTCAGCCAGGCCGAGCACGACGAACTCGCCGCCGCCGTGCTGGTGACCGATTCGCCCGAACTCGCCGATGCCGTGGCGGCGCGCCTTGCCGTGCTGGCGGCATCCACTACCCACAGCGACCGGGTGACCGCCTCGCTCGGCGGTCGCCAATCTGCCATCGTTCTCGTCGATAATCTGCACGTCGCGGCTGGGTTCAGCAACGCCTTCGCACCGGAACACCTAGAGATTCAGACGAGCGATCCCGACGCCGTGCTGGCCGAAATTGAGAATGCCGGGGCAATCTTTCTCGGTCCGTATTCGCCGGTGAGCCTCGGCGACTACGTCGCCGGCTCCAACCACGTTTTGCCCACCGGGGGAGCAGCCCGGTTCTCTTCCGGCCTCGGCGCCTACACGTTCCTCAGGCCGCAGCAGGTCGTGCGCTACAGCCGCGAAGCGCTCGAAGCTGTCACCGGTCACATCCGCGCGCTCTCCAATGCCGAGGCGCTGCCAGCCCATGGCGACGCGGTGACGGCTCGCTTTAGCTGAGTCACGTTTGGCGAGAGCGGGAATTTTGTTGCTTCAGCCCACCCGAAGCAGCAAAGTTCCCGCTCTCGCGGAAGACACGCGGAATTGTCTTGCAGGGGTAGAGCGGTAGGCTGGGGGCACAATGTTCTGCCCGTTCTGTCGCCACCCCGATTCCCGAGTCGTCGACTCGCGCACGAGCGACGACGGGCTTTCGATTCGCCGCCGCCGGCAGTGCCCGGAATGCGGCCGCCGCTTCAGCACCACCGAGACCGCGAGTCTCAACATCATCAAGCGCAGCGGCGTGGTGGAGCCGTTCAGCCGCGAGAAGATCGTCTCCGGTGTGCGCAAAGCCTGCCAGGGACGGCCAGTCACCGACTCCGACCTCGCCATGCTGGCTCAGAAGGTCGAAGAAACCATTCGCCAGACCGGTGCCTCGCAGGTCGACGCCAACGACATCGGCCTGGCTATTCTGCCGCCGCTGCGTGACCTCGATGAGGTCGCCTACCTGCGCTTCGCCAGCGTCTACCAGGGCTTCGACTCCCTCGACGACTTCGAGAGCGCCATCACGCAGCTGCGCACCGAGCACTCGGCGCGCTCACACGCGCGCGGTGCCGCAACGGATGCCGCGGACGCGCCGGATAGCACCGCTCCCACCAGTTCCACTAAACCGTAGGGCTCGATGTATCCGCTGCTATTCAAGTACGTGCTTACCCGCATGGATCCCGAGCGCGCCCACCACCTCGCTTTCATCGTGATCCGGATGCTGCCGACGCTCGGTATCGGGCGCCTCGTGCACCGGTTCACGCGTCCGCGCACCGACCTCGGCGTGAACACCCTCGGCCTGCACTTCGACTCCCCGTTCGGTGTGGCCGCCGGATTCGACAAGGACGGCGAGGCCGTTATCGGCCTCGGCCAGCTCGGCTTCGGCCACGTCGAGGTCGGCACCCTCACCGCCCTCGCCCAGCCCGGCAACCCGAAACCCCGCCTGTTTCGACTCGTGGCCGACCGCGCAGTGATCAACCGCATGGGCTTCAACAACCACGGCGCCGCCGCGGCCGTAGCGCGACTGAACCGGGTGCGGGCCGTCGCCGGCCGTCCAGTGCTCGGCATTAACATCGGTAAAAGCCGCGCCACCGCCGTCGAGAACGCGACGGCCGACTATCTGCGAAGCGCCGAGACGCTCGCCGCCCTCGCCGACTATCTCGTGGTCAACGTGAGCTCACCCAACACGCCGGGACTGCGCGGACTCCAGGAACTTGACCAGCTCGCCCCGCTGCTGACCGCGGTCAAGGGTGCCGCCGGTGCCACCCCGCTGCTGGTCAAGATCGCGCCCGACCTGGGCGATGCCGAAGTCGCCCGCATCGCCGCCCTCGCCGTGGAACTCGGTCTCGACGGCATCATCGCCACCAACACCACGATCGCTCGCACCGGTCTGAAAACGGATGCCGTCACGATCGCAGCTGCAGGAGCCGGCGGCCTGTCCGGTGCACCACTGCACGCCCGGTCCCTGGCTATTCTCAAGCAGATTCGCGCCGTCGTCCCGGCCGATTTCTGCGTTATTTCCGTCGGCGGAGTGGACACTGCCGCCCAGGTCGCCGAGCGTCTCGCAGCCGGAGCCACCCTCGTGCAGGGCTACACCGGGTTCCTTTACCGCGGTCCGCTGTGGGCACGCCAGATCAACCGCGGGCTTGACCGCATCCTCGCACCCTCCCACCGGTGATGATCTGGTCCAGGCCTATCGGGCATCGCATCCACCCAGCGGAGGAAATCCTCCCTTTCTCGACTTCTCCTTGAAACAGGGTCGAACTGGGATCGATATATGACACCCGTACACTCCACTTCCGGGCTATTTGCGCGCCCCGCAAGCATTCGCAACCCGCGTTTCAGTAACCACAGCAGCTGTATCCCCACAGCGCCCTTGCACCCTCGAGAGGAATCCCGCAATGACACCATCCAGAGGATTATTTAGTCATCGATCGGCCCCCCGGGTGGTGCGCGGCGCTGCGGTGGCTGCCGTGTTAGCGCTCTCCCTGGCCGCGTGCGCGGGCAACGACGCGGAAGTGGCCGGCACGGACGGCGCGGCGGCATCGTTCGGCGACGCGAGTATTCAGTTCAGCTGGATCAAGAACGCCGAATTCATGGGTGAGTACCTCGCCGACGAGAACGGCTACTTCACCGACGCCGGGTTCGACCAGGTCGACATGATCGAGGGCCCTGCCTCTATCGAAGCCGCCGTCATCTCCGGCAACGCCGACATGGGCATCGGCAACGCGATCTCGACCGGAACCATCATCGCCAACGAGGGCGCGCCGCTGAAGATCATCGGCGCCACCTACCAGAAGAACCCCTTCACCATTCTTTCTCTCGCCGACAAGGGCAACATCGCCACTCTCGACGATTTGAAGGGCAAGACCATCGGCGTGCAGGCCAGCAACCTGAGCCTCTGGGAGGCCTTCCTCGAGATCAACGATATCGACGAGGACTCGCTGACCACCCTTCCGGTGCAGTACGACCCGACCCCGATGTTCAACGGTGAGGTCGACGGCTGGTTCTCCTACCTCACCAACGAATCCATCGACGCCGAGCTGCTCGGACTCGACCCCGTCAACCTGCCGCTGGCTGACTTCGGCCTGCCCTTCGTGGCCGAGACCCTGACGGTCACCGACGACGCGATCGAGAACGACCGCGAGAAGCTCAAGGCCCTGCTCGTGGCGGAGATTCGCGGCTGGACCGACGCGATCAACGACCCGGAGGCCGCTGCAAAACTCACGGTCGATACCTACGGGCCGACCTTCGATCTCACGATTGAGAAGGAAACCCGGCAGGCCGAAATTCAGTCCCTTGACCTTGTCGTGAGCGCCGAAACCCTCGCCAACGGTCTGTTCACGATCAGCGACGCGTTGCAACAGCAGAGCATCGACACCCTCGCGGCGACCGGCCTGACGATCACGGCCAGCCAGTTGTTCGACCTGAGCCTGCTTGACGAGGTTTACGCCGAGAACCCCGGCCTGCTCGCCTACAGCGACTAGCAGCAATGGGCATCCGCCGACACGAGAAAGCGGATGCCCACGCGGAACGTAAAATAGTTATCGGACCCCGAGGAATCACCCGGCTCTGCCATCGCTAAGGAGCGAACCACGTGAGTAGTACTGATGCCGGAGTTCGTAACTCGGTGACGAATACGGTTGTCGGTGGCGATGCTGCCGGCACCGGCCTGCACATCTCCGAGTTGCACAAGGTTTTCGCTGTCGGGCGTAAAGAAGTCGTCGCCCTGGACAACGCCAACCTGCACACCGACAAGGGCAGTTTTCTCTCACTGCTCGGGCCCTCCGGCTGCGGTAAATCGACCATCCTGCGCATCCTGGCCGGCCTGGAACAGCCCACGAGCGGCACGGCCAGGGTCGACGGCAAGACCCCGCAGCAACTTCGGCAGGGGCACCAGCTCGGCATTGCCTTCCAAGATTCCGCACTTCTGCCCTGGCGCAGCGTGCGCTCGAACATTCGGCTTCCGTTCGAGGTCGCCCGCATTCCCGTCGACGACGCCTACATCGATGAACTGATCGCCCTGGTCGGCCTGCAGGGCTTCGAGAAAGCCAAACCGGCGCAGCTCTCCGGCGGCATGAAACAGCGCGTGTCGATCGCAAGGTCGCTCGTGCTCAAGCCCTCGGTACTGCTGCTTGACGAACCCTTCGGGGCCCTCGACGACATGACCAGGCAACGGCTCAACCTGGAGCTACTGCGCATCTGGACGCAGAAGCCCGCCACGACGCTCATGGTCACCCACGGCATCGCCGAGGCCATCTTCCTCTCCGACCACGTCGCGGTCATGAGTTCCCGCCCTGGTCGGGTCAAGGAAGTTATCGATGTTGACCTTCCACGCCCCCGGCTGCCCGAGATGATGCGTTCGCCCGAGTTCCACGCACTGCACGACCGCGCCTCCGACCTGCTGTTTAGCGATGCGGCCGTGGCGGGCGACGACCGGTGATCCGCGGTCCACGACGCGCCTTGCCCGCCTGGGCGACCGGCCTGATCGGGGCCGCGATCGTCCTGGCCCTGTGGTGGATCGGAGCCGACACGGTGCTCGCCGAGGTCGGCTCCATGCCCGATGGTGCGGTGCCGACCCCGCTGGATGTGGTGGTGCAGCTCGTCAACGACGGCCCGGCGTTCTATCTGCCGCACGTCAGCGTCACCGTGCTCGAAGCGCTCATCGGCTTCGCCTGGGGCAACGGGCTCGCCCTGGCCCTCGCGGCGCTCGTGCTGCTGCTGCCGCGCATCGAGAAGATCGCAATGCAGGTAGCCGTGATCACCTACTGCATTCCAATCGTCGCCATCGGGCCGATCGCGTACATCGTGATCGGAGCGCCCGGCGCGGGCGACCCGGCCGGAACGGCGGTCTTTCTCGCCGCCATGTCGGTGTTCTTCACGACGGTCATTGGTTCACTCGTCGGCCTCAAGGCAGCGGATGCCGCTAGCCTCGACCTCATCACGGTCTACGGCGGCAGCAACTTCACGCAGCTCCGAAAGGTGCGTCTGATCGCCGGACTCCCCAGTGTCCTGACCGCGCTGCAGATTGCGGCCCCGGCCGCGTTCATCGGAGCCATTCTGGGGGAGTATCTCGGCGGGGTCAGTCGGGGGCTGGGTATCGCCATGCTCGTGGCCGGATCAACGGCCAATGTCGACCGGGTCTGGAGCCTCGCGCTCGTCGCCGGGGTCACTGCGGGTCTCGGGTACGCAATCTTCGCAGTCATCCTGCGTTTTGCGACGCCGTGGACGACCGGACGGAGCAGCCAATGAGCTTTGCCCGGGTAGCGCTCACGACGGTGTCGCGCGGTCTGCTGACCGGACTCATCACGCTGGTTCTGGTTCTGCTCGCCTGGCAGGGGCTGCTCCTGCTGCTAAACATTTCGCCGTTCCTGGCCAAGGGGCCCTTCGACGTATGGACCTGGCTGGTAACCGTACCCGAAGCCGCCGACAATCGGGCCCACATCCTCGGCAACCTCGTGGTAACCCTCAGTGACGCTTTCCTTGGATTTGTGGCCGGTCTCACGTGCGCCCTGCTTCTCGCCGTTCTGTTCACGCTTTCGCGCGGGATCGAGCACGCCCTCATGCCCATCGCCCTGCTACTGCGCTCGGTGCCGCTCGTGGCCCTCGTACCGATCATCAGCCTGATCACCGGGCGCGGTCTCACGACGGCCGTGGTAATGGGCGCCATCGTCGTGTTGTTTCCGGCGCTCGTGAATATCGCCTTCGGGCTGCGGTCAACCTCGCCTCAGATCAGCGATGTGATTACCGTGTACGGCGGCAGCGCTTTCACGACCCTGCGCAAGGTGGCGTTACCGAGTTCATTGCCGTCCTTCTTCGCTGCGGTGAAGATCTCGGTGCCTGGGGCCATCACGGGCGCGCTGCTGGCGGAATGGCTCACGACCGGTCAGGGGCTCGGCAACTCGATCGTCGCCGCCGTGGCCAAGGTGGCGAACTCCGAGGTGTGGGCATCCGTCGTGGTGATCACGATCGTCTCCCTGGTCCTCTACGGCCTCGCGCAAGTGGTCGAGAACCTCGTGCTGCGCCGCATGAGCATGGAGCAGAGCGCCGCGAGCTGACGTTTCCCGGCGCGGTGCCGGTCGGGCTACAGCGAGGCTAGAGCAGACCGTGCTCGGCGAGCTGATTGGCCAGGCTCGAGCCGTCCGGGCCGTAAACCCAGGGCGCCTCGGGGCCGCCCTCGATCAGCACGGCATCGCGGGAGCGCCCGCCGGCGAGCACCGCTTCGCTCGGGGACAACTGGCGGATGGCCACGGCCGCGACGCTGCCCGGATAGTCGCGCTGAAAGTCGCTGTAGATGGCTTCATCGTGCTGGCCGTCGTCGCCGATCAGAATCCAGCGCATCGCGGGAAACTGCTCGGCGAGCCGGCGCAGGTTGTCTCGTTTGTGGGCACTACCGCTGCGGAACCAGCGGTCGTGCGTTGGTCCCCAGTCGGTCAGCAGCAGTGCCCCGGCCGGGTACAGGTTGCGGGACAGAAAACGCGACAGGGTGGGGGCTACGTTCCAGGCACCGGTCGACAGATAGATGACCGGGGCGCCGGGGGTGAAAGAGGCCAGGCGCTCCAGGAACACGGCCATACCCGGGGTTGGGACCCGCGCGTGCTCGTCGAGCACAAACGTGTTCCAGGCGGCCAGCAGCGGGCGGGGGAGCGTGGTGACCATCACGGTGTCGTCGACGTCGGAGACGACGCCGACACCGACCGTGGGCGCCACGATGAAGATCGGGGCTTCGACGACGACCGAGGATTCGGTGTGTAGTCGGGCAACGTGCCAGCCCGCGGGCAGCGACACCGGAACCACGGTGTCGACGACCCCGCCGCGATCGGCCTGCACGCAATGCGTCTGCCCGTCGATTTCAATCATGACGGTCACGTCGTTCACGGGCACGCTCGTGAAGCTGCGCCAGCCTCGAATGCCGGCGTCAAGGCCATCCGCTCGGGGGCGTTTCGCACGCTTGTCGGGCTTGTCGGGCTTGGCCAGAAGTACTCGGCAGAGGATGCGTACCCAGGCGGTCGAGCCATAACCGGTGTAAGGAATGACAGTGGGTAGATAGCCGCGGCGACGGGCGGAACGCTCACGACGGTCGTGCAGCCAGTCTTCGATCCGGGCCGCACGGTGCATGATTCGCTCGGGACTTGGCGCACGTGGCGTGGCGTCTGGGGACTCTGGCACTCCTTCATTCTGCCATGTTCGCTGTGCATCCCCCGATCAAGCCTGTGTAAAAAGGGTTTTACCCCGTAGGATGGTGACTTATCTTCAAGGGGGATAAATGTCGCTTGGTGGCCTATTGGGTGAAGAGACCGGTGCAGCACTTCAGCAAGTGCGCACCGAGCCGATTCAGCAGCGCAGCGCTGCACGTCTGTCCGGTTTGCTCGATGCGGCCGCCGCCGTTGTGGACGAGGTCGGTTTCGACCGCATCACGACCGCGATGATCGCCGAACGGGCTGGTGCCTCTATTGGCACGGTGTATCGCTACTATCCAGACCGGGTGGCCGTTTTGCACGCCCTGCACGAGCGCGCCGTTGTGCGTTTTCGGCAGCGGGTCGTCGACGAGCTCGGAGCCAGCACCCTCACCTCCTGGTGGGACGCCGTGGATTGCGTCGTGACGGCCTTTGTTGGCCTCTACCGATCCGAGCCTGGCTTTCGCATCGTGAACTTCGACGACCGCGATGGCGCTCCCGCCGTCGACGCCGTAGCGGATGCCGATTTCTTCGCCCGCCGCCTCGCTGACGTGCTCGTCAACGAGTTCGATCTGCCGGCCGGCGATGACCTGATCTTTCGACTCGAAGTCGCCGTCGAGATGGCCGACGCGCTGCTCGCCCGCGCCTTCCACACCGATCCGCTCGGTGACGAGCGTTTCATCGCCGAGTGCCGCCTGGTGCTGCGTGACTACCTCGATCGTTTCTATAGCCCGCAAGCGCTGAACCTGCTGGCAACCGCGTCCTAAAGGGCGTCACGAGCCGGGCGACCCACGGGGTCGCCCGGCTTTTTTGGGTTTGGGGGCTTCGCGTGTTCGCTGTTGGATAAATCTTTCTGCGCAATCTGTTTTGCCTGTCGCCGCGAATAGTGATTGGGTTAGCATCTGCTTTGTGTTGACCCGATGATGCGAGGAGCGAGCCACCAGGATGATTGAATTCCACTCGGTGACCAAACGGTTCCCCGACGGCACCCTCGCCGTCGACGATTTCAGCCTCATTCTGCCCTCGCACAAGACCACCGTTTTCGTTGGAACGTCGGGGTCGGGAAAAACGACCCTGCTGCGAATGATCAACCGTATGGTTGATCCGACCAGCGGGTCCATCGAGATCGACGGAGCCGATATCGCTACCCTCGAGCCGGTCAAACTGCGGCGCGGGATCGGCTACGTCATGCAGAATTCAGGGCTGCTACCCCACCGCAGGGTGATCGACAACGTGGCCACGGTGCCCATGCTGCGCGGAATGCCCAAGAAGAAGGCCCGAGATGAAGCACTGCAACTGCTCGATACGGTAGGACTGGACCGTTCGCTCGCCAACCGGTATCCCAGCCAGCTCTCCGGTGGTCAGCAGCAACGCGTCGGCGTGGCCCGAGGGCTCGCTGTCAATCCCAATATTCTGCTGATGGACGAGCCGTTCGGTGCGGTGGACCCGATCGTGCGCGCCGAACTTCAGCAGGAGCTGCTGCGGCTGCAGCAGGAACTCGGCAAGACCGTGGTCTTCGTCACTCACGATATTGACGAAGCCTTTCTGCTTGGCGATCGTGTGGTCATCCTGCGCACCGGCGGCAAGGTGGCCCAGGTCGGGTCGCCCGCCGACATTCTGGCCAATCCAATTGACGAGTTCGTGGCAACGTTTGTCGGCGCCGATCGCGGCAAGCGAGCTCTGCACGTCGAGAACTATGGGGATGGCGACGTCGTGGTCGACGAAACCGGGCGTCTCGCCGGTGTTCTCGTGGGCGAACGCTCGACGGCCGCATCCCCGGCGGCCGGCGCAGTGTCGGCCGGCACCGTGTCGGCCAGCGAAAAGTCAAAGGCCGGTCTTCGCGCACCGGGTGCTTCGGCGCAGGGTGGGGACTCGCAGTGACCTGGGTCTGGTCGAATCTGGACCTCATTTGGGATCGCACGTTCGATCACCTCATTCTTAGCGTGCCTTCGATCATCCTGAGTTTCATCATCGCCCTGCCGTTCGGGTGGCTGGCACACCGGTATCGGGCGAGCCGCGCGGTCATTCTGACCACGGTCGGATTGCTCTACGCGATTCCGTCGTTGCCGTTGTTCATCGTGCTGCCCTTTATCGTGGGTACCAGCATCCGTTCGCCGCTGAACCTGATCATCGCGCTGACGCTCTACGGGGTGGCGCTGATGGTGCGCGTAGTAGCGGATGGTCTCGGTTCTGTCGACCGCGACGTGCAGCAGTCCGCGACCGCCGTTGGATTTTCCGGCTGGACGTCATTTTGGCAGGTTGAGCTGCCACTGGCCGGGCCCGTGCTGCTGGCCGGTTTGCGCGTCGTAGCGGTCAGCACGGTGAGCCTGGCCACGGTCGGCGCGGTGATCGGCGCTCCGAGCCTCGGCAGCCTGTTCACCGACGGGTTTCAACGGGGAATCCAGGCGGAGATCATCGCGGGTACCCTTGCTACCGTGCTGCTTGCTCTGGCCCTCGACGCAATACTCGTTCTGATTGGACGGGTGCTGATGCCGTGGACACGGCGCAGCGCGGTCGGCGGAGCTTCCCGACCAGGTGCCGTCGCGCGGGAGGTCTCCACATGAGCTTCCTGACCGAAACCCTGGCCTGGCTGGTCGATCCCGCGAACTGGGTTGGCGCCGGAGGGATACCTACCCGCCTCGCCCAGCACCTGCTATTCACCCTCGTGACCCTGCTCGTCGCCGCGCTGATTGCCGTACCGATCGGCTTTCTGATTGGTCATACCGGTCGCGGCCGCGGGCTGGCCGTTGCACTCTCGGGCGCCTTCCGGGCCATACCCACCCTCGGCTTGCTCACCCTGGTCGGCCTGTGGGTGGGAATCGGGCTCAACGCTCCCTACGTGGCGCTGACCGTGCTCGCCATTCCGCCCATCCTCGCCGGTGCCTATACCGGGTTTGAGGCCATCGATCGCAAGATTATCGATGCTGCGCGAGCGGTGGGCATGTCAGAGGCCCAGATCGTTCAGAAGGTCGAGCTGCCGCTCGGGCTGCCCCTGCTCATCGGCGGCTTTCGCTCGGCGACCCTGCAGGTGGTGGCGACGGCGACCCTGGCCGCCTACATCGCCGATTTCGGCCTGGGCCGTTACCTCTTCGAGGGCTTGCGAATCCGCGACTACGGCGAGATGCTCGGCGGATCGATCCTGGTGATCCTGCTCGCCATCGTGTCGGAGGGCGTCTTCGCTCTCGTGCAAAAATTGGTCGTGCCCCGCGGCGTCACAGCGGGGCTCCCCACAGATATCCGTGACGGGTCATCCCGATCCCGCCCGGTGATGGAACCCACCATCAAGGAAGGAAACAGTCATGTTCACAGCAAATAGAGGCCGACTCACGCTCATCGGCGTGGTCGCGGTTGGGGCCGTCGTAGCCCTTGCAGGGTGTGCGTCGGGGGACCCCCTGGCGGAACCATCGAGTAGCGCCGGAAGCTCCACCATCGTGGTCGGATCGCAGGCGTACTACTCCAACGAGATCATCGCGGAGATCTACTCCCAAGCCTTGGAATCCGGCGGTTTCACCGTTGACCGACAGTTCCAGATCGGCCAGCGCGAGGTTTACCTGCCCGACATCGAGGCCGGCAAGATCGACGTCTTCCCCGAATATACTGGGGACCTGCTGCAGGCGCTGGACAAGACCGCCGCCGGCGGCACGAGCGACGAGACCTATGAGCAACTCCAAGCCGCCCTGCCCGACAACCTCCGGGTACTCGACCAGGCCGGAGCATCCGACCAGAACTCGTGGACGGTCACCGCCGACTTCGCGACCAAGTACAACCTCACCGACATCGCCTCGCTCATCAACGTCACCGTGCCGATCACCGTCGGTGGCAACTCCGAACTGGAAACCCGCCCCTACGGACCGACCGCCCTCAAGGAGAAGTACGGGATCGAGACCGCTGGATTTAAGCCCGTAGAGGATGGTGGAGGCCCGCTCACGGTCAAGGCGCTCGAGGACGGCGATATCCAGCTGGCCAACATCTACACCGCGAGTCCGGCCTTCGAATCGGGCAACCTCGTTGTGCTGGAGGACCCCGACGCACTGTTCTTGCCCTCCAACGTCGTGCCCGTCGTCTCCGACAAGATCGATGACACTGCGGCAGCGATCCTCAACAAGGTCAGCGCGGCTCTCACGGAGGACACGCTGGTCCAGTTGAACTCGCAGAGCGTCAACGACCAACTGTCGGCCGACAAGATCGCGACCGCCTGGCTGACTAAGGAAAAGCTGGTCTAGTTGCTTCTGCTCTAGGCAGCGAACAGAATGAGCGCCGGCCCGGCCAGGAGCACCGCTGACACGGTGAGTGCTCCGGTCGTGGCCGCGTAGCCCAGCGGCACGGTCGGATTCATCAGCCGCGCCACTCTCGGCATGACTTGGTGCGCCGGATGCTCGGGCTCAGCCGGTTGCGCTCTGCCAGAGCGCGCTCTGCCAGGCAGCGAAGGGGATGCGACCGCAGCATCCGCTTCGCTGCCTGGTGGGGGAATAGCGCCGGCTAGGGTGAAGCCGACGAGCGCGATCGCGCGGGCCAGGGTGTGGTCGTCAACTATGCGGCGGGCATGATCGTCGGCGAGCATCTCGACCAGCAGGGCGACCGCGTTTTCGGCGCGGTTGGCGATGGGAAACCAGGGCAGGGCGCTGTGCCAGCTCTTGAACGCGAGCAGCACCAGGTGGTGCTGTTGCACGAGGTGCGCCTGCTCGTGCGCGATCACCGCACGCACCTGATCGGCGTCGAGTAGCCGGAGCAGGCCATTCGAGAGGACCGTCGCCGAATGCCCGGCCCCGGGCAGGCAGTACGCGACCGGTGCCGGATGGTCGATGACGCGCATTCCGGGCTGACCGTTCAGAGGGTCGCTGAGGAGGGCGATGAGGGCGTGGTGACGCCGGCGCTGCCGCTCGGCCCGCACGAAGGTCGCAAGCAGATTGAGCAGCAGGTGCGTGCCGAGCAGAATGGCCGCGCCGAGCGCGAGCACATGGGTGAAACTCGTGCCGGCGGGGAGGATGCCTGCTCGCAGATCGCCGCCCAGGGCGGCGATGCTCTGCGGCAGTGCGTCGCCGAACGGAACGAGGCCGTAGACGAGCAGCGATCCAATCATGGACATGCCGCCGGACAATGCAATAGCTTGCCAGAGTACGAGTGCTACAGCTGGAGAACGCGCCGGCCAGGCCGAGCGGGCGAGCACGAGCGGTACCGGCCAGGCGAGCAGTACGGCGATGGCGCCGAGCAGGGCGGCGGCGGTAATCACGGGAATTGGTGAGTCGGCAGGCAGGTCAGGCGGTGTGCCTGGGCGTGACGCCGAGCAGCTGCCGCAGGGTCTCGGCCTCCTGTGGGGTGACATCGCCTATGAACCGGGCCAGCGCCGCCTGGCGGTCGGGGACCTGGCCAAGCACCTCGTGCATCAGACCAGCAGTGTGTGCGGCGCGAGTCATGACAGCGGTGTAGCCGTGCGGGCGAACGCTGCGGTCACGAGCGACGAAGCCCTTTGTTTCGAGCCGGGACAGTACGGTCAAAACGGTCGTCGTCGCCAGCTGCTTCGTGGGGGTACCCGACACATTTGGACGAGTTAGAGAGTCCTTGAGTTCATTGGCTGTCAGCGGGGTCGAAGAGTCCCACAGGACGTCCATCATCAGTCTCTCGAGTACACCCAGCGATCCCATGCTCTTCATAGTACGCCGCTAAATGCATACTTCTACGAATCGTAGAAAAACTAATTTCTACACAGTGTAGAAGTGTAATCTTCTACACGGCGTAGAAAAGTGCGTGCTTGGAACAAAAATGCTGGAGGGCATATGAACGACTGGTTGGATCCTTTACTCCTCGCACGTTGGCAGTTCGGTCTCACCACCATGTACCACTTTCTTTTCGTGCCACTCACCATTGGCCTGGCTCTCACCGTCGCGATCTTCCAGACGGCGTGGGTGCGTACGGATAAGGCGCGATATCTGCAGCTGACACACTTCTTCGGCAAGATCTTTCTGATCAATGTCGCCATGGGCGTGGTGACCGGAATCGTTCAGGAATTTCAGTTCGGTATGAACTGGTCGGACTACTCGCGTTTCGTCGGTGACGTCTTCGGCGCTCCGCTCGCCTTTGAGGGAATTCTCGCGTTCTTTCTCGAGGCGACCTTCATCGGGCTATGGATCTTCGGCTGGGACAAGCTCCCCAAAAAAGTTCACCTGGCCACGATTTGGCTGACCGTTGTTGGCTCCATCACGTCGGCGTATTTCATTCTTGCCGCGAATGCGTTCATGCAAAACCCGATCGCGTACACCATCAACGAGGAGAAGGGGCGTGCCGAACTCACGAGCATCTGGGAACTGCTCACGAACCCGATTGCTCTCGCCGCGTTCCCGCACACGATCTTCGCCTGCTTCATGGTGTCTGGCGGACTCATCATCTCGGTGGCCGCCTGGCACCTCTATCGCAACCAGCACCTCGACACGATGCGACCCGCACTTAAGTTCGGTCTCTGGATGATGGTCATCGCCGGAGTGCTCACCACCCTCGCGGGTGACCAGCTGGGCTTGGTCATGGTCGACGCCCAGCCGATGAAAATGGCAGCGGCCGAGGCGCTCTATCACACGGCGACGGGCGCCAATGCGAGTTTCTCCGTCTTCACGCTCGGCACGCCGGACGGCGTACACGAGCTGTTCTCCGTGCGTATTCCCTACCTGCTCTCCTTTCTCTCGACCCACACCTTTGACGGCACGGTCGAGGGCATCAACAACCTGCAGTCGCAGTACGTCACCCTGTACGGCCCCGGCGACTACACCCCGACCATCTGGGTCACCTACTGGGCGTTCCGCTGGATGATCGGCCTCGGTCTCGCGCACATGCTCGTCGCCGTCGTCGGCCTGTGGCTGACCCGCAAGGGGCGTAGCCCGAAGCGCACCTGGGTGTGGAAGGTCGCGATTTGGAGCTTCCCCTTCTCGCTGCTCGCGATGAGCGTCGGCTGGGTGTTCACCGAAATGGGCCGTCAGCCCTGGCTCGTGTTCGGACTCATGCGCACCGCAGACGGCGTCTCGCCCGGCGTGACCGGCATCGAGATTCTGATCTCACTGATCGTCTTCACCCTGCTCTACGGAATCCTCGCGGTGGTCGAGTTCAAACTCATCCTCAAGGCCGTTCGGAAGGGCCCGGACGATGCTCCGGCTCAGGGCGCCGAATCCGGCGTCGTCCAGCAATCTGTCACGGTCTACTAGAACGGTTAGCGGGAATACACAATGGATCTCACCATTCTCTGGTTCTGGATCATCGCTGTCATGTTCATCGGGTACTTCGTGCTCGATGGCTTCGACTTCGGGGTCGGAATGTCCCTGCCATTTCTCGGCAAGGACGACACCGATCGCCGCGTTCTCATCAACACCATCGGTCCGGTCTGGGACCTCAACGAAACCTGGGTCATCGTCGCCGGCGCCTCGCTGTTCGCAGCGTTCCCCGAGTGGTACGCGACCATGTTCAGCGGCTTCTACCTGGCCCTGCTGCTCATTCTCGTTGCACTGATCCTGCGCGGTGTGTCATTCGAGTACCGCCACCAGCGCCCCGAGTCCACCTGGAAGAAGTGGTTCGACGGCATGATCATCGTCGGCTCGGCCGTTCCGGCGCTGCTCTGGGGCGTCGCCTTCGCCAACGTCGTGCGCGGCGTCAAGCTCGACGCCAACCACGACTACATCGGCACGTTCTTTGACCTCTTGAACCCCTACGCCCTGCTCGGCGGCGTCACCACGCTGCTGCTGTTCTTCGTGCACGGGGTTGTCTTCGTCTCGCTCAAGACCGAGGGCGACATTCGGGTCAGGGCGCGAAAGCTCGCCACCAAGGCCGGCATCGTGACGATCGTGGTCGCGGCGACCTTCCTGGTCTGGACGACTTTTGCGTACGGCACCGTGGCATCCGCTGTCTTCGCAGCCCTGGCCGCAGTCGCGCTGATCGCCTCCTTCCTGGCTAACCTGCACGGTGCCGAACGGCTCGCCTTCGGCCTGATGGCCGCAACCATCGGTCTCGCCGTACTCACCCTGTTCGCCTCGCTGTTTCCCGACGTCATGCCGGCCAGCAACGACGCGACCAACAGCCTGACCATCGCGAACGCCTCCTCGTCGACGTACACGCTCGGCGTGATGAGCTGGACCGCACTGATCGGGATGCCCGTCATTCTGCTCTATCAGGGCTGGACCTACTGGGTGTTCCGCAAGCGCATCGGCCGGGCGCAGATTGAGGTCGCCGCACACTAGCTCGCCGTCGATAGACCCTGTGGCAGACTGAGCCAGTGCGTCCCCTCGATCCTCGTCTTCTTCGTTACGCCCACGCAGCACGCCGATTCCTTCTGATCGGCGCGCTGCTGGGCTTCGCGCAAACCCTCGTCGTCATAGCGTTCGCCTGGTTGCTGACCCGGGCGATCACGCTCACCGTCGCGGGCGAGCCGCTCAGCACGATCATGCCGACCCTGGCCGCCCTCGCCGGGGTCGTTGTGCTGCGCTCGGTGCTCATCTGGCTGCTAGAAGTTGCGGCCAACCGCGGCGCCGCCCAGGTGAAGAGCCAGCTGCGGGCCCGCGTCATGGTGAAGCTCGCCGAACGCGGTCCGGACTGGGTCGCCTCCCAGCAGAGCGCGCGCCTGTCGACCGTCGTCACGACCGGTCTCGACGCGCTCGACAACTACTTCGCCCGCTACCTGCCGCAACTGTTGCTGACCATGATCGCTACACCCATTCTGATCGCGGTCATTGCCTGGCAGGACCTCGCGAGCGGCCTCACGGTCATCATTGTGATTCCGCTGATTCCCATCTTCATGATTCTCATCGGCAAGGTCACCCAGTCGGTGCAGCAGGAACAGTGGCAGGCGCTGCAGCGCCTCTCCACCGGATTTCTCGACGTGGTCGGTGGCCTCGGCACCCTCAAGATCTACGGTCGGGAGCGACGCCAGTTCGACCGAATCAGGTCGATCACCGAGGAATATCGCACCCGCACCATGACGGTACTGCGCGTCTCGTTCCTCAGTGGCTTCGTGCTCGAACTCGCCGCCAGCCTCTCGGTCGCCCTCATCGCGGTGTCGATCGGCCTGCGGCTCATCGATGGAGCCCTGCTGCTCGGCGTCGGCCTGTTCGTGCTGCTGCTCGCCCCTGAGGCGTTCCTGCCGCTGCGTCAGGTGGGCGCCCAATTTCACGCCGCCGCCGACGGGCTCGCCGCCGCCGAAGAGCTGTTCGCCATTCTCGACGACGACTCCATCGCGACGGTCCCGGCTGTTTCGACAGCGGATGCCGCGGCTGGCGCTAATCTCGGAGCACCCGTCGCGGATCAACTCGGCTCCGCAGCCGGCTCCCTTCGGTTAGCGGGTTTCACCGTGCGGCGCGGCGACACTGTGGTGATCGACCAGCTGCACGCGGAATTTTCTCCCGGCGAGCTGAGCGTGTTGCGCGGAGTCAGCGGAGTCGGCAAATCGACCCTCGTCGCCGCCCTGCTCGGTTTCGTTCCCTATGTCGGTGCCCTCACGCTCGGCGGCGTGGCCGTCGCGCCCGGCGCGAGCCGACCCTGGCTGGCCTGGGCCGGCCAGCAACCGGGACTGGTCCGCGGAACGGTGGCCGAGAATGTGGCGCTGGGAGCGGCATCCGCGCAACCAGCGACGATCATGCAGGCCCTCGACTGGGCGGGAGCCGCCGACGTGGCACCCGTCACCGTTCTCGGTGTGAACGGTGACGGTCTCTCCGGCGGCCAGGCGCAACGCGTCGCCGCGGCTCGCGCCATTTACCGTGCGATCGCGACCGATTGCCACGTGCTGATCCTGGACGAACCGAGCTCAGCGCTCGACTCCGAAGCTGAGGCCGGTCTGCTAGCCGGCCTCCGCCACCTGGCCGACCAGGGACGCGTCGTGATCGTCGTCAGTCACCGGCCGGCCGTCATTGCTGCCGCAGACCACGTGCTCGACCTGCAGGAGCTGATCCATGTCTGACGTCACCTCGGCTAGCCGCAACGTTTTGCGCCTCGCCCAGCCGCGTCCGCGCTGGTTTGCCCCTGGGCTGCTGGCCGGAATCGGGAGCGCCGTCATGGCCGTGGCACTGCTGGCCTGCTCGGCCTGGCTGATCACCGCCGCGGCTGAAATGCCGTCCCTCGCGATTTTGGGCATGGCCATCGTCGGGGTGCGCGCCTTCGCCATCTTTCGCTCCGTGCTGCGTTACCTGGAGCGGCTGACCAGCCACGATGCCGCGTTCCGGCAGCTGGCCGAACTGCGGCTGGGCATCTTTCGCCGCATCGTTCCGGTGGCACCGGCTGGCCTTGCGAGCACCGGTCGCGGCGACCTGCTCACCCGCCTGGTACGTGACGTCGACGACCTGCAGGACCTCCCGCTGCGGGTCGTGCAGCCCCTGCTGGTGGCGGGCGTGACCGCGGGACTCAGCGTGATCGGCATCTGGCTGATCGTGCCGATGGCCGGCCTCACCCTGCTCGTCTGCCTGCTGCTGGCCGGACTGCTCGGAACCGTCTTCTCCGGCAGCCTGACCGCCCGGGCCGACCGCGAGCTCGCCCCGCTCCGTGGTGCCCTCGCCGATGAAGTGCTCGAAATCGTTTTGAACCTCGACGTGCTCACCGCGTTCGACGCCCTCACCCCGCGTCTGGCGCACCTCGCGCGCACCGATGAGCGCCTGCGGCTGGCCGCCCTGCGCCGGTCGGTCGGGGTGGGCGTGCAGTCCGCAGTCGTGGCCCTGTGCGCCGGTGTGGCAACGCTCAGCGCGCTCTACTTCGGCATCCCAGCCCTCGAGAGCGGCGGCGGGCTGCTCAGCCCGGAACTTCTCGTACCAACGCTCGTGGTCGCCGTGCTCGTGCCGATGGCCGTGTTTGAGGTATTCGGCATGATTCCGCTCGCGATCGGGGCCTGGCGTCAGGTACGGGTCAGTGCGCGGCGCGTCGCCGACGTCGTTCCGCAGGCGGTGCCCGCCGAAATTCCCGTCGACGGCGTGAAGCCGCAGGAGCTCTTTTCTCCCGACCACGCTGTCGGTCCGGTCGTGCTGGAACTGACCGACCTCGGCGCGCGGTGGCCCGACCAGGTCGAACCCGCTGTGGCCGGCGTAACCCTGCGACTCGCGCCGGGGGACTGCGTGCACCTTGCCGGACCGAGCGGCGCAGGCAAGACCACCCTCGCCCAGACCCTCGTGCGCTTTCTCGACTACACCGGTTCCTACCGGCTGAACGGGGTCGAGGCACGGTTGCTCGCTCAGACCGAGGTACGACGAGTGGTCGGACTGTGCGAGCAGCGCCCCTGGTTATTTGACGACAGCATCCGCCAGAATTTACTGTTCGCCCGCGACACTGCCACCGATGCCGACCTCGAGGCCGTGCTGGCCCGCGTCGGGCTGGCCGAGTGGGCGGCAAAGCGCGGCGGCCTCGACGCCCGAGTGGGCGAGCGCGGCGTGCTCGTCTCCGGCGGCCAGGCCCAGCGCATTGCCCTGGCGCGGGCCCTGCTCGCCGATTTTCCGGTGCTCATCGTCGACGAACCCACCGCCAACGTGGACAGTGCCGGGGCGGATGCCCTCGTGCGCGACATCCTGACGGCCGCCGCCGACGCGCACCGCGCCGTGCTGCTCATCTCGCACACCCCCGTGCCGGACGAGCTCGTAACCCTACGGGTGACTCTGTCGGCGCGCAGGTGACTTTCAGTCCATATGACGAAGTTCGCGGCGGTGCAGCCACTTCTTGATCAGGAACACCGCGAGCACGAACAGGGCGATCACGCCGACGAACAGATAACCGGCGGAGTGAAGTTGGTCGCTGAGCTCGCGGTAGCCACCGGCCGCTGCCGCCCCGACGCTAACGTAAGCGACCGACCAGATGATGCAGGCCGGAACGGTCCAGGCCATGAAGGTGCGATACCGCATGTGGCTCATGCCGACCGTGACCGGAATGAGTGAGTGGAGCACCGGCAGAAATCGGGAGATGAACACGGCGACACCGCCGCGCCGGTCGAGGTAATTCTCGGCGCGAATCCAGTTGCGTTCTCCGATGCGTCGGCCGAGTCGGCTCGCGCGGATGAACGGTCCGAAGTGATGTCCGAGGGCAAAGCCGATGCTCTCCCCGGCCAGGGCACCGACGATGATGGCGAGCACGAGAGTCACGAACTCGACCGGGCCGGCCACCGCCGTACTCGCGACAATCACGATGGTGTCGCCGGGTACCACGAGCCCGACCAGCACCGAGGTCTCCAGCAGCATGCCCAAAAAGGCCAGAAGCGTTCGAATGACCGGGTCGACGCCGGAGACGGTGTCGAGGATCCACGTGAGGATGTCGTTCATTTCGCCAGCCTACGTGCTCGGCGCGATTCAACAAGTCGCCCTGGCCGCCGCCGGGCGTGGGCGCCGCGCAAAGCTAGGCTGTTCTGGTGACCGGCACCGTGCAGAGCAAACTCCTGACTGGCTGGACGGACCCCGCCACGGCATTCGCGGCCCTCTACTCCGACGCCCCCCACGCCTTCTGGCTCGATGCCGGCCCTGGCGCGCGCACCGGCGTCAGCTACCTCGGCGCAGCCTCGCCCCGCTCCCGATTCGTCACCGCGTCGGTGACCGAGGGAACAGTCACCTCCATTGTCCCAGCGGATGCTACGCCGCCGGTCGTCACCCAGGAGACCGTTTTCGAGTTCCTACGCCGCGACCTGGCCGGTGCCGAGACCTCGTCGAGAGCCAGTGCTGCTCCACCCGACGGGTTCGATCTGGGCTGGGTCGGCTGGCTCGGCTACGAACTCGGCGCGCACACCGTCGGTACGCCCATGCACGAATCGCGCTACCCGGATGCCGCCCTGCTGGAGATCGACCGGCTGATCCGGTTCGACCACGACGTGCGTACCGTGACGCTCGTGGCGAGCACGAGCACGAGCACGAGCACGAGCACGAGCACGAGCACGAGCACGGGCACGGGCAGGGGCGCGTCCGATTCGAGCGCGGTCGTGACCGAGTGGTTCGACCAGACCACCGCCGCACTGGCAGCGGCCCCGCGGGTACCGGCCCGCGCGGCCGCGCCGCGGGCATCCGCTTCACCGCGCTGGCGGCACGACGAAACCGAGTACGCCGCGCTGATCGAGACATGTTTGGCGGCCATCCACGACGGCGACGCCTATCAGTTGTGCCTGACCAATGAGATTCGGGTGCCGGGCCAGTGGCACCCAATCGACACCTACGGCGTGTTGCGCGCCGGCAGCCCCAGCCACCATGGTGGCATGCTGCGCTTTGGTGACGTGGCGCTGCTCAGTGCGAGCCCGGAGCAGTTTCTGCACGTGGGGCGCGATCGACGCGTGCGTACCAAGCCGATCAAGGGCACCAGTCCACGCTCGAACAAGCCCGCCGAAGACGAGCGCCTCAAAGTCGAACTGGCCAGCAGCGACAAGGAACGCGCTGAAAACCTGATGATCGTCGATCTCATGCGAAACGACCTCGGACGCATCGCCGAGCTCGGCACCGTGGCGGTGTCCAGCCTGCTCGCGGTGGAGAGCTACCCGCACGTGCACCAGCTGGTCAGTACCATCGAAGCGCTTCTGGCACCGGGCGTCACGGTGATCGACGCCATCGAAGCGTGTTTTCCGGCCGGCTCCATGACGGGCGCACCGAAGCGGAGCGCGATGACCATTCTGGACTCGCTGGAGACAGGGCCTCGGGGCGTCTATTCCGGGGCATTCGGCTACATCGGGCACGGCGGCGTCGCCGACCTGGCCATCGTTATCCGCAGTATCGTGCTCGATTCGCGTGGTGCCGGCATCGGCACGGGCGGCGGAATCACCGCCCTCTCCAACGCCGCTGACGAGATCGAAGAAACTCGAATCAAGGCGGCCGCGCTGCTCGCGAGCCTCGGCGTCGCCTGGCCCGAGTAATCTAGACCTTGTACACGTGCGCTTTGTCGCGCGTGCGCCCGAGCGAATGCTCCCGCATCGATCATGTTCAACCCCTGCAATGAATGAGAGTCACGTGGCACACGAGCACGAAAGCGTACGCATTGACGCGCGCGATGAGAGCGACGAAGAAGTGTACGACTTCGCGGCGATCCAGGCGAAGTGGCAACCCATCTGGGAGGAGCTGGCCCCGTTCACGACGAGCGGCGAGGGTGACACCCGCCCGCGCAAATTCGTGCTCGACATGTTCCCCTACCCCTCGGGCGACCTGCACATGGGCCACGCCGAGGTGTATGCGCTCGGCGACGTCGTAGCCCGCTACTGGCGCCACCAGGGCTTCAACGTGCTGCACCCGATCGGCTGGGACTCCTTCGGGCTGCCAGCCGAAAACGCCGCCATCAAGCGGGGCATCGACCCGCGCGGCTGGACCTACGACAACATCGCTCAGCAGAAGAAGAGCATGAAGCTCTACGCAACCAGTTTTGACTGGGACCGCGAACTGCACACGAGCGACCCCGAATATTACAAATGGACCCAGTGGCTGTTTCTGCAGCTGTACAAGAAGGGGCTCGCCTACCGTAAGGACAGCTGGGTCAACTGGGACCCGATCGACCAGACCGTGCTCGCCAACGAGCAGGTATTGGCCGACGGCACAAGCGACCGCAGCGGCGCCGTCGTGGTCAAGAAGAAACTCACCCAGTGGTATTTTAAGATCACCGACTACGCCGACCGCTTGCTGGACGACCTCAACCAGCTCGAGGGTACCTGGCCGGCCAAGGTGCTCAACATGCAGCGCAACTGGATCGGGCGCTCCATCGGAGCGGATGTCGACTTCCAGGTCGAGGACCGCACGGAGCGCATAACCGTGTTCACGACCCGTCCGGACACCCTGTTCGGCGCGACGTTCATGGTCGTCGCGCCAGATTCTGACCTCGCAGCTGAACTCGTCGCTGAGGCAACGCCCGAGGTGCAGGAGGCGTTCCAGGAATACCTCGTGCAGGTACAACGCAGCACCGAGATCGAGCGTCAGGCCACCGATAGGCCCAAGACCGGCGTGTTCATCGGTCGCTACGCGATCAACCCGGTCAACGGCGAACGCCTGCCCATCTGGGCCGCCGACTACGTACTCGCCGACTACGGCACCGGCGCGATCATGGCCGTGCCAGCCCACGACCAGCGCGACCTCGACTTCGCCCGCGCCTTCGACCTGCCCGTGCGGGTCGTCGTCGATACCAACTCCCCAGCCACCGGCATGATCCCGGTGATCACCCCGGGCATGCTCGACGGTACAGAAGAGCTGCCTGAGCTCGACCCGCTCAGCACCGGCATCGCGCTGGCTGGCGAGGGCCGCCTGATTAATTCGGGCCCCCTCAATGGTCTGAGCAAAATCACTGCCATCAAGCGCATCATCGAGCAACTGGCCGCCGACGGACTCGGCCGCTCCGCGAAGAACTATCGCCTGCGCGACTGGCTCGTCTCCCGCCAGCGTTACTGGGGCGCTCCAATCCCGATCATCCACGGCGCCGACGGCACCGAGATCCCGGTACCCGAAGACCAGCTGCCGGTGTTGCTGCCGCCCGCAGAGGGCCTCGACCTCAAGCCCAGGGGAACCTCTCCGCTCGGCGGAGCGACCGACTGGGTCAACGTACCGAACCCGATTGACGGCACTCCGGCGAGACGCGACGCCGACACCCTCGACACCTTCGTCGACAGCTCCTGGTACTTCCTGCGGTTCTTGAACCCGAAGGACGACACCAAGGCCTTCGACCCGAAGGAGGCCGAGAAGTGGGCGCCAGTCGACCAGTACGTCGGCGGTGTCGAGCACGCCATCCTGCACCTGCTCTACGCGCGCTTCATCACGAAGTTTCTGTTCGATGAGGGCTATGTGAGCTTCACCGAGCCCTTCACCGCGCTGCTCAACCAGGGAATGGTCATTCTCGACGGTGCCAAGATGAGCAAGAGCCGCGGCAACCTGGTCTACTTCACCGAGGAAATCGAACGCCATGGCGTCGATGCCGTACGCCTCACAATGGCCTTCGCCGGCCCGCCCGAAGACGACATTGACTGGGCTGACGTGTCCCCGGTCGGCTCGGCCAAGTTCCTCGCCCGCGCCTGGCGCGTCGCCCGCGACGTAACCAGCGCCCCCGACGTGGAGTGGAAGACCGGCGACCTCGCCCTGCGCCGCGTCACCCACCGCTTCCTCTCCGATGCGCCCGGCCTGGTCGAATCGTTCAAGTTCAACGTGGTCGTCGCTCGCCTGATGGAACTGGTCAACGCCACCCGCAAGGTCATCGATACCGGGGCCGGCCCGGCGGATGCCGCCGTGCGCGAAGCCGCCGAGGCCACCGCCATGGCACTGAACCTGTTCGCGCCCTACGCCGCTGAGGACATGTGGGCGCACCTCGGCTACGAGCCGTGCATCGCCCTCGTGCCGTGGCGCAAGGCCGAGCAGACCCTGCTCGTGCAGGAATCGGTGACGGCGGTCGTACAGGTGGACGGCAAGATGCGCACCCTGCTCGAAGTCTCGCCGAAAATCTCTAGCGAAGACCTCGAGAAGATGGCGAGGGACGCCGCCGCGGTCATCCGCTCGATCGGTGATCGCGAGATCGTCAAGGTGATCGTGCGGGTGCCGAAGCTGGTCTCGTTCGTCACGCGCCCGTAGCGCAGGAGAAGGCCCCGACCGATCCCGTGAGGGATCGGTCGGGGCCTTCTCCACAGGGCCACCCCTGGCCGGGCTGTGCACAGATCGGTTGACCGGCGGCAAGCGGATGCTCCGCGTGGCCTAGCCTGCCAGCATGCTGCCCGACCGTTCTCCCCTCGATCTGGAGCGCCTCGCTCCCACCGTCCGCGGTCGACCCCGCCTCCGCGTCGGCGTTGGCGCGGCCGTCGTGTTGTTGCTGCTCGCCCTCGTGGTGGCCGTCATCGTGTCGGCCATCGGCCAGCAGGCCGGTCAGCGCACGGTCGGCGCGGGATCGGTGTCGATACCGTCTGGTTCGACCTCAACCTTTCTGCCACTCGACGAGGGGGCGACTCCGGCGCCAGGCCAAGCAGACCAAAGCGCCATCATCTTCGTGCACATCCTCGGAGCCGTGGCCAAGCCCGGCCTGTTTCAGCTGCACGATGGTGCCAGGGTCATGGATGCGATTGCCGCTGCCGGTGGATTGACCGCCGAAGCCGATCCGGCCGGAGTGAACCTGGCCCGCATCGTGACCGATGGCGAGCAGTTCTACGTTCCCCGGCAGGGTGAGATTCCGCCGGCGCTCCCCGCAGTGGTCGGTGGAACTGGCGGTGGTACCGGAGGGAGCGGTGCTTCAGCGGCCAAGGTGAACCTCAACACGGCCACCGTGGCCGACTTGGATTCCCTGCCCCGCATCGGTCCCACCATGGCGCAGCGCATCATCGAGTACCGCACGAAGAACGGCCGGTTCACCAGCGTCGACGGGCTCCGTGACGTCACCGGGATCGGCGATAAAACCTTCGAGGCGCTCAAAGACCTCATTACGATATGAGCCTCGACCTGCGGCTGGCGGTTCCGGCCCTCGCCGTATGGCTGACGGCTGGCCTCCTGGTGGGAACTCCGGAGGCGGGCGGGGTTGTTGCCGTAGCGCTGTGGCTGATGGCCGGTGGCTGTACCGGTCTGCTGGTGGCGAGCCGGATGCCGCGGCGCGGCCAGTTGCCTGCGACGCCCCGCGGTGGACGGTGGCAGAAGTTCGGTGGCAGCGTGGTGCTCTGCTGTGCCGGAGCGGCGCTCGTGGCCACCGCAGTCGGAGTCTGGGCGCCGGTGCGACTGCCGTCCGAGGTGCGTGACGCTGCCGAAACGCACGCGCCGATCACGGCCACCATCACCGTCTGGTCGGTTCCGGTTCCGGCCAAGGCCTTCATCGGCAGCGGGCCCTCGGGGCGGGTGCGCTATAAGGCCACTCTCACGCAGCTCGAGCGCCGGGGCGAGACAGCGCAGCTCTCGAGCCCGGTCGTGGTGTTCGCCGCAGCGGCGCGGCGCGGCACCGAACCAGAAATCGGTTCCAGCCTCGTGGTGCGCGGCACGCTGCGCACGACCGAACCGGGAGATGCCACGGTCGCCCTGCTGTTTGTGAACGAAACGCCGCGTGATGTGGCCTCACCCCCGTGGTGGCTGCAGTGGGCCAACGACTTGCGGGCCCGGTTCAAGACGGCGGCGACGGGCCTCTCCGGCGACGGAGGAGACCTGCTGCCCGGTCTGGCCATCGGAGACACGAGCGCGGTCAGCCCCGGCCTTGATGCCGCGATGAAGACCAGCTCGCTCAGCCACCTGACCGCGGTGTCCGGAGCTAACTGTGCCATCGTCATCGCTTCGATCATGCTGCTTGGCGGCTATCTCCGGCTGCGTCGTTCGTGGCGCATCGCGCTCTCGCTGCTGACCCTGCTCGGCTTTACCGTTCTGGTCACGCCGGAGCCCAGCGTGTTGCGCTCGGCGGTCATGGCCACCGTCACCCTGGTCTCCATCGGTGCCGGCCGACCCGGTCGAGGCCTGCCAACCCTGTTGGTCGTTGTCATCGCCCTGTTGGTGAGTGATCCGTGGCTGGCCCGCAACTACGGTTTCGCACTTTCTGTGCTCGCGACGGCCGGGCTTTTGCTACTCGCCGGTCCCCTCGCACGCGTTCTGGCCCAGTGGATGCCGACCGCTCTCGCCGCGATGATCGCCATTCCACTGGCCGCCCAACTCGCGTGCCAACCCGTGCTGATCCTGCTGAACCCGAGTCTGCCGCTGTATGGGGTTCCCGCCAACATTCTCGCCGGTCCGGCCGCGCCAATCGCGACGGTGGTCGGGCTGATCGCCTGCCTGATGTTACCGCTCCTGCCGGGAGTGGCAGCAGGCCTGCTCGCCCTGGCCTGGCTACCGTCGGCCTGGATCGCCGCGGTCGCCCAGGCGGTGTCGACGCTGCCCGGTACCCGGTTGCCCTGGCCCGGCGGCGCCCCCGGCGTACTGCTGCTCGTGGCCGTTACGCTGCTCACCCTCGTGGTCGTGCTGCGTGGCCCGGCCGCCAGACCGGCCCGCTGGCCCGCAGCGGTGTTCGCCGTGCTGCTCATCGGCCTCGGCGGTTACGCGGGGTCGCTCATCGGAACCGGAATCGGCCGTGTCGTCTCCTTCCCGCCCGACTGGCAGATCGCCGCCTGCAACATCGGCCAGGGAGACGCCGTCGTCGTGCGCGACGGGGATCAGTACGGCCTCGTCGACGTCGGGCCAGACCCGACATTGCTCTCCGCCTGCCTCGCCACCCTCGGCATCACCCGCATCAACCTGCTCGTGCTCACCCACTACGACCTCGATCACATCGGTGGAGTCGACGCCGTGATCGGCCGGGTGGACGCCGCGCTGGTCGGCATGCCCGAAAACGCTCAGGATGCGAGCCTGCACGAGCGACTCGCCGCCGGCGGTGCCACCGTTCGGCAGGCGGCACGCGGCGATTCCGGAACGCTCGGCGGCCTCACCTGGAACATACTCTGGCCCATCCGGGGAGCGACGACGATGCAGGTGGGCAACCCGGGAAGTGTCACGATCCTGTTCGACGGACGGGGCATCCGTTCAATCTTTCTCGGCGACCTCGGTCAGGAGTCACAGGATGCCCTGCGTCGCGTATCACCGACCGGTCGGGTCGACGTGGTGAAGGTCGCACACCACGGCTCGGCCGATCAAAGCCCGGAACTATACGCAGAGCTGCGGGCGCGGGTGGGGCTGATCTCGGTAGGGGTGAAGAACACCTATGGACATCCGACCGCCAAGCTGCTGAATATTCTCGCTGCGGTGGGCACGTTGTCGGTACGCACCGACCGGGAGGGGATGGCCGTGGTCGCTCCGGGGCCGGGCGGCACGCTCGTGCTCTGGACGGAGAAAGTCGCCGACCGTGGTCCGCCGGCGATCCCGACGTCAACTGCTGGGAGCGTCGGTGGCGCGGGATAGGCTTGAGCGACAGCCGCACGAACCCCAAGGAGAGCGCTTTGGCCGCACGACCCGCCACGACCGGTTCCCGGGCCGGCAAGGCAGCCCCGGCCCGAACGAATAAGGGCACCGTCATTCCCCAGTTGGGCTGGCACCAAGTGCGTCCGGCGCCGATCGTGCTCGTCTCCGGAACCGAAACGTTCCTCGCTGAGCGGGCCATCCGCCAGCTGCGCGACTTTCTCAAACTGGAAGATCCCAGCCTGGAAATCAGCGACGTGCAGGCCGACAGCTATGCGCCCGGTGAGCTGCTCACCCTCGCGAGCCCGTCCCTGTTCGGCGAGCCCCGCCTGATTCGCGTCAGCAACGTCGAGAAATGCAGCGACACCTTTCTGGCCGAAGCACTCGACTACCTGGAGAACCCGGCCGAAGACACCTATGTCGTGCTACGGCACGGCGGGGGAGTGCGCGGCAAGAAGCTGCTCGACACCATTCGCAGCGGACTCGGCGGCGCAATCGAAATCGTCTGCCCCGAGCTGAAAAAAGACACCGAGAAATACGAGTTCGCCACCAACGAGTTCAAGGCGGCGGGCAAGCGCGTCACGGTCAGCGCCCTGCGCCAGCTCGTCGCGGCCTTCTCCGACAACCTGGCCGAACTCTCTGCTGCCTGCCAGCAGCTCATCTCGGATGCCACCAGCGAGGTCACCGAGACCACGGTCGACCGGTATTACGGCGGACGGGTCGAGACTAACGCGTTCAAGGTCGCCGACTGGGCCATTGCCGGCCGCAACGGGGAGGCGCTGATCACCCTGCGGCACGCGCTCAGCTCCGGGGCGGATCCGGTGCCGATCGTCGCGGCGTTCGCCATGAAGATTCGCACCATGGCCAAGGTGTTCGGGGCTAGGGGCGGGTCGGCCCAGCTCGGCGCTCAGTTCGGCCTCGCCCCGTGGCAGGTGGAACGCGCGCAAAAAGACCTGCGCGGCTGGAGCGACGAGGGCCTCGCTCGCTGCATCCTCATGCTGGCCGAAACGGATGCCGCGGTGAAGGGTGCCGGGCGCGACCCGGTCTTCGCCCTCGAACGTCTGATCGGCGTCATCGCCCGTCGCGGCGAGCAGTAAAGCCGGACGCCCGACGTCTGCTGCCGCCCGTCAGTGGTCGCCGGCGTCCGCGACCGTGATGGTGGATCGGTTCAGGTAGAGCCACACTCCATGCTGAAAACTCGGGTTGCCACAGACTCGGCTGGCCACCCACAGCGGTAGCAGGGTTGACGAACTCGCCAGATCGGTCGGCTTGACCAGCGCTTCGAACGAGGACGGCAGGTTCGGGCAGTATTCCAACTGCACCCGGCCGGTGATCTCGGAGAACTGCACCGAGACCGGCCGTTCGGCCGGCGGTGCCAGAACGCGCAGCGCTCCGAGTCCGGCAATCGCCAGCACTGCGGCGATAGCGAACAGCGCTCCGAACCCCGACAGCGATCGGATACGACGAAGGGTTCGCGTCGACCGGTCAGCCTCCGGATCGGCGATGGTCGAGGGCGCGGCGGCCACCGCTGCCGAGAGGTAGAACGTGATTCCAATGAGTAGAAGTACGATCGAGGCCAGCGCGAGCAGTAGTTGATTACGCGCTGCGCCGGAAACCCCGTCGCCCGTGTTGAACGCCAGCCACACGGCAACGGCGAGGGCGGCGGTGCTGAGCAGCGCGGCAAGAAAACGAGCGTGCGCGCGTCGATGCGGGCTGCTGCTGTCGGAGATGGCACTGGAAGGTGGGGTGCTCTTCACCGCGTCAGTCTAGTGGGGTCGCGCGCCGTGTCACGCCACCGCGAATGGGACAATTCGGGGCCGCACGAACGAACAGCCGTCGCCGGTCGGGTCCGGATGGGCACGGGTGGAACCAGCCTGGCTTGGAGAATGCAGAAAGCCCCCGCCGTGATGGCGAGGGCAATCTGCGCGACGAGGGGCGACATCCGCTCTTGCGAGCCGACGCGGTTACCGACGCGCGGGTGGAGCCAGAACGGATCAGACGAGTGCGGAAACAGCCTTCGCGATGGCCGACTTCTTGTTCGCAGCCTGGTTCTGGTGGATGACACCCTTGCTGACGGCCTTGTCGAGCTTCTTGGAAGCAAAGGCGAGACCGACGACGGCCTTGTCCTTGTCGCCAGCGGCAATCGCGGTGCGAGTCGCGCGAATCGCGGACTTGAACTCGCTCTTGACGGCCTTGTTGCGCTCCTGGGCCTTCTTGTTGGTGCCAATTCGCTTGATCTGCGACTTGATATTTGCCACGTTTTTTACGCTTTCGTTAGATTTTGTATGGACAGCCGCTCAGCGGGTAGAGGGCGCTCGAACGACGAAAATCGTGCGGGGTGGGACCCAACACGCAAGCCAACCAGTAACGCTACCAGCAATCGCCCCGACCCCCAAACCGGCTGCGCTTCGTTGAGCGGATGCCGGAGCCCCACCCAACGCCGCGCGTCCACCGGCGGTCACGCGGGAAGCGGACGCTACCGCAACGTTTGCTGCAGATACTGCTCAGACTCCGTGAACACCAGCCGGCCCAGTGCACCGTTGACGATGGGTAGTTGCGGCGGAACATGCCCGCACTCGACGTTTCCGATGATGGGCACAGCGAGCGTACCCAGGGCGTCCAGCACGGCCTCCGACTGCGTCAACGTGGGGGAGTCCTTCGCTCCGGTTCGGCCCACGAGCACGGCGGCCGCTCCGTCGAAGAAGCCGGCCAGGCGCATCCCGTGCAGATAGCGGCAGATATCGGTCGCCTCGTCCCCGGCGGCCTCGATGTAGACGAGGGTGGCGGCATCCGTTTCATCGCGCAGGCGGCTGGTGTCGGCGTAGCGCGTTCCGGCGAGGTTGGCCATCGTCTCGATACAGCCGCCGATCAATCGTCCGGTGGCGTCCACTGGCCTGGTGCCATCGTCCAAACGCTTCCACGCACCGTGTCCGTTCCAGGAGTGCTCGGTGACGTCGGGGTGGGCCGACCAGTCGTCCCAGTCATTCAGGCGGTGCACATCCGGAGACGATTGGCGAAAGGACGCGCCAGCGGGCTGCTGCGCGATCTCGAGCCAGTGCACCAGGGACGCAGGTGTGGCATACGGCGTATCCATGAGGTTGCTGCCGTGAATTGTTGCCATTCCGGTGAGGAGCGTGATCGGAGTGAGCAGCGTGGAGATGTCGGAATAGCCGACAATCCAGGTCGGATCAGCGGCGACGATGGCGTCGAAATCCAGATGCGCGATGAGATCGATCGCCGTCTCGCCGCCCCACGGCGGCACGATAGCGCGCACGCGCGGATCCAGGAGCATGTGCGTGAACTCGGCGGCGCGCTGTTGCACCGGCGCACTGATGTGGGTCGCGCCGTCCATGCATTTTCCGACTTCAACCGTGAATCCCTGGTCTTTCAACCCCTCGATCGCGAAGTCCAGCCGCGCCCGATGCCGCTCGGTGACACCGCTCGAGGGCGAGGTCACTCCGATCAGGTCGCCAGCAACGAGTGGTCGGGGATAGCGGATGTCCATCACTCGATAGTCGCAGGTCGGCCTGCCACAAGTCCACCTCTGCGAGCGGATGCCGCAGCCTCAGCTCGCCCGCGACACCTGCTCGGCGACCCGAAGCAGGATCGCCGTGAACCGCTCGGGCTGGGCCAGGCTCGACAGGTGCGTCGCCCCCGGCACGACGACGACCTCGCCGTTGCGGCAGGCCGCGAGAAAACGCCGCTCATTCAGCCGAAAATGATCGAGCGCTCCATTGACCAACCAGATCGGCCCCGGATATGCCGCCAGGCTGGCCAGGGGAGTCAGCGTCGAGGTCGCGCGCAGCCCGGCATCCATCACGTCGAGTGCCGCGCCGCCGGCGAGCACATCGCGGGCGCCCGCCGCAGGCAGAAGCCGGCGCGCCATGGTCTCGTGCAGCCATAATCCACGATCGGGCAGGCGGTGGATCACCCGCGCCAGCAGTCGATACCCCTCCAGCAGCACGCCCTTCGGAACGGCGCTGCAGCCGGCGGCGACGAGTCCGGCCACCCGGTCTGGATGCCGGGCGGCGTAGGCCACGGCGTAGTAACCGCCCAGCGAGAGGCCTACGAGTAGCACCCGGCCGCCGAGGGCGTCCACTCCGTCGTCGATGGCGGCGAGCGCGGCCGACACCGTGAACGGCTCCTTCAGGCGTTGCCCGTGACCGGGGAGGTCGATCGCCAGCACGTGATACCCGGCGGCCCGCAGCTTCTGCTCCTGAAAACGCCACATCGTCGCCGACGCCCGAATGCCGTGCACGAGCAGAACCGGCACACGGGCCGCGGGAGTCTCCATGCCGTGAGCCTAGCCAGCCGCGGCGGGAACGCCCCGATCAGGCACCCTGTTTAGGGTAGAACCATGCCGACTCCACCCACGTCCACCCTGACCGCCATCATCAACGCCCACGTCGTACCCGTATTCGGCGACACCATCCCGAACGGCATGGTGCTGCTCGAAAGCGGCAAGATCAGCGCGATCGGCGCCGACCTGACCGTTCCGCCCGAAGCGCGCATCATTGATGCGACCGGCAAGTGGGTGCTTCCCGGCTTCATCGAAGCGCACGGGCACGTGGGCATCCACGAAGAGGCAAACGGATGGGCCGGCAACGACACCAACGAAATGACCGGCCCGAATATGGCCGCGGTTCGCGCCATCGACGCCATCAACATCGACGACGAGGGTTTTCGCGATGCGCTCTCCGGCGGAGTCACCACGATCGTGGTCAAGCCCGGCTCCGGCAACCCGATCGGCGGCCAGTCCGTCGCGATCAAGAGCTGGGGCGGGCGCACCATCGACGAGCAGGTCATCAGCGACTCGGTGAGCATCAAGAGCGCGCTCGGCGAGAACCCGAAGCGGGTCTACGGGGACAAGTTGCAGACCCCCAGCACCCGTCTCGGCGTGAGCCTGGTTATTCGCCAGGCCTTCGTCGATGCGCAGAACTACGTCGAGGCCCGCGATGCTGCAGCCGAGAAGGGCGACACCTTTACCCGCGACCTCGGTAAGGAAGCCCTCGCGCGGGTGCTCTCCGGCGAGCTGGTCTGGGACCAACACGTGCACCGCCACGACGACATGGCCACGGCCATCCGTTTGGCCGAAGAATTCGGCTATCGCCTCGTGATCAATCACGGCACCGAGGGCCACAAGCTCGCCGACGTGCTCGCCGAGAAGAACATTCCGGTCATCTTCGGACCGATGCTCACCGCGCGCACCAAGGTGGAACTGCGCGATCGCGCCATCGGAAACCTCGCCGTACTCGCCGCCGCCGGAGTGCGTGTCGCTATCACGACCGACCACCCCGTCGTTCCGGTGAACTTTCTCGTGCACCAGGCCTCCCTTGCCGTCAAGGAGGGGCTGCCGGTGCAGACAGCGCTCGAGGCCCTCACTGTCAACCCGGCCGTCATCCTCGGGCTGGACAGCAGGGTCGGCTCCCTGAGCGTGGGCCTCGACGCCGACATCGTCATCTGGTCTGGCGACCCGCTCGACCTCGGTTCGCGCGCCGAACTGGTACTCATCGACGGCGTCGAGGTGTACCGCTACAGCGACGGTTTCGGCCAGGTCGTCGAGCGCGCACACCGCTCCTGAGTTCTTTCGCCCGGGTGTCGATCCCGCCCTGTCTCGATCGTCATGTCGGTGTCATTATCAAGTAGCGGAAGGGATACCACCATGCAGTACTCATTGCTCGTCATGACCCGGGAAGCCGGCGACGCCGAGGTTGACGAAGCGGCCAGGGAGTGGGGGCGTAAGGCATTCGACGCCTACGCGAAATCACTCGATGCCGCTGGCGTGCTGGTCTCCGCCGACATTCTGCAGGAGGTCGCCGTCGCGACCACCATCTCCGTACGGGACGGCGAACTCAAAGTGCAGAACGGCCCGTTCGCCGTCGCCTTGGAACGCCTCAACGGCACCTTCGTGTTCGAGGTGCCCGACCTCGACGCCGCCATCAGCTGGGCGAGGCAGTGCCCCGCTGCCCTGTATGGCGCCGTCGAGATTCGCCCGTCGGCGGTCAACTTCCGGGACGGAGAATGGCGGGCCCCGGCCTGACCAGCAAAACGGATGCCCGGGCGTGGGCCGAGCAGGTGGCCCGCGCTCCGTCGGAGCTCCGCGCCGAGCCTATGACGGCCACGATGCGAACCTGCCCGGACGGTACAACCCGGCCGAGCATGGAAGAATGGACGAACTATGTCACCGAGAGCCCTTCACGCGCTGGAACCGGCCGCCACCGCCCCCGAGTTCATCCGCAACTTCTGCATCATTGCCCACATCGACCACGGCAAGTCGACGCTCGCCGACCGGATGCTGCAGATCACCGGCGTCGTCGACGAACGGTCCATGCGGGCCCAGTACCTGGACCGCATGGACATCGAGCGTGAACGCGGCATCACCATCAAAAGCCAGGCCGTGCGCATGCCGTGGGAGCTGGACGGCGTCACCTACGCGCTGAACATGATCGACACCCCCGGGCACGTCGACTTCACCTACGAGGTCTCCCGCAGCCTCGCCGCTTGCGAGGGCGCCATTTTGCTGGTCGACGCGGCCCAGGGCATCGAAGCCCAGACCCTCGCGAACCTCTACCTCGCCCTCGAAAACGACCTCACGATCATTCCGGTGCTCAACAAGATCGACCTGCCGGCCGCCGACCCCGAGAAGTACGCCCGCGAACTGGCGAGCCTCATCGGCGGCCGCCCCGAAGATGTGCTGCGCGTCTCCGGCAAGACCGGTGCCGGGGTGCAGGAGCTGCTCGACCTCGCCACGACGATGATCCCGGCCCCGAAGGGCAACCCGGATGCCGCCGCCCGCGCGATGATCTTCGACTCGGTCTACGACAGCTACCGCGGCGTCGTCACCTACGTGCGCATGATCGACGGGCACTTGAAGGCCCACGAAAAAATCCAGATGATGTCGACCAAGGCGACCCACGAGATCCTCGAGATCGGTGTCATCTCACCGGAACCGGTGGAGAGCAAGGGCCTCAAGGTCGGCGAAGTCGGTTACCTGATCACCGGCGTGAAAGACGTGCGCCAGTCCAAGGTCGGCGACACCATCACGACCGCCGTACGCCCCGCCACCGACGCCCTGCCCGGCTACGACGAACCCCAGCCCATGGTCTTCTCCGGCCTGTACCCGATCGACGGCAGCGACTACCCGGCGCTGCGCGAGGCGCTGGACAAACTCAAGCTGTCTGACGCCAGTCTCGGCTACGAGCCGGAGACATCCGTCGCCCTCGGTTTCGGTTTTCGCTGCGGCTTCCTCGGTCTGCTGCACCTCGAGATCATCACCGAACGCCTCGAACGTGAATTCAACATCGACCTCATCACGACCGCGCCGAGCGTGCCATACGAGGTCACCACCGACGACAAGCGCACCATCACGGTCACCAATCCGAGCGAATATCCCACCGGCAAGATCGCCAAGGTACTCGAACCCATGGTGAAGGCCGCCATCCTCGCGCCGAAAGACTACGTCGGCGTCATCATGGAGCTCTGCCAGAGCCGCCGCGGCACCCTGCTCGGCATGGAATACCTCGGCGAAGACCGGGTCGAGATTCGTTACTCGATGCCGCTCGGCGAGATCGTGTTCGACTTCTTCGACATGCTCAAGGGCCGCACCGCCGGCTATGCCTCGCTCGACTACGAGCCCTCCGGCGAGCAGGAAGCCGACCTGGTCAAGGTCGACATTCTGTTGCAGGGCGAGCAGGTCGATGCGTTTTCCGCCATCGTGCACCGCGACAAGGCCTATGCCTACGGCGCGCTGATGACCGGGCGCCTGCGCAAACTGATTCCGCGCCAGCAGTTCGAGGTGCCCATCCAGGCCGCGATCGGCGCCCACATCATCGCCCGCGAGAGCATCTCGGCGATGCGTAAAGACGTGCTCGCCAAGTGCTACGGCGGTGACATCTCGCGCAAGCGTAAGCTGCTCGAGAAGCAGAAAGAAGGCAAGAAGCGCATGAAGATGGTCGGCCGGGTCGAGGTGCCACAGGAGGCGTTCATCGCAGCGCTGTCGGGGGACATCGAGACGAAAGACAAGAAGTAAAGCGGATGCGCAGGGCCACCTTCACCGATGCCGCCGTCAGCTACGCTGCCATCGGCGGCACGCTCGCGCCCGACCTGATGAGCTATCCGCCCAAGGGCTACCGCCCGATGGAGCAGAGCGTGAAGCTCGGCAGCTCCCAGGAACGATTTGAAGCCGCGACCAAGCTGCTGATGACCTGGGGAATCCAGCGTGGCAGCGGCATGGAGGTGACCGACCTCGAAAACGGCACCGGCGTGCAGTACACGCCGGTGACCTTCCAACCCGACGGCACCCCGGCGGCCGGCCAGCAGCATCCGGTCAACGAGGCGACCTTTGCCGATGACGGCACCCCGTACATCGCCAACGGCATGACGGCGACGCTCAGGATGCGGGTCGGGCCGATCGGCGTGACCGCGCCGGTACGCGTCGTCTATGTGATCGACGAGGTCTCCCGCATCGGGTTCGCCTATGGCACCATGGCTGGCCACCCGGAAAGCGGCGAGGAATCCTTCATCGTCGAACGCCGAGATGATGACTCGGTCTGGCTGACCATCCGCTCCTTCTCGCGGGCCAGCACCTGGTATTACCGCCTGGCCTGGCCGGTGCTGCGCTTTCAGCAGGCAAAATTCACCAAGCGGTACCTGCGGGCTTTGCACCCCGTCGGCGCGATTAAATAACAAACGTACTGGAGCACTACCCATGGCCGGACCCCACCCCGTCGGCGACCCCGCACCCGACGACGGCCTCCTTCCCGCGTCGGCGGCCGTTGACTCCGCCAGTCGCGATTTCGGCGTCTACCTGCACGTGCCGTTCTGCCGGGTGCGCTGCGGCTACTGCGACTTCAATACCTACACGGCTACGGAACTGCGCGGCGTCAAGCAGAGCGATTACGCCAGCCAAGCCGTGCTCGAAGTTGAGGCGGCCGGCCGCATCCTCACCGCATCGGGCGTTCCTGAACGCTCCGTTGCCACCGTGTTCTTCGGGGGAGGGACCCCCACGCTGCTGCCGGTGACCGACCTCGCGAAGATGCTCAGCGCCGTGCGCGACCAGTGGGGCCTTGAGAGCGGCGCCGAAGTCACCACCGAAGCCAACCCTGACTCGGTCGATGCTGCCTATCTCGGCGCCCTCGCCGATGCCGGATTCACCCGGGTCTCGTTCGGAATGCAGTCAGCGGTGCCGCACGTGCTTGCCACCCTCGAACGCACCCACGACCCCGAGCGGGTGCCGCTGGTCGTGGAATGGGCCCGCGCCGCCGGGCTCGATGTGAGCCTCGACCTCATCTACGGCACACCGGGGGAGTCGCTCGCCGACTGGCGCGCCAGCCTGGAGCAGGCCCTCAGCCTGCAGCCAGACCACCTGAGTGCCTATTCGCTCATCGTCGAAGACGGCACCAAGCTGGCTCGGCAGATTCGTCGCGGCGAGATCGCCCCGACCGACGACGACCAGCAGGCCGACTTCTACGAACTGGCCGACGAACTGCTCGCCGCCGCCGGGTATGAGTGGTACGAGGTCAGCAACTGGGCCACGAGCAACGCACACCGTTCCCGTCACAACCTCGCCTACTGGACCGGCCAGGACTGGTGGGGCGTCGGCCCGGGCGCGCACAGCCACGTCGGCGGTGTTCGCTGGTGGAACGTCAAGCATCCGGCGGCCTATTCCGAGCGGATGCTCGGCGGCCGCTCCCCGGCGGCCGGTCGCGAAACGCTCGACGCGCCCACCCGTGAGCTCGAGCGTATCCTGTTGCAGAGCCGCATCCGCACCGGAATTCCGGTCGCGTCGCTGTCGGCGACGGGCCGGATCGAAGTAGCCGGACTCATCGCCGACGAACTCATCAACGCCAAAGCCGCCCTCGCCGGGACCATCGAACTGACCCTGCGCGGACGGCTGCTGGCCGACGCCGTGGTGCGGCGGCTGACCGACTAAAGCTGAGCGTCTAGCTAGCTGACGAACTTGATCGTGAGCGGGTAGCTGTAGCCCTCGCCACGGTTGGCCGCCAGCGCCGCCAGAATCATGAACACGAGAGCGACGATCGCCAGCGGTGCATACAGAATGCTGCCGAAACCGAGCGTGACGATGGTGATGGGAATCAGCACGGCCGCATAGATATACAGCGAGATCTGAAAGTTCAGCGCGGTCGCGGTGTGCGCGCGAATGAACGGTCCGCGATCTCGCAGCACGAGGTAGCCGATGAGTGCCGGCACAAAACTGAAGATGATCCCGCCGATGTGAATCAGCGTCGCCCACAACTTCTCGTCGGCCGGGCTCATCGGGGTGGCTGGGGTGGACTGGTACGGATTCTGCTCAGACATGCGGGCCTCCTGCTGTACGGCCGGTCACTGGCACGGCGGTGCCAGTGACCTCCAGACTAATCGTCCCGCCGCCTAATTGAGCGGCTCCGCACTACTTGATCAGGCGCAGCGCGAACGGGTACCGGTAGTTCTGGCCGTCCTTGGCCTTCACAAACCCGAGAATCGACAAGATCACCCCGGCCAACCAGACCAGCCAGCCCAGGCCGGCGAGCAGTCCGCCGATTCCGAAGGTGACCAGGGCGAGGAATGTCGACACCACGATGATCGCGACATAAGCGATCAGCAGGGTGATCTGAAAGTTCAGTGCCTCCTTCGCCTCGGTGTTGGTGAACCGCCCGCGGTCCTTGAAAACCAGCCAGATGATCAGCGACGGCAGAATGCTCAGGATGCCGCCGAGGTGCGCTAGCGAAGCCCACTGGCGATCATCGGCTTCCGAGAGCGGGGCCGCCACGACCGGGGTGGCGTAGGGACTCGCGCCGGGCTGGCTGTTCGGCGGTTGGCCATACTGTGGCTGGCCGACGTTGGGCTCACGGTAGTTGGAATCACCGGGAGGTTGCGCCTGTGGATCGCTCATAATCGTGCCTTTCGCTCAAAGAGGTGGGAGCGTATAGCGGTAATTAAACGCTCACTTCGGGGTACTGGCAATGGGTGTACTCAGCCGGAACCCGGGCGGTCGCGATAGGATTAGCAGTCAGTGGATGCGAGTGCCAACGACGTGCGGGCAAACCTGCGTTCCAGCGTGCCCACCGGGACGCGAGGCGAGCGGCATCCGCTCGCCGAAGCTGTACCTCAAGAATCAGGAAGGCGGGCGCAATGGTTTCCGACCGTGGCCTCGATGTGTTGCGCGTGATTGTGCAGGACTACGTTGCCTCTCGCGAACCCGTCGGCTCCAAATCCATCGTGGACCGGCACTCCTTCGGCGTCTCAGCCGCCACCATTCGCAATGACATGGCCCTGCTCGAAGAAGAAGAACTGATCGCGGCGCCGCACACCTCCTCCGGTCGTATTCCCACCGACAAGGGCTACCGCGTTTTCGTCGACCACCTCGCCGACCTGCGCCCGCTCACGCCGGCCCAACGCCAGGCCATCGAGACGTTCCTCGGCCACTCCGCTGACCTCGACGAGGTGCTCGTGCGCAGCGTGCGGCTGCTCTCACAGCTCACCCACCAGGTCGCGCTCGTGCAGTACCCCTCGTTGTCGCGGGCCAAGGTGCGGCACATCGAGTTCGTGCCGCTGACCGAGACCCGCATTCTGTCGGTGCTGATCACCGATTCCGGCGGCGTGGAACAGCGCGTGATCGACCTGCCGCGTGCGCTCGACGAGCAGACGCTCGGCGAGGTGCGCGCCCGTCTCAATGTCGCCGTCGTCGGGCTCGGCATGGCCGAGGCATCCGCTGCCCTCACCGGGAGTGTCTGGCCTGGGTCGCCAGCGCTGCAGCCGATCGTGGATCTCATTACGAGCACCCTCGCCGACCAGGTTGGTTCCAACCGGCAGGACAAGCTGGTCATGGCCGGCGCGGCGAACCTGGTGCGTACCGAGGAGGACTTCTCCGGCAGCATCTATCCGGTGCTCGAGGCCATCGAAGAGCAGGTGGTGCTCTTGCGCCTGTTCGGCGAGATGGAGACCGACCAGCACGGCGTGTCGGTGAGTATCGGCCGCGAGAATGCGGCCTTCGGCCTGCCAGAGGCGAGCGTGCTGACCAGTGGCTACACGGCCAACGGCAACCTGGCCCGCCTCGGCGTGCTCGGGCCGACCCGCATGGACTATTCCAACAACATGGCGGCGGTGCGCGCCGTCGCCCGCTACCTTTCTCGCCTGCTCGGCGAGACCTAAGACTTTCGCCGCCCGCGCGGCATTGACCACTAATCAGATTAATCATAGAAAACTCAAGGAGAGCCACCTTTGGCTGACCACTACGAAGCGCTGGGCGTTGACCGCGACGCAACCACAGATCAAATCAAGAAGGCGTACCGTCGCCTGGCCCGCGAACTGCACCCCGACGTGAACCCCGGCGCGGAGGCGTCGGAACGGTTCAAGAGCATCACCCACGCCTACGACGTGCTCAGTGACGCCAAACAGCGCCAGAAGTACGACCAGGGCGGCGGTCAGAACGGCGGCTTCGACGGGCAGAACTTCGGCAACTTCGGCGACATCTTCGAGACCTTCTTCGGTGGGGGAGGCGGCAGCAGCCGCGGCCCGCGCTCCCGCCGCGAACGCGGCCAGGACGCCCTGATTCGGGTCGAACTCGACCTCGACGAGGTCATTTTCGGCACGCACCGCGACCTCGAGGTCGACACCGCGATCGTCTGCGACACCTGTAAGGGATCCTGCTGCGCCCCCGGCACGTCACCGATCACCTGCGACATTTGCCACGGAACCGGCAGTATCCAGCGGGCCGTGCGTTCCCTGCTCGGCAACGTCATGACGTCGAGCCCGTGCGGTTCCTGCCGCGGCTACGGCACCATCATCGCTACCCCGTGCATGACCTGCTCCGGCCAGGGCCGCGTTCGCGCCCGCCGCACGGTTCCGGTCGACATCCCGGCCGGCGTCGACACCGGCCTGCGCCTGCAGATGCCTGGCAGCGGCGAGGCCGGCCCGGCCGCCGGCCCGAACGGTGACCTCTACCTCGAGATGAAGGTTCGCCATCACGACGTGTTCAGCCGAGACGGTGACGACCTGATGTGCGCGCTCGATGTGCCGATGACCAGTGCCATTCTCGGCACGAGCGTCACAGTGAAGGCCCTCGACGGTGACATCGAGGTGGAGATTCGCCCCGGTTCGCAGAGCTCAGAGGTGCTCACCATCAAGGACCGCGGTATCACCAAGCTGCGCGGCAGCGGTCGTGGCGACCTCAAGATTGGCATTCACGTTCTCACGCCAACCAAACTCGACCACAAGGAACGCGACCTGATCGAACAGTTCGCCGCCCGGTATTCGGCCCCCGCACCCACCCTGAGCCAGTACCAGCAGGGTTTGTTCGCCAAGCTGCGCGACCGATTCCTCGGCTAAAGTGGCACATTTCTACCTGCAGGAAACGCTCCGGGCGGAAGAGTGCCGCCCGGGGCAGGTCGTGACCGTTGACGGCGCCGAGGCGCGGCACGCAGTCACGGTGAGCCGGGTTCGCCCAGGGGACCGGCTCCGCCTGGGTAATGGGGCCGGGTTGCTGCTGGAGGGAGCGGTGCTCACGGCGGAGGCTATGGTGTTGACCCTGCGCGTGGATGACGCGAGCGAGACGGCGGCGGCGACGCCGCGCATCCGCTTGGTGCAGGCCCTGGCCAAGGGCGACCGTGACGAGCTGGCTATTCAGGCCGCCACCGAACTCGGCGTCGACGGTGTCATTCCGTGGGCCGCCGCGCGGTCCATCACCAAGTGGGAGGGCCCGAAGATCGCCAAGGGTCACGAACGCTGGACCAGCATCGTGCGCGAGGCCAGCAAGCAATCCATTCGGGCCTGGCTGCCGGGCGTCGCGCCGCTCGCCAGTACCAAGCAACTGGCCGTGCTAGCTGCCACCACGCGGATGCTGCTGCTCGACCCGGCCGCTTCCGGACGCCTCACCGAGGTGGCCGCGCCCACCGACGACCGCGACATTCTGCTCGTCGTCGGACCAGAGGGCGGCATTTCCCCGGCAGAACTGCTGCTGCTGGAGCAGGCCGGAGCCAGAGCGGTGCGCCTCGGCGACACCGTGCTGCGTACGTCAACCGCCGGACCAGCCGCCCTCGCCATCCTCAACGCGACGCTCGGCCGCTGGTAGCGCCTAGCGTTGGTAGTGCCTGGCGTTGGTAGTGCCTGGCGTTGGTAGTGCCTGGCGCTGGCAGCGCCGCTTAAGATAGAGGCATGTCTTCTTCCGGTTCCCAGCCGTCCATTTTCAGCCGCATCGTCGCGCGTGAGATTCCAGCGACGATCGTCGCCGAAACCGAGCACATCATCGCGTTCCTCGACATCGCCCCGAAAGCTCCGGTGCATGTCGTCGTCACCACCAAAGACCCCCAGTATCAGAACGTGGCCCAGCTCGCCGCCGGAAACCCGGCCCTGCTCTCCGAACTCGTGGCCGTGGCCGCGCAGATCGCAGCGGAGCGCACCAACGGGCAGTTCCGTCTCGTCTTCAACACCGGAGCCGCCGCAGGCCAGACGGTCTTCCACGTGCACGCCCACGTTCTGGGCAGCCCGGAACTGACCGACTCGCTGGGGGAGGACTCGCTTGGCAAACTCTGAACTGCGCTTCACCGTTGACGGTGTCGCCATGGTGCGCCTGCTCGGCCCTGAAGACCGCTACCTGAGCACCATCGAGGCTGCGTACCCGAACGTTGACGTGCACGTGCGCGGCAACGACGTCACCCTCGACGGTTCGACGGACGACGTGCAAGCCGTGCGCCGGCTGATCGAGGAACTGCAACTGGCCCTTCGCACCGGCCACGACCTCGGCGAGACCGAGGTCGCCACCTCGGCACGGATGCTCGCCGCCGACAGCTCCGTCAGCCCCTCCGCCCAGCTCGGCGCCCCCATCCTCACGGCGCGGAACAAGAGTATTCGGGCTAAATCGATCGGCCAGAAGGACTACGTCGACGCCATCGACGAGAACACCATCGTGTTCGGCATTGGCCCGGCCGGAACCGGAAAAACCTACCTCGCCATGGCCAAGGCCGTGCGCGCCCTGCAGAACAAGGAGGTCGAGCGCATCATTTTGACGCGTCCGGCCGTCGAGGCCGGCGAACGGCTCGGCTTTCTGCCCGGCACCCTCACCGACAAGATCGACCCCTACCTTCGGCCGCTCTATGACGCGCTCGGTGAGATGCTGGACCCAGAACTCATTCCCAAGCTGCTCGCCGCCGGCACTATCGAGGTCGCGCCGCTCGCTTACATGCGCGGTCGCACCCTCAACGCGAGCTTCGTCGTGCTCGACGAAGCCCAGAACACCACGCCGGAACAGATGAAGATGTTCCTGACCCGCCTCGGCTTCGGGTCAAAGATGGTCATTACCGGCGACGTCACCCAGATCGACCTGCCGGCAGGCACGAGCGGTCTCAAGCTGGTCACCCGCGTGCTCGACGGGATCGACGACATCCACTTTGCTTATTTGACCAGCGCCGACGTCGTGCGCCACTCTCTCGTCGGGCGCATCGTCGACGCCTACACGGAATACGACGAAAAGAAGCAGGCCCTTCGCCAGGAGAGCGCCGAAGCGCGTGAATTTATTAATCGCGGCCCCCAGCGTGCCGGCGCCGCAGGTCGCAACCCGAAACGGAGTTCCAGTTGAGCATCGAAATCAACAACGAGTCGGCCATCCCGGTCGATGAGGCCACGATTGCGCGCCTCGCTGCCTTCGCGCTCGACACCATGCACGTGCACGCCGACGCCGAACTCGCCATCGTGCTCGTCGATGAGGGTGCCATGGAGCAACTGCACGTGCAGTGGATGGACGAGCCCGGCCCCACCGACGTGCTGAGCTTTCCAATGGATGAACTTCGCCCCGGAACCGAGGAGCAGGAGACCCCGCCTGGTCTGCTCGGCGATATCGTGCTCTGCCCGCAGGTCGCCAAGGAACAGGCTGAAACCGCCGGCCATAGTACCCTCGACGAACTGCTGCTGCTGACCACTCATGGCGTGCTGCACCTGCTCGGCTTCGACCACGCCGAACCCGACGAAGAAAAGGAGATGTTTGGCATTCAACGCGACATTCTTATCGGCTTCGCCATGCAGGAACGACAACGCCACTGATGCTCATTGCGTGGTTCATTTATGCGGCGATCATCCTGGTGGTGTTCGCCGGGCTCATGGCCGCCGTTGACGCCGCGATCACGACCCAGTCCCGGGCCGACATTGCGAGCCTGGTGCAGAATCATCGCGCTAAGCGGTCGCTCCAGGCCATCGCCGACGACACTGGCGCGCACCTGAACGCGATCAACTTCATTCGTATTACCGCCGAGACGACGGCCGCTGTGCTGGTGACGCTGGTCTTCGCCACCACCATCAACGCCCTCTGGCTGGCCCTACTGCTCTCCGCGCTCATCATGACCTCGGTCTCGTTCGTGTTAGTCGGTGCGAGCCCGCGCAGCGTCGGCCGCGCGCATCCGGTCAACTTGCTGACCGCGACCGCGCTGCTCGTACACGTCGCTCGGGTGCTGCTCGGACCCGTAGCCAACGCCCTCGTCGCCCTCGGTAACCGGGTCACGCCCGGGCGCACCAAACTCGCCACCTTCACGTCTGAAGACCAGCTGCTCAGCATGGTCGACGAGGCCACCGAGCTCGACGTGATCGAGGAAGACGACCGCGAGCTCATCCACTCCATCTTCGAATTCAGTGAGACGGTCGTGCGCGAGGTCATGATTCCGCGCACCGACATGATCACGATCGACGCCGACGCGACCATCGACGCGGCCATGGGCCTGTTCCTCCGCAGTGGCACCTCCCGCGTGCCCGTACTCGACGGTGAGGTCGACGACGTCGCCGGCATCCTGTACCTGCGCGACGTGGCACGGCTGGTGTTCGAGCGGCCGATCAACGCCCTGCAGCTCACCGTGGCCGACCTGGCCAGGCCGGCCGTCTTCGTGCCCGAGTCGAAGAAGGCCGACGACATGCTGCGGCAGATGCAGCTCGAGTCCAACCACCTCGCCATGGTCGTCGACGAGTACGGCGGAATCGCCGGACTGGTCACCCTCGAAGACCTGATCGAGGAACTCGTCGGCGATATCTCCGACGAGTACGACCGCGACGTGGTCGAGGTCGAAGACCTCGGCGACGGGCAATTTCGGGTGAGCGCCCGCTTACCGGTCGACGAGCTGGGCGAGCTGTTCGACCTCGAACTCGACGACGATGATGTCGACTCAGTGGGTGGTCTGCTGGCCAAAGCCCTCGGACGGTTGCCCGTGGCCGGGTCGGTCGCCTCGGTGAGCGGGTTGAACCTCACCGCAGAGCGCACCGAAGGCCGCCGCAAGCGCATCAGCACGGTGCTGGTGGAGCGCGATGCGGCCCTGATCGATGCACAGACCGCATTCCTCACGGTACCGACGAGTACCCCAAAAACAGTGTCAGATGATGAAGGAGAACGGTCATGACCGCAGCAATCGAGGCGCACCCCGCCGACTACCGGGCGGGATTCGTCTCGTTTGTCGGACGCCCCAACGTGGGCAAATCAACGCTGACGAACGCGCTGGTGGGGGAGAAGGTCGCGATCACCTCCTCGAAGCCGCAAACCACCCGCCGAGCCATTCGCGGCATCGTGCACCAGAAAAACGGCCAGCTTATTTTGGTGGATACCCCCGGCATCCACCGCCCGCGCACCCTGCTCGGTGAGCGCCTCAACAGCCTCGTCACCGCCACCCTGGCCGGCGTCGACGTGATCGGCCTGTGCATTCCGGCCAACGAGCCGATCGGCCCGGGCGACAAGTTCATCAACGAACAACTGGATGCCTTTCCGCGCGCCAAAAAGGTCGCCATCGTCACCAAGATCGATGCGTCTTCCAAAACTAACGTTGCCAACCAGCTGCTGGCAGTTTCACAGTTGCGGGACTGGGAGGCGATTGTGCCGATCTCCTCGACCAGCCGCATCCAGCTCGACACCCTGGCCACCGAGCTGCTGCGCCTGCTGCCGCACGCTGATGCCCCGCTCTATCCGGCCGATGCCGTCACCGACGAGACCCTCGAGTCGCGCATTTCGGAGTTCATTCGCGAGGCGGCCCTCGAGGGAGTCACCGACGAGCTGCCGCACTCCATCGCCGTGACCATCGACGACATCATCGAGCGCGATGACCAAGAACTGGTCGAGATCTACGCCAACCTGTTTGTCGAGCGCGACAGCCAGAAGGGCATCATCATCGGCAAGTCCGGCAGCCGGCTCAAGGATGTCGGCACCCGCGCCCGCAAGCAGATCGAACCGCTCGTCGGCAAGCGCGTGTTCCTGTCACTTCGGGTCAAGATCGCCAAGGAATGGCAGCGCGACCCGAAGCAGCTCGGTCGTCTCGGCTTCTAACAGCTCTTCGGTAGCCGTCAGTACCGCGCTGGTCGAGGCGCGAGGAACGAGGAACGAGACCGCACCCACCCGCGTCATGCCCGGCTGGCAGCGGCACCAGTGGCAGGATGCCGGGCACCGGACACCGTGAAAGTTCAGTTTCGGTCGTCGTGCGGACGGCCGGGTGTGGGGTCGTCTCCGTCCCGTTGGTCGAGCTGGTCGAGACCGCCATCCCGTGACGGGTGGCTGTCTGCGGTGTCTGCCCCGGGGGGCGTCGGTAGAAGCTGGTCGAGCGGGAGGTGTTCGGCCATGAGTGGATTCTTGCTGGGTAGGGCGATCAGCGTTTGTTCGGGGTCGATTTCGATCGGGGGTTGTAGCCAGTACTGGTCGTTCTGGAGGTGGATCGTCCAGTGTCGGTTGTGCAGCAGCATGTGATGGTGTGCACACAGTGAGATGGCGAAATTGATGTTGGAAGTCCCCTGATCAGACCACATTTTTATATGGTGAGCTTCTGTCCACGATGGTGGTTGGTCGCAGCCGGGCCAGCGGCATCCGCCGTCGCGCGCGGCGAGGGCTCGGCGTTGTTCACGGTTGAAGAGACGTTCGTCTCGTCCGACGTTGAGGGGTTGCCCGGACTGACTGAACAGGATTCCGAGGTAGCCGGTGTCGCAGAGGTGCCGGTCGATCGTCTCCGCGGACACCGGAGCGGGGTTACCCTCGAGGTAGCCGAAGGCTGATGTGGCGCTTCGGCTCCCGGAAGTGCCGCTCTGCGTCGTGCCGCTTTCCGTGGTTTCAGCCGCAGGGGCCGGGCCAGTGCGGGCCGGGCCAGCTATCGAGCCGGCTGTCGGGCTGGCTGTCGGTGCCGCTGTTGTGTCGGCTGCTGGGTCAGCAATGGTGGTGGGGCGGTCGGGTTCGGTGACGATGATCTGCACGACCGGGCGGCGTCCGCCGAACATGGTGTTCGGGTCGGCGTCGGCGCCGAGTTTGAGCAGTTGGGTGAAGGAATCCGCGGCGATTTGGTCGAGGGTGCGCGGGTCGTCCTTGACGCGCTGTGCCCAAGCGGCGCGTTCGGGGTCGACGAACCGCACTCCGCCGCGCCGCGGGCTGGTCAGGGCGTCGTAGGTTGCCATCCACATTTCGCCCTGCTCGGGTGCCAACAGGGCGTGCAGGGTCACCATGCCGTCGGCTCGCCGCCACAACGACCAGGTAGTGTCGTCGCGGGCCTGCTTTTCCCTGGCCTTGATGCCTGCGGCGTCGAGGTCGTCGCGCATTCGCCGCGCCCGCTTGTAGGCCTGCTCGGTGTGCATGCCTGGTACCTCGACCAGCAACACTCGGAGAGCGGCGGCGAGTTTCTCGGCGGTGATGGCCTGATCCAGTGTGCCCAGACCTCGCAGCAGGGCGTCGCCGACGCCGGGCGAGAATGTGCCGGCGGTGACAGCGTGCAGAATCGGTGCCTGCCACGGCACCACCACCGGCTCCACCGGACCCACGGTTGCCATGGGTAGTACCGGGCGGGGCGCGGCCACGGGCAGTGGCGGCAAGTCGGGGTGCAGCGTCGCCCACGCCGCCGCGCGCTCCGCCTCTCGAACGGCGTCCAGCTCGGCGGCGCGCTCGGCGTCCGCGAGGGCGTCGGCGGTCGCCTGCGCGACCCGCTCGGCTTCCCGAACGGCTTCTTCCGCCCGTCGTTCCGCGGTTTCGGTTTCGTTCATGAGGACGCCGACGGCCAGCAGTCGGCCGGCCTCCATACGGCTCAGTCCGGTGGCGTCTTGCACCATCAGCGTCGGGGTGCTAAACCCGTGCCGGGCGGCCAGGCCCGACTGGCCCAACTCCGGGCGGGACCGGTGCGCGATCGTGCCGGCCAGAAGGGCCGCCGCCGTGTTGCTCAGTCGCAGGAGGTCGGCGATCGGACCGCGAGCGGCGAGTACCTGCGCATCTGTCAGAGTGCTGAACTGAGCGCTGGAACTACCGAGCGCGGCGACGGCCGCTACTGCCCGGGTGAGCTCCATCGCCATGATGTTCATGATTCAACTCAACACCCGACCACCGACATTCCCGAGGAAAAATCACGCCTATATGCCCGAAATCGACCGAATCCGGCAAAGAATACCCAAAGAAATGTTTTGAGAACCGGCACGTCCCCGGAGAGGGCCGTGCTGGAAGCTCCCGCACCGGCCTGCTGCATGAAAGTACGCACCCGAGATCGCTATTGCACGGTCGTCCGTGACACGTTGAGACGGCGGGCGACGTCCGGGTTGCAGTAGCCTGCGAGGGCGGGCACGATCGATCTGGGGGGGATAAACGTGATGGCACGGAAGCCTTTCGGCGATATGTCGCCCGTCACGTATCGAAGCCCATTGCGCAAGATGCTCATGCTGCGTCAGCTGAGAAATCTGCTGCATTGGGTGCAATCCGCCGCTGATTCGGACGGCCCGCTTCCAGTGCTGATCGATGGACACCAGGCGCGGAATGCGCTTGAGCGCGTACTGCTGAGCGAGAACGATTCGCGAGCGGCCTACGACCGCGAGTTGATTGCGCTCGAAATTCGGTCTGCGCGGCCTCGAGCGGCGCAGTAGGCATGCCGGTCCCCGGTGATCGAAATGGTCCACCTGGGCGGAGCGCCGTCCGCGCTGGCCTCTTAGCTGCGGCGCTCCTGGCGTTGGAGCTCGTGGCAGGCATGCAGGCCTACCTTCTGAATACGGTCATGCCCGTCATCGGGACCGACCTCGACGCGAAGGACTTCTACGGAGTAATCGTCGGATCGGCGCAGATCGCCATGTTCCTGACGATGCCCCTCGGCCCCTATCTGCTGCAGCGCTTCCGAGTGGATCAGCTGCTTCTGCACCTGAGTTGGCTTACGGTCATCGGCAGCATCATCAGTGCGTTGGCTCCTACCGTGGGCGTATTTGTGATTGGTCGGGTCGCCTCCGGTCTTGGCGCCGGAGCGTTGGCAACGGTGTCGTTGGCGGCGATCGTATCGGTCCTGCCCGCGGGTTGGCGGCGGGCGGTGCTGGCCGGCTACAACGTCATGTGGGTGCTCGCCTCGCTAGCCGGGCCCCTGTACGCCGCGTGGGTGACGTCTGTGTCGAGCTGGCGATGGGCGCTCGTTCTCTACCTTCCGCTCTTAATTGCGGCTCGAATCGTCGCAGCACGGCAGCTGAGGGGGTCGATGCAGTCCGGTGGCGATCGGGAGCGGCTGACGCTCGGATCCGCCTTCGTGCTGGCTGGGGGAGTGGCGTTGCCATCCCTCGTTGGCCTGCGGGGCCTGCCCGTGTCCGGTGGGATCGTCGTGGGAGTTGTCGGCGTTGCGGCGGTGGTTGTGGCTGCACGTCGGCTGCTCCCGTCGGGGACGCTTTGCGCGCGAGTCGGGCGTCCGGCCGCGCTTGCGACCATGGGACTCCTGACCGGCGTGTACTTCGGCGCCCAGGCGATCATGTCGATCATTGTTCAAGATCTGCTACACGGCACAACCGGGCAGGCTGCGCTCGTTCTCGCCGGCAGTGGGATGGGGTGGGCATTTGCGGGGCTCGCCGCGAGCCGATGGCCATCGCGGAGCCCGCGAGCGTACGTGCGCCGCGCGGCGGTCGGCGGCTCCCTCATCGGCACCGGCCTGCTCGTCACGGCAGTCGCGCTGCTCGTCGATGGCACGGCGCCGCGTGTCACGGTTGTGTTGGTTGGATGGTCGATCGCTGGTGTCGGAATGGGGTTGACCTACCTCGACACCCTGAACAAGATCGTGGATGTGCCGCAGCACGTGGACGGCGTCTCAGTGCCGCGCGCCGCCACGGCGATGATCCTGGTCGAGGCTATTGCAACAGCGGTGGCCGCCACGTTGGCGAGCGCTGTCGTCGGGCGAACCGTCGCGCAGAGCGGAGGCACGGACCCGGCCGTGGTCGTTTTGGTGTTGACCGTCATGGGCGCGGCTTCGGTGGTCTGGCTTGCTCGCCGCGCTGTGGCGACCGACGCAGCACCCTGATCGCGAGTTCGTCGCAGCCGCGATCCTATCCACGCGTTGCTGACGGCTCTGCCGGCGACCAGGAGCCTCTTACTTCGTCGCTGGTCGTACTTTTCACGCGCCAGGCCGTGCGTTCGACGATGGTGAATCCCAATCTGGCCAGGTTTCGAACGCTCGGTGATCTGGGAGCCGCGGTGGACGCAGCCAGTGGACAGCCGAAAGCTCTTGCGACGCGGATTCGGTGCCCGAGGAGGGCGCTTTGGGCTCCAGCGCCTCGTGCTGCCGGGAGTGTGGACGCCCCGCCGAGCACCGCGACGGCACTTTGCACGGACATGGCCGCAGCGGCGAGGGGCTCGCCGTTACGGAAAGGGATGAATGCTCGAACCATCGGAAGGGCGTGTTCCGTTCGGATCAGCGATCGCACGTTGTCCGTTGCCGCGTACCCAGCGTCGAGTAGGTCCGCGAAGAGTGCTGCATCCGGGGCGGAAGAGACTTCGCGTATCTCCCACTGGTTCCGGTCCGCGCCGTCCGGGCGGATTGCTCCCACACGCAGGACGGCAATGGGACGCACGGGGGCGAGCTCGTAACCCTGGTCGAGCATCCGGTCGTTGAGCGTCTGCGACGGCGATGTTGCGATGATGGTTATTTGGTGTCGGTTCGCGAATCGGTTCAGAACCTCAGGCAGGTGCTCGACGGAATGTTCGTTCAGGCCCTCGACAGTGTTGAGAAATCCGTATTGATCGGCCGTTGCGATGCTCGCCCGCAGGCCGCCCAGGCGGAATGATTCGAACGCGCCCGGTAACCCTCCGGCCGCCGCCGCATCCAGGGCTAACGACTTACGCTCGAAAACAGCCAGCTCAGCGTCGTGAACAGGGTCCTCGACGGTATCCGGCATCTCTGAAGCCTAGGGGCTGTGCGTGCGCACGCTGTCCCGGCGGCGAATTTCGGTCGCGGAGTATGCCCGTGCTCGTGTCGCTCGCAAGAATGTGTGTATATTGTTTATCGATAGATTAACACCGATAAACGATAGGATTCACATGCATCGCTCGGCGATCGTCACCCTGAAAACACTCATCTTCGTGCTGATCGCACTGCTTCTGGCGTGCCAGGTCTTCGTTATCCCCGCGGTCGCGCAGCAGATGGTCGAAAAATCCCCCCAACTCGCCTATCTCCAGGCGCCCGGGATCGTTGTCACCGTGGGGTTCGTGGTCTGCGTGCAGGTCGCGCTCGTCTGCGTCTGGCGCCTGCTGTCGCTGGTGCGGGCATCCATTCTCTTCAGAGACAATTCGTTCACGTATGTCAACATCGTCCTCGGCATAGTCGGCTTAGCGACCCTCCTCATTCTCGGATCGTTCATCACCCTGGCGGTCGTTGGTGTTGCATCGCCTTCTGTCATCATGCTGTGCTCGCTCGGAATCGTCGTCGGCTCGGGACTCACGTTGATGATCGTGGTGATGCGAGGGCTCCTCCGGCAGGCTTCCCAACTTGAACGCGACCTGGCGGAAGTGGTCTGATGCCCATCGTGATCAACCTCGACGTCGAACTCGCCAAGAAGAAGATGTCCGTGGCCGACTTCGCTGCCGCGATCGACATCACCCCGGCGAATGTCTCCGTGCTCAAAAACGGCCGGGCGAAGGCCGTGCGCTTCTCCACCCTCGACGCCATCTGCCGCGTGCTCGAATGCCAGCCCGGCGACATTTTTAGGTGGGTGCCCGAAGATACGGCCGCCACGGAAGCAAAGAGCACGGTGACGGGGGCATGAGCATGCCACGCACTGTGAAGTCCTGGAACGACGTCGCAATTCGACACTTGCTCGACCGCAAGTCGTGCCCGGTCTGCGGGATCCCGCTGCCCTATAGCCCGTGCCGCAACTGCGGCGCCGAACTGGTTGGCGATCTGGCCGCCGAGCTCTGGGCCACCTCGGAGGTGGCTGCCGCGGCGCTCGTTGCACGGCAAGAGGCGCTCGTTCGCGTCGCGGTCCCCACTCCGGCGACCGAAGCCAACGTGGTAGTGCCGAAAGAGAGTGTACAGCGGATGCGTGCGCGACCCGACGCGAGCGCGGCGATCACGGCCGGACCGCGATCGAGCGCGACGGTGCAGTCCGTGCTGGCCATCGCTGGCGCTGGACTGTTCGCCGTCTCCGCGGTCGTCTTCACCTTCTTCAACCCCGACCTCAAAGATCACGCCCTGCGCAGCGTGATCGTCGGGCTGATCACCATCTTCTTCCTTGGCGGCGCGTGGCTGCTGGCCCGCCACAAGCTGCAATTCTCGGCCGAAGCCGTCGGCGGCCTCGGGATGGTCTTCGTCGCCCTCGACGTCTACGCGTTCTCGGAACTGGCGCCCAGCGGAGTTAGCCCGTGGGTGCTCGCCGCCGCCGGAACACTCGTCAGCGGCGGCGTCATGGTCAGGGTGTCGACGCTCGCGCGCATTCGCGGCTGGCTCTGGATCTCGCTCGCCGGGCTCACTCTCGCTCCGGCGATGCTGGGCTACGCGGGGCAAACCACCCTGTTGGCGACCCTGGGTCACCTCGGAGTGGCGTTCGCGGCGCTCGCCTTAATCGGAACCACACCCGCTCTGGCGCAGCGGTTTGATGGGCGCCTCCGGTTCGAACGGATGACGCTCGCGGCGATTCAGATCGTCGCGACCGGCATCCTGCTGGCCCAGCTCGGGTTCATCGAGTTCACCACCACAACCGAATACTGGCTGACGATCACCGCCGTGCTGACCGGAGTTACCGTGCTCGCCCTGCTCGCGACCCGGCAGATCGCCACGATTTTCTGGAGCGCCGCCACCGGTGCTGCCGCGATGGCCGCCGCCGTCAGCTTGCCGTTCGCACTCGACCTCGGCGCGCACGGCGCGCACGAGTGGTACCAGGCCGTCGCCCCTGCAGCAGGGGCCGCCGCACTTCTCCTTCTCCAGGCGTGTGCTCCGAGAGCGCGCGCCCTCGACCAGCGAGCAGTCCTGGGAGGTGCATTCGCCATTGCCGGTGTGAGTGTGTTTCCGGCCGTTCTCCTCGCCGTGCTCATCGGGGCTGTGACGGTGCTCACATCCCTCAGCGGCTCAGACAGCGGCGCGAGCGACCTCATGCCCCCGCACGGTTTTCTCGCCGTTGTGCTCGGCCTGGGCGCCATGTCCGCCGGACTCGGCGCATTCTCAGCAATAACCAGGCGCCGTAGCGCCCGCAGAACGGATGCCGCTGCGCTCGATAGCGCTTCCCCCAAGTTGGCAGCGTGCACCGGCTCGATTGCGATCTGGCTCGCCGCCCTGGCCGGGCTAGTGTTTGCCTGTCAGCCCATCTTGCCGCTCTGGTCGCGCATCGCGGTAGCCCTGGGCTTGGCCGTGCTGGCCAGCCGTGCGCTCGTCGCCGTTCCGCGCCTGCGGAATGCCTCCCTGATGATGCGGGCACCACTCGTGCTGGGCGTCCATTTCGCGGTGTTGCTGGCCATCGTCTGCTCGGTGGCCGATGATGGTGTCACCGTCTGGGCTGGCATCGCTATCGTCGCCACCATTGCGGTTGTCACGCAAACAGTGCCCACCACGATGCGGTTTCTGCACGTCGGCGCTGGATACGCCTACGCGCTGGTCATCTTCGCGATTGCTCTCGACCAGCTGGGCTTTGGCACCATCGCCGTGCTCTGCCTCACGACATCGCTTGGCTCGATCGGTGCGATTGCCGCGACCTTCCTCCGAATGGTTGGGCCTCCGGCGTGGTACGCGATCCTGGTTGTGACGTCGGTACCGTTCATGATCGGCGTTGCGCAGGTTCTCTTCGAGCGCAGCGGCTGGACAGCTCTCTCGACCGCCCTCATCTTTCTGTTGGCACTAACCCTGCTGAATACTCGACGCGCAGGCCTCGGCATTGTGCTCCGCACGATCGCGGCCGGCCTGCTCGTTCCCGCACTCGCCGTCGTGGTGATTTGCCTCGGCGCGCAGGTGCTCCCCGGCAGCGCGTCTCCGGTGACACTGCCGGTGATCGCGGCCATTGTCGCCATCGTGCTTCCCAGCACCGTCCGGATCGGCAGGATGCTGAGCCAGCGGGGGATTGCTGCTCGGGACGCCGCAGCTGCCCGAATCGCGATTGAGGCCTCCACACTTCTGACCGCGGCGATCGCGGTCGTGCTGGCACTCGTGCGCGTCGCTGCCGGGCTGCCGACGACCTTCATCGTGCTAGTCATCCTCGGGCTCGGCGCGGCAGCAACAGCATTCTGGGCCAAGCGCCCCTACGGCTGGTGGGTCGCCGCCGCCTCATTCACCGGCGCACTCTGGTGTCTGTGGGCCCTCGCCGGAATCAGCGCGCTCGAACCATACCTGCTGCCGCCGGCCCTGGCCGCAGCGCTTGTCGGCCTGATCCTCACGGCACGCGGTTCCCGCGCGGTGCCGCTCTACGCGATGGGTCTCGTGGTGGCCATCGCACCGATCCTGGTGATTCTGGCGGTCTCCGGCACCGGAACAGCCGCGCTGGCCGCGTGGCGTGGCTATGGACTCATCGCCGCCGCCTGGCTCTTGCTCGGCCTCGGAGTACTGCTCGGCTGGGGCCGGGGCTGGTCCGCCAGTGCCGGACTGCTCCGAGTGCTGCAGGTGCCAACCCTGGGTGTGGCGATAGCCGCCGGGGCTGCCGGTGCCATCCAGGGCGTGAGATTCGGGCTGGGTGCCGACACCATCATGGCCGGCGGGGTGCCTCTCGTGCTGGTCTGCTTCGGAATCGGGCTGGCGGGCGCGCTGCCTGCTACCCTCGCGGCGCGCGCGATCCGCTCGAGCGCCACCGAAGGGTCACGGCTTGCCCGCACTCGTTGGTTGTATGCGCCGCCCGCCGTGTACGTCGCGGTCGCCAGTTGGAGCGCGATCGAGCGCGATTGGTTCACGATCTGGATGATGTGGTCACTCATGCTCGCGTACCTAGTGACCGTCGTCGTCATCGCCTGGCACCTGCGCACCCACTCGACCAGCCTGCCACCGGTCTGGTTCATCGTTGCGATCGCCTTCGTTACCTCGATTGTGGCGTGGAGTCCACGAGATCTGCGGGTCGAGTGGTTCTCGTTGCCCCTTGGCATCTTCCTGCTGGCGGCTGGCGCCATGGTCATGCACGGTGCTCGAATGCCCGTCGCTAGCATCCATCCAGACACCGACCGCACCCGTGCCATTGCAATCAACACCTGGCCGATGGGCTGGACCGGTTCGTGGCCCCTTCTCGCCCCCGGCATCGTGACCCTGCTGCTGGCGTCGGTCACGGCGACCTTCACCGACCCACAGACCTGGCGGGCGATCCTCGTGATCATCATCGCGCTCGTCGCCATTCTGATCGGGTCGAGTCGGCGGCTCGCGGCCCCGTTCCTGATCGGAATCATCGTGCTTCCGCTTGAGAACGTTCTCGTCTTCCTGGTGCAGATCGGTCGGGGGATCGAGTCAATGCCGTGGTGGATCACCTTGGCCGTCGTCGGTGCCGTGCTTCTCATCATTGCCGTCACGTATGAGCGCCGAGCGGGTGAAGAGAACAGCATCACCGATCGGCTGCGAGACTTGCGCTAACAGTTGGTTGGGCGACGCTCAGCCAGCAACCGAGGGCCGACTGTTGGGGAGTCGCCGCGCCTGTCCCGCGACCGACGGGCCCGGCATCCGCTCAACGGTTGAGTGTTGACTGTCAGCCAGCTTTGATTTTTCCGAGCGCTGGCTGAAAACTCAGCGGTGCCCGTCCACGAACGTGCCCGTGGTGCCAGAGTAGGCGCGGAGGCTCTGGATGAACTCGCTGCTCTCGGGCATCAACCCGCTCGATCTCAACCTCATCGACGCACCCCTCCTCGCGGTACTCTACGGCGTCACCGGCCTTGCACTGCTGCTCGTCTTACTCGGCCCGACCGGCGTGCGTCGAGCCGTCATGACCGTCATCGGTGCCGTCGTCGGGGCTGCCGCTGCTTGGCTGCTGGCCTGGCTGGTCAGCGACATCTGGGATCCCTGGGGCGTGTCACTGTCGATCGGAACCCGGCTCTGGACAGTAACCCTGGGGGCCGGCATCGCCGTTGTGCTGCTGAACCTGCGCGGCCAGGTTCGGTGGCGACGTGTCGTCTCGATTTGCGCTCTGCCCCTCTGCCTGCTCAGCGCGGCGGCCGGAATCAACGCCGATATCGGCCAATTCCCGACACTGCGAGTGGCTCTCGGGCTGGTGGGCTACCAGCCGCTCGATCAGGCGCTGGCGACGGCGCGGAGCGAAGCGCAATCGGCCAGCACCGATTCCCCGACCGGAATCGTCGGCACCGTGACCATACCGGCCACGGTCTCCGGGTTCGCCGCACGCTCTGCCTTGGTCTATCTGCCGTCCGCAGCGACGGGAAACAATCCACCGGCACTGCCCGTGGTCGAGATGCTGTCCGGCCAACCCGGCAGCCCGAGCGACGTGTTCACGGCCGGTGGCCTCGCCGGCATTCTCGACCGGTATGCCCAGGCGCATTCGGGCCTCGCGCCCATCGTCGTGGTCCCAGACCAGCTCGGCGCGCCGGACAGAAATCCGATGTGCGTGGACTCGAAACTGGGCAACGCGGCCAGCTACCTCACCGTCGATGTTCCCAACTGGATCCATGCGCACCTGCACGTGGTCGCCCAGCCCGCGGGCTGGACCATCGCCGGATTCTCCCAGGGCGGCACCTGTTCGATTCAACTGGGCGCGGCGCATCCGCAGCTGTACGGAACGATTTTCGACATCTCGGGAGAGCTCGTTCCCAGCAACGGAAGCGAGGCGCACACGGTGGCAACCGGTTTCAACGGTAGTGCCGCTTCGTACGCCGCCGCAGCACCGTCCGCAATTCTCGCCGCCCACGCACCCTATGCCGATCTTGCCGCTATCTTCGTGGTCGGTGACGGCGACATGCGCTTTCTGCCGGAGGTGCACGCGGTAGTGGATGCTGCAGAGCGCGCCGGCGTCGACAGTCGCCTGTTCGAATCGTCCGGAACAGCCCACGACTGGCACACCGTCGACTACGCCTGGACCACGGCCCTGCCCATCATCGCTGCCCGCACAGGGCTGCTCGCACCGCACGTGGTGGCGATGAAACGATGACCGGCGAACGGATCGCGCACGAACCGGCCAAGCGCTTCCGGGCACCGGAGACCAAAGTCCCGGCGTTCTACCGACTGGGTTCGCAGCGGCCGTTCGCGGTCGCCTTCGCGGTCGTCCTCCTGCTCGTCGCGCTGGTCAGCGGGGTGATTTCGGGGCCGTCGCGGGGCATCCGTCTCTTTTTCGGCACCGGCTACGAGTCGGTCATCGACCGGGGACATTGGTGGTCGCCGCTCACCTCGGTGTTCTTCGTTGACAACGGTGCCGAATTGTTGGTGGCGCTGGCCGGTGCGCTGGTTCTGCTGGGATTCGCTGAACGGCTGATGGGAACCCGGCGCACCATCATCGCCTTTCTGGTGACGTCGATTCTCGGTGCCGGAATCGGCCTCGGCGCCCAGTACCTCGGCGTGGCCGGCGGCGAAATGTGGTCGCGCGGCGTGAGCGAGTTGTGGGCGATCGACCCGTTCGCCCCCATGTTCGGCAGTGCCCTGGCGGCCAGCTACTTCGCCGGGCCGCTTTGGCGGCGTCGCATCCGGGTTCTCGGACTGTCGACGGTGCTCGTGCTCATGCTCTATTCCGGCCAGCCCTCCGACGTCTACCGGCTGCTGGCCGCCGTTGTCGGTCTCGGCGTCGGCTGGCTGTGGCGCCCGCCGCTGCGGGTCACGTCGTGGCGGCGCAGTTCCGACCACGAAACTCGCACCCTGCTGGCCGCCATCGTCGGTATGGTTGCGGTCGGTCCGGTCGTCACCATCTTCTCCGGCGCCCGGTTCGGTCTGCTTGCACCGCTCGGCCTGCTGCTCACCCAGGAGGTTCCGACGGCCGGGGAGGTTGTCGACCGCTGTCTGCTGGGGGACGTGACCCGGCAGTGCGTGCAGGATCTCAGCCTCGAACGCATCGGCGGGGCCGGCCCGGTGCTGGTCAGCCTGCTGCCGTTGCTCACCCTCGTCGTTGCTGCCTTCGGCTTGGCCCGCGGCCGCCGGTTCGCCGCGTGGCTGGGAATAACCATCAACACCGGGCTGGCCCTGCTCGCCGCCTGGTATTACGGGCTGCTGCCGATCTCCGGGCAGGCCTACGTCTGGCAGTGGCAATCTGGCCGGTACTGGGAAGTCACGCTCATCCTCATGGTGTCGGTGCTCGTGCCGCTCGCCGTTGCCCTCGTCATCCTCGGCCATCTGCGTCGCTTTCCGGTGGTTTCCCGCACCGGCGTGCGGCGCCGGTTTGTGCTCGTCACGGCCGGAAGCCTCGCCGCCCTCTCCGCGTTCTATATCGGCGTCGGCTGGCTGCTCCGCGACCATTTTCGGCCAGCCGTCACCCTGCTCGACCTGCTCGCGGACGTGCCGGAGCGCTTCATTCCGGTCGGGTTTCTGCGCCTCGAGCGAGTGTCTTTTCTTCCAACGGACCCGCTCGCCACCGCCCTGTACGACGGTGTCGGCGCTGCATTCTGGATCGTCGTGTTCGTAGGCGCGATTGTCTGCCTGCGGAGCGCGTCGGTCGGCCCGACCGCCGACGCTCCGGGCAGGCTGCGCACCCTGCTCGCCGACCACGGCGGCGGATCCCTCGGGTTCATGACCACCTGGACCGGTAATTCCCTCTGGTTCACCGCGAGTGGGCGCACGGCGATCGCCTATCGCGTGGTCAACGGCATCGCCATCACCACGTCGGAACCGGTCGGACCGCCGTCCGAGGCCGCTGAGGCCGTCGCTCTTTTCGCCCGCATGTGCGACGACCACGGCTGGGTGCCGGTGTTCTACAGCCTGCACGCGAGCTGGCACCCGGTTTTCAACGCGATGGGGTGGCACACCATGCAGGTGGGGGAGGAGACACTGCTCAATCCGAGCAGCTGGAGCACCACCGGAAAAAAGTGGCAGGACATCCGCTCGTCCATCAACCGGGCCGACCGGGCCGGGGTGCGGGCGGTCTGGACCAGCTACCGGGCGCTGTCGCTGGCCCAGGCGGCGCAAATCGCCGAAATCTCTGAGCAGTGGGTGCAAGAGAAGGAACTCCCCGAACTGGGGTTCACCCTCGGCGGCCTCGATGAATTGCGCGACCCGATGGTGCGGCTCATGCTCGCCGTCGACGATAGAGACCGCGTGCACGCCGTGACCAGTTGGCTGCCGACCTGCCGCGACGGCGAAATTGTCGGCTACACACTCGACTTCATGCGACGCCGGCCGGACAGTATCAACGGGGTGATGGAATTTCTGATCGCCCAAACGGCAGAGTGGATGCAGCAGAGCACGCAGATCGAGTTTCTCAGCCTGTCCATAGCGCCGCTCGCCCCGGCTGCCGGGCCCAGGCCGGGGGGAGTGGCCGATCGACTGCTCGAATACCTCGGGCGCACGCTCGAACCGGTCTACGGGTTTCGGTCGCTGCTCGCGTTCAAACGTAAGTTTCAGCCGGAATTCGCCCCCGTCTTCATGGCCTTTCCCGACCCGGTTGCGCTGCCAGAGATCGGGCTCGCCCTGGCCCGGGCCTATCTGCCGAGCCTGTCGATGCGGGAGGTCGTGACCTTGATGCGCGGGCTTGGCCAATAGCATCCGCTGAACGAGGCGTGGAAACAAACGGGAGTCTCAGCGCTCCCAAACGGTGCTAGCCTGAAAATGTGTTGAACGGTGCGCTCCTCCTTAGCTGCCGCGACGAGTCCTAATCTAAAGGCCTCCCTCGTCGCGGCGTTCGTCGTTGGCTGTACGACACCCACGAGGAAACAGGACCATGAAGAACAATCAGACCGCATCCACCCTGCCGATCCACCGCTACCGCCCGTATCACGAGCAGTTCGCCGTTGACCTGCCCGACCGTACCTGGCCGAGTAAGCACATCACGGTTGCCCCGCGCTGGTGTGCGGTCGACCTGCGTGACGGCAACCAGTCGCTCATCGACCCGATGAGTCCCGAGCGCAAGCGCATCATGTTCGATCTGCTCGTGCGCATGGGCTACAAGGAAATCGAGGTGGGCTTTCCCTCGGCGAGCCAGACCGACTTCGACTTCGTGCGCAGCCTCATCGACGAGAACGCCATTCCCGACGACGTCACCATCCAGGTGCTCACCCAAGCGCGCGAGCACCTGATCAAGCGCACCTACGAGTCGATCGCCGGAGCCAAGCAGGCCATCGTGCACTTCTACAACTCCACGAGCATCCTGCAGCGCGAGGTTGTCTTTCGCGAAGAGAAGCAGGGCATTGTCGACCTGGCCCTGTTCGGAGCGCGCCTGTGCAAGCAGATGGAATCGACCATTCCCGGCACGACCATCTACTACGAATACTCCCCGGAGAGCTTCACCGGCACCGAGCTCGACTTCGCCGTCGACATCACCAACCAGGTCATTGAGATTCTGGCCCCCACCCCGGAGCGCAAGGTCATCATCAACCTGCCGGCCACCGTCGAGATGGCCACACCCAACGTGTACGCCGACTCCATCGAGTGGATGGGCCGTCACCTGACCCAACGCGAGAACATCCTCATCTCGTTGCACCCGCACAACGACCGCGGAACCGCCATCGCCGCCGCCGAACTCGGATACCTGGCCGGCGCCGACCGCATCGAAGGCTGCCTGTTCGGCAACGGTGAGCGCACCGGCAATGTCGACCTCGTCGCCCTCGGCGTCAACCTGTTCACGCAGGGAATCGACCCGCAGATCGACTTCAGCAACATCGACGAGATCAAGCGCACCGCCGAGTACTGCAACCAGTTGCCGGTACCCGAACGCAACCCGTGGGCCGGTGACCTGGTCTTCACCGCGTTCAGCGGCTCGCACCAGGACGCCATCAAAAAAGGCTTCGAAGCGATGGATGCCGATGCAGCCAAGCAGGGCTGCACCGTCAACGACCTGGTCTGGGCCGTTCCCTACCTGCCGATCGACCCCAAGGATCTCGGCCGCAGCTACGAGGCCGTGATTCGGGTCAACTCACAGTCAGGCAAGGGCGGCGTTGCGTACCTGCTGAAGACCGACCATGCGCTCGACCTGCCGCGTAAGCTGCAGATCGAATTCTCCGGCGTCGTGCAGGCCAAGACCGACGCCGAGGGCTGCGAGGTTACGAGCGAGCAGATCTGGGACATCTTCAACGATGAGTACCTGCCGGCCGCAATCAAGTTCCCCGATTCCAAGTGGGGTCGGTTCGAACTGCACTCCACCCGTACATCGAGCGACCTGACCGGCACCGTCGACCTCGCGGTTGAATTGCGCGACGGCGACACCGTGGCGCCGGCGACCGGGTCCGGCAACGGCCCGATCAACGCGTTCCTCGGCGTGATGGCCGAGCGCGGCATCGCCATCACGCTCTACGACTACGTCGAGCACGCACTCTCGGCCGGCGGCGACGCCCAGGCCGCCGCGTATGTCGAGCTCGATGTGAACGGCAAGCGCTACTGGGGCGTCGGCATCGACGCGGACATCTCCACCGCCTCGCTCAAGTCGGTCGTGTCAGCGGTCAACCGCGGCATCCGGGCCGAGGTCAGCGATCTGGAGCTGGCTGCCGTTTAGCGGCGTCCGCTCGCAGACACACGAAAGCCCAGTCCCGTCAGTGCGGGTCTGGGCTTTCGTTGCACCATCCGGGTGCGGTCGGTAAGCCGGTGATCAGGCCAGCGTGGGCAGATACACCGTTCGGTCCAGGCTGCGCGTTCCCAGCAGCACCCTGCAATCGTTGATCGCGTGGTCGAGCAGGGTATACAGCCGGGCGTCCGGGTCGGCAATGCAGGCCTCACCGATACCCTGCACCGCAACGCGAATGATCGTGTCGGCGGTGCGCGGAGTGAACTTGGTGTGCGACCAGGAACGCACGCTGCCGATAAAGTCACGCGCCCAGCGTTCGGCATCCGGTGCTTCATCGAGAGCGGCCCGAATGAGCGGGCGCACCCGCTCAGCCAGAGCCGGATCAAGAACGGATGTGTTCCGCTCGCAGGTCAGCACGCCCACCGCGAGCGCGCGCTGGCGTTCCAGGCTCGCCACCGGGAGCGCTTCGCACCCGGCACGCAGAGCGACGGCAACTTCAACCCGCTTATCGGACCCGGTTAGGCCGATCACCGATGGAATCAGTAGCGCCAGCCGCGACCGGGCGTCGTCGGAACTGCAGTCGTTGACCATGCGGGCCAGGGAGGCGAGCACCGGATGGGTGCAGGCGGGGTGGTCACTCCAGGACTCGCCAGCGAGGTAGGAGGCGAATTCCATGAAGCATCCGCCGCCCTTTGGAGTGCGGTGTTTGCCGCGTGACAGCACGGGCATTATGTCGGGCAGACTGCCCTGGACTGGTTTCATGAAAAACCTCCATACCATGGGGACTACGTGCCCTTAAGTGTCCCCCCGTCCGGCCCGAAAGACCAGAGCCAGGACCGACTAGTGACAGAATTTCAACCCTGAAGAGATATCCGTTTTGCGGGGGAGGCCAGCCATGACGGAATCTGCAGCGGTGGGGTGGGATAATTGCCTGTGCCTGTCTACCGAGATGAAGCCGTCGTGCTGCGCACCCACAAGCTGGGTGAAGCCGACCGTATTGTCACCCTGCTCACCCGAGCGCACGGCAAGGTGCGCGCTGTCGCCAAGGGCGTGCGGCGCACCGGCTCAAAATTCGGTGCCCGGCTCGAACCGTTCATGGTCGCCGACGTGCAGCTCTATGAGGGTCGCAGCCTCGACATCATCACGCAGGCCGAGTCGCTCGGCTCCTATGGAGCCCTGATCACCGCCGACTACGGCAGCTACACCGCCGCGAGCGTCATGGTCGAAACTGCTGACAAACTCACCGAATCCGAGGGCTCGCTGCAGCAATACCTACTGCTGGTCGGCGCCCTGCGGTCGCTGTCCCGCCAGGAACACGGCTCCCACCTCACCCTCAACTCCTATCTGCTCCGCGCGGTGTCGATGGCCGGCTGGGCTCCGAGCTTTCAGGACTGCGCCCGCTGCGGCGTGGTTGGCGCTCTGGGCGAGGGTGGACAACACAGCGCCTTGGTCGTGCAGATGGGCGGCCTCGTCTGCGATGCCTGCGCCCCGCCCGGGTCCCCGCGGCTCGACGCCGCGACGATCGGCCTGCTCAGCGCGCTGCTCACCGGCGACTGGGAACATGCCGCCGCCACCCCGGAACGCACCCAAAGCCAGGCGGCTGGCGTCGTGGCCGCCTACACGCAGTGGCACCTGGGCCGCGGGCTACGCTCTCTGGAACACGTCGCCCGATGATGGCGAGTCTGTTCGGGTTCAAGGGTGCCACGCCCGTGCCGTTCACACACCGCGACGCCGTACCGTTCAAACCACTCGACTGGACCGGGCTGTATCCGCCCGAGCTGCCCCGCAAGGTCGTGCCCGAGCACGTCGCCGTCGTCATGGACGGCAACGGCCGCTGGGCTAACGGTCAGGGCCTCACCCGCATCGAGGGACACAAAGCCGGCGAGGCCGCCCTGCTCGACGTCGTAGCCGGGGCCATCCAGATCGGCGTCAAACACCTCAGCGTCTACGCCTTCTCCACCGAAAACTGGAAGCGTTCGCCCGACGAGGTGCGCTTTCTGATGGGCTTCAACCGCGACGTCCTGCACCGCCGCCGCGATCAGCTCAACGAGTGGGGCGTGCGTATTCGATGGGCCGGGCGCAAACCGAAGCTGTGGGCATCCGTTATTAACGAACTGCAATTCGCGGAGAAGCTCACCGCCGGCAACGACGTGCTCACCCTCACCATGTGCGTCAACTACGGCGGGCGCACCGAAATAGCGGATGCCGTGCGCGCGCTGGCCGAGGACGTCGCCGCCGGCAGGCTGAAGCCGTCGGGAATCACCGAGAAGGCCATCGCGAAGCGGCTGTACGTGCCCGAACTACCCGACGTGGACCTGTTCGTGCGCAGTTCGGGCGAGCAACGCACGAGCAATTTTCTGCTCTGGCAGAGCGCATACGCCGAGATGGTTTTTCTCGACAGGCTGTGGCCGGACTTCACCCGGGTCGACCTCTGGCACGCGGTCGAGCTGTATGCCTCCCGCAACCGGCGCTACGGCGGCGCGGTCGACACTCCAACGGTCTGAGCAGCGACTGTGAATATACCGAAGGGGGAATACGCAGCAGCGGGGTCCCGTTGGCCCGAGTGTGACTGACATTAGTACGACCGAAGCGACTGAATCCACGACGACCGCACTGACCAGCGACTTCCCGGTCAAGGTCGACATCTGGTCCGATGTGCAGTGCCCTTGGTGCTACATCGGTAAACGTAAGTTTGAAGCCGGCGCCGCCGAGTTTGCTGGAAGCGTAGACGTGGAGTATCACAGTTACGAGCTGTCACCCGATACCCCGGTCGACTTCGACGGCACCCCGTCCGATTATCTGAGCCAGAAAAAGGGTATGACGCCCGGGCAAGTGGCCGAGATGCTTGAACGTGTTACCGGCATCGCTGAGAGCGTTGGCCTGCACTACGACTACGATTCGGTGCACCAGACCAATACGGTCATCGCGCACGAACTGCTGCACTATGCCAAGGCACACGATCGCCAGCTCGATATGAAGGAACGCCTGCTGAAGGCATACTTCGTTGAGGGGCTCCATGTTGGCCGGATCGAGGACCTGGCCGACCTGGCCGCAGAAATCGGTCTTGATCGTGCCGACGTCGTGCGGGCACTGACCGCGAATGAGTTCCTGGCGGACGTCAAAGCTGACGTGGCGCTGGCCAATGAATACGGCATCCAGGGAGTTCCGTTTTTCGTAATCGAAGGCAAGTATGGCATCTCTGGCGCGCAGGATCCTGCTACTTTTACCCAGGCTCTCAACCAGATACTCACCGAAAGATCAGAGGAGAAAATCGCATGAGCGACACCAACACCACTGCTACCGTCCCGCCGGTGTACACCGACGCAGCCGGTCGACCCACAATCCAACTCCGAGGGCTTACCGAGGCGACAACGGATGATGCCGCCGGCTCATGCTGTGGTGGCGGCTGCTGTAGCTAATCCAAGGTCTCATTCCACGAAAGCGCAGCTGTCGCACGGCCCACCAGACGCGGCCCGGCAGCTGCGCTTTTGTGCGCCGCCTGGGCTGCCGTCTCGGCGGATTCGCGGATCCCTCGCTTTCTGGGAGAATTGACGCAACATGACTTCACGCATTCCCACCGTCGACCCGTTGGCGTTGATCAAGCCCCTGACGATCGGCCCGCTCACGCTCGACGTGCCCGTGGTGCTCGCACCGATGGCCGGCATCACCAACACGGCGTTCCGCCGGCTCTGCCGCGAATACGGCGCCGGACTCTTCGTGAGCGAGATGATCACCTCCCGGGCGCTCGTGGAGCGCAACACCGAGACGATGCGGCTGATCACCCACCACGAGAGCGAAACCACCCGCTCCATTCAGCTGTACGGTGTCGACCCGAAGACGGTCTCCGAAGCCGTGACCATGCTCGTGGCCGAAGACCGCGCCGATCACATCGACCTCAATTTCGGCTGCCCGGTACCCAAGGTCACCCGCAAGGGCGGGGGAGCTGCCCTGCCCTGGAAGATCGGCTTGTTCCGCCAGATCGTCGAAGCCGCCGTCACGGCGGCCGGCCCGATTCCGGTGACCGTGAAAATGCGCAAGGGCATCGACGCCGATCACCTCACCTACATCGAGGCCGGCAAGGCCGCCGCCGGAGCCGGCGTCTCCTCCATCGCCCTGCACGGGCGAACGGCCGCCGAGTTCTACTCAGGCCACGCCGACTGGTCGGCCATCGAACAGCTCAAGAACGCGATCAGCGACGTGCCGGTGCTCGGAAACGGCGATATCTGGTCAGCCGACGACGCCCTGCGCATGGTGCGCGAGACCGGCTGCGACGGCGTCGTCGTCGGGCGCGGGTGCCTCGGCCGTCCGTGGCTGTTCGGCGACCTCGACGCGGCGTTCCGCGGGCAGCAGCGGAAGGCCGAGCCGGGTCTCGGCCAGGTCATCAACGCGTTCCGTCGCCATGCCGAACTGCTCACCGAGTACTTCGACAGCGAAGACCGGGCCTGCCGCGACATTCGCAAGCACGTCGCCTGGTACTTCAAGGGCTACCCGGTGGGCGGTGACCTGCGTGCGAGCCTCGCGATGGTGCAGTCCCTCGCGCAGCTCGACGACCTGCTCGGCACCCTCGACGCCTCGCTGCCGTATCCGGGCGCTGATGTTGAGGGGCCGCGGGGCCGAGCGGGAACGCCGAAGAAACCGTCGCTGCCCGAGCACTGGCTCGAGTCGCAGGATCTCATGGGTGCACAACGATTGAATTTGACCGAGGGCGAAGGGGACACCAGCGGTGGCTAACAAAACCGGGTACAGCGAGACCGACGAGGCCCGTTGGTTTCCCGAAGAGCACTACTCGCGGCGCAGCGATTTCGCCCGCGACCGCGCGCGCTTATTGCACTCCAGCGCCCTGCGCCGGCTCGCAGCCAAGACGCAGGTGCTCAGCCCAACGGCCGGGCTCGACTTTGCCCGCAATCGACTGACGCACTCGCTCGAGGTCGCCCAGGTGGGGCGGGAGATTGCCTCGCGCCTGAACGTCGACCCCGACATCGTCGATACCGCCTGCCTGGCGCATGACATCGGGCATCCGCCGTTCGGCCATAACGGCGAGAAAGCGCTGAGCCTCTGGTCGGAGGACATCGGCGGATTCGAGGGTAACGCCCAGACTCTGCGCCTGCTCACCCGGCTGGAGCCCAAGGTGTTCGGCCCCGACGGTCACAGCTACGGCCTCAACCTCACCCGGGCCAGCCTCGACGCCAGCTGCAAGTACCCCTGGCCGGAAGGTTCCTCGGTCTACGACCCGAGCGGGCGGGCCAAGTTTGGGTTCTATCAGGACGACATGGCCGCGTTCGAGTGGCTGCGCGAAGGAGCACCCGACCGTCAGCTCTGCATCGAAGCGCAGGTGATGGACCTCTCCGACGACATCGCGTACAGCGTGCACGACTTCGAAGACGCAATCGTCAACGGCTACGTCGACGTCGCAGCCCTCAGCAGCCGCACCGACCACGACGAGCTGCTCGCCACCATGTCGGAGTGGGTCGGCGACGAAACCAGTGCCGACGACCTCGCGACGGCTTTCAACCGGCTCGACTCGCTCGATGCCTGGATGGACTCGTGGACGGCCGGGCGCCGCGACCAGGGCCACCTCAAGAACCTCACGAGCCAGCTGATCGGCCGGTTCAGCGGGGCCGCGGTGCACGCCACCAAGGAGGCGCACCCCGGCGCGAAGATGCTGCGCTTCGGGGCCAGCGTGTCTGTGCCCCGCGAGATCCAGGCCGAAATCGCGGTGCTCAAGGGCATCGTTGCCGCCTTCGTCATGACCCGCAACACGCGCAAGCCCATCTACGTGCAGCAGCGTCAGGTGCTCACCCTGCTCGCCCAAACCCTGCACGACTCCGGCGACGAACACCTCGACCCCGGTTTCAGCGAGGACTGGCACGCTGCCGCCGACGACGCGGCCCGCAAACGCGTCATCGTCGACCAGGTAGCGAGCCTGACCGATCAATCCGCCCTGGCCTGGTACGAGCGCCTGGTGCAGGGCTAGCCACCCCGCCCGCCCCACTTCTCTGGACGGGGCCTGGGCCCGGACCATGGGCCCAGTTTATAGACTGGGCCCATGGTCCGAACATGGGCCCGGGGGCCGCGCGACGAAGCCCATCGCTTCGGACGATAGAATTTAGGCATGGCTGGACTGATTCGACAAAGTGACATCGAAGAGGTCAAAGCCCGAACCAACATCGCCGACATCGTCGGCGACTACGTCACGTTGAAGTCCGCTGGCGTGGGCTCCATGAAGGGCCTCTGCCCCTTTCACGACGAGCGTAGCCCCAGCTTTCACGTGCGGCCGCAGGTCGGTTTCTACCACTGCTTCGGCTGTGGTGAGAGTGGTGACGTCTACTCTTTTCTGCAAAAAATGGACCACGTCAGTTTCAGCGAGGCCGTTGAACGCCTCGCCGGGCGAGTCGGCCTCGATCTGCACTATGAAGACGGATCCGGCGCAGCTCCCGACCATGGCAATCGCGCCCGTCTGCTCGCGGCCAACCAGGCGGCATCCGATTTTTTCATTGAACAGCTCGGCAGCGCGGGTGCCGAGGTTGGCCGCGCATTCCTTGGTCAGCGGGGATTCGACGCCAATGCCGCAACTCGATTCGGGGTTGGGTTCGCCCCGAAAAGTTGGGACGAACTGACTAACCATCTGCGAGGTCGCGGCTTCACAACCGAAGAACTCACGCTTTCCGGCCTGGTCTCGAGCCGCGAGGGGTCCAGTGGCATCTACGACCGCTTTCGCGGCCGCCTGGTCTGGCCGATTCGCGACATCACCGGGCAGACCATCGGCTTCGGCGCCCGCAAACTTCTCGACGACGACAAGGGCCCCAAATACCTCAACACCCCGGAGTCGCCGGTGTACCACAAGGCCCAAGTGCTCTACGGGCTCGACCTGGCTAAACGCGACATCTCCCGCAGCCACCAGGTCGTCGTGGTCGAAGGATATACCGACGTCATGGCCTGCCATCTGGCCGGCATCACCACCGCCGTCGCTACCTGCGGCACCTCCTTCGGCGTCGACCACATCAAGGTGCTGCGCCGGGTGCTCGGCGATGACTCGGGCGTCGGCGAAGTCGTCTTCACCTTCGACCCGGACGCCGCCGGTCAGAAGGCCGCCATGCGCGCCTTCAGCGAGGAGCAACGCTTCTCCGCCCAGACCTATGTGGCCGTCGGGCCGGAAGGCCTCGACCCCTGCGACCTGCGCCTGCAGCGCGGTGACGATGCCGTCCGTCGCCTGGTCGACTCGAAGAAACCCATGTTCGAGTTCATGATTCGACAGATTCTCGCGCAATACAACCTCGACACCGTTGAGGGCCGAACGGCCGCCCTGCGCGCCGCAGCCCCCGTCGTCGGCGAGATTCGCGACCCGGTGCTGCGCCCCGGCTACACCCGTGAACTGGCCCGCATGCTCGGCGTCGACATGGGCGATGTCGCCAAGGCGGTGACGAACGCCCAGTCCGGCGCCCGCGCCTCGGCGAGCGGAGGCCCGAATGCGCCGCGCCACAGCGGCGGGGTCGAAGTCATGCCGGAACGACCATTCTCGCTGGTCGAACTGCCCACTGACCCGGTCACCCGGCTCGAACGCGACGGCCTCATGGCCATGCTGCAGCGACCCACCCTGATCGGCCGGGATATTCTTGACAGCGCGGTGCAGACATCCTTTGCAAACACCTCGCTCGCGGTCGTGCGTGATGCGATTGCCGCGAGCCTTCCGCACTTCGAAGCGGCAGACTGGCTCGATCGGATTGTCACCGAGGTGCCGGACGGTTTCAAGAACCTCGTGCAGGAACTCGCTATGGCGAACCTTCCGGAGCGCACCGAGAAAGACGTCGCGCGCTACGTGCGCGACATCACGATCGTGCTCATCGACAAGGACCTGCTTCGGCTCAAGGCCGAATTGCTTGGTCGACTTCAACGAGCGGATGCGAGTGACGCCGCGATGTATCGCACCCTCCAGCGCGAACTCGTGCGGGTCGAGGCCGAGCGCCGCGCCCTCCGCGACGAATAGCATTCCCACCGGTGCGCACACTTATCACCAACTTCTGAGCACTGAATTCCCAAATGCAACACATGAGCCGGACTTTGTTGCAGATCTGTAAAGAAGCTGCGGCTGATCGTGGTTCTCTGCGAATTCTGTGCTAATTCTTACCTAACAGCAATGTACGGCTGCGCCCTTTTTTGGGTGCTCCTGGGCATGAGACTTCTACAGGAAGAGGACGACGGATATGATATCCGCATTCACTAACGGCAAGCGCGCTCTCGTTGCCACGACCGGACTCGCGGTCGCCGCACTGGTTCTGTCCGGCTGCGCATCCGGCGGTAACACCGCCCCGGCGGCCTCAGGCGGCCCGATCACGATAGGCACGACGGACAAGGTAACCACGCTCGACCCGGCGGGCTCCTATGACAATGGCTCCTTTTCGGTGCAGACCCAGGTCTTCCCTTTCCTCATGAGCAGCCAATTCGGAACGGCGGATGTCGAACCCGACATCGCGGTCAGCGCCGACTTCACAACGCCCACGGAATACACCGTTGTCCTCAAGCCCGACCTCAAGTGGGCCAATGGCAACGCCCTCACCGCCTCTGACGTCAAGTTCAGCTTCGACCGCCAGCTCGCGATCGCGTCCGATGTCGGCCCGTCGTCGCTGCTCTACAACCTCGACAGCACTGCTGCCGTGGATGACACCACGGTTGTCTTCACGCTCAAGGCCGGGAACGACCAGATCTTCCCGCAAATTCTGTCCAGCCCTGCTGGAGTCATCGTGGATGAAGATTCCTTCTCCGCAACGGAGGTCACGTCCGATGATGACATCGTTGCCGCTGAGGCGTTCGCCGGCCAGTACGTGCTGACAAGCTACGACTTCAACAACCTGCTCTCCTATAAGGCGTACGAGGGCTACGAAGGCCTGCTCGGCGCTGCCAAGACAGATGTCATCCGCGTCAAGTACTACACCGACGCCTCGAACCTGAAGCTTGACGTGCAGGAAGGCAACATCGATGTCGCGTGGCGCAGCCTCTCCGCGACCGACATTGACGACCTGCGCGGCAACGACGCGGTCAAGGTCGTTGACGGCCCCGGTGGAGAAATTCGCTACATCACCTTCAACTTCAACACGCAGCCCTTCGGTACGACGACCGCTGACGCCGACCCGGCCAAGGCCCTCGCCGTTCGTGCGGCAGTCGCCGATGTTGTTGATCGCGCTGAGCTCGCCGATCAGGTCTACAAGGGCACATACACCCCGTTGTACTCCTACGTTCCCGCTGGAATGACCGGTGCAACCGAGTCGCTCAAGGGTCTCTACGGAGACGGCGAGGGCGGTCCGGACGTTGATAAGGCCAAGGCCGACCTCGCCGCAGCCGGCGTGAACACGCCGATCGCACTTAACCTGCAGTACAACGCCGACCACTACGGCCCCGGCTCGAGCGACGAATACGCGCTGATCAAGGACCAGCTGGATGCCTCCGGCCTGTTCACCGTCAGCCTGCAGTCGACTGAGTGGGTACAGTACTCCAAGGACCGAGTCGCCGACGTGTATCCCGCTTACCAGCTCGGCTGGTTCCCGGACTACTCCGACGCTGACAACTACCTGGCGCCGTTCTTCGCCGAGGGCAACTTCCTGAAGAACCACTACGACGACGCCGACGTTACTGCCCTGATCAAGAAGCAGGCCGTCACCACCGACGCCGCGGAGCGTACCGCGCTCATCGAAGAAATCCAGGACAAGGTTGCGGCTGCGCTCTCGACCGTGCCGCTGCTCCAGGGCTCTCAGGTTGCCATCACCGGAACAGACATCACCGGAACCGGAGACACACTTGATGCGTCCTTCAAGTTCCGTTACGGCGCGCTGGCCAAGGGCTAGACCGTACAGCGACTAGAATTTTCTCTAGTTTGATCACCGGGGGTGTTCAGCGACACGATCGCTGGATGCCCCCGATTCTTTTTGCAATTGTGAGGTAGGAATGACCACTGTGGCGATGAAGCCGCCCGTACCGGCGGCCGGGCGTAGTCCCAAGAAGAAATCCAGCCCGGGCGGTGGAATAGGCCGTTACCTTCTCATCCGCTTCCTCCTCATCTTCCCCACCATCTTCATCCTGGTGTCGATGGTGTTCTGGCTCATGCGTACGACCGGAGACCCGATCACCGCCGCCCTCGGCGGCAAGCTCGGCCCGGATCAACTCGCCGTACTCATCCACGAGGCCGGCTACGACCGACCGATCATTATTCAGTACTTCGAATACCTCGGCCAGGTCTTCACTGGCAACTTCGGAACGACCATCAGCACGAATCGTCCCGTTTCTGAAGTGCTGTTGACCTACGGATCCGCGACGGCCGAGCTCGTGTTCTACGCGCTCATCGTGGCCTTCATCGTCGGGATCCCGCTCGGCATGGTCGCCGCGTACTGGCGCGACAAGGCGCCGGACGCCTTCCTGCGTGTCTTCGCAATCCTCTGCTACGCCACCCCGGTATTCTTCGCCGGGCTTCTGCTCAAGCTCATCTTCGCGGTTTGGCTCAAGGTGCTACCAGTCGCCGGCCGAGCCACTGTCGGTTCCGAATTGCAGATGCAATTTCTTCCGGACAAGACCGGTATCTATTTGATCGACGCAGTCACGACGGGCGATCCCGCCGTACTGGGTGACGTTCTGCTACACGCGGTGCTTCCCGCGTTGGCTCTCGGACTCCTGACCGCCGGAGTGTTCCTGCGACTCGTGCGCACCAACGTCATTGGAACGCTGGGCACGGACTACGTCAACGCTGCTCGCTCCCGGGGAGTCAACGAATTCCGCCTGGTCAGCAAGCACGCTTATCGACCGGCGCTGATTCCGATCATCACCGTCATCGGATTGCAGGTGGCACTGTTGCTGGGTGGGGCCGTGCTGACCGAAACCACCTTCGAATGGAAGGGCCTGGGCTTCATGCTCATCGAATTTATCAAGGCCCGTGACTTCGTAGCGGTGCAGGGAATTGTTGCTTTGCTCGCCGTGATCGTGGCACTGTCCAACTTCATCGTGGACATCATCGCCGCGCTCATCGACCCGCGAGTGAGGTACTGACCATGACAACGCTCACTGAAACCACCCACGCCCCGAAGGCTCCGCTGTGGACACGACTGCCCGTTGTGCACCAGCTCCGGCAGAGCGTTGGGCTGCAACGAGGCATGCTCGTTGCCGGCCTCGTGATCACTGGAATTTTCATCCTGACCGCGATCTTTGCCCCGCTCCTGGCGCCCTACGGCTTTAGCCAGCTTCGCGATGAGGACGGAACCTTCGGTGCCCAGCAATCACCCGGCGGCGCTCACCTCCTCGGTACCACCGTCGGTGGCTACGACGTGCTCTCGCGCGTCATCTGGGGGTCGCAGACCGCGATCACCGTGATGATCGTCGCCGTCGTGCTCTCGATTTTCGCCGGAGTGGCCCTCGGCCTCGTCTCCGGCTACTTCGGCGGTTGGCTCGACCGAATTCTCGTCGTCGTCTGCGACGCCGTCTACGCCTTCCCGGCGCTGCTGCTCGCAATCGTCATGGGCATCGTCATCTCCGGCGGTCGCTCCGACCTCTTCGGCGGCATCCTCGCCGCGTCGATCTCAATCACCGTGGTGTTCATTCCGCAGTACTTTCGGGTGATTCGCGCTGAGACAGTGCGCATCAAGGCCGAGGCCTACGTGGAGTCGGCCCGCGTTCTCGGAGCCAGCAACGGACGCATCATGTTCCGTCACGTACTGCGCAATGCCACCCGTACCCTGCCCCTGATCTTCACTCTCAATGCCTCTGAGGCACTCTTAACCCTCGCGGGACTGGGCTTCATCGGCTTCGGCATCGAACCGTCGTCGGCTGCCGAGTGGGGCTATGACCTGAACAAGTCGCTGTCCGACGTCACCAGCGGCATCTGGTGGACCAGCCTGTTCCCGGGATTGGCGATCGTGCTCGTGGTTCTCGGCATCACGCTTGTGGGTGAAAGCCTCAACGACCTTGCCGACCCGCGCCTGCGCAGTCGACGTGCCCCCGGCAAAACCGCCGGCGTCGTCGCCGCAACGAGCGTCGTTGCCGGTGGAACTCTCTCCGCCGGCCCCGGAGGAATCGAGGGGCTTGAACCCGACGCTCCAGCCGTCAACCCGCACCCGCACGACGACCCATTCGAGGCCAAATAATGAGCGCTCAGTCCCTTCCCGACGTCGTTCGCATCGACAACCTCAATGTCACGTTTGCAACCGACGGCGGTGCCGTCAAAGCAGTCGACGGGGTGACCTTGCGGGTCGCTCCCGGTGAGATTCTGGCCATCGTGGGGGAGAGCGGCAGCGGCAAGAGCGTTACGGCCAAGACCATCCTCGGGCTGCTGCCAGAGACGGCAACCGCGCACGGTGCCGTCGTCCTCAGCAGCAAGGACGGGGCCGATTCAAACGACGTTCTCGCCGTGAGTAAGCAGAGGCTGCGCCAACTGCGGGGGACTGATGTCTCCATGGTGTTTCAGGAGCCGTCTACTGCCCTGAACCCCGTGTTCACCGTCGGTTGGCAGATCGCCGAGGGAATTCGCGCTCACGGTGAGTTCAGCCGCAAGGAAGCCCGCGCCAAGGCCATTGAGATTCTCGGCCGAGTGGGAATCCCCGACCCGGAAAGCCGCGTCGACTACTACCCGCACCAGTTCTCCGGCGGCCAGAAGCAGCGTGTGGTCATCGCTATGGCGCTCGTGCTCGACCCCGGGCTGATCGTGGCCGACGAACCGACCACCGCGCTCGATGTGACCGTGCAGGCTGAGATCCTCGACCTGCTGCGTCGCTGCCGCGATGAATTCGGCACCGCCATCGTACTGATCACCCACAACATGGGCGTCGTCGCGGATCTCGCGGACCGCGTCGTCGTCATGTACGAGGGCAAGGTCGTGGAGGAGGCGCCCGTTCACGAACTCTTCTCCGCACCACGACACGACTACACCAAGCGCCTGCTCGGCTCGGTGCCCCACGTCGGCCAGGGCACGGCACGGGCCACCGCGCGGCTCGAAGCCCGCGAGACAACCTGGGCCGAGTCGACGCCGGTCGTTGTGGCCGACGGACTGAAAATCCAGTACCCGGGCCGGTTGGGAAAACCGGGTTTCACCGCCGTCGACGGCGTGAGTTTCGTCATCCGTTCTGGCGAAGTGCTCGGTCTGGTCGGCGAGAGCGGATCGGGCAAGACCACCATTGGCCGTGCCATGGCCGGCCTCACTCGGGTGACCGATGGTTCCCTCAGTGTGCTCGGTCACGAAATGAACGGGTTCAAGGAACGCGCCTTCAAGAAGGTGCGCAGCGACATCGGCTTTGTCTTTCAGGACCCGGCGTCGAGCTTCAACCCGCTGCTCACGATCGCGGAGTGTGTGGCCGAACCGCTCGTCGTGCACGGGCGTGCCGCGAACCCCGGGGCGGCCCGCAAGCGGGTCAACGAACTGCTCGAGGCGGTGCAGCTGCCGCAAGCCTACGGTGATCGTTACCCGCACGAGCTCAGCGGTGGCCAGCGCCAGCGGGCGAGTCTCGCCCGCGGTCTCGCGCTGGAACCGAGTCTGCTGATCGCGGATGAGCCAACCAGTGCGCTCGACGTGTCGGTGCAGGCGAAGGTGCTCGAGCTCTTCGCCGAGCTGCAGAAGGAGTTTGGCTTCGCGGCGCTGTTCATCAGCCACGACCTCGCCGTCGTCGACATTCTGGCCGACCGCATTGCCGTGCTGTACAAGGGAAAACTGGTCGAGGAGGGTACCGGTGCCGAGGTGCTCGGTGCCCCGAAGGATGCCTACACCCAGCGCCTACTCGCCTCGCTGCCGGTGCCCGATCCGGCCGCACAGGCATTGCGCAGGGACGAACTCCGCATCCTGCGCGCGGCCGGATAGACCGCATGAGGCATGGCGCGGCATCCGTTTCCCCAATCCAAACCAGCGATCTGACCATCGAATACCCGCCACACGGTGCCAGCCCGGCGTTTGTCGCGGTGCACGGGTTCACCCTGCGCATCGCGCCAGGTGAGGTGGTAGGGCTGCTCGGCGAAAGCGGCTCCGGCAAAAGCACCCTGGCCAGGGTGCTAGCCGGTGACGCTTTTGTGAGCGACGCCACCGGCATCCGTCCGCAGATTACCGGGGGAGAGGCGACGGTACTCGGGTTCGGCCTGCGCCGAATCAGCAAGCGCAAGCTGGCCCGGCTCACGTTCGGGGTTGGGCTGTTGGCTCAGGATGCTGCCGATACCCTGCCGTCGACCATGACGGTGGCTGAGATCGTCGCCGAGCCGGTACTCGAACGCGATCGACGATTCAACCGTCGCGCCCTCGGTGCCCAGGTGGCCACCATGATCGACGCCGTGCGCCTGCCCCTGACCGTTCTGGGTCAATACCCATACGAGCTCTCCAGCGGTCAGCGACAGCGTGTGGCGCTGGCCCGTGCGCTCGTGTTCGGTCCGGCCTTGTTAATCGCTGACGAGCCCACAGCGGGCGTTGACGTATTGGTGCGCGACGCGGTCATCGACCTGATCAGCGAATTGCAGCAGGAACGGTCTTTTTCGGCGCTCGTCATCAGCCACGACCTGGCCGTGCTGCAACGGGTAGCCAACCGCATCGGCGTCATGCACCAGGGCGTTCTGGTCGGCCTCGGCACCATAGACGACGTCTTTCGAGACCCCTGGCACCCGTATGTGCGCGGACTCGCCACCGCCTTGCAACATCCCGCCGATACGGCCCGGGTCACTGACGCGGCCAGCGTCGACGCCGACGACAGCAGCGATGAAACGGATGCCGCAGCCGCGCGCTGATCGCAGGTCGCGACCGATCGCATCCGCTTCGAAGCGCAATCGGTCGCAGTCGGGCCGACACGCCCGACCGGGTCTTGGCGCATCAGACTGCTCAATTGTTGCCCGCGGCCCACTTTTCGGGGGCTGCGGGGGTGTTGAGCTGGTAAATCGGGCGAGTCAGGGCCGATGGACAGTCGTCGTGGTTTGGGACAGCCAAGAAACCTTGGTAAAGTAGCAACGCTGTTCAAGCATTCCTCGATAGCTCAATTGGCAGAGCAGCGCACTGTTAATGCGCAGGTTCTTGGTTCGAGTCCAAGTCGGGGAGCGAAAGGCCACTCAGGGCTCCACCCCGGGTGGCCTTTTTTGTCGGTTCGTTTTGTTCCGACAAAAAAGGTACTTCCCAATTTCTACAGTGCGCCGGGCTTGGCACACGAGACGGCGGTCAGCAGTGGATTTTTCGCAACTTCTGGTACCAGCACTCGGCGTACTCTCCGGGGCGCTGCTCGTGCTGTGGACCATCTCACTGCTACGCTCCCGCCGCGTGCTGTTCGACCGCAACGCCGCCGAGCGCGTGCGCATCGAGCTGGAGCTTTCCCTCGCCGAGCAACAGGGCCGTCTCGCCATCATCCGCGAGCTGCAGGATGGCGCAGTGCTCACCATCGCCCGCCTCATCACCCGCGCCGAGGGCGCGCGATATACCGCCGAGAGCGACCCCTCGACGGCAGTACGCGCCGCCACCGCCCTTGTCGATGACGGCCGGGTAGCCCTCGCCGACATGCGCCGGGTATTGACGATCGTGCGTGAAGGCGAAACCGTCGGTGCGCTCCAGCCCGGCCCGCAGTCGACCCGTGACCTGTTTCGCGTGATGCGCGACGCCGGGCTCGTGGTGAGCTTCATCGAATCGGGTGAACGATTCCCGCTCAAGGCCGGCGCCGAGCTCGCCATCTTCCGCATTCTGCAGAGCGCCCTCTCCAACGCGCTCAAGCATGGCGGCGTCGGTACCGAAGCGCGCGTGTCGTTCACCTGGACCCGCGACGGCCTGCAGCTGCTCGTCGACGATGACGGTATCCGAGCCGCAGCCCGCCGGGACGGCAAGGAAACCGGCGAACAGGCCGCGCGCACTCCGTACACGATCGAGGACGACCTCAAGGCCCTCAGCGAGAGCATTGCCGGCCCCGGCATCACGCAGATGCGCGAGCGCGCCCAGCTGTTCGGTGGCGTGTTCAACGCTGGAACGGTTCCCGGGCTGGGGTTCTCGGTGTCGGCCGTGTTCCCGTCGCTGCGCTTTCACAACGGCGTGCACGGCGTCGACCTTTCCCGGTGACCCCGGCGCCCATCACGGTGCCGGCAACCCCTACCGACGACGAAACAAGCGCGCAACGGCTGGCCATCCGTGAAGGTCTCGCCGTGGGGCTCGCCACCGCCGCCTACGGGGTGTCGTTCGGTGCACTGTCGGTTGCCGCCGGACTGGACATCTGGCAGACCAGCTTCATCAGCATCGTCATGTTCTCCGGGGGTTCCCAATTTGCGCTCGTCGGTGTGATCGCCGCCGGCGGCGTCGCGGTCGGGCCGGCTGCCATCGCGAGCGCAGCACTGCTCGGTGTGCGCAACGGCATCTATGGCATGCGCACCGCCCCGATCGTGGGCAGCGGGATCTGGAAACGCCTGGCCGCCGGCTGGATCACCATTGACGAATCCACCGCGGTCGCCCTCGCCCAGCCCACCCCCAGCAGCCGCCGCATCGGCTTCTGGGTCACCGGCTTGGCCGTCTTCATCGGCTGGAACATCACCACGCTCGTCGGCGCACTGATCGGCGACGCCCTCGGCGATACCCGGGCCTATGGTCTCGATGCCGCCGCCGCAGCAGCGTTCGTTGGTCTGCTCTGGCCTCGCCTCAAGCGGATGCAGGCGGTCGCGGTGGCCATCGCGGCTGCGGTTGTCGCAGCAACGCTCACGCCCGTGCTCATGCCGGGGCTGCCCGTGCTGGTCGCCGCCCTCGTGGCGGTGGTGGTCGGTGTGTTCAACTGGCTGGGCGGACCGGCCCTGCCGGGCGGGGCATCCGCTCGCCGACCGACCGGCAGAACGAGGTCGCGCGCGTGACGCTGTGGCAGATCATCATTGCGGCGTCGATCGCCGTCCTCGCGCTCAAGTTGGCGGGCTACCTCGTGCCTCCGGCCCTCTTGCAGAAGCCCACCCCCTCGCGCATCGCCGACCTGCTGACCGTAGCCCTGCTGGCTGCGCTGATCGCCGTACAGACGCTCGGCAGCGGGCAGGCGCTCACCGTGGATGCCCGCATTCCCGCCGTCATTGTGGCGGCGGGGTTGTTCGCGATCAAGACGCCGTTCATCGTCGTCGTGATCGTGGCGGCGCTGGTGGCCGCGGGGCTGCGCGCGCTGACCTAGCTGTACTGCCCAGGCAGGTTGGTTGAGTAAATGTGACGACACGCTGTAGTCATTGAACGTGGGTGAGGACCTCCGGTTGTGTAGTGGAGCTGTCAAAGGCCAACCACTTCAGACCAGGAGGTC
>NZ_PPTG01000022.1 GCF_002954245.1 Cryobacterium aureum | reverse complement strand
TTGGTGCCGGTGTCGACGCGTTGATTGCCCTGGCGAGGAAGCAGACGGTGGCGGTCATGTGTGCCGAGGCCGTGCCGTGGCGTTGTCACCGATCATTGATCGGAGACGCATTGTTGGCTCAGGACGTCCAGGTTGCCGACATTATGAGTCTAACCTCGACCAAACCGCACACCCTGACCAGCTTTGCCAAAGTCGATGGTCATCGCGTCTGGTACCCACCAGAAGAGTGATCATCGAGGTTACAAATCCAGATCGGGGCGACGTAGTACAGCGAATATGGTGAAGAGATTCGGCAACGTTGTGACAGCGGGAGGTACACCCATGATAAATAAATTCTCAATCGGCGATCACGTGCGCTGGAACTCCGAGGCCGGCCAGGTGCACGGCACCATCACGAAGATTCATACGAAAGACGTGGAATACAAAGGCCACACTCGCCGCTGCAGTCGTGATGATCCGCAGTATGAGATCACAAGCGACACGACCGACCACGTGGCGATGCACAAGGGCGAAGCCCTGACGAAAATCTAGCCATGCGCGGCCGCCGATGGAAACCAACGCGAACGTGCGAACGATCTGTGCCTGCTGGCAACAGTGATGGCAGCCATGATCGGAGGGCGACGATCGACGGTGGATGCCGCAGCCCGGATAAAAATGAGTTGGGGCGTAAACGTAGTCATCTTCCGTCTCGTGATGGAGAACAAGGATGACATCACGTCGTGGACGTGTTGACACAAGCTACCGCGAGTGAAAGTCTGAATTGTAGGCATAGACGGGCGAAATGAGGACAGTATGACCGAATTCACAACGGAAACTGATCAACTCACGGGGGTGCGGCACCGCACCATTTCCGTCGATGGAGTAGAGATCTTCTTCAGGGAAGCGGGTCCGGCGGATGGGCCGACGCTCGTGCTACTGCACGGTTTTCCTGCTGCGTCGCACCAGTATGTGCGCCTCATGGATCGGCTCAGCGATCGGGTGCATCTCATCGCACCGGATTACCCAGGGTTTGGTTACAGTAGCGCTCCCACCTCGAGCAGCAGCGGCGGAGACTTCGTTTACTCTTTCGATCACATCGCCGAGATCATCGAAGCGTTTCTGGTCACCCTTGGCATCGACGAGTTCTTTATGTACGTTTTCGACTTTGGGGCCCCTATCGGGTATCGCATCGCGGCGCGACATCCGAATTGGATACAGGGGGTCATCGCACAAAATGGCAACGCGTACGAGTCCGGACTGGGACCGAATATGCAGCCACTGGTTCAGTACTGGATAAATCACGAGGAGATGGAGCCTGTCATCCGCGGAGTGCTTACAGCTGAGGCAACGCGCTCCCAACATCTTGAGGGAACGGCTAACCCAGAGTCCGTTGATCCGGACGTATGGACTTTGGATCAACACTGGCTCGATAAAGCTGGGCGAGACCAGATCATGCTCGATTTGCTCTATGACTATCAGTCCAACGTCACGCTGTATCCCGCGTGGCAAGCGTGGATGCGCGAGCATCAGCCCCCCATGCTTTTGCCTTGGGGGCGTAACGATCAGTTCTTTCCTGAAGCAGGGGCGCGCGCGTACCTCGATGATCTTCCATCCGCTGAACTGCACCTGCTCGACGCTGGGCACTTCGCCTTGGATGAACAGCTCGATACCGTCGTGCATCTGATCGATGACTTCATCGGGCGACATAAGCAATAGGAACCCTTCGAAGTACACGCACCACGAACACAGACAGAAAGATAACGACAATGTCATTTGAGCAACGACTCTCCGTCTCGGACGTCGATCCCGCGGCCTATAAACCGATGATCGCCTTAGAAAAATACATCCACGCGGGAAGCCTGGGTGAAGCGCTGTTAGCGCTCGTGAAAATTCGTGCTTCGCAGATCAATGGATGTGCGTACTGCCTAGACATGCACGGGCGGGAAGCTCGAGCGGCGGGCATCGATCAGCGGCGCCTTGATGTGCTAGCTGGCTGGGAGGAGGCACCGAACTTATACTCCGAGCGCGAACGTGCCGCCATCGCACTCACTGAGGCGGTGACGCTCATCGGAAACGGCGGTGTGTCGGACTCGTTGTGGGGACAAGTGAGGAAATCATTCGAGGAGAAGGAAATTGTGCAGCTGTTGATGGCCATTGCCGCGATCAACGTGTGGAACCGCCTGGCGGTCAGCACTCACCAGAGCCTTCCGCGACAAACAGCCTAACAATCGCGCTACTTGCACAATCGGTGGGTAGCGCGGTACTGGCCGGGGCGGCGGAGGCATAGCCTCGGCAGCAGTTATCTCATCGTATGAGCTGGTGCCTACTCTGCGTCCGGTCTCACCAGACATTCGGTCTTCGCGCGACTGCACAAGTAGCTCGCTGCATCGCTAAAGCGATCGTTAATGCATGCATGAATACGGCCATCCGTATTTCCAATGCGTTTCATCACGTACTTTACTGGGTTTTGTACCACGCGAGCTTATGGCAACCGCCTCAGGCTACAGTCCATTTCAAGGAGAGAAAGAACAACGATCACGCAAAAAAACACAAGACCGGACCGTGATACGCCATTAGCCGCCCAACAACAAACCGTCTTGGACTCTAATCGCGTAATGGTGCCTAGCCCTAACTCGATGGGGACGGCCGTTCACGCCGTCGTGTTCGGTGGTTTATTACGACATGGTGTGCGCCGTTGAGTTCTGATGATTTCAACGTGGCCAAGGTACCGACGCACACTGTCGGGAGTACTGCTTTAGATCAAGCGCCACGCGGATTCCTCGCCCTGGTCACCGCGGCGGCATTTCTGACTTTCGCGCAGGCTTTCATGGTCGCCCCGATCCTGCCTCAGCTGGCGCAGGCGTTTCACACCGACTCCGGAACGATAGGTCTGGCCGTTCCGGCTTATTTGGTTCCCTACGGGGTGATGACGTTACTGTGGGGGCCGCTCTCCGACCGGATCGGACGACGTCCAATCATTCTCGGTTCGTTGCTGACGTTCGCCGTTCTCACCGCGGGCACAGCGCTGTCTGGCACAGCCGGAATGTTCATGTTAATGCGTCTTGTGACGGGGGCGGCGGCCAGCGGGGTCGTCCCAATTTCCTTGGCGTTGATCGGTGATGTGTTTCCTTTCGCTCAACGCGGCAGGGCGTTGGGATGGTTGTTCGGTGGGATGGCTGGAGGCATCGCGGTTGGCTCTACCGCCGGCGCCGTGGCGGAACCGTTCATCGGTTGGGAGGGGTTGTTCCTCGTATCGTCAGCAGGTATTTTAATGATCGGGGTGTTGTCCGTTTTCTTGCTGCCCGTCTCGCAAACGACGCGGAATGCGCCGCCGTGGAATGCTGTAATCGCGGCCTACGGGAAGCTGCTGTCTATCTCACGAGGCCGACGGACCTACAGCTATGTGCTCCTCAACGCGGTGCTGCACTCTGGTATCTATACCTGGTTTGGGCTGTATCTGGTCCAACGTTTCGAGCTCGGCCCGATCGGGGTTGGTTTGGCGCTGCTCGGATACGGGATTCCTGGATTCCTCTTCGGCCCGATTATCGGGAAGCTCGCCGATCGTTATGGGCGGGCAAGAACCATCCCGGCGGGGGTGCTCGTCGCCGGCGTGTGCGCCTTCATCCTGGCCATCGAGGCACCCTTACCAGTTGTCGTAATAACCGTCGCGGTACTGTCTCTGGGGTACGACATGACACAGCCGCTGCTGGGGGGTATCGTCACGGATTTGCCCGGTACCGTCGGTCAGTCGGTAGGCCTGATGGCGTTTGTCTTGTTCATCGGTTTAGGTCTGGGGAGCCTGATTTTTCAGGGCCTGTTAGTGATGGGCTTCCCCCTGGCACTCGTAGTCTTCGGGACAGCGGCTTTGCTGGGTGCAGGAATTGGACTGCGGCTCTTCCGAGAGGAACAGGCTCCAGCCACCGCGGACTAAACAAACACCAAAATACATATCATCACTCGTGTCATGGACCATGCCAAAACGAACGTTTTCACATGAGGCAATAAAAAGAGTCACGCAGAGGTTTTCGAACGCTCAATGCGCATCCTTGACCGGGGGGACCCTTAGTCATACTCTTTAATTATGGTTCCAAACCTCGGCAGCGCACTATGTCGGTACCGCGCCGAGGAGTTATTGAGCGCAAACTGTCCTGCTGGCCTCAGGATGAGCAACCGTGCGGTCACTACTCAATCAAGGCGCCGAGTCATCGAACGGAGGAAGCCGAGACTCCCGATGCGCAGCCCCCTCTTGTGTACGCTTCCCTGCAATTCTTACTCTTACAAACGATTGAAAGGACATGAATCATGACCTCCACAGAGCGCAGCAGGCTCGTCCGACTACAGGACACCGATAAGACCATCGCCGCGACGGATTCCGATATCCGAGGGCATCGAGTTCTTGACAAGGACGGCAACGACCTCGGAAAAGTGGACGCTCTCCTGATCGACGAGCGGGAAGAGAAAGTACGATTCTTTGAAGTCGCCACGGGCGGTTTCCTTGGTATTGGCAAAAGTAAATCCTTTATCCCTGTCGATGCAATCACTCATATCGACGATAAAGACGTCCACCTAAACCTGCTGACCGACACTGTGGCCGGATCTCCAGCCTATGATCCCGATCTCGTTGAAGACACCGTCTTCTTTCATGACACGTACGGTTACTATGGGTTCTTACCCTATTGGGGAATGGGATATGTCTACCCGCCTTATCCGTATTACACCGATCGGAACTAAGTGTCGACTGCAGTCGTTCGTGCGCGATTCTGATGTAAAGATTTAGCCAGGAGAAGCCCTAAAAACGACTTAATGGCATTGTTGCGGACATGGCGAGAGAGAGTGTCCAATTATTGAGCTATCCATGCGTTCGGGTGGTTGAATTGGCGGCGAAAGTTGGTGGGGTGATCTACTTCGGCGACCGAGTGGTTGGTAATCGCGCACGATGACTTGTGTGTGGCTGAACTTGCTCGTCGTCCTGCCCGACTGTGCGAGATGGCGATAATCACTCCGGCAGAGTTCGTCGCATAGGAACGCGTGCTCGTGGCGACATGGAATAAGAGGCCTCTCGCCCAGACGGCCTTATGAGCGAGCGTCAAACTGTAATGCCACAAGATGCTCCGTCTAGAGATCTTCAACGTGGAGACTTCGATCGGGCTTGAACTTGAATGGATCAAGACCTGGGTCAAAATGGGTTCGGAATACCGGCAATACCATCTACGTGAGGTCAGTTAGGACTCTGCGCAGCACCGTCTGCGGTGATGGCAAACGGTAGATGTTGCATGTGCTGGCAACGGCAGTGTCGCTAGGGTCGGGGTTACCGTGGGTACAGCTGCGAGCAGCGTTGGACATAGTCAAGGCTTGGCCGGTCGTAACCAATCCAGGATGACCATACGAGTGTGAGAGAAGGATCGATTATGTCAGGGATTGTTGCTGAGAACAGTCGAGGGCGTGTCGATCGACGGAGAGTTTCTCGTGGAGTGCAGGCGCTTCTTGGCGTCGCGGCGGGTGTACTGATCTACTACGCCACTGCGGTCGCATGGGTGGTTCTGACGATGGGTGGCTTTGGGTCCGGCCCTTGGGCGAGGATCGCAATCTCCATCGTCGCTGGGCTGAGCGTCTTCGTCGGGTGGCGCTGGCCGATCGTTGGTCTGACTGCTGGCATCCTCATCGTCGCGTTCGTGTTGTTCGCCGGACTCACCGGAATCAGCTCGGGACCTCCGGCATCATTGTTACAGGACGTACCTGGCATTCTGGGGCACGGCGCGGCAAGCGGCTACCCGTCGACTCTGGGGGTCGTGCTCGTGTGCTCCGCGATCGTCAGGCGGTTGCCGGCACCTCGCAATTGATTTTCACGAGTCGTCTGTGTGTGATCAACTCTGTGTAGGCCGTTTCGGCGCTGGATTCCTGCCAAGTCAGTGGCTGGTTTCGGGCCGAATGAGCGCTAATTATCAGGCCAGGCATTTCCCTCCACGACGGTGGATTCAGGGATGCGCAGAGTTTGAGATCACCTGGTGGCCGGGGCCTTCTCCAGAGTGTTGGGGACATGGGCCCACCACCCCTCGATTCCTTAAGGCGTAGCTACTGCCAAGCGGTCGCGCCGGAAGGGAACAGAAAGCAGATGACGGTACCCATGTCCGTCCAAGAAAATATCAGAACTCTCGACTCCCACGGAATCGCGGGCCGTGAAATCGCCCGCCGGTTGGGGGTCAGCCGCGATTCGGTGACGAAATACACCGGGGGGCAGGACTACTCGCCGAAGCCACCGACGCCTGTTCCCAGGCCGACCGGGTCGGTGTTGACCGGGTTTGAAGACACCATGGAGCTGTGGTTAGGTCAGGACCAGCGGCGGCCGCGCAAGCAACGCCACACGGCCCAGCGTGGCGAGTAGCGCTTGTTGGTAGCGCCAATCCGGTGACTTGGTGTGTAACCTCGTGACATCGTGGACAGTGGATCTCAGCACTTCGTGGACGCTGGGTCTCATGGCTTCGTGCACATCTACCGCCCTGGCTCACCGAGCACTGCGGGGAGATCAGTCTGACGCTGGGCGAACTGTGTCTGATATTCCGCGTTCTTGCGTTCCCAGGGCTTCGTCGGGTGGGCCACGCCAACGCCCTGGAGGGAGTATGAGGCAACGTATCGGCCTCGGACGTTCAGCGCGACCATCGGCAGCGGGAATGAGAACACGATCTCAGCGGTGACGGGATCGGTGAGCAAGAACGCGTCGTCGGTGATCGTCCGGTAGAACGTGCGGTCGGCGTACGTCGTCGGCAGGGAGACCTGGTAGCCCTGAAAGTAGACCTGCCGGTTCGCTTTGGTGGCCTCCACAAGTGACTGATCCGCTGTTTGCGGCCGCGCGTTGTCGTCGGGCATAACCTGCCCGGTTTTGGAGATCGTCAACGACGCCCGGTGAAGGTCTGACTGTCGTCGCGCTCGAGCCCGCCGGTACTCTGAGGCTTTGGCTTCCAGCACCGACAGCGGGATCGGCTCGGTCGCTGGCGTGTGCTCGAGCAAGTCCCACGCCGCTCGCGGCGTAGCTTGTTCGAGGAGATGAGTGAGGTCGTCAAGACCGCTGTGAGCCAGTACGGACGCCTCGATGTGATGGTCAACAACGCGGGCATCTTCACGGGTCTTGCGACAATCGTCGACGAGAGTGAAGAGAACTCCGACAAAACCATCGCTGTCAACCTGAAGGGCGTCTGGATTGGCTCGAAGCTCGCGATTACGCAATTCTTCCAGCAGGAAGTGAATAGTAATTCGCGCGGATCTGTCGTCAACATCGCCTCGATCGGAGGCCTGGTCGGGCTAGTGCAAGAGCCTGGCTACTGCGCCTCCAAGGGCGGCATCCGATATTCCAGGAATATTTCGGTAGCCTCGTCCTGCTTATCATCGAATGGGCGCAGAATTCAGTGGTGCCGTTCAATCAAGGAGGACCGATAGATTGAGGCTCTACATCAACCGGTACCGTGAATTATTTATTTCGTGCGTTCCTGTGACGTAGCCACCACAAGACTGCGCCGATGATAACGAAGACTCCTGCTCCGAGAATAATCCAGAGTGTGCGCGACGGCTCGTTTGGCGTGACAGTCTCGCCTTGACCAATGTCGGGGAATGTGAAGGTTGCCATCGCCGTACGCTCGATCAGACCACTCTTCAGTGTGAGTAGTGCTTTCCACGGCCCGTTTGGTAGGTTGGCGTCCAACGCGAACGTGACGTTTTGATTCGCCCCGGGCGCAATTGTTGTTGTTTGTTGTAAGGGGAAAGGGCCAGCTGACAAGCCAGACGGGCCTTCAGTGAGAGTCAGCTCACCCGTGATGTCTAGGGCTCGCCCGCCAGTATTGGAAACAAGGGTCGTTACGGTTGGGTTTCCCTCTGCATCTCTGTTGGAGGTGAGAGATGTGACTTCGAAATCGGCAGGTGCCCCATTGCCTGGTCCCACGGACAGATAAATGCGTATGCCGGTACGGCTGGCCTGCACGATATTGGACCCATCGGCCGGCGCGCTGCGTACTTCGGCCCATATGACTGCGTATTGCTCGCCCTCGGGCGCATCTGGAGGGACGGCGATTGTCACCGTAATTTCAGTTGAATTATTAGCGGTGATTTCAGCCTGCGGCTGATCGATTGAGGTCCAGGTCGTTAGATCGTTTACAGCTGGATCGTTTCCACCGAGAAAGGTGCCATTGCTAATAGTGGCTGCCCCCGGATAGACCAGCACCAGTTGGGTAGCGTCTGAATTGTTTTGCACCTGGATTCGACGTTGAATTTCTACTCCGGGTGCGAGTCGGTCAACAATGTACGTTTGGGCGCGTGGATCATCTTGCGTCGCAGCCGGAATATCGAGCAGTTGCACTCCAATTCCCGATGGCGGTGGCGGCGTTTCTGTGATCACGGCCGTCGGTAACATTTGGTGGAGGGATTGGGCTATGCTCGGCGCGGCTGGAGCTAATACGAAGCAAAACAGACAGAGAACTGTGAATACAGACCGCAAAACTAAAGCCCCTAGGTGACTTCTGCCACCATGCGGTGGACGAAAATTTTCATTATTCATCGTTGGGTGGCCGTCTCCACGGTCACCCAACGATTATTGGTCATCGTTTTAGGAAACGGACTGTGTCATAGTCCCCGTGTAGACGGCTGCGAGGGCTTGAGCCGGGATGGGGACCGTGAGCGTTGCAGTCCAGCTAGCCGTGTTGTTGCCGCTCACCGCGGTGGTGACCTGCGAAGTTTTTGCAGTAGACAGGTCGGTTTGAGTGGTGACTGCGGCTAGTGTGGGCGATCCGGTCACTGTTGCCGCCGTTGCCAAGTATGTGGCAGTGGTCGTGGGGATAGTTTTGGGGGTTGTAGCACCGTCGCTCAATACCGGAAGAACGACAGTCGCAGTCCAGTTCGTGGTACCAGCTCGGCCATCGCTCACAACGGTAGCGCCCAAGGTGACAGTGGAGCTAGCGCCGGGGACTACCGTCGAGAGGGCTGCGGTTCCGGGAACAGTGATGGAGAGTGCGCCGGGCTCAATAGTAACTGTTGCCGGGGTTCCGCCTGTTGTGGCTGCGAATGCAGGAACCGCCGTGATGCCGATGAGGGCCATAGAGCCTGCAAGAGCAACTGTGGCAAGGGTGATTTTACGCATGAAATGCCTTTCGAAAGAGATATAACGGGCGGAAAGCGTAACTGTCAAAAAACGCTTCTACCCCAATACAGGAGGCTATAGATCGACTTAATCGATCCTACGAAAATAGAGATCGATTAACCTAACCTGTGTCTACCCCAGTTTTGGGGGCAAATTAATGGGCATTGAAGGTGTTGGGTGGTTTGAAAACCGTCAACATATCTTCAACCTGCCTCATCGCGACGAAGGGAGAGGAAGCGGCGAAGCCTGGTCCGACGTCCGCGGCTTTCAACCGCCGGAGGTTCAACTACATTGGTGGTGAGCCCGAGCAGCAACTCGACGTGGGAGCAAGCCGTACATTCGACAATGAATTCGTACACAGACAGTCCCTGTCCAAAGAACGGGTTTCTGCGACACATTGCCTCCCGACCGCATGTTTTGCACCGGGAGATTAGGTGGCTTGGTTTGGGCGCAACGCTGCCAGCATTCGGTCTCCATTTTCTGGACCCGACTTTAATGTATGATGTGCCGTCAGCTCGATCATCAAGATCCGCGCCCAACCACGTTCCATGAACAACCCGGCCCTTACGATCTATGGGGTCAACCAGAACGGCGGGGACGTGACCGAACTGATTAACGTGGACACGAATGATCGCCGACGGCATGGCAGAACTATCGTGACGAAGGCTAACTGTCACAATGCGTGAATTCCTCAACAAATCATTCCTTCAAAGTAGCAGGAGAGTAAGAACGCCGACGAGGCCAGATCTAACGTTCCAGCGATCTAGCGCTGGACTGTCTCGGACCCGAGACACGATGGTTGACTGGGGCTATCGTGGCGGCGGCAAGCACCAAGCTTCAGTTCGCCGCACGAAGACTTCCGCTATCGCCGTGGACTAGAGTTTGCTTAAATGGCGGGGCATGAGTATAGCGCTGAAACGCGCTTGACTTATGAACCAACGAAGCCATGGGCCCGAGGAGTTTGCATCTTGCGTTTGACAGTTAGAACGCAAGGCAGTAAATAAACCTAATCCGTACTATAGCAGCCGCTGGGTCTCTGGCAGGAGCTGTCTACGTCATGAGGTGTCTAAGACCGAGCCGCAAACCGTGGCGGTAAGAAGAGATTTGACGCGCTGTGGCTCTAATCCCCGTGTGCTGTATTCACACCCGACGAATAGTCACGAATAGTCTGCACGAAAGCCTTTGCGTGGGACAGGATAAGGACCTTACATTGCGCGGCCCGTATCGTTAGTCACGTTCAATTCTCGCGCATGTCGGGGAAGAGTCCTTCTGGCGGTGCGGTGTAAGGCAGTGGCTCACCGGGTTTGTTTGTGTCTTCTGATTTTGCGAATGGTCCTTCTGTGCTGAGCAGGATTGGCATGTGGTGGTTGGCGTGTTCGATCCACCAAGTGCTTGATCCGGTGGCGCCGTCGAGTCTGAGGTGTTCCCAGGCGCGCCAGAGGGCGTCGATGCGGGCGAGAGCTTCGGGGTAGTTCCACCAGTTTGCCGCCCATCGAAAGCTCGCGTTTCCGGGGCCGACGCGGCGGGAGTACATATGCCGGAGCCGGTCATGCATGAACTCGTCCGACGATCCGTAGAACAGCTGCGGAACGGCCTCTTCTGAAGCTTCTGTTTCGTCGTCGTCGCGGAGTGCGTCGAACTCGTTCACAGGTCGTCCTCTTGTCGGGGAGCGGCGTTCAACCAGACTTGCGTTCCGCCGTCGGGTGTGACCGGTGTTGGGTGGTCGTAGTCCGGCGCCGTGCGGCGTGATGGGTCGTGTGCGGCGATGGACGCGCGCACAGCGTCAGCTTGTGGGCTGCGCATCCAGGGCACTGTTTCGATCAATGTTGCGGGTGCGCCGGAGGCGAATACGACGGCGCTGCGGAAGATGTCGACCTATATGAGTCAGTTTCTTTAGCCGGTCATTGAGTTCGTTTCTTCCTTCGTGGGTTCGTTGATCCAGGTCGTCGTCGGGAACGTGGGTGGCTGCGGATGCTGCCGCACAAAGCGCTCGGGGTGCTCGGTATGTGCCGTCGTGAGGACGCGGGCACGGGCGTGCTGAACGGCCGGGGCGCGGCCGTAGTGAACGTTGAACGGGGTATGCATTCCAATGCCCGAATGACGATGTTCAGCGTTGTACCAGTCGTAGAATTCGGTGCAGAATGAGCGTGCCTCGGGGAGGCTGTAGAACCGGTCGGGGAACTCGGGCCGGTACTTCAGGATTTTGAAATGCGATTCGCTGAATGGATTGTCATTGCTGGTATGTGGGCGGGAGTGCGACTTGGTCACGCCGAGGTCGACGAGCAGAAACGCGACGGGTTTCGACGCCATCGACGACCCGTTGTCAGAGTGGATCGTCAACTGATCGCGGCGAATGTTTTGCTTCTCGATCGTGTCGAACAAGAGCCGCTCGGCCAGCTCGGCGGATTCGCGGGTGGCGACCATCCAGCCGACGACGTACCGAGAGTAAATGTCGATGATCGTATAGAGGTGGAAGTACGACCATTTGGCCGGACCCTTGATCTTCGAGATATCCCACGACCAGGTCATGTTGGGTCCCGTCGCGATGAGTTCGGGCTTGACCCGTGCCGGGTGCTCGGCCTGAGCGCGACGCTCCCCGGTCTCGCCGTGCGCGCGGAGCAAACGATACATCGTCGCCACCGAGCACAGGTAGGTGCCCTCGTCGAGGAGGATCGCCTGAATCTCCGCCGGTGCCTTGTCCACGAACCGTTCCGACCGCAGCACCTCCAGAACCGCGGCGCGCTCCGACTCGGTCAGCGCCCGAGGCTGCTTCATCGGCTCCGGCCGGGGCCGCGGCGATGAGGGCGGCCGTGGTGCGCGGGGGTGTTGCCGGTAGTGCGTGGCCCGGGATCGTCCCACGGCTCGGCATGCGTCCCTGGTGCCGACGAGCGGGACGAGGGCGGTGATGGTGGCGTCGATTATTTCTCGGTGTTCGTCTCGCTGCTGTTGGTCGAGAGTTGATCCAACAGAGCCGAAAGTTTTCCCTGGATCGCGATCACCTGCCGTGCCGTATCCAACTCGCCCGTGAGGCGCTGGTTCTCTTTCCGCAGCCGGGCAGCGTCCTTCTCCGCGATGCTGGCAGGCGGCGCTCCCGCCGGCCGTGCCAACGCCACCAGCACTCCTTTATCGCGCTGATCACGCCACTTGCCGACCAACGAGGTATACAGCTTTTCTCGGCGGAGCAATGCGCCGCGGCCCTGGCGATCGAGGCTGTCGTACTCGGTCAGAATGTCGCGTTTGTACTTGGCCGTGTAGGTCCGCCGCCGCGCACGCTCGGGAACTTGGGGATCGGGAACATCTTCCATCCCTACAGCCTGCTCCGTCGAGCTGGGTCCTGTCATTACTGCATTCGTCAAGGGAACTCCTTCCCCGCCTTCTACGACACTATTCGGGACGATCCCGATGCCTTACACAAGGTTGACAGAGAGGGCATCCGTTCGCTCATGCGGATGACACTATCGACTCCTTGAGGTCCACGGCGATTGGACACAAAACGACCGTAAGCCGGACCCTGAACGCGCATCCCCGCACAACGAAAGGATGTGGCGCGTGGGGGAGAGCGGCTGTCCCGTTTGCCCTGCCCGCACCGGGTTCGCACTCACGTCCGTCAAATGCGACATCTGCACGACCGAAAACTCGTTGTCGCTACGGAATTAGTCGTGTTGCGCCGGCTCTTCTTCGTTCCAACCAAGAGCCGACGTAAGTTCGTCGGCATCTGGGAGCGCATTCCTTTCGGTGGGCGGCAGGGAGTCGTAGGTGTAGGTGGAGACGGCCATGGGGGAGCCCGACCGACTGAGTGCGTAACGGACGGTGTGGTCGTTTCGGTCGCCGCAGATGAGTATGCCCACCGTTGGTGTATGGGTTTCCCGGCGGAGTCTGTCGTCAACGAGGGAGACGTAGAAGCTGAGCTTCCCGGCGTGCTCGGGCTGGAATTTCCCGGTTTTCAGTTCGATGACCACGTACCGCAGTTGCTCGATGTGGAAGAACAGCAGGTCGAGATAGAAGTCATCGCCGGCCACGTCGAAATGCACCTGGCGCCCCACGAAGGCGAACCCAGTCCCAAGCTCTCGGAGCGTGTCCACGATCCGGTCCATCAGCGCTTGTTCCAGGTCGCGTTCGGCCGCGTCTTCGGTCATATTCAAAAAGTCGAAGACGTAAGGGTCTTTGGCGATCTGCCTGGCCAGATCGGAATCGGCGGGTGCCAACTCGGCGCTGAAGTTTGATGGCGCGGCGCCAGTTCTCTCAAGCGTGCGGTTCTTGATCTGATTCAGCAGCACGTTGCGAGACCAACCATTCTTCACAGAAGCCGTGGCATACCACTCACGTGTGTCTTGATCGTCCAACTTGTCGAGGAGCAGCCGAATGTGCCCCCACGGCAAATGTCCCACAGCTTGCGGGACATTTGCGTTGGCAGGCCAGGCCGCAGCAAGCGCCCTCATATATTGCAGATTGCTGCGAGATAACCCGCTCATCTGGGGAAACTCAACGCGCAAATCCCCGGCTAAGCGGTCGATCACGCCAGCGCCCCAGCCTTGCTGCTCCTGCTCAGCGACTATGGCACGGCCCAGGGACCAATACAGCTCGATGAGTTGGGTATTGATCGTGCGTTGCGCATGTCCTTGAGCGTCTCGGACCCTTCGTTTCAGCCCGCCAAGAAACGCGGCGTATCCGTCAGGGAGAACAATCTCAGCACGAGCCATGCCCTCATTGTCTCCCGCCCCAGACCACAGAACGGTCACCAGGCTTCCGGCTAGAAGCGAGTCGTTAACGTCCGCCGGTATAAGCGCGAGCCGCCGCCATCACATCCTTGGACCGCCCATCCGAGAGCGCCTCGGCCGGCGAAGCATCATCGAGCTGTGGGTTCATGCCCATGAACCAAGCTCGGGCAACTTCGGGCGACTCAACCGACATGAGAAGTTCCAACACCTGGAAAGTATCTCTCAACAGGTGCTCGCTCGCATACGGCGGCCGAACCGTCCCGCTGGCCCAACGGGCGAGCGTGCGGGCATCCTTGCCCACAATCACCCCCAAAAGCACCTGGCCAAAAGCTCCCTGCAAAGCCGAAGCGACGGCAGCAACATCCAACCCCACGGATCGAGCATGAGCCGCATCGGCGGCGACGCGAGGCCCAGAGCCACCTGCCGCATCAATCATGACCCACCCCCGTAAAAGTGCCTCTTCGAGACTTCTAACCTATCAGCGCGACAGGTCCGATGTCGGGTGACATGTCGGGCAATATGACCGATAATAGTTATTATGTCAGCTGATAATGCATCTATCGCAGAATCTGCCAGATAGGACTCCCCTGGTACTTACCCCACTCGGAATCGATGAGAAGGGGAGTTTCCTTAGACTCGCGCGGACACTGCGGGGTCGCTGATTGGGTGCCCCGTCACCCGACGAACCCTGTCAAGACCTCATCGCGACCAAGGCCTCCAAACTCCGAGATTCTGGATATGACTGCCCTGGTACGAGACGGAGCGCCAGTATCCGGCGCCAGCGCCTGGAGGTCGATATTAAAGGACTCACACATGGCGACGACGTGCTCCTCGTCCAGCGCCCTCATTAGTTGGAAGACAGCGCGCAGAATCGTCGCCGCTTCCCCAGGCGCGATAGGAGCGGAGATGTCACCTTCCTCGTTGTGAGAGTACGCGTGCAAATAGCGAGTCACCTTGGTCCTCGTAGGATTGTCGATTTTTTCCAATGCGATTTTCATTGATCCGTTGAAGTCACCTATTTTCGCTGGGAAACGGAAGCTCAGGAATGCCTCCAATAGTTTGCGGGCCGCGTTTGTGGATATAGCAAGCTGATTTGGCCCCGGGTTAGCATTTTGTTTTGGCTCCACCGGGGGTTGGACCGCTCAGCTTGAGCGGTGTTGGGTTTGGGTGGTTTTGAGGCGGTAGGACGTGGTGCCGGTGTTGATGATGTGGCCGCGGAAGGTGAGCCGGTCGACGATCGCGGCGGCGAGTCGGGGGTCGGTGAAGGTGCGTCCCCATTCGCTGAAGGGCGCGTTGGAGGCGCAGGCGATGGACGCGCGTTCCTCGCGGGCCGTGATGATCTGGAAGAGCAACTCGGCGCCGCGGGGATCGATTTGGACGTAGCCGACCTCGTCGAGGCAGAGCAGGTCGAGGCGGGCGTAACGGCTCACGACGCGGGAGAGTTCCTTCGCGTCGACGGCTTCGATGAGTTCGTTGACGAGGGCTGCGGTGCTGATGTAGCGCACGCGTCGCCCTTGTTCGGCGGCGGCGGTGCCGAGCCCGATCAGCAGGTGGGTTTTGCCGGTGCCGGAATCGCCCAGCAGCACGAGGGGCTCGCCGTTGTCGATCCAGGCGCCGTCGGCGAGGTGGGCCAGCGTGGCTGGCGGCAGGTCAGGCAGCTGCGCTGCGATGAAGTCTTCGAGGCGTTTCGGCCTGGGGAAGCGGGCTTCCTTGACGCGCCGTGCCCGGCGGCGGTCGTCGCGTTGTTCGCACTCGTAGGTGAGGACCTCGGCGAGGTAGCGGGCATGGGTGTGGTGTTGCCGGGCGGCGGCGTCGGCCAGGGGCACGGCGACATCGTGAATGCCGGGCAGGCCGAGGGCTGTGCAGGCGGCGGTGATCGCGGCATGCGCGGCCGGGTCGGTGATCGTGGCGGTGGTGCTCATCGGGAACCTCCGAAAGCGGTGAGGAGCTGGTCGTAACGGGCCAGCGACGGCGCCTGACGTTCAGGCAGATGAATGGTCGCCGCGAGCGGCGTGACCGGGACGGTCGGCGTGGCACTGTCGACGTGGGTGCGGGCGAAAACGGCCAGATGCTCAAGGTCGAAATCCTTCTGCAAGATGGCGTGCCGCATGGTCTGCGCCACGATGTCGGCGGGCAGGGTGCGGTGCAGCAGCAGCACCTCGATCAGAGCGCGGGTGCCACCGCTGTCACCGAGCTGGCGGCGGGCACGATCCCAGAAGTGTTGATGCCCGGGCGTGAATGCGCCGGACGCGCGCGCCGAGACCAGCGCTGTCGCGCCGGCGAAGGCACCGGGTTTGCGTTGCAGGACCTCGAGGTAATGATCCAGCTCAAGGACATAGCTGTTTCGGTGGATCGCGCGAACATGGACGGCGACGCGTTTCCCCTCGGCAAAGACCTCGACCTGCCGGGCGCCGAGCCGCACCGATACGCGCCTACCGGCATAGCGTGCTGGCACGGAGTAGTACGACTGCCGCACGCAGATTCGGGATTTCGCGTCGGCCTTGGCGGAGAGCGTCTCGGCCGCGTCAAAGCTGCCCGGCGGCAGCGGCCGCAACAGGGGTGCCTCCTGGGCGAACAGCGCCCCGACCGTTGCCGGCTTGGCACTGATAACGCGGCCGTCATCGCGCCCATCGCACTGCTCCAGATACTCGTTCAGCTTCGCGATGCTCGAAAAGACCGGCAGCGGCGTGAGCCAGCGGCGGCGGAACCGGCCGATGTCACCCTCGACGCCGCCCTTCTCGTGCGCGCCCTCAATGCCGGGCTTGCAGAAGAACGAGTCGAAGCCGTAGTGCGAGCGCAGCGCGATGAATCTGGGGTTCTCGACCCGGTCCCTGCCGAGCAACTGCCGCAACACCGCGGTCTTGAGATTGTCGTAGCGGACCATCCGGGTCGGCACACCGCCGAACCGGTCGAAAGCCAGCTCATGACCATCGAGGAACGACTCCTGCGCCTGGTTCGAATACGCGACACGGACGGCCCGGCCCGAGAAGGAGAGCCGCAGGACGAAGATCCACAGCTTCAACTCGACGCCCGCAATGACGGCCCAGAACTCGCCAAAGTCGACCTCCGCTTCCTCGGCCGGGAGGTGGGTTTGCGGGACCATCACCTGCGATACTCCGGAGACGAGCTCGCGGCGAATCCGGGCGACGGCATGCGTGACCGTCGATTCGGCAAGGACCGCGCCTTCCTCCTCGATCAGGCGCTGCCAGACACGCCGCCCGGTATGGCGCTGCTTCTTCGGCCACGTCAGATCCTCGCGCAACCAACCAGTGATGGTCTCCACCCACGGACCCAAAACCGGCGCCACCCGCTCTGCCTCCTTCCTCAGCGGCGGCACCGCCGAGGACAACGCGGCGCGCACCGTCCTCCGGTGCACGTTATGCACCCTGGACAACTCCCGGATCGACATCCCTTTATCTCTCGAATCACGACGGATACTCTCGAACTGCTCCACTCTCGATCTCACTTTCCAACCCGTCCCTTCTCGTCATGGCTGACAAGAAAACGGTACGGATCAGGTCGGGGGTGGGGCCAGATCAGAATGCAACAAACTTCAAAACTGGGGCCATTTCAGAGTGCCACATCCACGTTTGGGGCCATCGAAAGCATTTCTAGCTGATCCGCGAGACTTGCTCCCCCCGCCGAATCAATCACAACGCGGGCCAACCTGTGAAACAGGAAATTATACTGAGACCGCAATCGGCGCCGCACGATCGTGTCCTTCGGCCACTCCTCAAAAACCGGAACTCTTCGGATCTGACCATTAATTTCTCGATTCCTCATTCTGAGTTCATGTTCGGTATGGCCCCCAATCGCGCTGGCTTTGAAAGAGTCGAGCTGCACTATCCACTGCCTAAAGAACTCAAAGCTGTGGGTGAGAATGAAGACCTGCGTGTTTATGGGGCCAGCAACCAGCTCTGTCCAAAGGTGTGCAGAAACGCCGAACTGGACATTCTGGTCAAGACTCGATACTGGATCATCGATAATCACGATCGGGTACTTCGAGATGCCCCTCGATTTCAGATGAGCGAGGAAATGAAGCAACGAGATTGCGGTGCGTTCTCCTTCGCTGAGCCCTACGGCAGGCCTGCCATCGCGTTCGATCAGATACGTCTTGGAGTCCTCTGATGGCCGAAACGCCAATTCGTCACGCCCCAAAATTCTGGCAAGGCCAACAGTGAGGTGGTCAGCCAGATGCAACGGATTGGCGTCCTGGTTCCCGAGCTGAATCATCTTTGATCTCAAGCTGGCTCTTTCCGCCCGCATATCTGTGAGGTCCTCTTCAAAGGCAACACATGCATTCAGCTCAGGATCGTAAGACTCGATAGCTGCGTGAACTCGGTGCAACTCGATCCGTCGAGCGGCACCTTTGACGGCTTCGTTGTGCCGATTGCTTCTGTCATTATGGCGCTGGATTTGCGACAGGAGGCTGGCCGCGTTCGGTTCTACGATTTCGGCAAAGGAAGGGGCTTGAACGGGCTGCAACGGGTTAGCCCGCTTCATCTTGAGACACGCGATCAACTCGTTTACTCTGCCGGAGAATAGGTGCACCGACTCCGAGTAGGCGCGGAGTGCAATCTCGTAATCGCCCATGATATCTGTGTACAGTTCGACCGACCTCGGCAAGGACGCCGCGTACCGAACTACGGCGGATAGGCCATCCTCCATCTCTAGCGCTAGAGCGTCGGCGTCTATCTGCACCGCTAGCAGGCTCTTGTCGAAGTGTGCTGCGAGTTCGGCACGCCGTCTTTCAGTGATGGAAGAGGCACAGAAGAGACATGTCGCCAGACCCTCGTGTAGTCCTATCCCTTGTTGAACCCACTCCGCGTTGTGGGCATTGTTTGCTAATTCGGCGAGCACACTCACGGTGACAGGGCGATTCGTGATTTCTCGGAACGGTGCCAGAAAATCAGCCACATTCAGCGAAGGCACGGCTGACTCGCGAATGGCGGGACGCCCCTCGGCCAGGACTATCTCCAGGTCTGCAGTTGCGTCCACCGACCGCCCACTAAACAAAGTCCGATCGCCATCCAGCATTTTGCGGATCTCCGTGCTCCGATAGACGTTGCTGGCTTTGTATCTGGCGTCTGCGTTCTTGAGCTCCGAGATCACAGCATCTCGCACCGCAGATATCTGCTTCTCCATGCGCTTTTTTGCGGCGTCGAGGCTTTTTCGTTTTTCGATCCCCTCACCATCGATGACACCAATACGATTCTGGAGAGCGACAATTTCCGCTTCAAGAGCGATGTTCCCCTCCCCCAGTACCAGCAACCCATTGGCGTCAGGACCGTCCGCCCCATCGAACCGGAGGCTTCGCTTCACGTACTCTTCGTTGAATACGTAAACTCGCTCCCAAAACGTAGAGTCTTTTTCTGAGCATCTTCTCGAGGTTGAACCTGAGTCACCGTCGGAGACGTCCAACGTCAAGGTGCCCATCTTGTTTGCCCCAGCCCCACCCCCGGCGATGGCCTGGAACATGCTGGCGAGAGAAGACTTCCCGCTTCCATTAGCCCCATAGACGACGTTGACTCTCTTGAATGAGCTCGCATTAGCTTCGCTTCGCCAGTTCACGAACGGCCCATAGCCGTCAATCGTGAGAATCTTATTCAGCATCCATACCCCCAGTAGTCGGCCGGATCAAACTCGTGCGGTCCGGACGCACACGACACAAAATACGACGACCATTGAAAGCTATCCCTGTTCGTACGCGATAAGTACCAGACGCGCGGTGCCGTCGAGCGCGGTGACAATGCGAGGGTGCGCGGGTCAGTAGATTTCACCTGAAGGTTGTGGTTAACCTGGCGGGTCTTGCCCCGTCGCCGTCCCCCGTTATTTTCTTCGTAGGCACAAATCACGTCGCCGCGGCTGGCGATGAAGCGCGCGCGGCGAAAGCGTTCTTTTGAGCCGTGACGTCGTGGTCGTTGGTGGATACGCGTGCGTAGCCGAGAAGCATTCCGGTCATTGCTGGAGTGTGCCGTTTATCCCCCCTTCACCGGGCATTTTCTCGGGCGGGGCTTACGGGAATCGGGCGCTCTCGGAACTATGCGGGACGTATTCGATGCTCCTTGACCGAGCGGGCGTCCCGGTCACCGTCCCCCTTGCGGGTAAGAACGGCGGTTCCTTTCGCCTTCCTCCGAGACCTCTCGAGAACAAATCGACTGACATGCTTTCCATTTCGGAAAGTATCCGGTCCGGCAGGGATAGACGCTATGCGACGTTGCATCGTGGGAGCCCGTCTAGGTAGGCCTGGATTATGCTTCTCGCGTTGACGGGCGCTGCCCCGGCCAGGCGGTACATCATCAGGGCATCGAGGAGTCCCACGAGATCTGCGGCGTAGTGTGACGGGTTCTCGACCCCGAGGACTTGCAGGACGGATTCTGCCCCCTGTGCCAAGAGTGTGCGGACCGGTGATTCCAGGGTGAGGAGAGCGTGCAACTCCTCGTCGCCGCGGACTTCGAACAGCAGCGCGAAGCGGGCTGACTGCTCGTCAGCCCGTCTAGCTAGATGGTCGAGCAACATGGTCAACAATGCTGCTGCTTCGGATGCGGTCAGCGATGCGGGTAGGGAGAAGCTGTCGAGGTCCGTCCGTGTCTGTGTTCCGAGGTGCTTCACGACCAGCATGACGAGGTCGCGATGAGTACGGGCGTAGTAAGACGTCGAGCCTGGCGACAGCGAGGCCTCTCGGTCGACCGCACGATGCGTCAACGCACGTACTCCGCCGCGGGTGATCAGTCTGACGCCTGCTTCAGCAATCAGTTGACGTCGTTGCATGTTGTCCTCACCTCGAGCTGCCTCTACGATTGTAGTAGATTTTACTTTTGTAGAGGAAAGTGAGAAACGGGTGTGATTATGGGCGTTGCGGTCATAGGTGCGGGGAAACTCGGCAGAGCGGTCCAGTTCGCGCTCTCCCTCCGAGGAGTGCCAGCGCAACTCCACTCGCGCTCGACAGGCTTCGACGTGCTGCTCCCGGATGCCGGCGCGCATCTCGGGAATATTGATGTGGTAGTTGAAGCCACGGACATCTTCACGCAGGATCCGGAGACCGCCCGCGACTTCTTCGTCCGTTCGACGCGGGCCGTCAATGCAGCAGCTCGGGCAGCAGGGGCATCGAAGCACATCCTGGTGTCGATCGTGAACTGTGCGAAGCCCGAGCTGCACGGTAACGGCTACTACGCGGGCAAAGCAGAGCAGGAGCGTGTTGCCCGCGCCGAGAACGTGAACCTCACAATCGTGCGTTCGACGCTCTGGTACGAGTTCGCACGCCAGAACATCGAACGCTTGAGGTTCGGACCGTTTGCCGTCGTCCCGGCGATGACCACCCAGCCCATCGCACTATCCGCGGTTGCCGACGTGGTCGCCGATTGTGTTGTCGGTGAACGCTGCGGGCCCGGCTACGACGTGGCGGGACCTGAAGTCATGACTCTGTGGCGGATGACCAAGGCACTCCCTAACAAGAAGGTCTTGGCATTGCCGGTTCGTGCGCCGGGCGCTGCCGGTCGTGCTTTCCGTGATGGGGCCTTGTTGCCGATGCCGGACGTCGAAGTGATCGGCCCTCGATTCGTGGACTGGCTCTCGCAGGAGGGCTCGTGACATGGAACCATTTCGCTGTCCGGAAGGAACATCTGCTGACATGAACATGCTTCGCACGGCCTTGCCCGATGGCACGACGTTGCTGATGCCAAACGTCTGGGACGTTCGTTCTGCTCAGGTTGCGTTAGAGAGCGGATTCTCGGTGGTTGGAACCTCCAGCGCTGCGATAGCGGCAGTACTGGGCGGGGGTGATGCTGAACAGACATCCGTTGATGACATGGTGGGCTGGAATCGGAGGATCGTCCGCGCGGTTTCACCTTCCAGCGTCAACGTGGATCTGGAGTCAGGTTACGGGCTATCTGCCGCCGAGATTGCTGACGTTGTCCGCGATATTGGCTGTGCTGGAATCAATATCGAGGACTCGAATCACGACGGCGATGGCAGTCAGCTCGATCGTGAAACCCAGGCGATCAAGCTTGCGGAAATCGGTGCTCATTTTGAGAAGATTCCCGGGCGCCCCGTGCTCACCGCCCGAGTGGACTCCATGCTCGACCTCATCCATGAGGGCGCGTACGGCGATAGCCCGCTGGCTGACGGGCGCGTCGACGACTGCATCGAACGCGCACTCGCATACCTCCACGCAGGAGCCGACGTTGTCTTCCCCATCGGCCTGAACAGCAGGCGTCAGTTCCAGAGATTCTTCGCGCGCGTACCTGCCCGAAGCACATCACTACTCATCCCTTTTCTCGACAACCGTATCGACTTCGTGCGAGGTCTCGGCGTCACGAGAATCTCATTTGGAGGAACCTCCCGCGACGCGAGTGATGACTTCTTCCGCCACAGGCTACGACGCCTCGGCGGGGACGCTAGTCCACTGCGCCTGGCTATCCGCGCAGGAAGCGGATGGCTTGGCAGACGACTCATCCCGCTAAACCACGGCCTCGAGAACGAAGGGTGATTTAATCGAGCTGGTCGCCGGAGACCATCGAGCGTTCTTTTGCGGGCGCGACGTCCGGTACTCGTAGACATCGGTCGGTCGGCTCAAAGTTCGCCCGCAGAGCGTTCCGCAAACGGGAGCAGACCTGAGGTTGTAACTCAATGCTGGGGTGTGCCGGTTGAGGTCCCCCTGCAACACGGCTTCGGCACGCGTGACCGTTAGGCGGACTGGCACGACTCTGTCGCGGTGACCGTCCCCGTTGAGGTGCTACTCATGAATCAGGTTTCGGCGAACGTCACAATCGTTGTCGTCGCGGCAAGTTCGTGTCGAAGCCGTTCACGGGCCCGGTGATAGCGGCTTCGCACGGTCCCCTCCTTCATTCGAAGTACTCGACTGACCTCTACAAGTGATAACCCGTCCCAGTGGTGCAGGCCGATGATGTCTCGATCCGTCTGGTCAAGCTCTCGTATCGCATCATGGAGATCGTCGAACGTCGAAGAGTCGGAGAAGCCTGGTCTCACTACTAACGACATTTGACTTCGGAGCCGGTCGGCAAGTGCATTACGTCTGGCGGTGCTGCGCTGATGATGAAGAAGGACGTGACGGGCGATACCGAACATCCAAGGACGAATCTCGTCATCGTCCGCGGGGAGCCCATTCGCGCGTTTCCATAAAATCAGTAAGGTCTCAGCGAGCAGATCCGCGGCATCGTAAGGGGGGTCAATTCGACGCGCGAAATACGCCAGAAGCGCCGGCGCGTGCTCGGGGACGGCCCGGCTTATCCGGGAGCGTTTGTCCTCGGTGCGAGCGCTCAAGGGTTATCCGGCCTGCACGACATACCGACGGCATCGATGCCGACGCCCTCTCCCGCTTCGTTGAACACCACGACGCTGGGGATAGCTGCTTTCGTGAACTCGAAAAGTGCCGGCGTCAACGCTTCGCCCACGCGTCCTTCCCCGTCGGGATCGTCGTCGACGGTAGCGCCCTCGTCGTAGAGTTGTTGGCCGAATCCGGTCCAGTCGGTTGTTCTGATTGCGTCGTTCAGCGCGGCGAGGTTCGAGTCGCTCCAGTTGCGCAATTCAACGTAGGCACGGCAGCTCTCGAAATGGCCGCTTTCCGTCGTAAAGTCAACTGGGATTGGGATTGTTCGGGTGTTCCCTTCGGGCATCGTCACCCATGGCCAGACGGACAACTGGTACGTAGAGAGGCTGATGCCAGCGGTCAGCGAACCGACAACGATCACTGGAATCATCCAGCGACGGCGCGGCATCCGTCCGCGACGTAGACGGGACGGCTTCGTCTCCACTGCAAGTGAAATCGCCTCCCGTGTCACGGAGGCCGGTAACGGTGCAATCGAGGCCGAGAACAGCTCATCGAGTCCGGTATCGTTCATCATCTTTCCTTTCCGGGCGAGTCATTACCTACTACATTCCCGGCAGGCGGCGAATCGTTGCACTGCCACACATCGACCCGAACGCCCGATCTTAAAGAAGCCGAGCCAGAAGTCTGCAAGCTACCGCATTACATCACCAATCGGACACTCTGCTGCGGGCCATGCGGGAAGTCGTGGCGACAGTCCCACTCGGCGTTCGTCTTACGGGACGGCTCGGATTCAAGCGGGATATACCTTCAACTCGCTGAAAGCGGTGTAGGTATGGTGGTTCACATGACCCTCTTGAAACTCGATTCTCTTCTGGCTACGGAACGCGCAGGCTGGGATTCGCTCTGCGAGGGAAGCGGCGGATCTTTCTACGGAGACCTAATGACCCCGGGCGGGCTGATGATCATCTCCAATGGGATGGTGCTCGACCGCGCGGCGGTCAAGGAGAGTCTTGATGGCGCACCCACGTGGGATCGGTACGCGATGTCAGAGAACCGACATGTCCCGCTGGGCACTGACACCGCCGCCTTGATCTATCGCGCCCAATCGGTTCGTTGCAATGAAGCACCTTTCGTCGCGACAATGACCAGCGTTTACTGTGTAATCGAAGGACGGCTGCGCCTAGCGCTCTACCAGCAGACGGTCGTCTCCTGCTGACAACGCCAGCCTGACCCATTCCGCGAAAGTGGAACGGATATGCGTCGAGGCGCATCTGGTGATCAAATTAGTTGAGCAGTCGTCCCGGTGATCGTTCCCTTATTGGAACGGACCCAAGCCGGCGATCGCGTGTTTAGGTGCCCCGGTGGGCGTCCGGATTACGGTCGAAGTCGCGGGACCCGCGCATTAGGAGTGACGGTCTATGTGAGATCCTGCACTATGTCTTGGTCGATGCTCGATCGGTGCTGTGCGTGGATGCCGACGACGGCCAACGGGAGCAGGGCATACACCGGCGCAAGCGCCAGCGCGCCGAGGAAGGCCGGACCGGTCGGTGCGGCATAGCCAAGGTTCATCGCGAGGAGCGCCCAGCACACCCCGGCGCTGCCTGAAGTCAGTACCGCCGCGATGTAGAGCGTTCCTCGAAAGGGCTCCTCATGGTCGCGATCGACGACGGCGGCGATGGCCAGGGCGAAGCCACCGAGCGTCAAAGCCGCGAGAGGCAGGAAGACCATCCACAACGGTTGCGTGCTCGAGACCTCGGTACCGGACCACTGCACGTTCAGAGGGTTCGGCAACGGCATCCATTGCATCACCACGATTCCGACGCCCACGGTCGGAACCGCGACGAGCAGGGCGGCGAGAATACGGCGCGTGAACATCATGACGAACCGATTCTAGGGTAGCCATAGGGTAATTGACTGGTTCGCATTGACGGTTTCCCTTGCGAAACACCGCATGGGTCCGTGGGCCGCACGTTGCATGCACTGATCGCCGGTGACTCCGCAGGAGGTACTGGTCAACGGTTTCTAATGATGCGTGCAAGCTCTTTCTCGAGAATCACGGTTGCCCAGGTGCTGTCGTTGGTGGGTGGGTCCATGAGTAGGTGAATGGCAAGGCCATCGAGAACGGCGTGCAAATGGCGCGCTCGTTCTACCAGTTCGGGGTCGTTGGGCCTGCAGGCCAACATTTCGGTCAGTCGGAGGCAGGCGTTCCCAAGTTCTTCGTAAGCGTGATTTCTGATGGCAACTAGTTGCGGCAACGCCGGGCTTTCCGCAATCAACGCGATATTGACCTCGAGTTCCGCGCGACTATCAGCAGTAAGAGGCAAGAAATTTTTCAGGACCTCCAGCGCGTACTCCGCCGGGTCCGAGCCTTCACGAACAGTGAGCACTCGGTCGGTGGCGCGCTGCACCATGAGCTCAGCGGAGAACTGAAGAAGTTCAGCCCGAGTGGGGAAAACATGCCGCAACGACCCGACCACAACACCAGCCTGCTCCGCTACAGTGCGCACCGAAACCGCGCTAATTCCCCGGTCAAGGATAACCTGCCACACCGCTTGAGCGAGCTGCACCTTGCGTGCATTTCGGTCGATCGTTCTCGCCATGACCTGAGATTAGCACGGGTGTGCTAGTTTGCTTCCAGGGGTTAGCCGCATCGACAGGGGACTTCATGATCATTGCCATCATCATCGCCTGCGAAGTCGGCTTCTGGGTTCTGATCGTGCTGGGCCTCGTCGCCCGATATGTACTGCGTCTGAAAAGGACCGGACTGACATTGCTGGCGATGACGCCGGTGGTCGACGTCATCCTGCTCGTGGTCACGGCGATGGATCTGATGTCGGGCGCGACGGCGACAGTCTTTCACGGGGTCGCTGCGATCTACCTCGGCTTCTCCGTGGCTTACGGGCACAAGATGATCGCGTGGGCCGACCGCCATTTCGCCTATCGGTTCGCGAATGGGCCGGAGCTGATCAAGCTCTATGGGCGAGGTTATGCCGTCGAGTGTTGGAAAGACGTCGCGCGCACAGCACTGGCCGTGGCCGTAGCTCTGGGGACCATTTGGCTGTTGACCGTGGTTGTCGATAACGAGACCAGAACCAGCGCGCTCAGCGACCTCAACAGCATTTTCCTCCTGGTCGTTGCGATCGAAGTGTTGTGGGCCCTCGGGTACACCCTCTGGCCGAAGAAGCGACCGACATTGAGCCCACTGGTCGACGTGCCCGCAAATGGCACATCCGGGCAGCAGTCAAAGTTGTAACGTTGCCGACAGCGCCTCCGGGGAGCGATCGACGGACTGTCACCAAGCTCGGTCAAATTCTCATCTGGTCAGCCGGGGCGCTGGGTGTGCTTGCACTGATCGTTTTACTGACTCTTTCACCCGATGGGGTTCGTCAATCCTCGGATCCCGGGTCACCGATCACCCCTCTGTGGGTCGTGCTCGTGCCTCCCCTGGTCGCAATTGCCCTGACACGTGCACTGCCGTGGAGCGCTACAGCGCTCGAGCCTATGGTCTCTAATGCCCGTGCGATTCGACGCAACGTCATGGCACTCCTAGTATGCGCAGTCCTCTTCCCCTTGGTCATTGGCATCACGGAAATTGACGACTCGGCCTGGTATTTCCTAGCCAAAGTCGTCATTCTGGTCGGGATACCCGCAGCATTGGTGTGGAGATCTCGCCGCAATATCAAGATTGCCCACCACCGTCTGGCCTGGCAGTGGTGGGCGCCGATCGTTGTCATTGCTGTCTGGATGATCCTCTCGCAAGCGAGCCCCTGGATTACGGTCCCCACTTTTCCCGGCGTAGACCTCGCATACTTGCTCGCTGCCGCAATGCTGACCGCGCTGACCGCGGGCGTGGGCGAGGAACTGTTTTACCGGTACTGGTTGCAGACACGGGCGGAAGCGCTCCTCGGACGCTGGGGCGGCATCGTTCTGGCATCCTTTGCCTTCGCGATCATGCACCTTGGAGGAGACCGACAAGGCAACGGGCTCCTTGTCGAGATTGCCGCCGTCATCATCGTCCAGGGCTCCTTCGGCATCATGCTCGGGTATCTCTGGTCGAAATACCGAAACCTGCCGCTCGTCATCGCCGCGCACATCATGGCCAACGGATACGCAGTCTTCGCGTACCTCATTACTGGTCAGATCTCAGGATAAGGAATCCCGTAGGAGGTTCCACTTACGGGCAACATGCTCCGCGAAGCGACTTGAGCTGAATCACGTTTGAACGCGCCCGCTGGACGTCCGGCTTACGGGCACACTAGAGCGCTTCCGTACTAGCGAGCTTCCGCAGCGCTGCGATGTGCCCGTCGAATGCCGTGCGCCCTCGAGATGTAAGTGAAACTGTCGTGGTGCGACGTGAGTCCGCTCGTTCGGGCGATGTCTGCTTCGAGGTATGCACGTAGCCGAGTTCGATTAGGTTGCGAATCGTTTTGGAGAGGTTCGCTTCGCTCACATCGAGCGTGTCGACGAGGGTGCTGAAACTGGCGGCGTCCAGCGGACGGAGCAGCGCACAGAGCCGCAGCCGTGTAAGTGCATGGATCGTCTCGTCGAAGCGTGGGTCAGCGGGCACGTCTCAGGTCCCGAGCGTATGCCTTGTCGTAGATCGCGACGCCAACGAGCATGATTATGAACCCGGCGGACGTGGAAGCGATGATCCAGGAGCGTTCGCCAATCATCGCGAGAGCGAGGGAGGTGACAAAAGCTGCGACGATCAGGGCGCAGAGCGCGATCAGCACTGCCAAACTTACCGGACCCGCCGGGCGGTTGGTCGAGATTCCGGTCCGCTTGCGAAAGGCGTGATCGATGCCGACGAGGGCCATGGTGGCAAGCGCGGCTACGACGCTCATCGGGACGGCCACGCCCGCAGCCGGCGAGGCGACTACTGCGGCAACCGCGAGAGCCTGTGCCGGAGCGGCCCACCAAGTCTCAGCAGTGAACCGAGCTGCCAGCCGGCGGCGATCGACGTCGATCCTCACAAGCGCCTCGAGAGCGAATGCGGAGTCAGGTTGGTCGAAGTGGCCACTGTTCATGCGATCAAGTGAATCACTTGCCTACTAGTTATGCAACTCGATTCGACATCGCGTCTGGCGTCGAAATCAGCGAACCTGGTCTTGTCGCCTCCGAAGTCCTCACCATTTTCACAGAGTGAAACATTGGCTGGTATCTGCTGCCTGGCAGGAGAGCTGCTGGCGGTTCCGACTGCGGCCTATTCGTGTTGTCAAACAGTCTCATAATCAAAAATGGTCCGAATCTTAGGGGATTCAAAACTGATCGCGGCAGCAATATCCATGTTGCAGGTTCTCAAAAGTTCCGCAGATGGGCTTCACGAAAGCCATATCAGCCAACTCGGGTGGGGCGTGGCCGGAGTGCATCAACGGCGAGTTCACGCATGGATGAAGCTTCGCGGACTGTGAGTGGATAGCCCAATGACCGTCGCAGTGTGAGCCCGTCGAGAAGTACTAAAAGGTAGCTGACAATGGTTCGTGCAGGCATATCGTTTCGAATCTCGCCACGGGATTGGCGCTCGGCCATAGCTGCGTAAACCGGTTCGAATAGTCCTGGCGAGCGGGCCTCCCATTGCTTCTTCTTCTGGGGGTCATTTGCGAGGAGCCCTAGGGCCTCGGCGTAGGCACGAGCGTAGGGCACCTCTAAAGTGGTCATCCATTCGACGATCGGAAGCACAGGGTCGACCAAGGTCGCCGCGATGCGTTGCTGATCTTCCTCGCTCACCGCTACGAAGAGTTGCCACTTGTCCGGGTACCAATTGAATATTGCTCCGCGCGACAGCCGAATTTCCTCTTCCAGTCGTCGCACTGTGCATCCGTGATAACCCCATTTGGCAAAGGCCGAACGTGCGCCTTCGAGAATATGGGTGCGTCGGGCATGTTGTTGTTCTGAATTCAGTCGAGGCATTGCGTGGTTCCTTTGTTTGACTAAACCGTACGGGCATCCTATTTTAGAAGAATGGCTTCGACAGAAACTATGGTGACCGTTGACGACACACAAATCAGCGTGCACGATTCTTGTAACCGGACGCCTCCCGTTGTATTCGCAAATGGGGCCTTCAGTACGCAACGAGCATGGCGGGCCGTGGTGGATGGGCTTACTCCGGATCTCAGAGCAATCACGTTCGACATGCGAGGTCGGGGACGGTCCCACCGGTCAGAGGACTACTCCCTAGCCGCCTATGAGCGGGACCTCGGTGCGGTCATCGATGGCCTGCAGCTCGATAATCCGGTCCTCGTCGGCTGGTCGCTGGGTGCCCACACGATCCTGAGGTGGGCCGCAGCACATCCTGGATGTTATCGAGGCCTTGTGCTGGTAGATGGCGGTTACCCGTTCGCGTGGGGTGACGAGGCTGAGCGAGAAAAGACAAGGAAGCTTTTCCGACGACAAGCATGGTTGCTTCCTCTGCTGGCGCGGTTCGGGCTGGCCGGTCACATGACTGCTCAGCAGCATGCGGATGTGGTCATCGAACTGAACGTTTGCGCCCCACAGCTTGTGGACGCCTTTGACCGTATCGGCGCCCCGATCGAAATTATTGTCGCAGCGGGCGGCAACGCGGGATCGGACGCGGATGACTCAGCACGCATGCGCGCATCCCTCGACTCAACGCTCGCGGCACATCAGAACGTGACTGTGTTCCGAACTGTCGCATCGAACCACCTGCAGCTATTGAGACGTGATCCGGGCGCTGTCGTCGACGCTATCCGCGACTTGATCGCTCGGACCTGAATCGCCAAGACTGGAATCCGCACTACGGCGTAAGCGCAACGGGTCCGTCTTGCGAGAGTGGCGCGGCCGGACGAGGATGCAGATAGGGAGGAAAAATGCCTGACCGGTTCGAAGGTGACAAGCGCGCCGCGGATTTCGTGATCGTTCCCGATGTGACCGGGCTACCGTTCCTTGCTGCACGAGAGATAGCGTCTGCCATGGGTCTGAGTTTGGCGAATCCCGATCCAGATGGGCCACCAATTGGAGCGATCGTGTGGCCGAACAATCCGACCATTCAAAGTCAGCAGCCAAAGCCGGGTTCAATGTTGTATCGGTGGGACTCACTTCAGGTATGGCTGCGCTCGGATTTCGAGCAGGATATGACGCGCAAGCTCGAGGATTCGCCTCCTTCTGTCGATCAGGCCCATGCCACCCCAGAGACCCCAGCCGAAACGATCGAGATGATCAGCACCAGCGAAGCGGACGAATCGGCCCTGTGAAGGTTCCCGCTACGGTACCAGCCGATAGTCGTGTCTCGGCTAAAGGCCGGGGTTGACGATGCGCTCCATCCACGTCTCCGGGGCGATCAAAGTGGAGAACCCGAGATTGGAATACAGGCCGTGTGCATCGTTGGTTGAGAGGGCGATGCGCCTCAGTCCCAGGGGGTCGCATTCCGCGAGAATGCCCGCGATGAGGGCTTTGCCAATTCCGTGGCCTCGAACCATGGGGTCGACGAAGACATCGCAGAGCCAGGCAAACGTGACGCCGTCGGTGATGACGCGCGCGTAGGCGACCTGTCTGTTGGACACGCTGTCGTAGATGCCGAAGTTGCGTGATCCGTCGATCGCTGCGTCTTGCCGTGAGCGTGATCGCTCGGGTGCCCAGTAGGACTGCTCGCTGATCCAGCGGTGCACCTGGACACGGTCGATCTCGGCAGTGTCGGATGAGAACCGATAATTTGCATTCATCAAGCCATCTAATCGTGTTGACACAGACCGTGCCGAGTCCTGTCACTCTGGATCCACCGACAAATCAATCGCGATTAGAGCGAGCGCGCTGAAAGCGTCCCGCAGAAGTTTCCTCGAGGGGCCGACGTTTAGACGGGGTAGGCCGAGATGTCGATCCGTTGCGATGGCGACAGGATGACATCCGCTGGACGGATTGTCCTGTGTGGAATCGATGGCGCTGTTGTACAGCTGGGGTCGCCCGCCGATGTTGCCACGACAGTCATGGGTAGGTGGCCCGTGACCTCTGGTGTCAAGTCGCTCAGCGCGGTCTTCAGATCGGCTCGGGCTCGTTGGTAGCGGGTGCGGGCGGTTGATGGGCTGATGCTCAGGATCTGGGCAGCTTCGGTGATGGCAAATCCGTCCCAGTGGATGAGGCGGACGAGTTCGGCCTGCGCCGGAGTCAGTCGGCCGATCGCATCTCGCACGTCGGCCCCGTCGTCCGCGGGTCGCCCTTCGGTGGGGGAGGTTCGGAGGACTTCCCGGAATCGTTCGGTGAGGCTCCACCGTCGTCGTTCACTCCGTGCGGCGTTCGTTACGACATGGCGGGCGATTCCGAACAACCACATCCGGCACTGCTCGGCACCGGGTGGTGTTGAGTCGACTCGTCGCCAGGCCGCGAGCATCAGTTCCGCAAGTCCGTCGGCAGCATCGTCGATCGGGAGTCGACGTTGGAAGTAGCGCAGCAGGTCCGGCGACGCAGCAGCCAGCGCTTCAGTGAGACGCTCAGAGGAGTTGCTATTGCGTGCCCTCACCAGCTGGCTCCGGGGCAGAAGGACTGCCCGTCCGAGCTGAGGTTGCTGTCGGCGCCGTCGATGCCCTGGTTCGCGAGCTCGGCGCTGGCCGCAGCGGTGACAATCATCGTCACCGCCCGCTGGTACTCCGCATCCGCGTTGTAGTGCACGGTTCCGTAGCCGGCTGGTTCGGTCGAGCCGTCGGCGTTGACGGCGATGTTCGAGTCCTGCCGAATCCACTCGATCGTGCTCGCGATCTTCTCCTTGGTCAGCAAGGATTCAATGTCTGTTGTGCGGTAGAAGTTCTCGACGGCCTCGACGGCGGCGGGGTCCTGCCCGCGCACGTTCCCGATCCGCTCCTCGCACTCCACCCCGCTGGGCAGGGTGTAGGCCATCGAGGCGACCGGGGTTTGTGCCCAGGGAACCCAGCTGTTGGTCACCGCGGCCGTTGCCGTTGCTGCGCCACCCAGAAGCAGTACGGACGCCAGCCCCGCGAACACCGGCCGCCTCCACGGCCGTCGTGCGGTCACGCGCGCAGTCTCGACATTTGTTGCAACCCGAAGCTGGGTCAGCTCATCAGCGACACTGTCGGTTATCACCGTGGTGCACGGAGCGGATCGGTCGAGCAGGCCGTCCAGATCGTCAGATGTTGGGCCCATGATGTTCTCCTCAAAAGTTGGTTACATCAGAGACATGTCCGGAACGACGCCCAACGTCTGCGCAAGCCTCAGAAACTCTTCCCACCCCAGGGCCCGCCACCTGGTCCTTCGATCATGCCGGAAGGATTGCGCGCCAGGTTAACGTCCAGAACGACGTCCAGGAGTTCATCGAACTTCCATCGTCCACTCCGCGCTAACGTGTCCCGCAACAGGTTCGGCAGTCTCAAGGGGTCGTAGCAACACACCGTTTGAGTGAGGTGTTGTCAGTGGCGTCGAGATTGGTCATGAAGGTCCGCGAGAACTTGTTCTGGGATCGTGTTCGGAAAGGCAGGTCATGTCCCACTGAGTGGTGTTGTTTCCCTGCTCAGAGTGCCCGTTCGGGGTTCGGCTTGTGGCGCTCCGGTTTGATCGGTTGATCTGGATCTGTGCGGGATCATGGGTCTATGCCAAAGTACGAACTGTCTGGACTGGATGCTGCCGTGCACGGTCGCATCGTGACGGTTGCGGTGCTTGCGCTGGGAGCGTGTCAGCCGGTATTCGGTAGCTCGCTGCCGTTCGTCGTGCTGGCTGCGGTCGTTGCGCTGTCACTGGGTCTATGGCTGCGCCATGCGGATGCGCCTGAGGCAAAAGACGCTGTAGTTCTGGTGTTCTTTCTGTATGTCGTCGGCCTCATCCCCGTGGTGGGACTCTGGCCGATCGGCCCCGCAATTGCGATCACGATCACCGCTGTCATATCGTGGCGTGCAGGGCGGCTGAGGCGGTGGCGACACTGGTTGCGCATCGGCCGGCTTGATGGAATCACGTGGGTCACGGTAGCCGCCGTGGCAGGAGTCAGCGTCGTTGGTCTCTTACTCTGGCAATCCGTGTTCGACGGTCAGCTTCCCGTCACGTATAGACAGCTCATCGAGTCGGTCTCAGCTCCCGTTGCCGTAACGGGTGCGCTCGGGTTCGCGATAGTGAACGGCGCGATCGAAGACAGTATCTTTTTCGGCATTCTGCTGACTCCGATGCTGCGGTACTTCCCTCCGCGGTGGGCAGTGAGCCTAACCGCGCTTGCGTTCGGGCTTGCACATTTCCACGGCGTGCCGAGCGGGGTAGTGGGAGTGATCCTCGCCGGGTCGTGGGCAGTTATGCTCGGCTACCTCCGGACCCGAACTGGCGGAATGTTCGCGACCTACCTCGCCCATATCATTGCCGATGCAACAATCGTTGCCGTACTGATCCCACCGTTACTGATGGGCTAGTTTCACCAGGTGGAAGAAAGATGTGCGCGCAACACGCGTGACGCTACCCGCGAGAAAACGAACGACGTCGAGCGTTACGGTTCACAAGTTCGCAATATCAATTAGCTCACAAGTCGCATACGGGGTTCCGCTTGCGAACGGACGTCGGGGTCGGCGTGAACACACTTAGGGCTGGGGGCATGTCGCATGTACCTCACCAGCTCTGGCCGCCGTTCGGATTGCTGATCGAATGCGAGTCACTGTCTCTGTCTCCTGTTCGAGATTCCGATTTGCCGGCTCTTGTGGCGCTTGCACACGAAGGGATCCACGACGCCGCTGCGATGCCATTTGATTTTCCCTGGACAGCGGGGACCCCCGACGAGGTTCAACTAAGGCTCCTGCAGTTTCACTGGGGTCGACGTGCTGCCATAACGCCAGCATCGTGGCAGCTTGAATCCACAATCCGATTCGAGGGGCAAATCGTGGGTTGCCAAGGGATTTCGACCAGTGACTATCGCGTGACGAGAACGGGCGAGACTGGATCGTGGCTCGGGGCCAAGTATCACGGACGCGGCATCGGCACGCTCATGCGCCAAACGTTGTGTGCATTTATGTTCGATCATCTGGATGCAGCTGAGGTCACGTCCGCAGCGTTCACCGACAACCCAGCCTCGCTTGCTGTGTCAAGAAAAGTCGGCTACCAAAAGAATGGAGTGGTTCGTCGCCGGCGGCGCGAAGGTGAGATGGCTTTGAGCCAACAACTGACATTGACTACAGAAACGCTCAACAGATCTGATCAGGAGTTGCGCGTCACGGGCGTGCCTCAGCTGCGTGAGTTCCTTGGGCTCGAATCGGTTTAACCGCACGAATCACACGATGAAAAGGCGCCGCGCGTACAGGGGCCCGGTAGACGTTCCCCTGCGGGCCTCTCTGTCGTTCGGACCGCAGCCTAAAGTCACGGCGTAAGTTGAAGAGCCTGCGTCCGAGCCACGGCCCACGCGTAGACCTCGCACACGCGACCGCAACTGTCGAATTGTCCATCGAGCTGGGGCAGTGCAAAACTCAACCTGAAACAGTGGGTCGCCAAGACGCAGTCCGACGACGTCATCTCAACGCGGAGAGGGCGATTAACATCAAGGGGATTCTATGAAACATGTGACATTCGTATTGGCCGCAGCGACCGCAACGGCTGTAGTTTTGTCAGGCTGCCAAGCACAGCAACCTGTCGCACCTGATTTATCAGCGTCGGCTTCTTCGACTCCCGCCCAGACGGACGAACCCACTGCACAGGAATCCGCTCAGACGTGGGCGGACAAGACATTCGGAACGTTCAAGGCCTTCACCGTCACCGGCAGCGGCGCTGATGAAATTGTCTTTCCCGACGACGCTAAATCTGGCTTCTACACAATCACATGGGCACCCGGCCACTGGGCCAATGAGCAGTCCGGCGCGCAGGTTTATGGTGAAGACGGCACGTACCACGAGGCTGGCATGGCAGATTATCAAGGCGATTCCGCCAGCGTTGCCTATGGTCTTGACTCCTCCGTTGGCCCGGCAGGCTGGATCACCGTCGGGCCTGGCGCGGGTGACTGGTCCATCACCGTATCGCCCATTTCAGCACTTCCTGCACTGCCGGAGACCGGCGGCTACGACGCCTATCTGTATGCGGGCGCTGAGCAACCGGTCGTTTTCTCGTCCTTAAACTCGGGGCGGGTCAACGTTCGACAGTTCAATGGCGTCGATCCGACCGACAGCATCCTCCCGCAGGAAGACTTCACGGCTGTTGGTACTCTCCTCGCTGGCCCCAGCGTCGTCAACGTCCAGCTGGAAAGCGTGAGCCCCTGGACACGATCCACAAACTAGCCAAGGCGACACGAGCTGATCAGCGGCCGGTTCCGTCTATGAAACCGCCAATCACGCGCAACAGAGCGTGTTCAGCTATCAAGTGAACGGTGTCCCGTAGAGGTTGCGGGACGTCATAGTTGGAGCACAACGTATTGTTCGTGGCGGGCCGGAAATACCTATGTCTATTTCGTCCGTTTTATAGCGCGGTGTGATTGCTGTCACCCGGTGAAGGCTTGGGCACACGAGTCATCCTGCGCTGTTTGACCGGTGAGTCCGTCCAACGCTTGAACGGTCGGCTGCGGGGCGGGGACGACGCTTTCGGTCGGCGCCGGCGTTGACGTTTCGACCGGCACCGGTGTATCCGGTGTTGGTGCCGGTGTTGGCGTTGTTCCCGGGAGAGTGAAGGGTTCATCGGTGGCGAGTTTGGTGAACATTTCGGCGGCCACCGCTTCCAGGGGAACGACCTTGCCGGGGAAGCGGGAGTCGCCGGTCGTGCCGGGATACTGCACGAACAATAACCGATCCAGGTCGATGTCTTGGAGGGCCAGGGCCATGGATACCATGGTGTCGATATTGGCGAGGGACGTCGAGAGCTTAATGTTGATGGCCGCCGCGTTGGCGAGGTTGATCAGGGTAGGGATGTTCGTGAGTGTTCCGTTGCCCTGAACCGTGCGCATGAGTGAGGCCATGTAGATCTGTTGTGAGGAAATTCGTGCCAGGTCGCTGCGGTCGCCGACGCCCATCCGGCTGCGCAGGAACGCCAGCGCGGTGTCGCCGGCGACGATGCTCGTTCCTGCGGGCAGGTCCAGGCCCGCGGCGGGGTCGTTGATGGCCGCATTCAGGCAGATGGGCACGCCGCCGACGGCGTCGCTCATTTGCACGACTCCGTTGAACGATATGAGTCCGGCATACGGGATGGTGAGTCCCGTCAATTCGGACACGGTTTTGACCACGCACGGGAGCCCGCCACGCGACATGGCCTCATTGACGGGGCGTGCGGCCATAGCCGAAAACTCGGCTCCGCTCGTGGCGTCGGTGCACTCGGGGTGCGGCACGATGAGGTCGCGGGGGATGCTTACGACGACCGCGTTGTTGTGGTCTGCGGACACGTGCACGAGAATGTTCACATCGTTCAAGGTTCCGTCGCGTTCGCCGTACGCCGCGCTTTGCGTTGCATCGTTGTCGATGCCGACCAAAAGAATGTTGAAGCCGTTTTCGTAGCTTTCGAGCTGTGGCACGGGCGCTGCCGTGTCGCCGCCGGTGATGTCGATGGCGTTGTCGTCGACGGTCTTGCTGAAGCTCCACACTGCAACAGCAGCCACGGCTGAGGTGCTGACCACGGCAACGGTCAGCATGGCCGTCAACAGTTTGAGGGCGGTGGCGTACGGATTCGAGCGCTTTAATCGCCCATGACGTGCGATCCCGACGATCCGTTTGCTTCGCCTGCTCGCGTCAACCAAAAATCCCCGTTCATTGCGCCCGGTCTGTGCCCGAACCATCTCTTTGCGTTAGACCGATCATGCCCCTCGACGTCGCGCTGGGCCCTCCCGAGGTTACCCTTTCCGCGGCGACGGCTGTGGCGCACGGACGTGGCTCTCGTTAGCGAGACTGGAGTTGCTGGGCGCCATGCTGGCCAGGGAATCCTCCATGGGCTGGTCTGGAACTCAGTCCGTCAGTGGGTCTTTCTTGAGGTCGCAGGGGCTGAGATTCGCGTCCTAATACCCTTTGGACGCTGTGCGTGGTTCCGAATCAACCGGTCCAACCTGTATGTCACCGGAGGGGGAACCGAGACAGATTGTGAAGGTCCTGTCCACGGTCAGTGATTTGGTTGCTCCTGGCAAAGTTACGTTGAGTCCTTGCACCGCCGTCGGCAGGGCACAGGAGTCTTGCAGGAGATCAGCTGTTGTAACCCACGTCCAGATGTAGGCGTTTCCCCCCGCAGGAACAGCAACGGAATCGGTCGCGCGGTCAAATGCGTCAGCCTCGGACAACGTTGCAACCCCTGCGGTGTCATCGGAGTTGAGCGTGATCTCCGGGAACCCCGTCAACTCGCAAGGAGAATCTCCTTCATTCGTGAAAGCAAGCCAGCTCACTTGAGGAACGGCCGGGTCATAGTCCGATTCCAGAACTGAAATGCCGAATAGATCGGCGCAAGCGGCTGGGGATTCAGTCGCCGTCGTAGTTGGTTCAGAGCTCGAAATGGAAGGAACGACCGTGGTCGGTTCGGTGATGGCAGAACACCCGCTGAGCATGGAAAACAGCAGCGGAAGAGTCAAAACAATAGCGGTCGTGTGGAACGGGAGGTTCATGTTCTTAAGCCTTTTGGCGTCGATGGAGCGAAGTTTTCGCCGCGTCCTCGGGGTCTTCGACACTCTCAACGGGCTGGCGTGCGAGCCGGTCCGGCAACCCTCGCCAACCGCGTGTCTCAGACGGCTCCAGCATCAGAGGGCCCAACCGGGGCCGAATTCCTGCTTCCTCGCAAGAGGTTCCTCTGCTGCACCGATAGGTCGGGATCTTCGATCGTTATCTGCCGTGCATGCGTCTTTACTAGGGTGAGGATGACCAGTGCTTAGGAGGAGCAATGCTACGAGACGCCGTGACACGTCGTCGCAGGCTCGTGCTGGCCGGGATAGGGCTGTGCGCGGTGGTCGCGTTGAGTGGCTGCGCGGCAGCTGTTCCACTGCCGGGTGGGCCGCCAGTCGAGGCGGAGATTCTGCCGCTGGACGATTCTCTGGTGATCAAGGACCAGTTGCGGGAGGAGTTGGCCTTGCCGCCAGTCGATCTGGAGACGATGCAATGGCTCGATCGGCTCCAGGGCGAGCTGACGGGGGACGCGAATTTTGGTTCCCCGTCGATCTCGAAGGACCGAAGCACCATCACTATCATTTGGTACGGTACGCCCAGTGCCCGGCTGGAGGAGCTGGTCGCCGCGGCCCCAGAGAAGCTGACGGTGGTCATCCAGCCAGCCGTGTTTCGACCGGCAGAGTTGAACGAGCTCACCCAGAGGGCAGTGACCATCCCCGGGCTGGTGCCAGGCGTGCACGTAGCGATGGGCAGCCCCGCACCGGACGCCTCCGGGATCACGATCGGAATCGTCGAACTTCCCGCTGGGCGCACCCTTGAGCAACTCGGCACTGCGTTCGCGCAAGCGTTGCATCGACCGGATGTCCCAATTACGGTGGAAGTCAGCGGAACGGTTGTGCCGATCAACGGCTGAGCGCCAAGGATTCCGCTTACGGGCGTTGTGAGCCCGGTGGGTGTAAGGGGCCGTCAGGGCGGCGGCTGCGGGGTCTTTCTCAGCCTGGGCCGAATGCCTCCGGTACTCTGAGTGAATAATGGATCCTGATAAACCCTCGCCCCTTTCATCGCATCTCCGCACAACGTTCCCGAATCTGAGGGGGCCACATGCTGTTTGAGTGGGCGATGGTGGGGGTAGGCCTGCTCCTGACCGTGGGCACGGGTATCTTCGTCGCGGCCGAGTTCTCCCTGGTCACGTTGAACCGCAACGATCTCGAGGCCCGTCGAGATCGCGGCGAAAAACGCCTCGGACCGACCATCAAGGCGCTGAAGATCACGTCGACGCATTTGTCAAGCGCGCAGCTGGGCATCACTCTGACAACGCTGCTGACCGGGTTCACGTTCGAGCCCGCCATCAGATCTCTGCTGACCGAGCCGCTGGCGGGCGCCGGCGTACCCGACGGCCTGATCCCCGTGCTTGGCTCCATCATCGCGATCTCGCTGGCGACACTGTTCTCCATGGTGATCGGCGAACTCGTGCCGAAGAACTTCGCATTGTCCGTACCATTGGCCACGGCCAAGATCGTCGTGCCCCCGCAAGCACTGTTCACCGCGGTGTTCAAGCCCATCATCTTGCTTTTCAACAACACCGCCAACGCGCTGATCCGTCTGGTGGGCATCGAGCCCAAAGAGGAACTATCGGGCGCACGCACCGCGGAAGAACTCAGCTTTCTGGTGCGGCGGTCAGCGCTGGAGGGCGTACTTGACACCGATCACGCGGCGATGCTGCACCGCACGCTCCGGTTCGCCGATCACACGGTCGCCGACGTCATGACCCCTCGGGTGCGGATGGCCTCCGTCCAGGTCGCTGACACGGCCGAGAGCATCGTGCGGCTGTCCACCGCTACCGGCTACTCGCGTTTTCCCGTCATCGATAAGAACTCCGACGACATCGTCGGCGTGCTTCACGTGAAGCAGGCCTTCGCGGTCGAGCTTGACCGCCGTGGTCAGACCACTGCCGACGATCTCAAGGTGGACGCGCTGCGCGTGCCCGAGTCGATGGCCGTGGACACGCTCCTAGCGCTGCTGCGTAAGCACGGCTTCCAAATTGCAGTCGTCGCTGACGAATACGGCGGAACGGCTGGCATCGTCACGCTGGAGGACCTCGTCGAAGAACTCGTGGGCGAGCTGGAAGACGAGCACGATCGCGCGAAGGCCGGCGTCATCCGCTCGGGGCGGTCCGTTGTGTTCGACGCCAGCTGGCGGCCGGACGAACTACTCGACCGCGCCGGTGTCACCGTTCCCGACGACGGCGACTACGAAACCGTCGCCGGGTTCATCGCCGATCAGCTCGACCGGATTCCGGAGGTGGGAGACGAAGTCCCCGTCGACGGAGGGGTCCTGCGGATCGACCGGGTGGATGGCGTGCAGGTTCAACGCGTGCGCTACACCCCGTCTGACCCGGAACATGATCCGAGTCTGGCCACCAGACACGACCGAATCGTCGACCAAATTGAGAAGGACCTAATCCATGAGTGAGTACTGGCCGGGCCTGATCTGGCTCGTCGTGCTGTTGATTGTCAACGCGTTTTTCGTGGGTGCCGAGTTCGCCGTGATCTCGGCCCGTCGGTCGCAGATCGAGCCTCTCGCTGAACGCGGTAGCAAGGCCGCGAAGACCACCCTGTGGGCGATGGAACACGCGACTCTGATGCTGGCAACCAGCCAACTCGGCATCACCGTGTGCTCGCTGCTGATCCTGAACGTTTCCGAGCCGGCCATCCACGGTCTGTTGGAGTACCCACTCGCCGTGACCGGACTCTCCGACGCCGCGATTAGCGTGATCGCTTTTGGCGTCGCGCTTGCCCTCGTGACCTTCCTCCACGTGGTGTTCGGCGAAATGGTTCCCAAGAACATTTCCTTCTCCGTTCCCGACCGGGCTGCGCTCATCCTGGCGCCGCCGCTGGTGCTCGTCGCCCGCATCTTCCGTCCGGTGATTGGCAGTTTGAACTGGTTGGCGAACGGGGTACTACGCCTGTTCAAGGTGGAGCCGAAAAATGAGGCGACCAGCGCGTTCACCCTCGACGAGGTAGCCGGCATCGTGGAGCAGTCCACGCGTGAAGGCGTACTGCAGGATGCCTCGGGGACCCTCTCGGCTGCCTTCGAGTTCACCTCGAAACGCATCTCCGATGTGGAGGTACCCATCTCGTCCATGGTTCACCTTCCCGCATTGGCGTCTCCGTCCGACATCCAACGGGCCGTCGCCCAGCACGGATACTCCCGCTATATCCTCACCGACGTGGACGGGCATCCCACGGGGTACCTGCACCTCAAGGACGTGATGGACCTCACCGATGGGGATGCGTTCACCCGGCCCGTGCCCGCCAAACGCATCCGTCGCTTGGCTACGGTCTTTCGGGACAGCGAGCTGGAGGATGCTCTGGCAGCCATGCGTCGCCGGGGAGCGCACGTCGCCACGTCCTTCGACGCGGACGGTGTCGCCACCGGAGTCTTGTTCCTCGAGGACATCATCGAAGAACTCATCGGAGAAATTGAAGACGCCACCACCGTGTAGCCGCGCATGAACAGCGGGAGCGGATCCGTGCACCGGCAAGACGCGAGCTCAGGAACCGGCTCCTATTCCACGTCACACCGCATCTTGGCCAGGGCGGCTAAAACAGACTGCGCTGGGCTTGTTCGACGTGCAGGGTTCCACTGCGGACCCGTCCATCTGCTAGGAGAGTGCGGGTGCGGCCTTGCCGCGCCGAATGAAGTAGGCGACGGTGACCACGGCGAGAAGCGGCCCCCAGGCGAGGACCGGGGCGTAGGACGGCCCCATCAGAGGAAGGCTGTTGCTGTCGACTTTGTCCCACATTAAGAGCTGGCTGAAGGCAATCATGGTGATCAGAGCGGCGCCGATTCCGGCCGGAATGACCGCCGCCATGCGAGGGACGAACTTCCCACCGATGAGGGGAATCCACTGCGGGACGACCTCTCCCCAGGGGTAGACGAGGCCGAGGCTGAGGAGAGCGAGACCTTCAAGCACCACAGCGAGGCCAATCGTGTACACGGCACCCCAGCCAGGCAAATCGTAGTCCTCGCGCAGCACGGCATCGCTGAAGCCAACGGGAATGCCAATACTCATTGCAAGACGCCAAAGTCCGGAAGGCAGCACGCAGAGCGGAACGACGTGAGCAGTGCAGCGCACTCAGCGCGGCACCTGAGCGGCGTGAATGACTCGGTGCTGTCGATCGGCAGTCGTCGTCATACGTCCAGTCTGTCGGTTCTGCCCCGGAGGCGTAATTCCTACTCCAGCTGTTCTCACCACGTTTTCCTGGGCAGCGAAACCGGGGCTTTTCCGCGGCTATCAACGAACTCGTCAGGAACGCTCAACCACCCAGGTCCGCGCTCGGCTCGCTCCTAGCCTGCAATCGGCCCAGGCTCATTCCCCGGGTGTAATCCGTTTGACCCGCTTTTGAGATGGCGTTATCAGGGGCGTCGGATAGTCTACGAGCGAGGGCCCACCGCTAATGCAGTGGGCCCTCGCCATTCCGGACGCCGCCAAGCGGCCACACATAAGGTCGCGGCGATACTTTCACACCGCATCCAGCATTCGCCCTGACACGTACGGTACCGACACTGCCGGTGTGTGGGCACGGTCACTTTTGTCGTCGTGCCTGCACCCGTTCGATCGCCTTGCCGAGTTCGACGAACAGGAATATCGCAGCAGATAGGCCGAGGGTGTACCCCCACTCGCGTGCCCCGATTGGTGCGGAGCGGAACCAGAGGTTCATGAAGGGGGTATACACGAATACGAGTTGCAGTAGGAGAAGCGCGCCCGTTGAGATCCAGATCGCCGGGTTACCGCGTAACACGGCTACCTTCAGGCTTGATGCCTGCAAAAACCGTGAGTTGAAAAGAAAAGCGACTTGGCTGAGAGTGAGCATGGTTACCGCGGTGGTTTGTGCTTGCGCCAGAGGTGACCCGACAGATAGTTCCAGGAAGAAAACTGCGATGGTGGCACCGCTGATGAGCACAGCGACCCAGAGGATGCGGCCTAGGTAGGCGTGGCCGATGAGGGATCCGCCGGGTTTGCGGGGTTGGCGCAGCATTATGCCGGGCTCGGCGGGTTCATAGGCGAGGGCGAGCGAGAGGGTGATGGCAGTGATCAAGTTGACCCAGAGGATTTGCGCTGGCTGAAGAGGCAAGGTAAATCCGAAGAGCACGGCGACGAGGATGACCAATGATTGTGCTGCTGTGGTGGGCAATAAAAAGACGATCGACTTCTGCAGGTTGTCGCGGATGCGGCGTCCTTCTTTAACGGCGCGCTCGATGGTAGCGAAGTTGTCGTCGGCGAGAACGATGTCAGCGGCTTCTTTCGTGGCCTCCGTTCCCTTGATCCCCATTGCGACCCCGACGTCGGAACGGGTGAGCGCGGGGGCGTCGTTGACGCCGTCACCCGTCATCGCGACGACCTCCTTGTGGGCTTGCAAAGCCTTGACGATGCGTAGCTTGTGTTCGGGACTGGTGCGGGCAAACACGTCGACCTCGCGCACGATCCGAATGAGCTGGTCCTGGCTCATCGCTTGCAGTTCGGCGCCGGTAATCACCCGCGCGTTCGCGTCGTGTGTGATGCCCATTTCGCGGCTGATTGCGCGCGCGGTGCCCGCATGGTCGCCAGTGATCATCTTTACCCGAATACCAGCAGCATGCATGGTCGCGATCGCCTTGACCGCCTCAGGTCGGGGCGGATCGACAATGCCGACCACACCAAGAAACAGCATTCCGTTGCCAATATCTTCAATATTCAAATCGACCATCCCGTCGGTCGCGACGCCGCGTGCGGCGGCAAGTACGCGTAGGCCTTGCGCGCTGAGATCATCGACACACGTATCCCAGAAAGCCGCATCGATCGGTTCTGGGCTGCCGTCCGCGCCGAGCTGCAGACTACTGCGCTCGAGTACTTCTCCCGGGGCACCCTTGAGAAGAATCTGCACTTTCCCGTCGGGGTCTTTATCGAGTGTGGCCATGAATTTGTTGTCGGACTCAAACGGTATGACCGCCATTCGTTTCCAGTTGGCGGCATTCAAGTTGGTCTTGAGGGCGAGAGTTCGCAGCGCGCCCTCGGTCGGTTCACCGACGACGCGCCAGTGGCCGTCCTCGTCGGTAACGCGGGCATCGTTGCACAGGGCCATGACCGTGACGAGCGCGGTCAGGTCGGGGCGGGTATCGAGCGTGACGGGTTCGTCATCGACGCTGACTGTGCCAACGGGTTCGTAACCGATGCCGGTGACGTGGTATTGGGCGGTTCGGGTGACGGCGCTTCGCACCGTCATCTCGTTGCGAGTGAGCGTGCCGGTCTTGTCGGAGCAGACGGTGGTGACCGAGCCGAGCGTCTCGACCGCGGTGAGTTTGCGCACGATGGCTCGACGTTTGGCCATCTGCTGTACGCCGAGGGCCAAGGTAATAGTGACAAGAGCCGGCAGGCCCTCGGGAATAGCCGCGACCGCGAACCCAATTGCTGCCGATAGCAGATCATTGGCATTTTGATCGTGCAGCAGACGCCCGATCACGAGCATGATGGCGGCTACGCCCAGAATGAGCAGGGTTATCTTTTTGCCGAACGAGTCCAACTGCCGAGTCAGTGGCGTAGCGAGGCTCTGCACCCCGGTGAGCATGGACTGGATACGGCCGATCTCCGTGTCGACACCGGTGCCGGTGACGACGCCGACGCCGCGACCGGTGGTAACGATCGTGCCCGAGAAGAGCATGCTATGCCGGTCACCAAGTCCCGAATCAGCCGGGACCGGGCTGGTGTTTTTTTCAGTAGGAACCGACTCGCCCGTAAGTGCAGACTCCTCAACGCGTAGAGTAGTGGCCTCGATCAATCGCACATCGGCCGGCACCTTGTCCCCGGATTTAACCCGCACAATATCGCCGGGCACGAGCGCTTCCGCATCAACGTCAGCCCACACACCATCGCGGCGAACAAACGCGTGCAGGGACAGCATCCGGCGGATACCGTCTAACGCTTTTTCGGCCCGGCCCTCCTGCAAGAAACCAATCACCGCATTGATCACAGCCACGGCAAAAATAACCGCGGCATCGATCCAATCACCAAAGATCGACTTCAGCACGGCAGCGGCCAGCAACACGTAAATGAGCACGTCGTTAAAGTGAGCCAGAAACCGCACCACCGGGTTCTTCGGACGCGGGACCGCCAGCCGATTCGGACCATAGACGGCCAGCCGCTTCTCTGCCGAGCTAATGCTCAAGCCCTGCGGATTCGATTCGAGATCCGCGAGCACTTTCTCTGCCGGGCGCGCATAAAAGTCATGCGCCCGTACGAGCGCCTCCGTCTGGGATGTACCGCTCATGAAAGCCCCGTCTCGTCAGGGCCTCGCGTCGAAACCCAGGTGGTGGATGTAGGAATTCGATATGTCAACCCGGCCGCTCTTGTAGAGTCGCTATTTATCCTGCTCGTCGTTCGATCTGAGCAGAGGCATGTCGGCTAAGGGCGGCACGACCACGACCGGGCACGGCATACTGATCAGCAAGTCGTGAGCTACCGAGCCGAGTAAGAGCCCCGTCATCATCCCGCGTCCGTGGGTGCCCACCACGACCATTTCAGCGTGCTCAGCGGCGTTGGTGAGGATCAAAGCAGCAGATCCGTGTTCGAGGGTGTTTCGAACCGTCACGGTCGGATGCTCTGCGCCGACCCGTTCAACCGCTCCTGCCAACACCTCGGCGTGTGCCATTCGTATCTCCTCATAAGGACTAGCACCAGCGCTCAACCATCCGAGAGCGAGCAAGGCGGGGATGCGCCACGCATGCACGACCGACAGCTCACGCCCGAGCCGCTCGGCTTCCCCAGCGGCGAAAGCCACCGCAGAGTGAGAGGTTTCGTCGTCATCCACGCCAACGACGACGGAACCATTACGAGGCGCCCAGTCTGTGGGAACGATAACGAGGGGGCAGCTCACCCCCGCTGCGATCTGCTGGCGCAATGTTCCATACAGGGGGCCCGCGGCCTCACGCGTACCGATAACCAGCAGATCGGCATCAACGGCGGAAATCAACAACTCCTGGAGCGGCGCGCCCCGTCGTACCGACGTCATCACCCGCACCATGGGCGCGTCGCGTCTCACCCGATTCGCGGCATCCATGAGCATCTGCTCGTACGCAGGAAGGACCCAGTCCTTCCTGATCGTCGTCGGCAGCCTTGCCAAATCGATGACAGTGGTCAGTTCCAGGGATACCGGAATAGTGCGGGCACGCTCGATCACCCAGTCGAGTGCAGCGCGGCTTCCCGTGCCGCCGTTTAGCGCGAGAACAATTGTCTCGGCCATACCGTTTCCTCTCCTCGACCTCATGGAGAATTAGTGCCCAAATAGGCCTCCAGTGTAACGGACACGGTTCGCCAGAACTGAGGCTGGCCCGGACGGGCACCTTTGAAATGGTGCAACAAACGTCGATTCTTTCCCCTCGACTATGCAAGGCTGTGAGCATGCGCAATGTGATTCTGGTTGGCGTTGATGGCTCGTCGAACAGCAATAGAGCTCTGGATTGGGCAATTGTCGAGGCTAAAATTCGCAATTGGCCGTTGCGATTAGTGAGCACGTTTCCCTCAACTTTTGTCGCGGATCCCATTGTCGGAGCAAGCTATGCACTGGCCGCAAAACAAGAAGCCCAAGCCGTCCTTGACCATGCAACGAAACGCGCAGAAGCCCACAGCGTTCGCACCGAAACGCATGTTGAGTCCGGCGATGCCACCAACGTTCTGGTCGAACATTCCGAAACCACCAAACTCGCCGTAGTCGGCAAGCGCGGCAGAGGAGGCTTTGTCGGGCGACTATTAGGTAGCGTCTCATCGGGCCTGGCGGCCCACTCACACTGTCCCACAGTCGTGGTCCCGCAAGGGCACGACACCACTGCAACCGAGTCGGAAGACAGTCAAGGCACTCATGGTGCCCCCCGCAACGAACGCGGCGAAAAGAGCACGATGCACCCAACCTTCTTCGAGGCAGTGCATGTAGGAGACCGGCCGCGACAGCAAGAAAACGTGATTAATGATCTTTCCTTTGCTGGTCAAATCGTGATCACGGTTGACTCCGGTACGCAGGGCCCCGCCTTATGGGAAGCTGCAGAAATGGCGCGCATCCACGGCAAACCACTTGCACTGGTGTCCGTGACAGGTGCACCCATCGGTGACTTGGGTTGGTCGCCGTCCATGGAAAATTCAGATCCGTATTATGAAGAAGAATTAGCAAAGTTGACCCGCGTCGTCACTACGGTCGCAGAACAGTACCCCGACCTGAAACTCAGTCGGCATCTCTTCGTGGGAAAGCCAGCAGAAGTTCTTGTTCACACGACGCAAACCGCCGACGTGGTAGTGCTCGGGACCCGGGGCCTCGGCGGATTCCCCGGACTGCTCTTAGGCTCCGTTAGCCAAGCCGTTCTGCACCACGGACGATCGCCGATGATGGTAGTCCCTGGAGCGAATACGGTGAGTTAGCGCCGAACCTGCGATCGGGCTGCAGCCGCACCAATTTTGTTCAGCGTCAAGTCACGCAACTCATGGGCGATTTCAAGCGGTGGAAGCAACAGGGGTTATTTCTTTCTTCGAGACTAGCTCGCTGAGCAGGTCGGTTGGGGTGCTCCGGTTGAGGGTTTTGCGTGGCCGCTCGTTGAGTTCAGTGGCGACTTCGAGGAGGCGTTTGGCGCTGTGGGCGTTCAGATCGGTGCCTTTCGGGAAGTACTGGCGCAGTAGGCCGTTGGTGTTCTCGTTCGAGCCGCGCTGCCAGGGTGAACCTGGATCACAGAAGAAGATCGGAACCCCGGTTGCTTTGGTGATCTCCACGTGCCGAGCAAGCTCGGTTCCCTGATCCCACGTCAATGACCGCCGCAGAAAGGCTGGCAGACCTTCCAGCACACGGATGAGTCCATCGTGGAGGTCAGCGGAGCTGTGACCGTTGGGCAGGTGCACCAAGATGACGAACCGGGTCGTGCGTTCAACCAAAGTCGCGATCGCCGATCCCGATGCCGAACCGACGATCAAATCGCCCTCCCAATGACCGGCGACCAGCCTGTCGTTGGCCTCTTTGGGCCGTTCGCTCAGCATCACTTTGTCGCGAATTTTACCCACCGCGTTCAGCTGCGTGGCCCGCGGTTTTCGCGCTGATCGGCCCCGCCGCAGGTGCCGGTGCAGGTGCCGGTGCAGGTGAACTCCGACGTAACCACGGCTTTGAACGTAGAGGCTTTGATAGATCGACTCGTGGGAGACCTGCAGTTCGTCTTGGCCGGCGAACACGACCGCGAGGTCGTCACTGATCTGCTGCGGACTCCAGTTCTTGCGCAACCGCTCCTCAACGGCAGCGGCAAGCAGCCGGTCGTCGAGCTTGCTCGGCTTGGGCCGGCCCGCTCTGATCACGCAGCGTTTCTGCGCGGCATACGGCCGGTAGCTGCGCGTTGTCGGGTGAGAGTTGCGACGCAACTCACGGCTAATCGTCGATGCGGAGCGCCCCAGGTCCCGTGCGATCGCGCGAACGCCGGCACCGCCAAGCCGCAGATCTGCGATGCGCAGACGTTCCTCTTGGCCCAAGTAGCGTCCCGAAGACGCAACGGCCGGAACGGGTATTCGCCCGCCAGCGGCCTTGATCCACCGATATCCCTGTCTGCGATTCACTCCTATAGATTCGCACGCGGCCGCCGCCGACATTCCCTCACGGACCCGATCCCAGAACAAGTTCTCGCGATCCTTTAATACCACTCTTGACGCCATCAACAACACCTCACTTATACGGTGTTGCTACGACCCCTTGAAGCCGCCCATGGGCTACGAGACGTCGCAATGCCGGTCCTCAGTCGGCTCATGATCGTTCCAGTAAGGAACACTCAATCAGGCAATCTCAAATCCAGCTTTCTGCCGGAGACCTTTGGTACCTTCTACGCATGCATCAGACTCCTCAAGAGTCATCTCCCGACGGTCATAGACCCTGCGTCTCGACCCCGACTCTCATATTGACGGTCGAAACATTGTGAACGGTGATCTCGTACTAAACATCGCCCTCGTCCTCATCTTCGTCCTGATCGGCGGGGTTTTCGCAGCCACGGAAATGGCGCTCGTCACGCTCCGTGATAGCCAACTCAACGCAATCGCGGCCCGCGGGCGGCGCGGCGAGAAAGTCGCGGCTCTGGCGCGCAACCCCAATCGGTTTCTCGCAGCCGTACAGATCGGCGTTACCGTAGCCGGGTTCGCGTCCGCCGCTTACGGAGCCGCCTCAATCGCCCCATCGGTAGCCCCGTCTTTCGTCGCTCTGGGCCTCAACGAAGCGCTCGCAGCTACGGTTGCCACGATCGCACTCACCCTAGTAATCGCGTATCTGTCCCTGGTGCTCGGTGAGCTCGCCCCCAAACGCCTCGCCATCCAGCGCAACTCAGCCTTCGCCTACGCAGTCGCGCCCGCACTTAATGGGTTTGCGATCGCCATGCGCCCGGTTATCTGGCTGCTATCGAGGTCGACGAACGTGATCGTGCGTCTACTCGGCGGAGACCCACACAAAACCAGCGAGGAAATGACCGAGGAGGAACTGCGAGACATCGTTTCGAGCCATGAGGGGCTACCCGAAGACGAACGGCGAATCCTCGACGACGTACTCTCTTTACAGCACCGCCAGCTCAGCGAGATTATGCGGCCCCGTCCCGAAGTCGCAGCCCTGGACGGCACGGTATCCATTCGCGAGGTCTTTACCGAAGTGCATGACCTGCCGTACTCGCGATACCCGGTAGTCGATCGCACCATCGACGACATCATCGGCTTTGTCCACGTGCGCGACCTCTACGAGATGATCGCAAAGAATCCCGACACGCAGGTTCGCGAAATCATGCGTCCCATCTTGTACTTCCCAGCGACCGCGCGTATGCTCCCGACCCTCACGATGATGAGAGCAGAAAAACATCAGATCGCCGTTATCGTCGATGAGTACGGCGGAACCGACGGCATCGTCACCCTCGAGGACCTCATAGAGGAAGTCGTAGGCGAAATCTTCGACGAATACGACACCGACTCTCCCGTACGCGACCTCCAATCAGAGGGAGGGGCACTTGACGGCCGCCTCAATTTCCAAGACTTTGAAGAGGCGACCGGGGTGCGGTTACCCGTAAGCGCATCCGACACCGTAGCCGGTTTCGTGATCGAACGGCTCGGACGTCTCGCGCGAATCGGTGATGTCGTCCACCTCAACGACATCAGTCTGCAGGTCACGGCGATGGATCACCGGCGCATTTCAGAACTGCTAGTCGTCCCTCGCGGAGAGACACCGTCACCGCCATCTCAAGAAGCCAGTGCGAACACTACGCCGAGCTGATCTAACAGTCCTGAATGGTGGCGCGATCGCCCCACACACCGAGTGCCAGCAGGAACGTTGACAGGTCGGCCGGCACGAAAGGGACTGGCTGATAGCCACGAGGCCCACTTCGCCGATCTCAATGAGGGCGGCGGCATCGGCTAGGCGACCGGGCTGAGACGCAGCTGCTGTTCATCTTCGCATGCGGCCGTTCACGGTAACTATATCGAAGAGAGGCAAAACCAAATTAGTGGACGCCATTCCATTTCACCTGGCCACCCGAATATCTGCCGAGAACGCTGGACCCAAGCCTGACGTGTCTACTAGGAAAACAGTCCTGTTTTCGATCCACAACACCGCGGACGCACAGTCGCTCATAACCGAAATGTGTCAAAACCCCTGGGTGGTTTCACATAGTGGAAGCAACAACGGCTCTTCTCCTCAACACCGCCAGATAAAACCGACAGCCTCAATTGTCTGCTCGGGCTGCTTGACTATCACCATGAACGCCGCACTACTTTATCCTGCTGGCTACAACACCGATTTCCTTGCGACTCGTCTGCCGCTCCCTGCCCCTCCCGTGGGAACCCTGATTCGTGAACTGCTCTACACACATTTCACCGTGCTCCTCGACCCCGCGCGGCGCCTCGCGATCGCGACCGGCGTCAACATCGACGGTGATCACCTCGTTACCGTTGACCGCGGCGACAACTGGCACCTCGACTCGCGTATCCCGCTCTACGAACAGGCCGGGGCGGGCGTCTACGCCAGAAACGATCTCGACCGCGGGCACCTCGTCCGGCGCCTGGACCCGGTCTGGGGCGATACAACGACAGCCCGGCGAGCAAATTACGATACCTTCGCCTACACCAACGCCGCCCCGCAAGCCGCAGCCTTCAACCAATCGAAACAACTCTGGCTCGGCCTCGAGGACCACGTCCTCACCTACGCACGCACCAACAGTAACCGCATCAGCGTCTTCACCGCCCCCGTACTCTCAGCCCAGGATCCGATATACCGCGGCGTGAAGATCCCGCAAGCATTCTGGAAGATCGCAGCATGGACCACGACCCTGCACGGCTCCACCGCTCTGCACGCTGCCGGATTCGTCCTCGACCAAAGCCCACAGTTCGAAAACATCGACCTTGACACGGTCCGCGCCCCAGCCCGCATGTACGGCACTCCCCCGCCGCTTGGACCATACCGCACCTACCAAGTACCCATCGTGGACATCGTCGACCTCACCGGGCTCAACCTAGCCGCCCTATCCGAAGCAGACGTCTACGCCCCGGCCTCAGCGATCCAGGAAGACACCGACCGTCGAACGCGCTGGGTCGAACTGATCGACACAGCAGGCATACACCTCTAAACACACCGGATCGTCTACAGTCAGCTCAGTCCCTAGCGCGAAGGTAAACATAGACGGTTTCCCGGCTGACCCCAAACTCTCGAGCAAGAACAGACTTCGGCACGCCCGTAGCAGCCTTCTCACGCAGCTCAGCCGCACGGACCATGTCCAGTGACGGGGTACGACCACGGTAGACGCCACGCTCCTTGGCCAGGGCAATGCCCTCCCGTTGACGTTCACCGATCAAGGAACGCTCGAACTCAGCAAATGCTCCCATGACGTTCAAAAGCAGGTTTGCCATCGCATTGTCATCGCCCGTGAAGACGAGCTGCTCTTTCACGAACTCAACCCGAACCTTCTTCGCTGTGAGTCGGCGCACGATCAAGCGAAGATCATCGAGGTTGCGGGCCAGACGGTCCATGGAATGCACGAGAACAGTATCGCCATCTCGGACGAACCGAATCATCTCTTCGAGCTCGGGCCGGTTCTGATCCTTCCCCGACGCCTTATCCTCAAACACCCGATCGACCTCGACGCCAGCAAGCTGTCGGACAGTGTTCTGATCGAGAGTGCTGACTCGCACATATCCAACTCGTTGACCCGTCATATGACTTTTCCCCTGCTCTGTCAGGTTGAAGTCTAAGACCCGGCCATGAGGGGTGTCTACCAATCAAAAAGCGACCCTATCTTGACAATATTAGATAACGGTACCTGACGCCTAGTTGGGGTACACCCCAAAACGACACGTCGCGATCTGCGTAGGTGCTGCACGTTCCGGCGTCGCCGTTCAGGGAATCGTCTTGACAAATTTCTTCTGCGCCGAACCGTCCGCCGGCGTCCAGAGCACCCAGATCGTTCGACTCGTCGGCGAGCTGAGCCGTCGAAATGAAGGTAAAGAAGATACTTCCACCGCGCGGCACGTCGACTGCCTCCTCCGCGTCGAGCCTTATCCATTGCTCGTTGAAGCCGTCCGGGGTGCCAATAGAGACGTGCATGACGTCGTCTCCTGTCTTGTTCGTTGCCTTCCATTGTTGATCGATGCTCGCGTCTGTGAGAGCTTCAAGGGCCCAATCCTCTCGATGCGTAGCCGCCGATTCGAGGAGCGCGGTCTGTCTTTCCAGAGTGTCCGCAGTTCGTTCGTGATGCCGCACAGCGACCTCGGCTGCCGAAGCTGATCGAGTAGCAGTGCGCTCGTGCGCGGAAGCCTCATCTCTGGCCTGACGAGCGTCGTTGACCGAGCGCAAGGCGATAATAGCCGCTATCACCGATGCAATAAAGATCCCAAGATTTACTATCACCGAAGCAAGTTCCATATTACGAGCGGTCGATCTCCGCCAGGTGCGCGTAAAACTGCGTTGCCAACGGGGAGTGGCCCAGCAGTTTCCCCACCTCAGCGAGCGTCACGCCGTTCTAGAAGGAGTGTGGAGGCGTAGGCAGCCCCGTACCCCCTACTCAGCGGCCCCTGCACCCCGTCGAAGCCGCTCCACCTCCGCCTCAACCGCCACCACCCGAGCGGCCTCCTTCGCGACCTGCGCCTTCTCATGCACCGTCTGGTGCGCCGCCATCTCAGCCCGCGTCTTCGCCGACACTGGCCACGCGAACATAATCAGCACCACGAACCCGAACGCCATCAGCAGCCCAACCAGAATCAGAAGAATAATCACCCCCGCAGCCTAACTCGCCCGTATGCCGGCCTCCATGTCGACCCCTTTTCCCACAACCGCTACGGCATGTGCTGAGAAATCTGCCCCATATCTGCCCCACGCGGGCCGACTTGGCCGGCGGCAATGGCCTCCGATGCCAGTGAATCATTAGTAGGGCGGCCGGGACTTGAGCCCGGGACCGACGGATTATGAGTCCGCTGCTTCACCACTCCGCCGGCCATCTCTCGCAATCCAAAACGGGCACATCGGTGTTTCGGCGGCTTCTAATCTCGGCCACGGGTCTTGATCCCCGACCGATGGACCTCGCACCCGGATACTCCTACCTCGCACTGGAGCTCAAAGAGCGGTTCAGAAACCATCGGTTCTGGGCGCTGTTGGTGCCGTTGTAGGTCTTCTACAACTTTGTAACAACGCTTCCAAGTGGAGTGGGCACAGTGCGTTCTAGGGCAGTCTGTTGCTGTGAGTAGGACATCTATCAAAAATTTGCGCGCGCGCGGGCTCGTATGGCACTACACGACCCTTGAAGCTCTCCATCTGATCCTGGCGAGCAATACTTTGCTGGCCACTGAGGTCAGCTATCAAAACGACCAGCGAGAACCAGAGACCGCATGCGAAGCCATTCAAAAGGGCCTCCGGCAACTGAGCAAAGACCCGACCTACCGCGATTTCGCGCTCGGGGCCCTTCGCTGGGATCAGCTCGAACGTGAGCAGCACGGCTTCATCCGCGGTAGATCCGGCACCTTACTCTCTAGCAGCAGATTCATTTTTTGCGCGTCAACTGACCCCGACAACCTGGACGCGTGGCGGACCTACTCGGGCGGCAGCCAAACCGGTTGCGCCATAGGGCTAGATCCTGATGCACCGCTTGGTGTGATCGGGAATAAGGCAGAAGACCGCTCCGTGAGCCTCGCACGGTGGAGCGACGTCATCTACAACCGCCGCCATCACCTGGAGTTCTCAGTCACAAAGCTCAAAGCTGTGGGCGATCTTTGGAATGCGGAAAACATTGCGGACGTCAGCGAACAGGAGGAGGCAGGAAATGCGGGGCCGAACAGCGATACCGACCGCACATTCGCCGTTCTGCTCCTCGAGTATCCCGAAGCGGTTGCTGAGATCACAGCCGTCGCTAAGCACCGTTCTTTTCGGGACGAGCATGAGACCCGGATTACTTCCCGATGCCTCCGCCGGTGATGAGTGTGATCTGAACCAAGTCCACTAGACCTTCACGACTGGCGGAGCATTTCTGGCCGACAACTCGAGGTGCTGCACGACGGCGTCCGTGAATGAGCGCGTTGTCCCAGTACCACCGAGATCTCGGGTGCATTGGCCAGGTACGCTCAAGGCGGTCTCTACCGCCTCGATGAGTTCCCTCGAGGCATCGACCTCGCCCAGGTGTTCGAGCATCATGGATGACGCCCACAGTTCGCCGGTAGGGTTGGCCACTCCGAGTCCGGCGATATCGGGAGCGGACCCGTGGATGGACTCGAACATCGATGGATGATCGCGTTCGGGATTGAGGTTCGCCGACGGGCCAAGTCCGATTCCGCCGGTGAGCGCGGATCCCAGGTCGCTTAAAATGTCTCCGAAGAGATTTGAGGCGACAACGACATCCAGGCTTTGAGGTGCGAGGACGAACCGAGCCGCCAGCGCGTCGATGTGTTGGAGGTCAATAAGGACGCCGCGACTCTCCGCCACCTCTGAGCGACCTCGTCCCAGAACGGCATGGTGTGGATGATGCCGTTCGATTTGGTCGCCGACACGAGCTTCCCCTTGCGCTCCAGCGCGGCAACTGCGGCGAAGTTCACGATCCGCTCTATACCGATCCTGCTGAAGATTGATTCCTGAATCGCGAGTTCGCGTGGCGTTCCGGCGAACAATCGCCCTCCCGCTTCGGAGTACTCGCCCTCGCTGTTCTCTCGGACGATGAGAAAGTCGATCGGTTCCGAGGATCTGAGCGCGGAGGGCACGACGCGCAAGGAACGAACCGGTCGTAGGTTGACGTACTGGTCGAACCTCCGCCTTATGGGGATTAGCAGTCCCCAGAGAGACACGAGGTCTTTCACCTTCGGGGACCCGACCGCGCCAAGAAGAATGGCGTCGTAAGGCGCGAGCGTCTCCAATGCGTCGGGAGCCATCATGGAACCTGTCTGGAGGTAATAATCGCAGCCCCACGGAAATTCTGTCCAGACGAGCTCGAAGCCGTGACGGCGGGCCAGTACATCGAGGACCCGTACCGCAGACTCGCACACTTCCTGACCGATGCCGTCACCGGGCAGAAGCGCGATGCGGTGTTTCGCGTGGGTCACTCGTTGACCACGATATTTTTGCGGTCCAGACCCGACGCGGAGGTGTGGACGAGTGTTGGCAGGACCTTCTCCAAAGTTTCGGTCGTATAGTCAGCGTCGTCGAACCAAGTCGTGTTCACCACGTTTTGGACGACGGACTTGGTTGTGCTGATCCCGATTATGATCATTTCGTTCAGGGCCCGGTTCATTCGCAGACTCGCCTGCTCACGCGTCGGTGCGTGGACCATGACTTTCGCGATAAGGGAATCGTAGTGGGGTTGCACGGTGGTGCCGGTCTCAACGAATGTGTCCACGCGAACTCCGGGGCCCGACGGTGTGCGGCAGTATTCGATTTCGCCGGGACTCCCGACAAAGTGAAAGGCCGGATTCTCGGCATTGATTCGCGCTTCAATGGCATGGCCAGTGACAGTCACCCCCGCCTGGGTAAATGACAGTTCGCTCCCAAAGGCGACCCGGAGCTGTTCCACACAAATGTCGATCCCGGTAACCATTTCCGTTATTCCGTGCTCCACCTGAATTCGAGCATTTACCTCAATGAAGTAGATACCACCGTCGTTATCGACGAGGAACTCGACGGTTCCTGCGGAGAAGTACCCCATCTTTTGGGCGAGCGTGACGGCGTACTCGTGGAGTTTCCGACGGGTTTGTGGCGCAAGGTTCGACGCGGGGGCTTCTTCCACTACCTTTTGTCGGCGCCGTTGGAGTGAGCAGTCGCGTTCGTGAAGGTGCACGATGTTGCCGGATTGGTCTCCGAGGATTTGGACTTCGATGTGCCTGACGTTGCTGAGTGACTTCTCCAGGTAGATGTTCGCTGCGCCAAAGGCGGCAGTGACCTCCCGAACCGCTTCGGTAAATGCCTGCTGGAGTTCACCCTCGTTCTCTACGGCACGGATACCTTTGCCACCACCGCCTTCGGCTGCTTTAAGGAGGACCGGGTAGCCGAGCCGAGAGGCTTCGTCGGTAGCGTGAGCGAGGTTGCTTAGCACCACGCTTCCCGGGACGACCGGAACGTCCGCTTCGATCGCGAGAGCGCGCGCCTGCGCCTTATCGCCCATACGGTCGATAATGTCGGCGCCGGGTCCAACCCAGATGAAGCCTTCGTGCTGAACGAGAGCGGCGAACTGGGCGTTTTCCGCGAGGAACCCGTAACCGGGATGGACCGCGTCGGCATTTCCCTCGTGGGCGGCAGCGATGAGCGCTTCCTGGTTTAGGTAGCTTTCAGGGGCGGCCGCTTTCCCGATGTGGACGGCTTGGTCGGCCAGCTGCACATGCAGCGCGTCACGGTCGACGTCCGAGTAGACGGCAATAGCTTCAATTCCGGCGTCGTGGCAGGCGCGGATGATGCGCACCGCGATCTCGCCACGGTTGGCGACAAGGACTCGCTTCATCTGGGTTATGCCCCCTCGAGCTCGACGAGGCTGGCGCCCATGGGTATGCTTTCGCCGTTGCCGATCACATACCGCTTGAAGATGCCGTCACGATCGGCGTGCACCTCCACGAACATTTTCATGATCTCGATAATGCCGATGGTTTGGCCGATACGAACTTCCTGACCGGGTGTGAGGAAGGGTTCCTCGTCGGAGCCCGGTCGTTGCCAAAAGACCCCTGGCGCCGGGGCCGCGATCATCTGTGTACTCATGCGGTTTCCTTTCGTTCTACCCCAAATACCCACGGGTACTTGAGGGATTTTGCAATCTGTGCGAGTTCGTTGTGGGCGTGTCGTCGTTTTGCATGCGCTTCAGTGACGGACACGGAGGTGAAGGTCACCGTGTCCGGTGTTTTCAGCTGTGCAAGTGCATCAAGGTCGGTGGAGATAATCGTGCCGAACGTGACGTATCCGCCACCAGTGACTGCGTCACGAAGCAGGCAGATGGGCTCATTCCCACTCGGGATCTGGATCGACCCTAGGGGGTAGCCGAGGTTGACGACGTTGCTGGGGTCGCTCCCGGCTCCGAAGGGTACGTCACGTTCCACGAATTCGAGGGCCGGTCCGATCAGACGGTAGCCGGTGCGATTGGCTTCATGGGAGACCGTGAAGTCGGATTCAAAGAAGAGCTGCACCGACTCGGGAGTGAACCGGTAGTTACACAGGCCGGTGACCACGGCCAGGTCCGCGCTGGCATCAAGCGATGGCAGGTACTTCGGGTCCAACTCGCGGATGCGATCGCCATGACCGTCGTCCGAGTGGATTTGGGTGCCGATGGGAAGCACATCACCCGGTTTCAAGGCACGGCCCATGTGCCCGCCGAACTGAACGGTTTGGTATGTGGAGCGGCTCCCCGAGAGTTTTGGCACATCGACCCCGCCGCGCACGGCAATGTATCCGCGACTGCCGCGGGTCATCGGCCCAAAAGACAGAGTTTGTCCGTTCTTGACAGGCACACTCGCCCACATCGGCTGTGGCTCACCGTCAATGAGGACGGTCACCTCGGCCCCGGTCACCGCGATAACGGTGTCTGATTGGAACTGGATCGCCGGCCCCATGAATGCGAATTCCAAGCCGGCCGCGCGGGGATCGTTTCCGACGAGCATGTTCCCTAACGTGTAGGAACGCTGGTCAAGGGCACCGGCAGGCGGCATTCCCAGGGCATAGTAGCCGTCGCGCCCGCTGTCCTGAACTAGGGTTTGCAGTCCGGGCATGATGATATGCATCATCGGAGTGCCTCCAGGAGTTCGTCGTTGTAGGTCTCCCAGTCTTCGAGGTGCTTTCCGACAGAGAACTCGATATCAGCGACGCGCACGCGATACTCGTCCGCGTCCACCGCCGCCCGGATATCGAAATATTCCGCTTCGGAGATAGCTCGGAAGGAGATGAGAGTGCCTGCGGGGAAGAGGACAGGGCGTTCCCGAAAATCGGCACGCGTCTGCGTCATGTCCACGACGTTGATGGGGGTTCGGCCGAGTAACTGCACACCCCCGGCACCGGCGGAGGGGTAGATGTTCGTGAAGGCGCCGCCGTGCCCGACCGCGCGGGAGGGCGTTTCAGTCCGGGGGGACTTGTACTTGGGAACTTCTATCTGAAGCTCGCGTGGCACGAGCTGGACGCTCTCCGCGTTCCCCGGAACGAAGTTCATGAATGTGACGAGGAATGGGTGTCTAGTGTGCGCGGCAATGAGCTCATCGATGCTCTCAAACCCGTTGACTCGGGCCGCGTACTCGATGTCTGTGCTGCCCGGGTCCTGGTGGCGGTCTCGAAACTTCATGAGCGCTTCACGGGTCCACGGATCGTTGTAATAGACAGGCACATCCACGATGCGGGTGTTGATCGTGGCCGGACGCCCGGTGACTATTTCCTCGTGCACCCCCTGGAGCGTGGCGAGCAGTTCCGGTAGGTTCACTCGTTCCGGGATGTAACGGATCATGTAGCTGGCGTGCGAGGGACACACGTCAGTCACACCAGGAAGGTTCATCGCGGTGAGGGTGCGCGCGAGCGTCTGAATGGTCAGCGCCTGCTGGATGCGCATCTCCTCGGACAGCTCAACGAAAATAAACTCATCGCCGCCGAAGCTGAGCCTGCCGCCGCCGCCGCCGCTGAGCTGACGATACATATCAGTCATTGATGATTCCTATACATTCAAGGGGCCGACGTGGACACCCGCGTCACTCAGTGCCGCGCGCACCTGTGCCGCGATATCAGGGGCGTTCACCCGGTCGCCGTGCACACACATGCTCTCGAGATGCATGGACACCGTTTTCCCGGTGTTCGTGAGGACATGACCTTGGGTGATCCGCACCGCCTGTTCGGCGATGGGACCGGGCGCCTTCTCGTGTGGGACTGGGTCGATCACGTTCATCCCCTCGTCGTCAAACTCGAGGTCGACGGCGTTCTCCCGCACGACCCGCACCCCGGCCAGCTCCAGCGCATCGGCACCGACACTCGGGGTGAGATAGACGGGCAAATGTGGGTAGGCGCGCACGAGCGAACGGCCGATCATGTCGGCGAGTTCCGCATCGCGGGCAATCGTCCCGTACAACGACCCATGGGGTTTGATGTGACGAAGGGTTCCACCGCGAGCGGTAACGATCCCGTCGAGCGCCCCAACCTGATAAAGGATCATATCGACGATACTGAGTGAGGCCATCGGAATTATGCGACGCCCAAATCCGATTAGGTCCTGATAGCCCGGGTGTGCACCAAGGCTAAGCTCGTGCTCCATCGCCTGGTCAACGGTTTTTCGCATCGTGGTCGGGTCGCCGGCATGGAAGCCGCACGCAATATTCACTGCGTCGATATGCTTGAACAGCTCCGCCTGGTCGCCGAGGTTCCAACGGCCGAAGCTTTCTCCTGCGTCCGCGTTAATTTCCATGGTTCTCGTCTTCTCTCACCTGATTGGCGGTGGGGACGGCGCGGCCGCCCCCACCGATGTTCGTGCGCCTACGGTTGAACGCAACCAGGCAGGCCCGCCGGAATCTGGTTCTCGGTGACCGTGCCCTCCGCCCAGCCTTCGTCACAGGCATCACGGGTGTAGATACGGCGCCACTCGGCTTGTGCAAAGTCCGTCATTTTCGGAAGATCCTGCACTTCGGTGATGCCGGTGCCCGTTTTGGCAGCATCCAGGGAGGCTTCTGGGAGTAGGTCCACCTGGAACACCTCGGTGACGAACGTGTCGGCCTCGCCGGGGAAGAAGTTGCAGCCGTCAACGAAGTCGGCGCCCTCGCACGGCTTCGCGGTTTCGGTGGTGATCCACGGCAGCGGCACCTCGATGTTTTTCGGAATGCCATCGGCGCCGTGTTCGAGGATGTGCAGGCCTACCTTCATCGCGATGCCAGCCTGTGCGGGCGGGGAACCAGAGGAAACCCCGGGCCAGCCCTCGCTGAGCCGTTGCCGGAAGTAGTTGCTGTTCTCACCGGTGACGGGAATTTCCAGTCCTGCCGCTTCGAGGGCCTTCAAAACGCCCGCTTCGCCATCCTGCGACCAGACGCCTTCGACATCTGGGTGAGCGGCGAGCGCTTTCGCGGTCTCCTGCTGGCTCTGCGAGGAGTCCCAGCTGCCATAGAATTCCGCGACAATCTCGATCCCAGGATGCTTGTTGAACACGGCCATGGCGGTATCAAAATGGACGGCGTCGGTTGACGTGCCGGCGACGCCGCGGTTCAGGAAAATTTTACCTTCCCCCCCCAAAAGGTCGACGAGGGCCTGAGCGGTCTGCGCGCCGAAGAAGGCGCGCTCGGGATCGTCGGCGAGGGCACCGGTAATGAACGCGACGTTGTAGGCGCACTCTGCGTTCACTGTGGAGTCGTAGAACACAAAGGTGACTCCCCGGTCGCAGCCCTCCTGAACGACCTGTTTGAGCGCGGTGGGGGAAATCGGATAGGAGACGATAAGTTTCGCACCGGATGCGATCATGGACTGTAGATCCGAGATCTGCTTTTGAACATCGGTGCCGGAGATCTGCTTCGTCACGTCATATTTTTCGGCGTTCTCCGGCGCCTCAGCGATAGCCATGGCGAGGTTTGCGGCCTCATCCTGCCAGTTATTGCCACTGTAACTGAGGTTCAGGAAGACCTTGTCTTTCTGCCCGTCACCGCCGCTGTCTCCCGGAGCCGCGGTACACGCCGATAGCATGATTGTCGCCGACGCCAGCGCCGCGACGGCACCGACCAGCCGACTCAATTTTTTTGTTCTTGACGCCATTGATAACTCCCTTGTTCAGGCGGTTTGTGATTCAATTTAGATTCTGGCAGCGCCAGTGTCCTTGCCCAATCGCGCGGCAATGAGCGCAATCAGGATGATCACGCCATAGAGGATTTGTTTCACCCCCTCGGAGAAACCGGCGGCACTGATGTCGATGCCGAGGACAGTGAGTAGGAGCGCCCCTCCGATAGTGCCGGCGTAGGAGCCAGCACCGCCGCGAATAGCCGACCCGCCTACCACGACAGCGGTGATGCTCGGCAGGAGCCACGAGGCGCCGATGTTCAGGTCGGCTCCGGAAGAATAGCCAAGGAGCATAATGCCGGCGAGACCGGAGGAGATGCCCGCGATCGTGTAAACGATGATGAGCGTTGAGGAGACGGGCACCCCCGCGACCCGGGAGGCGATCTCGCTATTGCCGACTGCGAAGGTTCGGCGGCCAATGGTTGACCGCATCTGAATGAGATAAGCGATGAGCGCGAATATGACCAGTGCCCAGATCGGGGTGGGGACGCCAAGGAACGATTCTTTTCCACTAAACAAACTCGATAGTGCGGCCGGGGACGGTTGGGCGGGTGTGCCGCGGCTAACTCCGAGAAGCACCGAACCCAGAATCGAGCCGGTGGCGAGTGTCACAATGAATGGCGGAAATTTCGCATGGGCTACGAGGAGCCCGTTGATCAGCCCTATGAGGGCGCAGCCGATAGTGGCGGCCACAATTGCCCCCATAACCGGCCAACCGGTGTTCGCGAGGTATCCGGTGAGAAACGCCCCAAGCGCAATGGTTTGTGGTAGAGACAGATCAAAGCCGCCCGTGAGGATCACAAAGCCCTGCCCGAAAGCGACCACGACGAGGAAAAGCCCGAGGATGAGGGTGCTTTCCAACTGTCCGAGGGAGGGAAAGTTTGGGCTGACGATCCGCGACAGCGGAAACATGAGTACAAGTATGATCCAGACGATCACGACAGGTTGCGCGAAGAAGGCACCGATCCGTCGCGGTACGCTCTCCTGACGCGGGTCGGGAAGGATCGTGGTGCCGGTCTGATCTGTGGGAAGCGTGTTATTCGACATCGGCCAAATCCTTTCGCGAACGCGTGTCAGTCACGGCCGCTGCGGCTGGGCGGCGGCGGCGGCGTTTGGCGACGTGAGACAGAAGTGGCAGGCTGAGTGCTAACAGGATAGTAATCCCCAGAATCGCGCCCGACCAAAAGTCCTGAATGCGAAGCCCAAACAGCAGCTTCGGGAGTGCGATGAGGGACCCGGCGCCAAATACGGCACCGATTGCGGAGCCCTTCCCACCACGAAAGCTCACCAGTCCGAGCGCGACCGCGGCAAAGCTGGTCAAGAGGAACGGGAACCCCGCGTTCGGGTCGCCCGAGGCCGTCACCGCAGTAAGGAACAGTCCGGCGATCGCGTACATAACGCCTGCGAAGGCGTACGCTCCGACCTCAGTGGCGCGAACGAGCATACCGGAGATCACGGCCGCCTGGCGGTCTGAACCGATCGAGAATAGCGTCGTCCCGAAGCGCGTCCGACTCAGATACGCCCACAGCAGGCACAGCACGATGAGCGCGCCTAGCGCAGCGGGGAAACCGCCAACGGAAAGCTTGAACATCGAGGTGAACTCGATCGGGACGGAACCACCGGGTGCGGGAAGGAGAATGAGCGCGACCCCGGTCATGCAGATATATGAGGCGAGCGTCACCGCAATCGACTGCAACCCAAGAAGCACGATGAGGACACCGTTAAACAGCCCGACGACGAGCCCGAGCCCGAGAATACCGATCGTAATCGGCACGCCCATGTCCGGGTAAGCCGAGGTGAGCACGGTGGCAAGCACATTGGACAGGCCAAGCGTACCGGCCACCGACAAGTCGAATCCGCCCGTAATCAGCACCGTGGAGGTGCCGATCACCGCAACCGCCAAGGGCATCATCAAGACGACAAAGTTGCTAAACGAGTACAGATTCCGCTCGAACGGTGCAACCGCCAATAGGAGGCTATAAATCACCACAAAGATCACGACCGCGGCGACAAGTTCACCGGAGATGCGGCGCCGGCGCGCTGAGATGGTCGATATTGTCATAGGGTGCCCCTTTGCGCCGACATGGATTCGAGGTTGAGGGCACCTCTAAGGATGTCCGTTTCGGACACGAGCGAGCCGGTGAACTCACCGGTGAATTGACCACTGTGCATCGACAAGACTCGGTCACATACCCCAACAAGTTCGGGGATCTCCGTGGAGTACATGAGCACTGCTCGACCCGATTGCGCATACGAGCGAATGAGGTCGTACAGTTCCACCTTCGTAGGTACGTCAACACCGCGAGTGGGGTCGAAGAGTATTAGGCAGGCGGGATCCTGTGACAAAGCGCGCCCGAACACCACCTTTTGTTGATTGCCGCCGGAGAGCGCGCTGACAGGCTTGTCGAGCATCGTGTGCGGCAGGTGGACCCCGTCCGCGCGGGCAGTCCCAAGCGCGCGTTCTCGCTTCTTTGACACGAGGCCGGCTCGGCTCAGGTCGGCCAGCGTCGAAACGGTGAGATTGAATAGGGAGCTCAGCTGCAGAAACAACGCCTCAGCTTTGCGTTCCTCCGGCACGAGCGCGGTGTCGCGCCTCGCACTACCTCGGGTGATCTGGACCTGGCCGCCCGTCCTTGGGGTGATGCCCGCGAGCGCGTAAAACAGATCGTGCTGACCTTGTCCCTCCAGCGCCGCGACGCCTAGGACTTCGCCCGGGTAGATGGAAAATGACACGTCTTCGACCTTGCCGGCTGACAGGCGATTGACCATGACGATCGGTTCGACTGCGCGGACGTCGGCGTCTCGTTTCTCCGGGTATGTGTGCTCGAACGAGCGGCCAATCATGAGCTCGACGAGCTCCTTTTCACTTTCCTGCCCCGCTTTGAAGTTGCCAACATTGCGGCCATTTCGAATGACCGTGCCCTGAGAGCAGATCTCTTCGATCTCCTTGAGCTTGTGACTGATGTAGATAATGCTCGTGCCCTGAGCGGCAAGATGACGCATCCGCGCGAAAAGCCAAGCGGTGTCTGGTAGGGCCGCGGTCGGTTCGTCCAGGACCAGGAGCCGTTTCGCGTCGCGCATCCCCGCGATGATTTCGATCTGCTGCTTCGTCGCCAAATCAACTTCGGAGATGAGCGCATCCACGGGGATGTACGGGGCGTGATACTCATCCAGTACTGTGCGAGCGTGCGACATGAGGCGTTTTTGGGCGATCATGCCAAGGACGTTCTTTGGGGTATCCCGGAGGCACAGCTTCATCGCAACGCTGATATTCGGTGGCGAACTCAACTCCTGGAACGCAATACCGATGCCCGCTTCACGTGCCGCTTTCGGATCACCGTGCTGAAGCATCTCGCCATCGATGACGACTGTGCCCTCATCGGGTGTGATTACACCCGAAAGCACCTTCATGAGAGTCGACTTGCCGGCGCCGTTCTCTCCAAGGAGACCGTGAATTTCTCCGCGGTCCAGCGCGAGACTCGTTCTCTGAAGCGCACGGGTGGCACCGAAACGCTTACTGACATTTTGGATTTCAACGAAGGCCACGCTGCCTCCTTTCTGTGGTCGGGGCGAATCATTCGCTCTGGTAGATGTCCAGAACGATGTCAAGGGTCTGGATAAATTTGTCAACGTGCGACTCGTCAAACACCATCGGGGGTTTGATTTTGAGGACATTGTTGTACCGGCCATTCGGGAACATGATCACCCCGCGGTCTTTGAGCATTTCGCTGACAGTACTCGCGGCGTGCTCATCGGGGTCGGTCGTGCCCGGTGATTTCACAAGCTCAACGCCCAGGTACAGTCCGTACCCGCGGACATCCCCGATACGCCAGTGCCTGCGCTGGAGCTGCTCCAACTGTTCTTTGAAGTAGGCGCCGACACGCAGCGCCTGCTGCTGAAGGTTGCCGTCTTCCAGGATGTCGAGCACGGTCATTCCAACCACGCATGAAACCGGGTTGCCTCCAAATGTGTTGAAGTACTTGACGCCGTTGTCGAATGCCTCCGCAACTTCGCGAGTGGTCACAACCGCCGCAAGGGGGTGCCCGTTGCCGATAGGTTTCCCCATCGTCACGATGTCGGGAACGACACCCTGCGTTTCGAAACCCCAATAGTGTGTGCCGAGGCGGCCGAACCCGATCTGGACCTCATCCGCGATGCACAGCCCCCCGGCATCACGAACGCGCTGGTAGCTCTCTTGCAGGTAGCCCTCGGGGAGCACATAGTTGCCGCCCGTGCCGACAAGTGATTCAGCGATGAACGCGGCTGGTGGCGTCCCCTCAGCCACCAGTGCGTCCACCTGTTCGCCGACAAGCGCCGCATACTTGTGACCGAGATCGGGATCACCGTACCGGTAGGGGCCACGAAACGCGTCCGGCGTGGGAACCTCGCGAGTGCCGTCGGGCACGCCTTTCCCGGCCACGTGATATCGGTTTGGGCTCACGTCGGTGACCGCACGTGTGTTGCCGTGGTATGCGGAATCGATTACGAGCACCTGCTCATTACCAGTGACCTGCCGAGCAATTCTCAGCGCCAAATCGTTCGCTTCACTTCCCGTGCACACAAAGAAGACAGTGTCGAGCTTGTCGGGCAGAAGCGACGTCAGTCGTTCTGCGTACTGCGAGATCTGCGGGTACACGAGGCGACTGTTGGTGTTCAGCCGCCGCATCTGACGATACGCCGCGTCGGCGATGCGATCGTTCGCGTGCCCCACATGCGTGACGTTGTTGATCGCGTCCAAGTAGACCTGCGCGTCCGAGTCCATCAGCCACACGTCTCGGCCACGCACGAGAGTCATCGGCTGGTCATAATAGCTCTTTTGGGAGGGCGCGAACCGCTCTGCCCGAACCTTGAGTACACGATCCTGATTCCACGCATCCCCCGCATCGAACTGATTAATGAGGGGCGCAGCGAGGCGCATATCAAACTGGCTAGCCCAATAGTCACGTTCAAAGACGCGCACGTATGTAGGGGCGGCCAGCTGAATGAGATTCGGGTCGCGGAAGAACTGTACGATTCCGGCCAAGACGGTGGGCACGTTATTAGGAGCGCCCACCCGCAGAACGCGTTCTCCTGCCGAAATGCTGTCGCCTTCCGCAACGAGCGGAGTGCCGCCGAGCCACACGGAGTACACCGGCACCTTATCTATGTCGTGGCGAATAACGACGCGATCATCAGCGACGGATTCGACCGTGCCGTCAGCGGGCACCAACAACTCTGTTTCGCGAGCAACGCTCACCCCGATACCGTTGAGGATCGTTTTCGGCGCTGCGCTCCCGACCCCCCGCACCGCCGACTCGGTTACGACGGCAGAGAACGGAAGGGTGATGCCGACGCGGTCGCCTAGGAGAGAGACTGCAGCTTTGGCCGCCGTTGTGATGGCGGCACTATCGAAATCGACTCCGTCAATAAAATCTGCGTTCGGCGATAGGTCGAAGTGACGGGTGGGAGATGCGACTATTTCGGCCGCCACCACTTCGGAACTGCTCGAATCGTGGTGTGGCGCCAGAGTGCCCGTCATTTTCCGGAACGTGTCGGCAGCAACATTCGGATGCACGCTAAGTAGTTGTTCGAGTGCCGGCCAGGTCGCCGCAATTCGCGATTTCGCGTAATCGCCGTTCAGGCCGGAGCTACGGTAGGTCCACGTAGACGCGTTGACTGCAAGCCGCGCCACCGCTAACGGATAAAGCAGTTCAAGTTCGGTGTCGGTGAGCTTTGCACGGGACAAGTAACCTTTGACAACATCACAGAACGCACCAAACGCATCCTCCTGCCGTAGGGCCGCATAGACGGCAGCGATCGCGAGCTCGGCGATCCTGACCGTATACACCGCGTCGTTGAAGTCGACCACTCCCCTCAGCTCAACCCTCCCGAGCTCGTCCCGGCTCGCCAGGAGATTGAAGTCATTCAGATCCTGGTGCACCACGGCCGACGGCAGCTCCGGGATGCGTTCTTTCACCGCGTCAAACAGGGACAGTGCGTGCAACAAGAGGTCACATTCTGTGGCGTCACCGGATGCGGATATCGTTTCCCGGATCGCGTCGTCGCTACGCACGACCATCCAGTGATGGTCGGGGCTCGTGGCCGACGCGGTCAGCTCGCTCAGGCTGGAATTGAGTTCGGCAGCGAGCTCCCCGAGTTGCGTGCGATAGTGGCGCCCGGTGATTCCGACCTTGGCGACGACTTCGCCGGGAACCCAGTGGAAGAGGCGCACCACGAAACGTTGTCCGTCATCGAGCGCAAGGAGAGAGTGCAGCGCTCCATTCTTTTGCAGCATCATGCGCGGAAAGTCAACGGAGACGGGTCTTTTTTCAAGGTGCGCGAGCACCTTTTCTTGCCATTCGATTTCGTCCATATCCGCCGGTTCGGGCGTCAATCGCAGCAAGTATTCTTCGTTCGCGGTTCCGTCCACCGCAAAGTTCCAATCAATCTCCCCGCCGAGTCGGTCAAGGTGATCGATGTGGACACCATAGCTTTCGTAAATTGCGCGAACAATGGCTTGCTGCTGATCACCTGACAGGCTGTGAAGTGTGGGCACGCTACTCCTCATTGAATCGAACCATACGTAATGGCTATGGGCACAGGACCAATCAAACCAAACGGCGATATACAAGAACAGGGGCCGCATGCCCTGGAATCCGCAATTATGATGTGCATCATGCACAATTATCGCGAGAGGTTATCCTTAGTCAGCGCCGCGCAGCGCCTCCTGAATGACCAATTAGAGGAGCTTGTGCGCGCGTCGATTCAACGCTTGCGCGAGGCCGATCCGGTGTATCAACAGGTTTCCGACAAGAGTCTCAACGATCAGATGCGAAAGACGATTTCCCTCACGCTGATGCGCATCACAGATGAACCGATTCCGGTGTCACTTGCCTCCGTGGCGTTCGAAACCGGTCAGCTTCGCGCCATCCAGGGGGTTGACCTGCAGGCAGTTCTGCGTTCATTCCGGATCGATCTGCGTGTGCTCTGGGAAGCGTTCCTCGCCGATGCTCAAACCAATGGCTTGGGCGGCAACGCCGCCTACCTATCGGAGCTGGTCGGGGTGTGGGAAGCCACCGAGGTAAACATTAATGAGGTGAGTGAGGGCTACCGGATCGCGACTGACACCTTGAACCAGCAGACAAGCGAACTACGCATAGCCGTCTTTCGCCGGCTCCTAGACGGCCCGGAGGGCGACAGTAGAATCGTCTCGAAACTTCTGTCGACCCTCACCTTCGACCCGTCGGAATCGCTGTTCTGTGTCGTCGTTGACCTCCACGAATCCGAGTACTCTTTGCTCTCGGCATGCCAGGCGCGCCTGAGTCAACGGGGAATCAAGAACTACTTCAGCTGGCACGGACAATACCTCGTCGGGTTTGTTCAGTCCCGCGCCGTAAATGAAGACTTTCTGATGGTGCTGCTCACCGAGTTTCACGAATACAAGTCCGGGTTCACCGAGGTACGCATCCCGACCACCGTGCGCAGCGCGGTGGACAACACGCGCACCTTGGTGGCAGCCCTTAAGTCTCCAGGGCTGCACAAACTCCGCCAAAACTGGTTGACCGCGTTCGCCTACGCCGAACCCACGCTCTCGCGAGCGATTGCCGACGACGTGTTCTTCAAATTCGAACAGCTCACCCCGTATGCACGCGGGGAACTGCTGGCCACGATTCAAGCGTTCTTTGACACGGACGGGACCGTCAGCCTCATTAGCAAGAACATGTTCCGGCACAGAAACACCGTACGAAGTCGGCTTGCTCAGATAGAGGAGCTTACGGGCCTTCGTCTTGATTTCCCCCGCGATATTGCTGTCCTCGCCGTCGCATTTAGCACCATCAAGTTGAATGACTAATGCACAGACTGACGTCACCCCGGACTCGCCGGCGGACGCATCGAGGTTCGACAGCGGCTCGTCGAGAAGCAACACACGCGGCTCCCCTGCGCGCGCAATCCTGGCGCCCACGGCTTCAAATATTCATCCTGGCCTGTTCCGTCCACGCCCTCACAACGAAGAGGAAGTGACGTCCGATATCGGCGCACTCGGCACCTAATCAGCCCAGAACGGCAGGCAACCGCCCGGCTGAAGGTCGGCTTGATAGTTTGCGTGCCGTCACGAACCGATTATTTTCTGGCCGGAATCACGCCACGGAAGAAACACGAAAGCCAATAATGTGGTTCTTCCTAGCCACTAGCGCGTACAACAAGAGTGGGCTCGAGTTTTCGGCTGTCCACATCGTGTCCTGCCATGAGTCCAAGAACTGTCTCCAGACCCAGACTGCCCATTTCGTGCAATGGTGAGCGTACGCTCGTAAGGTTGACCGCTTCAGCCAAGGGAGTGTCGTTATACCCTGCTAAAGCGATGTCATCAGGTAGGCGCATGCCGACTTTCTGGAGGACGCCAAGTGCGCCGATAGCCGCAAAGTCATTAACAGCAAAAATCCCCTCGGGGATCTGCCTGGATTGGAGTATTTGTTTCGCTGCCATCTGCCCGGCGGTCGCATCAAAGCCCCCGTGGATGATCCACTCGTCGGGCACTGCAATGCCATTTTCACCCAGGGCAGCTAGGAAGCCAGCTGTCCGGTCTCGTGAGGTTGAGGTGTTTGAATCGCCCGCTATGACTCCAAAGGTCCCTCGTCCGGTGGCGATGAAATGCTCAGCAATAAGACGACCTCCAGCATGATCATCACAAGTAACCGAAATGTGTCCTTCGGAGGATCGGCTCACCAGCGTGTATGGGGTGCCTCGCTTTTTCAACTCATCGAGATAAGGCTCGTTCAAGTGGGCATCACCGAAGATTAGGCCGTCCGCTCGGCGGTCGAGGAGCATCTCCGCTTTCACTCTTTGGTTGGCCGCAACATCGAGAGAATTGGCTACTACCGTGAACAGTCCATGCGCGGTCGCCGCCTCATCGATGCCCTCATAGATCGTCGCGAGAACGTAATCCTGAAGGCGCGGCACGATAACGCCGACCATGTTTGACTTGGCGGTTCTCAGTGAAGCCGCATAAGGGTTCCTGCTGTAGCCCTTATCCCTCGCCAACGCGAAAATCTTTTCATTCGTTTTCTGGGACGCCCATCTCGAGCCAGGACCGAGCGGATCGTTGAGAACCCGAGAAACCGTCGAAACGTTCAGACCGAGTTCGTGGGCCAAGGTCTTGAGCGTGACCGGTTCAGAACTCTGCACGTTTCGGTTCCGCTCCCACATTCCCACGGTTGTGAGTTCTCCTTGAATTATGAATCGCATCCATTCACCGATATTATCTGGCGCAGAGACCTAAGCAAACGATTGCGGCATACGTTTGTTTATATTCCTAGCCAACGACGGAACTAAGGAAGTTGAGAGCATGGCTCACATTCAGGTTTTCGGCACGGGCGGGACAATCGCTTCGCGGGGACGAGGCGAAGATGGTGTCCTCGCGTCAGACAGCACGAACAGCCTGGTTCAGAGCGTATCGAGTGTTCATACCGTTGCTTCCCACGACATTCTCACGACCGGAAGCTACCGTCTGAATCTCAACAATCTACGCACAGTTGCAGAATTTGTTCGTAAGTCATTGGATGATGATGATGTCGACGGCGTTGTCGTTACCCACGGGACAGACACGATGGAGGAGACAGCATTTCTCCTCGATCTCGTTCATTCGTCGCGCAAGAACGTCGTCTTTACAGGTGCGCAGCATGCGGCAGATAGCCGTGATCCCGACGGGCCCCGCAATTTAGAGGATGCCGTTAAGGCTGCCGTTTGTGAAGATCTACACGGTTCAGGTGCGCTCATCGCGTTCAGTGGAGTTGTCCGTTCCGCTCGAGGCGCACGCAAGTTCCACACGACAGCCCTGAACCCGTTCGCCGGTGGTTGCGAAGTTGCCCACATGATCGGTGACGACCTTGTCGTCATGTGCCGCCCAATCGCTCGGAAACCGCTCCCGCTTCCACCTCCCAGATTTGACACGACTCGGGTGGAGATCATCACCACATTCCCCGGCGCGACGACCGATTTGTTTGACTTTGCCGTCAGATCGGGGACGGACGCTGTTGTTCTCGCGGGTTCCGGAGTAGGTAATGCCGGACCCGGATTCCTGAAAGCAGTTGAGAAGGCGGTCGATAGGGGCTGTCCGGTCATTCTAAGTACGCGCACCCCCTGGGGGCCGGTTGTTCCCACATATGGGAACGGTGGGGGCATCGACTTGGTCAAAGCTGGCGCCATACCTTCAGGTGATCTCAACCCTTTCCAAGCCCGAATACTTGCGGCCTTATTGGTGTCGCTTGATACCCCGCTACATGATTTTTCGACGTTTTTCCAATCGACTGCTAGCCCATCTCTAATCCAATAGGAGGAATTTTGTCCAAGAAGATATACGTGACCATCGGCATCGATGTTGACGCCGTCGGCGGATGGCTAGGGTCTTACGGTGGTGAAGACTCTCCGGGTGACATCTCGCGTGGCCTGTTTGCCGGCGAGGTCGGTGTGCCGCGACTGCTGAAACTTGCTACGGATCGTCAGATGCCCGTGACCTGGTTCTGGCCCGGCCACTCCATTGAGACTTTTCCCGAGCAGTTTGATGCAACGGTTGCAGCCGGGCATGAAGTCGGGGTCCACGGATACAGCCACGAAAACCCGATCGCGATGTCCCGGCAGCAGGAGACGGAGGTCCTTGACCACTGTATCGCGCTGTTTGAATCCAGAATCGGTAAGAAACCGGTGGGATATGTGGCACCTTGGTGGGAATTCTCGCCCGTGACAAACGAAATCCTGCTTGAACGAGGTTTCCTCTACGACCACTCCTTGATGCACGACGATTTCACCCCGTACTACGTGCGGGTAGGCGATAGCTGGACCAAGATTAATTACGATGCCGGATCCGCAAAAGAATGGATGAAGCCTCTGGTTCGCGGTCAGGAAACGAGCCTTATCGAGATTCCCGCGAGCTGGTATCTCGATGATCTTCCTCCAATGATGTTCATTAAGGGCAGTGCCAATAGTCATGGGTTCGTGAGTCCTCACGATATTGAGCAACTGTGGAAAGATCAATTCGACTGGGTTTACCGTGAAATGGACTACGCCGTTTTCCCCATTACGATCCACCCAGATGTTTCCGGACGCCCTCAGAACCTGCTCATGCTCGAGCGACTCTTCGACCACATTCAGCAACATGACGGTGTCGAGTTTGCCTTCATGGAAGACGTCGCGCGCGACTTCGCCACGCGAAATCCCCGTTAGGAGCAAGAAATGGCCAAATCCTCCATAACATCAACATCAACCGAGGAAAAGGTTGAGCCATGGAACGTCCCTATCACAAAAAAGACCATCGTCTACGTATCGGTTGTTTGCTTCATTGCGTGGACTGCATCCGTATATGATTACACGCTTTTCGGCACTTTACTGCCGCTAATCGGCGAAGAGTTCGGCTGGTCTGCGGGCGAATCGACTGCCATAAACACCATTGCCACAATCGGCGTCTTCATCATCTCCTTGGCCGTCGGCACGATCCTGGACAGAATGGGCCGGAAGAAAGCGCTCATCCTTCTCATGATTGGTGGGGCTCTGGCGTCTGGATTAACCGGGGCGGTCGTTGGGGCCGTGAGCCTCATCATTGTCCGGTCCTTCTCCGGATTCTCGATATCTGAAGAGGTCGTCAATGCCGTCTACCTCAACGAAATGTACAAGAAGGCCAAGAGCCGCGGGTTCATGTTCAGCATTGTGCAGGCCGGATGGCCAGTGGGCGCTCTACTCTCGGCTGGAATCTCAGCCTTACTGCTTCCAATCATCGGGTGGCGCTGGAGCTTCTTGCTCGCGGCCCTTCTCTCCCTCTTGGTCGTGCTCCTGGCAACAAGACTTCCTGAGTCGCCCGTCTTTGCAGCGATGCAGGAAGTGAAGCGTCGCCGCGCAACTGCCGACATCCAAGGAGCCCATGCCCTAGCCCAGGAACATGATCTTGAAGAAGGAAGCCACTACAAGACAGGCCTCAAGGATGTTTTCACCCCAGAACTGCGCCAGCATACGACCTGCCTGTCATTGGCATGGTTCTGCAGCTGGATCGGGATTCAAGTGTTCTCAGTTCTGGGAACCACCGTGCTGGTCGAGGCCAAGCAGGTAACCTTCGAAAACGCACTGGTCATTCTTGTCATGGCCAATGCCGTTGGATTCTGCGGTTACCTCTTCCACGGCTGGCTGGGTGATCGCATCGGTCGGAAGCTGACAGTCGTACTGGGCTGGACCACAGGTGGAATCGTCAGCCTGATCATGTTGCTCGGTCCGGACACGGGGGCGTTCGTCATCCCGCTTTACGCCATCACGCTGTTTTTCTTGAATGGTCCCTACGCAGCGTTGCTTTTCTACATGGGTGAATCTTTTCCAGCGCACGTGCGGGGCATGGGCACCAACGTGGCGCACGTGATGGCGCCTGTCGGTGGCATAGTCGGGTCGGGCCTTCTGAGTCTGCTGCTGCTCAGTGGCGTTCCCATGGGTCTTTCGGCCATGCTGACCGGTTCTCTGTTTATGCTGCTTTCCGGGCTGTTCATGATGGGTACACGTACAACGAACCGCATTAGCGACCACAAAAAGGCACTGGGGGTAACAGCATGAAGCGAGATGACGGTCTGGAAGGCAAGGTCGCAGTCATCTCTGGCGGCGGTAGCGGAATTGGCCAGGCTCTAGCGGTGGCATACGCGAGAGCTGGCACACATACTGTGGTCGGCTACCTGCCCAGCGACCCGCATGACGTCAGGAAAACCGTGGCAGCAGTAGAGGCAGCGGGAGCGAAGTGTATTCCCGTACCTGTTGATGTACGTAGCATCGACGACACTGAAGCCCTAGCGCAGGTGGCCGTTGACGCCTTCGGAAGACTGGACATTTCCATTGCCGCCGCAGGAATTCTCCGACGAGCGCCACTTGCCGACATGACCGACGAAGCGTGGGACAACATGATGGCAGTGGATCTTTCGGGAGTCATGCGCATATTCCGTTCCTGCGCTGCACGCATGACCGGTGCCGGCGCGATGGTGGCGACATCATCTATCGCTGGCGGTGTCTACGGTTGGGCGGACCATAGCCACTACGCGGCAGCTAAATCCGGCGTCCTAGGGATGTGTAGGTCACTCGCAGTGGAGCTTGCGCCCAGGAAAATCCGAGTCAATGCCGTTATCCCCGGGCTCATCGAGAGTCCGCAGTCGCTCGATGCAGTCAACTCGCTCGGTCGGGAAGGACTCAACGAAGCAGGCAAGATCATTCCTTGGGGACGCGTAGGAAACGCCGATGAAGCCGCCCGGGTCATCCGCTTCCTGACCAGTGAAGACTCTGCCTACGTGACCGGCCAGGAAATCATCGTTGACGGCGGTCTGACCGTCAGATGGCCAAGCTAAGCCCCCTTTCATCCATAGAAAAGGAAAAAAATGAATCAACTAAGCGGGAAAGTTGCTGTAATCACCGGAGCCGGCAGCGGCATGGGAGCAGCCATCGCCCGGTTGTTCGCACAGGAGGGTGCCACTGTTGCACTTCTGGACCTGAACGAGCAGCACTGCCAAGAAATCGCCAAACAGTGCAGTGAATACGGCGTGCAGACCTCGTGCCACGCAGTGAACGTCACCGACAGCGACGGCGTGCGTGCAACGATTGCTTCCATCGTCGCCGAACACGGGGGTATCGACATTCTCGTCAATAGTGCCGGGATACTGGACGAAACGCCTTTCCTTGAAATGAGCCCGGAGACATTCGACAAGACCATCGCGGTGGATTTGAAAGGTGTTTACCTCTGTTCACGGTGGGCCGCGCCTGAAATGGTGAAGCGCGGCGGCGGTCGCATCATCAATATTGCGTCCCAGCTGGGGATAAAGGGCGGCATCAATCTCGCGCACTACTGTGCAGCCAAGGCGGGAGTCATTGGGTTCACCAAGTCTTTAGCACTGGAACTGGCACCGCACAAAATCCTTGCCAATGTGATCGCACCCGGGCCCATCGTGACTCCATTAATGGACGGCTTGTCGTCAGAATGGAAAAAGATGAAACAGTCTGAGCTGCCGCTCGGCCGATTCGGCCAGCCACACGAAGTTGCCCCGACTGCCCTGCTCCTGGCATCTTCTCCTGGCGGTGACCTGTACACGGGTCAGACGCTCGGGCCCAACAGCGGCGATGTGATGCCATAACTTCTCGGAAGAGAGACCGCTATGTGTGGAGGATGTCCTGGAGGGACGACCTTGTCCAGAATGACCGGGTATGTGAACCTGACAGGCATAAAAGCAGAGGTAACTCGATTGCTGAAACAAGTTGCCGGCAACCGGATCAACATCTCAATGTTTGGAGACCAATGGCTGGTCCGTTCACGAACAGGAAAGCAACAGATCATGACAAGCCTGGAAACCCTAGCTGATGCCGTAGTTGAAAAGAGCCCCCTCTATTGGCAGAGATTACACACCGTAAGCCACATAAGCGTCGTGCAGGACGAATCCAGCCTTATCCGCCGGTCATCGTCCGACAAAATATTTCATCAGATCCAGAACAGCTCGATGCATGATCTTGTCCCGCGATTGGGTGCGGCAGAGTTCACTGTTGCGTTACTCGTCCACCTAAGCAACCAGAGAATCTCCTAGAAGTGTGGGTTACGAATTCAATTCTGCTGGCCAAACTTTGTCCAATCGTCTCGTGAGCTGACCGGAAGATGTCAACCTATGTGACCGAACGTTTCTGCCATATCGGCTCCTTTGGTGCAGTGAAGCGTCGCTGGGGTGCGGGCGTTCCTCCGAATCGATTTCCTACAGGGCTGCAACACACCGTCACTTCTAGGATCGCATGGAGCACCGCTAGCCCGGCCTTCAACGGAGCACCTGCTGAATGCATGTCCTCGTGGCCGTGCCTGTTCAGCGGCGCAACCAGCGGTGTACCAACGCAATCAGCCCCAATTTTGCCACCACACCATAGTGATCGTCCCGTCGAGCTTCGTCTTCCATCTGATTGACCTTGACTTCCGCCCGTGACATCTTTGGCGCCCACACGACCTTGTTTTGCCTAATCCAGTAGTGCGACCCGCACAGGAATTGACCGTTTCCGATCGATGGATGAAGACTCACCGTGCCATCAAAGGTGAGGATCCAATCCGCCTTTCCCAGGGGCGTAACAACTCGACACCCACACCCACAAACGCAAAGATGAGATGCAGTCGCGTACTCCAAAGAGACATAGAACTTTCCAATTTCCAGGTCGGTTGGAATATACCTCACGTGAACGGGCTCTAGTCCCGACAACCTCATGCTGCGTTCACCAATCCCACACCGCCTTCGTCTTCGTCCTCGTCCTCCTCTCCAAAGCTGTTGAGGATCTCGTTTGTATCGATCCGGTACAGGGCGTGAAGCTCCTTCACCTCATCGCGGTAGAAGCCGAGCTTCTTCTTGAATGCGATCACGGCCAGTACGGCGGCCAGCGCGTTGAGCTCAGCGACCTGAATATTGGTCTCGTACTCGTACTCGTCCTCATCCCCGAGCACGTACGAGATGAGACCGTTCTCCTCAACGTGTGCCCGGTGTCCGGGCAGACTTGTCGTAACCCGTACCAACCCCGCAAGGCCGTCTTCGCTCCGTGCAACACCGATGCCCGTGTCGATGAACGGAACATTAGCTCTCGTGAGCCGATCGACGATTACCTCCTTATCGGTGCTCGCGTCCATGGAAAGAAAGACAAAGTCCATAGCCAGGAGTACATCCATGTTGTCCGCGGTCACGTACTCCGCATGAGGGTGCAGTCCCCGCCGAAACGGCTCGTATCGAGAGGCATGGTGATGAACTTTATACGGAGCCGCGTTGAGCTCGTCAACGCTCGCCGCCGCGGGCGCCCTGAAAGCATTGTGCGTGGAAAAGATGTCGCCGTCATACAGATGAATCTCCCTGATCGGAGTCTTCGCGAGCAAATCAAGAAGGTAGGAACCGGTGCCACCTAGCCCGATGATCGCGATCCGGTCTACGGCGAGCCTGTCTGTCTGAGACATGATTCCGGCACGGCTCGAGTTGGTATCGAGGTACTTGAATACGCCGTCGTCCTCGTCTGTTTCAACGGGTCTGAAAGTCGTCGGCACCACGTCTGGGTCCAGTGCCTGCGCATGACCCAGAATTATGCCGACATAGGCGACAACCTTCTCGTAGAAGTTTTCATAGTCACGACCACCCATCTTCTGGGAGAAACTGCAGTCGGCAATAATTCCCTCCGCGAGGGGTTGCGGACCACGCTGGTGCAGCAGTAGGGGCACTTCTGCCCCATCCTTGGTGCAGGGGATCCCGCCAATGAACCACATCACGTGTGTCTGCGGTCTCATCGTGGTCTCGCCCTGCAGGTCGAGAGGGCAGACGAGAGAACCACGGCCAATTACCTGCCCGTCGGTGGCGAAAGGGATGTCATCGACGAGAAGGTGCCCGGACTTGATGCGGACTGAGTACCCCTCGTTGACGAGACGGGTCAGGTCAAAGCTGTTAAGAACGAGTTGTCGGCGTGACATTGAAGCTTGTTCCCTTCTTGACTTTGACGGACCCGCCAGCGACGAGCGTGCCACTGCCGCCGTGAGCCTTGCGGTACGCGACCGAGTAGGTCACGTCGGGGTCGCTTGCACCGGGGAAGGCGAGTTGGGCGACCTGGCCGTACGTCACGTCCGCGTTGTCAACAACGTGGGGCGTCCCGTTGATGACAATCTCATAGTCCCTGGCTTTCGGGCCCTTCTGTACAGCCTGTACTTCTGCGGTCATGGTTGTTCCTTCCATATGAAATGTCGATGACAACCATCGACGTGTGAACTGTACCACGTCTTCACCCTTTAGGTGATAACCATTTAACGATTAACGAGTGGGGCGACGTGGCCCTCAACGCGGGGTAAGCTCAAGACGTCATCACCTAAAGGGTGATCTTGAAGGAGCGTGTTGGAACTCGAGCTGCTTGACGCGGATTTGCGTCGCTTGGCGAGGGAACCTGGCTACCGCCCCAATGGCTGGGGCGCGAGCGAGATCCGACAATTCTTCCTCGTAACACAATGCGCTGTGGCGGCAAAGGTCGAAGGCGACCTCTACGCCATGCGGATGCTGCGCCTCCGGCCGCACCCGGAAAAGCCGCGGATGTCGACAGTGCAACTCGGCGCCCAACATCGCCTGACCATCACCTTCAACGACGAGAACAGCCCGATTGTCGCGCGGTTCACCGTCACCGTCGTAGGAACGGAAGTACACGAATGAACACGCAGCTGCCCAATCCGATCCCTGTCGGCCAAATCCTTGGACTTGAGCTCGATGCGCGCGGATGGACACAATCGGACTTCGCAACCGTCATCGGGCGCCCCACCCAATTTGTGTCTGAGATCGTGACCGGCAAGAAAGAAATTACACGCGAGTCGGCCGCTCAAATCGGTGCGGCGTTTGGTCAGACGGCCGAGTTCTGGCTAAATCTGCAGGATGCCTATCTGTTGAGCGAGCAGGCCAAGGACTTCAAGACCCAGAAAGCCTTAGAAGCGGTCCGGCGACGGGCGCGCCTGAACGAACTTGCCCCCATCAGTGTGCTCAAAAAGCGCAAGGTTATTTCCGGCAAAACCCTGGATGAGCTGGAAGCCGAAATCATTGACCTCTTCGAGCTTCGATCAATCCAAGAGGCACCCTCCTTCTCCATCGCAGCGCGCCGCAGCAACGACCAGGATGCGGTCTCTGCCGTCCAAAGCGCCTGGGTCGCATGCATTCGTCGAGAATCCCGCACTCGCCCCCCCCTACAGCCCTATTCCCGCGAGCGTCTGTCCGGCCTCGGTAAGACACTTCCATCTCTACTCAAAACTCCGGAAGAGTTCCGAAATCTTCCGTCGCTCTTCGCTGCGGCAGGAGTGTCGCTGGTCTACGTCGAGGCCCTTCCCGGTGCCAAAATCGACGGATGTGCCTTCGTTCTGAACGAGACGCCAGTCATCGGACTCTCGGGTCGAGGCAAACGACTTGACAAAATCTTGTTCACCCTGCTGCACGAAACCGCCCACGTTGTTCTTGACCACGTCCAATCGGAAACGATCGTCGAGGCACTCGACGAGACGGACGGCGCTAACGACAACGAAAAGGGTGCAAATGCACACGCACGCAGCTGGCTCCTACCAACTTCGCTTCCGACATCGCCGGACCGCGTCAGTGCTGGTTGGGTGGCGACCGTCGCCGCGCAGCATAATCTGGCACCGATCGTCGTAATCGGGCAGCTCCAGAATGCTGGAGTCCTGGACTGGCGAACAACCCTTGCCCGGAATGCACCGACCGTGACGGAACAACTCAAAGGCTGGTGAGTTAAAGAGAGCGCCCCTCAATGGCGACACGGCGCCGACCCGCATAGCCGATAACGCCTGATTATGTCCGGTTACGTCCGGGGCCCGGACTGGCGGCTTCGCGTGCCACTGATCGACATTCGGGCGCGCCACACGAGCACTCATGCCCGGATCTGCCAGCTCCGGATTCCCGGTGGTGAGCGGCGCGCAGCTGGACGCGCGCACCCCGATCACCTGCCGCGGGAGCGGCCCGGCGGCGCTCCACCCGAACTCGAACCAGCCGCGCAAGGAACGTGATCGGCGGATCGGCCCGCCGGTCTTGAATGGCGGCTTCGGTGCCCGCGACGACCAGTGCCACTTCGCAGCACGCAGCCCACATCGACGGGTAATCCGTTAAACGCTCTCGCATCATCCAAACCGCTCTCTCACGAACCTCTGTTGGGTGCTTCTTGGGCATATCCAAAGCCTTTCACCAGAAAGAAGGCGTCAGAAAATCAGAGACGGTTCACGTAACGTGGCCCACACAACAAGGTGGAACCGATACTGGGGCCGGTTTCCGCGTACGGTCCCTCTAAGTTGGTGCCGCTTGGGGCTGGAGAGAGGAAATGCACTTCCGGCGCAGGGGTAGCGATAAAAAACGCGCTGAGGCTCCACAGCGAAACCTATCCTTTGACCGCACCCCCAGCGAGCCCCTGAACGATGTTGCGTTGAACGAATAGCGCCATGATGACGACCGGGATTGTCATGACCGTCGCCGCCGCAGCGATAGCACCCCAGTTGATTTGGCCATACGACATGAATTCGAACACTGCGACAGGGAGCGTACGCGTCATCCGTCCGGCCAGCACGACCGAGAACATGAAGTGATTCCAGCTGAAGATGAACGCAAGGATTGAGGCTGCGGCAATTCCACCGCGTGTCAGTGGAAGTACGACTTCCAGGAAGGTCCTAGTTGCGCTAGCGCCGTCAACGCGGGCTGAATCGATAATCTCTTGGGGAATGTCCTCAAAGAATCCAATCATCAACCACGTCACCATAGGGAGCGTGACTAGGAGGTGAGCGATGATGAGTGCTTGGTAGGTATCGATCCACTTGAGCTGGCTAAAGATGATGAACAGCGGGATGAGGAATGTGATTCCTGGAGTAATACGTGACGAGAGCACGAGCAGTGCAATTTTCGGCGCTTTGTATCTTGCGATTGCGTAAGCGGCGGGTAGCCCAAGTACAAGAGCAACGAGTACTGAGCCCAGGCCGACGAGCATTGAATTCAGCGCGAATTGAAGGAAGTCGGTCTGCTCGAAGACTTGCTCGTAGTTGTCGAGCGTCGGCTGAAAAACCCAGACGAAGTCTTTGGCGACTAGGTCGGCAGGCGACTTCAATGAGGTCGTAACCATGTAGTAGAAGACGAAGACGAATGGCACGAGCACAAGGGCGAGCAGAAGATAGAAGCCGAAGGAGCCGAGGCCCTTCTTGACCCGATAGGCAGCGGTGTGGGCCATTTACTTCTCCTTAGGACGACGAAGTTTCATCATGGAGCTTGAAATAAGCAACACGAGGAGGAAGAAGACGATGAGCAGGGCCGCGCTGTATCCAAGTCGCTGGTATTGGAAGGCCACGTTATATGCGTAGATGTTAAGGGTCTCGGTCTGAAAGCCGGGTCCTCCCTGCGTCATGACGAAGATCACGTCAAATGTTTTTAGAGACTCGATGAGCCTGAAAACGACGGCGACCACGACAATGGGGCGAACCATGGGCAGCGTCACATGCCAGAACTTTTGCCACCCATTCGCACCATCGATCGATGCGGCCTCGAATGGGTCTTCCGGGAGAGCTGCGAGACCGGCGAGCGTGATTAGCGCGATGAGTGGTGCCCACTCCCACGTATCCACGACGCCGACGAGCAGTAGTGCCAGGTTTGGATCTGCGAGCCAATCACTAGGCGCGAATCCGATACGAGTGAGTATGTCGTTGAGGATGCCGAGTTGAGGATGGAACATTAGGCGCCAGATGAGGGCGATGGCGACGGGAGTCGCGATCATCGGCAGGAGCACGATGCTGCGAACAAGGCCCCGGAGGACGAATTGCCGATGCAGAAGCACGGCGAGGCCGACTCCGATGATCGTTTGTGCAGTGACGGCACCAGCGGTGAGCAGGATTGTGCGGCCGGTGGCAAGCAAGAATCGCTCGTCTTGGAAGAGTTGCACGAAGTTGTCTATTCCGACGAACTTGGGCGGAGTCCTGGCACTTCCGAACCACTCAGTGAATGACAAGAACAGCGTGAATACTACGGGGAAGATCATCACGAGCGAGATGAAGGCCACTGCGGGCGCCACGTAGATCCCGAGGACATGGCGGTCGACAAAACGGCTCAGGCGTTGCCTGGTGGTGAGCGGTGTCGGAGTCTTGGTCGGGAATTTGGAGTCGGAACGCTTGGTCCTCGACGCCGACCCCCCGGTCGCGGTGTCGCGCGCGACCGGGGGGGTTCCCTCCTTTGTGGGAGTTAGTGACATGGGAGTGCTCTCTGGTTGCGGATTCGGGTGATTATTCCGTAGAGACGATCTGGTCGAACGCTTCCGCGGCTTTCTTTGTCGCCGCGGCAGCGTCCCCTCCTTGGATCGACGTGACGATTGCGGCGCCAATTGCGTCACGAACTTCGGGAACCGATTTCACCTGCGGGAGTTGCGGTTGCGCCTTGGAGAGGGCGCTCTGGAAGGCAGTGACGAATTCCGGATTCACGTCCGTGCCAAACGGCACGGACTGTCGCCCACCCGCAATGCCCTGATCCTGAAGCTGGCCAACAACATCCGGGCTTGTCAGCCACTGCAGGAAGAGCCAGGAGGCGTCCTTCTGAGCTGACGACGAGGAGATGCCCGCAGCCCAGCCGAAGAAGGTCTGCGCGTCGCCCGCTGGCCCGGCGGGCATGGGAGCAAAACCTACCTGGTCGGCATACTTGCTGGAGGCTGCATCGCGAACAGCTACCGCTTGGCCGCTGTTGTCGGCCCAGAGGGCGAGGCTGCCAGCCTGGAAAAGAGCGAGCAGTTCTTCCCAGCTGTTATTTGTGTTCCCGCTGGGCCCGTAGTCGCGGATGAGGCTGCCGTACTCCTCGATGGCCGCAATTCCCTTTTTGCTATCGAACGCCGCCTTGCCATCCTCAGTCATGTATGTGGCGCCGTAGTTCAAAAGGAAGCTAGTGAGCTGTGTCACGGCCGCCGCGCTCTTTCCACGTGCAGCCCATCCGTAGACGCCGTCGGCGGGGTCTGTCATCGCCGCAGCCATCTCCCGGAGCTCGTCGAGAGTTGCGGGCGGAGCATCGAAGCCGGCCTTCGCGAGGAGGTCCTTGCGGTAGTAAAGCATCTGCACTTCGAGTTGGATCGGAAGCGCGGAGAGCACGCCGTCGAACGTGTGACCGTTCACGACGGATTCGCTGAAGTCTCCGAAGTCGTAGTCCGGAGCCGTGAGCGACTTGTTTTCGATGTACGGCTTCAGGTCCTCGTACCACCCGGACTGCGCGAAACGGGCGCCGTCCTGCTGCACGGACGACATGAAGACATCGATATCGTCACTCCCAGCAGTGAGTTCCACTTGGAGGCGCTGGCGGAACTGGTCCTCGGGTAGTGATTCCATGTTGACCTTGATGCCGGTCTTCTGTTCAAACTGAGGAATCAGCGGTTCTACGGCTGCCTGCCACGGTTGGAGCCCCGCGACGAAGCGAATCTCTTCACCATCGAAGCGTTTCCAATCGAACGATCCGGTGGCAACCTCTTCACCAGACGCGTCACCCGTTGCTGCACACCCCGTAAAAATCGAAACTGTGAGTATTACTGCGGTGGCGACCAGGCCCCCCCGCGTGAACTTCCGTCTGTGCATGCGCTTTTCCGTTCTGTCGATTGCGATCGGCTTGCTGTCGATTCGAACGGTAAAACGTCTCACCCATGTTCGACTCTGAACGCAATATGATTGAATTACAACACTACATGTGAAAGATTACACATTTTGTGGCATAATGCAAACATAAGATGAGAGATATCGCGCAATTAATCAGACAATTGGTCTTGTCATGAATCGGAGATCGTTCTATGCCAAAGTTCGACGTGGTCTGCATCGGCGCAGCTAACCTCGATGTTATTGCCGCCGTCGATACTGTTGTGGGCATCGACCAACGAGTCACTAGCAATTCGATGGTCATGGCTGGTGGCGGGCCGGCCGCAACGGCGGCCGTCGCGCTCGCCCGGCTCGGTGCCAGGGTTGCCTTTTGCGGCGTTGTCGGAGCAGACAGTGCTGGAGCACAAGTGCGAGAGATGCTTGAGCGAGAAGGTGTGGACACAACGCATCTTCAGACGGATCCTTCGGTCGCCTCCGTGCAGAGCATCGTGGTGGCCCATCGCGATACCAGCACGAGGTCGATCATCACTGGTGAGGCCCTACCTCCTCGGATCGAAGACATTCCCGTCGATGCTGCGCCGTGGCTGCACGTTGATCAGACCGGGTTTGAAGTCACGCGCGCAGCCATGCGGGCCGCTGGCTCTAAGGCCAGGCTGAGTGTTGACGCGGGCAACCCTATTCCGACACTCGATCTCGTGGGCGCTGCGCTGTATGCCCCTACCGTGACAACGCTCCTTGAGCGATACCCGGGCTCAAGCGTTGAAGCAGCGCTGTTTGCGGCCATTATCGAGGGCGCTGCAATGGTCGTCGCAACTGACGGACCGAGGGGATCTTGGGCACTCACCGCCGGCGGCGAGCCGATTCACGTTCCCGGATTCCAGGTCGACGTCGAAAGCACGATCGGCGCAGGAGACGTTTTCCATGGCGCTTTGCTCGCGGGCCTAATCTCCGGAATGAAGCTCGAACGTGCCACTCGCCGAGCCAATGCCGTCGCCGCGATCTCGTGTGGCGGCCTCGATGGTCGTAGCGCCATCCCTACTCACAAGGAAAGCGAAGCCTTTCTTGCTCAGCACGAATCTCACGGAAAGCAGGTAACCAAATGACCGAAGCAACAGTGGCAGTGACAGACCGCCTGAAAACGGATGGCGGCAATTACGCGATGCTGGCGCTCGACCAGCGAGAGTCACTGCGGGACATGTTCGCACGTGACGCGAATGGGCTGCGCGTCAATGATGAAGCGCTGCGAGAGTTCAAACAGAGCGCCGTCGAGGTGCTGACGCCCTTCGCCTCTGCTGTCCTTCTCGATCGTCCGTACTCGGTCACGGGCGAACGGCCAAGTGGAATTGCCGACGGCTGCGCGCTAATCGTGGCAGCTGACGTCCTCCACCAGGAGCCTGGTGCAGCCGTCACGGGCAGCTCTTTTGATGAACTCGTGACCGTGGATTTTCTGAAGAAGGTCGGTGCGGACGCCATCAAATTCTTGGTTATTTGGCGTGAAGGGCACGAAGTTGAAGCGAGGGGAGCGTTGATCGAACGCGCGGTCGAGCTCGCGAGGGCCGCCGGTGTCGCAAGCCTTGTTGAGGCGATCGTGCGACCGGCGGAAGGTGCCACGTGGGCGTCTGCGGAGGAACGCCATGAAGCGATTCTCGCGGCCGCCGCCGAAGTGTCGGCATTCCGGCCTGACGTCTACAAGGCGGAGGTTCCCGGTTACACGGTCGGAGACGTGAGCAAGATCACCGAACATGCGCGCCGCATGAGTCAGATCGTAGACGGCGACTGGGTCGTATTGTCCAATGGAGTCGACAAAGATGAGTTTGCAAGTGCCGTGGCTGCAGCCCGCGAAGGCGGCGCTAGTGGTTTCCTGGCTGGTCGCGCGATCTGGGCTGACACCATCGTCGAAGCAGACCGTGTCGCTGCGATGGCGGAGCGATCAGTCCAGCGACTGAAGAACCTCAATGCCATCGTTGACGCCGCGTGAACACGTGTCCGGGAAGCGAGGAGACCGCACCGTGAGCGACGAGCTGAGGTACGGGACGGCACCTGATCGGCGAGATCGACTGGTGAAGGTTGTGGAGGACCAGGGCTACTGCACGATTGCCGAGCTGTCATCGTTACTTGGGGTCTCAGAAATGACGATCCGACGCGACGTTGCACGACTCGTTGACCTCGAGTTACTGAAGAGCTATCACGGCGGCGTTAGTTCAGTTACCCAGCAGGAGTTGCAGGGCGTCGACTATCGAGCACGCGCAGCCAGTAACGGCGATGCCAAGCGAGAGATCGCAAAACGTGCCCTTGATTACATCACCCCAAACGCGGTCATCGCCCTCGACGCGGGTACGACTGCCGCCGGTCTGGCCGCGCTTCTCCCGCGGGATCTGCACCTCAAGGTCATTACGCAATCACTTCCAGTGGTCACGACGCTCGTGCAGAATGACGGCATTGAGGTGACAGCGCTCGGCGGTGTTCTCTACCCGGAATCCCTCAGTTTCGCGGGCCCCAGTACGCTCGAATCGATTGCAAACTTTCAGATCCAGACACTTTTTCTGGCCGCATCCGGGCTCAGCGAGCGAGGCGCGTTCTGCGGAACCGACTTCGACGCCATCACGAAGCGCGCCCTTATCGAGGTTTCAGATCGGGTCATCTTGATCGCCGACTCCTCGAAGTTTTCGATCGGCGCCATGGTGAAGATCTGCAGTTGGGATGCCATCAGCGCGATCATCGTCGACAAAGACATCAGACCAGAGCACGAAGAGATGCTCGCCGCACACGGAGTCGCGGTAATTACCGTCGACGTCAGACAGGAGATTCCAGCGTGAGAACAGTTCGCTATCACGGAGACCACGTAGTGAGCCTTGACGATGTCAGTGTGCCCACGGTCGGGCCACGCGATGTACTGCTTGCCCCCGAGGCTGTGGGAGTGTGCGCTACGGACACGCACATTATCGAGGGACACTTCATGTCCCGCCCGCCGATGGCACTCGGCCATGAAATCGCGGCCCGAGTCGTGCAAGTGGGGTCTGAGGTGACGTCAGTACAGATTGGACAACTCGTAACGGTGGAGCCGCACCTTTATTGCGGTACCTGCTTCAACTGCCAAACGGGTTCGCTACACATGTGCCCTGCGCGCAGGGCACCCGGTGTGCACCTTGACGGCGGCATGGCAGAGTTCCTGGTTGTGCCGGACACGCTCGCCTACGCGGTGCCCGTTGGGGTTCCGGCCTGGCAAGCTGCTTTGACCGAACCAATCGCCTGCTGCGTCCACGGACTCGATCGACTTGAGGCCAAGTCTGGCATGCCCATCGCCATTTTCGGCGCCGGTCCGATTGGCGCCATCCTGACAGCACTCGCGAAGCTGCAAGGGCTTGGTCCTGTGATCGTCATGGACCCGCGTGAGAGCCGCAGAGACCTCGCGTCACGCTTCGGCGCTGACCTGACGCTTGACCCGACATCCGCCACATTCGAAGATGACATTGCGGCCGTGACGGACGGCGTGGGCTTCCCCTATGTCATCGACGCGGTCGGATCACCGCGAGTTGTCGAGACTGCCGTCTCGATCGCGTGTCGCGCCGGGAAGATCTTGCTGCTCGGTGTTGCAGATCCCAGCGCCCGCATGTCATTGAGTCCGAACGACATATACGCTCGCGAGCTCACCTTGCTGGGTACGGCCCTGAATCCGTACACGCACCGTCGTGCGGCAAACCTCATTCCGTCGCTCGGCCTCGATCGCATGAACGCGGGGTTCTTCGCGCTCGATGATTTCCAAGCGGCGCTTGAGGCGCAGGTCAACGGCACGTTTGACAAAGTCCTCATCATGCCTCAGCAAGGCGGAAAGGCTGTGGCCGCATGAGCGCCCGGCAACGAATCGCCGTCATCGCGGGAGACGGAATCGGCAAGGAGGTCGTACCCGCGGCGATCGAATGCTTGGAGTCGATTGCGAGCATTCACTCCCTGAAGTTCGATTTTGTTGACCTTCCATGGGGCAGCGACCACTACATGGCCACGGGCTCGATGATGCCAGCTGACGGTCTCGAGCAGCTTTCCACGCACGACGCGATCTTCCTTGGCGCAGTCGGTATTCCCGAGATTCCGGACACGGAAACCCTGTGGGGCCTGCTGATTCCTATTCGCCGATATTTCGAGCAGTACATCAACTTGCGTCCGGTGCGTTCGCTGGCCGGAGTGGACTCCCCCCTGAAAGCCGGAAGCAATATCGACTTCCTTATCGTCCGAGAAAACAACGAGGGCGAGTATTCCGAGATAGGCGGCCGCATCTACCGCGGTCTGCCACAAGAAGCTGCAGTGCAAGAGTCCGTATTCACCCGACACGGAGTACAGAGAGCAGCGCGCTACGCCGCGACTCTCGCGGCGTCACGCGCAGGAAGGCTGACCTCTGCTACAAAAAGCAACGGGATAGTGCACACCATGCCCTTCTGGGACGAAATCGTAGAGCAGGTTGTCACGGAAGCGGGCGGAGTCGAACTCGAGACCGTACTGATTGACGCGCTGGCCGCGAGAATGGTACTCAAGCCGTGGTCGCTCGACGTTGTCGTGGCGTCGAACCTTTTCGGTGACATCCTTTCTGACCTAGGCAGTGCGCTAACCGGCTCCATCGGCGTCGCTCCGAGCGCGAATCTAAACCCTGAACGCAAGCATCCGAGTCTGTTCGAACCTGTCCACGGCTCAGCGCCCGATATCGCTGGCAAGGGGCTCGCAAACCCCGTCGGCCAGATCTGGAGTGGTGTCATGATGCTGGACCATCTTGGCCACCATGAGGCGGCAATGCACCTCTCGCATGCGTTCGAGGACGTGCTGGCGGCCGGGATCTCCACGCGAGACTTAGGCGGATCAGCTTCGACTGAGGAATTCACCACCGCCGTTCTCAGCGCAATCTCCGAGACAGCAAAGGTCGTGGCACCGTGATTACAAAGACATTCCAAAAACTTTACATTGGCGGCGAATGGGTCTCAGCACGCGGCGATGGCGCGGAGGCGGTTCATGACCGCTGGACCGGCGATGAACTCGCAGATGTCGCCATCGCCACGGCTGAAGATGCCCATTCAGCGGTCGACGCCGCGGTCCAAGCATTCGGATCAGGGCTACCGGTTCACAAACGCGTCAAAATTCTTCACGCCGTTGCTGCGCTAGTCGCAACCTCCTCCGAGGCATTTGCCCTTTCCATAAGTCGCGAGACGGGCAAGCCAATCACAGCCGCGCGCACCGAAGTCGACCGAGCAGTCGGAACTCTCACCTACGCGGCAGAGGAGGCTGCTCGCCTCCCAGGGGAAACAGTTCCCATTGACGCCACCTCGTCAGGTGAGAGCATGATCGCATTCACCATCCCCGAGGCCCGCGGAGTAGTAGCAGCCATCACGCCATTCAATTTCCCGTTGAATCTGGTGATCCACAAAGTCGGGCCTGCCCTCGCAGCAGGGTGCCCCGTCGTGCTCAAACCCTCCGACAAAGCACCGATCGTTGCGGGCATGCTCGTCCAAGCATTCCATGACGCAGGTCTTCCAGCGGGATGGCTCAACCTAGTCACCGGCCCTCCCGAACTCATCGTTGCGGAATGGCAGAGGGACGACAGGGTAAAAGTGCTGACTTTCACAGGTTCAGCGCGCATCGGCTGGGCCCTCAAATCAGCCTCCCCACGCAAGCTCCACATACTCGAGCTTGGTTCCAATGCGGCCATGTACGTCGACAAGGACGCGGATATTGATCGTGCGGTTGCTGATTCAGTCGCAGGCGGTTATTCGAATTCTGGTCAGGCATGCGTTTCGCTGCAGAGAATCTTTGTGCATAAGACAGTGGCCGATGATTTCTCATTCAAACTCGCAGCTACGGTAAAGGAACTCCCGGCTGGAGACCCTACTCTTCCCGAGACAGTCGTCGGTCCGCTGATCACCGCCCAAGCTGCTGACCGGGTGTCCACATGGATCGCCCAGGCGGTGGCTGAGGGTGCGACGGTGCTTGCAGGGGGCACTGAAATGAATGGCGTCATCGCGCCGACGGTCATGACTGCGGTGCAAAGCGATAGCCCGCTTCTGTGCGAGGAGGTCTTCGGGCCGGTCGTTACGATCGTGCACGTGGAGTCAGCCGAGGAGGCAATCGAACGCATCAACGAGAGTGTTTACGGGCTGAATACGTCAATCTACACGAGCGACTTGGCTGCGGCATTTAGCTTCTCGCGCCGTATCCAGTCCGGGACCGTACTCGTCAATATCCCTCCGTCTTTTCGTGCCGATCACATGCCATATGGCGGAGTGAAGGAATCGGGCCAGGGCCGCGAGGGCGTGAAATATGCGGTCGCTGAGATGCTCCTGGAAAAGCTAGTGATCATCAGGGCTTGATCCGCCGACAAAGGAGTTTTCCAGCGGTGCTCAATTCCATCGCATGTGGTGTTGGACAACGCACAATAGGAAGCCGAACAGTGGCGTTCACCCGCACCACGGGTGGGTCACGACCCGCTGGGTGGATGCTCTTATTGTTGTCCAGCGGCCTTTGGGGTCGGATCAGATTGTCGGGGTTGTTCGTCGAGCCAGGCGCTGAAGGTGGTTTCCAGGTTGGTGTCATTGCGTCGCCCTATCTCGAGTCGACGTAAGCGCTGGTAGCGAACGTTGAGCTCTTTGGCCGCATCAGTGATCACGATGTCGAGGGTTTGGCGGCGTTGCCGCAGCCGCGGTCCCCTGGGCAAAGAGACAGCGGGATTTTGGGTGAACAACGCGCATATATCGTTGGCGACGTTGCGTTTGCGGCAACGTACGCTGTCGCGGTCGTAAAGGCCTTCATCGGCGCCTCGAGCGATAAAAGCCACTGTGCGGGGTTGCTTGTGACATTTGCGAAGCAGCACGATGCGGTGCGGGGCTGCGTTGGCTTGCCTGTTAACGCCGACCGAAAATAGGGCCAGTATCGCCGACAGTTTCAAGCGGTCAATGCAATAACGGCGGCGCTGTAGACCTCATGAGGAGTCTGCCACTTCAATGCTCGGCGTGGTCGGTTGTTGAGCTCGGTCGCGATCTCCCTGAGGCGGGTGGTGTTCGTCAGATCAAGGTCCGTGCTCTTGGGCAGGTACTGGCGGAGCAGGCAGTTGGTGTTTTCGTGGGGTTACCGCCTGCCCAAGCCTGGTGCGCCACCACCAACGGTCCCTGCGGCCCACGTCGGCGGACTCCGCAGGCGGGCGTCCTCAATGTCCTCCAACGTGGGAGCCAGACCGAGCGGGCACCAGGTGTCGTAACGCCACTCATCGCCCCAGCATTGGTGAGCGGGCCACGGCCCCGTAGGCGCTCTCTCCGGGCCGGGCATCGCTACACGCGTTGTGCACTCGGGACACCGCACGAGGTAGCGTTCGTCCATTACGGCGAGCCGCATATCGCGGGCATCCTGGCGCCGAAGCAGGCGCGGTTTGGGGTGGTTCAATGCCTTCCGAGCCCGAAATGACAGTGACGCGGTGTCCATGTTGAAACGAGTAACCGGCGTACTGGCGTGATCCCGAGCGTATCGGCTCAAGGCGGCGTCGTCAGTAAGCACCAAAGCCTTGCGGCTCGCGGCGTACACAGTGAATATCCCTTGGCCGGCACCCACAGCAAGCACCCACCAAATGTGGTCATTGATGTGCAGAACCTCGTAGGGGGACAGCGCGAGGATAGCTCGTTGCGTGAAGTCGCCGGGCCTAACCGCTTCGCCGTCGATTAGCTCAAGCACGTCAATAGGACTGTTCCTGTCTGCCTCTTCGGCGGGGATAGTTGGCGTGTCGCTAGTCATGTTTGGACCGGCTCACCAATGACAGCGAAGAAGTTATCGAGGTGCGCGGAAAGTTCCGCCGAGGGGTTGGCAGCGCGAAAGGACTGGAGAACTGCGATGCTCTGGTCAGAAAGAATTGCGTCGAACAGGTTGTGATCTTGATGTTCCGAGAGCAGGAGGTAGAGCAAATTCTTGGCGGATGCCTCCAAGTCGCTGAGGAGGTGGCTGATCCCTGCCGCGACGTCGAGGTCCGGGTAAAGGGATGCAACTGCCGCCACGGGGCCTGACCGGCGTTCATTTGGCTTGTGCAACGCTTCCAGGAGCACTTCTGTCGCGCGACTGCGCGTGGCCACCGCCAGCTTCATGGCTACCGCCGCTGCGTCAGTTGCGTCGGAGGATTCAGAGATGTCAAATGGAAAGTCGAATCTAAAGGAGACCCGGCCGAACTCTTGCCCGTCAGCAATGAGAAAAGCGCTGGTAAAGGCGTTGAGTCCGCCGTCGTAGTAGAAGCGACAGTTCATCACCGGTGTTACCGGGAACGTGAACCCGTTCCCCTGGTGCGCTGACATGTCGTCGAGCGCCTCGATTGTTCCGAGACGTTCGATCGCATATCGAACCGCCCAGATCACTTCTGGCGCAAGCGCAGCGGCACGGACGAGGGCGCGGGCATGATCTAGCTGCGCGCGCACTTCGGGCACTGAGTCCAGTTGACCGGCAGACTCCAGCAACGTAAGGGCCAACTCAAACCAGGTGATTGCGGGCTCAACTTCAACTCGCGCAAGACTATGACGACCGATCAAAGCTGCCGCACTGCCCGCACGGCCCGTGTCGCCTAATGCGCGGGCGGCTCCATAGGCAGCGTACGAAAAGGGAACATCCGCAGACGCGTCGAATCGACCCTCCGCGGAGCCCGCTACATCGATGAGGCAAGACAGGACTGCGTGTGCGATCTCGTCCGGCGGTGAATTCAGTCCACCCAGCTTCCAAGCTACTGAATCACTTCCCCTCAGATTGCAGTCCGCGTACAGTACCCAACCATCCTCCTCGGGCGCGAAAACTGCCTTGAAGGGAAATACGTCTTGGATTAGGAAGTACGGTGCCCCGGGGGTTGATCGCGGAACTTGCCACGGCATTCCAGAGGTCGTCTCTCGATTCCAGGTCACAAAAGCCGCTGCGGCTTCTTCGATCGCTTGTTCACGCGCCAATTAAAGTCCCACCTTCCGCGTTGTCATGAGGGTAGTAGAACGACGCCCATCTCGCGAACTGTGCTGTTCCTGCATTTTGCTCCGCACTCAGCATCCTCGCCATCGCGGCTCAACGCCTACTGAACGTGGTCACCCACCCGAGCGCCGACCCGCCGCAGGGTAGCCGGTCCCGGAATGGTGGTCCCATGCTTCCCCCTGAAACTCCTTCGTCCGCTGACAGTGCAGACGCCCCAATCAAGCTCGTAGAAGTCTTGGACTGGCGCGAGACGGGACCATACTCGGCTTCAATGATGGCCGTGGCGCAGGTCATCAATGAACGCGGCGAGATGAGGACCAGTGAACAGGACCTCATCAACGCACTTCCACACACCAAAGATTTTCCCGTTGGGCCGTGGCCATCGATAAAACATATTGTAGAGAGCTACTTGGACGTGTCACTTACTGGCTACCCTCTCGTGAATGGACCCCGACCAGACCTTCGGGGGATTGCCTACTTGGTCTTCTATTTCCGGAAGTTGTCCATGGCCGCATCAGACATCCCAATCAGGGCCATCTTGCGCGTCGTGCGCGAGGCTTACTATCCGGAGCGGCGCATCTCGTTTCCGCAACGCGCCTGGATCAAGATGACCGAGAGCTGGCTGGTCGATGCGGTCGAAGTCGGTGACTTCCCCACCAGTGGTCGGGTTCCCCTCCCCACGCCAGGCGAACTTCATGAACTGGCCATTCAGCTAGCTGCTGCAGCGTTCGGCCTTATCGAAATGTCGCGGCTACTTGAGGATGATGAGCTCGCTGACCGAATGGAGCAGCTACTTCATGCGAACCTCTCGTCCTGGGGGCTCAGCACGGCGCAGGTCGACGGGTTCCTAAGCTGAGAGTGGCCTCGGCAGTCGGGGCTCTCGCCCACCCAACGGCGGCGATGTGGATACATTCCCTAGTGATGGCCAGTCCTCGACCGCAGCCGGTAAGTGAAACATCTCGCGGCCATGATCGCTAGCGATTTGTGTCGCCGGTTCGTGACCAGCGCACCATGCCTTGATCTACTCGTCTCTGGGCGCGAGGACGGCTTTCACCATCGGCAGAGTTGATCGTGACCCGCTGGGGATGGGCTTTCGAGGACCGGGCTTCGTGCAGGTGTGACGATATGCTCTGGCTGGAGAGGCCCAATGCCTGAGTTCATTTCCGCCACCGCAGACATTCGTGGCGAATACCGCTACACGCTGACCCGCGTCTGGGACCCAGTGCTGCCGATGATCACGTTCGTGCTGCTCAACCCGAGCACCGCCGACGCGGTTCAACTCGATCCGACGCTCCGGCGGTGCGTCGGTTTCGCGAAGCGCGAGGGGTACGGCGGCATGGTGATCCTCAACCTGTACGCGTTCCGCACCAAGGACCCGAAAGTGATGCTGGCTGCGACCGACCCGGTGGGACCAGATAACGATTGCGTGCTTGCCGGCGTCACCGGCACCGTCATTGCGGGGTGGGGCACGAAGGCGGACCCGGCCCGCGTGACCCGGGCGCTGGCGCTGCTGCCGCGACTTCACGCGTTGGGCATCACGAAGGATGGGCATCCCGGGCATCCGCTTTACTTGCCTGTCGATGCGCCGCTAATCGAGTGGATGCCGTAACTGCATCTGCGAGGGGTCGATTGTGCGCACGGCCCAACTGGATTCGTCGTGCTCTCTCCGAGCTACAGCCGTGAAAGCAACTGCAGGATCCATCGCGACAACGCGCTTTTCGGCTAATTCGCCCATGACAGCCACCACTGAGGCCGTGAGTAACTCTCGGGAGCAGGTTCCGGCCGAGATTCGGAAGAGAGACAAACCCCACCAAGGTCATGTCCGACGTTGTGGCGTGTTCGGAACGCGTCGACTGGGTAATCCGTGCCGTTGCCACTCGGCTATTCTTCTGGAATGAGTTTCAACCGTTCCTCGTGGTGGTGGCTGCACTAGCAGCCGGTTGAACCATGTTCACGGGCTGTACGCCGCCCGTGAACCTCAGCTCAGGACATCGTACAGCCCTCCTACTTTAAGGAGTGCAAAGTGGAATCCCTTACGACCATGGCCGAGCGTTCGGCTATCATCGCCCGAGACATTGATGCCCATCCGGAGCATTATCGCGTGCTTACCGGCGAGCGACCAACCGGCCTGCTTCACCTCGGCCACTATTTCGGCACCATCATTGAACGAGTCAGGCTTCAACAGGCCGGGGTCGAAACGTTTCTGGTCTTGGCTGATTATCAGGTCATTACCGACCGGGACACAATGGCGAACGTTCAACAGAACGTCTACAGCACCGTCCTGGACTATCTCGCTGCGGGCCTGGATCCGGAATCAACGACGATCTTTACGCATTCGTCCGTGCCGGCCCTGAACCAGTTGATCGTCCCGTTTCTGAGTCTGGTGACGGAGGCCGAACTACGTCGAAATCCAACCGTGAAGTCGGAACTTGCCTCCTCGAATCGAGCCCTGAGTGGCCTTCTTCTCACATACCCCGTGCACCAGGCCGCTGACATCCTGTTCTGCAAGGGGAGCCTCGTCCCTGTCGGAAAAGATAACTTGCCGCATGTCGAAATGACACGTGTGGTCGCGCGCAGATTCAACGAGCGCTACGGGAATGTTTTCCCGGTGCCCGACGCACTGATCACAGCGTCGCCAGAGATCCCCGGGCTGGACGGTCGCAAGATGTCCAAAAGCTACGGAAACGCGATCGCCTTGTCGATGACCGAGGATGAAACCGCGGCAGCCATCCGGAAAACTGTCACCGACAGTGACCGTCTGATCTCTTTTGATCCGAAGACTAGACCAGGCGTCTCAGCACTTCTCTCGACCGCTGCGCTCTGCCTTGGCAAACAACCGGAGGAAATCGCAGCGCAGATCGGAGACCAAGGTAGCGGTGAGCTGAAGCGCCTAACCACCGATGCGGTCAATAGCTTTCTTGCTCCCATGCGAGCACGACGTGCCGACTTCGCGCAGGATTCGGGGCTAGCTTCCGAGGTGCTTCGACGTGGCAATGATCGCGCCAACACCATTGCTGCCACCACGCTGGACGAAGTAAGAACCGTCATGGGCACCCGCTACTGATTTCCTCACGCGGGCCCGTGAACAATCCCGAATTTCCTAACCGCGGATGGAGAGTGGTGCTGCGCCTACGACTCCGGCACAGTCCGCAACACCGCTTCAAGTTTTGCTGCGGCCGCATGCAGCCGCCGCGCTACGTGCACTTGGTCACGTTGGTACATCCGTGAAGTTGGCCCAACCGCATTGATCGCTGCAATCTCGGCGTGGCGACCCCACCCCGCAACACCGGCAGCGAGGGCCCTCCCCGCAGCTGTTTGCAAGATTGCAGTCAGCACCAGCCTGCTCACTCGGACCCGCAAACCGTCTCCATTCCCGATGCAGCAGCGGAAATGGGGCTGATTGCCGTAAATTCCGTATGCTATACGGTCGTATACGCTTCGAGATTTCGCCGCGTTGAAGTGGGCAGTGCGTCGATCAGTGACCACGCCCCGGTCCGTCCGCAAGCAGCGTTGATGGGCGCAACTGGCACTCGAGGAATTAGCACGAAAGGCCGATCTGGTGGATCGAGTTGTCGAACATTCCGTTGTCGCCGAGGACCCGCCGCAGGGTATTCGTTGAGGACTGGACTGACCAGTTCCGAAGGTGGTGGTACCCATGTTTCATCCGACAACCCCGACAGGGAGTGGAAAAGCGGACCCAACGAATGCCCCAGAACATTGGGATTGGCACGAGCAGGCGATTCACTCAGACTCGATGATGGCCGTGGCCCGCGTTCTTCACGCGCGGGGCATTCTCAAAACCAGCGCGCAGGACATCCTCGACGAATTACCCGCCAACCCCGGATTTCCGATTGGGCCGAGCCACACGCTCGACGCAGTCATAACGAGATTCCTCGAGGAGGCCATTGCAGGAATACCGTTTGTCTACGAGGTCCGGCCCAATATGAAGGGTCTTCCCGATCTCGTCTTCTATTTCCGAAAACTGGCCATATCCGCATCGACTGATGTGGTTGCCATGGCCGCCTTGCGAATACTTCGCGAGGCCACCCAGCCGGAAACTCCAGGTGCCAGGCCGCTGCAGATCTGGGTTTACCTGACCGAGAAATGGCTCCGTGAGTCGCTGTCTGCAACCGGTCAATCCGATCTTGTCGACCCGACCATGCACGCTGGGCTTCACGAACATTCCGTTCAGCTCGTCTCTGCTGCGTTCGGCCTCATTGAAACGTCACGACTCCTCCGCGACAAACAACTCCCCGAGCGGATGGAACGACTCCTGCACAGCACCCTCATGTCGTGGGGCGTCACCGAGGCACGAACGGCCGAACTCCTCATCTCCCGAGCGAGAGGCTGAAGAATCGCCAACAGCGCGCATCTCATGCTCTGGACCTGCACACACTGGCTGTGAGGTCACGGAAACCCGTCCAGTCTCTCTCCGGCCCTTAGGTCAACCAGTCTTCGTCCGCCAGCGGTGCCCCGTTGAGTTCGTCGCGGTGAGCCGTACCAGATTGCTTGCCATCAATCCCACCAGATTTCGACTGAACGGCACTGCCGTCGCCAATGCGGGTGGATGCATTCGGCGGGTGTAGTTGATTTCCGCCACTACAGGCGAAGATCTCTGGCCGGGTCCTGACCTGGGCAACGAATGAACTGATTCCGTAATTTCCAGACAGTATATGGTCCACTGAAGGCTGGCTATTTGGAGTCACCACCATCGTCGGAGTAATTGGGTGAAGCTGTCGTCTGCCGAGAACAGCACGACCTTTCAACCGCCGCACTGAGGCATTCCGGGGGTGACCGCAGCCAGACGTGGAACTCATCAGGTCTGGCTGCGTTCGCTGTAGAGGATCTCCCTCCGGTCATCGAGGTTCTGCATGGCCTGATCCATGGCGAGGAAGATGCCGGCGATGTTCGCCGTCAGGTTTTTCTGCTCCACGGTCGTGAGCGTTTTCCACCCTGACCGTTCCCCACCCGTTGCCGTGTGCTGCTGATCCGCCAAGCACCGAGCCGTCTCGTCGATGAGCTTCAGTCGGAACGGAGGCCACTCATCGCGCCATTTTTCCTTAGTCATTAGCTGTCCTTCTTTCGGTTCCTGCTAGACGTTCCTGCTGTCTGTCGCCACCTGGGTTACTTCCCGCCGGGTGGTGGAGTTCATCGTCATCGTCGCCGTGGGGCGGAGAACGGCATTTCCTCACCACTGAACCGCGGCCGCCACTCTGGCCATTCTGAGGACCATGTCCGGGTCGCTCATGTGTTCAGCCGGTCGACCGCCCTGAAAGTACCCCGAGGGTGAGCAGAGCCAGAGGAGGAGTTCCTGGTGCGACCACCCGGCGGCGTCAGCAAACACGATCAGGTCAGCAATGACAGGAAGGATGAGGAGTGATTCAGGATCGAATTGGAAACGAGGATATACATATACGGCACCACGCTGCACTGACAGAAGATGGCCCGCCGCTCGAAGCCGACGGAGGAGCCTATGACCACCGCTAGGGACACCGACGACGTCGAGAACTTCGCCGGCCGTGTAGAGCCCTACTGCTGCATCCACATCACGCCAGCAACGTTCTGGAATCATGATTACCCTCCGATTCTGATTGTTCATTCATCCGTCGGCCCGGGGTTCGAGGTGCATTTCGACAGATACGCGGTATCGTCAGCACTCTTCGTTCAATGTTTCTCGAACGGTGAAGACTCAAGTTCAGTAAGTTCACGTAGCCGGTCCAAGTGGAAAACGTTGAGTCTTAGGGCGTATCTACGGTCGCTGGGTTCGTGTGCCATTTAGTGGTGTGGTTGCACAGTTCTGAGCGTTGCTTGCCCACGTGAGAAGCCATCGTGGGAGGGCTCGAGAACACAGAACAGCCCGTAATGCCGGGGTACCGGCGCTCAGAGAGGCAGTGTCGGAGTGAACGAGATTTCTTTTAACGCGGTGGCCGGAGACCTCCGGCCGAGCTCCACGCGGACCACGATCATGCCACCGGAAGGACTCTCGAACTTTAGCCATGTCCTATCCCGGCCGACGAACCGCAGATCAGGAGTTAGACGCGGGTCGGTCATCGTCGTGATGAGGTCATCTGCGAGATTGAGGTCGTGTTCTACGACCCGGACTTGAACGTGAAGTTCCCGACCGTCAGGGCGCCATGCCTTGACCGCGACCGGTTTGAGAATGTCGAGTGCTCGAATTCGCCGGAGGAGGATACTTTCCAGATCGTCCGTTGGCATCGTAGTGCGGAATCCGCTGGTTTGCTCCGTCTCCGCCGCCGACACCTGCTCCGGTGATTGAGACCATATGAGGAGGCTGGGGTCCACGCCAGCGAAGGCGGTTGAAACAGCACACAGCCAGGCCTTCTCAGAGACTCTGTCGAGAATGATCTCGGCCTTGCGGCCAGGAACGTGCAGCGACACTTTCCCCTTATCCGTGCGAAAACGCAGGCCGGGAATTCCCTGAACGTAACCGTCGCGTGGATCCACCGAGGGAAGGAGGCTGAGGACGAGGTCTGAGAGCTCCGTTCTACGGTCGAACTGAACGATGAGCTGATCAGCGTGAGGCTCAACTCTAGGCAGGTCAAAAACGAATTCAGAATCCCCAAGCAAACCGTGGTCTATTGGCACGCACTTCAGGCTGTCGATTGCACAGAGGAATTGTGCCTCCAGAAAACGCTGATCCGTTGACGCCGCAGGTAGGACGGAGGCGCCGCTCTGCCAGCACGCTCGAGAATTTCGGTTGGCGGAAAACAAGGGTTCCCCTGTTGCACGCTGACGCAACCGGGCATTGTTGGGAGAAAGAAGTTTTTGGCTCACAAGTATCCTTGGCAGATCGCTGACTCGATCAAGAATGATCGTGATTTTGATGAGGATAATAATGTTAATGCAGCTTGAGAAGCGAGAGTCATACTCCTTGACCCGCGCATTCCAGGATGACAAGTCAGTGTCTCCGGCGGGGATGGTGCTCCGTACCTGAATCAAACCCTACACAGTGCTTCAGGACTCATCAAATCGATCTATGTCGGTGTCGTCGCGACGGGACGCAGCTCGTGACCGTGCCGTCAGCTTCGTGGACGGTGGCGACCTGCACAGCTGCCCGAATCCGGTTCGTCGCCATCCACGATGGCTGTCGCAGTTTACGTCGGGGAGGAATTTCTGAAGAGATTTGCCGTTTCGGGGCGGTCCGCCAGAGTCAGCGGTTGAACTCGGCAATGCAGCCGGTACCGTGAATCTGACGCCCCTACGGGCGACCAGACCGAATGAGAGACTCTAATGCCCCTCGTCCCCGATTACGGCACCTTCACGGAGGTGCGCACACACCTCAAGGAGGTGCTGGACGCGACCGCTCGTGGCCGGACGGTGACGCTGCAACGCGGAGGGCTCCTCTCCGTGGTCATGCCAGGGGAGGCGCTCCGGACACACCCTCGAGGTAGGAGATGGCGATCTCGCGCGACCAGGTGCCATCCGTCTCGCTCGGGTTGGGGACAGGACCCAAAACGGGCTGGCTGCACACCTGCGGTGAGCTGGCGACCACACGCGAACTAACGGGCCACATCAGGACGCGACGGCAGCAGTCGCCGCCACATGCTTCAACACGTCGATCAGGTTTGTCACCTGCGCGTTCGTAAACAATTCATCCGGCCCGTGCGGCGCGTAATCAGTGAAAGGTGCTTCGTACAGCAACCCCGTCGCCACAGCGCCACGCTGAGTGAGCTGATCGATGATGAGCTTGACGAACGCCAACTGGTTCGCGCTGAAAGTCACGCCGCCGACGAACGAGTCCAAGGCTTCGGATGCCGCGCCGCGATCCATGCCCGCGACCGACCGGATGAACAGGCCTAGTCCGTTGGCTTCGGAGGCGCCCGCCGCTATTTCGGCGGGTGAGAACCCGCCGGTTTCGGTCAGGATGCGTTCGAGTTCGGCCAGGTCGAGGGCCGTGAGCTGGCGTCCCATGCGCAACTTGTGCAGCACGACCTGGTCCTGGTGTTCGCGGAGGAACGCGAGGAGCTTCTCGCGAAAGCGTTCCCGGTCAACACCGGGCGTCACGATCCGCACCTCAGCCGGCTCAAACTCGCCAAGGGTGTCTTCAAAGTCGGTGTACACGATGGCCTGCTTCGTCTTATCGACGAGGCGCACGAGAGCGCGGAGCCGCAACCGCATCAGCTCGAGCATGCCGACGGTCACGCCGTCCCACCACTCATCACTGGCCACGGCCTGAATCAGCTCAAAGTTCTGTTTGATCACCGGGATGTTGCGCTGCTCGCCGAGCGCGTCGGCAATGGCTTGCAGCCGCACCTTGGCACGCGCAAATGCGTCTACATCGTCCGGTTCCAGGCTCACCACTCCGAGTTGCGCCCGCAGCGCGAGCAGGTCGAAACGTTTAGCGTCTTCATCGGTGTCGAGGACGTGCACGCTCGACGGCAGCCCCGACAGGTGCTCGGCGGCCGCCTCCAAATCTCCGGCCTTCGGGGTGAGCCAGGCGCTGGAGTCCGCGAAATGCTCAGCCTGGCGCAAGTGCTTTCGTACGAGGAAGTTGCCGTGATTCATGCCAGCGACGGTGTCGTGCAACCGGGTGGCTAGCGACAAACGCAGAGCCATGTGGCTTTCGTGGGGTGAGGCGAGGGAGTCGAGCGCCCACAGCAGACCAATCCGCGCTTTGAAGGAGCGTTGGTGCAGAGGCTCTACCTGGCTGGCAGCAGCGTCCTTCATCTCCGCGTTGAAGAACTCGATGTTGCCGCAGACGTCGAAGATCATGAAGTCTTCTTTGTCGGCGCCGGGGCCATAGAGGTCGGGGCGGAGGCGTGTGCCGCGGCCGATCATCTGCCAGTACTTGGTCTTCGAGTAGACGGGCTTGAAGAAGACGAGGTTGACGACGTCCGGCACGTCGATACCCGTGTCGAGCATGTCCACCGAGATCGCGATCTGCGGGGACTCGTCGGTCTTGGAGAAAGTGCCGATCAGACTTTGCACGTATTCGGTCTTGTAGGTGACGACTCGGGCGAACTGGCCGGCGAACTCGGGGTAGTTGGCGTTAAACCGGTCGGCGATGAACTCGGCATGCGCATTGTTCTTCGCAAAGACAATCGTCTTGCCTAGCCGGTCACCTCCGGACACCCGGCGGCCCTCGCGCATGAGTACTTCCAGAACCTTGTCGACGGTGTCGGCATTGAACAACCATTTGTTCACCGCAGCCGCATCGATCGCGTCGGGAACGAGGCCGTCATCCCAATCGAGCATGTCCCATTGGTCGCGCTCGTCAGCACTCAGGTCGGCGTAGCGGATGCCGCGGTTCATGAACCCCAGCGCGATCGGCCGCGCGACGGGCGGCACCAAATATTTGTCGGCGATGGCCTGACCGAGCTCATACGAATCGGTGGGAACCCCGTCTTCAAGGTTGAGGAGACTGTAGGTGTTGTGGTCGACTTCATCCTTCGGCGTCGCCGTCAGGCCCACGAGCAGGGAGTCGAAGTAGGAGAAGATTTCGCCGTACTTCTGGTACACCGACCGGTGCGCTTCGTCGATGATGATCAGGTCGAAGTAGCCGGGGCCGAACCGGCGCAGCCCCCCGCCCGCATCGTCGCCCGTGGAACCGCCCTGGTCGATCAGCCCTATCATCGTGCCGTACGTCGAGACAAACACACGCCCGTCGGTGTCGCGGTCCGTGAGCAGGTTCACCGGGGCCGCGTCCGGCAGGTGCTCTTTGAACGCTCCCGCCGCCTGATTCACTAAGGCGATCCGGTCGGCGAGGAACAACACGCGTTTGGCCCAGTTGGCCCGCATGAGCAGGTCGGTGAGGGCAATCACCGTTCGGGTTTTGCCGCTGCCGGTGGCCATCACGAGCAGTGCCTTGCGTTCGTGGCCTGCCTCGAAGCTCTCGGCGATTTTGGTCACGGCCTGCACTTGGTAGTGCCGCCCCACAATGTCGGTGTTGATCGTCGTGCCCGGTGCCTTGCCCGAGGCAACGAGAGGATGCTTCGCCGTGCGGCGCTGCACCAGCAGCGCCAGTTGGTCGCGCGTGTAGAACCCGGCCACCTGCCGCGGCGGGTAGAAGGTGTCGTCCCAAATGTGGTGCTCGTACCCGTTCGTGTAGAAGATCACCGGGCGTTGACCGAACTGCTGCTCAAGCGCATCCGCGTAGAGCCGGGCCTGCTCCTGGCCAACTTTCGGATCACGTGTGGTGCGCTTGGCCTCGACCACGCCAAGCGGGAGGCCGTCATCGCCCCACAGCACGTAGTCCACGAACCCCTTGCCGGGAGTGTCGCTCTTCGCCCCGGCCGCCCCGGGCATGCCGGTGACGGGAAACTCCCGGTCGCGATCCTCGGTGAGGGGCCAACCGGCTTCGCTGAGCAGCAGGTCTATGAACAAGTGCCGGGTTTCGTTCTCACGGTAATCATGCGTGTCGGGGATGACCGTGTTCGCAGCGGTGATGGCAGCCATGGCGGCGCGCAGTTCCGCGAGTTCAGCGGCCATGCTGTCGTTGTCTTCGTTGGCCTTCGCCAGCTGCGCGTCTTTGGCAGCGTTCCCTTCGGCGAGTTTCTGCAGCTGTTCCCGGGTGCGAGCCGCCGCGCCGGGCCGCGGGCGCGGAATCGAGGCGGCATCAAACGGCACCCCCGGCGCTGGGCGCAGCTCGGGCGTCGCCGCATAACGGGTAGCAAGCCAGATCAGCACATGAAAGAGCTCCCGAACCACCGGCAGACTCTGAGCGTCAGTCATCGCCCCGGTACGGTGCACGGCATCGTTGCCCCGCATGCGAATAACGTTCATCTTCGCGTGGATGCCCGGGCCCACCAACGTCTTGAACGTGGGCTCGAACAACAAGCTCGAGAGGTCGTTGCTGTACGGCAGGCTGAGCGACTCATCAGCCTGATACAACCAGTGCACGGCCAGTTCAAGAGTGCGGCGGGAATAGAAAACGGATGACCGGGGCTCACCGAATGCGTAGTGCTCGGCCCGCCGTGCCTCGTCGCTGATGCCCGGCCAGGCCGCAGTCACAAAATCGAAGTTACCCATCCACACACCCCCGTGGTTACAAACGCTTGTAAGGCAGACTCTATCGGCCAGCAGTCACCGATCGGGATCACACCTACTCGAAGTAATCTTCGTCGACCTCAACAACCTCATAGGTGCGCTTGATCTGCACGCCAACCCGGTAACGAATCATGAGCTCCGCTAGGCGCGGACCATCGATGAGAACGATCCGAGTTGGGATCTGTTCCACGTACTCACGGGCACCCTTGGAGAACAGGCTGGTCGTCACGAAGACGCCCTGGGAGGCACCCTTACCAGCGAGTGCGCCAACGAACCCCTGAATCTCCGGGCGTTGGACGGTGTTGCCGTCCCCGTAACGCTTCGCCTGCACGTAAATCTGGCTGAGCCCGAGCGCGTCTTGGTCGATGACGCCATCAACCCCGCCGTCGCCCGACCCGCCGAGGCGCCGCCCTCGATGCTCGGTTCCGCCATAACCCATCTTGTTGAGCACGTCTACGACGGCCTGCTCAAAGAAGTCCGGATGCTGTTCTCGCAGCCGGCGAATCAAATCGACCACTGCTTCCGCAGCAAACGCCTGCACGCCGGCCTCGATGAGCTCGGTCGGATCCTCGTCTGCAACGGGCTCACTCGGGCTGAGTTCAGTGACCGTGCCAACATCACGTTTCTCGTCGCGTTGCACCACGTAATCCCGAAAGACAGGGATGGAACGGAGGGTTGCGTCGGTGATCTCCATCGGATGCTGCGCCAAAAGCTCGCGTCCAAACTCCGTTATGTGAAAGTGAGCGCGTTCCGGTCGTTCCGCTGCTCCGGCACGCTGGAGCATCGAGATGGACCAGCCGACACGGTTATTCGCTCGCTGCCCACCAGATTTGAAGCGGTCCGCACGAATTTCTTCGCTCAGCTGCATCGCGTCGAGGACTGCTGCTTCGAGTTGGCGTCGAGCCCACACTTGCCCGTCGCTCAACACCTGAAGTGTGGCCGCACGAAAAAGCGGAAACCGAGGCATTCCCGGAATCGGAGTGTGCGCTTGAGTCGGTGTTGAATCAATCATTATAGTTTTCCTCGAAAGGCGCGGTGCTGGAGGGAGTCAAACAGCTCATCGAGTAGAGCGAGTTCCTTGACTTGCTGCTCTGATGCCGCCTCTAGACGACCCACGGCCGCGGCGAATTTATTCTGCCGTGACAGAGACGGCACAAGAACTTGCACGGCCTTGACATTGCTCATATTGATCGTATTTAGACCCGAGGTGGTCTTTGCAACCTTTGACCAATAGCTGCGCACGAACGATGAATTCAAGTAGTACTCAACGAAGGTTGCATTCAAAACTTCCGGCTTTGGCCGCACTCGAATCAAGTGATTCTGATGGATGACATCCATGTCGGAAAAGCGCCACCGAGCGGCCCGACCTACCTCGCTGGCATTGCCATGGCCCTCCACCAAGAGGAGATCTCCTTCTTTCAATCGGGTGCGGTCGAGTTCGATTGGAGTTACCCTCATCGTCTTGATCTCACTCAAATCCATGTGCCCTCGCTTAGAATTCGCCACCCTGAGGTAAGGAACTTCAAGCGGGAGATCTTGTCGAGCATGAGTGACCTGAAGTCCACCTCGCGTTTCCATTACAGACCCGAGCGAGAGTTTTGGTGCCGACAGCATGTACTCATCGCCGCCGAACATTTCGAGAAAAACCGAGTCGGCGAGTTCGTCGAGGAGGGTGAGGGCGCGACGGCGTTTGGTGCGCAGCTCGTCAGCCTGATCGAGGATCGCCGCGATACGACGCTGCTCCGGGATAGGTGGAATCGGGACCTCTAAATCGTTGAGATCCTCGTTTCTCAAGTTATTGATATTCGCGCCAGCCGCCAAATGTGAGATTCTCGATCGGTATTCTGGCGTTCGAAAAAAATGCGAGAAATAGACGGAATCCACGACAACACCCGGGCGAAGCACTTTGCAAAACGCACCGAAAGTTGCATCGACGTCCGCCTTGATACGCCCGGCTTTACCGACAACCCGCAGACTTCCGCTCGAAGCGGCAATAAGAACGTCACCCTTACGAAGAGTCTGCTTAGCGCTAACCCGAGACTGGGGCACGTAAACAACGTCGTCGTAACTGATGCCCGATTCCGTGATGTTTCCGGCCGTAAGTAAAGCTACGTGCGAGCTTGTGGGACCTTGACGTACTTCTTCTTTTTGATAGGTGACGCCTCGAACCTGCTCAGCAATGTCTCCGACACGAGCCATCTTAATTGTCACGCGTCCACCCTCAGCGAAACTCGCAATGTTGCCAAGCCCGCAGCGATCTGGTCGTCAAGCACTGCGAGGTCATTTAGGATCTCGACCGGGGTCCGGTGAACGACGACCTCGTGCTCGACCTCTTTGTACCGGTTGAGGGACAGATCGTAGCCCTGGGCAGCGATCTCGGCCTTCGGCACCATGAACGACTGGGCCGTGTGGGCGCGGGTGAGTTCTGGGCTGTCAGGGCCGGCCAAGCTCGACCACCGGGCGAACGCGTCGGGGAGATTGTTTTGCTCGTGCACCGCGGCATCCAGTTCGGTGCGCTTGTCGTCGAGGGAGAAACCGTCGGCCTGCACGTCGTAGAACCAGACGTTGTCGGTTCCGCCGGAGCTGGTCTTGGTGAAGAACAGAATGGCGGTGGAGACTCCCGCGTAGGGCTTGAAGACACCGCTGGGAAGCTTCACGACGGCGTCGAGTTTGTGGTCTTCGACGAGAATGCGGCGCAGTTCCTTGTGCGCCTTGGACGAGCCGAAGAGCACACCGTCGGGAACGATCACGGCCGCACGGCCACCGTTCTTGAGCATGCGCAGCATGAGCACGAGGAAGAGCAGCTCGGTCTTCTTCGTTTTCACGACGTCGAGCAGGTCCTTCGCCGTGGTCTCGTAATCGAGACTTCCGGCGAACGGTGGGTTGGCGAGGACGAGACTGTAGCTCTCGGTGGTCGGGTGCAGCTCGCCCAGAGAGTCGCCACGCTCCATGGTCGGGTTATCCACCCCGTGCAGCATCAGGTTCATGCTGCCGATGCGGGCCATGGCAGCGTCGGAGTCATAGCCGGTGAAAGCCGGGCCGTTGAAGTGGGCGCGGGTGGCCGCATCCGTGAAGATTTCGGGATTGTGCTCGCGCAGGTATTCACCGGCGACCACCAGGAAGCCGGCCGTGCCCGCGGCGGGGTCGATGATGGTGTCGGCGGGGGTGGGCGCCGTCATATCGACCATGAGCTTGATGATGTGGCGCGGGGTACGGAACTGCCCATTCGTGCCGGCGGTGGCCAGCTTCGAGAGCATGTACTCGTAGACATCGCCCTTGGTGTCGCGGTCCTCCATAGGAATGGCGGCGAGCAGGTCAACGACCTTCACGAGCAACGCGGGGGTCGGGATGGTGAAGCGGGCGTCCTTCATGTTGCGGGCGTAGCTGGAGCCCTTCTCGCCGAGCTGCTGCAAGAACGGGAACACGTGCTGCCCCACGATGGTGAACATCTCGTCGGGCGAACGGTTTGAGAAGACCGACCAGCGCAAGTCGTTGTAGTCACGGGGTGCACGGCCGGTGTCATCTTGCCCTTCGGGGAAGACGCGGTTCTCGATCGGTTGACCGGTGCGGTTCGCCTTGTTCTCCGCGAGGGTGTGCAAGTCATCGAGCCGGCGGATGAAAAGCAGGTAGGTGATTTGCTCGATCACCTCGACCGGGTTGGCGATGCCGCCGGTCCAAAAAGCGTTCCAGACCTTGTCAATCTGTGACTTCAGTTCCCCAGTAACCACTGTGGTGCTCCCCTTGTTGAAACGCATATACTCGAGGCTTGATCCTCGCTCAACTGTGTTGTGTCGAGTCTTTCAGACTATGAGCGACCGCTGACATCGCAGACCAGCACTCGCGCCCCTGAGCAGGAACAGCGCAGACCTGAAAAATCTGGGGCAAAGCGTGAGGCAATGCCAGTTGGGGCGTCGCTTTAACTGACGTGCGAGAGGCTGATGTCGCCCAGGATCCTTAGTGATGGGTGAAACCGGATGAACCGGCGCCGATGCTGGCGTTGGCCGCCTGATCGACAGCGGCGTCGAGCTCACGGCGTTCCACCTTCGGTACCTCGGAATCCGGCAGGCGCATGTAACTGGCTACCAACGCGCCCAAGCGCTGCGCATCCGTTCGGGACTGACCTGTTTTCGACCAGGAGGGGAATTTCAAGGTCAGGGTGATGTCTTTGGTGATGACTTCTACGGTGGTTGCCTTGTCGCTCTGGTCTGATCTGCGTACATAGCGGATGTCGTCGACGGCAAGCTCGGTGTCGATCGCGCCCACCCGCCGCAGGGAATCCTGTTTGGTGATGAGGACGCGTTGGTCGGTCACCACGACCCAGCCGGAATCGAGGAAGGGCAGGTTCCAGCGGGAGCAGGATGCGTCACCCAATGCGAGGACCCGCTCACCGGCCCTGAGGCGCAGGGGCAGGATGCGCTCGAGCTCACTCGGGACTTCGCCTTCGAACACGAGGATCGACGGTAGAACTAGGGGTTCTGGCTCCTTCGGAGTGTCCTCTCCTCTGATGGAGACCAGGGCCTGTTGCAACTGCCGCACGAGGGCAGTCGCGTCCTTCGCGGCACGGGACGTACTGCCAATCTTGATGGTTCTCTTTCCGGGAAGTTCGCTGATGACGGCGAACTCTCGGCTGAGCTGGTCGAGCAGCCAGTCAGTCTCGTCCAGTGTCTTCGCATGCAAGGACTTCGCGTTCGACACTAAAGTCCTCAACAACATCTCGTCCTGTGAATTGGACTTCGCGCTCTTGAGCAAGTGGCCAGCGCGCAACGCGTCATAGACAAACCAGGACGCTTTTGCCAAGAGAAGTGCATGAATATCCGCGACGATCGCCTGCCCGTGATCAGTCAAGTACTGCTGGCGCTCCTTGTGGCCCAGCTTTGATTCGAGTTCTTTGGCATGCCGTCGAACGGCCGTCTCGTAGAAATCCCATTGGTTCGAGAGCTCCCCTTGATAGCCGCGAATCTCCTCAAAAACGGCGCTTGTCACCTCTCCGATCTGACGAGCGTGACCCAGCTCCCGTATGAGCGTTTTGTGGTACCCGATGACGGTCGACAACTCCTTCTGCCGCACGAGTTCCATCACCTTGGAGGTGAGTTCGATGTTGTGCTGGGCAACGTTGGCGATCTGATTGAGCTGGACTTGGATCGCCATCAAGGTGAGCGCCTGGCCCATCGAGGCGATGACCGATGTCGCCGTCGCTGCAGACGCGGGCAGCCACCGCACGGCAGTGCCGAATCTTCCAGGGACGCCGAGCGTGCCCAGATTCCACCCGTCCTTGACCACGGGCGTCATGGTTTTGAGGGCCTCCAGCGTTTGGGGAGCCAACCGCACAAGGCCTTGCGCTTGCATGGCACCATTCACTCCCTGAGCAGCGACGTTGCCCGCGGCGACCGACCTCGCAACGACAGCCGACATCGCAGAGCGAGTCGCAGTGTCGATCAGGGTGAACGGGACGACCTCCAGGCCCTCGGGCACATGATTACCGAACAGCACTGCGAGGCCGTTTTCGATTTCGACCAGCGTGGCCACGGGCCCTGCCCCGCCGTCAGTGCTGACAAGACTAGTTTCTTCGCTAGATGCGGTGTCCGGTTCCGGCACAATCTCGTCGCTCATCTCAGTTCCTTTGTTTGCAATGCACCCTACGGGTAGGTACTTCGCCTGAGACCCCCCGCCAACAGCCATGCTATCGATTCCCTGACCCTCGCCCTCCTGCGCGAGGCGCCCACCCGGCAACCTCTTCTATGCAGCAGGCATGGAGTTCTGCGTATTGCCACCTCGAATGAGGCGACCACACTCTCCGAACTCGCGCGGGAACTAGGTGGGCTGAGCCGAAAAGAGGCTGGAGCGACTTCAACGGCTATAGCCCGGCTTACTCCTGACCACACGCACCAGCGTCTCGCGGGTTCAACATTGCCCTGCTCAGCTGTCTTGGGTAGGTCTAGACCGGTTCCACAGAACGAGCCGGCCAGCATTGATCGTCAGCCAGCAGCGCGCGAACGGTAGCGAACTGCTGCGCCCAACTGACCAAGTCGGCGAGCTGCATTAAGGTTTCGCCCCGGTTGATTCGGACGACACGGTCATAGGTCATCCCGGGGGGAGGCGACGGCGTCGAATCCTGATCCGGCTCTCGCCTTGTGAGGAAGGCCTCCAAGCTGAGGCCCTGGGCGAGCACCGCCTCTCGCACAGCGTTCGCGACCTGGTGCTGTAATTGGGCCGCCAGAAATCGAGGATCAGCTGCATCCACCCCGGGCGCGGGGCGAAGCGGGGCAGATGATTTGCCGAATTGCTTACGGAAATCCACCAAGTTGCGTGGCTCGTATTTGAACCCACCGGGCACTCGTTGATGAATCATGCCTTCAGGCTAATCAATGTGAAACGAATTTATCACCCCCCAGTAGCATTAAACCACTAAATACAGGGTAAATATCTCTAAGATTTAAAGTGATTCCCCGTCTCGCACGTGCAACTCGCATGCACCGGTGCGCATAGAACAGGCTGTGAATACATATTTCGATCAGTCGTCAGTTCGGCCCATCAGAATAGGCCGGCCACAGCGTGGCCTTCAGGCCGAGCTCCAACCTGGCGAGGGTGGACGTGTCCGGCCAAGACATCCCATTGAGAACGGTGCCGATGCTCGCCCGGTCAACGCCGGTCTCACGGGCAACCTCGCGAATACTGCGGCTGCCCATGGCGTCCCGCAGGTTCAGCACGAATTGCCGCGCTATCTCAGCGACAGGGTCGTCGCTCCGCGTCGTCGGCCAATTGACACACAGCTCGTGTGGGGTGACACGAGATGGGCGCGGACTCATGCCAAAAGCTTATCCGCCCACATCGGCTCGTTCGCCAATTCTCCGAATGAGGACATCTGTGCTTTACTGAGTGGCTGCAGTTACAGCCAATTGAGTGAGGGGGTGCGCAAGACCATGACCAAATACAAACCCCAGCGCGCTTCCACCGAATGGCCGGCTATTGAATCGTTCGTCAAAGATGCCTGTTCCCTTGCCGCCCCACACACCAGCTACGCCGCCTCGATGCTCCTGACGGTCACGAGCGCCTACGCGCTCTGGTGCGTGACCGTTCAGGGGTGGCCGTTGCAAACCGACGTAATCTTTAGCCGCCAAGCCATCGACATGTACTGCACCCAAGAGAGTCCCACGCGTTCAGAGGGCACCCGCCGCAATTACCGCGCCATTTTGATGCGCGTGTCTGAGGTGGTGGCACCGGAAGAGCACCCCGATGCCATGACCCCGCTGGCCCGAAAACGAGTCGCGGAACCGTACAGTGCGCGCGAAATGGAAGAATTCTCCCTCTGGGCACTCGGCCAAATCACCGCAGAGAAGCGCCGTCGAGCAATGCTTATGCTCGTGCTGTGCGCCGGTGCCGGGCTCCGCCCGAGCGATGTGAGCACGATTTATCCTGATGATGTCCTTGTCGATGCGCTGGGCATCGTTTTCACCATCCACGGCACCAACCCGCGCAACGTGCCCTTGCTCCGCCAGTGGGAGGAGTGGATGGTTGCGATTCTGGCGCAGGCCCCACGCGAGATTCCTGTGTGGGGTCCCACCAACACCATCCGCGCGAGCAACCTGCTGTCCAACTTCACGCAATACACCGTGGGGCTCCGGCCCCGTAGCGACAGACTGCGCGCCACGTGGATCGTCGCGCACCTCCGGGCCGGCACCCGCATGAAAGAACTCACGCGCGCCCTCGGCGTCGAGAAGTTCGAACACCTCCCGCGCTACTTGGAACACGTTCAAACTCTCGACACTCCCCGGTACCGAGCTGAGCTTCGAGACGCGGTCAGCCAGTGAGCGCGCCGACCAACGATGCCGCCCTGCTCGAGCAACGGATGCAGTCCACGTTCGGGATGACCCGTTTGGATTACACGCGCGAACGCGCCCGCGGCCCCGTCTCGCGCGCCTACCTGAACAACGCCATTCGCATCGTTGACAGCTCGGGCGTCGTCACGAAACTCACCGAGTGGAGACGAACGCGATTGAAATCTAACGCCGGCGTAAAACCAACCATTCCGTTCCGCGCCGTCCTCGTCCTTTTCGTCCTGCACGTTCAACTGGGCTATGGCATCAATTACCACCGCATCGCAGAAACCCTCGATGTTCACTTCCGCGCCGAAGAATTCGCCCTGCTCGGCATCCGCAACCTCCCCGGCGACCACACTGACTGGTACCAGCGTCTCTGGCGCTCGGCCAACCGCATGATGGCCCTCATTGACCCGTACCCCGGTCCCCGAAACAGGCGACTGAAACCGAAGGCCTATGCGAAACTGCTCGCGAAACAGGCAAAGCCCAAGGCGCTACGAAAGTCGGAACGCAACCTAGAGCGCCTCGACTGGCTCTGCGAACAACTCCTCCACGCCAGCGTTCGGATGCTCCCCGCCGACATCTGGGCCAAGTACCACGGCAACATCGCCATCGACGCAACCCTGATTCCGGGAACCGGACGGCCCAACCCGACAGACCCAACCATGCGACGTGGCAATGCAGACTCCCACTCCGGCCGGTACCGCCGCGAAGGCAGTCACGGCGGCCTCGGAGCCAAAACCGACAAGGCCGGCTACGAACTCGAAATCAGCGTCATGGTGTGGGATAAACCCGGCCAGAACATGGTGTTCCCCTCGCTCATTACTTCTGTTGGTTTCCACCGCCCGGGAGAAATCATCGGCCACGGCGCCAAACTGGTCGACTCCCACCAACGGCTGGGCTTCACCGGCGGCCTCGTCATCGTCGACCGCGCCTACAACGGCGAAAAGGCCCGAAACTTTCAAATTCCCGTGCGGCTTCGCGGCTGCGAACTCGTCATCGACTACAAGAAGAACGACCTCGGCCTCCAAAACCAGTGGAAAGACCTCATCCTCGTCGACGGCAACTGGTACGTCACCTATATGCCGCAGAACCTCATCGACGCCACCAAGAACTACAACACCCGCGAGGCGAACCCTCTCGGCCCGAAGAAGCCGCGCCGCCTCATCGACAAAAAGACCTACACGACCTACCTCGAAAACCGCGCGGCCTACCGGATGAAGCCCAAAGGCCTCCCCGACAAAGACGGCTTTCAACGCTTCCTCTACCCGACCCCCGGCAGCTACATGGCCATCGACCGGGCCAGCGGCAAACGCGTCGCCAAACCGTCAACACCGGTCAGCGTCACCATCCCGCTCGACGCCGGAGCCCCCGCCGAACGCAACCGCGACCCCCGCCTCGCCGTCAAGCACCTGCAGAAGTTCGCTTACAAGTCCGAGGAGCATCGCAAGCACTTCGGCATGCGCAGCCTGGTCGAATCCGCCAACAAAACCCTCAAAGGCAAGAACTTCGAAGACCTCGCCAACGTCAGCAAACGCTCCGGCCGCGGCTTCGCCTTTAACTACCTCGCCGCGACCCTCGCCGCCGTCTCCTCGAACCTGCGCAAAACCTACGACTTCTTCGTGAAGGCCGCCGAACTCGACCTCGGCGAGAAGCTGTCCCGCGAACGCCGCCGCAAAGAAGCCACCGGAACACCGCTAAGCGCCCACAGCGCGTTACCGGCCCTGGCCCCACCGCAGTAACAACGGCCGCCACCTACTCCAGCACTTACCACCCGCGCACCGAAAGCTTCAGCCTGCCGCCTCGCAGGCCTTTTCCTATTTAAAAGGTCGACGCCGCCTCAACCGACCAGATCGGCCCCGCCAGCACCGTTAAAAACCGAAGGCCGGCCGAGTATTTCTACTCAACCGGCCTGTTCGCTTGGATTTCATGAAAACGAGACTTCAATTTCCTGAAACACCCGCAGTGCGCGAGAGGGGACTTGAACCCCTACGTCCTTTCGAACACTGGCACCTGAAGCCAGCGCGTCTGCCAATTCCGCCACTCGCGCGAACTTAGGAATGCTAACACTGTGAGGGGGGTCAGCGCCATTCGACGGCGCGTCGCGTGTGCGAATGGTGCCACTCCTGCGTGACCGCGCCACCTGCCGGTCGCCGCACCAGCTCTAGCGGGCGCGGTCACCGCCAACGGGCGCGGTGACCACTGGATGCCGTCGCTTGGCCCGGCCGCGCCGCATCCGCTTCACCGAAAAAGTCCCACGGAATGGCCATAATGGGTGCGGAATTCGGTCCGGGAGCCTCCGCGGGTAGTATGGCTGTTCGTGCCGTTTGCGCCCCCAAGGTGGGTTGTCACCCGAGACAAGTAACATGCTCATAGCCAAGCGGACCGGATCGGGAGACCTGTGGGCATACTGGATAACTTTGAAAAGGGCTTGGAGCGCGCCGTCAACGGAGCGTTCGCCAAGACCTTTCGATCGGGCTTGCAGCCGGTGGAGATAACCTCCGCGCTGCGTCGTGAGCTCGACACCAAGGCCGCTGTAGTCGCGCGGGATCGCATCCTCGCGCCTAATCGCTTCACCGTGCGCATGTCCCACACCGACTACGCCCGCATGAGCGCGCTCGGCGTCACCCTCATCGACGAGCTCACCGCCCTCGTGCAAAAGCACGGCACCGAACAGCGCTACCAGTTCACCGGCGGCATCACGATCACCCTGCAAGACGACCGCAGCCTCAGCGAGGGCATGGTGCAGATCGACTCCAGCTCGGTCAAGAGCACCGTCGCCTGGACGCCGGTGCTCGACATCAACGGCACCAGGCACCCGCTGGTCAAGGCCCGAACCGTGATCGGGCGCGGCTCTGACGCCGACATCACCGTCGACGACACCGGCACCTCCCGTCGCCACGTCGAAATCCTTTGGGACGGCGCCCGCGCCCAGGTGCGCGACCTCGGCTCCACCAACGGCTCGCAGCTCAACGGCGCCCCGGTCAGCCAGGCCATCCTCGAGCCCGATTCGATCGTCACCATCGGCCGCACCCGCATCGTCTTCCACGTGCTCGCCCAGGTCTCACCAGACTCCCGCGAGTACCCGCGCGCCGCACCACCGGCCGATCCGCCGACCGAACGCCACGACATGGGCGGATTCTGGGGGCCGAACGCATGAACGTCAGCGAACTGACCCTGCTGGTGCTGCGCATCGGTTTTCTGCTCCTGCTCTGGATGTTCATCTTCGGCATCGTCTACGCTCTGCGCAGTGACCTGTTCGGCCAGCGCGTGCGCAAGATGAAAACGGATGCCGCCGCATTCCCGGCATCCGCTGTCCCCGCTGCCGTTCCCGTCACTGTCCCGGCTGCCGCTGACGCCTTCACCGCGCCGGTCGCGCGCGCCAGCCCGAATCCAGATGCACAGGCTGGAATGGCAACCGCCCAGAACACCACCCGCCTGGTCATCACGAGCGGCCCGAAGGCCGGCACCGAGTTTCCGCTGGGCACCGAAACCATCACCATCGGCCGTTCGAGCGACTCCAGTCTGGTGATCCGCGACGATTACACCTCCACGCACCACGCACGTCTCATGCTCTGGAACGACGAGTGGATGCTGCAAGACCTGGATTCCACCAACGGCACCTTTCTGGCCGGCTCCCGCGTCACCGTTCCGACCAAAATTCCCCTGAACGCCACCGTGAAGATCGGCGCCACCAGCTTCGAGCTTCGGCGGTAGGTCATGGCGACTGTCAGTCATAGCGCAGCCGCGTCTCACGTCGGCAAGATTCGCTCCAACAACCAGGACTCCGGGTACGCCGGACGGAGCCTGTTTGTGGTCGCCGATGGCATGGGCGGCCACGCCGGCGGCGACGTCGCGTCGTCGATCGCCACCAAGCGCATCATCGAGGCCGACAAGCCCTACGCGAGCGCGCAGGACGCCGAGTTCGCCCTGCAGGCCGCCCTGATCGGTGCCAACGCCCAGCTGGCCGAAACGGTCTTCGAACACGCCGAACTGACCGGCATGGGCACGACCGTGAGCGCCATCGTGGTGCTCGAGAACGAGGTCGCGATCGCCCACATCGGCGACTCGCGCATCTACCTGCTGCGCGACAACGAGTTGTCCCAGATCACCATCGACCATACCTTCGTGCAGCGTCTGGTCGACAGCGGCCGCATCACCGAGGCCGAAGCCATGGTGCATCCGCGTCGCTCCGTGCTCATGCGCGTACTCGGCGACGTCGAAGCGAGTCCCGAAATCGACACCTCGATTCTCGCCACGACCGCCGGCGACCGCTGGCTGCTCTGCTCCGACGGCCTCACCGGCGTCGTCTCGCACACCAATATGGCCTCCGCCCTGGCGAGCGGTGCCAACGCGCAGGATGTCGCCGACCTGCTCGTGAAAGAGAGCCTCGACGGCGGCGCCCCCGACAACGTCACGGTCGTCATCGTCGACATCGGCGCGGGCGACGGCTCAGCGCGCACAGACACCCCGGTCATCGTCGGTTCCGCCGCGAATCCGCTCGCCTTCGGTGAGGAACCCGGCCGCAACCGTGCTCTGCGCATCCCGGCCCTCCGCCTGCACCCGGTGCGCGAAACCCACTTCGAACCCGATTCGCAGGACTATCTGTCGGAATTGATCGAAGAGGATGCCCGCCGCGCGCGCCGCCGCAAGGTCACCTGGCTGGTCGGCGTCATTCTGCTGGTGCTCAGCATCGTCACGACCACGATCATCGGCTACCAGTGGACTCAAACCCGCTACTTCGTGGGCGTCGACGGCTCCAGCGTCGCTATCTACCAGGGCGTACAGCAGGACATCGGCCCGATCAAGCTCTCCAGTGTTTACGAAGACACCGACATTAATCTGTCCGACCTGCGCGTCTACGACCGTCAGCAGGTGGAACAAACCATCAACGCCGGCTCCCTCGCCGACGCCCTGGCCATCATCGAGCGGCTGAAGGGAGCAATCGTTGAGTAAGGCATCCACTCAAACGGCGCGCCCGGCGGTGACCGAGCCGGTGCGTCGGCTGCACCTGCCCCAGAAACTGCGCAACCTCGAACTGTTCCTGCTGCTGATCGCGTGCTTCATCAATGCCAGCGCGGTCGTGCTCGTGCAACTCGGTGCCCTCGGCGAGTTGGATCCGACCCTCGTGCTGCTTGGCGCCGGCCTGTCGGCCCTGGTGATCGGCCTGCACATCGTGCTGCGCTTCGTCGCCCGCGATGCCGACCCGTTCATTCTGCCGATCGCCACGGTGCTCAACGGCATCGGCATCGCCATGATCTACCGCATCGATATCGCCGACAAGCAGGGTGGCTGGGAGAGCGCCGCCGTTCGTCAGACAGTGTGGAGTGCCCTGGCCATTTTCAGCGCCATCGTCGTGCTGCTGGTTATTCGTAACCATCGCGTGCTGTTTCGCTATACCTACATTGCTGGTCTCGTCGGTGTGCTCCTGCTCTTTCTGCCGCTCGTGCCGGGCCTCGGCAAGGAGGTCAGCGGCGCCAGGGTCTGGATTAGCTTCGGTAATTTCGGCACCTTCCAGCCCGGTGAGATCGCCAAAATCGCCCTCGCCGTGTTCTTCGCCGGCTACTTGGTGCGCAACCGCGACAGTCTTTCCATGGTCGGCAAGAAAATTCTCGGCGCCCGGTTTCCCCGCTTTCGCGACCTGGGCCCGATTCTCGTTGTCTGGGCTCTGTCGATGTCGGTCATTATCTTTCAGCGCGACCTCGGCACGGCTCTGCTTTACTTCGGCCTGTTCCTGGTCATGCTCTACCTCGCCACCGGTCGACTGAGCTGGGTCATCCTGGGCATGGGCCTATTCCTCGGCGGAGCCCTGATAGCCAGCCAAACCCTCAACTACGTCAACGGCCGCTTCACCAACTGGCTAGACGCCCTCAACCCCGCTGTCTACGACGCCAAAGGCGGCAGCTTCCAGCTGGTACAGGGGCTGTTCGGCCTTGCGAAAGGGGGCCTGCTCGGCACCGGCTGGGGCCAGGGGCGCCCGGAGATCACCCCGGTCCCGCAGAGCGACTACATCATCGCAAGCCTCGGCGAGGAGCTCGGGCTCGCCGGAATCTTCGCCATTCTCGCCCTGTACCTTCTGTTCGTGGCCCGCGGTTTCCGCATCGGCTTCGCCGGGCAGGATGACTTCGGCAAGCTGCTCGCTGTCGGCCTCGCCTTCGTCGTGGCTTTGCAGTGCTTCATCGTGATCGGCGGTGTCACCCGGGTCATTCCGCTGACCGGTTTGACCACCCCCTTCTTGGCCGCTGGCGGCTCATCACTCGTCGCCAACTGGATCATCGCGGCCCTGCTCCTGCGGCTCTCCGACACCGTGCGCAACCAACCCAGGCTGGTGGTCTAAGTGAACCGCGAACTCAAGCGCGTCAGTATCGTCGTGATGCTGATGTTCGTCGCCCTGCTCAGCTCAACCTCGGTCGTGCAGGCCTTCCAGGCCGACAATCTGTCGGCCGACCCGCGCAATACCCGCACGCTTTACGACAGCTACCAGGTTGAGCGCGGCGCCATCCTGGTTGCCGGCGAACCGATCGCACAGTCAATGCCGGCCGACGACGACTACAAATTTCTGCGCACCTATACCAATCCAGAGTTGTACGCGCCGATCACCGGGTATATCCCGATCAACGGCGAACCGACCGGCCTCGAGTTCGCTCTCAACGCCGAACTCACCGGCAACTCCAACTCGCAGTTCTTCGACAAGATCAGCGCCCTGGTCACCGGCCAGGACCCGAAGGGCGCAGCCATTGAGGTCACCATCGATCCCGTCGCCCAGCAGGCAGCCTGGGATGCCCTCGGCGACTACACCGGATCGGTCGTCGTCACCGAGCCCGCCACGGGCCGCATCCTGGCGATGGTCTCCAAACCAGGCTTCAACCCAAATCTGCTCACGGTGCACAACAACGCTGAGGTCACTGCGAGCTACGACGCCCTCCTGGCCGACCCGAACGACCCGCTGATCAATCGGGCGATCAATTCGCTCAACCCTCCCGGATCGATATTCAAACTCGTCGTTACCACGGCCGCGCTCGAATCGGGCAAGTACACCACGGAGAGCACTTTTCCGAACCCTTCCGTCTACACTGCGCCCGGCACAACGAGTGAGATCGAGAACTCCAGCGGCGGAACCTGCGGCGCCGGCGAGACGGTCACCCTCGCCACCGCTCTGCGGCTGTCCTGCAACATCCCGTTCGCTGAACTCGGCCTCGAGCTGGGCGACACGGCCATTCGTGAGACGGCCGAGAAATTCGGTTTCAACAGCAACTACAGCATCCCGATGAACGTCAGCGAGAGCGTCTACCCGCGCGGGCTCGACGATCCGCAGACGGCGCAGTCGGCGTTCGGCCAATTCGATGTTCAGGCGACGCCGCTGCAGATGGCCATGGTGAGCGGCGCCATCGCGAACGGCGGTGTCGTGATGGCCCCCAACCTGGTGCAGGAAATTCTCGCGCCCAACCTCAGCGCCCTCGAAACCTTCAAACCGGTCGAACTTGGGCGGGTGATGAGCGAGGAAACTGCCGCGACGATCACCGCGATGATGATCAATGGCGTTCAGGATGGAGCGGCAAGCAATGCAAGAATAGACGGGGTTGACGTGGCGGGAAAAACAGGCACGGCTCAGAACGGGTCAACCGATCCATTCACTTTGTGGTTCACCGGATTCGCACCGGCGAACGACCCGCAGTATGCCATTACCGTTCTCGTTGAGAACGGTGGGGGAATGGGACAAACCGGGTTCGGCAACCTTCTTGCCGCACCTGTCGCACAGGAAGTACTAGAGGCGGTGCTTAACAAATGAGACCCACAGCTGGCCTCACCTTCGGGGGACGATACGAGCTGCAGTCGCGCATTGCGATTGGCGGCATGGGCGAGGTGTGGAAGTCCACCGACCTCGTCATCGGGCGCAGTGTCGCCATCAAGATTTTGAAGGACGAGTACCTTGGCGACCCGGGCTTTCTCGAGCGTTTTCGCGCCGAAGCCCGCCACGCCGCTCTCGTCAACCACGAGGGCATCGCGAATGTCTTCGACTACGGCGAAGAAGACGGCAGCGCCTTCCTCGTCATGGAACTCGTTCCCGGCGAGGCCCTCTCGACCATTCTCGAGCGCGAACACGTGCTGCCGACCGACAAGGTGCTCGACATTGTCGCGCAGACCTCGGCTGCGCTGCACGCCGCCCACGCGGCGGGTCTGGTGCACCGCGACATCAAGCCGGGCAACCTGCTCATCACCCCCGAGGGCCGGGTCAAGATCACCGACTTCGGTATCGCCCGCATCGCCGACCAGGTGCCGCTCACCGCGACCGGTCAGGTCATGGGCACCGTGCAGTATCTCTCGCCCGAACAGGCCAGCGGACACCCGGCGTCCCCGACCACCGACATCTACTCCATCGGAATCGTCGCCTACGAGTCCCTCGCCGGCCGACGTCCGTTCACGGGCGAGTCGCAGGTCGCCATCGCCATGGCACAGATCAACGAGATCGCGCCAGACCTGCCGGTAACCGTGTCAGAGCCGGTACGCAACCTGGTCTTCGCCTGCCTGGCCAAGAACCCGGCCGACCGGCCGGCGTCCGCTGCGCACCTGGCGCGCGCGGCATCCGCTCTGCGTCGTGGTGACGTGGCCGCGGCCGCCGTAGCCGTGCCATCCGTTCTGGGCGGCCTCTCGGCCACCAGCGCCACCATGCTCATGCCCGGTGCCGGTAACGACCAGGCGACCACCATCCTTCCGGCCACCGGTGCGCCCATCACACGGGCATCCGCTGCCGCGGCCGCCGAGGCGGAGAAGAAGAAGCGCAGCAAGTGGACCTGGCCGCTGATTGCCCTCGTCGCCCTGCTCGTGATCGTGCTCACCGGCACGCTCATTGCGCTGTTCACCCAGAACAACGAGACTCCGGTGCCGGCGGAGACGTCGGCGACGCCGTCGACCACGCCGACGCCGTCTCCCACACCGACGCCGACCCCGACACCCACCCCAACCCCCACCAACACCTCGGTCAATCCCGACGACTTCATTGGCAAGCCGAGCGCCGAAGCCGCAGCCTTGCTCGTCGACATGGGCTTCCGGTCCAACGTTGTCACGGGTAATGCCGCCGAGACCAGCGACAGCGTCGATAAGGTCTATCGGGTGAACCCCACCGGCCCGGTTCCGGCTGGCACTGAGGTGGTCCTCACCGTCTATGGGCCCGTTGCATTGCCGAGCACGCCGACATCAGCCCCGACCGTCACTTCTACACCCCCAGTGCTCGAAGGGGATTCGGTAACCATTAATTGGAGCGCGCAGACCTGCCCCACCGGCCAGACATTGTCGGGCTATAAGGTCGTCGCTGAAGGTGGCGGAGCCGTCGTCGCCGCTGACGGCCTCACTGCCGCGACAGTCACTACGACGACCGTGACCGCGGGCAACGCACCCTTCACGGTGAAGTTCAGCTACTTCTGCGGCCAGGTCGGCTCCGATTTCTCGCCGTCGTCTGAATCTGTAACAGTCACGCCGACAGTCGGGTAACTCTCTCCATGCCGTGCGGTAAAGTAGCCCACACTGTGTCCAACCCGAACACAGTGTCTGATTGTGGGGGAGTGCTGTAGTGCCTGACTCTGGTCGTTTGATCGCGGGTCGCTATCGGGTCGGTGCCCTGCTCGGCCGTGGCGGCATGTCCGACGTGCACATCGGCACCGATTCCCGGCTTGGCCGCACGGTGGCGATCAAGCTGCTGAAGTCCACCCTCGCGGCCGACCCGGCGTTTCGCACCCGCTTCCGCCAGGAGGCACAGGCCGCAGCCCGCATGGCTCACCCGACGATCGTGCGCGTTTTCGACGCCGGCGAAGAGACCGTCACCGATGAGTCCGGCCATGACTCGCAGATTCCGTTCATCGTCATGGAACACGTCGACGGTCGGCTGCTCAAGGACATCATTCGCGAAGGTCCGATCGAGGCCGCCGAGGCCGTGCGCATCATCGACGGGGTGCTGACCGCCCTCGAGTATTCCCACCGGGCTGGCGTCGTGCACCGCGACATCAAGCCGGGTAACATCATGATCACCAAGTCCGGCCAGGTGAAGGTGATGGACTTCGGCATCGCCCGTGCAATCTCCGACTCCGCCACGACCGTGGCCCAAACCACCGCGATCCTCGGCACCGCCGCCTATTTCTCCCCCGAGCAGGCCAAGGGCGAGTCCGTCGATGCGCGCACCGACCTGTACTCAACCGGTGTGGTTCTCTTCGAAATGCTCACCGGCCGCCTGCCGTTCCGCGGTGATACCCCCGTGGCCGTCGCCTACCAGCACGTCAGTGAGACGCCGGTCAAGCCGTCCGCGATCAACCCCCGGGTGTCGCCAGCCCTCGATTCTGTTGTGCTGCACGCCCTGGCCAAGGACCGCTTTGCCCGCTACCAGAGCGCCGTCGAGTTTCGCAACGATGTCGAAACCGCCGGGTCCGGCCAGATCCCCATCCATCATGCCGGCGAGGAGATCGGTACCGGACTGTTCGGCGCCGCGCCCACTGCCATCACCGGCTCGGCCCTGGCCCTCAAACAACTCTCCGAAGACCAGACCATGGTCCGCACGCAGCGGCGCCCTCCGGTGATCTGGGTCTGGGCCGGAATCGTCTGCGTCGTCGTCATTGTCGTGGCAGTGATGATCTGGGTGGCGAATCTGCAACCCTCGGTGGAACTGCCCGACAGTTCACGCCAGATCCCCTCGCTCACCGGCGAGACCTACGATGATGCCCAGAACACCCTTCTCGACCTGGATCTTGCGGCCACGCGTGCCGAAGAGTCGAGCACCACGGTGCCCGCCGATCAGGTCATTCGCACCGACCCGCCAGCCGACACCATCGTGAACCCCTCCGACGTGATCAAGGTCTTCGTCTCCACCGGTCCAGTGCCAGTCGTCGTTCCCGACGTCCTTAACCAGCCCATAGCGGATGCCCAGGCCGCGATCGAAGCGCTCGGTTTCGTTTCCGGGTCGGTCACCACCGAGAACTCGCCGACCGCGGCCGCCGATGTCGTCATGCGCACCGACCCGGCGGCAGCATCCTCACAATTCGCCGGGGACACGATCAACTACACCGTGTCGAGCGGGCTCGTCACGCTCGAGGATCTCACCGGTCAGTCGCTCGTCGCCGCGATCGATCTGGTCAGCAGCAATGGTCTCGCGCCCGTCTCCAAGCCTGACCCCACCTGCGCTCAGGAGTCCGGTTCCCCGATCAAGGCTCAGTCCCTGGCACCCGGCGATGTCCCCCAGCGTTCCGACATCACCCTCACCTACTGCTCCGGCTCCTAACCCCCTCCCGCTTCTTGGACGGGGCCCGGGCCCGGACCGTGGGCCCAGTTTATAAACTAGGCCCACGGACGGGGCCTGGGCCCCGTCCAGAAAAAGACGGTTAGGTGAGGCGCAGCAGCGGGTGCAGCGACTTCGCCGTCTCCTGGGCACCCTCGAGTCCGGTCATGGCCAGCCAATTGCCGAGCATGCGGTAGCCACCCTCGGTCAGCACTGATTCCGGGTGAAACTGCACGCCCAGAATAGGAGCGGATGTGTGGCGCAGCCCCATAATGACGCCGCCCTGCGTGCGTGACGTCACCACGAGGTCACTCGGAACGGTCGACGCGACGACGGCAAGCGAGTGGTACCGTGTGGCCGTGAACGGCTGCGGCACGCCCTCATAGAAGTCGCTGTCGTCGTGCGTGATGAGTGATGTTTTGCCGTGCATCAGTTCTTCGGCGTTGGTCACCGTGGCTCCGAAGGCCTCAGCGATGGCCTGGTGCCCGAGGCACACGCCAAACAGCGGCAGTTCGGCCGCCAGTGCCGCCTCAACCACGGCAATGGAAGCACCGGCATCTGACGGTTTACCGGGACCCGGGGAGATCAGCACGCCGTCGTAGTCGGCGATACGGGAGGCCGCATCCGCTTTCTCGAAGGAGTCGTTGCGCACGACCTCGGTCTCAGCGCCGAGCTCCATGAGGTACCCGTTGAGGGTATACACAAAGCTGTCGTAGTTGTCGATCACGAGAATACGGGTCATGGGCCGCCCACCGTCGCTTCCTGGCTGTTGAGCATTCCGTCGATCCAGGGGTACACCCAGGTGGCCAGCACGGCGAGTACCGCCAGTAGCAGGATCAGAATCAGAATGATGCGCACCCAGATTGGTCCGGGAAGAACTCGCCACAGTACTGCGTACATGAAAGCCTCCTAGCCCTGGGCTGCGATGATTGGTGCGAGTTCAGCCGGAGCGCCGGCCGAGAGCGGATGCCACGATTCGAACACGCCGTAGGCAATGATACGTTCCGCAGTGGAATACAACGGGTTACAGCTGGTCAGGGTGATGATACGGTCGACCGCGCTGGCATCGGGATGGTTTGGAACGGATGCCAGCACCTGCACCTGTGACGGCGCCACGTATTCCATATCGCGATACCGGTAGGTGTAATAGCCGTCCGCAGTCTGCACATAGATGGCGTCCCCGAGCTGGAGTTCATTGATCAGGTGCATGCCGCCGCCGAAGGCGCTGCGATGGGCGGCGATGGCGAAGTTGCCCACCTCGCCGGGCATCTGCGTACCGTCGTAGTGCCCAATTCCGAGGCGGTTGCTGTTCAAGACATCGTGGCCGGTGCCCTCGGCAATGGTGCGGTGATAGTCAGCGCCGAATCGCGGCACATACAACACGGCAAAAGCCTTGGCATTGGCTGGGGCGGTGGCCACGATCGGAGCTCCGTAGTCAACGGGAGCCGGTTCAGCGTTCGGTTCGGCCGGGTCAGTGCTCGGAACGGGCTCGGGCGTCGCAGTGTCCTGGTCGATCCAGTCCTGGCTGATCGCACTGGCAGCTGAGGACTGCGAGTTGGCCATGATCATGTCATTCCACCAGAGCTGCCAACCCAGGAACAGTAAAACGAGTGCACCGGCGGTGATGAGCAGTTCACCCAGAACGCCGACGACGGTGATTTTGCCCGATTTCACCCGGCGCGGACGCTTAGTGACACTCTCGACGGAATCGTCTGCCTGGGGACACATACTGCAAGTCTACCGACCTGAGAGGGACCCGTAGCCCGCGTCAAATCCACTCAAACAGGCGAAGACGCTAGGATCGCAGAATGGCACGTAAGAATCCCCGCACCCGGCCCGCCCGCACCGACGTTGCCCGCTCGAACGAAGACGCGCCCAACGCCGTCTGGTTCAAGCCGGTCATGTTCGGATTCATGCTGCTCGGTCTGGCCTGGATCATCGTGTTCTACATCAGCGGCAGCCAGCTTCCCATCGCGGGACTTGGCGCCATGAACATTCTGGTCGGCTTCGGAATCGCCTTCATCGGCTTTCTGATGACGACGCGCTGGCGCTAGTTCAGCGCCAAATCGGGCACTAACCAGTCACACCCGAACGGTGAGCCGTTACCGCCCGGTTACCGTCAGGTAATAACACGGGTAATAACACCGGTGTAATTATCCCCATGTGGATAGACCTGTGGATAACTCGCCGCGTGAGGCGGTCGGCTGGCTAACCCACGAAGAAACGCGCGAAGCTGAGCAGCACCAGTACTGCGGCGAACGCGGCGATCAGCCCAATCTGCAGCGACTTCTGGCGGATGCGCCTGGTCTGCACGAAGATTAAGCCGAGCACCGCACCGCCGATGATTCCGCCGACGTGCGCCTGCCAGGCAATATTCAGTCCCGGAATGAATCCGATCACGAGGTTGATACCGACCAGCACGAGTAACTGGGTAGCATTGCCGCCGAGTCGGCGTTGAATCACCAGGAACGCGCCCATCAAGCCGAAGATGGCGCCGGATGCCCCCACTACCGGCGTGGTGGGACCGGACATAAACAACACCCCGAGGGAACCGGCCAGCGCGCTCAGCAGGTAGAGCGCCAGGTAGCGTCCGCGGCCCAGTAAAGATTCCAAAAGCTGGCCGAAGATCCACAACGTGTACATATTCAGCAGCACGTGGAAGATGGAGCCGTGCACGAGGGCCGTGGTGAGCATGCGCCAGGGCTCAAAGCTGCCGGGATAGGAGTAAGCCCCGGCGTACCAGAGCAGACCAGTGACCTGACCCCCGAATACAAACTGCAGCAGATAAAAGACGATGGTAATTCCAATAATGGAATAGGTCACCGTGGGCTGCCCGCTGCCGGCCAGTCGGGTGAGCACCGCCGGCTTGGTGCGGGGCGCGTTCTTGCGCTGTTCTTTCATGCACTCCGGGCAGATGACCCCGACGGCAGCCTGGGTCTGGCACTCCGCGCAGATGGTGCGACCGCAACGCTGACACAGAATGAAGCTCTGCCGCCCCGGATGGCGGTAGCAAAAATTCGCCGCCGAAGCCGGCAGATCACTCATCTTCTGTGCAGAGGTACTGGTTAGACGTTCTCGACGGAGACACTCTCGATGGAGACGTCCTCGAGGGGGCGGTCCCGACCATCGGTTGCGACGGTGGCGAGCTTGGCGACGATTGCGCGGCTGGCCTCGTCTTCGACGGCACCGAAGATGGTGTGCTTTCCCTGCAGCCAGGTGGTCGGAACAACCGTGATGAAGAACTGCGAACCGTTCGTGCCGTGGCCGCCCTGAATTCCCGCGTTGGCCATGGCGAGCACATACGGCTGGGTGAAGTCGAGGTCGGGGCTGATTTCATCGTCGAACTGGTAGCCGGGGCCACCGGTGCCCTGGCCGAGCGGGTCGCCGGCCTGAATCATGAAGTCTTTGATGATGCGGTGAAAGATCGTGCCGTCGTAGAGCGGCGTGGTGGAGGCGACGCCGGTGGCGGGGTGCTTCCACTCGATATCGCCGGTCGCGAGGCCGACGAAGTTCTTGACCGTCTTCGGCGCGTGATTGCCGAAGAGGTTGACCTTGATCGGTCCGAGGGTGGTGTTCAGGGTGGCGACAGCAGTGTGCTTAGACATACATCGATTCTTGCACAGCTGCCTCGACCAAATCGGATTGCCGCTACCCGCTCCCAGTGCATTCGCTGGCAACTCGTCGATTGGGTGGCAAGATGGGCACTCAGTGGCAAGATAGAGACACATTCGCCACACGACATCGATGGAGGGTCTAGATGAGCCTGTCACGCAAGCGCCGCAAGGAACTCACTCGGCTGCGCAAAAGCGCAGACGAATTATGGAGCCACCAGCAAGAAGTATTGGAACGAGCGAACGTCCTCGCTCGTCAGGCCGGTCATCAGGCCGGAATCCTCGCGCGCGAAGAAGTGGGTCCGCGAGTACGCGAGAGCTATGACCACTACGTTCGCCCGAGCGTGAACGCCACCCAGGAAGCTGCCGACGGCGTGCGCCGCCGCGTCGTCAACGATGTTCTCCCCGGTATCGGTACCGCCATCGGCACGGTCATGTCCGTCGGTGACGTCGCCCGCGACGCCCGGGTGCGCGCCGCACTGGGTCGACTCCGGCTGCAGAAGCCGGTTGTGGTCGAACCTAAGGGGCCGGGAGCTGGGACCTACTTCGCCCTCGGTCTGGCCGTGGTAGCCGCCGTAGGCGTCGCCTACGCGGTCTGGCAGACCTTTCGTGCCGACGACGAGCTCTGGGTCGCCGATGACGAGGTCGAACCCGCCGCGCAGCAGGAAGACTAAACCAGACGCTCACCAGCTCGTGCAGGGCCCGCATCCATCGGATGTGGGCCCTGCGGCATTTACGGCGGCCGTGGCCGAGACGCCCTGCTGGGGGCTGCACACGCGACATTCCAGCGGATGCCCGGCGCTGGTCCCTCACGCAGGCGGTGGAGTCGCGGGCTGAGACAGAAACGATCGGGACAAAAGAATGGCCCGTCCGAAGACGGGCCGTTCACCTGTTTGTGGAGCCACGGGGAATCGAACCCCGGACCTCCTGCTTGCAAAGCAGGCGCTCTACCAATTGAGCTATGGCCCCCTTACCCGACCGGTACAGATTGATAAACCGGTAAAGACGGGTGAGAACTGGTGAATCTGGTGCTGCGTGGGGATACCGGGATTTGAACCTGGGACCTCTTCATTATCAGTGAAGCGCTCTAACCAACTGAGCTATATCCCCCTCTTGGGCAGATTGAAGACTACCGGAATCTGGCCGGAACCTGAAATCGAGTCACCCTCCAGCTGGAGAATCACCGTGATTTTGGGCTACGAGGGCTGTTCCGGGGTGAAACAGCCCTCGATCGTGCGTGTGAAGTGATTAATTATTGGTGAAGCCGACGAGCAGACCGCCGGTGATTTTGACGCTCAGGTTGTAGAGCACGGCGTAGATGGCACCAAGGGCGGTGATTACAACCATGTTCAGAACCGCCACGACGACTGCAAAGCCCATGACGTTGCCGATCGAGAGAATGGCGGCCAGGTCGGCCGATTCTCCCGCTACCGTGGCGTACAGGTCGTCGACCTTGGTCAGTACCTCGGTTTGTACCAGCACCGTGTAGGTCAAGAAGGTAGCCACGATCGTGACGATCGCGAGGCATACTGCCACCAGGAACGACAGCTTCACGCTCGACCAGAAGTCGACGTAGACCAATTTGAGGCGAACCTGCTTGCTGGCGGTCTTGCGAGTGGATTTCTTGGCGAGCTTTTCTGCGACGCTACTCATTCGGTGTCTCTACTTTCCCTGAATCCGCGTTCGGAACCGCGCCATCTGCAGCACTGGTGTCGACGCTACCAGCCGTGGCATCGGCATCCGCTGCGCCCTCTTCGTCCGTGGCGACCAGATTTCGTTCGATGTTTTTCGCGATTGAAATGATTCGGTCTTCATCCGCGAACTTCGCGAACACAACGCCCATCGTGTCCCGGCCCTTGGCTGGAACCTCGGCGACGTCAGAGCGTACCACCTTGCCGCTGGCAAGAACCACGAGGACCTCGTCCTCGGGGTTCACGATCAGCGAGCCCACCAGGTCACCGCGGTCGTCGTTGAGCTTGGCCACCTTGATACCCAAACCGCCGCGATTCTGCAGCCGATATTGGTCAGCGGCGGTGCGCTTGGCGTAACCGCCCTCGGTCACCACGAAGACATAGCCGTCGTCATTGATAACGGATGCGTCCAGCAGGGTGTCCTCGCCGCGGAAGTGCATTCCGATCACGCCGGACGTGCTTCGGCCCATCGGGCGCAAGGCCTCGTCGGTGGCGGTGAAGCGAATCGACATGCCCTTGCGAGAGACCAGCAGCAGATCGGAATCATCTTCGACCAGCAGCGCGGAGACGAGCTCGTCGCCCTCACGCAGCTTGATCGCGATGATGCCGCCGGTACGGTTGGTGTCGTACTCGCTGAGAGCGGTCTTCTTGATCAGGCCATCGCGGGTGGCGAGGGTCAAATACTGGGCTACCTCGTAGTCCCGAATATCGAGAATCTGCGCGATTTCCTCGCCCGGCTGCAGGGCGAGCAGGTTGGCGACGTGCTGACCCTTGGCGTCGCGCCCGGATTCCTGAGCCTCGTAGGCCTTGGCCCGGTAGACCCGGCCGGTGTTGGTGAAGAAGAGCAGCCAGTGATGCGTCGTGGTGACGAAGAAGTGTTCGACCACGTCGTCGGCGCGCAGTTGGGCGCCCTTGACGCCCTTGCCACCGCGGTGCTGGTTGCGGTAATTGTCGCTGCGGGTGCGCTTGATGTAGCCACCCCGGGTGACGGTGACCACCATCTCCTCTTCGGGAATGAGGTCTTCGATCGACATGTCGCCGTCGAAACCGAACATGATCTCGGTGCGGCGGTCATCGCCGAACTTGGCGGTGATCTCGGCGAGTTCTTCGCTGATGATCGTGCGCTGACGCTCGGGGCTGGCCAGAATCGACTTGAACTCGGCGATCTGCAGTTCGAGCTCGGCGGCCTGGTCGATGATCTTCTGACGTTCGAGGGCGGCCAGGCGACGCAGCTGCATGGTGAGAATAGCGTCGGCCTGCAGTTTGTCCACGTCCAGCAGGGCCATGAGGCCTTCGCGGGCGTCGTCGACCGTGTTGGAGCGACGAATGAGCGCAATTACATCGTCGAGTGCGTCCAGCGCCTTGAGGTAACCGCGCAGAATGTGGGCATCCGCTTCGGCCTTGTTCAGGCGAAATTGGGTGCGCCGAACGATGACTTCGATCTGGTGGGCGACCCAGGCCGAGATGAAACCGTCGAGGGAGAGCGTGCGGGGCACGCCATCAACGATGGCGAGCATGTTGGCGCCGAAGTTCTCCTGCAGCTGAGTGTGCTTGTACAGGTTGTTCAGCACCACCTTGGCAACGGCATCGCGCTTGAGCACGATGACGAGGCGCTGGCCGGTACGACCACTGGTCTCATCGCGAATGTCCGCGATGCCGGTGATCTTGGCGTCCTTGACCAGGTCGGCAATCTTGATCGCCAGGTTGTCCGGGTTCACCTGGTAGGGCAGTTCGGTGATCACGAGACAGGTGCGACCCTGAATCTCTTCGATGCTAACGACGGCCCGCATCGTGATCGAGCCACGACCGGTGCGGTAGGCATCCTGAATTCCCTTGACACCGAGGATCTGCGCGCCGGTAGGAAAATCAGGGCCCTTGATGCGCGCGATCAGCGCTTCGAGCAGTTCTTCGCGGTCGGCGTCGGGGTGGTCGAGATACCACTGGGCACCGGCAGCGACCTCGCGCAGGTTGTGCGGCGGAATGTTGGTGGCCATACCAACAGCGATACCGACCGAGCCATTGACCAAAAGGTTCGGAAAACGGGCCGGCAGCACGGTCGGCTCGAGCGTGCGCCCGTCGTAGTTGTCCTGAAAGTCGACGGTGTCTTCGTCGATATCGCGCACCATCTCGAGGGCGAGCGGGGCCATCTTTGTTTCGGTGTATCGCGGCGCAGCGGCACCGTCATTACCGGGGGAACCAAAGTTTCCCTGGCCCAGGGCGAGCGGATACCGCAGGCTCCACGGCTGGACGAGACGCACCAGCGCGTCATAGATCGAGGAATCACCGTGCGGGTGGAACTGACCCATCACATCGCCGACGACGCGAGCGCACTTCGAGAACGCCTTGTCTGGCCGGTAACCGCCGTCGAACATGGCGTAGATCACGCGGCGGTGTACCGGCTTCATGCCGTCACGCACGTCGGGCAGCGCACGTCCGACGATAACGCTCATCGCGTAATCGAGGTAGGAACGCTGCATTTCCAGCTGCAGGTCGACCTGGTCGATCTTGCCGTGCTGCACGAGGTGGGCTGCCGCAGCGGCCGCGGTTGCCGCCGTCTCTTCGGCGTCGGGCTGGCCCGTGGTGTCGTCAGATGTCAAGGAAACGCACGTCCTTCGCGTTTTTCTGGATGAAGTTGCGTCGTGATTCGACGTCTTCACCCATCAGGGTGGAGAAGATTTCGTCGGCGGATGCCGCGTCGTCCAGGGTGACCTGCAGGAGAGTGCGGGATTCGGGGGCCATGGTGGTTTCCCACAGCTCCTTGTAGTCCATCTCGCCGAGGCCCTTGTAGCGCTGGATTCCGTTGTCCTTCGGGATACGCTTGCCGGCGGCGGCACCATCGGCGAGGAGGGCGTCGCGCTCGACGTCGGAGTACACATACTGGTGCGGCGAGTTGCTCCACTTGAGCCGGTAGAGCGGCGGCTGGGCCAGATACACGTAGCCGAGGTCGATCAACGGGCGCATGTAGCGGAACAGCAGGGTCAGCAGCAGGGTCGTGATGTGCTGCCCGTCGACGTCGGCGTCGGCCATCAAAACAATCTTGTGGTAACGCACCTTGTCGGGGTTAAACTCTTCACCGATACCGGCACCGAACGCGGTGATCATGGCCTGCACCTCGTTGTTGCCGAGCGCACGGTCGAGCCGGGCCTTCTCCACGTTGAGGATCTTGCCGCGCAGCGGAAGAATCGCCTGCGTTTCGGGGTTACGACCCTGTACGGCCGAACCGCCGGCCGAGTCACCCTCCACGATGAAAATCTCAGAAATCGAGGGGTCTTTGCTCTGGCAGTCTTTGAGCTTGCCCGGCATGCCGCCACCCTCAAGCAGTCCCTTGCGGCGCGCGGTTTCACGAGCCTTGCGGGCTGCCATGCGAGCGTTGGAGGCCTGCAGGGATTTGCGAATGATCTCGCGTGCCGGGTTCGGGTTGCGGTTGAACCAGTCGGTGAGCTGGTCGTTGGCGACCTTCTGCACGAACGACTTCGCCTCGGTGTTGCCGAGCTTGGTCTTGGTCTGGCCTTCGAACTGCGGTTCGGCGAGTTTGATCGATACGACCGCGGTCAGTCCCTCACGCACGTCATCGCCGGTGAGGTTGTCATCCTTTTCTTTCAGGATGCCCTTCTCCCGCGCGTACTTGTTCACGAGCGTGGTCAGAGCGGCGCGGAATCCCTCTTCGTGCGTGCCACCCTCGTGGGTGTTAATGGTGTTCGCGTAGGTGTGCACGCTCTCGGTGTATGCCGTGGTCCACTGCATGGCCACTTCGAGGGCCATTTTGCGCTCGTGATCTTCCCACTCGAACGAGATGATCTCGTCGTTGACGAGGTCGGCCTTCTTGGCACGGTTCAGGTATTCGACGTAGTCGACGAGACCCTGGTCGTATTTGAAAGTGTTGCTGACGGCTTTGCCGTCGTCGGTTCGGTGGGCTTCACGCTCGTCGGTGAGAGTGAGGCGCAGGCCCTTATTGAGAAAGCCCATCTGCTGAAAACGTGCGCGCAGGGTCTCGTAGTCGAACTCGATCGTTTCGAACGTTTCAGCACTCGGCCAGAATGTGATGGTCGTGCCGGTTTCGTCGTTGGCCTCTCCCTGCTCGAGCGGAGCGTTCGGAACACCGTTGGCGAAACTCTGGCGCCAGATGAACCCCTGGCGACGAACCTCAACCTCTAGGCGGCTCGACAGAGCGTTGACGACGGAGCTTCCGACGCCGTGCAGGCCACCGGAGACGGAATAGCCGCCACCGCCGAACTTGCCACCGGCGTGCAGTACGGTCAGTACGACCTCAACGGTCGACCGACCCTCTGCCTTGTGGATATCGACAGGAATTCCACGACCGTTGTCTTCGACGCGGATTGCTCCGTCGGGGAGAATACGAATGTCAATGGTGTCGCAGTGTCCAGCGAGAGCCTCGTCGACAGAGTTGTCGACGATCTCATAGACGAGGTGGTGCAGTCCGCGCGGTCCGGTGGACCCGATGTACATTCCGGGTCGCTTGCGAACAGCTTCCAGGCCTTCGAGCACCTGGATATCATCGGCACCGTATTCGTGCTCCGGCTCCCGCTCCGCCACGGCTGGGGATATATCTGGGGACGTGCGTTCGGGCGTCGGTTCAACTGTCATCTGAAATTAGGCTCCTGACCATCGCACGGGCGACCATTCAGTCTACCAAACGGGGGGAGAGCAACCGGCCATAATCGCCGTTTGACGCGTTTTGTTCAAGGGGTTGACCTTAATTGTTGGGTTACCCGTAGGTATCGCGTGGACCACGCCCTGGAATTGATCTGGGACCCTTTTTCCAGGAAGGAGCGTTAGGCCCCTGGAAACGAATTGATTGAATGCCTGCGTCCGGGTACCGATTCGCAATGTGTTCCATGATCACATTACGCATCAGTCGCAATTGGGTGGCCCAGGCAGTGGATTCGCAGTGCACCGTGAGCACGCCGTCGTCGATGCCGGCCGGGGTCGAATGGTTAGCGGTTTCTTCACCGGCCAGCTCCGTCCAGGACGCCAAAAGTTCGGACTGGGCCAGCGGTGAGTTCCATCCCAGCTGCATGGTCAGCGAATTGATCGTGTCGCCCAGACCACGCGGGTCTCGTCCGATCCCGAAGGGAACACTCGAGCCGGCCACCGGCGCAATTCGTTTGCGGCCGCGTGAGCGCCTGGCGTTGGGATCCCCGAAAATGCTCTTGAAGCGCAGGTAGACCTGTGCAGCTTCACTGGTACCAGATTCCACCGACTCGAAGGTTTCGGTTGTTTCACGTGGAACATTTTCTTCAGCCATCGATGACAGCTCCGGCATGAATGTGAATGGTGTGCGCCACGAGAGCCGGCGGAACATCCTCGAGTACCGCGGCAGTGATCAAGACCTGCTCGAACGACCCAATCGCGGCGGCCAGCCGGGCCCGACGCTGCAGGTCGAGCTCGGCAAAAACGTCATCGAGAATGAGGACCGGGTCGCCACTGGCTGATTCCTGCCGCAATAACTGAGCGGATGCGAGTTTCAATGACAAGGCGAAAGACCACGACTCCCCGTGGCTGGCATATCCCTTGGCCGGCAGGGCATTGAGCATGAAGACCAGGTCATCGCGGTGCGGTCCGGCGAGGGTGATGCCCCGTTCCAACTCACGTTTTCGCAATCCGCCCAGCGCCGCTCGAAAGATCTCATTGGTAGATGACTCCACCGAAGCCGCGGATTGCTGGACGCTGGCAGTAACCACGCCGAGGTCGGCGTCTTCGTCGGCACCAAGGATGCTGAGGCTCGCTACCAGCGCCGGACCATGATCTTCATTCACGACAGCACGATAGGCCGCGCGCAACGGTTCACCAAGCTGCTGCACGAGTTTGGCGCGTTCATCTATGATTTCCGAGCCGAACTCCACCAGCCGTTCATCCCAGATATCGAGTGTTGATAGCTGATTTCCGCGCATTCCCGAGGACCGGGCCGATTTGAGAAGAGTATTGCGCTGTTTGAGCACCCGGTCGTAATCGCTGAGCACTGCGGCTAATCGCGGGCTGCGCAGCACCAACAGCTGATCCAGAAACTTACGACGCCCCGAAGGATCACCGCGCACGAGGGCAAGGTCCTCAGGAGCAAACACCACACTCGAAAAATAGCGGGGCAGATCGCGGGTCTTGATGACCGATCGGTTGACCTGCGCCCGGTTTTGCCCAGCACGGTTCAGCTGTACCTCGGCCAGGATATCCCGTCCGTTGTATTCGAGCCGGGCCCGAATAATGCCGGCATCCTGCCCGGACCGAATCATGGCTTTGTCGGTGGAAACTCGGTGTGATCCGAGCGTGCTGAGAAAGCCGAGCGCCTCGACCAGGTTAGTTTTGCCCTGGCCGTTCCTGCCGACGATGAGGTTCGGGCCGGAAACGAAACCAACCTCGGCGTTCGCATAGTTGCGAAAGTCGGTCAGAGAGAGGTGGGTGACCCGCACCGGGGTTAGCGCAGCAGCAGGTTGGGCTGCAGCAGGTACTTGTAGCTGTCCACTCCGGCCTGCTCGCGCGAGGTCTGGCTGGTGATCAATACCGGCCCGGGCTTATTCGGGTTTTCCGTTTTCGTGAACGAAATGCGCACGAATTCCGAGTGCACGGCGCTGAGTCCGTCCAGGAGGAACTGCGGCTTGAGTGAGACGACGGTCTCGGTGCCGGAGAGAATCGCATCGATGGTTTCCGAAGCCTGGGCCTGCTCAGATCCGACAGCTTCGAGGGTGACACCGTCGGTGGCGAAGGTAAAACGCAGTGCGGCCTCACGTTCCAACACGAGCTGAACGCGCCGGGTGGCTTCGATCAGGTCGGCCGTGTTCATCACCGCGTAGTTGTCAACGGTGGCCGGGAACAGGCGACGAACCGGGGGAAAATTACCCTTGATCAGCAGCGACGTGACGGTCTTCTTGTTCGCGGTGAACGCGATCAGTTCGCGGTCATCACTGTTCGTGATGGAAACCGAAATGGTTCCGCTGTGACCGAAGGTCTTGCCTACTTCCTGCAGGGTACGGGCCGGCACAAGTGCGGTGATTGTTACCGTTTCACTGCCGGCAGTATTGCTACCCGGATCCCAATCAATTTCACGAACCGCGACACGGTAGCGGTCGGTTGCGACAAGGCTCAGGCTGTTCTCCGTGACCTCGAGCTGCACCCCGGTGATGACGGGGGTAACGTCGTCGCGCGAGGCAGCGACGGCAACCTGGGCGATAGCGGCCGCGAATTCCTCAGCCGGTACCAGGCCGGACTGCGTGGTGACCACCGGAATGCTCGGATATTCCTCAACCGGCATGGACAGCAGGGTGAAGCTCGCGGATCCACAGCTGACCTTGATGCGTGAATTTTCCGTAGAGAAGCGCACGGGAGCGTTGGGGAGGCGGCTGGCGATTTCGGCGAGAAGTCGGCCGGAGACGAGAACCTTTCCGGTCTCTTCGACCTCGGCCACGATCTCCGTCTGAGCGGAGACCTCATAGTCGAACGACGAGAGGATCAAGCCCGTGGCGGTCGCCTCGATGAGGACACCACTCAGGATCGGCAGGGTCGTGCGTTGGGGCAGAAGTTTGACCGCGAAGGAAACTGCTTCGCTGAAGACATCCCGATTGGCCTGAAATCTCACGAAACATTCCTTGCGTTCGATGGGCGGATGGGTGGGCCTCAATGCTAGCCGTTGTCACAGGTCTCATCGGTACCGTGTTGGTTTGAGGGACCTGGCACTCAAGGTTGTCGGCTGGATCACGGTTAAAGAATTCTTGTTAATCTTCTTAACCGTTGTGGAAACTGTGGATAACTCTGTGAAAAGCCCTCAGGCATTGGGAACTACACGTTTGTAAGTTGTGGGCGAGTTGTGGAAGTTTGTCATTCGTTTGAGCAAGCACAACTCTTGGTAATTACAAGTTTCTACAGGCAGGCCTCGAGTTTCTACAGGCGACGACCGGTTATGTGAGTTAATTCCACAGGGTTATCCACAGGTGTGAAAACTAAAAAAATTTCGGCCCCTGCGGGTCAAAACTCGTCAGAGCTTCCCGAGGGGCCGAAATTTACCGAGCTGAAGTCGGTGAACACTACTTGTATCGATGGTCCTGCTTGATGCGGTTGGTCAGCTCGGTAACCTGGTTATAGATCGATCGGCGCTCCTTCATGAGTTCGCTGATCTTCTTGTTCGCATACATCACCGTCGTGTGGTCACGATTGCCGAACAGCTGACCGATCTTGGGTAGGGATAGGTTGGTCAGCTCACGGCACAGGTACATTGCGATCTGGCGCGCAGTGGCAATTGCCTGAGATCGGCTGGACCCGTAAAGATCGTCGACGGACAGTTTGAAGTAGTTGGCCGTGTTCGTGATGATGTCGACCGGAGCGATGACGTTGTCCTCATCCAGGGTGATCAAGTCCTTGAGCACCGTCTGCACCAGATCCATGTCCACCGGCGTGCGATTGAGGCTTGCAAAAGCGGTGACCCGAATCAGAGTCCCTTCCAATTCTCGAATGTTGGAGGAGACCTTCGACGCCATGAACTCGAGAATGTCATGGGGAACCTGCAGCTTCTCGCTCTGGGCCTTCTTGCGCAAAATAGCAATGCGGGTCTCGAGGTCGGGAGCCTGGACATCCGTGATCAGGCCCCACTCGAAACGGCTGCGCATACGGTCTTCGAAGCCGGTGAGGTGTTTCGGTGGCAAATCGCTCGTGATCACCACCTGCTTGTTGTGGTCGTGCAGGGTATTGAAGGTGTGAAAGAAGGCTTCCTGGGTTTCAGCTTTGTTCTGCAGAAACTGGATGTCATCGATCATGAGGATGTCGATGTTGCGATACCGAGCCTGAAAGGCTGATCCGCGGTTGTTCGCGATGGAGTTGATGAAGTCGTTGGTGAACTCTTCTGAGCTGACATAACGCACGCGGATGCCCGGGTACAGGCTCATGGCGTAGTGACCGATTGCGTGCAGGAGGTGAGTCTTGCCCAGCCCCGACGACCCGTAGATGAAAAGTGGATTGTAGGCCTTGGCCGGCGCCTCAGCCACGGCCACAGCCGCAGCGTGCGCGAATCTGTTCGATTGGCCGATCACAAAGTTATCAAAACTGTACTTAGGGTTCAGCCGGGTTTCGTGCGGCTGCGCCGGAACCGCACCCTCGAATATGGATTGCGGCGGGGCCGGGGTGATGACATCGGGCGGCGTCAACGTCTGTTGCACGGGTCGCAGGGATTCCTGCTCGAGTTCAGGGTTGACGACCACATAGAAGGTCGACACGGCGGTGGCTTCGTCGAGCTGGCCCATCGCGGTCAGCAGCGGGACCCGCATCCGCTGGTTGAGCATACTGGCCGTGAACTCGTTGGGGACTTCGAGATAGAAGGTTCCGGCAGCGATGCCCTTCGGCTCGACCAGACTGAGAAACCCGTAAAGCATGGGCGTGATCGTAGCGTCGGATTCCAACGTGGTCAGAACGGACCGCCAGGTTTCGGCTATCGGCGCTTCTACGTCTGCCATTGTTCCTACAATCTGTATATTTCGAGGTTTTCACTGTTGGACCGTGGCGGGCGAGTGTGCGGGGCCGGTCTTGAACCAGTCAAACCAACGTCCCTGGGCCAGCACGGCGCGCGTTCTAGAGCCTGGTTCGAAATCTGGGTTCGAGTTCAGCGTTAAAGTTATCCACCGCTTGTGTATAAAACTGACCTAATTCTCAGGTTGATGCCACCAACTTGTGGATAACTTGTCTTTACGGTAGTCAATCCCGCTCAGCGAGGCGAATTCAACAGTGACCTGCCTTCTCCGCTTGGTATCTGTGTTGGAGTCATTATTGTGGAGAATCGGCCGATTCGGTGCCTGAGTTTGACCAGAAGGGGCCGAGGCCGTAGTTTTAATCAGTTGACCCCATCCCGCGGGCTTCCGACTCCTGTGCGCGCTGCTGTTCTGGGCGAGCGGAATTTGGCCAGCGGTGATTCAAATACGTGGAGATTGAACTATGAGCAAGAGAACCTTCCAGCCGAACAACCGTCGTCGCGCCAAGGTGCACGGCTTCCGACTGCGTATGCGCACCCGTGCAGGCCGCGCCATCCTCGGTGCTCGCCGTCGCAAGGGTCGCACCGAACTCTCCGCGTAGGCCAGAGTCTGCCTACGTTCGGTGTGGTCGCCAGGTTCTCGTGCTCGCTCACGTAAATCGCATCACGAGCGGCAGCGACTATCAAGGCGTCGTTCGGCGCGGTGTGCGGATCGTCGGTGCGCACACCGTTCTTTATGTACGAAAGAGCGCTCAGGTCCCTTCGGGTGCTGCCAGCGCTCCGGCACGGTTCGGCTTCATTGTCGCAAAGAATGTAGGTGACGCCGTGAGGCGCAATCTCGTTCGCCGCCGCCTCAAGGCGGTCACGTACGAACTGCTCTCTCTGGTTATGCCAGGAACGGATGTCGTCATCCGTGCTTTACCTTCGGCGCAAGGTGTTGCCTGGCTGACTCTGCGCAACGAAGTCGAACGCTCACTCGCTCGCTCACTTCCGGTGCGAAAGGGCAGCGCGGGCCGATGAACCCGATAGTCACGACGATCATCCTGATACCCCGCAATGTGGGCGTCGTGATTCTTCGCGTGTATCGAGCCGTGATTTCTCCGCTGTACGGAGATGTGTGCCGGTTTTACCCGTCTTGCTCGGCCTTTGCACTGGGGGCCGTTCAGGAACACGGGCTAGCGTGGGGAAGCGCCCTCGCTGCGCGCAGACTGAGCCATTGTCATCCGTGGTCTGAGGGCGGCATTGATGATGTACCCCTCAAAAGCAAGCGTCGCTACCGCGTGACGTCGTTCGGTTTTGTCGTTGCACCCAGCCACGGAAAGGGCTAACCCACAGTATGGACCTCATAGGTACGATCCTCTGGCCTCTGAAATGGGTGGTCGAGCTGCTGCTCGTCGCCTTCCACTGGCTGTTTTCCCAGATGGGAATCGCGGGACTGGGCTACGACGACGGTCTCACGTGGGTACTGTCCATCGTCGGCCTCGTTCTGGTCGTGCGCGCTGCCCTCATTCCCATCTTCGTGCGGCAGATCAAGAGCCAGCGCAAGATGCTCGAGGTGGCCCCGCAGCTCAAGAAGATCCAGGACAAGTACAAGGGCAAGAAGGACCAGTTCTCGCGTGAGGCCATGTCCCGCGAGACCATGGCCATGTACAAGAAGACGGGGACCAACCCGCTCAGTTCCTGCCTGCCCCTGCTCTTGCAGATGCCGATCTTCTTCGCCCTGTTCTCGGTGCTGAACGATGCCCAGCGCTCCACCCGCGGCGTCGGCCCCCTCAACCAGAGCCTTGCCGAGAGCTTCGGCAATGCGACGTTGTTCGGTAATGCCCCCTTGCACGACACCTTCGCCTCGCAGTGGTCGCTGTGGACCGCCGGTGACCCCTTCAACGGCACCGTCATGATCATCGCGGCCACCATGGTCGTGCTCATGACCGCGTCGCAGTTCATCACGCAGCTGCAGATCGTCTCCAAGAACATGTCGCCGGAGACCAAGGCGAGTCCAATGTTCAAGCAGCAGCGCATCATGCTCTACCTACTCCCCCTCGTCTTCGCCTTCTCCGGTGTGGCCTTCCCGCTGGGTGTCATGTTCTACTGGCTCACCTCGAACTTCTGGACCATGATTCAGCAGTTCCTGGTCATCCGAAACATGCCGACGCCCGGCAGTGAGGCCGCTAAGGCCCGCGAGGAGCGTCTGGCACGTAAGGGTAAGCTCATCGCGACCGATGGTGACATCATTGTCGTGGACGAGCCTGCCAAGCCCGTGCAGCGCCAGCAGCCGGTCGGTAAGGCCCGCGCCAAGAAGCAAACCGGCCCCAAGAAGTAGTGGAGAACACCGTGACGGACAAGACCGGCCTCAGTGAAGCAGACACTGTCGTAAGCGCCACTGACACTGGCGGTGCCGTCCCCACAGCTCCCGTCACACCAACGGATGCCTCCCCCACTTCATCTCAGACGGGAAGCCTCACCGAGGTTCCCCTCACGACCGATCAGCTCGAGCGTGAGGGTGATATCGCCGCGGACTACATCGAGGAATTCCTCGATATCTGCGACCTGGACGGCGATATCGATATCGATGCCCGCAACGGGCGGGCCTACCTTTCGGTCAAAGCTTCGGATGCCGACAATCTGCGCGTGCTCTCCAAGCCGGAAACGGTCAATGCCCTGCAGGAACTGACGCGTCTCGCCGTACAGAATAAGACGGGTTCGTTTTCCCGTTTGATCCTGGATATTGGTGGATCTCGTGAGGTGCGCGAGGCTGAACTCGCCACGCTCGTGGCGCGTGCGATCCTGCGGATTGAGGGTGGCGCGACCGAAGCTGACCTGCCTGCTATGTCTTCTTACGAGCGCAAACTCGTGCACGACATCGTTGCCGCCAGTGGCGGGTACCGGTCTGAGTCCTCCGGCGAGGGTCGCGACCGCCACACCGTCATCACCGCAGCCTAGTCTCGTTGGTCATGTCGCAATCTGTCACTCCGGAGCCGATCGATGCAGTACCCGGCACCATCGAGGCCGTCGAGCTCGAAACGGAGCCAGCCGTTGCGGCTGACCTGTTTGGTCCCCAGATCGATGTTATTCGCTCATTTATCATTAATTTGGCTGATCAGGGCGAAATTCTTGGCCTGATCGGCCCACTGGAACTTCCCCGCCTCTGGTCGCGCCACATCCTGAACTGCGTCATTGTTGCACCATTATTGAGTCCCGGTCTCGTTGGCGATGTGGGCTCTGGTGCCGGCCTCCCCGGTCTGGTACTGGCTATCGCGCGACCCGACGTGAATTTCGTGCTGATCGAACCGATGGAACGCCGGGTGGCCTGGCTGAACGACCAGGTCGCAGCCCTACACCTGACAAACGTGACCGTGTTGCGGGCGCGCGCCGAGGAAGCGCGGCTGGAGCATCCGCTGGATCAAGTGACCGCCCGCGCTGTGAGTGCGTTCAGTAAGCTCATTCCCCTGACGGCACCCCTGCTGCGCACCGGTGGGGAACTCATTCTCATGAAGGGCGAGGGAGCTCAGCGTGAGGTGGAGGCCGCCGCAAAGCCCATTCGCAAATATCGTTTGCGCGATGTCGAGGTCATCACCCTCGGCGCGGGCGTATTGCCGGAGGTAACCCGGGTCATCCGGGCTACAGTGGACTAGTCCCGTGGGTCGCCAAATTTGGTGTTCGGGAGTCCCTTTCTGGTGTCTCATCAACCGTCGAGCGTAAAGGTTTCACGTGAAACATCCTGCTGAAGATCAGCGCACGGGTAAGGCGGCGGGGTTCGACGGTACAACGCCGCTCGCCCGCGAGATCGCTGAATTGACGCGACGGCGCCAGGTTATCGCGGCCGGAGAATTGCCCAAACCCGACAAGACCCGGGTGCTGACGATCTCCAACCAGAAGGGCGGGGTCGGTAAGACCACGACCGCCGTCAATCTGGCCGCAGCCCTCGCCCGGCAGGGTGCGCGCGTTCTGGTCATCGACCTCGACCCACAGGGCAACGCGTCAACGGCCCTGGGCGTTGAGCACCGCGCGGAGACACCGAGCGTCTACGACGTCATCATTAACGACATGCCCATGGATGAGGTCGTGCAGAAGAGCCCCGAGTTCGGTGCCCTGTTCTGTGTCCCCGCCACGATCCACTTGGCCGGAGCGGAGATCGAACTGGTCTCACTCGTCGCGCGTGAGCAGCGTCTTCGCCGCGCCCTCGATCTCTACCTGGCCGAGATGGCCGAGCCCTACGACTATGTCTTCATTGATTGCCCACCCTCGCTTGGGCTGCTGACCATCAATGCCTTCGTGGCTGCCCGCGAGGTTCTCATTCCCATTCAGTGCGAGTATTACGCGCTTGAGGGGCTCAGTCAACTGCTCAAGAACATCGCTCTGATCGAGAAGCACTTGAACCCCGACCTGGTTGTCTCCACGATTTTGCTCACCATGTATGACAGCCGCACCAATCTGGCGACCCAGGTTGCCCAGGAAGTGCGCGATCACTTCCCCAAAGAGGTGTTGAATACCGCGATTCCGCGCTCTGTACGCGTTTCTGAGGCCCCGAGCTACGGCCAGAGTGTCGTCAGCTACGACCTCAACTCCGCAGGATCGCTCTCGTACCTCGAAGCTGCTGCAGAAATGGCCCATCGAGGGGCTCCCCGAACAGAAGATAAGCCCCAAATGAAAGATAAGTACTAATGGCGAAAAGAACGGGCCTCGGCCGCGGTATCGGCGCACTCATCCCGGTGCAGGACGACGCGTCGGCTCCCCGACCGGTCGACGTCTTCTTTCCCCGCGCTGTTTCACGTGAAACGGATGCCTCCCCCGAGCTGGTTCCGGTGCCCGGTGCGCGTCTGGCCCACCTGAACCCGCAGGACATTGTGCCCAACCGCGCGCAGCCGCGAACTATTTTCGATGAGGATGACCTTGCCGAGCTCGTGCACAGCATTCGCGAAGTCGGTGTCCTGCAGCCGATCGTCGTGCGGCCGTTGCCGGATGAGCCGGGCAAATATGAACTCGTCATGGGTGAGCGGCGTTTGCGCGCAACCAAAGAGGTCGGGCTCGGCACCATTCCGGCCGTCGTGCGTGAAACCGCTGACGTCGACATGCTGCGCGACGCGTTGTTGGAGAACCTGCACCGGGCCCAGCTGAATCCGCTCGAAGAAGCATCCGCGTATCAGCAGCTTCTCGCTGACTTTGGCATCACTCAGGAAGAATTAGCGACTCGCATCGGTCGTTCGCGGCCGCAGATCACCAACACCCTGCGCCTGTTGAAACTGCCCGAGCCTGTGCAACTGCGCGTGGCCGCCGGAGTGCTGTCGGCTGGGCACGCGCGGGCAATTCTGTCAGTGGGTGACTTAGCCGGCATGCTGCGCTTGGCTGACAAGATCGTCGAAGAGGATCTGTCAGTGCGCGCGGCCGAAGCTGCGGCGACCGGTGTGCCGAAACTGGTAACGCCTAAGCCGCTTCCCGGTCGACGCCAGGGACACCTCGATGAAATCGCTGAGCATCTCGGGGATCGACTCGACACCCGCGTCAAAATCAATCTCGGCGCCAGAAAAGGCCAGATCACAGTGGATTTCGCCACGATTGGTGACCTCAACCGTATTCTCACGGTTCTCGGTGAACCGGGCTTCAGCGCAAACTAGTTTCGCTCTTGCGGCGTCCAGTTTCACGTGAAACATCTGAATCTCGTTCACTCGCAAGCGATCACCTCGATCGGCGGGCTGTGCTCATCGAGCCTATCGGCCGCCACGGGCGTCCCTCGAGCTTTCTGGGGATACCGAGGGTACGGAGTTTCACGTGAAACATGTCCGGCGATGTTTCACGTGAAACGGAAGAGCTACGGAGCGGTCAGGGCGTTGGTAGCCAAGGCGGAGTAGGTGAAACCGAGGGTCCGGTCGGTGGCTTCGATAGCCTGCGGCACCAGGGATGTTTCCGTCAGGCCTGGAAGCACATTGACCTCCAGGAACCATGCGGTACCAGCGGCGTCGACAATGAGGTCGACGCGGCTCAGATGGCGGAGGCCGAGCAGAGCATGAATGGCGACCGCTGTTGTGGAAACTGCCGCCGAGGCCGTGTCGGGGAGGCGAGCCGGTGTGTAGAAGTCCGTCTCGCCGGCGTTGTACCGTGCCTCGAAGCTGTAGACGCCATCGACGGGCACGATTTCAATGATCGGCAGGGCGGTGGGCCCTGTTCCGGTGTCAATCACCGCCACCGTGACCTCAGTGCCGTCGATATAGGCCTCAACGAGGGCCGTGTTGGCGTAGGTGTAGGCATCAACCATGGCGCGGGGCAGATCGGCGGCGCTGCGCACGATCGTGACCCCCTGCGAGGAACCGCCCTGAGCGGGCTTAACGACCAGGGGCAGGCCGATCGCGCCGATCAGGTGCTCAAGCACACTCGTGGCACCGAGGTCTCGAAACGTCTCGGTCGAAAGCGCGATGGCCGGGGGAGTGGCGAAGCCAGCTCGTCGCACGAGTTCCTTGGCCGTGCCCTTGTTCCACGCCAAGGCGGCGGCGGGTCCAGTTGAGCCAAGAAATGGGATGCCGGTGGTTTCCAGCAGGGAGAGCAGGGCGCCATCCTCACCAGTAGCTCCGTGCAGGGTTGGCCAAATCAGGTCGGGGGCCTGCTCGGTGAGGGTGGTGAGCAGGCTGGATCCGGGGTCGATCACGGTGACTGTGTGGCCCTCATCTGTGAGGGCATCCGCTACGCGGCGCCCTGAGCGTAGCGAAACATCGCGTTCGTGGGAGATTCCGCCGGCCAAAATAACGATATTGAGGGAGTTGAATTCGCTCATGATCAGGTTTTTCCCTAGCTTGGTGTCAGTGAACGGGGAAATCTAGGAGATGTTGGCCGGTGGACCGGCGTAGCGCTGATTATTGGCGTCGGTCCGGTCCGGGGCGGCGCCCAGCGCTCCCGTGCCGGCAAAGGTGTCCAGCAGATCAAGCTCGCCGCGAAGGACCGTGGCGAGACGACGGATGCCGACCCGAATGCTCTCAGGAGTGGGATAGCAGAAGGCGAGACGCATGTTTTGGCGCCCGTCACCATCGGCATAAAACGCGGTCCCGGGCGTGTAGGCCACAAGTTCCTTAACCGCGCGAGGCAGCATGGCTTTGGAATCGAGCTGTTCGGGCAGGGTGACCCAGACATAGAACCCGCCAGTGGGGTTGGTCCAGGTCAAATCGGGGAGGTATTCCTCGAGGGCAGCCAGCATGGCGTTTTTGCGCTCGTGATAAACACCGCGGAAGGTGTTGATTTGCCCCTTCCAGTCGGCGGTGGAGAGGTATTCCGAGATGACCATCTGGGTGAAGGAGCTGGGGGAGAGTACGGCCGCCTCATTGGCAAGCACGAGTTTCTCTCGGATCGCGTGCGGGGCGAGTGCCCAGCCAACCCGAAAGCCGGGAGCCAGGGTCTTGGAGAAGGTCCCCAGGTAGACGACACCGTCGCGTTCGAGTGAGCGAATGGCATCCGGTGCCTGCTTGTCAAAGTAAAGCAGGCCGTAGGGATTGTCCTCGAGTACGAGGATGTTGTTCGAGCGGCAGATCTCGAGAATCTCTATGCGCCGTGCCCAGCTGAGGGTAACGCCGGCCGGATTGTGAAAACTGGGGATCGTGTAGAGAAACTTGATGGTGCGCCCGGCGGCCTTGAGAGCCGCGATGTGCTCGGTCAGGGCAGCCGGAATCAGGCCGTTCTCGTCCATCGGAACGTGATCGACCTCGGCCTGGTATGACTTGAAGATCACCATGGCGGTGACGTAGCTTGGGCCTTCGGAGATGACGACATCTCCGGGGTTCAAGAACAACTTGCTGACCAGTTCCAGGGCGTGTTGGGAACCGGTGGTCACGACCACGTCGTCGGCGTTGGCCTTGATTCCTTCGAGGGCCATGACGTCGAGAATTTGCTCACGCAGTAAGGGAACTCCCTGACCAGAGCCATATTGCAGGGCGGTAGAACCCTTTTCGCGCATGACGCGGTCCATGGCATTGATCACGAGGTCCTGGGGCAGGGCTGCGACGTATGGCATTCCGCCGGCGAGGGAGACGACTTCGGGGCGCGATGCCACGGCGAATAGCGCGCGCACCTCGGAGGCCTTGAGGCCGGCGGCCCGATCGGCGTAGTGGTGGTACCACGGGTCGAGGTTGTTGCCGCCCTGCACAGTATTGGTCTGCACAGGCCCGGACTGCGTGTTATCTGCAGTGGAGCCTTGAATTGTCACGTCACCTATCCGTTCTGCTGTCGTCTTCATCGTATGGGGTGACCCCGGGCACGAAAAAACCCGACCGGCGTAGGCCGGGCGGGTTCTTTCGCGTGCGAGCGGACTAGACCAGGTAGTCAGCCAGGTCCTTCTCGAGCTGCGGCTTGGGCTTGGCGCCGATGACGGTCTTGACGACCTCGCCCTTCTGGAAGACCTTCATGGCCGGGATGGAGGTGATCTGGTACTTGGCAGCGAGGGCTGGGTGCTCGTCGACATTGAGCTTGACGATGTCGAGCTTGTCCGAGTTCTCGGCCGCGATCTGGTCGAGAATCGGGCTGACGGCGCGGCAGGGGCCACACCACTCGGCCCAGAAGTCCACCAGAACGGTCTTCTCGTTGTTGATGACTTCTTGTTCGAAGTTGGCTTCGGTGACGGATCGTGCGGTCATTCGGTGCTCCTTAGTTAGCTGAAACGAGTTCGGTGTCGCCGGCCTGGGCCAGCAAATCGGAGGGGAGGGTGCTGAGGTAGTGCTCGGCATCGAGGGCAGCCGCGCAGCCGGAGCCGGCCGCTGTGATGGCCTGACGGTAGCTGGAATCAATGACGTCACCGGCTGCGAAGACACCGGCTTGGCTGGTGAGCGACGACCGGCCCGCGACGGCAATGGTGCCATCGGGGGTGAGGTCGAGCTGCTTGTGCACGAGGTGTGTGCGCGGGTCGTTGCCGATCGCCACGAACACGCCGCCGACCGGAAGGCTGCTCTCGGTGCCGGAGACCGTGTCGCGCAGGGTGAGTCCGTCGACAGCGTCGGTGCCGGTGATGCCGACGACTTCGGAGTTCCAGGTGAACTCGATCTTGTCATTGGCGAAAGCACGTTCCTGCATGATCTTGGAGGCACGCAGCTCGCCCTTGCGGTGGATGACGTGCACCTTGGAGGCGAACCGGGTGAGGAACGTGGCTTCCTCCATGGCGGAGTCACCGCCGCCGATGACGGCGATTTCCTTGCCCTTGAAGAAGAACCCGTCGCAGGTGGCACACCAGGAGACACCGCGGCCGGACAGGCGTTCTTCGTCGCTGAGGCCGAGCTTGCGGTAGGCGGAACCAGTGGCAAAAATCACCGTGAGTGCCTGCTCTACGTCGCCGTTGCCGAGGCTAACCGTCTTGATCGGGCCAGACAGGTCAACCGATTCGACGTCGTCGTAGACGACCTCAGTGCCGAAGCGTTCTGCCTGCTCCTGCATCTTGGTCATGAGGTCGGGTCCCTGTACGCCCTCTGGGAAGCCTGGAAAGTTCTCGACGTCGGTTGTATTCATCAATTCACCGCCGGCCTCCACCGAACTGGCAATCAGAAGCGGTTTGAGGTTGGCCCGCGCGGCATAGATAGCCGCGGTATAGCCAGCCGGTCCGGAACCGATGATGATGATCTGACGCACGCGCACACTCCTTGCAGTGGTGGACAAGACGGGAAAAACCCCGGCTCACGTTTCGATACAACACATCCTAATCGGATGCTATTCCGGGGCCTCCCAGCTTTGGAGGTGCTGCACAGCCACGAAACCTGGCCCAGCCAGACCGGGCTCGGCCGTCACCCCGGCGCTGCGGGCAGTTGCGCCCGTCGAGGTACTCAGCGGCGAAAGCGCGCCCGTAAGGGCGTGAGGAACGCTGTCAGCTCGCCGCTGCGCATGAGCAGCAGCAGGCCGAAGTAGCTCGCGGCCATGACCACACCGATCAGGACCATGGAGACCATGGCTGTGAGCCTCGAGGACACGGCGAATCCGCCCTCGACATTGCCCCCCAGGATGATCATGAGGATCAGACCGGCGGTCAGGGGAATGATGACGGCGACCAGATATTTCACGAGACTGCGCAGAATGCGTCGTCCGTCGATACCCAGCATTCGACGGCGCAGGAGCACGGCAGCCAGGATGGCCTGCAGCGTACCGGTCACCGTGATCGAACCAGCGATGCCAACGGCAATCCAGTCGGTGGGCAGCCACGCGCAGGCCAGCACAGCGCAGATCAGCAGAACGACCTGGAACAGGGTGAAAAAGAACGGTGTACGCGTGTCACCGAGGGCGTAAAAGGTGCGCTGCAAAACGAACAACACGCAGAACGGCACCAGGCCCAGGATGAACGCGATGATGACGTTGCCGATGGACTGCACCTGATCGAATGGTGCCACGAAGACCGCCGCGAAGGGGTAGGCGCAGACCGCGATGACGGCCGCAGCGAGCACGATCACCAGCGAGGTTCCGCGAATCGCGCTCGAGGCATCCGTTCTGACCAAGGACCAATTACCCAAAGCGGCGTGTTCGCTCATGCGGGTGAAGTACGCCGTCGCGACCGACACGGTGATCACGGAGTGCGGCAGCATGAAGATCAGCCAGGCGGTGGCGAGCACGGCAACGGATGCCTCACCGTGGGCCAGCGTCACGACCTGCGTCTCGACAATTCCCGCGAAAGTAGTGAGCAGCAGCATGCCGAAGGTCCAGCTCGCCATTTTGCCTGCGGCCCCGAGACCGACGCCCCGAAAATGGAAGTCCGGGCGGTAGCGCAGACCGATGCGACGCCAGAAATAGAACAGCACGACGGCCTGGGTGATCACGCCGAGGGTGGCACTGCCTCCCAGCACGGCGACCATGGCCGACGTGATTTCGGCAGCCGATCGATCACCGAACGGATCGGGGCGAAACAGTGTCGCAAAAACGATCAGGCCGACAATGGCCACCAGGTTGTTGAGGACCGGCACCCAGGTGAACGGTCCGAAGGATTTGCGGGCGTTGAGGACTTCGCCGAGCAGGGTGTAAAGGCCGTAGAAGAACATTTGCGGAAGGCACCAGTAGGCGAAAGCCACGGCCAGTGCCTTCTCGTTCTGGGGGAGATTTAAGCCGATGAACCCGGTGATGGTCGGGGCCAACAGGGTAGCGACGAGGGTCGTCGTGAACAGCACGACCAGGGCGAGCGTGAGCAGCTTGTTGATGTAGGCCGTGCCGCCGTCGGCGTGCAGGCTGGCACGAACGATCTGCGGAACCAGAACGGCCGTCAGGATTCCGCCGGCCACGATCACATAGATGGTATTCGGCAGCTGATTGGCGATCGCGAAGGTGTCGGCAGCGGCGCCGAACTGGCCGATGATGGCGGCGAGAACGATGACCTTCACGAAGCCGAGAATGCGCGACACGATCGTGCCGGAGGCCAGGAACGCGCTCGCCCGGCCGATGCCGCCGCCGCCGGTAGCCGGCTCAGACATTCGGCTCCGCCGCGGGTAACTGTTCGTAAACAACGGATGCCTCGGCCGATTTTTCTCGGCGTCGGCGCACGATATTGCGCCAAATACCGAAGCCAAAGAAACCGACGACGAGAATGGCGAAGATACTCGCGCCGACGCCTTCCCAGTCGGCGCGCACGCTGACATCGATCGGGGCCGGCTGCCCGAGCGGGGTGCCGTTCAGGGTGTACAGGGTGACCCGCAAGACGACATCGCCGTTACCGACAGCGGCGCTCAGCGGCACGGAGACGGCCTGTGCGGAGTTCGGTTGGATGATGGTCTCGAGGGTCTCACCGACGACGAGGCGTCCGTTCGATGGCACGATCTCGGTGCGCACGGTGACGGCCTGGTCGAGCGCATTGTTGAGCGTGATGCGCAAGTCGACTTCGCTTCCCACCACGATGATCGGCCCGCGGGTGGTCACGGTCACGGCGTGAATAAGGTCGAACGAGGCCGCGAGGTTCGCCCGAACCTGGTCAGCCCATCCCGCAGTCTGCGAGGCCCAGGTGGTGTCCAGAAGCGCGAGCAAATCCAGTCGTGCCGGCGCGGTGAATGCAACGGGATCGGCCAGGATGGTCGCGAATTCGGCGATCGCCCCCTCGCGCTGTAACAGTGATCGAGCGAGCGTGACGCGGTTGCTGTCAATCGCCTGCTCCTGAAAAGTCACCGTGGTGGCCGGGGCGGAATCCAGGGCCGCCTGCAGCGGGGCCGCATTCGACCAGACCGTTGAATCGAGGGCAGTGAGTGTCTGAGCGACTCGGGTGGCGTTTTCCGGACTGCTGCGGTTGAACGTGGCCAACATCGTGCGCGCCGAGTTGGGGTTCTCGGCTGACACGATCGCCAGAAGCGAAGCCGCCTCGGAGATGTTGACCCGCCACTCGTCCTCGGTCGGGGCTTCGGCGGCGGCGCGGATGGCGGCCGACAGCGCGGAGTCGCTGACCAGACCCAGGCCGCTCGGAAGGGCGAACGCGGTATTCGGGGTGAAGACGTCTGATTGCAGGGCGTTGCCGCTGGAGAGGATGGTCGTGGTCAGGCCGCTCGCGGCAAACACGTCCAGATCGGCACGCGCAACCTGACCGGCGACCGGCCAGCCGATCGCGGTGCTCGTGTAGTTCCAGGCCAACAGGTCACTGGTCGAGGGGATGACCGTTGCGCCGGGTTCCAGCGTGGGTGCCGGGGTGGGGGTCAGCGAGGGGGTGGTTTCGGCCCTGGCGCGGGACGTGACACTGGGCACGTCGGTCGGGTCGGTGGTGTCTTCCGGGATCGGTGTTGCCGAGGGCACGACGAACTGGCTCGCATCGATCGCCGGTACAAAGGAGGTGGGCGCGAGCAGCGTCATGGCACCGGCCTGCGCTTGCAACGCGATGTCGGCATCCGCGTAGGCGAGCGGGAAGATGTCATTGCTCGCACCGGCCAGACGGTCGAGCCAGGCCACGGCCGACGCCGGAGCTTTGCTGCCGAGCACCCGAATCGAGGCGATGATCTGGGGATCAATGGCAATCGTTGCCGTGGGCGCATCAATGGCGGCATCAAGTTGGCGAGAGAGCAGACCGACCGAGCTTGTGTAAGACTCCAGTGCCTTCGCGGTGATCAGGCCGGTCGCGCTTTCCGGGGCCGTGATCGGCAGAATGGCGGCGAGGGCGACCGGGGTAATCGCGCTGCCCTGGGACCAGACAAACGTGCCGCGACCCTCAGCTTGAATCACGTCACCCGCAACGAGAATCGCGGCGATCCCACGCGCTCCCCACGCGTTTACATCGGTCAATCCCACGGCCGAAGCCGGAACGGTGACGCTCAGGTTGGTGCTAGCACCAGCCGGAATACCTTCCGTAGTCGGCACACTGATCAGCTGGTCGCCGGAATTTGCGTCGTCATCGGGCCGCAGCCAGCTATCGAGTGCGGCGCGGGTGGTCAGCGCCATCTGCGCCAGGTACACATCGACCCGGCCGATCGGAATGTCGGCGTCGGTGTTGTTGTGCACGGTCAACGTCAGAACCAGGTCCTGGCCAGGCACCAGTTGCGGCGACGTGGTCGGAGAGACCGTGACGCCGACGGTGTCGGGGGGGGTTGCGGCGCTCGTGACGGTGCCGTCCTTCGGGTCGGCCTGCGCCGGCGTGAGAGCGAAGATCGGTGCGGAAACCAGCGAAGCTAGGGTCAAGAATCCCACCAGAAGAGCCGTAATCGCCTTGGACCGTCGATGACTCATCGTGCGCCGGGTCGGGCGCGCGGCAGTGGACGCGGCAGCCGGGAGCGCGGGCCGATGCGCGGAATCTGACTCGGCCACCATAGGGGGATTCTACGGCGTGTCAGCCGGAAGCTACCTGCACCGCGACTGAGTGCCGCGTGGATGACAACTAATATGGGGCATATGCAGAGCGTCGCGGCAGCCCTCGCACGACTGGGCGACCTGGCTGCCACCCCCACCGTCTCCCGTCTGGCGAACGCATTTGCGGCGGCGGGCCACGAACTGGCCCTGGTCGGTGGCCCGGTGCGCGATGCGTTCCTGGACCGTCCGTTGCACGACCTGGATTTCACCACGGATGCGACACCGGATCAGATTCTCGCGCTCGTCAGGCCCCTCTCCGAAGCGCAGTGGGACATCGGGCGGGCATACGGCACGATCGGAGCCAGTCTGGCCGGCGAGACCGTGGAAATCACCACGTATCGCGCTGACAGCTACGACGGCACCACCCGCAAGCCCGACGTCGTGTTCGGACGCGACCTGGAACCGGACCTGCTGCGCCGAGACTTCACCGTCAACGCGATGGCACTGCGCCTGCCCCAGCTGACGCTCGTTGATCCGGCCGGTGGCATCGACGATCTGCTGGCCAAACGACTGCGCACCCCGAGCACTCCGGAGGTTTCTTTCGGAGACGACCCGCTGCGGATGCTGCGCGCGGCCAGGTTTACCGGGCAGCTGGGTTTCACGCTGGACCTCGATACCGCACTGGCCATGGAGAAGATGCGGGACAGCATCCGTATCGTGTCGGCCGAACGCATCGGCGACGAAATATCGAAGCTGTTGGTCTCCAAGGACCCACGCGCCGGCATCGAAGTGCTGATGGAATCCGGCCTGGCCGAGATCGTGCTCCCCGAGATTCCCGGCCTACGGCTGGAGATCGACGAACACCACCACCACAAGGACGTCTACCAGCACAGCCTCACCGTGCTGGAGCAGGCGATGGGCTACGAGAAATCACGCGGCAACCTCGATTCTCCCGACCTGATCGTGCGCCTCGCCGCCCTGCTGCACGACATCGGCAAGCCAGCCACCCGCAAACTCGAACCGGGCGGAGTCGTGAGTTTCTACCACCACGACGTGGTTGGGGCAAAGCTGGCGAAGAAACGACTGCGCGCCCTGCGCTTCGACAATGACACCATCAACGCCGTCGCTCGCCTGATCGAGCTGCACCTGCGATTTTTCGGCTACACCGAGGGCGCCTGGACCGACTCTGCCGTGCGCCGCTATGTGCGCGACGCCGGAGACCAGCTGGAACGGCTGCATATTCTCACCCGTGCCGACGTCACGACCCGCAACCGGCGCAAGGCAGACCGGCTCGGTTTCGCGTACGACGACCTGGAACAGCGCATTGCCGAGCTGAACGAGCAGGAAGAACTCGGCGCCGTGCGCCCCGATCTCGACGGTGAACAGATCATGGTCGTGCTCGGTATAAAACCGGGGCGCGAGGTGGGCGAGGCCTACCGTTATCTGCTCGAGCAACGACTGGACGACGGACCCCTCGGCGAGGACGAAGCTACCCGCCGGCTCGTGGGCTGGTGGGCGGAGCGTGTCCAATAAGGGCAGCCTGCGTCGACGCAGGGCGATCACCGGCTATGGCCTGCTCGCTCCCAGTCTGTTTGGCGTGGTCTGCTTTCTTCTCCTTCCAGTGCTCGTCGTAGTCTGGCTCAGCTTTCAGAGCTGGGACCTGATCGGCCCGATCACCTTCGTCGGTCTCGACAACTACCAATCCGTTCTCAGTGACGGCGTCTTTGGAAATTCCCTGCTGGTCACGCTCATTTTCGTCCTGCTCGTGGTGCCGATTCAAACCCTGATCGGCCTGGGCGCGGCCAGCCTGCTCACCCGCAGCCTGCCGGGGTCAGCCTGGTTTCGTACGATCTACGTACTCCCGTGGATTTGCGCTCCGCTTGCGCTCGGCGTCGTGTGGAAGTGGATCCTCGCACCAACCGATGGGGTATTCAACACCCTGCTCGGTCAGCGGGTCGAGTGGCTCAGTGACCCCGCACTGGCGCTACCGGCCGTGGCCGCCGTGGTGATCTGGACCAACGTCGGCTACGTCACCCTGTTCTTCATGGCCGGCCTGCTCAATATCCCTGGGCAGATTCTCGAGGCGGCCCGCATCGACGGCGCCGGCGCGGTGAAGATGTTCTGGCATATCAAGCTGCCACTGTTGCGCCCAACCATGTTCTTCGTGCTCGTCACCACGGTCATTTCGGCCTTTCAAGTCTTCGACCAGGTGTACGCGCTCACCCAGGGCGGCCCGGCACGATCGACGGATGTTGTGGCCGCGCGCATCTACTACGAAGCTTTCGACGCCTTCGACCTCGGCCGCGCGGCCGTCATGGCCGTCGTACTGCTGGTCATCCTGGTCGTCATCACCCTCGCCCAGCAGCTCTATTTTCGCCGGAGGGTCACCTATGAAATGGACTAGATTCTCCTCCACGGCCGCCGTCTACACGGTGCTGGTGCTGGGCGCCCTATTCACCGTCGGCCCGTTCCTTCTGAGCATCCTGACCGCCTTCAAGACGCGCGAGCAGTTCGCGCAGCAGTCGGCGCTGAGCTGGCCTGACCCGTTCACGCTGGAGAATTTTGCGCTCTTGCTGAACGGTCCGGCCCAATTCGGGCGCGCCATCCTGATCACGGTACTCGCGGCCGTCCTGATTCTGGTCGGGCAGCTGATCTGTTCGATCCTCGCCGCCTATGCCTTCGCCCGGGTCGACTTCCCCGGTCGCCAGGTGCTGTTCTGGGTGTATCTGTCGACGCTGATGATCCCGCCCGTCGTCCTCGTCGTTCCGCTGTACCTCATGATGACCGAGGCCGGGCTGCGCAACTCGTTTTGGAGTCTCGTGCTGCCATTCGCGTTCGCCTCCCCCTACGCGATTTTTTTGTTGCGCGAATATTTTCGTGGGATTCCGCAGGAGCTCATCGATGCCGCCCGACTCGACGGGGCGAACACCCTCGACGTGTTGGTCGAGATCGTGGTGCCGCTGTCCCGCCCGATCATCGCCACCCTGACCCTCATCACAATCGTGAGCCACTGGAATAGTTTCATGTGGCCGCTCGTGGTCACGACCGGTACCGAGTGGCGGGTCGTGACCGTCGCCACCGCGAGTCTGCAAAGCCAGTTCAACGGCAATTGGACGCTCGTCATGGCGGCCACAACGCTCGCCCTGGTTCCGCTCCTCGTGCTGTTCCTAGTGTTCCAGCGCAGCTTCGTCCGGTCGATCACCATTGCGGGTTCTGCGTAGGCTAATCCACTGGGGAAGGTTCGATCCGTCAACAGAGGACATCATGGCCAAGCGTTCCACCATCATTGCCGCCGGCGCGCTCGCCGTGCTTCTCGTCATCACCGGCGCTGTCGCCGCACTGAATTTTTCCGACTCCGACACTGGGAACGCGGCGACCACGGTGACCGTGCGACTCTGGGACGAACAGGTCGCTGCTGCCTACGAGAAATCCTTCACCGCCTTCGAACAGGACAACCCCGACATTCACGTCGACGTCGAGATCGTGTCGTGGGACGACTACTTCGAGAAGCTGCGCACCGACGTCGCCGGTGACAGTGCCCCTGACGTGTTCTGGGTCGATGGCGGCAGCTATCCTGCCTATGCCGACGCGGGTGCACTGCTCAACATTACGACCGCCATTCCAGCGGATGCCCAGTCCGGCTGGGTTCCAGCCGTCGTTGCCCAGTACACCCGGGATGCCACGCTGTGGGGAGTACCGCAGCTGGCCGACCCCGGCATCGCGGTGTATTACAACGCCGACCTGCTCGGTGATGCCGGCCTGAGCGCCGACGACGTGTCCGCGCTCACCTGGGATCCCACCGGTGACAACGACACGCTCATTGGCGTGCTCCAGAAACTCACCAAGGACTACAACGGCAACACGGCCGATAGTGCCGAGTTCGACGGTTCCAACCTCAGTCAATACGGCTACAACGCCGGTTACGACCTGCAGGCGATGCTGCTGAACTACCTGGCCTCCGGTGGCGCCCAGTTTCAGGACGAGGCCAACCAATACGCCTTCGCGTCCGACGCCGGCATCGCGTCGTTCCAGTACCTCGTCGATCTCATGAACAAGTGGCACGTCTCCCCGTCGGCTGCCGACACGAATACCAACGGCGACTTCAGCCGCGAGCAGTTTCTGCAGGGCAAAATGGTGCTGTTTCAGAGCGGTGTGTACAACCTGGCCAATGTGAGCGCGGGAGCCAACTTCGACTGGGGTGTTGTGCGACTGCCCAGCGGTCCGGCCGGCGCGATCAGCGGCGTCGATGGCATCGCGGCCGCCGGTAATGCGGAATCCACGCATCCGGTCGAAACCCAGCGGGTGCTGGAATGGCTCGGGAGCGCGGCCGGAAGCGAGTTCATCGGGGCCTCCGGCGCGGCGTCTCCGGCCGTGCTGGCCGCGCAGCCGGCCTACGCGGCCTTCTGGGCCTCGGAGAACGTTGACATCAGCCCGTTTTACGACGTGTTGGCCGCCGGAACGGCACCGGCACCGCGGGGAGTCGGTTGGCCGGAGGCCGAGAACGCCATGCGACCACTGCTCAACGAGGTATTCCTCGGCCGCACACAGGTGGACTCCGGTATCCGTGCTGCACAGAATGCCGCCAACGCCACTCTGACCGAATAGAACGACACCACGACGGGCGGATCAACTGGCGTATGAGCGCGGTATCCGGTAGTCTGGGCAGGTTGCCTGCGTGCCGGATTCCCGGCCTCCGCCTGCAGCACATGCACAACCCTCCTGTTGCAGAAATTCTGCAGCCGTTTTAGTCCGAAGGAGGTGGGTTAGTCATGCATCAGTACGAACTTATGGTTATCCTCGATCCCGAGATCGATGAGCGCACCGTAGCTCCCAGCCTTGACAAGTTCCTCAACGTTGTTCGCAACGATGGTGGCAGCATTGACAAGGTTGATGTCTGGGGTCGTCGTCGTCTCGCATACGAGATCAACAAGAAGACCGAAGGCATTTATGCCGTCGTCGACTTCACCGCGAACGCCTCAGCCACGGTCGAGCTCGACCGCCAGCTGAAGCTGTCCGAGGCCGTCATGCGCACCAAGGTGCTCCGCGCCGAAGAGGGCATCGCCCAGGTTGTCGTCGCCACCAAGCTAGCTGCAGAGAAGGCTGCCCGCAAGGCTGCCAATCCCAAGGTCATCGCTGCCAAGGCTGACGCTGCTGCAGCCGCTGCCGCTCCGGCCGCCAAGGTCGCTGCTGCTGCAAAGCCCGTCGTTGCCAACGCCGTCGTCGCAGAGGCTCCGGCCGCTGCTGCGAAGGCCGATGCCTCGAAGGTCGATGCTGCCGCTCCGGTTGCTGCTGCTTCCACCGCGGCTCCCGCCGCGAAGGTTGCTGCTGCCAAGCCTGCTGCTGCCAAGGCGACTCCTGCTCCGGCCGCTGCCGACAAGGCAAGCGACAAGTAGCCCATGGCTGGCGAGACCGTAATCACCGTGGTGGGCAACCTCACCAGCGATCCGGAACTGCGTTACACGCAGAACGGGCTGGCGGTTGCCAACTTCACCATCGCTTCCACACCGCGCACGTTCGATCGTGCGGCCAACGAGTGGAAAGATGGCGACGCGCTGTTCCTGCGTGCGAGCGTTTGGCGTGAATTCGCCGAGCACGTCGCGGGTTCACTGACCAAGGGGTCGCGTGTCATCGCTTCCGGGCGTCTCAAGCAGCGTTCGTATGAGACGAAGGAAGGTGAAAAGCGCACGAGTATGGAGCTTGAGATCGACGAAATTGGTCCTTCGCTGCGCTACGCCACCGCTTCCCTCACCCGCGCGCAGTCCTCCGGCCCCCGCAGCGGTGCACCCGCTGCCGGCGGCCAGGGCAACGATGAGCCATGGGCACCCAGCGCCCCCGCCAAGACCGCTGCGCCAGCGGCATCCGGTGGAGACGTCTGGAACAGTCCAGGCAACTTCAGCGACGAGACCCCCTTCTAAGCTCGCCCCGCGCGTAGCTAACACCTCTTTTTAGAAAGTAAGGAAATCATGGCTGGAAAGTCGAGCGGCGACCGCCGCAAGCCGCTTCGCGGAGCTAAGGGTGGCAAGAACGCCGCTCCCGCGAAGTCGATTCGGGTTGGTGTCATTGATTACAAAGATGTCCCCACCCTGCGCAAGTTCATCTCCGAGCGTGGAAAGATCCGCGCCCGCCGCATCACAGGCGTTTCCGTTCAGGAACAGCGCCTCATCGCCCGTGCCGTCAAGAACGCCCGCGAAATGGCTTTGCTGCCCTACGCAGGCTCAGGCCGGTAAGGAAACCAAATGTCGAAATTGATTCTGACGCATGAGGTCTCCGGCCTCGGTGCACCCGGCGACGTCGTAGACGTCAAGAACGGGTTTGCTCGTAACTACCTCGTTCCCAAGGGCTTCGCTGTTGCGTGGACCCGCGGTGGCGAGAAGCAGATCGAGCAGATCAAGGCAGCCCGCGCAGCGCGCGAGCACGCCACCTTCGAAGAGGCTGAGGCGCTCAAGGTCAAACTTGAGAACACCAAGGTCACCCTGGTCGTCAAGGCCGGCGCCGGCGGACGCCTGTTCGGCTCGGTCAAGACCACGGATGTGGCTAACGCCGTTGCAGCCGCCGGTCTCGGCACGGTCGACAAGCGCAAGATTGAGCTCACCGCGATCAAGCTGACCGGTGAGCACACGGCAACGGTTCGTCTTCGTGACGAGCTCAGTGCCACGATCACGCTCGTGGTCGTCGCTGCCAAGTAGCATCGCACCTCGGTAGGGCCCGGCTGTTCGGCCGGTAGCTTGTACCACTCCCATAGCGGGGGGTTCCGTAAGGAATCCTCCGCTATGGGGCGTTAAGGACCACTTTTGGGGCCTTGACCCACTGCTTTTGTGCACAGGTGAGCATTCGTATCGGCAAGGTTCAAGGGTTGATTGAAGTTACTTTACTCATCCCCATGTGCACAACTTAAACTCCTGATCAAACCGCAATTAATTGTAAATAATTTAAATTTGTCCACAAGCGAGTGCACAGGTTCTGCACAATCTCCACGGCGTTTCGCGCAGATTATCCACAGAGTTATCCACAGGGGCGTTTGTGGGTCGTGCTACTGGCTCCTTAGGGTGATCCAATAGCGAAATCTGGCTTGGGCCGGGTGAGCGCGTCCCGTGTCGGTGGGTCCTGATACACCTGTAGTCACGACAGAGAAAGAGGTACCGAGTGTCGATCGCCCATCTGGGCCTGGCCAACCAGCCAGCGTCAAACGAGTACGGTTCGTCGGCCAGTGGTGGGCAGGGCCGCCTGGAGCGGTCCGCTGAAGCGTGGAAGTCGGAGCGGGCGCTGCCTCACGACCTCCTCGCCGAGCAGAGCGCCCTCGGGGGAATGATGCTGAGCAAAGACGCCGTTGCTGACGTCGTCGAAACCGTGCGGGGCGCCGACTTCTACATCCCCAAGCACGAGATCATCTTCGACGCGATTCTCTCCCTCTACGCCCAGGGTGAGCCGACCGACGTCATCACGGTCACCGATGAGCTCACCAAGGTCGGTGAACTCTCCCGGGCCGGTGGCGCGGACTATCTGCACACCCTAACGAGCCTGGTGCCCACCGCTGCCAACGCGGGGTTCTACTCCACCATCGTCGCCGAACGCGCACTGCTGCGCCGTCTGGTCGAGGCTGGCACGCGCATCGCCCAGATGGGGTACGCCGCCGAGGGCGAGGTGCTCGACCTCGTCAACACCGCTCAGGCCGAAATCTATGCCGTCACCGGGGGCACCCAGACCGAAGACTACGTTCCGCTCACCGACGCTGTGACGGCCGCCATCGAAGAAATCGAGGCCGCTAAGCTCAAAGACGGCCAAATGAGCGGTGTCCCCACGGGCTTTGCCGACCTCGACGAACTCACCAACGGGTTTCACGGCGGTCAGCTCATCATCGTGGCCGCCCGTCCGGCACTGGGTAAGTCCACCCTCGCCCTCGACTTCGCGCGGTCGGCGTCTATCCACCACAACATGCCGAGCATCTTCTTTTCCCTCGAAATGGGTCGAAGTGAAATTGCCATGCGCCTTCTCGCGGCGGAGGCATCCGTTCCCCTGCAGAGCATGCGCAAGGGCACCGTTGAGGCTCGCGACTGGACCACTATTGCTGCCACTCGTGGTCGCATCAACGACGCACCGCTCTACATCGACGACAGCCCGAACATGACCCTGGTCGAGATTCGCGCCAAGTGTCGTCGGCTCAAGCAGCGGGTCGGTCTCAAGATGGTCATCATCGACTACCTGCAGCTGATGACCAGTGGTAAAAAAGTCGAGTCCCGTCAGCAAGAGGTCAGTGAGTTTTCCAGGGCGCTCAAGCTGCTGGCCAAAGAGCTTCAAGTTCCGGTTATCGCGCTCTCCCAGCTCAACCGAGGGCCCGAGCAGCGCGCCGACAAGATGCCAGCCATCTCCGACCTCCGTGAGTCGGGTTCGCTCGAGCAAGACGCCGACATGGTCATTCTGCTGCACCGCGAGAGTGCCTACGAGAAGGACAACCCGCGGGCCGGTGAGGCCGACCTGATCGTGGCTAAGCACCGTAACGGCCCTACCCGTACCGTAACCGTTGCCTTCCACGGCCACTATTCCCGGTTCGCTGACATGGTGGCCGGCGGGTAGCTACACCGGAGTGCTGGTCAGCGTGCAGCCCGCTCGCAGATCCGCACGGTCCCGCCGCGTAGACTGGGCCTGATAAATTGTGCAACGAAAGAGGTCGTGCGTGGCGAAGGCCCAGGCACCATCAAGCGTCGGTCCCCGCTACTGGACCGTGCCCGTCGGGCGCGCCCTGATCGCGCTGGTTCCGGCCATCGTCATCACCTTCAACCGGGACCATTCCGCCCAGCTGGGGTTGCTCGCGTTCGGGGCCTTCGCCCTCGCCAGCGGACTACTGCTCGTGCTGGTCGGCCCGCGTACCCTGACCGTCGCGACGGATCGCAGCCTGTTCCTCATCCAGGGCGTCGTGAGCATGGTCGCCGGTGCGATCGCCCTCGGCTTTCACGCTGGTGGCCACGGCTTCTTCCTGTTCGTGGTGAGCGTCTGGGGCGCCGTCACCGGTTTCCTCGAAATCTATGCGGGCATCCGGGTGCGTAAACGCCCCCTACCGGCCAAAGACTGGCTGTTCACTGGCATTGGCGGTGCGCTACTCGCCCTGCTCTTCTTGCTGCTCCCGCCCAACCCGGTTGTCTCGGTCGGGTTGTTCGGCGCCTACCTGGTCTTTCTCGCCGTCTTCCTGCCCATCGCCGGGCTCTCCCTCAAATGGGACGCGCCCCGACAGCGTTCGGGTGCCACGGCGTCCTCGAACAGCGCACCCAACGATTTGGACTCCCTGTGACTAAAAAGACCCCCGACACCCCCAACCCGGCGCACCAGCCCAGCCGCTCTGATCGACTGAAGCCGGTCGAATTGCTCGCCATCTCCGCAGGGATGGCCCTGTTCGTCGGGTTGACCATTTTGGGCACCACGCGCGAACTCATTGTCTCCGTCATCGGACTCGGCGTGACGTTCATCGTGGCGCTCGTAGTGATTGCAATGCTCGTGCTCGGTATGAAACCCAACGCCTCGGAGCAGACTGACCTCGACGAGCAGAACGGGCACTAGCCGGAACTTGAACGCCAAAAAAGGCACCTTCGTCCACAGGGACGAAGGTGCCTTCGTGTAGTTGGCGACAAACTAGGGCAGGTAGTCAACCAAGGGGGCGGCGAGGCCGACGTAGCTTGCAGGGGTCAGTGCCAGAAGCCGGGTCTTGGCTGCGGTGCCGATGTCGAGCGCCGAGACGAATGCTGCCAGGTCGGCGCTCGTGATGCGCTTGCCGCGGGTCAGCTCCTTGAGAAGCGCGTACGGGTCTTCGATGGCTGAACGCCCGGCCGAGACCTCGGCGCGAATCACGGTCTGAATGGCCTCGCCCAGAATCTCCCAGTTGGAGTCGAGGTCGCTCGCCAGCAGCGCCCGGTCAATGTCGATCTCGCCGAGGCCGCGCAGAATGTTGTCGAGGGCGAGCAGCGAATGCCCGAAACCGACACCGATGTTGCGCTGGGTGGTGGAGTCGGTGAGGTCGCGCTGCAGCCTGCTGGTGACGAGGGTGGCCGCGAGCGAGTCCAGGATGGCGCAAGACAATTCGAGGTTCGCTTCGGCATTTTCGAAGCGAATCGGGTTGATCTTGTGCGGCATCGTGGACGAGCCGGTGGCGCCGACCTGCGGAATCTGGCGGAAATAGCCGATGGAGATATAGGTCCAGATGTCGGTGGCTAGGTTGTGCAGAATGCGGTTTGCGTGCGAGGCGCGAGAGTACAGCTCAGCCTGCCAGTCGTGCGATTCAATCTGCGTGGTGAGGGGGTTCCAACCCAAGCCGAGGCCCTCGACGAACGCGCGCGAGACGGCCGGCCAGTCCACGGAGGGGTCTGCGGCCACGTGGGCGGCGAAGGTACCGGTGGCGCCACTGAACTTGCCCAGGTATTCGCCGGCCTCGATCTGCCGCACGATGCGTTCGAGGCGGTAGACGAACACGGCGAGTTCTTTACCCATGGTGGTCGGCGTCGCGGGCTGCCCGTGCGTGCGGGCCAGCATTGCATCCGCTCGGAATTCGAGCGCATTGCTGCGCAGGGCCTCGATGACCAGGCGAAGTTTGGGCAGCCAGACGGTCTGCACGGCATCCCGCACGGTGAGGGCATAAGAGAGGTTGTTGATGTCTTCGCTGGTGGCCGCGAAGTGGGTGAGCTCACTGATGTGTTCGAGTCCCAGTGTGCCGAGGCGCCGGCGAACGAGGTATTCGACGGCCTTCACGTCGTGGCGGGTGGTGGCCTCCAGCTCGGCCAGTTCGTCGATTTCGGGCTGACCGAAGTCGGTCACCAGCGTGCGCAGGGCGAGTTTCTGCTCGTCACTCAGGGGCGCGGAACCAAACAGGCTGCGGTCGGTGAGGGTGATCAGCCACTCCACCTCCACGCGCACTCGAGCACGGTTGAGACCGGCCTCGGACAGGAACTCGCCCAGATCAGAAACGGCGGCTCGGTAGCGGCCATCAAGCGGGCTCAGAACCTGTACGGGTAGGTGACTCATCGGACTCCCTGTCGAATTGCGGGTGCAAGTTGTTTCACAAGTGCGTGACTTGCCCTCTCAATCATGCCTAATACGGCGTCAAACAACGCATCGTCGGAATAGTAGGGGTCCGGTACGTCGAACAGGGCGGCCTGCTCGGCGTCAAAGCTCAGCAGCAGGCGTACCTTGGCACGATCGCGATCCTCAAGGGCCCAGTTGCGCAGAATGCGCTCCTGGCTGCGGTCGAGCACGACGACGAGGTCGTGCTCGGCGAACCATTGCGGGTCAAACTGGCGGGCCCGATGATGGCTGCCGTCGTAGCCACGTTTGGCCAGCGCCGTGATCGTGCGACCGTCGGCTTGCTCGCCAACATGCCAGTCCCCGGTGCCGGCCGAGCTGCTCGCGATGAGACGTCCGAGTCCGAGTTTGGTGACGAGGTCGCGCAGCACGACTTCGGCCATGGGCGACCGACAGATATTTCCGGTGCAGACGAAAATGATCCGAAAGGGCGTCGACTCGTCGGGGGTGAGTGACGCGAAGGGCATGTCTTCCATTCTGGAGCAGTTTCGCCTTCTCCACACGCTCAGTATTCGGTGTCTGTGCACAGATTGCGCGACGGGCTGCCGGATGCGTCGCGGATTCTGCGACGATCGTCGTGACCTGGAGGTGTCATGGACGCAGTGGGGCGGATGTCGGGTGGGCCATATAGTCCTGAGCACCTGGCGATGATGCATTCCCAGCGCGATCTTCTGCTCGGCCTGCGTGCCGAGATCGAGGGCAAACGTCGCCAGCTGCTCGCCCTGGACCCGAGCGAATTCTGGAGTTCCAAATCTCAGCGGGCCTATTCGGGCTGCGTCGTAGACATCGTGCAACACATCGATGTTGTGCTGCACTACCTGCATGAGGCGCTGGCGAGCGTGCGAAAACAGATCTACGTCGAGGAGGAGCTGTGTCCGGCGTGAGGGACGGCCTCGCTGACGGCGACCTGACCGTCTCGGTCGGAGGTACGACCATCGTTGCCACCGATGAAGTGTTGGCCCAGGCACAGTTCCTGAACGTTCTGCGAGATGATCTGGCCGATTGGGTAGGTCGCGCGCATCGGATCCGCTATTTGGACCCGTACTGGCCGGCGAACTGGCTGGGCCAGGATCCCTGGCCGGATCTGCTCCAGGTGGCTAGTCGACTGAAATACCTTCACGAATACTGCGGTGCTATCGCAGACAATCTCGTTGCAGCGGCCAGAAGTTACGGCTACGTTGAACGTGTCGCCCAGGAGGCTGCATTGATGGGTGCCGCAGATCTCGCGTATGGCTTGGGCCGGCTTCTTCGAGGTGGCCTTTTTGCCCTTGCAGGCACGCCGCTCGGTGTCTCCATGGCCGGTGTTGCCAGCGTCGGGCACATACGGCTTCATGGAAGCCTAGGTTCGCCATCCCGATCGCAGGTCGCCCGCAATGGTACGGACGAGCTCGACCCCCGGCTACTCACGAACCCGAACGTGGTAGCCCTCGTACGAGTTGCGGCCTCGTCGCTCGACGACGTAACCGCGGGCCTGGCCGGTACACCGCGTTCTGTTGGTCGGGTTTTCGGTGACGAAGGTCTGGGTGTGATCGGCATCTCAAGCACAGCGCTCGGCGTTTTGGCCGTAGCGCGCAACGAAGGCTTGTTCCGGGAAAGTCCGGTGAGCGTTGCTGCAGTGGGAACTCCAACCCGACCGACGCCACCGACTGGTGTCCGCGACCTTGCTGCGCGAATCCCGAAGACCGCCGCGGGGAAGCCGCAGGTGCTCATTGAGAATTATGGCGACGCCGAGCATCCGTCGTGGGCGGTCTACATCAGTGGAACCGTTGAATGGGATGCCGTCGCAAAAAAGGAGCCCTGGGATCTCACCGCAAACATCACCGCGATGGCCGGGCAGAATGCAGGTTCGTTCGAGGCCGTGATTAGCGCCATGAAGGCGGCCGGAATCGCACCGTCCGATCCGGTTGTCCTTGCCGGGCATTCCCAGGGCGGCCTGGTCGCCACTCAGGTGGCTGCCTATAGCTGGTTCGACGTGCAGGCGGTGGCCACCTTTGGGGCGCCCGAATCCAAGGTGCCCGTGCCGGCGGGTGTCGCAACACTCACCGTGGAGCACACAAATGACGTGGTGACCGCGATGGGCGGAGACAGCCTGGTCGACTCCGACGACCGCGTGACCGTGCGCCGTGAGGCCTTTGCCTCCGAACTCCTACCCGCTGGGGATGCACTGCCGGCTCACAACCTCGCCACCTACCGCGAGACAGCGCGGCTCATTGATGCCTCCCCTGAAGAGAACCTGCAGGGCTTTCGCGACACCGTGACCGACATTCTCGGGAGCGCGCCCGGCGAGGCGGTCTTGTGGCGCGGCATCCGCGTGCCGGAAGGGCCAGCGCCGCAGTAGTGTCTCCTGGCCCGCTCAGTCGCGCGCGGTGACCGGGCGCAGAATGAGCCCGAGCAGCCACGAGATGATGCCGAGTACCAGGGCACCCAGTACGCCCCACCAGAAGCTGTCAACGACGAGACCGAAGCCCAGGAAGCCGGAAAGCCAACCCACGAGCAGCAGGAGCAGACCGTTGACGATCAGCGCGAACAGTCCGAGCGTCAATATGTAGAGCGGAAATGCAACGACGCGCAGCACCCCGCCGACAACGGTGTTCACGAATCCAAAGATGAGCGCTATCAGAAGATAGGTGAGCACGCGGGCGCCGGCATCCGGCGCATACGGCGTGACGTGCACCCCCGCCACGAGCAGGGCGGTGAACCACAGGGCTACCGCGTTGACGATCAGTTGGATCAGGAATCTGGCCATGCCCCTACTATCTCACCGGCTCGCGCGAAGTAGGCCGTGGCGGCCGAAAGTCAGGCGAACATTCATTCTCAACCGCGAATATATCCGGGCGTAGACTCACCGAGTGAGCCTCTCAGACCGCCCCTCAGTCCGACTGCGCCCGGAGATCATTGCCCTCCCGGCCTATAAGCAGGGCAAACCGGCCGACGCCAGTGCCTTCAAACTCTCCAGCAATGAGAACCCGTTCGACCCGTTGCCCGGGGTAATCGCGGCGGTCACGGCCGAAACGGCCTACAACCGCTACCCGGATGCCTCGGCTCTGGTTCTGCGCGAACGCCTCGCCGCCAAGTACAGCCTCGGCGTCGACCAGGTGCACGTCGGCGCCGGCTCGGTGGCCCTGCTGGCCCAGCTCATTCTCGCTGCCGCCGGGCCCGGCGATGAGGTGCTCTACTCCTGGCGGTCATTTGAGGCCTACCCGTCCCTCGTGACCGTCACCGGTGCTACCAGCGTGTGCGTGCCCAATCGCACCGATCACGGTCACGATCTGCCCGAAATGGCCGCCGCGATCAGCGACAACACCCGGGTCGTCATCGTCTGCTCACCGAACAATCCCACCGGAACGATCGTCACCACGGACGAATTCGAGGCCTTCATGGCCGTCGTCCCGACCGACCTGCTGGTCATTCTCGATGAGGCATATATCGAATTTGTCACCCAAGCGGATGCTGTGGCGGGCCCGCCGCTGCTCGCCCGCTACCCCAATCTGGTCGTCCTGCGCACCTTATCCAAGGCCTACGGCCTCGCCGGGCTGCGGGTCGGCTATGCGCTCGGCCCGGTGGACATTCTGAACGCCGCCCGATCGACCGCGATTCCACTGTCGGTGACCGCGCAGGCCGCAGCCGGCGCGATCGCCTCACTCAAAGCCGAGAAAGAACTGCTCGAGCGGGTTCGCGTCATCACCGCGCGTCGTGATGCGACCTGGCAGGCGCTGACCCGCCAGGGCTGGAACATCCCTGCGCCCCACGGGAACTTTCTGTGGCTGCCGACCGGCGCTGAAACGACCGCTGTGGCCGAGGCGCTCAGTGAGGCCGGCCTGGTCGTGCGCCCATTCGCGCCCGAAGGTATTCGGGTCTCGATCGGTGAGGAGCAGGCTGTGTCGACACTCCTATTAAAGAGCGCGGATCTTGTCGACGCTCTTCCTGCCGATCACCCAGCTCGGAAGATAGGTTAGTACGGTGTCAGCCACCCGAAACGACGCGACTGCGCCACGCATTGCAGCGCGCACCCCGGCAGCAACTGCTCCCTTCGGCCTCGACGGGGCCGAGACTTGCGTGCGGATGATCTCTCCGAACGGCGCGTTCGAACCGAACGCCGCTGCCGAGGAGTTTCTTCCCTTCCTCGACCGACTCACCGAGGCCGACCACCGAAGGTTTTATCGCGACATGGTCGTGGTGCGTAAGTTCGATACCGAGGCGGCCAACCTGCAGCGTCAGGGTCAGCTGGCCCTGTGGGTTCCAAGCCACGGCCAGGAAGCCGCCCAGGTCGGGTCCGCCTACGCCACGCGCCCCCAGGACCACGTATTCCCCTCCTACCGGGAGCACGTTGTCGGCATGATCCGCGGCCTCGACGTTGTGGACATCCTGCGCATGCTACGCGGAGTCACCCTCGGCGGCTGGGTGCCCGAAGAGCACGGAAACTTTCACCTCTATACCCTCGTTCTCGCCTCACAGACCTTGCACTCCACCGGCTATGCCATGGGAATGCAGCTCGACGGGTCGACCGCGACCGGCAACCCGGAGACCGACCAGGCCGTCATCGTCTATTACGGCGACGGCGCCTCGTCTCAGGGCGACGCCAACGAGGCGCTCGTCTTCGCGGCGAGCTACCAGACCCCGCAGGTGTTCTTTCTGCAGAACAACCATTGGGCCATCTCGGTGCCCGTCGCACGTCAGTCGCGCACACCGCTCTACCTGCGCGCCGGCGGCTTCGGCATGCCGGGCACCCAGATCGACGGCAACGATGTGCTCGCGAGCTTTGCTGTCACGGCGAAGTCGATGGATGACGCCCGCGCCGGCCAGGGCCCGTCCCTGATCGAGGCACTCACCTACCGGGTCGGCGCACACACCACCGCCGACGACCCCACCAAGTACCGCGACCCAGAGGAGCTTGCCTACTGGGTGGCCCGCGACCCGATCGTGCGCTTTCGCAGCTATCTGCAGGGCCGGGGCATCGAGCAGGAATTCCTCGACGCCGTCGACGAAGAAGCCGCCGACTTCGCCGCCGATGCCCGTCGTCGCGCTCTGGAAATCACCGGCCCGGAGCAATCGGTGATCTTCGACAACGTCTACGCCGAACCGCATCCGCTCGTGGCTGAGCAAAAAGCCTGGCTGGAACGCTACGAAGCGTCTTTTGACGAGGGTAAGAACTGATGACTGTTGCGACCGACACGAGCGTGGCATCCGCTTCGCTGCCTATGACGAAGGCTCTCAATGCCGGGCTGCGCAAAGCCATGCAGGGTGACTCGAAAGTGCTTCTGATGGGCGAGGACATCGGCCCGCTCGGCGGCGTTTTTCGAGTCACGGAGGGCCTCATCGCCGAATTCGGCGACAAGCGGGTTCTTGATACGCCGCTGGCCGAGTCCGGCATTATTGGCACGGCCATCGGCTTGGCCATGCGCGGGTTTCGTCCGGTGTGCGAGATCCAGTTCGACGGATTCGTTTTTCCCGGCTTCGACCAGATCACCAGCCAGCTGGCCCGCATGCGCAATCGCCATGAGGGCGGTCTCATCATGCCGGTCGTCATTCGTATTCCGTACGGTGGGCACATCGGCTCGATCGAGCACCACCAGGAGAGCCCGGAAGCGTACTTCGCGCACACCCCCGGTCTGCGAGTGGTCAGTCCGTCCAACCCGCACGACGCCTACTGGATGATGCAGGAAGCAATCAAGAGTGACGACCCGGTGATCTTCTTCGAGCCGAAGAGCCGCTACTGGCCCAAGGGCGAGGTACGTTTCGGCGAGAGCGGAACCCCGCTGCACGCCAGTCGCGTGGTGCGGGCCGGTCTCGACGTGACCGTCGTCGGCCACGGCGCCATGGTCAGCGTGCTGCTGCAGGCCGCCGAACTCGCCGCCACCGAGGGCATCAGCCTCGAGGTGATCGACCTGCGCTCGATCTCGCCGATCGACTACGGTCCGATCCTCGGCTCGGTTCAGAAGACCGGCCGCCTCGTGGTTAGCCAGGAAGCCCCCGGCTTCGTCAGCGTCGGCAGCGAGATCGCCGCCACGGTCGCCGAGCGCGCGTTCTACACGCTCGAAGCACCCGTGCTGCGGGTGTCCGGCTTCGACACCCCCTTTCCGCCGGCCGCCGTCGAGACGCACTTTCTGCCGAGCCCCGACCGGGTGCTCGAAGCCGTCGACCGTGCTCTGGCTTACTAATGAACGTCAGGAAAGGCCTCTTATGAGCGTTTCTAAATTCACCCTCCCCGATGTCGGCGAAGGCCTGACCGAGGCCGAAATCGTCGAGTGGAAGGTCGCTCCGGGCGACACCGTGACGATCAACCAGGTGCTGGTCGAGATCGAAACGGCCAAATCCCTGGTCGAGCTGCCGTCTCCGTTCGTGGGCGTCGTCGGTGAAATTCTCGTCGCGGCGGGTACGACCGTCGACGTGGGTACGTTGATCATCACTATTAATTCAGGCAGCGACGCGACGACAGCGGATGCCGCCGCATCCGCTGCGCAGACAGCCAACACGACCACGCTGGTCGCCACTGCGCTGGTTGAGGACACCAGCAGCAGCATCAGCGACGAGGCACCCGAACCCGTACTCGTCGGCCGCGGTGCCGCCGCCACGATGCCGACACGGCGTCGCCGGCACACCGGTGCGAACGTTGCCCACGAGACGCTCGCGCCCGAGCCAGCGGTGCGCGTTCGGGCCGAGCCGCTGGAGCCGACTCGTCGGTCGGCATCCGCTGGACCGGTCATGGCCAAGCCGCCGATTCGTAAGCTCGCCAAGGATCTCGGCGTCGACCTCTCTCTGGTCGAAGCGACCGGTCCGGTCGGCGACGTGACTCGCGAAGACGTGCTGCGTGGGGCGACCCAGGCCAGCGTGTTCCGCAACATTCAAACGCCCCAGTGGCCGATCGATCGCGACGAACATATTCCGGTGAAGGGCGTGCGTAAGGCCATCGCGCAGGCCATGGTGAAGAGTGCGTTCACCGCGCCGCACGTGAGCCTGTTCGTCGATGTGGATGCCACGCGCACTATGGAGTTCGTCAAGAGGCTCAAGGCCTCCACCGACTTTGCCGGCATTCGCGTGTCACCCCTGCTGATCATGGCCAAAGCCATGATCTGGGCGGTGCGCCGGAACCCCACGGTGAACTCCACGTTCACGGATGAGGAGATCATTGTGCGCCACTATGTGAACCTTGGCATCGCCGCGGCGACACCGCGCGGGCTGATCGTGCCCAACATCAAGGAAGCGCAGGACATGAGCCTGCTCGAACTCGCTGCAGCGCTCGAGAAGCTCACGATGACCGCACGCGACGGCAAGACCAGCCCGGCGGAGATGAGCAACGGCACGATCACGATCACCAATATCGGCGTGTTCGGCATGGACACCGGAACCCCCATTCTGAACTCTCCTGAGGCTGGAATCGTGGCCCTCGGAACGATCAAGCAGAAGCCGTGGGTCGTCGATGGTGAGGTGCGCGCCCGTTTCGTCACGACGATCGGTGCGAGCTTTGACCATCGCGTCGTCGATGGTGATGTCGCCAGCCGTTTTCTCGCCGACGTCGCGAGCATCATCGAGGAACCGGCACTGCTGCTCGAGTAGCCGCTTCCCAACGGCGTGCTAATGGTTTTGACAATCATTATCAACAGAGCTATTCTTGGAGGATGAACAAGAGATATTTCGCCGTTCCCGCACTCCTCGCGTCAGGCGCCCTTGCCCTCTCGGGGTGTTCGGCCGGCACGACCGCGAGTGCCGACAGCAGTGCCGCTGATCTCACGGTCGTCGCCACGACCACCCAGGTCGCCGACTTCACCCGGAACGTCATCGGAGATGCCAGCGGAGTCGATCTCACCCAGCTGATCCAGCCCAATCAGAGCGCGCACAGCTACGACCCGTCGGCAGCCGACCTGACCGCGCTCGGTGCCGCCGATGTGCTCGTCATCAACGGTGTCGGACTTGAAGAATGGCTCGACGACGCCATTGCCGCCTCCGGCTTTGACGGCGTCACGATCGACGCCGATACGGGTATCACCATCTCGGAGATTGGCGCCGGAGAGGACCACGGTGACGACGAAGCGGATGTCCACACCGACGAAGCGGATGCGCACGCCCACGACGGCGGCGACCCGCACATCTGGACGAACGTTCAGAACGCCGAGACCATCGTGCGGACGATCACCGACGGCCTCGTATCCGCCGACCAGGGCAACGCCAGCACCTTCGAGGCCAATGCGACCGCGTACACGGCCCAGCTCACTGACCTTGATGAGTGGATCCGCACCAACGTCGACACCGTACCGGAGAGCGAGCGCCTGCTCGTGAGCAACCACGACGCCCTCGGGTACTTCACCGCGGCGTACCACATCGACTACGTCGGCTCGGTGATTCCGAGCTTCGACGACAACGCCGAGCCGAGTGCCGCCGAGATCGATTCCCTGATCGCTGCGATCAAGGCCACCGGTGTCACGGCCGTTTTCTCTGAGGCATCACTCAGCCCCAAAACCGCCGAGACGATCGCGATCGAAGCCGGTGTCACCGTCTACTCCGGTGACGATGCCCTGTACGTCGATTCGCTCGGGCCGACCGGCAGCGCCGGGGACACCTACCTCAAGTCGCAGCTGCACAATGCAACGCTCATGCTCGAATCGTGGGGCGTCACACCCTCTGCACTGCCCGCCGACCTGCAATAGTTAACCCGTGATCGAGAACACTTCTCAAGTAACCCCCCCAGCGGACGCTGCCGCCGCTCTTCGAGTGGCGGCGGCGTCCTTTGCCTACGGTGCCGAGCCCGCACTCACGGGGATCGATTTCGCCGTGTCGCCCGGCCAGGCCGTTGCCCTGATCGGCCCCAACGGTTCAGGCAAGTCCACCCTGCTCAAGGGTATTCTCGGGCTCATCACCCGCACCTCCGGCACCGTTGAGGTACTCGGACGGTGGCCGGCGCCGGCTGGATACATCGGCTATGTACCACAGACCGACCAGCTTGACCCGCACTTTCCGGTCTCACTCGAACAGGTCGTCATGATGGGCCGCTACCGCGCACTCGGCTGGTGGCGCATGCCGGGCCAGAACGATCGCCGGGCCGTGACCGAGGCGCTGGAAACCGTGGGCCTGGGCAACCGCGCCAAGACACGCTTCGGTGAACTGTCGGGCGGGCAGCAGCAACGCGGTCTGCTCGCGCGCGCCGTGGCATCCGCCCCGCGCTTGTTGTTGCTGGACGAGCCGTTCAACGGTCTCGACCAGGTGAACCGGGACGCCCTCATTGAGACCGTGAAACGCCTCAAACAGCAGGGTGTGGCGGTGCTCGTGTCCACTCACGACCTCGACCTCGCTCGGGCCGTGTGTGAGAGTGTTCTGCTGCTCAACGGCGCCCAGGTGGCCTTCGGCCCGCGCGATACGGTGCTGACCCTGGCCAACGTGCAACGGGCGTTCGGTTCGGTGGGTGTGGAAATGGATGAGCACACCATCGTGGTTCCCGGCCACGGAGGTCACTGAGTGGATTTCTTCACGCCTTTGATCGAAGCCTTCGAGCTGCCATTCATGGCCAGGGCGCTGCTCGTACTCGTGGTGCTCAGCCTCGTGGCCGGGCTCGTTGGGGTACTCGTGAACCTGCGTGGGCTCGAATTCATCAGTGACGGGCTCACCCACGCGGTCTTTCCCGGCGTGGCTATCGGATTTGTCTGGGGTGGGCGCGACGGTCTGTTCGTGGGAGCAATGATCGCGGCCCTCGTTGCCGCCGTCGTGCTCACGGTGATCGTCAGACGCGCTGTCACGTCGGATGCCGCGATCGCCATCGTCTTCACGGCCATGTTCAGCGTGGGAATCATCGTTGTTTCACGGGAAACAAACTATGTCGGCCAGCTCGACGCCCTGCTGTTTGGCCGTTTGCTCACCGTCAGCCCGGCCGAGGTCAACCAGACCGTCGTGGTGTGCCTACTTGCCCTGATCCTCGTGGGATTCACGCTCAAGGAGCAGGTGTTTCGCGCCTTCGACCTGGAGGGCACCGCGGCGGCCGGCTATCGGCCGCTCCGGCTCGATATTCTGCTCAACGTGGCCATTGCCCTCGTCGTGGTGGCGGCCAGCAGCGCTGTGGGCAACCTGCTCGTGCTCGCCGTGCTGATCGTGCCGGGTGCTGTCGCCCGTCTGGTGACCAATCGCCTGTGGCTGCTCTTTCCGGTGGCCGCGGGTTTTGCGATCCTGGCCGCCTGGGTGGGGCTCGCGCTCGGCTACGAAGCCTCGGTGAACGGCGGAGTCGACTTACCGAGCGGAGCCACCGTCGTGCTCGTGCTGGTCGCCGGCTACGTGCTGGCCCTGGTTGTTCGGATCGCCCTCGACCGGATCCGCGGCCCGCGTCGGGCTTTGGCTGAGCGGGCGGCACGCTGATGGGCTACTTCGAACAGGCCCTCCTGGCCGCGCTGCTGATCGGGGCCCTCAGCGGCCTCGTCGGTACCCTCGTCGTGCTGCGACAGCGCACGTTTTTCGCCCAGGCCCTCACCCACGCGACTTTCCCCGGAGCGGTCGGCGCGGCCATCCTGGGCGTGAGCATCCCGCTGGGTGCGGCGGTGGCGAGCGTGTTCATCGTGGGAATCATGACCATGATCGGAAGAGTCAAACGTCAGGGAAACCAGGTCGCCTCCGGCATTCTGCTCACCGCCGGATTCGCGCTCGGCGTCCTACTCCAGGGTCTCAACCCATCCCTGCCGGTGAAGGTTGACTCGTATCTGGTCGGTTCCATACTCACGGTGACGACAAACGACGTGACTCTCGTGGCCATCGTGCTGGCGTTAGCCGTGTTGGCCATCGTTTTTCTGGGCAAACAGATCATGTTCTCGACCTTCGACGTGATCGGGTTTCGGGCGGCAGGCTTCAGGGAATGGCCGATCGAATTGCTGACCCTCGTGCTCATCACGGCCACGGTCGTCACCGCGATGCCGGCGGTCGGCGCCATTCTGGCCATCGCTCTGATCGCGGCCCCCGCCGCGGCAGCCCGGCTCGTCTCACGCACGACCACCCAGATGTTCGTCATCGCGCCCGTACTCGGCGCGGTGTCCGGGGTCGTTGGCGTGCTGCTCTCCCGCTCACTCGACGTGGCGGCCGGCCCGACCATCGCCCTGACCGCGGCCGCCCTGTTCCTGCTCGCACTGGTTCTTCGACGGCTGGTCGCTGCCGTTGGCGCGCCCCACCAAGCGGATGCACGCCGACCCACGAGAACATCGCTACGGTTGAAAGCATGAAGCGAAACACCTGGCAGCGTGAGGCCGTGCGGGGCGCCCTTGACGCAAACGACGGCTTCATCAGCGCCCAGGCGCTGCACTCCGCCCTGCACGCCACCGGATCGCCCATCGGCCTGGCCACGGTCTACCGCGCGCTCGCTGACCTCGCCGTCGAGGGTGACGCCGACTCCCTGCAGTCGCCGGAGGGCGAGAGCCTGTACCGCGCCTGCAGTACCAACCTGCACCACCACCACCTGATCTGCCGCAACTGTGGTCTCACCGTCGAAATCGAAGCGGATGCCGTCGAGCGGTGGGCCAAGGACGTCGCAGGGCAGAACGGATTCACCCAGGCCGCCCACGTCGTTGACGTGTTCGGGCTGTGCGCCACCTGCACCGCCAAAGCCGCCTAAACCGTGTCGCGAGAGCGGGAAAATTGTCACTTCGGGCTAGCTGAAGCAGCAAATTCTCCGCTCTCGCGGGGGGATGAATTTGCGGGTCGCGCTGCGATCTAGTAGCGTAGATAGCTGATACGCCTGTGTGCGTACACTGCGGGCGATTCTCCCCCGGCCTTGAGTTAGCTCTGGGCTGATGTGGTTCTGCCCGTCGACAAGGGATCTTGGGAAGGGCATTCGCTCTTCGGTAATGGAGGTAACTATGGCATCTGTATGCCAGGTGACCGGAGCTGTTCCCGGCTTCGGACACAACATTTCGCACTCGCACCGGCGCACCAAGCGTCGTTTCGACCCGAACGTTCAGAAGAAGACGTACTACGTGCCGTCGCTTCGTCGCAAGGTCACACTGACCTTGTCCGCAAAGGGCATCAAGGTTATTGATGCTCGTGGTATCGAGAGTGTCGTCAAGGACGTTCTCGCCCGTGGGGTGAAGATCTAATGGCTAAGGCTCATGACGTACGTCCGATCATCAAGCTTCGTTCCACGGCTGGAACCGGTTACACCTATGTAACCAAGAAGAACCGCCGTAACGACCCCGACCGTCTGGTGCTCAAGAAGTACGACCCGGTCATCCGTAAGCACGTTGACTTCCGTGAGGAGCGCTAAAAATGGCGAAGAAGAGCATGATTGCCAAGAACAACCAGCGCAAGGTCATCGTCGAGCGTTACGCCGTCAAGCGCCTTGAGCTCAAGAAGGCCCTGGTTGACCCTGCTGGCACCGACGAGTCGCGTGAAGCCGCTCGCAAGGGCCTGCAGAAGCTGCCGCGCAACGCGAGCCCGGTGCGCCTGCGCAACCGTGACGCCGTTGACGGTCGTCCCCGTGGCCACCTCTCCAAGTTCGGCATCTCGCGCGTTCGTTTTCGCGATATGGCGCACCGCGGCGAGCTGCCCGGCATCACCAAGTCCAGCTGGTAACTCCTTCTGGCAGCCGCTGAAGCTCGTCTTCAGCGGCTTGTGAATCATCCAAACGGGATGTCGGCTTCGGTCGACATCCCGTTTTGTTTAACCCGCTCTTTGGCCTGTTCCGTCCCCGGCGGTTTCGCGGAGAGCGAAAATCAGGTGCCCCAGAGGGGAAAACCACCCCGAAATGGTCTAAAAACGCCGTAAATCCGGGGATTTTGGCGGATCAATGCTAGATTTCAACTCGGTCGAACCGACCAGCGGGGTTTCTCTTCGAGGAGCATCCGTATTACGAATATCGCTGTTTATACAGACGAAGGTCCGAGGAGGACACTCAATGGCTGACAAGTCGCTGAACAAGACCGAGCTCGTTGCCAAGGTTGCCGCTGACTCCGGACAGAGCCAGGCCGCCGTTGACGGCGTTCTGAACGCATTCTTTGCAACCCTGGCCGAGACCGTTGCCGCTGATGGCAAGGTCACCATCCCGGGATGGTTGGGCGTCGAGCGCACCGCCACTGCAGCCCGCACCGGCCGCAACCCGCAGACCGGCGAAGAAATCGCCATCGCGGCCGGCCACCGCGTCAAGCTGACCGCCGGAAGCAAGCTCAAGGCTGCCGCCAAGTAGCTTTTGCTGTGAAAGAGGGGCGTCGACTACGGTCGGTGCCCCTTTTGCCGTCCCCGGGCATCCGTTGGGCAGCGAGACGGGTGGGTGCGCCGTCGAGACGTGAGTCCGAGCGCCGTTCAATCGGGCTAAAACTCACGGCGCGGCGGGAGTTCGAGACCGCCAGTAGCTGCCAGCGCGACGGATGCCCAGGGCTGGGCGAATAAGCTGGGCAGGTGCCCCGTCTCGTCCGCGTTCTCGGACCGGCAGCCCTGCTGCTGGTCGCTGTGTTGTCCACCCTTGTTGCCCTGGCCTATGGCGGTGGCGCCTCGGCCCAGCTCCTGGCCGACCCGGGACCAGTGGTGCGCTGGGGACTCCCGATCGCCAAGCTTGTGGTCAACCTCGCCGCGGCCGGAACGATCGGTGCCCTCGTGCTCACGCTGTTCGCGCTCAGCCCCAAGGAACGCGAGTTCGGCACTGCCCTGGACTTTGCCGCGGCTTGCGCTGCAGTGTTCGCCGTCGTATCCGCTGTCACGGGCTTCCTGACCTTTCTGCAGGTCACCAACGTGCCCTTCGGCATCAGCGACCAGTTCAGCGCCACGGTCGGCCAATTCTTCAGCCAGATCGAACTGGGTCAGGCCTGGCTCGCGACCACCCTGATCGCCGCCGGCGTCACCGTATTGTGCTTCGCCGTGCGAAACCAGACCGCGTTGGTCTTCGTGACCGTGCTGGCCCTGACCTCCCTGCTGCCCATGGCCCAGCAGGGCCACTCGGCGGGCGCTGCCGGGCACAACGCCGCCATCACGGCCCTCGGCCTGCACCTGGTCTTCGCGGCGATCTGGCTGGGCGGACTCCTCACCATCATCGTTCTGCGCACCCAGCTGGACGGCGAACGCATCCGCCAGGTGATCGGGCGGTATTCCTCGCTCGCGCTGATCTCCTTCATCGTCGTGGCGGCGTCGGGCTATGTCAGTGCCGAACTGCGCATCGGCAGCTGGGACAACCTGTTCAGCCCCTACGGCATTCTCGTGCTGGTCAAGGTCACCGCCCTCATCGCCCTCGGTGGCTTTGGCATTCTGCAACGCCAATTTTTCATCAAGCGGATGCAGCGCTCGGGACCGGCGCGCAGCCGCTGGTTCTGGTGGCTGGTCGTGACCGAGCTCGGTTTCATGGGCCTCGCCTCCGGGGTCGCGGCAGCGCTCGCCCGCACGGCGACCCCGGTCGCCCAGGTGGTCGCGACCGAGATTCCCCAGTCCACACCGGCGCAGATTCTGACCGGTGAGCTGCTGCCTCCCGAGCTGACCTTTTCACGCTATTTCACCGAGTGGAACTTCGACCTCGCCTGGATTCTTTTTTGCGCCTTCGGCATCTTCTTCTACCTCGCCGGCGTCTGGCGACTGCATCGTCGCGGTGATTCCTGGCCGATCTACCGCAGCGTGCTGTGGATTCTGGGCATGCTCACCCTGTTCTACATCACCAACGGTGGAGTGAATGTGTACGAGAAGTACCTCTTCTCCACTCACATGCTGGTGCACATGGTGCTCACCATGCTCGTGCCGTTGATGCTCGTGCCTGGCGCGCCGGTGACGCTCGCCGCGCGAGCGATTGCTAAACGGCAAGACGGCAGCCGCGGGGCGCGCGAGTGGATCCTCACCGCTGTGCACTCGCGCTTTGCCGGCATCGTCGCCAACCCGATAGTCGCGGCCGTGCTGTTCGGTGTCTCACTGTGGGTGTTCTACTACACCTCGATCTTCAGCTGGGCTACAACCGACCACATCGGCCACCTGTGGATGATCGTGCACTTTCTCATTACCGGCTACCTGTTCGTGCAGTCCCTGATCGGCATCGACCCGGTGCCGTACCGACTGCCGTACGCCTTCCGCCTGCTGCTGCTGCTCGTGACCATGGCCTTCCACGCGTTCTTCGGCCTCGCCCTGATGAGCGGCACCGGACTGCTCCTGGCCGACTGGTACGGCGCGATGGGACGAACCTGGGGCCTGTCAGCCATCGCCGATCAGCAGATGGGCGGCGGCGTCGCCTGGGGAATCGGCGAACTGCCCACGTTCGTGCTCGCCGTCGTCGTGGCGATCATGTGGAGCCGTGACGACACCAAGGTCACCAGGCGGCTGGACCGCAAGGCAGACCGCAATGAGGACGCCGAGCTGATCGCCTACAACGCGAACCTGGCCCGTATCGCCCAGCGCGACGAGCAGACCCCGAGCAGCTAGCCGGGCCTAGTTGTACTGCCCAGGGACGTTGGTTAAGCGGCTGATGGGTGGGTGGTTTCCGATGGCGGTGTGGGGCCTGTGGTGATTGTATTCGTGGATCCAGGCGGGCAGGGCGTTTCGGCGGGCAGATTCTGAATT
>NZ_PPTG01000046.1 GCF_002954245.1 Cryobacterium aureum | reverse complement strand
GGGGACGGTCGTTGTTGTAGGCCGGACGGTCGGTGCGCGGGGCACGGTCACCATACGACGGACGGTCGTTGTTGCGGTCGTTGTTGTAGGCCGGGCGGTCGGTGCGCGGGGCACGGTCACCGTAGGACGGACGCTCGGTGCGGGCCGGACGGTCGTTGTTGTAGGCCGGACGATCCGTGCGGGGACGGTCGTTGTTGTAGGCGGGGCGCTCGTTGCGCTCGCTGTTGGTGCGGCCACCGTTTTCGGGTCGAACGGAACGCGAGCCATAGGCCGGGCGCTCGCTCGAGGGGCGCTCGTTCGAACGCGCAGCGCGCTCGTCGGCGTTCCAGCGCTGCTTCTTAGGGGCTCCCTCGTCAGCGCGGTAGCCGCGGTGTCCGGGGCTCTTGCTGCCGGCGTTGTTGGAACCGCCGTGGCCCGATCCACCCTTGGCGTACTTGGGATCGAAGTTCTTACCATTACGACCGACGGTAGAGTTGTGCGAATTGCCTTGAGGCATAAAAATATCTCTGGGTTGTGTTCAGTACATGGCAGAACAACATCGCACATGCGACGTAACTGAGAACCCGAGCAATCTTGGTCGGGGCCGTTCACATACAGTGATTTTTCACCAGCGGATTACTGGGAAACCGGCCCAACTTGACTTACAAACCCATCCGCGCACAGCGCGGTGTCAAGAGCCGACTTGTCTACGTTACCGGAAGCTTCCTGAAATGTCACGCACAAGGGTGCACTTGCCTCGCTATATTCTGGTGACATGACCATTTCGATCAATATCGAGCCGCCCCGGCAGGCCGACGTCGAGGCGTTGCTCGCCGCCGGAACCGTGTTCGCGTACTCGCTCTACCCAGTGGAGAACACGTTCCTGCTCAATACTGACGAACTCGAGCGTCCGGGCGTCACCGTGTACGTGGCCCGCGACGCGGAGGGTGCCGCCTGCGGCATGGCCGCTCTGGTTCCGCTGGACTCCCCTGGCACGGCCGAGCTGAAGCGACTGTTCGTGCACTCCGAGGTCCGGGGCCGCGGTGTGGCCGGCCGCCTGCTCGACCGCATCGAAGCGGATGCCGCCAGCCGCGGCATCCGCTCTCTCGCGTTGGAGACCGGCACGCTGCAAGACGCTGCCATGGCGCTGTACCGCGGTCGCGGCTACCAGCAAATCGAGCTGTTCGGCCCGTACATCGGCGAAGAGCTCAGCGTCTGCTTCGCCAAAAGCCTCTGACTAAAGCGGCGCGTGTCGGTGAGGGCGTTCCTGACCACACTGTCGGCGATCGCAGCACCGGGTCGGCCGGCCGCGATTCGGTGGCCGCAGCGGATGCGCCTAGTCTCGAATCGACGAGATACGATCCGGGGGCGTCAGTGACACGAGCACGACGCCCGACCCCGCGCAGCCAACGCCGACTCACCCGCGGGAGCATCGCGCTCATTGCGACCAGCGTGGCGATCGTCGCCACTGGTCTGTTGGCCGGCTTTCGGGTCGACCTGTATGACGTCGCTCCCGACGATCCGGCCGCGCGCGCCAGCGAGCTGACCACCAACGACGTCGTGGGAATCCGCACCTTTATGCCCGGCGACAACGTGACCGTCACGACCGATGTGGTCTACGGCACGCAATCCGACGGCGCGCTGCTCACCCTCGACGTCTGTTCGCCGGCTCCCCCACGATCGACCAGCACCCCCGACCCGTCGGCCACCGCTTTTGTTAACACAGATTCTGTTGACGCGACGGATGCCGACACTGCCGCGACCGTTCTGCCGGGCACCGGCACCGAAACCGAGGCTGCGGAACCGTCGGACGCCACGGCATCCGCTGCTGAGCGAGCACTGCTGCCGGCCGTCATCTCGGTGCACGGCGGCAGTTGGGCCCGCGGCGACAAGGGCAACAGCGACTGGCGGCTGGTCTGCGAATGGCTGGCGAGTGAGGGGTTCGTAACCTACTCGGTGAACTATCGGCTGGTTCCCGACGCCGTCTTTCCGGCCGCGATCGACGATCTGAAGCTCGCCGTGGAATGGGTACGTGACCTGGACAACGCCGAGGAATACGGCATCGATCCCAACCACATCGGGGCGTTCGGCGGGTCGGCCGGCGGCAACCTCGTTGCGCTGCTCGGCACGAGCGGCCGCGGCGCGCTCACGGCCGATGCACGGATCGCCGCAGTGGCCGAGCTGTCGGGGCCGGTCGATCTGCGGGCGACGGGGCTGGTCAATGCCTCCGACGGGCTCACTCGCATCTCCCGCAACTACCTCGGCTGCGAGAACATCAACCGGTGCGCGCAGTCCGTGGAGGCCTCGGCATCGAGTCGGCTCGACCGCAGCGACCCGCCGGTGTTCATTGGCACATCCTCGGACGAGTTCATTCCGTTGAGCCAGTCGACCGACTTCGCGGCTCAGTTGGAGAGCCTCGGCATTCGCACCGAGCTCGTGGTCGTGCCCGGAGACCTGCACTCGATTGGCATCCTCGACGCGGGCATGCGCGCCCGGGTCGCGGCCTTCCTGCACGCCGAACTGGGCTGGTAGACGGTGGCGGCACTCGTTGGTGCTGGGGCACCCCTAGCACCGAGCGCCCGCAGCTGTAACGAGTGCCGCGAGGTCCGTAAGGGGTGCGCGCTCAGCGCGGCCGGCCGCCGATCCGGCGGGACAGCTCCGCCGCAGTCGCCGCCACGGTCTCGGCGAGCGCCGGCCAGTCAGCGTCGGGGAACCGGTCGTGCGCGAAGGTCACCGCGATGGCGGCGGCGGGCCAGCCGGCGTGGTCGTGCACTGCGAGCGCAACGGAGGCGATGCCGGGCGTGATCTCACCGTTTTCGGTGGCGTAGGCATCCGTTTTGACGCGGTCGAGCACGGCTCGAAGTTCGAGCCGGGTGCGCGGGCCGCGGCCGTCGCGCTGTTCGAGCGCAGCCTGGTTCGGGTAGAGTGCGCGCACTTGGGCGGCGGGCAGCGCCGCGAGCAGGGCACGTCCACTCGCGGTGAGGTGGGCGGGCAGCCGCACCCCCACGTCGGAAACGAGGGAAGGGCGATGCAGAGCACGCTCCTCGACCAGGTAGATCACATCACGCCCGTGCAGCACCACGAGGTGTGCGCTCTCCCCGAGCCGGTCGACGAGCTGGGCGATCAGCGGGCGGCCGAGGCGGGAGAGTGGTTCCTGGCGGCTGAACCCCGAGCTCAATTCGAAGGCGGCGATGCCGAGCCCGTAGCGGTGTTCCTCGGGCAGGTGCACCACGAAACCCTCGGCCACGAGCACGTCGAGCAACTGGTACACCGTTGAGCGCGGCAGGCCGAGCGCACTGGCGAGGGCCACCGCGGGGATTGGCCCGCGCTGGGCGGCGAGATGCGTCAGAACGCGCAGTGTGCCCTGCGCGGCTGGAACCTTCGACGCCATCTGCGTTCCCTTCAGAGCGGATGCCTGTGTCCGGTATGCCAGACACCGTCCAGCGTATCGCTCTGTCGCCTGGCTCCGCGAGGGTGTGCAATCGAAGCATGAGCCTTGCAACCACGCCCGAAACCGACCTGACCGACCCGAACGGGGCATCCGCTTCGAGCATTGTTGTGGGAGCCGGAGCACTCTCGTTTGCCGACGTGATCGCCGTTGCCCGCCACAATGCACACGTCACCCTCGACCCGGCCAGTCTCGGCGAGGTCGCGACGACCCGAACGATCATCGATGCCCTCGCGGCCGACACCGAGCCGCACTACGGCATCTCCACCGGCTTCGGCGCCCTCGCGACGACGTTCATCACCAATGACCGACGCGCCCAGCTGCAGGCGAGCCTGGTGCGCTCGCACGCCGCCGGCAGCGGCCCCGAGGTAGAACGCGAGGTCGTACGCGCCCTCATGCTGCTGCGCCTCGGCACCCTGATGACCGGGCGCACCGGCGTGCGGCCGGCCACCGCGGAGACCTACGCCGCCGTGCTGAACGCCCAGATCACGCCGGTCGTGCACGAATACGGATCCCTCGGCTGCTCCGGCGACCTCGCTCCGCTCGCCCACTGCGCCCTCGTCCTGATGGGCGAGGGCCAGGCGCGCGATGCGACCGGCGCGCTGGTCAGCGGCGGCGATGCCCTGGCCGCTGCCGGCATCGCACCAGTCGTGCTCGCCGAAAAAGAAGGCCTCGCCCTGATCAACGGCACCGACGGCATGCTCGGCATGCTCGTACTCGCCCTCGACGACCTCGCCCGCCTGCTCGTGACGGCCGACATCGCGGCGGCCATGAGCGTCGAGGCCCTGCTCGGAACGGATGCCGTCTTCGCGGCCGATCTGCAGCAGCTGCGGCCCCAGCTCGGCCAGGCCGACAGCGCCGCGAACCTGCGCCGGCTGCTCGCCGGCTCGGGCCTGCTGGCGAGCCATGCCGGGCCGGAAGACACGTCTGTGCAGGACGCCTACTCGCTGCGCTGCGCCCCGCAGGTGCACGGAGCCGCGCGCGACACCGCCGCCCACGCCGCCCTGGTGGCCGGCCGCGAACTGGCCAGCGCCATCGACAACCCGGTCGTTACCCTCGACGGGCGCGTGATGTCGAACGGCAACTTTCACGGCGCTCCGCTCGGCTACGTCCTCGACTTTCTTGCCATCGCCTCAGCGGATGTCGCGAGCATGAGTGAGAGGCGCACGGACCGCCACCTCGATGCCAGCCGCAGCAAGGGCCTGCCGCCATTTCTCGCGCACGAGGTGGGTGTGGATTCCGGGCTTATGATCGCGCAGTACACCGCCGCCGGGATCGTGTCGGAGATGAAGCGATTGGCCGCGCCGGCCTCCGTTGACTCGATTCCGTCGTCGGCGATGCAGGAGGACCACGTGTCAATGGGCTGGCATGCCGCCCGCAAGCTGCGCCGTTCGCTCGACGGACTCGGCCGTGTGCTCGCGATCGAGATCATGACCGCCGCTCGATCGCTCGACCTGAGGGCGCCGCTCACCCCGGCGGCGGCGACCGGAGCGGTGCGCGACCTCGTGCGCACCGTGGCCGCCGGCCCTGGGCACGACCGCTTTCTCTCCCCCGAAATCGAGGGGATCGTGGCGCTCGTGGCGTCTGGCGCGGTGCGCTGGGCTGCCGGAACCGGATTGGCATGAAAATTCGGCCAACCTTGTAGCGACCTTGCACAACGCCTCCAACCCGTTGTAAGCACTGCGGTGCCGTGCCATACTTGCGCCACGCTGGCCCGCCCGAGCCGCGTAAATCCATTACCCGAAATGGATCAGGTCCCCAAAATGTTGCCACCCGCCAAACACCGACGCACAGTGTGGTTCGAGCGAGCGAAACCGCGGCGTCGGGCCAGTGTTAAGCGGATGCTGGGACGCCGCGACGGCTGGCTCGCCGCGGTCGTTGTCACGGCACTCGTACTGTTCGGCGCACCGACCGCGGCGAGCGCCGACGGCCTGCCAGCGGATTCGTCGGCCACGCCGACGCCCGTTGTCAGCGCGACGACGGAGCCGGCACCGACGCCTGCGCCGACGCCCGCGCCAATGGCGCCGACGCCAGAACCCGTGTCGCCGCCCATGCCTGACCCCGCACCTGAACCGACCATCGCGCCGACCCCGGAACCGACCGCACAGCCCACACCGGAGCCGACACAGACCCCCACACCGACTCCGACGCCAACCCCGACCGAGGCGCCCGCCCCGGAACCGAGTGATGGTCCCATCCCACCGGTGACGGAGACTCCAGAGCCAACCCCAGACCCGACCACCGACCTGAACCCGGTCACTCCCACCGATGCCATCGCAACGGCAGCACAGGCCGCGGCCGCAGCATCCGCTCAAGCGACGGCACGCGAGGCCGCCGCCCTGGCACTCGCGGCGCAGCGGGCCACCGCCACGCGGGTGGCCGCCGAGCGCGCCGCTGCCCAGGATCTGACCGTGCAACGCGCCGCAGCACTGGCGACCGCACTGACCCGCTCGCAGACCGCGCAGGTCGCGCTGGACACCGCGCACAGCGACCTGGAATCAACGCGGGCGAGCCAGACGATCGCGCTCGGTCGCGCCTCCCTCGTGCACCGCCTCGCTCTCGAGGCCTCGCAGCAGGCGGCCGTCTCACGGCGCAGCTTCGCGGTACTCGCGCGCAAGCTCGCCCAGCAACAAGGCGGCGCCGGCGTTGCCGACGTCTTCCTCGGCGGGCACTCGCTGGGCAACGTGCTCGATCAGCTCAGCACGCTCGACCAGCTGGGCCGCGTCACCGAAAACATCGAGACGATCCAGTCGCGCGCCGAGGCCGACTCAGCGCGCGCCGACCGGCTGAACCGGCAAGATTCCGAGACGCGCGCCGCAGCGAGCACGGTGTCGGTTGACGCCAGCCAGGAAACCCTCGACGCGGCCACGAGCGACTTCGAGGCCGCGGGGGTGGCACTAGTCGCGGCAGCATCGCTGGCGGCTACCGCAGCCGCCAGCCTGGCCGCACTCGACGTGCGCCCGATCATTCGCACCGACGTCGGCCAGCTCAGCGCGCAAGGTTGGGCCAACCCGGTGCACGGTGCAATAACGGATACCTACGGGCCACGCCCGACTCGCCCGCTCCCCGGAGTCGGCGCGTTCCACTACGGCACCGACATCGGGGCGAGCTGTCGGGCACCCGTTTTTGCAGCCACGTCGGGAATCGTGCGGGCAGCGGGCTCCGTGGGGAGTTATGGCAACTGGATCCTGATCGACCATGGGGAGGGGGTGCAGACGGGCTACGCCCACCTCGCCAGCGGTGAAACCCTGGTCGCTGCCGGTGATCGGGTTACCCCCGGCCAGCAGATTGGCAGCGTCGGCAGCACCGGCCTGTCCACCGGCTGCCACTCCCACCTCGAGGTTCGGGTCGACGGCGTGCGCATCGACCCGCAGCCATTTTTCCTGAACCGCGGCGTCGTTCTCGGAAGCTGACGGCATCGTTTTTGATGCCGAGGCGGGCCATTCTGGCTGTGCGTATCGAGGGTGCCGTGCATAACCGCGGAGACTCTACCCTTCGACGGCGAGAATGGACAATTTCGCGGCTGCCGCTCGGAATTTCCGCACTTGTGAACAGCACCCCGACGAAACCAGCCGCCCCTGGCCGAATTCAGCCGGCCCGACGCACCGCCCGCCGCTCGCGCGTGCCCTCAACCAGCAGGTAGAGCACCGGCAGCACGATCAGGGTCAGCACGGTCGACGAGACGAGCCCGCCGATGACCACGAGGGCGAGCGGCTGCGAGATGAATCCGCCGTGACCGGTGAGGCCGATCGCCATCGGCAGCAGGGCGAAGATCGTGGCGAGCGCCGTCATCAGAATGGGCCGCAGCCGCCGACTGGCACCGGCCACGAGGGCGTCGGGCACCGAGAGACCGCGCCGCCGGTACTGGTTGACCAGGTCCACCAGCACGATCGCGTTGGTCACGACGATTCCAATCAGCATGAGCACGCCGATGAGTGACGGCACCCCGAGCGGGATGCCGGTCATAACCTGCAGTGCAATCGCCCCGGTCGCCGCGAACGGCACCGACACGAGCAGCAACAGCGGCTGAAGCAGTGACCGGAACGTGGCGACCATCACGATGTAGACGATGAGGATGGCCACGAGCATCGCTACGCCGAGCTGCGCAAAAGCCTCGGCCTGGTCGGCGCTCACCCCGCCGAGGGTCGCGGTGGCCCCGGTCGGCAGCGTCGTGTCGGCGAGCATCTGGTTCAGCTGTGCGTTCGCCGTACCCAGGTCATCGCTCGCAGGGGTCGCCGAAACGGTCGCCGTGCGCAGCCCCTTCGCCGTCGTGAGCGTGCTCGGACCCTCGACCTGTTTCACGGTCGCGAGGGTATCCAGGGCCACCGCCCCGGTACGGGTGGGAATCTGCAGGGTCGCGAGTTCGGCGCTCGTCGTCGGCGGTGACTGCGCCGACAGGTACACGGTGAGGCTGGTCTCGTCGATCACGATCGAGCCGATCGCGCTCGGCTGCATGGCCTGCGACACCAGCGTTCCGAGGGCGAATTCGCTCAGGCCGACCGCGGCCGCCGCCTCCCGATTGACGGTGATGGCAAGGTACGGCAGCGAGGCGGCGAGGGTGCTCGCGCTCTCTTTGATGGCGGCGAGTTTCTGCACCGCGCTGAGAATGGAGGTGGTCGCGGCTTCAAGGTCGGCATCCGTTGCGGCCGTGATATCGACGGCGATGTCGGACGAGGCCCCGAAACCGCTCGCCGCAGCCACCGAAATCTCGCCGACGTCGCCCAGTTTGGCCAGGGCCGTGCGCGCGTTATTTTGCACCGCATCAGCGTTGGCGCCGTCGGCGGTGGTGATCGAATAGGTGACCGCGCTCGAGGTGGGCGCCCCGCCGCGGAACGCGCTCGCGGCGCTCCCTCCGCCGATCGAGAGCTGCACGATGTCGATTCCGCTCAGGTCACGCAGAGCTTTTTCGACCGAAGCGGATGCCGTATCCTGCGCGGCCAGGCTGCTGCCGACCGGCAGCGTTTGCGTCACCCGGAAGGTGTTCTGTCCGGTGGATCCGAGAAAGTTCACCTTCATGAACGGCACGAGCGCGGCTGTTCCGCCGAGCACGAGCACGGCGAGCAACAGTGTCGCGACGGCGTGTTTGAGGGTGAACCGAATCACCGGCAGGTAGCCCTTCTGCAGCCGCCCCGGGTTCTCGCCGGCCTCGGCGGCCGCCGACAGCCCTGTTGGCCGGTCCGGCGCCAGCCCGGTCGTAGCGGATACCGCGGCTGCATGCCGCGAGTGCGCTGCGGTCACTGCAACGGCCACGGGCACCGGTACCGCGTCCGACCCGGTCGGCCTGACTTCGTCTGCCGGGTCGGCGGGGCTCTCCGCGGCGGCCACGACGGCCTTCGGCACGCGCAGAAACCAGTACGCGAGCACGGGCACGATGGTGAGCGACACGAGCAGTGAGGCCAGCAGAGCGATCGTCACGGTGAGCGCGAACGGTCGAAACAGCTCGCCGGTTGACCCTCCCACGAAGGAGATGGGCAGGAACACGGTGACCGTCGTGATGGTGGACGCCGTGATGGCCCCGGCCACTTCACGCACGGCGAAGACGATCGTGACCGCCCGGTCGGCGCCCGCGACGAGGTGACGCTTGATGTTCTCGATCACCACAATGGAGTCGTCGACGACCCGGCCGATAGCGATGGTGAGCGCGCCGAGGGTGAGGATATTGAGCGAATACCCCACGCTCTGCAAGCCGATGAAGGTGATCAGCACCGACGTCGGAATCGAGATCGCGGTGACGAGCGTGGCGCGCACGGAGAGCAAAAACAACAAAATCACGATCACCGCGAAGACGAGGCCGAGCAATCCTTCCTGGGTGAGCGCGTCGATCGACTGCTGAATGAACGGCGCCTGGTCGAACACGACCGTGAACGTCGCGGGCGCGACGGCCGCCTCGAGCTGCGGCAAAATCGCGCGCACCGCCTTCGACACGTCAACGGTGTTCGCGGCGGGAACCTTGGTGACGGCGATGGTGAGCGCAGGTTCGCCGTTCACCCGGGAGATGCTCGTGACCGGGTTCTCGGCGAGGACGACCGTGGCGACGTCGCCGATGGTCGCGGGGGCGGCATCCGCTGTGCTGGCGGTGAAACCGGTTGCGCTGGTCACGAGCGGCAGTGCGGCGATGTCGTCGACCGACCCGAGCTTTGCGCCGGCCTGCACCGACAGCGCCGTGTCGCCCTCGGTGATGGCGCCGGCCGGAATGAGCGACCCGTTCTGCTGCAGCGCATCCCGCAGGTTTTGCGTGCTGAAGCCGCGGGCGGCGAGCTCGTCGGCGTTGGGCGTGATCGTGACGCGGCGTCCGATATCGCCGACCAACGCGGCTTCGCGCACGCCGGCCACGTCGCGAATATCGCCGAGCACGCTGCGTTTCAGCTGGTCGGCGAGGGCCACGGTATCACTCGAGGCGACCGCGAGGGAGATCACGGGGAAATCGTCGATGCTACCGCTGATCACCTGCGGGTCGACATCGGCCGGCAGAGCGTTTTTGATGCGGTTGATAGCCTGATCAATGCGGGATTCGGCCTTGACCAGGTCTGTGCCGTAGGTGAAGGTGGCGCTCACCAGCGACGAGTTCGTGTTGCTCGTCGTCGACGTCGTTTCGAGGCCGACGAGCCCCTGAATGGCAGTCTCGATCGGGGTCGAGACGTCGTCGTTGACGACCTGCGGCGATGCCCCCGGATAGCTGGTGGACACGAGCAGCTGCGGCAGTTGCAGCGACGGGATCAGCTCCTGCTTGAGGCCGGTCAGGGCCAGGCTGCCGAACACGGCAGCCACAATGGTGATGAGGGCGATCAACGCCCGATTCTTCATGCTTACTACCGCAAGAAAATGCACCCGCTCAGTATGCCAGTGCGCGCCGGCCGCACGGGTCAGACCACTTCGGCCAGGTACCCGGTATCGATAAATGGATGCTGCAGCAGCGACCCCCAAGCGGCCTCCAGCGCGTCGACGGCCCGGTCGGTGTCCGCAACGGAGTGCGAGAACGGTACTCGCAGGAACCGCTCGAAGGCACCGTCGAGGCCGAACCGCGGACCGGCCGGCACGAGCAGGCCGTGGCTGCGCGCGGCGAGCGCGAGCTGCGAACTCACGGGGCTGCCGAGGTTCACCCAGGCGGTGATTCCGCCGTCGACGTGCGGCACCTGCCAGTCGGGAAAGGTCTCGCCGAGACGGCGTTCCAGGTGGTCACGGCCCACTCGCAGCAGCTCCCGGCGTCCGGCCAGGATGGCGGGCATCTCGGCGAGCAGCCGCGTCACGATGAGCTGTTCGAGAATGGGGGTACCGAGGTCGTTGGTGCAGCGGGAGGCCGCAAGCTTGCTGATGAGCGCCGGTTCGGCGCGGATCCATCCGATGCGAATGCCGCCCCACACGGTTTTGCCCACCGAGCCGACACTCACCACGCGCGGAGCCGAACGCACGTCGGTGCAGGCCGCGAACGGCGGAAACTCGCCCTCGCGGTCAATGTCGAGTTCGGCGATGGTCTCGTCGATGATGAGCATCGTGCACGCGTCGGCAGCGGCGGAGGCCACCCGTTCGCGTTGCTCGGCGGGCATGCTTTGGCCGGTGGGATTGTGAAAGTCGGGCATGAGGTAGCCGACGACCGGGCTGCTGCGCTGCAGGGTCTGCAGCAGGCCGGCTTCATCCCAGCCCCGGGTGTCCGGGTCGTCCTGCGGCCCGCCGACCGACACGTTCACGGCGGCGAGGCGGGCACCGGCCGCACGCAGGGCCTCGGCCGCGTGCGGATACGTCGGCGTTTCGATCAGGGCGCGGTCTCCCCGGCCCACGAGCACGCGGGCGAGGAGGGCGATGGCGTGCTGGGCACCGAGGGTCACCATGACCTGCTCCGGCGCGGTGGGCAGGCCGCGAGCGGTGTAGCGGTCGGCAATGGCGACCCGCAGCTCGGGGATGCCCACGGGGTCGAAACCGGAGTCACCCAGGTGCCGCGGAAATTCGGCGGCGGCGTGAGCTGCGGCATCCGCCAGCCCGGGCAGGGCCGGCATTGTGGCCTTGCTGAAATCGAGGATGCCCTCGGCGTCCGGAGTCGGGCTCGGGGTGCCCGCCAGCGGCAAACGCACGACACTGCCCGAACCGCGCACACTGCGCAGGTAACCCGCGTCGCGCAGTTCGCGATAGGCAGCCGTCACCGTGGTTCGACTCACGCCCAGGCGCTCGCTCAAGTCACGTTCGGCCGGCAGGCGGCTGTCAGTGGGGATCCGTCCGTCGAGGGTCAGCAAGCGGATGCGATCGCTCAACGCACGATAGGCGCTCGCTCCGCCGCGCCACTCGCCCAACAGGGCGTCGAGACCCCGCGCACTCAGGTGGTTCTCACTCATGAGGCCACTCTAGTCAGATTGGCCTCTTGATAACAGGCCAGTTATGCAATTGGATTGGCAACTATGACACGTCGAATCACGCAACTACTTATTGGCCTCTTCCTCTATGGAATCGGCATTGCTCTGATCGTGCGCGGCGGCATAGGCGTTGCCCCCTGGGACGTGCTCACCCAGGGCATCGACAACCACACCCACCTGGGCTTCGGGCTGATCACCATTCTGACCAGCGCCGTCGTACTCCTGCTGTGGATTCCGATTCGGCAGAAGCCCGGCTCCGGAACACTTCTGAACGCCGTACTCGTCGGGCCGGCAGCGGATGTTGGGTTGTGGCTGATTCCCGCCGACCTCGACCTCTGGGCGCGCATCCTCCTGTTCGCCGTTGGCCTCCTGACCATCGCCGTCGCCACCGGCCTGTACATCGGTGCTCACTTCGGCCCCGGCCCGCGCGACGGCCTGATGACCGGTCTGCACAAGCGCACCGGCTGGAAGATCTGGATCGTGCGCACCGGCATCGAAGTGATCGCCCTTGGCATCGGCTGGGCGCTCGGCGGCAACGTGGGAATCGGAACCCTCCTGTTCGCCGTGCTGATCGGCCCCCTCTGCCAGCGCACGCTGCCGTTGTTCGCGATCAAGCGCCCCGTCATCGCCGCCGAGCCGATTCTTGAGCCCGCGCCGTAGCCGAGAAGCCTATAGGTTCCGCTCTGCAAACCGAAGCATCGCGTCCCGCACGAATTCAGTGCCGACCTGACCGCCGTAGTTCGCCGCGAACCGCTCGTCCGCCACGTACATCTCGGCGAGCCCCACGAAGTATTCCCGGGCCAGCCCCGGTCCTTCCCCGCCCGGCGTTCCCGGGATGGCCCGGAGCCATTCGAACTGCCGCTGCGCTAAGTCCTGCGCTTCGTCGCCGCCCGGGTCGATGCCCCGCACGGCTGCCGCCTGCCAGTCGGCACCGAGTGACTGCTGGCTCAGCTTCCATGCGGCTTTCTCCGCCGTGGACGTGCTGCCCCACCAATGGTCGCCTTGGCGGTAGGCATCCGCTCCCCCAGCGTTGCTCGACCTCCTCGCGATCCTTGGTGTGGTCGAAACCGTCAAACATGTTCTCGGCCATGAGTTGCTCTTCTCCGTTCAGCGTGTCAATCGTGTTTATGGGCCAGTCCATATCGCTCCTGCCGGGTTGCTCCCACCAGAGGACTTGACGCTACGTCAAGGTCAAGCGCTCGTGTCGGTGCGGCGGGGTACCGTTTATGGCATGGCAACGTGGCGAGAAATTCAGGCGGATTCCCCGCAATTCGCGTCAAGGGTGCGCGCGCTATTCGATGCGGGCACCAACAAGACAATGGCCTCTCTGCGCCGAGATGGTTCCCCGCGGATCAGCGGCACCGAACTGGTTTTCGACACCGAGCGCATCACTCTGGGCATGATGCCCGATTCGCTCAAGCTGCACGACGTGCTGCGGGACCCGCGGGTCGCCATCCACTCGCCCACCCTGGAACCATCGGCCGGGCAACCGTCAGACTGGGCCGGCGACGCGAAGCTGGCCGGCGAGCTGGTCGGGACCGAGCCAGCACTAGGGGATCCACCCCGCACGTCGAGCTTCGAGGTAAACGTACACGAGGTCGTGCTCACCTACATCGACCCCGACAACACCCATCTGGTCATCGAGTCCTGGCATGAGGGCAGAGGGTGGCAGCGAATCAACCGGCTGTAGGCCCGCAGAACTCGGTGATCGTGCCGGTCAGAATGTCGGCGAGCGCGCGCACCGACTTCGCGTCGGCCCACTCGGTATCGGCGTGCAAGCCTTCGCCGTCGGCGCCGAACACCACGCAGGGAATGCCGGCTTCGAGAATGAGCCCGGCGTCGGTCCAGAACGGTTCGCCGCGCGTTTTCGCTGGTTGCCCGAGCACGCGCTCGGCGTTCGCGGTGAGCGCCCGCACGATGGGCCAGTGCGGCTCGGCTTCGAAGGCCGCCCGGGCCACCAGCCGGGTGAGCGTGAACTGAAACTGGGGTTCGTCAACGGCCAGCTCGGTGAACAGGGCGCGCAGCTCGGCCTCGATACTGTCGGGGGACTGGCCGGGCAGCATCCGTCGTTCCAGGGTGAGCACGCAGCGGGCCGCGACGGTGGCAGCATCGTCGCCGCCAGCGATCTTTGACACCCGCACGGCGCCGTGACCGAGCGTGGCGTGGGCCGGTTCCGAGTTCAGTCGCTGGCGCAGTCCGTCGAGGGCGGCGAGGGCCAGCCCTGCATGCCAGATGGCGTCGACGCCGAGCTCGGGCTGCGAGCCGTGTGCGGCCAGGCCGGCCAGTCCGAGCTCGAACCAGGCGAAGCCGCGATGCGCGGTGGTGAGTTCAAGGCTGCTCGGCTCGATCACCAGGGCGGCGTCGGCGCTTACTGTGCGCAGCACCTCTTCGGTGCCGATGCTGCCGAATTCTTCGTCGGCGACCAGCGTCACGATCACGTCGCCGGCCAACTCGCCAGCGGATGCCCGCGCCGCCGCCACGAGAATGGCCGCGAGCCCGCTCTTGGTGTCGACGGCTCCGCGCCCGTACACCCGGCCGTCCCGTCGCGCGCCGCTGAACGGGTCGCCAGCGTAGGTTGCGACACCGACCGTGTCGAGGTGGGCGTTGAGCATGAGCGAGCGGCCGGCGCCGCTGCCGCGCTTCACGCCGACGACCGACGGGCGCCCGGGAGTCTCCTCCAGCACGGTGACCTCGAAACCCTGCTGGCGCAGCCAGCCACCGCACCAGGCCGCGATCTCGGCCTCCCCGGCGGCTCCCGGCACGAGGTCGGGGTTCACTGAATCGATGCGCACGAGCTGCTGCAAAATCGCGACGGGGTCGCTCTCCGGGGGTAGACGAGTCATCCCTAAAATCTAGGCCCTCCCGCGAGAGCGGGAAAATCGCTGCTTCCGGGTCGCTGAAGCAACATTTTTCCCGCTCTCGCGGAACTGGGAACTGGGAACTGGGAACTGCTCTGGATAGGGTGCAGCATGGCAAAGACATTGCGGTGGGGGCTGATTCCGGCGGCGCTGGTGAGCGCATCCGCTGTGCTGCTCTTTGCGCTGCGGATGCCGGCTCCCGGCTACTTCATGCTCGCCGCGGCCCTGGTGCTCGCGTTTGTGATCAACCGGGCTTTGTTTCGCGACCTGTTGCTCATTGCCGTCGGCCTCGGCATCATCAGCACGATCTCGGTCGAGGCGAACATCAGTTACCCGAACATCGCCGTCATGGGAACCGTGCTGAGCCTCGCGGTACTCGTGCCCTACCTGCTCTCGCGCTACTACTTCAAGGACCACACGATCCGGTTTCCGATTCGCACCGGGCAACGCTGGACCACCCTGGAACGGGCGTACTTGCCGATCGTGTTGCTGCTCGGGTACCTGATTCTGCCGACCTATTTCATCGGAAGCGGCGCCTACCAGAACTGGCCGACCGTGACCGCGCCCGATGAGATCGCCCGGCTGTTCGTGGGCGTGGGTTTCGTGGGCATTTGGGACGAACTGTTCTTCATCTGCATCGCGTTCGCCCTGCTGCGGCGGCATTTTGCCGACTGGCAGGCCAACATTCTGCAGGCCGTGATCTTCTCGTCATTTCTCTGGGAGCTCGGCTACCAGGCGTGGGGTCCGTTGCTGACCGTGCCGTTCGCGCTGCTGCAGGGCTACACGTTTGCCCGCACCCGCTCCTTGACCTACGTGGTCTGCGTGCACCTTCTGTTCGACGTGGTGGTGTTTCTCGTGCTCGTGCACGCCCACAATCGCCAGTGGCTTGACATCTTTCTATATTGACCCTCTTGCGTGTCACAGGAACGCGATATATCGTGGCCTTCAGAACTCGCGATATAGCGCGAGTTCACCCTTCTGAAAGGACAACCCAGTGTCACTGGAAAAATGGCTGGTCGCCCCCGGGCAAACCAAAATCATTGATGTCGAGCTGGTGCGCAAGCTCAAGGTCGGTCTCATCGCCGGCACGGTCGACATCATCGGCCATGACGAACCCGGCGCTCGCATCGAAGTGCACGGCGTCACCGGCAAAGACCTGAAGATCTCGATGGATGGCGACCGCCTCGAAATCGACCACCCGCAGCTGCGCTGGGACAACTTCATCGAGGTGTTCGCCTCGTTCCGCGGCACCGCGCGGGCCGAGGTGAGCATCTCGGTCCCCCGCGATGTCGCGCTGCGCTTCGGCGTGGTCTCGGCCGATGCCCTCGTCTCTGGCCTCCGCAATGACGCCAAACTCAGCACTGTCTCCGGCGATCTCGTCATCGATGACGTTCAGGGCGACCTCGAACTCAATGCGGTGAACGGTGAGATCTCGGTGCGCAACCACGTGGGAGCCTTGGTCGTGCACACCGTTTCCGGCGATATCACGGCGAGCGGCAGCATCCGTCAATTCACGCTCGACGGGGTTTCGAGCAACGTGTTCCTCGACGTCACGGGCACGCCAGACCAGATCGTGACGAACTCGGTCAGCGGCAACCTCACGGTGCGGCTCGAGCCGGGCGTCGCCGCAAGGTACCACCTCAATACCCTCTCCGGCACGCTGCAGCTTGATGATCACACCGTGCGCACCGCGTTCGGCAAGGGTTACGAGGGCTCCACGGGCGCCCTCGACGGCAGCTGGGTCGACATGCGTTCCAACTCGGTGTCCGGCGATATCTCGGTCGTGCGCAGCGAATCCACGAGCACCGCATCGACCACGACAGCGGATGCCGCAGCGCCCGCCTCCGACACCCACTCTCCCCAGGACCCGGCATGAGTGCCATGTTCGCCCACGGCAGCCTGCGGCTCTACCTGCTGAGCCTGCTCAATGAGCGACCTCGGCACGGCTACGAGCTGATCCAGGCACTCAGCGACCGCTTCGGCGGGACCTACAGCCCGAGCGCCGGCACGATCTACCCGCGGCTGGCCAAGCTCGAGGAGGAAGGCCTCGTCACCAAGCAAGCGGATGGCCGCAAGACCGTCTACGAGATCACCGACGCCGGCCGCGCCGAGCTGCTCGCCCGCGAGGGCGAACTCGGCGCGATCGAAGACGAGGTGACCGACTCGGTGCGCAGGCTCGCCGATCAGGTGCGTACCGGCGTCAACTCCGCCATGAAGACCCTGCGCGCCGACCTCGCCTCGGCCGCCCGCCAGGCCCGCGACGCGTCGTCGCCGACGCGCGGCTACGACGGCACGCCTGAATCCTGGGATCCAACGGGGTCGTCGACCTGGCATCGTTCCCACCCGACGCCGACAGAGGGAGTGCCAGCCGAACCCTCGACCGCCAATGCTGCGACCGACAACGTCCCGGCCGAGGCTGCCGGGGGCGCGCGCCAGGAATCGACGCAGGCCCTACGGGAGGCCGACATGGTGCTGAACGAGTTCCGGCAGCAGCTCCGCACGGACCTCCGAACGCAGGCGGCTCGATCGGTCGTTCCATCGGACACTGTGCCGTCACTTCGGCGGCAGCTCGCCGACGTGCGCGCGAGCATCCTGGCGACCTTGCACCCGTAGCCCCGCCTCCCCGAGATCGCCAGCGCCAGCCGATGGCGGTCTCGTGGGCAGGACCTGGATCGAGCCTGTCAGTGATCTCGACTACCGGAATGGTTGGCTTCCGCAGACACAGCTGCGCCAGCCGATGGCGGTCTCGGCGGGCTCGACCAACGGATGGGGACGTTCCAGAGACATGTTGCGTTGCGCTCGCGCCCGATCCAGTGCCAGAGCGGCTGAATACGTCGGCGAGATGGCTCGGCTCCAAGGATTGGGTCGCGTCGATTGCCCGTGCTTCGCAGCGTGCAGTGTCTCGCCCCTCGTCGTCGCGGCCCACACGCACCTGTTTCGGACCCGAGGAAACGCCCAAGAACACCCAGGGATTTGACAGGGGTCGCCGTAGGTGTAATGTCGTCCCTCGTGACACCCGAGGCGAGCGCCCCAGTACCGGAAAGTCGTTCACCCAAGCGGTGGATCATCGGCGATCCGCTTCCCACCGAGCATTTGGACGGCCAACTGCTGCCCAAACACCTCGCCTTGCCCATCTTCGCAAGCGACCCGCTATCGAGTGTGGCGTACGCGCCGCAAGAACTCCTCATGATCCTCACCCTCGGCGGGCTCGCCTTTTTGAGCTTCGCGCCGTGGGTAGCCGCGGTCGTCGTCGTGCTGCTCGTCGTCGTGGTCGCCTCCTACCGCCAGCTGATCAAGGCCTACCCCTCTGGCGGCGGTGACTACGAGGTCGCCCACAAAAACCTGGGCGAGAAGGCCGGTTTGGTCGTCGCATCCGCTCTGCTGGTGGACTACGTGATGACCGTGGTCGTGTCGGTCGCCAGCGGCGTGGACAACATCATCTCGGCGATACCGTCGCTGGCCCCCCTGCGCGTCGAACTCGCCGTCGTGTTCATCATCTTGCTCGCGGCAGCCAACCTGCGCGGCGTACGGGAGTCAAGCAAGGCCTTCGCCGTTCCGACCTACCTGTTCATCGGCAGCGTGCTGCTCATGATCGTCGTCGGCCTTGTTCGCGCGTTGCTCGGCGATGCGCCGGTGGCCGAATCGGCTGGCTATGACGTGAAGGGCGAGAACCTCGCGCAGGCCGCTTTCATCTTGCTGCTGCTGCGCTCCTTCGCGAGCGGATGCTCCGCCCTCACCGGCGTGGAAGCGATCGCCAATGGGGTGCCAGCGTTCAAACACCCCAAGATCAAGAACGCCCAGCGCACGCTCACCCTCATGGGCGGCATCGCCATCGTCCTGTTCGTCGGGCTGACGACCCTCGCCCTCATCTCCCAGGTGCACTACGCGGAGCGCGCCTGCGACCTGATCGGCTGGGCCGAGTGCGCCACAGCTCCGCAACGCAGCCTGATCGCTCAGGTCGCCGCGGCAACGTTCGGCGATTTCTCGATCATGTTCTTCGTACTGCAGGCGGCCACAGCGGCCGTGCTGCTGCTCGCTGCGAACACGGCTTTCAACGGCTTCCCGCTGCTCGGATCGGTGCTCGCCCGCGACTCCTACGCGCCGAAGTCGCTCAGCACCCGGGGTGACCGTCTCATCTATTCCAACGGGGTTGTGCTGCTCGCCCTCGCCGCCTGCATGATCATGGTGGTCTACCGGGCCAACCTCACGGTGCTTATTCAGCTGTATATCATCGGCGTTTTCGTGTCGTTCACGCTTGGCCAGACCGGCATGGTGCGACACTGGCTGAAACTTCTCAAGAAGAATCCGCCGAACCGAGGCTCGATCATTCTGAGCTTGTCGATCAACGGTTTTGGCGCGGCATTGACCGGCGTCGTGCTTATCGTCGTCACCGTGACGAAGTTCACCCACGGCGCGTGGCTGGTGTTCGTGATGATGCCGGTGCTGTTCTTTCTCATGATGGGCGTCAACCGCTATTACCGGGACGTGGCCAAGGAGATCGAGGTCGACCCGATCACGACCTTCGGCTCGCAGGGCGACCACGCAATCGTGCTCGTCGGCAAGATGCAGAAGCCGGTGCTGAAGGCCCTCGACTACGCCATCGCCGCGCGGCATGTCAGCCTCGAAGCGGTGCATGTCTCCATTGACACCGCCGAGACCAAGGAGCTTAAACGCGCCTGGGTCAAACAGAACATCCAGGTGCCGCTGCGTATCGTCGCCTCGCCCTACCGGGACATCAGCTGGCCGCTGATCAGCTACATTCGCGGACGTCGTGACGATCACGGTTCCGAAGTCATCACCGTATACACCCCCATCTACATTGTCGGCCACTGGTGGGAAGGCCTACTGCACAACCACAAGGCCCGCCGCCTGCGCCAGAAGCTGATGCTCGTGCACGGGGTCACGATCGCCCTCGTGCCGTGGCTGCTCGACTCCTCCGAGCTCATCTACGGCCGTCGCTCCCGCCCGATCCCCGGCCAGGACCGTCGCTGCGAGCCGGTGCGTTCCCGGCCGGTGTCGCGCCGACCGCTCGCCCCGCCGGCGGGCACCGTGGACGGGGCGACAAAGTCGACCCCAATCGTCGGAACCGTTCCGCCGCAGTCCCGACCGTCGGCATCACGAAGGCGCAAACGCAAATAGTGGCTGCTAGAGCTTGGCCATGATCTGCCGCGCGATGATGCGGCCAGCCCGGTTGGCGCCCACCGTGCTCGCCTGCGGGCCGTACCCGGCGAAGAAGATGCGCGGGTCGGTCCAGGACACACCAGACCCGACCGAGACGCCACCGGCCTTTTCCCGCAGTTTAAGCGGGGCCAGGTGCCGCAGCTCCGGTCGGAAACCGGACGCCCAGACAATCGCGTCAGCCTCGGTGAAGGTTCCGTCGCTCCAGCGCACCCCTTTTGGTTCGATTCTCGCGAACATGGGGCGCGCCACGAGCAGTCCACGGTCGATGCCGGCCGCAATACGGCGGGTGACCGGCACTCCGGTACCGCTGACGATGCTGGGAAGGGCCTTGCCCGCGCGGGCTGCGCGATCCTGTTGCATCACGGCCGCGACGGCAGTCACCTCGGCGAGCTCGTCGGTGTGACTGAAGTCGATCGGTCGACGTGACACCCAGGTGAGGTCGCTCGCCACCCCCTCGAGCTCGAGCAGAAAACCGATCGCCGACGTGCCGCCGCCGACAACGATTACCCGCTGGCCGGCAAACGTCTCGCTCGAGACGTAGTTGGCCGTGTGCACCTGCGTTCCCTCGAAGGTGTTCGCGCCCGGGTAATGCGGCACGAACGGCGCACCCCAGGTGCCGGTCGCATTAACGATCATGCGCGCGTTGGTCTTCTGGTCGCCGAAGACGGGTGAACTCGTGGACACGACCAGGTCGGACTTCATCGGCGCCACGCTGGTCACGGTCACCGGACGCACCACGTTCAACTCGTAGTGCTGCTCATAGTCACGGTAGTAGTCGCTGACGACGTCGCGGGCCGGCAGATTTCGGTCGGCCGTGTCAAAGCTCAGGCCGAGCTCTTTCATACCGGGAAGGTCGTTTACGCGGTGCGCCGACCCGAGATGCAGGGCCTGCCAACGGTGCTGCCAGGCGCCGCCGGTGCCCGGTCCTCGGTCGAAGATAATGAAGTCCCGGCCTGCCACGAGCTCGAACCGGCGCAGGTAGAAACCAACGGATAGCCCGGCCTGGCCGGCGCCGATGATGACGATGGGCACGCTGACATTGCCCGTCATGCCACCCCATTCCTACGGATTAGCCTTGCGAACGGCGTCCGCGGGGCGCAAGGCCCACCATGCTAAACTAAACTCTAGTTTTTACACATTCCGTTCGGCAAATCCCGAGGGTCTCACGACTCGCTCGGCCTGGCATCGTAAGGGGGTCACGCATGGGGCGCGGCCGTCAAAAAGCAAAGCACACCAAGGTAGCTCGGGAGCTGAAATATTTCAGCCCGGATACCAACTACAACGCGCTCGAACGCGAGCTCACCGGGCATCCGTCCGACCCGCGTCTCGACGAGGATCTCGCCAAATGGCCTGAGTACGAAGCGGACAAGGCCAAGAAGGCTGCTGACGCTGGCACCACGGATTCCGCTGACGACGATGACGATCCCGACGACGACCGCTACGTCGACCACTACGCCACCGAAGACGAGAAGAAGCGCGCCTAGGCTTCTTCCTCGTCGGCGAGCGGCGGCATCCGTTTAGGGTGCCCGCGATGTGTCAATCAGCGTACGCGCTGCCGAATGGTTCGCTCGCCGGGGTCACCGCCGCCGGCCGCGCGCTAGCTCGCGTAGGCCCCGACCAGGCGCACAGCGCCACCGTTGACGCCCTTTGCGCCCTGCTCGAATCCGGTCAGGTCGTGAGCAGCGCGCGAGACCCGGCCGGTGACCCAGGCGGGAATGCCGCTCGTGGCCAACCGGGCGATGACCGACGAAGCGGATGCCGCATCCACGACCGCAAACATGCCCACTCCCAGGTTCCAGGTTCCTTCAGCGCTTTCCAGCGTGGACCCGGCCATGTCGCCGAGCACCCGGAACACGGGGGCGGGCGACCAGGTGGACCGGTCAACCTCGACCCAGGATCCGACGGGCAGCACGCGGGCGAGGTTCGCCGCGATGCCGCCACCGGTGACATGGCTGAGCGAGTGGATGGCGCCGACCAGCTCTGGGTCATTGATCACGTCGAGCAGCGGGCCGGTGTACAGGCGGGTCGGCTCGAGCAGAACCTCGCCGACCACGCCGCCGAGTTCGGCCGACGTGTCGGTGTAGCCGATGCCGCGTTGCGCCAGAATGTGGCGCACGAGCGAGTATCCGTTGGAGTGCAGGCCGCTGGAGGCCATCGCGATGACGACGTCACCGGAAACGACCTTGTCGGCGCCGAGTACCTGGTCGGCTTCGACCACTCCGGTGGCCGCGCCGGCCACGTCGTAGTCGTCAGTGCCGAGCAGGCCAGGGTGTTCGGCGGTTTCGCCGCCGACGAGGGCGGTTCCAGTCTCAGAGCAGGCCCGGGCGATGCCTGCCACGATCGAGGCGATGCGCTCGGGTACGACCTTGCCACAGGCGATGTAGTCGGTCATGAACAACGGGCGCGCGCCGACGACGATGATGTCGTCGACGACCATGCCGACCAGGTCTTGCCCAATGGTGTCGTGCTTGTCGATGGCTTGGGCGATGGCGACCTTGGTGCCAACACCGTCCGTTGAGGTGGCCAGCAGGGGCTGGCGAAACTTGGTGAGGAACGACACGTTGAACAGTCCGGCGAAGCCGCCGACCCCGCCCCAGACCTCGGGGCCGTGCGTCTTCGCGACGGCCGACTTCATGAGCTCGACCGCCAGGTCACCGGCGTGGGTGTCGACTCCGGCTGCTGCATACGTTGCATTTGAACTAGTGCGGGCGTTGCTCATTCTGGTCTTCCCGGGTCACCGAACGGTACCTGGCCCAGACGGGCGAGGGCTTCTTCTTTGCGCGAGACGGGTGCCAGCACGACTTCCAGATCAGAATCCGGCCCGGGATCGCATCCGTTCGAGGCGGTAGGCCGCTCGAGCAGATTCTTGCCGAGGTGCTGCGCTTCGGGCAGCGCAATCGGGTAGACGCCGGTGAAGCAGGCGGTGCAGAGACGTTCGCGCGGCTGCTCGGTGGCTTCGATCATGCCGTCTTCGGAGAGATAGCCGAGGCTGTCGGCTCCGATCGATTGGCGCACCTCGTCGATCTCCAGGCCGGTCGCAATGAGCTCGGCGCGGCTGGCGAAGTCGATTCCGTAGAAACACGGCCAGGTGATCGGCGGGCTCGAGATGCGCACGTGCACCTCGGCGGCGCCGGCCTCCCGAAGCATGCTCACGAGGGCGCGCTGCGTGTTGCCGCGCACGATCGAGTCGTCCACCACGATCAGGCGTTTGCCCTTGATCACGTTCTTGAGCGGATTCAATTTCAAGCGGATGCCGCGCTGCCGGATAGTCTGCGACGGCGCGATGAAGGTACGCCCGACGTAGGAGTTCTTGACGAGACCCTGGCCGAACGGAATGCCAGACGCCTGCGCGTAGCCGATGGCTGCCGGGGTGCCGGATTCCGGGGTGGGGATGACGAGGTCGGCCTCGACCGGGTGCTCGGCGGCGAGCTTGCGGCCCATTTCGACCCTGGCTTCGTGCACGCCGCGACCGGCGATCGTGGTGTCGGGGCGGGCGAGGTAGACGTACTCGAAGACACAGCCCTTGGGCTCGGCCTTGGCGAAGCGCTGCGTGCGCAGCCCGTTCTCATCGATGGTGATGAGCTCACCCGGTTCGACCTCGCGCACGAAGCTCGCCCCGACGATGTCGAGGGCGGCGGTCTCGGAGGCGACGACCCAGCCGCGTTCGAGGCGGCCGAGCACCAGCGGCCTGACACCCTGGGGGTCGCGGGCCGCGTAAAGCGTGGATTCATCCATGAAGACGAGGCAGTAGGCGCCGCGGAGGCGCGGCAGTACCTCGAGTGCGGTGGCTTCGAGGGTGTGGTCGAGGTCGCCGGTGAGCAGCGCAGTGACCACGGCGGTGTCGGTGGTGTTGCCGCGGGCGAGTTCGCCGTCGACCTTCGGGTAGCGCTCCCGCACCAGTTCGAGCAACTCAGCCGTGTTGGTGAGGTTGCCGTTGTGACCGAGGGCCACTGTTCCACTCGCCGTGCGACCGAGGGTCGGCTGGGCGTTCTGCCAGCTCGACGAACCGGTGGTGGAATAGCGGGTGTGCCCCACGGCGATGTGCCCGAGCAGGGTGCTCAGCGAGGCCTCATTGAACACCTGTGAGACCAGTCCCATGTCTTTGTAGATGAGAATCTTGCTGCCGTCGCTCGTGGCGATTCCAGCCGATTCCTGGCCGCGGTGTTGCAGGGCATAGAGGCCGAAGTAGCTGAGTTTGGCTACCTCTTCGCCGGGAGCCCACACACCGAAGACTCCACAAGCATCTTGTGGGCCCTTCTCATTGGGAAGAAGATCGTGATTTAACAGTCCGTCGCCACCGGGCAAGCCGCAGCCTCTTTACTTCTCGTTGAACGTTTGAAAATCATCATTGGGGGTGCCGGAGCCAGGCTCAGCAGCACGCACTTCGTTCGCACTGTGCTGGTTGGCATCGCGGTCGTTGGTGCGCAGTTCGTTCGCGCCCAGTCTATCGGCGACCACCGTCATTCGCGATCGACCGACAATGCGGTCGATCACGAGCGCGACCGCGGCGCCGAGAGTCGTACCGACAGCCAAACCACCGAGCAGCAGAAAGCCGAAAATCTGCAACCGATCATAGTCTTTATTCTCGGGAAAGGAGACCGTGAGAATGAGGGCGAGCAGCACGCCGACCACCGCCCCGAGCAGCATGAAGTTGCGGTAGCGCGGCGCCCGGTGCACGGTCACGGTCGCCTCGGACAGCACGGTTTCGCCGTTATCGACGAGATTCTCGGCCGACTGGTCTTGGGGTTGTTCAGCGCTGGGCTGCTCAGAAGAACTCACCCGTTCATTGTCCCATGGGCAGATGCGAGACTGACTCTATGAACACGATTGCGGTACTCGGAAGCGCCAACATGGATCTCGTCGTACGCCAGGCGCGCCTCCCCCGGCCCGGCGAGACGATGTTCGGGGCCGGGTTCAGTACGGTTCCGGGCGGCAAAGGTCTGAACCAGGCGGTCGCTGCAGCCCGATTGGGAGCGGATGTGACTTTTCTGGGAGCGGTGGGAGCGGATGCCTACGGGACACAACTGCGCGCGCTGCTGGCGACCGAGGGCATCCGTTCTACCGAATTGGCCGTAGCGGATGCCCCCACCGGCACCGCCCACATCTCCGTGGTGGACAGCGGCGAGAATTCCATCGTCGTGGTCTCGGGGGCCAATGCCACCGTAACCACCCTGAACGTGGAGCAGCGCGCGGTCGTGGCCGATTCGGTCTTTCTCGTGATGCAGTGCGAGCTGCCGGTTTCTGTGCTCGTCGAAGGGATCCGGGTTGCCCGCGCCGCCGGCGTGTTCACGGTGCTGACCCCGGCGCCGGTGGTGCGCCTGCCGGCCGGTTTTCTCGCCTCGGTCGACCTCGTCGTGCCGAACCAGATCGAGGCCGCCGAGCTCACCGGGGAGAGCGACCCCGTGCGTGCCGCCGAGGTGCTGAGCGCCGGGGGCACGTGGGCGATCGTGACGCTGGGTTCGGAGGGTTCGGTCGTGGCCTTCGACGGCGAAGCCCTCGGGCTTGCGCCGGCCCGCCCGGTGACGGCCGTCGATACGACGGCGGCCGGCGACACCTTTGTCGGAGCCCTGGTGGCGCGCCTGGCTGTCGATTACGTGCGCGGCACCGCCGTCACCCCCGACCAGATGATCGAAGCGGTGCGCTACGCCACGGTGGCGTCCTCCATCGCGGTGACCCGGGCCGGGGCCACCACCTCGATGCCGGTCTCGGCCGAAGTCGCGGCAATCCTCGCCTAGCCCGCGAGAGCAGGTTAGTGGCGGGCGCGGAAAATTCGGATGGTCACCACGCCGATCGTGGCCGCGGCCAGGGCACCGAGCAGGATCAGCGCCAGGGTCCGGATGTTGAATGGCACGACATCGTCAACGACGGTGACCTCGCCGAGGGCACCACGATCGTCGCTCGGGGTGTCGCCGCCGCGAGTTGTCTGTGGGGCGGTGGCGGCATCCGTTTGTGCGGCGGCTATCTCTGCCGCGAGCGCTGCTCTCGCGGCGTCGGCGATGGCCTGCGAGGCGGCCGTCAGCTCGGCGGGAACCGCGGTGCGTCGCGAGCTGGATGCGCTGGATGGGGGAACGGATTCCGCAGATGGCGCCACCTCTGGCAGGCTCACCGCTGGCACGCTCGCCTCTGGCACGACCGTCGCGGCGACGGTCAGGCGGCGCACCTCGGAGTAGGCGACAGCTCCGTAGGGGTCTTCGGAATAGGCGAACCAGCCGTGGGTGCCGATGCCGGGATTCCAGCTCGCGGTGACGGCTGTGCCGCTGGCCACGGCCTCGAAGGCGGCGATCGGGGTGGTCGTCAGGATGTCGACGGTGAAGGCATCCGTTGCGAGCGTTTTCTGCATCGACGTCATGCCGAAGGCTGCGTAGGGAACCGTGAATTCCTGGTGCTCGAGGTCGAGGGTGGGGTCGTCGGAGTTGTACGCGTCGAGGTAGGGCGAGTAGGTGCGCACGCTGATCTGCTCGGCGGCGTTGTCGAAGTGCAGCAGCCGCAGAAACGACTGGCCCCCCTCGGGCAGGCCCTGATAGTCGAACAGCATCTGGTAGACCGAGCGGTCGGGGGTGCCGTCACCGTTGTCGTCGAACTGATCGATGCGCGTGAAGGCGTCGTGGTAGTGCCCGGAGAAGACCATGGCGACGTTAGCGTTCGGCGCGACGACCTCGTCGTAAATCTGCTGCGGCACCGCCCCTAATCCGCCGGTGGTGAGCATATATTCGTGCAGGTTGAGAATGGCCGTGCGCTCTGGGTATTGGGCGAGCACCTCGTTGAGCCAGGCGATTCCCTCCGCGCTCGGCGCCCAGCCGAGGTAGAGCATGATGAAGTCGATGCCGCCAGCTGTGATCAGGTCGTAGTGACCCCGATTGTTTTCGAAGCTCTCGCCGTACCAGGGGTTGGCCTGGTATCGTTCGGCCCCGAAATTCGCCTTATAGGCGGCATAGTCGGCGTCTTTCTGGCCGACATCGTGGTTGCCGGCGAGCACGCCGTAGGGCAGCTGGGCGTCGTCGAGCATGCTGTAGGCCGCGTTGGCGTTGGTCCACTGGTGTTCGGCTTCGAAGTTGTCGACGATATCGCCGGTGTGAAACAGGTACTGCAGGTTGATGGCCGATCGTTGCTCGAGCAGGTAGTCGTGGATGTCGAGTTGGCGCTGGTAGAACGTGTCGTTGTAGTACTGCGTGTCGGACTCGACGGCGAGCGTGAAGTCGTAGTTTGCCCGCGCGGTGTCGTTCACGTTGTTCACGGGTAGGGTGCTCGACCGGTCGGAGAGGTCGGCACCGGCGAAGCCCTCGGAGTGCTGGATCAGCACGGTCATGACCTGGTTTTTCACGTGGTCGAGGGCCGGCACCATGGCATCGAGGGTGAACGCGGTCGCGCCCTCGCCGATGGTCACGTGGCGGTCGAATTCTTCCCAGGCGCCCGTGCTGAGGTTCTGCACGTAGAGCAGCACCTTGGCGTCGGCGTTCGCCGTGCCGTCCCACCGCACCCGCGCGGTGAAGTCGGCGCCGGCATCCGCTGGCACATCCACCTCGAATAATTGGTAGGGAAACTGCGAGTCGGAGGTGACCGGCTCTGCCGTGCCGTCCAGGCGCGCCATGGCTGTGACCTGGTCATCGGTCAGGAGGGTTTTGATGGCGCGATCGGTGCCGTTCGCGATGGCCGTGGTGCCCGAGTAGCCGCGTACGCTGCTGTCAGCAGCGGATGCGACGAATCCCCGTCGAAAGTCGACGTCCAGCTGGTCACTGCTCGGGTCGGTCGCCCGCGCGCTGAGGTCGAGCGGTCCTTCCTCGACGATGGCGCCGTCTAGCGGGGTGATCAGTTCATTGCCGGGTTCCTCGACCGGGGTGGAGAACACCGTGCTCAGCTCACCGACGTTGCCGACCCGATCTCTGGCCGTCAGCAGCAGGGTGTGTTCACCGTCGGCCAGTTTGATCGACGAAGTGGCATAGGGCAGCTCGATGACCCGGCCGTCGAGGGTCGCGACGAGCGTGTCAAAGCCGGCACCGGCATCCGTCGCCGCGCCGTCGAGCATGAACTCGCCCTGGTAGAGCTGGCCCGAAACAGCGGATGTCGTCACGACCGGAGCTGTGTTGTCGACCATCAGCGAGCGGGTCACCGAGTCGACCCCGTTGCTCGCCTGAACGGTGTGCGCGCCGTCGGTGACCGTGGTGGTATCCCAGTCGTAGGCGACGGCCTGGTAGGCGTCTTCGGGAAGGGTGAAGCTCGAGTTGTAGAAGTCGAGCTTGCCGGCGCTGTCACCCATGTTGAGCGCCAGGCTGGGGTCGGTATAGCCGTCGGGCTGCAGGCTGCGGCCGTCGGGCAGAACCAGGCGCATGTTTCGAATTTGAAAGTCGTCGTTGTTCTCGTTCGGGTTGATCTCTGGGGCGACCTTGGAGCCGGCCCAGACGCCGACAACGAGGTCCTCGCCCTGCTTCACGTAGGTGAGCGGCACCGGCGTCGCGATGGTCTCCCAGCCCGTCGGGATGCCGTCGTCGAAGATGCGCAGCACGTCGGTCCCGATTCGCACACCGTTTTGAAAGAAGGTATTGACGGCGGTGACCTCGAACACGAATTGGGGGGCGAACTCCAGTTCGAGGTTCGTCGGCACGATCTGGTCGTCGATGCTCAAGCTCATGGTGCTGCTGTCGCCGGCGGCCGAGAGCGTGGTGCTGCCGGCGACGAACTGGCCATCGGTGACGTTGAGGCGCACCGGCGAGTTGTCGACGCCGGTGAGGTCGACCCGCACGACCGGGGAGCTGGCCTCTGTGCTGCCATCGCCGGCCGTGAAGTAGTACTCGTACCAGCGCTTGCCGGTGAGGTCGACCCGTTGCAGGTCGTGGCGGTAACCGTCGGAGCCGTCGGTCGACAGGTTCATTGTCGCGAAGTCGGCGTCAATGTTGCTCTTCAGGTGCAGTTCAACGGTGCGCGCCTGCACGTCGTCGGTGACCGTGGCCGAGAGGGCGAAATTCTGCGCCGGATCAATTTCGTCGAGGGTGTCATCGACGATCACCGGTGGGGTCGCGTCGTCGGCGACAGTCTTGAGGTTGCCGGCCACCTGCGCCGCGAACACCGTGCCCGGGTTGGCCGCGACCTTCGCGAGGTTGAGCTGTCGCCCCGGGTTGCTGCTGTCGTTGCCGTACTGAATACCCACGTTCGCATCGACGTCGTCAGCGCCGGCCAGGTTGTAGTACGCGGTATTCACGCTGAACCCGGTGTTGGTCAAAATCTCGATGCCGCGTGGTGAGCCGTTGGCCATTCCGCCGCTGAAGACCTCGACCAAGTCGGTGCCGAGGGTCAGGTTTGACCCGAACGCAGCGTTGAAGTCGGTGGCCGTGAGAGCGTCATTCTGGCCGTTCTTGATCCAGAACACGAGGTTGCCGCCGGGGGCGACGTCCAGGTCGGTCGGAGTGCTCGGCCAGCGCACGGTGGAACTGTTGGTGAGGTCGGCGAGCGGGTACAGGTAGTTGAGCGCGTAGTCCCCAAAGTTGATGGAGGCATCGGTGGCGTTGAACACCTCGATGAACTCAAAGCCGTCGGCCGACCCGACGTTGGTGGAGTCTGGCGTGATCTCGGTAATTTGCAGCGGGGCGGTGTCGGCATTGGATGGCGCAGACGGCGCCGCCGTGGCGGTCGGACTGGGGGTTGGCGTCGGCGCTGATTCCGGGGCGGGGTTGCCGGGTGTGGGAACGCCGCGTGACTGCACGAGCTCCTGCGACAGGGATGCGCTCGTTGCGGGGGCGCCGAAGTGCGCGCTCGCGTCGACGGCGACGGAACCGGCGGGGTAGACCGCCCAACTGATCGAGGCGTCGGTGCCGTCGACGATGCGGATTCCGCGGCCACCACCGTTGGCCATACCCGGCTGCCCGGTGACCCGCACCACTGGATACACGTCGGTGGAACTGGTCTCCGTGGCGAAATGGGCACGGAAATCGGCTGTGCTAAACGCCTGGGTATCGACTGTCGTAGTGCGGTAATCGAGCCAGAACACGGTGCTTGCCCCGGCAGCGATGGCGGTGTAAGCCGGGATACGGAATGGTACGTCCTTGGCGCGGTCATCCGAGTCGGTGAAGATGTAGTTCAGGCCGATGCCGGCCGCATCGAGGTCGATGTCGACGGTTGTCGTGTTCGTGACCTCGAAGAACTCGAAATTGTCGTAGCCCACGTTGTCCGGGGTGATTTCGGTGACGAGGAGCGCCGGCATTGCCACCTCGGTGGCGGCCGTGGCCGACAGCGCAGGGGCGATGGCGCCCGCTCCTCCGATCAGCAGCACGAGGCCCAATGCGGTCAGCGACAGACGGAAGGAACGAGAGAGAATGCGCACTGAACAAGGCCTTTGTTTCCGGGGCGGTCCCGCTCAAGCTAGGGGCGTCAAGGGGCTTGTTTGTGACTTCCCGGTGAACGGGCGGGGTCGCAGCGGATCACTCCTGCGTACTCGCAGATGCCGTTCAAAGTTGCGGAGATACCGCAGGCCACGGGCGTTTCCAACCAAATTCCACAGAATTCAGCCGGAATCTCCGCACTTCGGTACGGCTACTGCGGAGGCAGCACCGGGACGTGGCCGGTCAGGTCGGCGCGGGCACCTGAGGCGTGGATGGCTCCGCTCGCCAGGCCGTCCGCCCAGGGCAGGGAGCCGGTGGCGAGCGCGAGCCAGGTGGCGGCATCCGTTTCGATGACGTTGGGCGGTGTACCGCGGGTGTGGCGGGGCCCGGCGACGCACTGCACGGCACCGAACGGCGGCACGCGCACCTCGAGGGTGTTGCCCTCAGCCTGTTCGGCCAGCAGCTGCAGGGTGTAACGCACGGCCTGCGCCCGGATGTCCCGGCTCGCGCTGGTTCCGCCGGCGAGCGCGGCGAGCGCCTGACGCACGGCCGCACGGCCAGCTCCGTCGTCAATTCGTGCTCGTGCCATGGTTCCAGTCTGCACGATCGGCCAGCCCCGAGGCATCGGGTAGCCTGAAACGGTGAAAATTCTGGTCCTTGGTTCCGGTGCCCGCGAGCACGCCATCATCACCGCGCTGCTTCGCGAGGAGCCGCGGCCGAGCGTTACGTGCGCCCCCGGCAATGCCGGTATCGCCGCCGAAGTTGCGGTCGTAGCGCTCGACCCCAACGACCCGGTCGCCGTCACCGACTATGCGGTGCTGCACAGCATCGAACTCGTCGTCATCGGTCCGGAGGCTCCGCTCGTGGCCGGGGTCGCCGACGCCCTGCGCGCCCGTGGAATCGCCGTGTTCGGGCCCGACCGGGCCGCCGCCGCGCTCGAAGGAAGCAAAACCTTCGCCAAACGCATCATGGATGCGGCCGGCGTTCCGACCGGGCGCGCCGTGCGCGCCGGCACTCTCGCCGAGGCCGAAGCCGCTCTCGACGAGTTCGGAGCCCCCTACGTGGTGAAGGCCGACGGCCTCGCCGCCGGCAAGGGCGTGCTCGTCACCCCGGATCGCCCCGCGGCCCTCGCCCACGCGACCTACTGGCTCGAACACGGCAGCGTGCTCATCGAAGAGTTTCTCGACGGCCAGGAGATCTCGCTCTTTCTGCTCAGCGACGGCCAAAATGTGCTGCCGCTCTCCCCCGCCCAGGACTACAAACGCGCCCTCGACCACGACGCCGGGCCCAACACCGGCGGCATGGGCGCCTATTCGCCGCTGCCCTGGCTCGACGAAAAGTTCGGCAGTGAAAACAAATTCATCGACGAGATCATCGAAACCGTCGCACTGCCGACCGTGCGCCAGCTCGCCGCCGAGGGTACCCCGTTCGTCGGCCTGCTCTACTGCGGACTCATTCTGACGGATGCCGGCATTCGCGTCATCGAGTTCAATGCACGTTTCGGAGATCCAGAGACGCAGGTCGTGCTGCCGCGCTTGGTCACGCCGCTGTCCGGCCTGCTGCTGGCCGCCGCGACCGGCACGCTCGGCGCACTCCCCCGGCCCGAATTCTCGGCCGAGGTCGCCGTGACGGTCGTGCTGGCGAGCGAGAACTACCCGGACACCCCGCTCATCGGGCGTGAAATCAGCGGGCTCACGGCCGCCCTGACCGTGGACGGCGTCACGATCGCCCACGCGGCCACCCGGGTGGTTGACGGAGCTCTCGTATCCACCGGCGGACGCGTGCTCAGCGTGGTCGCCGTCGGCGAATCCTTCGCCCACGCCCGAGCCCGCGCCTACGAGGCCATGGGACACGTGTCCCTAGCCGGCGCCCACTTTCGCACGGATATTGCCGCCCGGGTAGCCTGAGCGAAGCCCCGACACCGCGCAAAAGTCGGTGCCGGGCTTCGCCACCAGGGCTCAGGTACGTCGGCCCATTGCCCGGAACTTAGACACCCGGCGGGTGAGCAGCTCGTCTACCGGCACGCTCGCGAGCGTGGAGAGCTCGTACTCGATGGCCGCCGCCATCCGCTGGCAGAATGCCCGACCTTCCTCCGCTGCGTCGGGGCGCTCGTCGACGATGTGGTCGACGATCCCATTGGCAAAGAGCGACGCAACGTTCACGCCCTGCGCTTCCGACATGGCCGGGGCAAATTCCGTCGTCCGGTGCACGATGGCGCTCGCGCCCTCGGGCGGCAGCGGCGACAGCCAGGAATGCTGCGCGGCAATGGTGCGGTCGGCCGGTAACAGTGCGAGTGCCCCACCGCCGGCTCCCTGGCCGAGCAAGACCGACACGCTGGCCGACCGCAGGCCGATGAGCTCGTGCAGGGAGCGGGCGATTTCACCGGCCATCCCGCCCTCCTCTGACTCCTTCGACAGGGCCGCCCCGGCCGTATCGATCACGGTGAGCAGCGGCAGGCCGAGTTCCTCGGCGAGGCGCATACCCCGGCGGGCCTCGCGCAGCGACCCCGGGCCCATCGTGGTGTCTCGCGACGGCCGCGGGCGGATGTGGCCGAGAACGATGCAGCTCTGCTGCCCGAAGCGCGCCATGGCGAGCATGAGCCCCGGGTCGTTCTCGCCCTCGCCCGTGCCGTTGAGCGGCAGCACGTCGTGGGAGCCATAGGCGAGTAGCTGGCGCAGGTCGGGCCGGCGCGGGTTTCTCGAGATTTGAATGGATTCCCACGCGCCAACAGGAACGGGCCGCACCTGCAGGGTCGCCGGGACCGCCACCGGGGTGGTCGCCTTGCCGGTGAGGATGGTGAGCGCCCGGTCGACAATTTCCGGCAGCTGCTCGGGCGGAACAACGGCGTCGATCAGGCCGTGGTGGAACAAGTTTTCGGCGACCTGCACGTTCTCCGGAAACTTTTTTCCGTAGAGCGCTTCATAGACCCGTGGGCCCAGAAACCCGAGCAGCGCGCCCGGCTCCGCCACCGTGACATGCCCGAGCGATCCCCACGACGCCATGACCCCACCCGTGGTGGGGTGCCGCAGGTAGACCAGATACGGATGCCCCGCCTCGCGATGCGCGCGCACGGCGGCGGTGATCTTCACCATGGACAGAAAGGCCAGCGTGCCCTCCTGCATGCGGGTACCGCCGGAGGCTGGTCCGGCCAGTACCGGCAACCCGTCGCGGGTGGCGCGCTCGATCGCGTCGACGATACGGTCCGCGGCGGAGAGCCCGATCGAGCCGGCCAGAAAAGCGAACTCGCTCACCACGATAGCTACCCGATGCCCGCGGATCAGGCCCTCACCCGTTAGCACGGATTCGTCACTGCCGCTCTTCTGCCGAGCCTTCACCAAATCAAGCCGGTAGGCCTCGTTCGGGTCGGGATCGACCACGGGTTGGTCCCAGCTCGAGAATGATCCGCCGTCGAGGACCACCGCAATGAGTTCGGCGGCGCTGAGGTGGCGGGTTTTCGGTTCGGTCAACGCGTTCTCTTTCTGCACGTTAGATCCCTTCCACTGCGCGATTGAGCCACTCACGTATTTCGGCGCCGTGCTGGTTGAGCACCGGCGGAGCAGAGTGCGTGGTGTTGGTCGTTTCGGCGGTGTCGGCGGGTCCGAAGAACCGCAGCGGCGGGCCCGGGAGGCTGATCTTGCCGAGCACGTCATGCTCGACGTCGATCAACAGCCCCTGCGACAACACCTGATCCCACTGGTAGACCTCGTCCAATGAGCGCACCTTCCCGGCCGGAATTCCAGCCTGTGCGAGCTTCTCAAGCAGCGGCGCGGCGTCGAACTGAGCGAAGGCATCCGTTATCGCCGCCTTGAGGCTCTCTCGGTTGCGCACGCGGTGCGCGTTAGTGGCCCACTCGGCCTGGGCGGGATCGAGGCCGAACTGGGCCGCGAAGGTGGCCCAGAGCTTCTCACTTCCGATGCTGATCTGCACGCTGCCGTCGCGGCACGCGTACAGGCCGTAGGGTGCGATCGACGGATGGTGGTTGCCCTGGGCCTCGGGCACCTCACCAGCTACCGTGGCACGGGTGCCCTGAAAGGCGTGCACTCCCACGAGCGCGGCCAAAAGCGAGGTGCGAACGATCTGCCCCTCCCCCGTGCGCTCGCGCTGCAGTAAGGCCGCGAGAAGCCCGAAGGCGCCGTACATGCCCGAGAGCAGATCGGCGATCGGCACCCCCACCCGCTGCGGGTCGTCGGGGCCGGATCCGGTGAGCGACATGAGGCCGGCTTCGCCCTGCAGAATCTGGTCGTAGCCGCTGCGGCTCGACTCGGGGCCGTCGTGGCCGAAACCGGTGATCGAGAGAATAACGAGCGACGGGTTGAGCTCGTGCATCGCCTCCGGCGAGAATCCGAGGCGGTCCAGAACGCCGGGGCGGAAGTTCTCCACCACCACGTCGGCGCGCAGCAGCAGGTCGCGCAGCACCGCGCGGCCGTCGTCGCTCTTCAAGTCGAGGGCGATCGACTCCTTGTTGCGATTGCAAGAGAGGAAATACGTGGATTGCAGGTTGTCGTCGGGACCGACGAACGGCGGACCCCAGCCCCGGGTATCGTCTCCCATTCCGGGATTCTCCACCTTGATGACGCGTGCCCCGAGGTCGGCGAGCATCATGCTCGCGTGCGGCCCGGCGAGGGCACGACTCAGGTCGACGACCAGATAGCCCTCGAGTGGACCTTTCGCTCGGGTCTGAGTGTCCGTGCTCATATTCAATCCTCTCTCGATGTGCGGTATGCGGTATGCGTCTACAGCCAGCCGGGTAGGACCAGCACCGCCCAGGCGATGGCGGGGCCGGCCACCACGACGATGCCGCTGTAGGCCAGGATCTGCTTGTAGAAGCGGTCCTTGTCGACGTCGTCGGGGGCGTTGGCCAGCACGAGAGCACCGTTCGTGGAGAACGGCGACACGTCCACGATGGTCGAGGCCACGGCGAGGGCGCAGATCACGCCGATCGCGCCGATTTCGCCGGTGGCCAGGAACGGCACGGCGAGCGGAATCAGGGCGGCCAGGATGGCGGTCGAGGAAGCGAACGCCGAGACGATGGCACCGATGTAGCAAATCAGCAGCGCCGCCAGCAGGGGCATGCCCAGGTGGGCTACGGCATCCGACACGTATTCGATGGTGCCTGCCTCTTCGAGGACGCCCACGAAGGTGAGCATGCCGCAGATGAGCAGCACGGTCGACCAGCTGATCTTGTTGACGGCACCCTTCTGCGCCGCGGGCGAGACCAGGGCGAGGATGACGGCGATGGTGATGGCCACGAAGCCGACGTCAACCTTGAAGCCGAGCGCGATGACGGCCAGGGCGATGAGGCCGGCCATGGTGATCAGCTGAGGAATGCGTTCTGCACGGCTCGGCGCCTCTTGTGCGCCGTCACCGGCGGGGTCGCGGGGGCCGTAGATGCCGGAGCCGAAGCCCTTGAACGCCACGTCGCCACCGGCTCTGGCGCCCACGCTGACCGCCATCCGAGCCTCGGCTGCCTGCTCCACGAAGTGTCCGACCCGGCTCGAGAGGAGCCCCCGGCCACCGAGCACGATGAACAAGACGACGGCGATCAGGAAGTTGAAGATGAGGCTCGACAGGAACACCGCCGTGGGGCTCGCGTCGAGCCCCGTGGTCGAGATGAGGCTGTTGACGATCACGCCGTAGACGGCGATGGGCGAGAATCCGCCACCCTGCGCTCCGTGAATCACCATCATGCCCATGAGCAGGGGGCTGATCTTGTACTTGCGGGCGAAACCGAGCGCGATCGGTGCCACGATGGCCACTGCGGCCGGAGACAGGGCGCCCACGGCGGTGATCACGGCCGTGATGATGAACATGATCCAGGGAATGAGCGCGACCCGTCCACCGACAAGTCGAACCGAGCCGCGCACGAGCAGGTCGATCGTGCCGTTGCCCTGCGCGATCGCAAAGAGGTACGTGACCCCGACGAGTGTCAGGAAGAGCCCGCCGGGAAAATTGGCGAGAATATCGGTGGTCTCCATGCCGAGGAATACGGTCCCCAGCAGGAAGGCACCGACGAAAGCCAGCGCCCCCATGTTGACGGGAAGTAGCGTGGCGGTCAGAAACATCACCGCCAGGATGATGATCGAGATGATGGGAGCGGACATCCTTGTTCCTCCATGATTTAAGCGAATGTGGGCTATTGGCTCACTGGACTAGCCTCCTAGATAGTAGGTGAGTTTGTCAATGCCCATGTATCCTGAGGATCACACTTCGATGAGGAGGCATACGCGTGGCCCAGGAAGTAGAACCCCAGCCCCTGTCGCGAGTGTCGAAACCACGGCTGTACGAACAGCTCGTGGCGCAGCTTCTCTCCTATATCGAGTCGGCACATCTCGGCCCCGGCGACCTGCTGCCCGCCGAGCGCGATCTCGCGGAACGTCTCGGTGTCTCCCGCGCCACCCTGGCGCAGGCGCTCGTCGCTCTCGAGGTGCTCGGAGTCATCGATGTTCAGCACGGCACCGGCGCCGTACTCGTGTACCGGCCCAGCATCGCGACGGTGATCAAGGGACTTCGTGACCACCGAAATCGGTTGCCGGAAATCGTTGAGGCTCGCAGTACCCTTGAGGTAAAACTGGCCGAGCTCGCCGCGCTGCGGCGTACCGATGCCGACCTGGCCGCGATCGAGAACGCCGTGCAGATAATGGCCGAAGAAATCGCGGTCGGCGACCGCGGCGCGCACGGCGACGAGCTCTTCCACCAGGCCGTCACGGCAGCCGCCCATTCCCCCGTACTCGCCCAGCTCATGACGTTCATCGCCGAGATGATTCTCGAAACCAGATTGGAATCCCTGGCCCAGCCCGGCCGGCCCGAGCAGTCCCTGGCCTCGCACCAAACGATCACCGCAGCGATCCGGGCGCAGGACGTCACGGCCACGAGCGCGGCGATGCTCTCGCACATCGAGCTCGTCTCCGACGTTGCCCTGCTGAAGTAAGAGAGAATACAAGCGTGACCGAATCCGCGCAGCCCACAGCATCCATCGCCCGCGATCTGCCCGGATGGCTTCATGCCTACTCGGGCAAGGTGCGGGACCTCTATATTCCAACCGACGGCACGACGGATGCCCCGGCCGACTTGCTGAGCGCCTCCCGTGTGCTCGTGGTCGCCAGCGACCGAGTGAGCGCGTTCGATCATGTGCTCGAGCCCGGAATTCCAGGAAAGGGCGAGTTGCTCACCACCCTGAGCCTGTGGTGGTTCGACCGGTTGACCGGTGTGCCCAACCACCTCATCGCCGACCACGAACAGGTCGGCGATACCGTGCGTGAGCTCATTCCCGCGAGCGTCGCCGGCCGGGCAATGCTCTGCCGCACCCTCGACATGTACCCGATCGAGTGCGTCGTGCGCGGCTACCTGACCGGCAGCGGCTGGAAGGAATACCTCGACACCCAGTCGGTCTGCGGCATCGCATTGCCGGCCGGTCTGCAGAACGGTGACCGCCTCCCGGAACCCATCTACACCCCGGCCTGGAAGGCCCCGATGGGCCAGCACGACGAGAACATCTCGTTCGAGCGCACCGTGGAACTCGTCGGGCCCACCATTGCCGCCGAACTGCGCGACCTCTCCCTTGCCCTGTTTCAGGCGGCCGGAACGATCGCCGAGAAGGCCGGCGTCATCCTCGCCGACACCAAGTTCGAATTCGGCGCTGACCGACAGACCGGCGTAACCGTACTCGCCGACGAGGTTCTCACGAGCGACTCCAGCCGCTACTGGGATGCCGCCGCCTGGCACACCGGCACCACCCCCGAAGCCCGCATGGCCAGCTTCGACAAGCAGATCGTGCGCAACTGGCTCTCCGCCCACTGGGACGGCGCCGGCACCCCGCCCGACTTGCCCACCGAGATCGTGGAGCAGACGGCGGCCCGCTACCGTGAGCTGCTCGAACGCCTCACCGGCGCCTGAGTACACCAACACCCCGGCATACCCAAAACACGACGCGCAAACGGGGGTAGCCGAACCCTACCGATCGCGGAATAGCCGCACCCACATCGCAGTTGTGCCTGCTGTGACCCTCACTGCGAAAGACCTCCTCGCCGGCGACACCGGAATGGGCGCGGTGACCCTGCGCGTGGGCAACCTCGACGCCATGATCGCCTATTACCGCGACATTGTGACCCTGGAGCTGCAAAGCCACGACGGCCCGGTCGCCGTGCTCGGGCGCGGCCAGACCCCGCTCGTGATTTTGCAGCACTCCCTCGAGCTCAAAGCCGCCGACGCACGCTCAGCCGGGCTCTATCACACGGCCATTCTGTTCGACACGCAGGCAGACCTCGCCGCCGCCGTGTACTCGATCGGCACGAAGTCCCCGGGAACGTTCACCGGCAGCGCCGATCACCTGGTCAGCCAGGCTTTCTATTTCACCGACCCCGAGGGCAACGGCATCGAGCTGTACTGGGATCGCGACCGCACCCTGTGGAGCTGGACCCACGGACAGGTCGAAATGGCCTCGCTTTACCTCGACCCGAACGCATTCATTTCCGAGCATTTGTCGGCTGAAGCGAGCGAGGGCCATGCCATCGTTGGCCACATCCACCTCTCGGTGGGCGACGTCGCGAGCGCCCGGGAGTTCTACGTGAACCGTCTCGGTTTCGAGGCGACCGCGAACTTCGGCCCCTCAGCCCTGTTCGTCTCGGCCGGCGGCTATCACCACCATATGGCGATGAACACCTGGGAAAGCTCGGGCAGCGGCAAGCGCCGCCTGGCGCTCGGTCTCGGCGAAGTCAGCATCATCGTGCCCAGCACCGACGACGTGGGCGCTCTCAACGAGCGGATGTCCCACTACAAAGTCGACACCGCTCACGACGGTCAGACCCTCGCCTTCGACGACCCGTGGGCCAACCGCATCCGGGTGAGCGCGACCGACGCAGCAACCGTCTGACCCTCACCGCGCGGCGCGGGCTGCCCGACGGGTCAGGCCGTGCACGGTGGCCTGGTAGTCCTTCACGTTGAGCGGGCGGCCAGGCAATTTGGGCCGGGGCGCGTCGGCGGCGCGCAGGCCGTCGAGCACGATCGAGAGCTGACGCCGCCACTGCCCGGCGTAACCGTCGCCGAGGCCGCCGAGCGAGCCGACCATGGTAACCAGTACCGCGAGGTCGACCGCGTCGACGTCACGCCGCAGGGTACCGTCCTTCTTAGCGCGGGCTACCAGGCTCGCGATGAAGCCGTCGAACTCGGCAGCGGGCCTTGCTGAGGGGTCGAGCTGCGCCATGCGCCGCAGAATCGGCGGGAGTGACGGGTCGGCGACGAGCCATTCGGCGACTCGTTCGGTGTAGACAACGAGTGCCTCCCACGAGGTAGGCGCGGCCTCGATCTCCCCGCGCACCGCGTGCAGTTCTGCCAGAGCCAAGTCGTAGAGCGCCCGAACCAGGTCGTCTCGCGCCGGAAAGTTGCGGTACAGGGTCGCCACACCCACCTCGGCCTGACGCGCGATCTCCTCGAGTGAGGCGTCGATCCCATACTGGGCGAACTGGGCGCGAGCCGACACAATGAGGCGGTCCCGATTCAACCGGGCGTCTCGGCGCCGGGGCGGCGGTGGGGCAGTTCGCTCGGGTGCAGACGGGGCTGGCACGCCATCCTGGGGCTTTCGGGTCGGCGGGGTCATGCGCTCCAGTCTAGAACTTTGACCTGCACGGTTCGCTGTGGTGTTGCGCCGACAGCCTCAACCTGCGCACAATTTGAACAAGCCGAACGGAACCCGATGACTCTCAAGAACAATACCCGCGACTTCGACCCCGAAATCGTCACCGATTTTCGAGAGAAGATGAGCTACGGGGCCTACCTCGACCTGCCCACCCTGCTCGATGCCCAGAAGCCGGTCAGTGTTCCGGAACATCACGACGAGCTCTTGTTCATCATCCAGCACCAGACCACAGAGCTCTGGCTCAAGCTCGTGCTGCACGAGATCCAGGCGGCCATCCAGGCGCTGCTTCAGGATCAGCTCGCGCCGGCCCTCAAGGGCATCGCCCGGGTCAAGCACATTCAGCGCACCCTCACCGAACAGTGGTCGGTGCTCGCGACCCTCACGCCCACCGAATACGCCCAGTTTCGGCACTTTCTCGGCTCTTCCAGCGGCTTTCAGTCGTACCAGTACCGCGCCGTCGAGTTCGCGCTCGGCAACAAGAATGCTCGCATGCTCACGGTCTTCGAAGCGGATTCCGCCGCCCACGCTCTGCTCACCGCCACCTTCGAGGCACCCAGCCTCTACGACGAGTTTCTGCGTTACCTGCACCGTGCCGGCTACGACATTCCCGCCGCCGTGCTTGAACGCGACGTCACCGAGGCGTGGACCTTCCACCCCGAACTCGTGCATACCTTTCGCGGAATATACGAGAATGCCTCCGAGCATTGGGCTGCTTATGAGGCCTGCGAAGAACTCGTCGACCTCGAGGACAACTTTCAACTGTGGCGGTTTCGCCACCTCAAGACGGTGCAGCGCATCATCGGCATGAAGCACGGCACCGGCGGTTCGAGCGGTGCCGCATTTCTGCAGAAGGCCCTCGAACTCACCTTCTTCCCGGAGCTGTTCGCCGTGCGCACGGAGATCGGCGCGTGACCACTCACTTTCTGGTCGGTCGCGGCACCGTGTTGCCGGGCTTTCTGGACGCGCACCTGCACCTGGCCCTGATCGACGGCACACTTCTTTCCAGCGGCGGAATCGCCCGTGCACTCGATCTCGGCGGCTGGCTGCCAGAAGGCCTCCGCACGTCCATGCCCGATCTGGCATACGCGCACCAGTTCATCACTGCTCCCGGAGGCTACCCCAGTCGGGCCGGCTGGGCCGAGCCCGATTGGAGCTGCGGCGTCGCGGGGGCAGCGGATGCCGCCACCGCGGTCGACCTGCAGGCGGCGGCCGGGGCATCCGTTCTGAAAATCACCCTCAACTCGGTGGCGGGCCCGGTGCTCGGCACCGAGGTGTTGGCCGCGCTCGTCGGGCGGGCGCACGAACGCTCCCTGCCGGTCGTAGCGCACGCCGAGGGTGCCGGTCAGGCCGATCGCGCGTTCACCGCCGGAGTGGATGCGTTCGCGCACACTCCCTTTACGGAGCGCCTGGCCGACGACCTGGTGACCGCGATGGCCGCCCGCATGACCTGGATCAGCACCCTGGACATTCACGGCTGGGGTCGCCCCACCGCCGCGTTCGAGATTGCCAGCGACAATCTGCGGCGGTTCCACGCCGCTGGCGGTCGGGTGCTGTACGGCACCGATCTCGGCAACGGGCCGCTGCCGCTCGGGCTGAACTCCGGTGAGATCGCGGCACTGCTCGGCGCGGGGCTGACCCCCGGCGAGGTTCTGACCGCCCTGTGCTCGCCGGCACCGCTTGGCCTGACCCTGTCCGATACTCGGGTGACCTTTATTCCGGGCGAACGGCCGCGCGATCCCCTGGACTTCACCGACTGGCTCTGCACCGCTCGCGCCCTCACTCGCCCCGAACTCGAGGTCCTCGCATGACTCCCAGCTTCACCAGCTCGACCGGCCTCGATGCCCACCTCGCCTTCGCGCGCCGGATGGACCGTATCGACGGTCTTGCGCACTACAGAGTCCGGTTCCTCGGCACCGACGCCGGCCCCGACACGGCCAACCCGCGCGCCTACCTCGACGGCAACTCGCTCGGCCGCCCGCTGCACGCGAGCGCCGAACGTATCGCCGATTTTCTCGTCAACGACTGGGGCACTCGGCTCATTCGCGGCTGGGACGAGCAGTGGATGGAACTGCCCCTGCAGATCGGCGACGACCTCGGCCGGGCCTGCCTCGGCGCCGCGGCCGGCCAGATTTTCGTCGGCGACTCCACCACCGTGCTGCTCTACAAACTGGCCCGCGCCGCCGTGGATTCGCGCCCGCACCGCACCGAGATCGTGCTCGACAGCGATAACTTTCCCACCGACCGCTACATTCTGGAGGGCATTGCACGGGAGCGCGGCCTCACCCTGCGGTGGATCGAATCCGATACCACGGGCGGGGTGACCGCCGAACAGGTGCGCAGCGTGATCGGCCCCGAGACATCGCTCGTGCTGCTCAGCCACGTGGCTTACCGTTCCGGCTACCTCGCCGACATGCAGACCATCACCGCCGTCGCCCACGAGCACGATGCCCTCGTGCTCTGGGACCTCAGCCATTCGGTCGGGTCGGTGCCGGTCGAACTCGACCGCTGCGACGTCGACCTCGCCGTCGGCTGCTCCTACAAATACTTGAGCGGCGGCCCGGGCGCCCCCGCCTTCGGCTACGTCAAGAGTGACCTGCACGAGGTGCTGACCCAGCCGATCCAGGGTTGGATGGGCGCGCAGGCCATCTTCGAGATGGGGCCGGGGTATCGGCCGGCCACTGGCATCCGTCGTTTTATGAGCGGCACGCCCGCGGTGCTGGGCATGCTCGCCATGCAGGACACGATTGCCATGATCGATGAGGCCACGATCAATTCGGTGCGGGCGAAGTCGGTGGCGCTGACCGAGTTCGCGATCACCCTCGTCGATGAGTGGCTGGCACCGATGGGCGTCACCGTCGCCTCGCCTCGCGAGCAGACGCATCGCGGCGGTCACGTGACCATCAACCATCGACTCATGCGTCAGGTCACGAAAATTCTGTGGGACAACGACGTGATTCCGGATTTTCGCGGCCCCAACGGCCTGCGACTCGGCCTCGCCCCGCTCAGCACGAGCTTCGTCGAAACCTACGACGGTGTGGCCGCCGTACGCGACGTGCTGCGCGGCATCCTGCTCGGCCAGAACGGTGTCGCCGAGTGACGCGCGCCGGGCCGCCCGAGCTGCGGCCTGTAGAATTGCAGTGATTTACCACGACTATAAGCCCCAGACTGTATGCGGAGTGCCCTGTGCCAACGATCGTCGTCGAAGTAATGCCCAAGGCCGAGTTGCTTGACCCCCAGGGCAAGGCCGTCGCCGGCGCCCTCGGTCGCCTCGGTCAGACCCAGCCAGCGCTGGCCAACGTCACCGGCGTGCGCGTCGGCAAGCGCTTCGAGATTTCCATTGACGGCGAAGCGGATGCCGCTACCCTCGCCGCCGTGCGCGAGCTCGCCGACACCGTGCTCTCCAACTCCGTGATCGAGGATGTCGTCGGCATCCACGTGCAGGACGCCCCCTCGGCAGCGGTCGCCTGATGCGCATCGGCGTCGTCACCTTTCCCGGCTCGCTCGATGATCGTGACGCTGCGCGCGCGATCCGCCTGGCCGGCGCCGACGCCGTAGCCCTCTGGCACGGCGACCACGACCTGCACGGCGTCGACGCCCTCGTGCTGCCGGGCGGGTTCAGCTACGGCGATTATCTGCGGGCCGGCGCCATCGCGAGCCTGTCACCGATCATGACCGAGGTCATCGACGCGGCGAACCAGGGCATGCCGGTGCTCGGAATCTGCAACGGATTCCAGATGCTCACCGAGGCCCACCTGCTCGACGGCGGACTCATCCGGAACGACAAGGGCCGCTTCATCTGCCGCGACCAGGGTCTGCGCATCGAGAACAACGCGAGCGACTGGACGACCGGGTTCGAAGCCAACACCGAGATCGTCATTCCGCTCAAGAACGGTGAGGGCTCGTTTATGGCCTCCGCCGAGACCCTCAAGGCACTCGAGGGCGAGGGCCGCATCGTGGCCCGCTACATCGGCGGCAACCCGAACGGATCACTGAACGACATCGCCGGCGTGACCAACGCCCGCGGCAATGTCGTGGGCCTCATGCCCCACCCCGAGCACGCCGTCGAGGCCGGGTTCGGTCCCGACACCGACGACGCCATGGCGAGCGGCATCGACGGCCTCACCTTCTTCACCTCGGTCATCGCCCGGGCGCTCGTCGGCGCGTAGCCGCACTCACGAATCCCGCCCGGGAACGGCAACTGACCCCCGGGTCGTGGACGGCAGGGCGCCATCCGTTTCGAGGGTTTCGGGCAGGATATCGCGCTCGATCGTGGTGGCGAGCGGCTTCTCGGTCACGAAGCAGAGCAGGATGACCGCGACAACGATCAGCGGCACGATATAGAGGAAGACCGGGGTGAGCGCGTCGTTGTAGCCGCCGATGATGACCTGGCGGGCGGCCTCCGGCAGCTCGCGCACCATAGCCGGGGTGAAGGAGTTCGCCGCGCTGGCACCACCGGCGGGCATCCGCTCGGTCAGCAGCTCGGTCAGGCGGGCGGCGAACAGGCTGCCGACCACAGCGGAGCCGATGGAGGCTCCGATCTGGCGGAAGTAGTTGTTCGAGGCTGTGGCCGTTCCAACCTGCGAGTTCGGGAAGGAGTTCTGCACGATCAGGATGAGAATCTGCATGCTCAGGCCGAGCCCAACGCCCATGACGGCGAGGTAGCTGCAGAGCACCCAGGTCGCCAACGTGGGGGTCATGGTCGAGAGCAGCACGAGAGCGACACCGACGATGATCGTGCCGACGACGGGCATCCACTTGTACCGACCGAATTTGCTGACCAGCCAGCCGGATCCGATCGAACTGATCAGCAGCGCGGCCATCATCGGGATCATCAGGAACCCGGCCTCGGTGGCGTTCGCACCGGTCACCATCTGCAGGTAGGTGGGCAGGTAGGCCAGGGCACCGAACATCGCGATACCGGTGATGAGACCGGCGATGGTGGTGAGGTTGAAGTTGCGGTCCTTGAACAGGTGCAGCGGCATGATCGGCTCGGCGGCGCGACGCTCGACCATGACGAAGGCCACGGCGGCGACGATAGTGCCGACGATGAGCGAGAGGATCAGCAGGGAATCCCAGTCGTAGGTCGTTCCGCCCCAGGTCGTGATCAGCACGAGTCCGGTCGAGGCCAGGGCGAGCAGGCCCATACCGGCGACGTCGAGCTTCGGCTTCGTGTTGTCCACCTTGGGCAGGCGGAGGAAGAAGATGGCGGTGACGATGGCGAGGGCACCGAGGGGGATGTTCATCCAGAACGCCCAGCGCCAGCCGATGCCCTCGGTGAACCAGCCACCGAGCAGCGGACCGGCCACGGAGGACAGGGCGAAGACGCCCCCCCATGATGCCCATGTATTTTCCGCGCTCGCGGGCCGGCACGACGTCGGCGATGATCGCCTGCGAGAGGATCATCAGCCCGCCGCCACCGAGGCCCTGCACCGCACGGCCGATGATGAGCCAGGTCATATCGGGGGCCAGTCCGCCCACGATCGAGCCCAGAATGAAGATGCTGATCGCGCCGATGAACAGGCCCTTACGGCCGATCAGGTCGCCGAGCTTGCCGTAGACGGGCAGCATGATGGTCGACGCGAGAATGTAAGCGGTCGTCACCCAAAGCATGTGGTCGACGCCGTTGAGTTCGCCAACGATGGTCGGCAGGGCGGTGCTGAAGATGGTCTGGTCGAGCGAGGCGAGCAGCATGGTGACCATGAGCCCGGCGAAGACCAGCAGAATGTGACGCTTGCCGGGTAAAGCGGCTGCCGGGGCCTCGCGCAAGGACAGTGTGGTGGTCATGAAAGTTTTACGGATACCTCTCTGGCGAGCGAGATTGCTCGTGATTCAAGTTGTTCGGCCGCACCATCGGCGTCGGTCGGGTTCATTTCGGCCCATTCCTTCACGGCAACGCGCACCGCGCCGCCGCAGAGGACGAGCACCAGGTCAGCGGATGCCGCCAGCTCGGCCGATGAGCCGCCAGCGAAGTGTGCGTCCCGCGCCACGAGGGCGGCGACGGCATCGGTAACTTCGGTGGTCATCTGGGTAAATTGGGCAAGCTGCGTCGTGAGTAGGTGGGGGTGACGGCGCAGGATCTCCAGCCGATCCTCGCGCATGGTCAGTCGGGTCGACGGCGGGCCGATCACGGTCAGCAGCAGGTGAATGACGCACTCGATCAGTCCATGTTCGGCCACGCGGTCGCACTGTTCGGCCAGCTCGGACTCTGCGATTTCAACCTGGCGGAGGCCGAGGATGGCGGCATCCTTGCTCTCGAAGTATTTGAAGAAGGTGCGCGGCGACACGTCGGCGAGCTCGCTTATCGCGTCGACCGTGGTGTGCTCGAGTCCATCGCGGAGCACGAGGGTTACCGCGGCGTCTTCGAGCCGCAGACGCGTTGCGAGGCGCTTGCGGTCTCGCAGGCCGAGGTTCGGTTCCATGTTCACGTTAACAGTTATTGCGCACACTGCGTATTTGCACAACTGCAATTTTACAGTGATGCATCTTTCTTGGCGAATGCTCAGGTGCTTGTTCAGGTGCGGCTGAGACGATAGAAGCTCCCTTGCCCCGCCATCACTGGAAAGTCCCGATGACCCCGCGCCTGCTGTTTCGTTCTGTTGCCATTGCCGAAGCCATCACCTGGGCAATGTTGATCGCAGGGATGCTCATGAAATACGTGCTCGAGGTCGGTGAGGTCGGGGTGCAAATTGGTGGTTTTGTACACGGTCTCGTCTTCATCGCCTTTGGACTGATGGCCCTGCTGGTGGGAATCAACCAGCACTGGGGCATGCGCCTCACTCTGATCGCAATGTTCACGGCGATCGTTCCGTTTGGCACGATCCCATTGGACCGCGGGCTCGAGAAGAACGGCTTGCTCGACGGCGACTGGCGGCATACCCGCACCAACGACCCCCGCGATCACACCCGAGTGAGCGCTCTGCTGCGGCAGATGCTGGCCCGACCGGTGCTTCTGACGCTAGCCATGGGCGTCGCCCTGGTCGGGGTCATGGCCACCCTACTCCGGATCGGCCCACCCGGCGGCGCCAGCTAGCCGCCCTCAATACGGACGGGGCCCGGGCCCCATCCCGGGGCCCAGTTTATAAACTGGGCCCGCGGACGGGGCCTGGGCCCCGTCCAACGAAGGATGGGCCCCATCGACCAGAGGGAGCGCCGGGCGGGTCAGCCGAGGGTGGCCGGCGGCTGCGGTGTCAGGCCCACGCGGGGGTGGCGGGCTGTCGCGGCCATCAGGAGGGCGGCATCCGCTTTCGCGAGATCGTAGGTCGTCCCGACCAGGGCAGAGAACGGATGCCGGTGCCAGGCAACGCTGAGATAGGTCACCGCCTGCGCCAGATCGTCCGGCGTGTAGTTGTGCACGCCGCGCACGGTGATCAGGCGGCGCACGATCGACTCCGGGTCGAGCAGAACCGGCTCCCCGGGTGAGACGCTGCCGACCAGCACGACCACGCCACCGATGCCGATTAAATCGAGCGCGGTGTGCACGGCCGAGCGGGCACCGCTCAGTTCGAGGGCGATCGTCACCTCGGCAGCACCGGCATCCGCGAGCGCGGCGAGCACGCTCGCCACTCCGGTCGGAGACTCACGCGGTGCCCCCGGGTCCGCGACGGCGGCGGCACCGAAGGCGAGCGCGAGTTGCCGCCGGGCGGGGTCCGGATCGCTGACGACCACGAGAGCACCGGCATCCGTCGCCATCGCGCAGGCCGTCACTCCGAGCATCCCCGCGCCGGTCACCAGCACGGTCGCTCCGGCCAGCGGCACGAGAGCGGATGCCGCCCCCAGCGCCGCAACTACCGTCGCGGTCGCGCAGGAGGCCGGCGCCAAAACCGTGGCCGGCACCTGTTCGTCGACGACCACGACCGCTGTTCCGGCACGCACCTGCACGTGGGTGGCGAAACCGCCGCTCAGTTCCCAGCCACGCTGCATCCGCTCGTGGCCGTATTTCACCAACTCGAGGCACTTCTGGGGCAGGCCGCGGCGACAGCGCGGGCAGGTTCCGCAGCTCACGGCGACCGACCAGACCACGCGCTGCCCGACCCGCAGTGGCATTCCAGTTGCGGCATATGACTGCTCAGTGACGGCAATGATGCGGCCGACCTGCTCGTGCCCGAGCACAAGCGGCTTCGAAGTGAGGCGGTGACCCACAGCCGTGTGCACGTCGGAGCCGCAGATCGTGGCCAATTCGACCTCCACCAGTACGTCGCCGGGCCGGAGCAGCACGCCGGGTACTGCCACGCACTCCAGCGGCAGGCCGACACCCGACCAGACCATGGCCTCGGCGGCGCGCGGCAAGACGACCCCCCGGCCGACGCCGAGGGTGAGGGCCGGCAGCGTCACGGGTTGAGCAGCTGGATCGTGTTCGGGCATGGCTACTCGATCGTTTCCTCACGCAGGCCGAGCAGTTCGGCGAGGTCGGCGACGCTCGCGATGACGACGTCAGCCCCTGCGTCCTCGAGGGTGTCGGTGTCGTGCGTGCCGGTCAGCACTCCCACGACCAGGCCGGCGCCCGCACTCAGGCCGGAGAGCATGTCGCTCGCCGTGTCACCGACGACGACCATGGCGGCAACGCTCGACGCGCCGGTGCGGAGCAGCGCGGTGAGCGGCAGGTCGGGGTACGGGCGACCACGGCCAGCTTCGGCCGGGCACAGGCTCACGTCGATCAACTCACTCCAGCCCAGTGCATCGATGAGCGTGTCCTGCGTTGCTCGGGAGAATCCGGTGACCAGGGCCACCTTCACGCCGGCGTCCCGGAGTTCCTGGAACAGGTCGGCCGCGCCAGCGATGGCCGTCACCCCCACCTGTTCGACGAGTTCGCCGTAGGCGGTTTCGAAGGCCACGGTCGCCGCGACGGCCTGCTCTTCGGAATCGGTCAGCTCGCGAAAGACGTCGAGTTTGGACTGCCCCATGGTCTCGCGCACGAACGCGACGGCCTCCTCGAGGTCCTCGGCGGTGTCGACCAGTCCGCTGCGCTCGGCGGCGAGCACGAACGCCCGCTCGACCAGTCCGTCGTCACTCACGGTGGTGCCCGCCATGTCGAAAACGACGAGCTCAACGTCAACGTCTTCGGTGTCGAAATCATCAAGGTCAAGGTCAAGGTCAAGATCAAGGGGTGCGGTGCTCATACGGTGCCTTTCAGGGTGAGGGAGCGGGAGTCATAAACGCAGGAAACGACGTGTTCGGCAAGACCAAGCCCGGTGGTCATGCCGATTCCCGTGGTGGCTGCTACGAGATACACACCGGGTTCGGGCTGGTCGATGAGAAAGTCGGCCCGGCCGGAGGCGTAGACGCCCTGCCACCGTTCGAGCACCCGCGGGCGCGGTACGCCGAACAGCTCACCGGTGAGCTGCAGCAGCTGTTCGAACGCATTCTCATTTTGGAATGGAGAAACGGATGCCCCGCGATAGTGGGTGTCCCCCACGATCAGCGAGCCGTCGGGTAGTTGGGTGTACATCTGGTTGAGGTCGAGTTCGGCCAGCAGCGGATACTCCCGCCGCAGCCGTTCGCCCAGAGTGACTGCCGCCGGAAGGCTGGAAAATGCGCCGTAGCGCAGCAGCGACCAGCCGGTGAGGATCGGGGCGGGCAGCGGCGTGCGCAGGCCGGCATCGACGCGCAGCATGTCCAGGCCGCACCGCACAATGCCGTCGCGCTCGGCGATTTCCGGGTAGAGCTGGTCGATGTCATGGTTGACCGCGACGATGACCGTTCCGGCGTCGATCGACCCACGGGTGGTCGCAACCCGCCCCGTCCGCACGGCCGTGACGGCGGTGCGGTAGCGAAACTCGACGCCCTGGCCGGCCAGGTACGCGGCCAGTCCCGCACCGGCCTGGCGCGGATTGACCTGCAGGTCCCAAGGAAGGTACGCGCCGCCCAGCGCGGTGCCTTCGGCGAGCGGCAGACGTTCCGATACCTCGGTGGCGTCGAGCAGCACGACGTCCGGTTCACCGATACCAAAGACCGACTCGGCTCCGCGCTGCGCCGCCAGCTCCTGCAGCACCGCCAATTCGTCGTCGTGCCGGGCGAGCACGACCGTGCCCGATTCGCGTAGCCAGACACCGGCATCCACTTGCAGACGCAGCCAGAGCGGGCGGGACCGCAGGGCGAATTCTCGAGCCGGCCCGCTTTGCGGGGTGAAACACAGGTGCCCAAAATTGCGAACGGATGCCCCACCGATGGCCGCCGCGCGGTCCACAACCACGACGGACAGCCCGCGGTCACTGGCGGCGAGGGCGTGCCCGAGTCCCACGATGCCGCTGCCGATGACGACCACGTCGAAGTGGGTCACCGGAACACCCGTCGCATCCACATCGCCAGGCCTTCGACCGCGACCACCGTCACGAGAATCATCAGCACGATCGTGGTGACCAGGTCGTACCGCGAGCCCTGACCGGCGTTCAGCAGGTAGTAGCCGACCCCGCCACCACCGACCAGGCCGAGGATGGTGGCCGCCCGTATATTGGTATCGAGCATGTAGAAGCTGTGTCCGATCAGGGCTTTCATGCCCTGCGGCGCCGTGGCGCCGGCATAGACCTGCAGCCGGGTCGCGCCAACCGCGGCGAGCGCCTGCTCCGGACCGGACCTGACCTCTTCGAGCGAGTCGGCGAGCAGCTTGCCGAGCAGGCCGATGCCTCCGATGGCCAGCGCGATGGTGCCGGCCTGCGTGCCGAGGCCGGTCACGACGATCAGAACGATGGCCAGGATGATCTCGGGTATGCCGCGGATCGTGACGAGCACCAGCCGAAAGCCGGCGCGCACGCGCTTCGACGGCGCCACGTTGCGGGCGGCGAGCGAGCCGATCACGATCGAGGCGACGATCGTGAGGATCGTCGCAGCCAGGGCGATCGCAATGGTTTCGCCCATCGCCGCGAGCATGACCGAGGCGTCATAGCTGCCGAAGCTCGGCGGCCAGAATTTGGCGGCGGTTTCGGGCAGGTAAGACCAGACAGTGAGAAAGTCGCCCCATTTAATCTCGCAGATCCAGACACTGCCGATGACGATCAGCACGAAGAGCAAACCCCAGACCGCGTTGCGCAGGCGGGCGTAGGTCCAGGGACGGTGCGAGGCATCCGCTTTCAGGCCGGTAACCCCGAGGCGGCGCAGCAGCCGGTCTCCGATCCCTTGGCGGGTGGGCGCGAGGCCGAGCATGACGGTGCGAACGGCGCTCGACACGATCTCCATGACCACACAGAGCGCGAAAATGACCAGCGCTATGCCGAGCCCAAGCGAGTAGTTGAGCGATTTGAAGGCGTACGACATCTCGAGGCCGAGGCCGGCGACCCCGACGTAACCGAGAATGACCGAGCCGCGCAGGTTAATGTCATTGCGGTGCAGCACGGTCGCCACCCACGACGGCAGCACCTGCGGCAGCACGCCGGAAAAGAACTCCTGTACCGGGGTTCCGCCGGCGGCACGAATGGCCAGCCGTGGCCCTTCGTCAATCTGCTCGATCGCGTCGGCGAACATTTTGCTGATCATACCGATCGAGTGGATGCCGATCGCCAGAATTCCGGGAAGGGTGCCGAGCGAGAACATGAGCACGAACACCATCGCGAGCACGACGTCGGGCACCGCCCGGATCAGCACGCCGAGAAATCGGGCGAAGGCCATCCACCCGCGACTGGGCGCGGTATTCGTGGCGGCGAGCCAGGCCAGCGGCACCGAGAAGAAGGCGGCGAACAGGGTGCCGAGCAGCACGAGGCCCACGGTGAGCGCGGTCAGGTAGAGCAGCTCGCCCGGCGCGGGAAAGCTGATGACTCCCACCCGATCAAAGAACCGAGTGGCGTTCGACCAGCTCGCCGCTATTTGCGGCAGCGAGATATCCACGCTGATCAGCGACAGAACGGATGCCGTCACCAGCGCCACGAGGGTGAGCCCGGCCGCGATTTTCTCGGGGCGCGCGCGGGGTTGCGGGGCCGGGGTGACGGCATGCGCTTGGTCGGCCCTGGGGCGTTCGAGCGTGAGCGTCACCGGCGGTTGTCCCGCGCCGAGCTGAAGGTCGCGAGGTCGAGCTCGCCCTGCTCGTCTGGCTCACCCGGTTCAACGGTGCCCAGCTCGGTCTCGATCGCGTCGAGCTCACCGGTCGAGGTCGTGACCCGGCCGTAGATCTCCATTACGTTCTGCTTCGACAGACCCTGCGTAGCGGTATCAAGTACCACTTCGCCGTGCCGCAGGCCGACGATGCGATCGCCCCAGGACAGGGCGAGGTCAACCTGATGCAGGCTGCAGACCACGGTCAGACCACTGTCAATGGCGATCTCCCGGATGAGTGCCATCACCTGGGCGCTGGACTCCGGGTCAAGCGAGGCGACCGGTTCGTCGGCGAGCAGAATGCGCGGGTTCTGCATGAGCGCTCTCGCGATGCCGACCCGCTGCTGCTGGCCGCCCGACAGGGTGTCGGCGCGCTGGTAGGCCTGTGCGAGCAGTCCCACCCGATCAAGGTGGCCGCGCGCGGCCTGCTTGAGGTCGCGGCGGTATCCCCAGAGGCCAAGTCTCGGCCCGCGCACCCGGAACAGGGCGCCGGTCAGCACATTTTCGAGCACGGTGAGCGACCCGACCAGCTCGAACTGCTGAAACACGAAGCCGACCTGACCGCGCAGCGCGCGCAGCGGCCGACCCCTGAGGCTCGATACCGCGGTGCCGAGCACGGTTACCGTGCCGGAATCGGGCCGGTCGAGGCCATCGAGGTGTCGAAGCAGGGTGGATTTGCCCGACCCCGACAACCCGAGCAGCACGACAATTTCGCCGCGGGCGACGGTGAGTGACACGTGCTTCAGGGCCGTGGTCTCGCCGAAGTTTTTGGTAATACCGCGCACGTCGATCACCGGTTCCGCCGCGGGGACGGAACCGGCCATGACGCTGGACTTACTGGTTAGCCCTGGCACTGCGAGGCCGACGTCTTCACGCAGATGTCGCGAATGGTGTCGTAGTACTGGTCATCCACCGGCTCGGTGGCGTAGAACGTGTCGCGAAAGGCCTGGGTGTCGGCGCTGGTCACGCCCGAGGCGATGATGTCGTCGATGGTGACCTCGCCGAGCACCTCGGCGAGCTGGGTCTTCAGCTCGGCCGGCAGGGTGTCGGAGACGACGATCGGCGCACCGGGAACCATGGTCTCGGCGATGACCTTCACCTTGTCGCTCTTAGCGACCTCGCTGTCTTCGGCGAAGCCGACCTCGCACTCCTTGCCCTCGCCCACCTTCTGCACACTCACGTCGTGCTTGCCAGCGAACACCGCCGTCACGTCGGAGACGGGGTCAACGCCGGCTTCGAGCAGGTTGTAGGACGGAAACAGGTATCCGCTCGTCGATGACGGGTCGACGAAGCAGACCTTCTTGCCGGCGAACTCGTCGAGCGACGTGATCGTGCTGTCGGACGGAACGATCGCCTGCGAGTAATACCCGGGCACCTCGCCCTCGGTCGTCACGATCGAGGAGATCGGGGTGATGGCCGCGCCGTTGTTGGTCGCGGTGATGTAGGTGAAACCGGAGAACGAGGCCACGTCGATCTTGCCGGCGATTGCGGCTTCGATCAGCGCGGCGTAGTCGGTCGACTCGTGGTACTCCACGGTTTTGCCGGTCTCCTGCTCGATGTAGTCCATCAGCGGCTGGTAGTTGGTCTGGGTGTCGACCGAGTCGGGAACCACACCGAACACGAGAGTGTTCTCATCGGCGGCATAGCTGACGCCGTCGGTGCCCGCCGCGTCGGCGGTGTCCGCCGAGCAGGAGGCAAGGCTCAGGGTGAGCAGAACAGCGGCGCCGGCGGCAAACGCCGACTTGGCTGCGAGAGAAGTGGTGCGTGAAAAAGCGCTGTGGATTGCCACGTGAAACCTTCCTGCGTCGAGGGCATTACGTTTACCCACGTTAAGCAGGTCGCCCGAACAGCGAAGGTGCACCGGGTAACGGGCAGGTAAACGGGCAGCGGCAATTCAACGAGCGTGACTGAGGCACATGCACAGTTTCGCCCCAGCGCTGGGCGGTACCGTGGGCAGGCCACACCCGATCAAAGGAGATCCCTGTGTTCACGAGCCCGTACGCTCCCGTTGAGATTCCCAACGTCAGCATTTTCGATTACCTGTTCGGTGACCTGAGCGAGGGCGAGCTCGATCGCACCGCCGTCATCGACGGGGTCAGCGGCGAGGAACTCAGCTATCGCACTCTGGTCGATCAGATCACCCGGGTGGCCGGTGCCCTCGCCGCCGACGGCGTCGGTCCCGGCACGGTCGTGGGTCTGCTCTGCCCGAACACGCCTCAATTCACGGCCGTCTTCCACGGCATCCTGCGCGCGGGCGCCACCGTCACCACCATCAACTCGCTCTACACCCGCGACGACATCCAGCGTCAGCTCCACGATTCCGGTGCAAGCTGGCTGGTGACCGTCACCCCGTTACTGGTGGGCGCCAAGGCTGCAGCGCACGCGGCGGGCATCTCCAACGAGCACATCGTGGTGATCGAAGGTGAGCCGGGGCATCCGTCGCTGGCTGATTTTCTGGCAGCGAATGCCGCAGCGCCGGCCGTAGCCATCGACCCGGCCACGCACGTGGCCGTTCTGCCCTACTCCTCTGGCACGACCGCGGCACCGAAGGGCGTCATGCTCAGCCACCGCAACCTGGTGGCGAATGTGCAGCAGGCCCGCAACCTGATCGGGGTCGCACCCGAGGACAAGGTGCTCGCGCTACTGCCGTTTTATCACATTTATGGAATGACGGTTCTGCTAAATCTCGCCTTTAAACAGCGGGCCTCCCTCGTCACGATGGCCAAGTTCGACTTTGTCGAGTTTCTACGCATGATCCAGGATCACCGCTGCAGTTACGTCTTTATCGCGCCGCCGATTGCGGTGGCCGTGGCGAAGCATCCGCTGGTAGAAAATTACGACCTGTCGAGCGTGCACACCATTCTCTCCGGGGCTGCCCCGCTCGACGGCGCGCTCGCCGCGGCCGTGGCCACCCGGCTGGACTGCCGCATTCTGCAGGGCTACGGCATGACCGAGGTCAGCCCGGTGAGTCACCTGATTCCTATCGATGCTCCGCACCTGTCACGCGCCTCGGTGGGGGTGACCGTGCCGAACATGGACTGCAAGCTCGTCTCGACCGAAACCGGCGAAGAGATCGAGATTCCGGCAGAAGGGGTTAGCGAGCCCGGTGAGCTGCTTGTTCGCGGCCCGAACGTGATGCTCGGCTACCTGAACAATGAGAAAGCCACCCGGGAGACCATCGATGCCGACGGGTTTCTGCACACCGGCGACATCGCCACCGTGAGTGCGCAGGGCGAGGTGACCATCGTCGACCGCAGCAAGGAGCTGATCAAATACAAGGGCTACCAGATCGCTCCGGCCGAGCTGGAGGCGCTGCTGCTCACCCACCCGCACATCAAGGATGCGGCCGTGATCGGTGCAGCGGATGCCGACGGCCAGGAGATACCGAAAGCTTTCGTCGTCGTCGCGGCTGAGTCGACGGTCACCGCCGAGGAGATCATGGCCTACGTCACCGAGCGGGTCGCCCCGCACAAGAAGGTGCGCGCGGTCGAGTTCATCGAGGTGATTCCGAAGTCGGCCTCCGGCAAGATTCTGCGCAAGGACCTGCGCGCCAAGGAGAAGGCCGCCGCGGTGTAGCCGTGCGGGCGAGTCAGTACCCGCTCCCGGACATACCGCCCATCGGTCATGCGCGCGGCGCGACTCCTCACTTCCGCCTGACTTGCCCCCTCACTGAGAGCGATAGTGAGGGCGCAGTGAAGACGAGTCAGGGATCGAAGTCCCTTCTCATGTTTCGGAGGCGATGCCTGCGAGATTCACGACGGTCTGGATCGCGGCGTGGTCCGACGGCCAGCCGCCGTCACAGCGCTTCACGTTAATGGCGGCCTTCAGCACGGTGACGCCGGGCGTGACGAGGATCCAGTCGATCCGCTTGTGGTTGCCTTGCGGCGGGCGGTAGTTCAGGAACGTTCCCCACCCGTCGGTGAGGCGTTCTTCTGCTGTATCCCAGGAATCCAGGAGCAGGCCCTGGCCGGTGAGGCGGTCATACGGGGCGGTACTCGCATCCGTGTTGAAATCGCCGGTCACGATCGTGGGCAGCTGCGACGCTGACACGATTCGTCGAAGCACGTCGGCGGATCGCAGCCGCGAGGTGCGGGAGCGGTGGTCGAAGTGCGTGTTCACGGCCTGAAAATCGATACCGGTGGCGATGTCGTGAAAGAGCGCGTCGACGACGACGCGCGGGGTGCGGTTACCCCAGGAGGTGGATCCCGGCTGCGATGGTGTCTCGAAGAGTGCCGTCTGCTTCCACTCAAGCACGCGCAGCCGATGTGAATCGTAAAAGATCGGGCAGCCTTCCCCTCCCTTGTTGGTTTCCCGGCCATAGCCGATCGAGCGGTAACGCTCGCCGAGCGCGTGGCGCACAAAGTTCGCCTGGTCGAACAGTGCTTCTTGCACGCCGATCAGTGCGGGCCGTTCCGCCGCGAGCAGACGTTTCAGTAGCGGCCGGCGGTGCACCCACCGATCGGGGCTGCGCGGGTTGAGGTGCGGCAGGCGTCGACGGATGTTGAAACTCATGACATGCAGATCCGGCGCGGCGACGGGCCCGATCAGTGCGCTGTCTGTCATGGAGACAGCCTATGGCGACGGTGCGCGAAGTCGTGCTCGGTCACCGCGCCACCTACCGGTGAGCGCGCCATCTACACCTGGCGCGGTCACCCACAACGGGCGCGCTGACGGTGGCCAAGCCCACCTCGGTTGCGAACCGCAACCGCCCATTCCGGCAGGAGGCGCACGAGATGACTCAGACCTCCACTCTGACGAGAGCCACGCGGGCAGGGGCGAGGCGACCGGTAGACTTGCCGGGTCAAGCATCCGCTATCTCGGGGAGAATTCCACACGTGACCGCTGTTTCCAACACCTCTTCCCGCGGCGTCGCCGACACCGTTTCCAACGCCATTGCGACGCCAGAGAAGGACCAGCCCTACGGCGCGCTCGGGCTCAAGGCCGACGAATACGCGAAGATCCGTGAAATTCTGGGCCGCCGCCCCACGAGCGGCGAACTCGCCATGTATTCGGTGATGTGGAGCGAGCACTGCTCCTATAAAAGCTCGAAAATGTACCTGCGCCAGTTCGGAGACAAGGTCACCCCCGCCATGAAGAAGAACCTCATGGTCGGCATGGGCGAAAACGCCGGTGTGCTCGACGTCGGCGAGGGCTGGGCGGTCACGTTCAAGATCGAATCGCACAACCACCCCTCCTACATCGAGCCGTTCCAGGGCGCCGCGACCGGCGTCGGCGGAATCGTGCGCGACATCATCTCGATGGGCGCCCGCCCGGTCGCCGTGATGGATGCCCTACGCTTCGGTGACATCAACGATCCAGATACCGCCCGCGTCGTACACGGCGTGGTCTCCGGCATCAGCTTCTACGGCAACTGCCTCGGCCTGCCGAACATCGGCGGTGAGACCGTGTTCGACAAGGTCTACCAGGGCAACCCGCTGGTCAACGCGCTCTCGGTTGGCGTGCTGCGCCACGAAGACCTGCACCTTGCCAACGCCCGCGGCGTCGGCAACCAGGTCGTGTTGTTTGGAGCCCGCACCGGCGGCGACGGCATCGGCGGGGCATCCATTCTCGCCTCCGACACCTTCAGTGCTGGCGGACCGACCAAGCGCCCAGCCGTGCAGGTCGGCGACCCGTTCGCCGAGAAGGTACTCATCGAGTGCTGCCTCGAACTGTTCGCCGGCAAGCTCGTCGAGGGTATCCAGGACCTCGGCGCGGCCGGAATCAGCTGCGCGACCAGCGAGCTCGCCTCGAACGGTGACGGCGGCATGTTCATCGAACTCGAGAAGGTGCTGCTGCGCGACCCAACGCTCACCGCCGAAGAGATTCTGATGAGCGAGAGCCAGGAACGCATGATGGCCATCGTCACGCCAGAGAAGCTCGAGGGCTTCCTCGCCGTCACGAAAAAGTGGGATGTCGAGACCAGCGTGCTCGGCGAGGTCACCGACACCGGCCGCCTCATCATCAATTGGCACGGTGAAGAGATCGTCAACGTGCTGCCGCGCACCGTGGCCGTGGACGGCCCGGTCTACGAGCGCCCGCTCGCCTACCCGACCTGGATCGACGCCCTGCAGGCCGATACCGCCTCCGTGCTGCCGCGCGCGCTCGACGGGGAGACCCTGCGCGAGCAGTTCCTCGACCTGCTCGGCTCGCCGAACCAGGCCGACCCGAGCTGGATCACCGACCAGTACGACCACTACGTGCAGGGCAACACGGCGCTGTCCTTTCCCGATGACGGCGGCATGATCCGCGTCGACGAAGAGAGCGGCCTCGGTTTCGCGATCGCGACCGACGCGAACGGCCGTTACTGCCAGCTCGACCCGTACCGCGGCGCGCAGCTGGCCCTGGCCGAGGCGTACCGCAACGTCGCCGCGACCGGCGCGGTACCCGCCGGCGTCAGCGACTGCCTCAACTTCGGCTCGCCCGAGAACCCCGAGGTCATGTGGCAGTTCCGCGAGGCCGTTACCGCCCTCGCCGACGGATGCCTGGAGCTCGAGATTCCCGTCACCGGTGGCAACGTCTCGTTCTACAACCAGACCGGCGACCAGCCGATCCACCCGACCCCGGTCGTGGCCGTGCTCGGCGTGATCGACGACGTCGCCCGCCGCATCCCGAGCGGCTGGCAGGACGACGGGCACAACATCTACCTGCTGGGGGATACCCGCCTCGAACTCGACGGCTCGGCCTGGGCCGGCGTCGTGCACGACCACCTCGGTGGTCGTCCGCCGGTCGTGGATCTTGGCCGCGAGAAGGCCCTTGCCGGTCTGCTGCACGCCGCGTCGAAGGAAGCCCTCATCGACAGTGCCCACGACCTCAGCGAGGGTGGGCTCGCCCAGGCCCTCGCCGAAGCCGTGATGCGCTTCGGTGTGGGCGCGCGGGTCTGGCTGGGTGACATTCTGGATCGGGACGGGGTGGACGCATCCACTGCCCTGTTCTCGGAATCGGCCGGTCGCGTCATCGTTTCGGTGCCGCGCGAAGACGACGTAAAGTTTCTCGGTCTGTGCGCCGGCCGCTACATTCCGGTGCTGCGCATCGGCGTAACGGATGCCACCCTGCACGCCCTAGAGGTGCAGGACGTCTTTACGGCGCCGCTCGCCGAGGTGCGCAACCGCCACCAATCACCCCTCCCCGCAGCCTTCGCCTAACTCCCTCCCTCCCTCCCTCCCTCCATCCCTCCCTCCCTCCCTCCCTCCCTCCCTCCATCCCTCCCTCCCTCCCCGACTGCTCGCGAAAGCGGGAAAATTGTTGCTTCACGGTAGCTGAAGCAACGTATTTTCCGCTTTCGCGTGATGGACGGCCTGTGGAACCAGCCGAACCTGTGGATAACCTGCACGGGATCTCGGGTGCAGGGCATGCTCTGGAGCATGAAGCGTGCCAGTCAACTCCCGCCGGAACTGCAGCACAGGGGATTTAGCACCCGCGAGGGCCTCGATTTCGGATTGAGCGCCACACGCATGCGCGGCGCTGACCTCGGGCATCCGTTCCCTGGCACGCGAGTGCAGCGCGGCGCCCCCGACAACGTTGAATCGCGCATCGAAACCTACAGCAAGCGGATGCCGACGACCCACTACTTCAGTCACGTGACGGCCGCCATCATCCACGGTCTCCCGATGCCCTGGGGCCGGCAGCATTCCTGGGACGTGCACGTCTGCTCGGACGTGGCCGCTACTCGTCCCGACGTTCGCGGCGTCATCGCGCACCACGCTGAGCCCGGCAGCCTGCGCATCCAGGAGGTGCGCGGCCTGCACGTCACGTGCCCGGTTGACACGTGGTGCCAGCTCTCCAGCATGCTCGGCCTCGACGACTTGATCCGCCTGGGCGATGCGCTCGTGCGCCGTCAACATCCGTTAGCCGAGATGCGCGACCTGCTGGCAGCCGTTCGTCGCTATTCCGGACACCGTGGCGTTAAACGCCTGCACGAGGCGCTGATCTGGATTCGACCGGGCGTCGATTCACCCCGCGAGACCGACCTGCGGCTGCTCATCGTGCGGGCCGGCCTGCCCGAACCCGAGGTCAATGCCATCATCATGAGCCGCACCGGGGTGAAACTCGCCACCGGCGACCTGGTCTTTCGCCGGTACCGCGTTCTGCTCGAGTACGATGGCGGGCAGCATCGTACCGACGAAAACCAGTACCACTGGGACGTTGACCGCCTCGACGCGCTCATGGAGAACACCTGGCGGGTCATCCGCATCAACAAATCCCACCTCCGAAATCCATCCGAGGTGATCCGCAGAGTAACAGCTGCGCTAATAACCGGCGGTTGGCACCCGTGAGCCGAGAGCGGGAAATTTGCTGCATCGCGCACCCCGAAGCAGCATTTTTCCTGCTCTCGCGAGACGGGTAGGGGCTATTCGCGACCGGCAGAGACCCACTGGGGGTTGAATGATCGGCCGGCGACGATGCGGTCCGCGAGCGCGTCCAAGCGCGCTACGTGTGCGGCATCGAGACGGATGTTCGTGGCCGCGAGATTCTCGTCCACTCGCTCGGTGAAACGCGACCCGGGGATCGGGGACAGAGCAAGCCCGAGGGTGCGACCCTTGTCATAGAGCCAGGCAAGCGCGACCTGCGCTGGTGAAACTGCCGCCTCGCGAGCCACCGCGATCACCTCGTCGAGAATGGGCTGGTTGGCGGCGAGGGCATCCGGGGTGAACCGGGGAAACTTATGCCGCCCGTCTGCGTCCGTGAGCGCGCTGCGGTCGAATAGCCCGGTGAGCCACTGGCGGCCCAGAGGCGAATACGGGACGAACCCGACGCCCAGCTCGATCGCGGTAGGGACAACGTGCCGCTCGACGTCTCGGCTGATAATGCTCCACTCGGACTGCACTGCGGCGATCGGGTGAACGGCGGAAGCGCGGCGCAGCTCCTCACCAGTCGGTTCGGAGAGACCGATGTGGCGGATCTTGCCCGCCTGAACCAGTTCGGCGAGCGCCCCGACGGTCTCTTCGATGGGCACGTCGGGGTCGACTCGGTGCTGGTAGTAGAGGTCCAGGTGGTCGGTGGCGAGGCGCGCGAGGCTCAGATCGATCTGCTCGAACACGTAGGCACGGTCACCACGGATGCCGCGTGCACCGATTCCCCCGCCCGAAAGGATGCCGAACTTGCTCGCCAGCTGCACTTCATCGCGTCGGGTGGCGAGCAGTCGGGCAATGGTGCGTTCGCTTAACCCGTTGCCGTAGACGTTGGCCGTGTCGATGAAGGTGAGGCCCGAGTCAACGGCGTGCGTCAGCGTGCGCAGGGCATCGTCGGGGTCGATCGGACCATAGACCGGCGTGAGCGACATGCCTCCGTAGCCCTGCGGGCTGACGGTGAGTCCGTCTCCCAGTGTGACTGCGGGCAGGACAGCGGGCAATGTAGTCATCTGATCAGACTACCTGCGACGCGTGCCGTCTTTCGAGAGCGGGAAATATGCTGCTTCGCGCACGCTGAAGCAGCATATTTCCCGCTTTCGCGTGAAGGCCTAGAGGAAGGGATCTCCGACCAGGGTCTCGGCTCGCTCCCAGAGACGCGCGGCCACCGCTCGGTCTCGGGAGGTTCGGGTGGCGGGCTGGCGCGTGGGAGCACCGCGGGTAAGCAGGCGCGGGCCGAAGTAGTCGCCGCCGTGGGCATCCGGGTCGATTGCGGCCCGTACGGTCGACCAGGCTCCGTGATGCTTGCCCTGGGCGCCGACCACCGTTTGCAGCCCGTCGATCACGCGCTTTGCCGGGGTGATTTCGTTAACACCGGAGATGGTGGGGGTCAACCCCGAAATCGAATATCCCGGATGCGCGACCAGCGACTGCACCATTCCGGCACCATTCATTCGCAGCCGCCGATCGAGCTCGAACCCAAACACCTGCATGGCGATCTTGGACTGGGCGTACGCCTTCCACCCGTTGTACGTGGTCGCCAGCTGCAGATCATCGAGCGAGGAATCCATCAGCCGAGAAATCAGCGACCCGAGCGACACCACCCGGCTGCCGGGCGTCCGCCGCAAGGCCATGAGCGACCCGGCAGTCAAAGCAAAATGCCCGAGAAAGTTCGTCGCGAAGACCAGCTCGTTACCGTCGAGGCTCACAGCTCGGTCGGTCGGCGGGTGCACGATGCCGGCGTTCAGAATCAGGCCGTCCAGGCGCGGTAGCGCGCGCAGAGTTTCGCTGACATCGCGCACCGAGCTCAGGTCAGATACGTCGAGCTGCAACACCGAAACGGATGCCGCGGGCACACGCGCGCGAATCGCCGCCGCTGCGGCATCCGCTTTCACCAGGTTGCGGCAGGCGAGCACGACGTGGGCGCCCGCGCCGGCGAGCTGTTCGCTGGTGAAGTAGCCGAGGCCGGCGTTGGCGCCGGTGATAACGAACGTCTTGCCGGTCTGGTCGGGCAGAGCCCGCGGGTTCCAGCTCACCTACGCTACAACGCTGCGCTCGGCGCGTGCGCGGCCGGCGGACGTGGAAGCGGATGCGCCGCAGCAACCTGCACAGCCGGCGCGGCAACGGGAGTGGACAGCGGTGCCGCCCCTGCAACACGCCCCGGCGGCACAGCATCCCCACCGGCGATCTTCACGTGGTGGTGGATGACCTCAGCGATGATGAAATTCAGAAACTTCTCGGCGAAGGCCGGGTCGAGGTGGGCCTCTTCGGCGAGCCCGCGCAGCCGGTCGATCTGCATGAGTTCACGCGCCGGGTCAGCAGCCGGCAGCCCGTGGGCAGCTTTAAGCCGCCCGACCTGCTGGGTGAACTTGAACCGCTCGGCCAGCAGGTGAATGAGCGCGGCGTCGATATTATCGATGCTCTCGCGAATACTGTGCAGCTCCTCGATGGCAGCGGCGTCGGCGCCTTCGGGTAATTCCTCGTATACGACCATACTTTTACGATAATGCATGGCCTAAGCGGATGCCGCCGCCTCCCGGACTGCGGGTCGCAGCGCCCCGAACCGCAACCGTTTCTGCGTCAGAAGTATGCCCAGCAGCACCAGCAGCGCCCCCGTCGGCTCGTGCCAGGAGAACGTTTCGGCCAGCACCAGCACCCCCAGAATCACTCCGACCACGGGCGTCACGTAGGTCACCGTGGACGCGTTGGTCGGGCCCCAGGCGCGCAACACGTTGATGTTCCAGATGTACGCCAGACCGGTGCCGAGCGCACCGAGCGCGAGCAGGCCCAGCACGATCGGCAGCGTCAGCTGCACCGGGCTCCAGGCCAGCACCGGGGTCAACAGCAGCATGATCCCGCCGGCAATCCCGATATTGAGAAACGCGAACGTCGATGCCGCGATCGGCCGCCCACTCAGAAAACGGCGGGTGTAGCCGAAAGTGAAGCCGTAGCAGACGGCCGCGCCAAGGCAGGCAAGCTGGCCCCACAGATCACCGGTCAGCGAGGAATACTGCCACGGACCAATGATCACAACTACGCCGACAATGCCGAGTACGACACCCGCGACCTGCGCGCGCACGAGCCTCTCCACCCGAAACGCGAGCGTCGCCATGAGCGCGGTCATGATCGGGGTGACCGCGTTGTAGATGCTTGCCAGGCTCGAAGAGACGTACTGTTCGGCCCAGGCGAACAGCAGGTGGGGAATCACGCACCCGCTGACCGCGATCACCAGAAAGTGCAGCCAGACCGCGCCCTCCCGCGGCAGCACCGGCCCGTTGTTGATGCGCGGCCGGTTCACCAGCACGATCAGGCCAAGGGTCAGCCCGCCGAGCACGAGCCGCGACCAGGCGATCTGCCCGAAGCTCACACCATCGAGGGCGATCTTCATGAACAGAAAACTGGAGCCCCAGATCAATCCCATGCCCAGAAATTGCAGCACAATGAGAGTCTTATTGGCGGCAGGAGTTGAGGACACTCTCCGAGCCTATAGCCGGCCGTGCCGCGCGCACGCCCGGCCGAGCACAACGTCTGAAAAGCGCCGAAAAAAGTGGCAGCGGATGCCCGCCCACGCGGATGCGCGCACCTACTGCGACGTGTCAGCCCCGGCGTTGCGTTCGACGTCCGGCGCCTCTGGGGCGTTTCTGGCGCTCAGACCAAAGCCGCCCCGCGGCCCACCGCCGCTGATGGTGCCGCTCGAACCGGCCGGGCGCAGGCTCCGATACGTGACGAACCGGGCCTCGAACGCGTCGAGGCGGGCCTCGAGCCCGGCGCGCACGGCCGGCCACTCGTCAGCGAGGATCGAGTACACGGCGCTGTCCCGCCAGGTGCCGTCCGCGCGAGGGCGATCATGGCGCAGGATGCCCTCGAAGGTGGCGCCGATGCCGAGGATGGCGGCGCGGGAACGCTCGTTGATGGCATCCGCTTGAATTTTGACCCGGCCGAACCCATTGTCGAAGGCGGTACCGAGCACGAGCAGTTTGGTTTCGGCGTTGACGGCGGTACCCCAGACGCGCGGGTCATAGGCGGTCCAGCCGAGGTGGATGGATTCGTTGACCTCGTCGATGTCGCCGAGGGTGGTGGTGCCGACGACGTCGCCGTCGTTGGGGCCGCCGAGCAGGCGCACCACGTAGGGCAGGTCTTCCCACTGAAAATAATCGTGTGCCCACTTGATGAAGCCATCGACGCCCTGGTGCAGCGCGGCCGGGCCGCCGCCGTAGCCCACGGCGAAGACTTCGGGGTGCGCGATGGCGCGCGCCAGGTCGGGCAGCACCGCACTTCCGAGCGGTTGCAACTGCACAAAACGACCGGTCAGGGTCAGGGAATGGGGTCTCACGGCGTTCACTGCCCCAGTGTGGCACGTCAAAGTGAGGTTTTGTACCCGGTTAGTGGCAACCAGCCCAGAAAGTTAGTCGATCAGGTCGTGCCGTACCACGATGGCTTCACGGTCGGGGCCGACGCCGATCGCGGAAATACGCGATCCGCTCATACCCTCGAGGGCGAGCACGTAGTTCTGTGCGGCCTGCGGCAGTTCCTCGAAGGTGCGCATGCCGGTGATGTCCTCGGTCCAGCCGGGAAAGTTCTCGTAGATCGGAACGGCGTGGTGAAAGTCGCTCTGCGAGACCGGGACCTCTTCGACGCGCACACCGTCGACCGAGTACGCCACGCAGACCGGAATCTCGGCCAGGCCGGTGAGCACGTCCAGCTTGGTCAGCACGAAGTCGGTGACGCCGTTGATGCGCGCGGTGTAGCGGGCGATCGGAGCGTCGTACCAGCCGCAGCGACGCGGGCGCCCGGTGGTGGTGCCGAACTCGAAGCCGTTGGCGCGCAGGTATTCGCCCGACTCGTCGAAGAGCTCGGTAGGGAACGGGCCGCTGCCGACCCGGGTCGTGTACGCCTTGACCACGGCGATGACGCGGTCGATGCGGTTCGGGGCTATGCCGGAACCGGTCACCGCACCGCCGGAGGTGGCGTTCGACGACGTGACGAAGGGGTAGGTACCATGGTCGACGTCGAGCATGGTGGCCTGGCCGCCCTCGAACAATACGGTCTTGCCCGCCGTCAACGCCTGATGCAGCAGCAGCGCCGTGTCGGTGACCATGGGGCGCATACGTTCGGCGTAGCTGAGCAGCTCGGTGACGATCTCCTCGACCTCAATGGCACGACGGTTGTAGACCTTGACCAGCATGTGGTTCTTCTGGTCGAGGGCTCCCTCGACCTTCTGGCGCAGAATGTTCTCGTCAAACAGGTCCTGCACGCGGACACCGACCCGGTTGATCTTGTCGGCGTAGGCCGGGCCGATGCCGCGGCCGGTGGTGCCGATTTGGCGCTTGCCGAGAAAACGCTCGGTGACCTTGTCGAGGGTGCGGTGGTACGCGGTAATGACGTGCGCGTTGAGGCTGACCTTGAGCCGGGAAACGTCGACACCGCGCTCAGCGAGAGCGTCGAGCTCTTCGAACAATACCTCGACGTCGACGACGACGCCGTTGGCGATGACCGGGGTGACTCCCGGGCTCAGGATGCCCGACGGCAGCAGGTGCAGCGCATACTTCTCGTCGCCCACGACCACGGTGTGGCCGGCGTTGTTGCCGCCATTGAACTTGACGACATAGTCGACCCGGCTGCCGAGCAGGTCGGTGGCCTTACCCTTGCCCTCGTCGCCCCACTGGGCTCCGATGAGTACGATCGCGGGCATTTAGTCTTCTCCTCGAATAACAAAAGCTTCAGTGGGCGGCGCCGGATCGAACCCCGGGCTACCGGTGTGCAGGGTGGCGATGATGTCGATGGCGTCCGGATCGGCATCCGTCAGAAAAGCCGTGAGGCGGGCGACTTCGTCGCCCTCGCCGATCTCTTCGGCGCCGCGGCGCAGCGCGAACAGGGCGCGCAGCACACCGCGGTTGGGTTCGTGGTGCCACGGAATGGGGCCGTGGCCGCGCCAGCCGGCCTTGCGCAGGGCGTCGAGTCCGCGGTGGTAGCCGACCCGGGCGTAGGCGTATGACTCGAGGATGCGACCCTCATGATGGGTGGCGTCGGCCAGTTCGGCCCAGGCCAGCGGGGAGGTCGGGTGCACCTGCACCACGGCCGCGATCTCGCTCCTCGCGGTTCGGCGCAGGGCCTCGAGCACCTCCGGTTCTGCGGGAAGAAGGGTCTCGGGCTCTGAAATCAAATTGTCGCCGGTCACACTGAATGCTACCAAGACCGCAGGGCTGGTAGCCCCGGCGACCGGCCCGATGACCATAAACGCCAGGGTCTACATCGCTACGCCGGGCTCTGCTGCCGAGCCGCGACCCGCCAGCCACCGTTGACGAACAGGTAAGTCGTCGACATGTTCAGCTCGGCCACGACCTCACCGCGGCGAGCGATGGCCTTGTACACCACGACACCGGCATGCTCGCCGAGCCGGATGATCGCGGGTTCGTGAATGCCGTAGCTCTCCCACGGAGCCGCCTCGTCGAAGTAGGCGGTGACCTGGTCGCGCGTGATGACTGCGCCCGGCACGATCATCAAGCCGTCGTCGGTCATTTCGCGCTGGTAGTAGGCGCCGCCGTTCCCGCCCAGGATGGCCTCCCATCCGGCATTTTCTTCGTGGAGGAGGCGGGCCGGAAGATCGTCAGTGATCGCAGTCATACCGCCACGCTAGCCCCAAACCGTCACTGAAGACAGGAAAGATCAGAACCGGTGCTGAACCACCCAGGAATGCATCGTGACGGCCGCGGCGGCCGAGGCGTTGATCGACCGGGTCGACCCGAACTGGCTAATTTCCACGATGGAATCGGCAGCCGCGATGGCTTCTTCCGACAGGCCGGGACCTTCCTGACCGAACAACAACACGCAGCGCTCCGGAAAAGTGAAGGTCTCGATGATGACGCTGCCGGGCACGTTGTCGATGGCGATAATCGGCAGTTCCCCGGTGGCACACCAGTCGACGAACGCGGCGACATCCGGGTGGTGCAGCACGTGCTGGTAGCGGTCGGTGACCATGGCGCCGCGCTTGTTCCAGCGCTTGCGGCCGATAATGTGCACGGTGTCGGCGCCGAACGCGTTGGCGCTGCGCACGATCGAGCCGATATTCATGTCGTGCTGCCAGTTTTCGATGGCCACGTGAAACGGATGCCGATGCTCGTCCAGGTCGGCCACGATCGCGGCCATATTCCAGTAGCGGTAGCGGTCGATCACGTTGCGAGTGTCGCCGTGCTCGAGCAACTCGGCGTCGTAGCGATCTTCGCTCGGCCATTCCCCCGGCCAGGGTCCGACGCCGTAGGTGGAGCGTTCTGGCGTGGGGTTGTCGGGCGTCGTCGCAAGATCTGGCCGGTTGACTTCTGGTTCATTCACTGCTTAACCGTATCCCCCAGATCAGAGAGCAGCATGACCGTGGTCTGAAGCTGGCGATGTTCCAGATTGTTCTTGACGCCGCCTCATAGGAGGAGTCGTATGGAGGTACTGGTTGAGGAACAACGTTCACAGGGATCGCTGCTGTCATCATCTCGGCCGGAAGCTAGCTATCCGCTTTCGAACCTTCGAAAGCGGATCGGTCGACAGATTGGAAAATCGTGTCAGAGCAGAATTTCACCACGAACAGCGCCGGCATTCCGGTAGCCAGCGACGAGCACTCATTGACCGTCGGACCGGACGGACCGATACTTCTGCAGGACCATTACCTCATCGAAAAGATGGCGCAGTTCAATCGTGAACGTGTGCCGGAACGACAGCCGCATGCCAAGGGCGGTGGCGCGTTTGGCCGGTTGGAAGTGACCCATGACGTGAGTGCATATACCAAAGCGGATCTATTCCAACCCGGACGCAAGACTGACCTCCTGATCAGGTTTTCCACGGTAGCCGGAGAACGAGGAAGCCCCGATACGTGGCGTGATCCGCGTGGTTTTGCCATCAAGTTCTACACGGAGCAGGGCAACTACGACATGGTCGGCAACAACACCCCGGTCTTCTTCATGCGGGATCCGATGAAGTTCATGGACTTCATCCGGTCGCAAAAACGTCGCGCCGATACGAATCTTCGTGACCATGACATGCAGTGGGATTACTGGACTCTGTCCCCGGAGTCGGCGCATCAGGTGACGTGGCTGATGGGTGACCGCGGGATCCCGCGCACCTGGCGAAACATGGATGGTTTCTCCAGCCACACCTACCTGTGGGTGAATGCGTCAGGTGAACGGTTCTGGGTTCGCTATCACTTCAAGACCGATCAGGGCATCGAGTTCTTTACCCAGGTTGAAGCTGACGAGATGGCTGGGAAAGACGGTGACTATCACACCCGCGATCTGCACGCGGCCATCGAGCGCGGTGAATACCCGAGCTGGAGCCTGAAAATACAGATCATGCCCTTCGGTGAAGCAAAGGACTATCGCTTCAATCCCTTCGATCTGACCAAGGTTATTTCCCAGAAGGATTACCCACTCATCGATGTTGGCCGGATGACGCTCGACCGAAACCCGTCTGACTATCACACAGAAATCGAGCAGGCAGCGTTCGAGGTGAACAACATGGTGCCCGGGATTGGGGCGAGTCCAGACCGCATGCTGCAGGGCCGAATGTTCTCCTATCCGGATGCGCATCGGGCGCGGATCGGCACCAACTACAACGAGCTACCGGTCAACCGGCCGCGGGGTGCTGAAGTTCGCTCCTATGCCAAAGATGGGAGCATGCGCCAGCACAACCCTGGGGATCCGGTCTACGTGCCCAACTCCAAGGGTGGGCCGACCGCGGACACGGCACGCTTTGGCGAATCGGCCGTGTGGTTTGCCGACGGCGATCTGGTGCGTTCAGCCGCTTCCCTCCACCCGGAGGATGACGACTGGGGGCAAGCGGGAACGCTCGTGCGGGAGGTGTTGGACGATTCTGCCCGAGCGCGCTTGGTGAGCAACATCGTGGGGCATCTTCTCAATGGCGTGAGCGAGCCAGTGCTTCTGCGTGCTTTCGCATATTGGCACAACGTTGACAACGATCTTGGCGACCGGGTTGAGAGCGGTGTGCGCGCAGGATAACCCGGATGAATATCGACTCGATGAAAGTTCAACTTCGGGGTTTCGGCTTACCTAAATATTGAGTATGGTCTCGGTATGACTAAAACGGATGCTCCGACCCACGATCGCGTGCTCTCCCAAGCTCCCACCACGGTCGCCTCCAGCCGCCTGCTCTGGCTGCTCGGACCGGCCCTCGTCGCCGGGGTCGCCTACCTCGACCCCGGCAATGTCGCGAGCAACATGACCGCGGGTGCCCGCTACGGCTATCTGCTCGTCTGGGTGGTCGTGGCCGGCAACGTCATGGCCTGGCTCATCCAATACCTTTCGGCCAAGCTCGGCATCGTTACGGGGGCGAGCCTGCCTGAGATTCTCGGGGTGCGCATGAAGCGGCCCACCGCGCGCAGGCTGTACTGGATCCAGGCCGAGCTGGTGGCCATGGCCACCGACCTGGCAGAGATCATCGGCGGTGCGGTAGCCCTCAACCTGTTGTTCAACCTGCCGCTTATCTGGGGCGGCGTGATCACTGGAACCATCTCGATGATCGTGCTCATGGTGCACTCCCGGCGCGGACCGCGCATTTTTGAACGCGTCATAATCACGCTCATGCTCATTATCACCGTCGGGTTCACGGCCGGTGTCTTCGTCTCGCCGCCCGACGCCGGCGGCGTTCTCGACGGGCTGGTACCCCGGTTCGACGGTTCCAATTCCGTGTTGCTCGCCGCGTCCATTCTCGGCGCCACGATCATGCCGCACGCCATCTACGCGCATTCTTCCCTCACCCGCGACCGCTTTCCGGAGTGGCAGGGCGTCGTCGCCACCCGGCGCCTGCTCTGGGCCACGAAGTGGGACGTCACGATCGCGATGGTCATCGCCGGAACCGTGAACCTAGCGATTCTGCTGCTGGCGGCATCCGCTCTGCAGGGTGTGGACGGAACGGACACCCTCGAGGGCGCCTATGCGGCTCTGAAAGACACGCTCGGGCCGATCGTGGCGACCCTGTTCGCGGTGGGGCTGCTGGCCTCTGGCCTGGCCTCGACCTCGGTCGGCGCTTACGCCGGTGCCGAGATCATGCACGGCCTGCTGCACGTGCGCATTCCGCTGCTGCTGAGAAGACTGGTCACCCTGATTCCGGCACTGTTCATTCTCGGCGTGGGGTTCGACCCCACGCAGGCGCTCGTGCTGAGCCAGGTGGTGTTGTCGTTCGGCATTCCTTTCGCGCTGATTCCGCTGGTCTGGCTCACCGCCCAGCGCGGTCTGCTGGGAACCTTCACCAACCGCTGGTTCACGACCGCCGCCGGGGTAGTCTGCGCGTTGGCGCTGGTAGCGCTGAACGTGGTGCTGCTCGTGCTGGTATTCAGCGGCATTTAAGGGCGGAGGCGCGCGAGCGGATACGCTGAAACAGATATGACGCACACGACCGGCGCGGCCGAGGACTACCTCAAGACCATTTATGCCCACACCGAGTGGCAGTCCGATTTGATCACGCCGTCCGCGCTGGCTGCGCGACTGGGTGTGGCGCCGTCATCCGTCACCGAAATGGTCAAGAAACTCGCAACGAGCGGGCTCATCACCCATATTCCCTACGGCCCGCTCGCGCTGACGGACGCTGGTCGCCTGCGCGCGACCGCCGTCGTGCGGCGACATCGCCTGATCGAGACCTGGCTGGTCGGGGAGATGGGCTACGACTGGGACCAGGTGCACGACGAGGCCGAGATTCTCGAGCACTCCATCTCCGATCGCCTACTCGACGCCATCAATGCGCGCCTCGGGTTTCCGGCGCACGATCCGCACGGCGATCCCATTCCCTCCGCCGACGGCACCGTGCTGCGGCCGCCGGCGTTGCTGCTGGCCGACGCCACGGTCGGTCATGCGGGCACCGTGCTGCGCATCAGCGACCGCGACCCGGCCGTGCTGCGCGAGCTCGCCGTCGACCTCATCGGGCCCGGAACCGAGTTCACCTTGGCAGCGCCCCTCACCATCGTTCTAGCGGATGGCCAGAGTCGGCTGGTGACGCCGGCTGCGGCCGCGTCGATCTGGGTGACCGCCTGAGGCGACTTGTACGGCATCCGCTTATTTGAGCAATACCCGTAACCGTAGGGAAACGTTGCGCGGCTAGGCTGAACACGACGAAAAGGAGCGCCCGATGGCACGACGCGACGAGATCGAATGCTGGCTCACCGACATGGACGGTGTGCTCGTACACGAGAACCAGGCTCTACCGGGCGCGGCCGAGCTGCTACAGCAGTGGACCGACTCTGGCACGCCGTTTCTGGTGCTCACCAACAACTCCATCTTCACCCCGCGTGATCTGAGCGCCCGGCTGCGCTCGAGCGGGCTGAACGTGCCGGAGGATCGCATCTGGACCTCCGCTCTCGCCACGGCGGACTTTCTGAAATCGCAGGTATCGAACGGCACCGCCTTCGTCATCGGCGAGGTCGGCATTACGACCGCGCTGCACGAGGCCGGGTTTATCATGACCGAGTCCAACCCCGACTATGTTGTGGTTGGTGAGACCCGCAACTACTCGTTCGAGGCGATCACCAAGGCGATCCGGTTGATTCTGGGCGGGGCGCGGTTCATCGCGACCAATCCGGATGCGACCGGACCGAGCAAGGACGGTCCGATGCCGGCAACCGGCGCGATTTCGGCGCTCATCACCAAAGCTACCGGCATGGAACCCTACGTCGTCGGCAAGCCCAACCCCATGATGTTTCGCTCGGCGATGAACAAGATCGGCGCACACTCGGAGAACACCGGCATGATCGGCGACCGCATGGACACCGACATCGTCGCCGGTATCGAGGCCGGACTACACACCATTCTCGTAATGACCGGCATCAGCGACGAGGCCGAGATCAATCGCTACCCGTTTAGGCCCGACGAGATCGTGGCCGGCGTGCACGAGCTGCTCTCGACCGATCTCATCGAGAGCGACGAGATCTAAGCGCCTCCTCCACAGGCGCTCGCTCGCCCGCTCCTACGCGCCGTTCCCGGTCGGCGCTGACCTGCCCGCGCAGCTCGGCTGCGTGGTCGGCTGCGTGGTCGGCTGCTGCACGCGTAGCCGGCCTATCCCCGTACCCGCCTGAGATCGCAACGGAAGGCCGCCAGCCGACGCCCCGCGGCAGCGCCACTCCGCTGCTCAAGCCCGTCGAGACCGCCATAGTCCTGCGCTGGCTGCCTGCGCTGGCTCCCTGCGCCGCCCAGCCATCCCGTCGGTCGAGTGCCTCCGGCCGATCGGACTTACTTGTTCCAGTTGGGTTTTTCGGTGGGGGTGGCTGCGCGGTTTTGTGCGGCGGGGCGCCAGGTTTGGGTGGGGTCGAAGATGAGGGGTCCGCGGATCCAGGGGCGGCCGTCTCGCATGTCGATGTCCCAGCCGGAGGTGTCGATGCTGGCATGGCCGGCGTTGCAGAGCAGGACGGCGTTGTCGATATCGGTGGGGCCGCCCTGGCGCCACGGGACGACGTGGTGCACTTGGGTGAGGTGGGGTGGCATGGTGCAGCCGGGGATGACGCAGCCGCCATCTCGGGCGGCGAGTGCTCGGCGTTGTTGGGCGGTGAAGAATCGGTTGCTGGTGCCGAGGTGCAGGATCTTTCCGTTGTGGCCGAACAGCACCGGTTGATACCCGCCGGCGCAGATGAGTTCGTCGACTTGGTTGGTGGTGAGGGGGCCGTCGAGGCCATCGATCCAGCCGGCGCCGCGGCCGGCGAGGAGGTCGTTGATGTTGATGTGCACGAGCACGGTGGGGGCGGCTCCGCCCATGGTCGGGGTGCCGGGCTGCCGGGCGGCGGCTTCGAACACAGCGCGGAGGATGCCAGCTTGCTTTTCGCTGCGGGAGCGGGTGTCGTCGGGTTGCTGCGAGCACGGACTGAGTCTGTCGGAGCTGAGCGGGTCGGGCAGGTCGTTACTCTCGACCTCGATTTCGATTTCGATTTCGATTTCGATTTCGACCTCGACCTCGGCTTCGGCTTGGGTGTCAGGGCTGTTGCCAGTGCTCTTCTTTTCGCTGGTGCTGGGGTCGGCGGGGTCGGTGTCACGAAACGCGACCGTGGCGCGCGGTGTTACTTGGGTGCCAGGAGTAGCTGCGGTGGCGTTGGCTCCGGGGACCGGGTTGGACGCGGCGGCGGACAGGTACGCGTCAAAGACGTTGCCGATGATGGCGCGGTCGAGGGTGGTGAACCAGCCGTTGAGGCTGTAGCCGCCGTTGCTGAGGGTGCCGAAGGTGAGCCAGCTGCGCCGCTCCGGCGGCGCCTCGCCGGGCGCCGTGCCGTCGGGAGCGAGGCGCGCCTTCCACTGGATGCCCTGCTGCCGCAGCAACTCCGGCGCAAACGCGATACCCGCACCGGGGAGCCCGTCGGTTTCGGGGGTGATTGCGCCGGAGCCGCTGGCGACGAGGGAGCGTTCGACCCGGTCGAGGTCTTCCACCAGAACTGAAGAGCGCAGGCCGTCGAGCACCGTGACGATCACCCGGGCCTGCTCGAGACCGAGTTCCCCACCTTGCAGGGCTTCGCCGAGAACGGGGTAGGTGGGAGTGAGGGGGCGACCGAGCAGCATCCGCTGGCCGGCTTTCTCACCGAGCGCTGACCGCTGCCGCACCTCCGAGCGAGACAGCCGGGCCAGGGTGCAGACCAGCTCGACGCCGCTGCGGCAGCCCAGCCGACGGGCCAGCGTCGGCGCACCCAGAGTCGTCGCCGTGCCAGGAGCAGCCTCGCCCGACCCCGCCGGCGCGGCGCTCTCCGCCATCGCAGACTCCGCAGCAGCACTCGTAGCAGCGGCCTGGGCAGCGGCAGCATCGAAATATTCGGACCGGCGCAGCACATCGGTCGTGGAGAGCACCCGGGCCCCGTCGACCACTCGGCCCACACTCTCCAGCGCGAGCAACATGGTCAGCGACTCTTCGTCACCGAGCAGCCCGAACGACACCCCACGCAACGCCGCCAACAGAATCTCCCGAGCCTGCTCCACCGCCACAATGACGGGGTGTGAACTGAACTCACTCGGGTTTTCCATGAACATGGGTGCCATTGCCTCCTTCATGCCAATTCTACCGCGAATCGAACATAAAGTCGAGAGAATCTCAGATAGATTCCCAGCAGCAGATATGACCGCCTGATCCGAATTCGCCAACAATAACGCCATCGCGAGCAGACAGAGCGAGGGCGATCGCGCGAGTTTCACCGCCGTCACGATTTGCTGTCAAGGGTTTATTATCGAATCAATAGACGATTTTTCATTACACATGCATCCGACGATTCGGGTCTACTCCACGGCCGCGCACACTATACCCGAGCCAATTCCGCGTCGCCGAGGCCCGGCCGCGATCCGGCCCATATCCTCCACAGCGTCAGCGCCACAGCCTCACCGTAAACCTCGATGAATTTTGAGACTCAGCCATGAGCCCGCGCATCAGCGAATGCGTCGCGGTCACGGCCGTTTCTGGATCAGGCGGTGGGGCCGGCGCCCATGATGGTCGCGGCCAGCGGTTCGACCGAGGCACGGCTCACGAAGCAGTAGTAGTTGCGTAGGCCGGTGGTCCACTGTTCTTCGGTGATCGGGTAACTGCCCTGCATTTGCAGGTTCGGGTAAGCACCCGCGGCGTTCAGGTCAAGGATTCCGGGTGCCGTGCAGAGCAGGTTGATCTGGGCGGCGAGTGCCGCCTCGCCCGGAAACACGGTGGTTGCGTCGCCGCCGAAGTTGCCGCGGTAGACCAGCTGCGCGGTGTGTGCGACGGCGCAATCCACGACCGTGAGCTCTTCCTCCCACGGCGAGACGTACGGTTCGAGGCACTCGCCACCGAATAGGGTGTTCCACTCGTGCACGCCGGCGGCCTGCGCCGCCGTGATCTCCGGGACCGGCCTGGGCGTGGGGCTTGGAGTGGGAGTCGGCGTCGCGGATTGGGTCGGTGCCGGAGCCGCTACCGGGCTCGCGACCAGACGCTGGCCGAGATAGAACAGCCCCACCAGCACGATGAGGGCAAGCAGCCCGACGGCGGTCCAGACCAGGGCGGCCTGCGTTCCCCCGGCAAGAACTCGCCGGGACCGGTGGCGACTCGGCGCCTCGGTGTGCGTTGGCTGGTCGGTTTCGGCTAAGCGGATGCTCGCCCCCGAGTCGGGTGCGTCAGCATCCGCTGCCGAGACGGGAAGCAGCTCGGTTGCGGCCGTGGCCTGCTCTTCGACCGCTTCGGGCACGACAGCTGCCGCCGGTGCCGGTGCCGGTGTGATCAGCTCGGCGGTGCTGGGCACAGGCGCGATCGGCTCTACAGCGATCGGCTCGGCCCTTGCAGCGGGCTGCGGGGCCAGCTCTGGTGAACTATCGGTCGGCGGAACGGCTTCCTGCTCGAGAGCAGTGGCCGGCTCATCGTCATCCGCCGAATCGGAGTGCACACTGCGCTCAGCAGCCTCAACGGTGTCAGCGTCAACTTCGACCGATCGAGGCAGCGGAGTGTTCCACCAGGGAACCGGCCCGGCGGGCGCTGCCGGAACGGGCGGCTCAACGGGCTCGACGACCTCGGGCTCTGCTACGACCGGCTTGGCGCGACGTGCGCGACGTCCAAAGCGGCTCGTGGGGGCGGCGGCATCCGTTTTGGCAGCATCCGTTTTGGCATTATCTGAAGCGGCGGCAGCTGAGTCGTTGGGTGAGTCAGCACCGGTGCCTTCCGGGTCGAGCTGCGACGCGAGCCAGTCGATTCCCCGCTCGTCGTCGTCTGATGCCACTAGTTGAGCCCCAGGTCCTCAAGGGAGATCGCGGCGAAATAGGGGTAGCCGGCGGCCTCGATCACTTCGCGAGCACCGGTGTTGCGGTCGACCACGACGGCAACGCCGGCAATCTTGGCACCAACCTTGAGCAGCGCTTCGATGGCGGCGAGGGGCGACCCCCCGGTGGTCGAGGTGTCTTCGAGCACGATCACGCGCTTGCCGGCGAGGTCGGGACCCTCGACCTGGCGTCCGCGGCCGTGGTCCTTGGGTTCCTTGCGCACGACGAACGCGTCATAACTCACGCCGCGGGCCGCGCCCTGGTGCATGACCGAGGCGGCGATCGGGTCGGCGCCCATGGTCATGCCGCCGACGGCGACGACATCGGGCACATCCTTGATGAGGTCGAGCATTACCTGCCCGATCAGCGGGGCGACCCGGTGGTCGAGGCTCACCCGGCGCAGGTCGACGTAGTACGTGGCCTTTTTACCGCTGGTGAGAACGAAGTCTCCGTGAAAAACGGCCTCGGCCGAGATGAAGTCGATGAGTTTCTGCCGTGTATCAGTCACAATCGCCAGTTTAGGGCATGCCTCACAGCCGCAAAGAGTCGAGGTGGGGGCGGGGTTTCCTGCGGCGCCTTCGAGTTTTCGGGTGTTTCGGGGTCGCCGCACGCATTTCGCGGTAGTCCCCGGGACATCCACATGTTTGAGCGAGGAGCAGGTGACCCTGTTCCCGCCGCCCCGCGAAGGAGCGCCCCCTCAACCTCCCGCGAGAGCGGGAAGAGAAGTGAGAGCTAGAAGATGCGCACCAAGTTGCGACGCTCTACCTGGCGGTAGCCGTCGCGGTGCACCTCGACGACGAGGGCGACGGTTGAAACAACGGCAATGAGCACGATGGCGATGAGGATGAACACGAGGTGCCTTTCGAAGGAGGTGGACTGGCCCGGCACGGAGGCGTCACTGCTCGTGTATGACTCTCTTATTTGACCACCCCTGACCGTGCAGCACAATCGATTTATTCTGTATGAATTGTTTAGACTGCCTACATGGATGTGCAACGACTCGAGCTTCTCCGTGAACTCGCCGACCGCGGCAGTGTCACGGCGGTCGCCCTCGCCACTCACCGCACCCCGTCGGCGGTCTCACAACAGCTCAAGGTACTCGAACGTGAGGCAGGTCTGCCGCTCACCCAGCGGCAAGGACGCGGCCTTGTACTCACCGATGCTGGCCGGGCCCTCGCCCGCAGTGCAACGGATGTCGCGGTGTCACTCGCGAAAGCAACCGCGCTCTGGGACGACTTTCGCAACAACGCCACCGGCGAAGTGAGCCTCGTCACCTTTCCAACGGCCGGTCAAATGCTGTTGCCCGGTGTCATTAAAAACCTGGGGCCAGGGCTCGTGCTCAACTGCGCCGACGAAGACCCCGAACTGAGCGACTTTCCCGCCTTCACCGCCGAGTATGACATTGTATTGGCGCACTCGATGAGTGGGCAGCTGTCCTGGGCCGGCCGCGGTCTCACGGTCGTTCCGCTGATGACCGAGCCGCTCGATGTGGGTCTGCCGGTGGGGCATCCGCTTGCCGATCGCGCCTGGGTGCGCCCAAGCGACCTCATCGGAGAGACCTGGATCGGGGTGACCGACGGTTACCCGTTCGAGCGCATTTTGCACGCGATCGAGCAGGAAGCCGGCGCCCGACTGTCGATGTCGCAGCGCTTCGCCGACCTGGCCCTGATCGAATCATTCGTGATCGCCGGGCTCGGCATCGCTCTCGTGCCGCGCTACACCTCCGGTGGCGGCCAGCCCGGTCGCCTCGTATTGAAGCCCCTGCGGGGCATCGAATCCGAGCGCCAGATCGTGGCCCTGATGCGCCCCGACCGAGCCGAACGCTTAGCCGTGCGCACCATAATCGCCGCGCTGCAATCCGAGGCCGCGACGGTGCAGCAATCCCACACCCCTAAATAGGTCGTCGAGAGCGGGAAAAGTGTTGCTTCGGCCATGCTGAAATAACACTTTTCCCGCTCTCGCGAGATAGGGAGCTAGTTGTTCTGGGGAAAGCCCAGGTTGATGCCTCCGTGGCTGGGATCCGGCCAGCGGCTGGTGACGGCTTTTTCTCGGGTGTAGAAGTTCACTCCGGCGGGGCCGTAGGCCTTGGCGTCGCCGAACAGCGAGTTCTTCCAGCCGCCGAAGGAGTGGTATGCGACCGGCACCGGAATCGGCACGTTGATGCCGACCATGCCCACCTGAACCTCGTTCTGGAACCGGCGAGCGGCCCCACCGTCGTTGGTGAAGATCGCGGTGCCGTTGCCGTACTGGCTCGCATTAATGAGGTCGAGGCCCGCTTGGTAGCTGGCCACGCGCACGATCGACAACACCGGGCCGAAGATTTCGTCGAGGTACACGGCCGAGTCGACGCTGACCTTGTCGAACAGGGTCGGGCCGAGCCAGAAGCCGTCGGCGTCACCATCCACCGTGATGTCGCGGCCGTCGATGACGACGTCGGCACCGTCTGCCTGAGCGATGTCGATGTAGCCGGCCACCTTGTCGCGGTGCACCTGGGTGATCAGCGGGCCCATGTCGCAGCCGCGCGTGCCGTCGCCGACGGTGAGGCCCTTGACGCGTTCGGCAATCTTGGCGATGAGTTCGTCTGCGACCGGCTCGACGGCCACGATGACGCTGATGGCCATGCAGCGCTCACCGGCGGATCCGAAACCGGCATTCACTGCGGCATCCGCTGTCAACTCGAGATCGGCGTCTGGCAGAACCAGCATGTGGTTTTTCGCACCGCCGAGGGACTGCACACGCTTGCCGTTCTTGGCAGCGGTCTCGTAGATGTAGCGGGCGATCGGGGTGGAACCGACGAAGGAGATCGCCTGCACGTCGGGGTTCACCAGCAGGGCATCGACGGCCTCTTTGTCGCCGTGCACGACGTTGAGCACACCATTGGGCAGGCCGGCCTCCGTGAACAGCTCGGCCAGCCAGTTCGACGCCGAAGGGTCCTTCTCACTCGGCTTGAGCACGACGGTGTTGCCGGCCGCGATCGCAATCGGGAAGTACCAGAGTGGCACCATGGCCGGAAAGTTGAACGGGCTGATGATGCCCACGACGCCGAGCGACTGGCGAATCGAGTAGACATCAACGCCGGTCGAGACGTTTTCGGAGTACTCGCCCTTGGTCAGGTGCGGCATGCCGAGGGCGAATTCGACGACCTCGAGGCCGCGAATGATTTCGCCGAGCGCGTCGGAGGTGACCTTGCCGTGTTCGGCGGTGAGAATATCGGCCAGGTCGCCTTTCCGTGCGTTCAGCAGCTCGCGAAAGTTGTACATGATGGTCTGGCGGCGGGCCTGGCTCGTGTCGCGCCAGGCCGGGTAGGCGGCCTGGGCGACCGCGACGGCTGCGTCGAGGTCGGCCGTGCTCGCCAGCAGCACGTTTTTGGCGACTTTGCCGGTGGCCGGGTTGTAAACGGGCGCGGTGCGGGTCGAGGTGCCAGCGGCAGCTTTGCCGTCGATGTAGTGCTGAATAGTGGGGATGTCAGTCATTGTGAAGGTCCTTAGTGGTTGGAGGGATTAAGCGAGCAGGTCGAGGCTGAGCACCTCGTCGTAGATGGCGAGCGCTTCGGCCACCTCAGCGTCGGTGACGACGCAGGGCGGCACGACGTGGATACGGTTCTCCATCAGGAACGGCAGCAGGCCCCGGCCGAGCAGTTCGGCCTTCACCCGGGCCATGACCGCGGCGCTCACCGGTTCGCGGGTCGACGGGTCGGCGACGAGCTCGAGAGCCCAGAACACGCCGACACCGCGCACTTCGCCGATGATCGGGTGCTTGGCCTGTAGGGCTTCCAGGCCCGGCTCGAGCACGTCGCGTCCGATGCGAGCGGCGTTCTCGACGATGCCCTCGGCCTCCATGGCGTCGAGTGCGCCGACGATCGACGCCATCGCGAGCGGATGCCCGCTGTAAGTGAGTCCGCCGGGAAAGACCGTCTCGTCGAAGGTGGCGGCGATGGCATCGGAGATGATCACGCCGCCGGTGGGCACGTAACCGGAGTTGACACCCTTGGCGAAGGTGATCAGATCGGGCACGACGTCGTACGCCTGAAAGGCGAACCAGTGGCCGGTGCGGCCGAAGCCGCACATGACCTCGTCGAGGATGAGCTTGATGCCGTACTTGTCGCACAGTGCGCGCACTCCGGGCAGGTAGCCGGCCGGCGGCATCATGATTCCGGCGGTCCCCGGAATGGATTCGAGCAGAATGGCCGCAACCGAGGCCACGCCCTCGCCCTGGATGACGCGTTCGAGGTGGTGCAGCGCGCGAGCGCATTCCTCGGCCTCGCTGGTCGCCCAGAATTCGCTGCGGTAGAGGAACGGGCCGAAGAAGTGCACGTGGCCGCGCGAATACTCGTTGGGAATGCGGCGCCAGTCGCCGGTGGCCACGATGGCCGCACCGGTGTTGCCGTGGTACGACTTATAGAGGGAGAGCACCTTGTCGCGGCCGGTGTGTACGCGGGCCATGCGCATGGCGTTTTCGTTCGCATCCGCTCCACCGTTGGTGAAGAAGACCTTGTTGAAACCGACCGGGGCACGGTCGGTGATGCGCTTGGCCGCCTCGCCGCGGGCCAGGTTGGCGGTGGACGGCGCGATGGTCGTCAGCAGAGCGGCCTGCTCGGTGATGGCTTGCACCACGGCCGGATGCTGATGGCCGATGTTCACGTTCACCAACTGACTCGAGAAGTCGAGATACGAGCGTCCGTCATGATCCCAGACGCGGCAGCCCAACCCGCCGGCGATGACGAGCGGCGCAAGCTTCGCCTGTGCCGACCAGGAATGGAACACGTGCGCCCGGTCGAGTTCGCTGGTGTGCGCGTTGAGAGTTTGTGTGCTGGTGTCAGTCACGTATATCGCTGGCTTTCTCTGTGGTGGTGGGTGGAACAGGGATTCGGAAATCGGAAAGATTGTGGGCCGGGCGGCCCGCCTGGAGCCGCCCGGCCGGTCATCCAGTGGTGCAGCAGCTAGTTGCCGCCCTCGTTGAGGGTGACCTCGGTGGGCTTCCAGTCGGTGCCCATAACGTCGACGCCCTCGGCCTTCAGCTCGTCGAGCGCCTTCGTCACGTATTCATTCGAGTACGCCGTCGCCGGTGGTTCGGTGGTGATGATGGTCGCGCCGGTCTCATTCTTGGTGTTCATGGCGATATCGACCGTGTTGGCCCAGGCCGCTTCGTCGATCATTCCGACGCCGTTGGTCGACGGGAAGATGAGTTTGCTGACCTCGTTGGTCATCCACAGCTGGTGGCTCTCACCGAGGGTCGAACCGGCGGCCGTGACGATGCCGGCCGCTTCGGACGGATTGTTGGCCGCGTAGATCCAGCCCTTGATCGACGCCTTGATGAACTTCACCGTGTTGTCGGCGTAGTCCGAGTCGCTTTCGAGCTTGTCGGCGTTGGCCCAGATGGAGTCCTGCAGCATCGCGGTGCCCTCATCGTTCCAGTCGATAACGTTGAGTTCATCGGGCTGAAACAGCTTGCCGGTATCGGGGTTGATGGTTTCCAGAACCTGGGCGTACTCGTTGTACGTCATGGCCTGGGCAGCATCGATATCGCCGGCGAGGAATCCGGTCATGTCGAAGGCCTGCTGAATGAGGTTGATGTCGCCGAGCTCAACGTCGGCCTTCTGCATGCCGGCAAACAGCTCCCACTCGTTGCCGTAGCCCCAGCTGCCGACGTTCTTGCCCGCTAGGTCGGCCGCGGTCGTGATGTCCTTGTCCTTGAGCGAGATCTGGGTGGTGGCACTGCGTTCGAAGATCTGGGCGACGTCGGTGATGTTGGCACCCTGCTCGATCGAGCCGAGCACCTTGGGCACCCAGGAGATGGCGTAGTCGGCGTCGCCGGCGGCGAGTACATCCTGCGGCACGATGTCGGAGCCACCCTCGTCGATGGTCACGTCGAGGCCTTCGTCTTCGTAGTAACCCTGGTCGAGAGCGGCGTAGTAGCCAGCGAACTGGGCCTGCGCGAACCATTGCAGCTGCAGGGTGATCGGGGTGAGATCGCCAGCGGCATCCGTTGTGGGAGCAGTGCTCGCCGTGCTGCAGCCGGAGAGAACGAGCGCGCCGACGGCGGTGATTGCGCCAAGCCATGTAATGCGGTGTTTCATGGTGCCTCCTTGGTTGCTGGTGCTGTGTGTGGTGGGGTGGTGGTCTAGCCGCCGGAACGGCGGGTGACGAGCTTCTCAACGATGAGAGCTGCGCAGTAAAAAGCAAGTCCGAGAATGATCGAGCCGAGCACGTAGGCCCAAGCCAGGCCGTAGTTGCTGCTCGACGCGGCTGACGTGATCGATTTGCCGAGGCCGCCGACCGGTCCGCCGAAATATTCGGCGATCAGAGCGCTGATTACGGCGAGCGAGGATGCCACGCGCAGGCCGGTGAAGACGTAGGGCAACGCGGTGGGCAGGGTGACCGCCCGGGTGGCCTGCCAACCGGTGACGGCGTAGGCACGCATGAGGTCGCGGTGCACCGGACGCACTTGGCGCAGGCCCTTGAGGGTGTTGAAGTAGACCGGCACAAACACGGCAAGCGCAGCGACCAGCTGCCGGGCGGTCTCGGCGCCGGCGCCGAACATCGTGTAGAGCACCGGCGCGAGCGCCACGATCGGCACCACCGAGAGGGCGGCGACGATGGGCGCCGCCATCTCATCGAGCAGGCGCGCGAGCGCCGCCACGATCGCCAGCGCGATTCCGAGCACGGCACCGATGACGAGGCCGATCAGCGAGTTACGGCCGGTGACCACCATTCCCCCGGCGACATTGTTCAGATTGCCGGCGAATTCGGCGCCGATCGCAAACGGGGCCGGAAGAATGAACGCCTTGATCGCCAGCCCGGTGACCAGGCCCTGCCAGAGCAAAATGACGGCAACCCCGAACACGATCGGGGCGAGGACGGTCTGAACGAGCCCCGGCTGGGCGGTTCTCATCGCGTCTCGACTCCGCGAGCGCCGGCCTGGTTGTGGCCAGCCCCGGCCGCTTCATCGCCGTGCAGCAGGTCGCGCACCTCGCTGAGGGAGCGAAAGAAGCCCTCATCTTCGCGCAGGTCTTCGCCCCGGCCGCTCATATCGCCAAGTCCCACGCTCACAATAGAACGGATGCGCCCAGGCCGCGGCGACATGACCACCACCCGGTTGGAGAGAAACACCGCTTCGGGAATGGAGTGCGTGACGAAAACCACGGCCGCCTGGGTTTCGGCGCAGATACGCACGAGTTCGTTCTGCATGCGCTCGCGGGTCATCTCGTCGAGGGCGCCGAAGGGTTCGTCCATGAGCAGCAGGCTCGGGCTTTCAGCGAGCGAACGGGCGATCGCGACACGCTGCTGCATACCGCCGGAGAGCTGGTCCGGGTAGTGGCTGGCGAAGTCCGAGAGCCCGACCAGCGCGATGAGTTCGGCGGCGCGCCCCCGCCTGGCCGCCTTACCCACTCCGTGCAGTTCGAGCGGCAGCTCGATGTTGCCGGCAACCGTGCGCCAGGGCAGCAGGCCGGCCTGCTGAAAAGCGATGCCGTAGGACTGGTCGATGCGTGCCCGCCGCGCGGGCTTGCCAAACACCTCGATGCTGCCGCTGGTGGGCACGTCGAGGTCGGCGACCAGTCTCAAAAGCGTGCTCTTGCCGCATCCGCTTGGCCCAATCAGGCTGACGAACTCGCCGGGCGCGACCGTGAGGCTCACATCGTCGAGGGCGGTGACGCCGGGGCCCTTGCGGGCGGCGAAGATGCGACTGACACTGTGTACATCAACAGCAGGCACACTCGTTGTGTTGGTCATGCTGACACCTCTCCCCTGCGAAAACGACGAAGGAACAGGCCGATCAGGCCCACAAAACCGGCGGCGACGAGGCCGACCAGGATCGAACCGAAGATGGGCGCCCAGGGCTTGCCCGGGTCGTTGCCGGCCGCGCCGGCGTATTCCACGATGAGCCGACCGATGCCGCCGCGCAGCCCGATCGACACTTCGGCCACGACGCTGCCGACGACCGCGCTGACCGCAGCCAGGCGCAGGGCTGGCAGCAGGTAGCCGACGCTGGCCGGTAGGCGCAGCCGCCAGAGCGTCTTCCACCAGCCGATTGCGTAGCAGTGCATGAGGTCGACGTGGTTGGCGTCGGGCGAGGCGAGGCCCCGCAGGGCGCCGATCGACACCGGGAAGAACGCGAGGTAGGAGGCGATCATGGCCACCGACATCCAGCTTTCCCAGGTGAATTCGCCGAACTGGATCTGCGCGCCCCAGCGTCGAACCAGCGGGGCGATCGCGATCAGCGGCACGGTCTGGCTCAGAATGATCCAGGGCAGAATCATTGACTCGGCCAGGCGAAAGCGCTGCATGAGCAGGGCAAGCGCGAGCCCAACGGTCACGCCAACCAGCCAGCCGACTGCGGCGATTCCCAGGGTGAACAGCGAACCGGCCAGCACCGCCTGCCACAGCGGCAGAGCGGATGCCGCGCCGGTCACCGGCTCGAACAGTCGCTCGAACATGACCCAGAGGTGCGGCATGGCGAGATCGCTCGTTCGCGGAAGCACGGTGAGCGTGCCAATGACGACACCGTCGACCGGTCCGAGCGTTTTGTAGAGCTCCCAGATGAGGGCGAGCAGCGCGAGGCCGGCCAGACCGAAAAGGCCACCACGCAAGCGCGGGTGCACGCCGGAACGCCCGGGCTGGCGCGCTTTAGCCACTCCGAGCGCGCCGCGCGTAAGTGGCGCGGCCTGCTCGCTGGTCGTCGGCATCCGCTTATTTCTTAGCCGTAATGGCGTCGGTCAGCGCTGGAATCACGGTGTCGCCGTAGACGCGCATCGTTTCTTCCTTGTTGTCATGCTGCAGGTAGCCGGCGAACTGGTCGACGCCGAGGTCTTTGAGCGCCTCGAGCTTCTCGATGTGGTCTTTCGCCGTGCCGAGCAGGCAGAACCGGTCGACGATCTCGTCTGGCACGAACGCGGCGTGCTCATTGCCCGCCTTACCGTGTTGGTTGTAGTCGTAGCCCTCACGGTCCTTGATGTAGTCGGTGAGTGCCTTCGGAACCGCGGAATCGACGCCGTACTTGGCCACGATGTCGGCCACGTGGTTGCCGACCATGCCGCCGAACCAGCGGCACTGGTTGCGCATGTGCTCCCAGTCCGAACCGACATAGGCGGGGGCGGCGACGCAGAATTTGATCTCCATCGGGTCGCGGCCGGCGTTGGAGGCTGCGGTACGCACGCTCTCGATCATCCACTTGGCCACGTCGAGGTCGGCCATCTGCAGGATGAAGCCGTCGCCCACCTCACCGGCGAGCTTGAGCGCGAGCGGGCCGTAGGCCGCGACCCACATCTCCAGGCTGGAGCCGCGACTCCACGGAAACTGCACCGTGGCGCCGTTGTATTCCACCGGGCGAGAGTTGGCGAGCTCGCGAATGACGTGGATCGACTCGCGCAGGGTCTTCAGTGTGGTCGGGGCACCGTTGGTGGTGCGCACCGCGGAGTCGCCGCGCCCGATGCCACAGATGGTGCGGTTGCCGTACATTTCGTTGAGGGTCGCATAAGTGGATGCCGTCACGGTCCAGTCCCGGGTGGCCGGGTTGGTTACCATGGGGCCGACGATGATTCTGCTGGTCTCGGCCAGAATGCGGCTGTAGATCACGTAGGGTTCCTGCCAGAGCAGGTGCGAGTCGAAGGTCCAGACGTGGCTGAACCCGTGTGCCTCGGCCAATTTGGCCAGTTGCACGGTGCGCGCCGACGGCGGGTTGGTCTGAAGTACTGCGCCGAAATCCATGTCGTCCCCTTAGATGAGGTACTGGCTCAGGCCGCGCTTGATGAAACGGCCGTCACCCTTGGTGCCGAGGTAGGCGTGATCGTCGACGACGACCTTGCCGCGGGAGATGACGGTGTCGACGTGGCCGTCGATCTCATAGCCTTCCCAGGCCGAGTAGTCCATGTTCATGTGGTGGGACTTTCCCACCCCAATAGACGTGTGCCCGTTCGGGTCGTAGATGACCACATCGCCGTCGGCGCCGGGCGCGATCACGCCCTTCTGGCCATACATGCCGAACATGCGCGCCGGGGTCGTTGAGCACACCTCGACCCAGCGTTCGAGCGAGATCTTGCCGTCGACGACGCCCTGGTACAAGAGGTCCATGCGGTGTTCGACCGAGCCGATGCCGTTGGGAATCTTGGAAAAATCGGTCAGCCCTAAGTCCTTCTGGCCTTTCATGCAGAACGGGCAGTGGTCGGTGGAGACCATCTGGATGTCGTTTGTGCGAAGGCTCTGCCACATGTGGTGCTGGTGTCCCTCGGCCTTAGCCCGTAGCGGCGTGGAGCAGACCCATTTGGCGCCCTCGAACCGGCCCCACTCGTCGCTCTCGGCACCGAGGTTGTCCTCGAGCGAGAGGTAGAGGTACTGCGGACAGGTCTCGCCGAACACATTCTGGCCATTGTCTCTGGCCTGCGCGATCTGGTCCACGGCCTGCTTCGCCGACACGTGCACTATATATAGAGGAGCGCCGGTGAGGTTGGCAAGCATGATGGCCCGGTGGGTGGCCTCTTCTTCGGCCTGCCAGGGTCGGGTCAGGCCGTGATAGAGCGGGCCGGTGTTGCCGGCGGCAACCGCCTGCTGCACGAGCAGGTCGATGACGCTGCCGTTCTCGGCGTGCATCATGATCATGCTGCCGTTGGTGGCGGCGCGCTGCATGGCCTTGACGATTTGGCCGTCGTCGCTGAGGAACACGCCCTTGTAGGCCATGAACAGTTTGAAGCTCGAGACGCCCTCGTCGACGAGTTTGTCCATCGCGGTCAGCGAGCTGTCCTGCACGTCGGAGAGGATCTGATGAAAGCCGTAGTCGATGGCGCACTGGCCGGCGGCCTTCTGCTGCCAGGCGGCATAACGCTCCAGCACGTCTTCGCCGGCGTACTGCACGACGAAGTCGACGATGCTCGTGGTGCCGCCCCAGGCGGCAGCGCGGGTACCGGTTTCGAAGGTGTCGCTGGCCTGGGTGCCGCCGAACGGCATCTCCAGATGGGTGTGGGCGTCGATGCCGCCCGGAATGACGTACTTGCCCCCGGCGTCGATGACGCGGTCAACGTTGCCCGCCACGTCGAAGCCGAGCAGGGTCGAGCCGGGTGCGAGCACCGCGGCAATTTTCTCGCCGTCGATGAGCACATCGGCGAGTCCTCGGCCCGTGGCGTTGACCACGGTGCCGTTCTTGATCAAAGTCTTCATGGCATCCTCTTCGCTGAAAGTGTCAGGGGTAGCGGATGCTGTCGGCCGGGTCGGTCGACAGCATCCGTTCTATGCGCTTTAAGGGGCGACGAGGGGCTCGTAGGAGTCGGGGCGACGGTCACGGTAGAACTGCCAGGAGTTGCGCACCTCGCGGATCACGCCGAGGTCGAGGTCGCGCACGAGAATCTCCTCGGTGTCGGTCGAGGCTCGCTCGCCCACGTAGTTGCCCTTGGGGTCGACGAAGTACGAGCTGCCGTAGAAGGTGACGGCCTCATCGCCGAACTCCGCCTCTTCGTTGCCGATACGGTTGTTCGCGCCGACGTAGTACTGGTTGGCGACAGCGGCAGCCGGCTGCTCGAGCTCCCACAGTCGGTTCGACAGGCCGGGTTTGGTGGCCGAGGGGTTGAACACGATCTCGGCGCCGTTCAGGCCGAGGGCACGCCAGCCCTCCGGGAAGTGGCGGTCATAGCAGATGTACACGCCGATCTTGCCGTACGCGGTGTCGAAGACCGGGTAGTCGGCGTTTCCGGGACGAAAGTAGAACTTCTCCCAGAACTGCGGCAGGTGGGGGATGTGGTGTTTGCGGTACTTGCCGAGGTAAGTTCCGTCGGCGTCGATGACCGCAGCGGTGTTGTAGAGCACGCCGGGCTGTTCTTCTTCGTACATGGGCACGACGATGACCATCTTGTACTCGCTCGCGAGCTTTTGAAAGCGCTCGACGATGGGGCCGGGCACGGCCTGCGCGTAGTCGTAGTACTTGGCATCTTGCACGATGCCGAAATAGGGGCCGTGGAAGAGCTCCTGAAAGCAGATCACCTGCACGCCCTGGGCAGCCGCGGTGCGCACGAAGCCTTCGTGTTTTTGAATCATGGATTCTTCGTCGCCGGTCCAGGTGGCCTGGGTGATGGCGGTTCGAACGATCTGACTGTTCATGCTGTGCCTTCCACTTGCTTTTCGTTAGTCAAGGGTCGCTACGAACTGCGCTGTTCGTATTGTTATTATTTGACGTAAACATTTCAAATGTGTTTCTCTGTGTATCGCACGCATTAATCATCCTGTCGTCCACGGCACCTTGGGGCAAGAGCAATGCAGAACTTTATCGCTGAAATCGAGCAGCGCACACCGGCGGGGATTGCCGCGGCCATCGGCCGATTGATCGCGAGCGGTCGCCTCGTGCCAGGCGACCGTCTGCCGACGGTGCGGGTGCTGGCCGGTGACCTCGGCGTGAGCCCGGCCACGGTCAGTCATGCCTGGCGGGCGCTCTCCGCGGTCGGCCTGATCGTGTCGCGTGGTCGGGGCGGCACCTTCGTTCAGGATGCCGCGCCCAAGTGGCTGCCCGCCCGCAGCCAGTCCATGATCGGCGCGGTCGGTCCGGCCCGCCTCGACCTCTCGCGCGGCACTCCCGACCCGAAGTTGTTGCCGGCGCTCGGACCTGCGCTCTCCCGGGTAGCGCAGCGCGCGGTGACGCCGAGCTATCAGGACCTCCCGATCATTCCGGAGCTGCTCGAGGTGCTGCGGGCTTCGTGGCCCTACCCGGTCGAAACCGTCACCATCGTCGACGGCGCCCTCGACGCCATCTCGCGCAGCCTCGATGCGGTCGCGCGGTTCGGCGACCGCGTCATCGTGGAGAACCCGTCGTTTCCACCGTTCTTCGATCTGCTCGACCAGCTCGGCCTGGAACGCCTGCCGGTGGCCGTCGACGAGCACGGCATCATTCCGGCCGACTTCGCCGCGGCCCTCAAGCTCGGCCCGGCCGTCGTACTGCTGCAACCGCGCGCGCAGAACCCGACCGGCGCCTCGATGACCGCGCACCGGGCAGAGGAGCTGGCCGGGCTATTGCACAGCACTGCGGCGAGCGCCGACACCATCGTGATCGAAGACGACCACTCTGCGGAGATCAGCATCGCCCCCGACGTGAGTCTTGGACTCTGGCTGCCCGAACGCACCCTGCACGTGCGCAGCTTCTCCAAGTCGCACGGCCCCGACCTGCGCATGGCCGCGCTCGGCGGCCCGGCCGCACTCATCGACCCGATCGTGTCGCGGCGCATGCTCGGCCCCGGCTGGACTAGCCGCATGCTGCAGACGATTCTGCACGACCTGCTCACCAACGGCGAGAGCATGGCGCAGGTCAGCGAGGCGCGCCGCATCTATTTCGCCCGCCAGCGTGCCCTCGCCGACGCCCTGGCCGAGTTCGGGCTCGTCGTGGTGCAGGCCGACGGCATCAATACCTGGCTGCCCGTGCAGAACGAGCGTGATGCCCTGGTGCGGCTCGCCGCGTCCGGCATTCGCGTGGCCGGCGGCTCGCCGTTCCAGGCCGTGGAGGGTGGCCCCGCGTTCATTCGGGTGACCGCCGGCGCCCTGCCCGACGACATCCGTCCGGTGGCCGAAGCCCTCGCCGCTGCGGCGCATCCGCTTGATTCGGCCGTGCACTCGGTCGGTGCGCGCTGGTCGTAGTCGGTCTCGTTTGCCCGGCTTCAGCCCAGCTGGCGCAGCCGCGGGGCCAGGTCGCGCTCGAACAGGTCGAGAAAACGTTTCTGGTCGTGGCCCGGGGCGTGGAAGACCAGGTGGTTGAGGCCCGCGTCCAGGTAGGGCTTGATCAGCGCCACGGCCTCGTCGGGGTCGGAGGCGACGATCCAGCGCTTGGCGACCTGCTCGATCGGGAGCGCATCGGCGGCGGCCTCCATCTCGAGCGGGTCGTGAATGGATTGCTTCTGCTCGGGCGTGAGTGACAGCGGGGCCCAGAACCGGGTATTCTCCAGTGCGGCTTGCGGGTCGGTGTCGTAGGAGATCTTGATCTCGATCATGCGGTCAATGTCGTCCTGCGGGCGCCCCACCTTCTCGAGGCCCTCAGCGACGGCCGGCAGCAGTTTCTCGGTGTAAAGCTCCATGCCCTTACCCGAGGTGCAGATGAAACCGTCGCCGGCACGGCCGGCATAGCGGGCCACGACGGGGCCACCGGCCGCGATATACACCGGCACCGGGGCATCCGGAATGTCGTAGAGGGTGGCGCCGACAGTGGAATAGTACTCACCCGTGAAGTCGATGCGCTTGCCGGTCCACAGTTGCCGCATGAGGTTGACGGCCTCACGCAGGCGCGCAAATCGTTCCTTGAACTCGGGCCACTCGCCCTGATAGCCCGTGGCGATCTCATTGAGGGCCTCGCCCGTTCCGACACCGAGCATGATGCGCCCGGGGTACAGGCAGCCCATGGTTCCGAAGGCCTGGGCCAGCACGGCGGGGTTGTAGCGGAAGGTGGGGGTCATCACCGACGTGCCGATCTGCACCCGTTTGGTGCGCTCGCCGACCGCGGCCATCCAGGCCATCGCGTAGGGTGCGTGGCCGCCTTCGTGCCGCCACGGCTGAAAATGGTCACTCACGGTCACGCTGTCGAGCCCGTGCTCCTCGGCCATGACGCCGAGCTCCACCAATTCTCGTGGTGCGAACTGCTCCGCCGACGCTTTTAGTCCCAGCTTCAACATGCGCTCTCCTCTTGTGGTAGTCAATGTTTGCACTGACTCAATGTTTGCACTGGCCGGTCCCTGCTACGGTGTTCCTGACCACCAATTAGATGTTATTGGTTGAGCTTGCCTCGATTTGGGCAGCAGGTCTCTGGACAATCCAGTCTCCCGCGCCCAAAATTATGAGGTTCTGCATGCAGCGTCATTCCCGTTTTGTATCTCTCGGCGTGGCCGCCAGCGCCGCCCTGTTGCTCAGCGGATGCGCCGCCGCCGCAACCCCGGCCGCCACCCACTCCTCTTCCACCGGCGCAACCGCTAGCTACCCGGTCACCGTGGAGAATTGCGGCACGAGCCTCACGGTGACGAAGGCGCCCGAGCGGATCGTGTCGATCAAGTCCTCGACGACCGAGTTGCTGCTGGCGCTCGGCCTCGGCGACCGCATCGTCGGCTCGGCTTTTCTCGACGGTCCGCTGCCGGAGTCGCTTGCCGCTGCCGGCGGCGACCTCAACGTGATCAGCGACTTTCTGCCCGGCCAGGAGGCGGTACTCGGCCTGAACCCCGACTTCATCTACGGCGGCTGGGAATCCAACTTCAGCGCCGACGGTGTGGGCGAACGCGACGCCCTGACGGCGCTCGGCGTCGGCAGCTATGTCTCACCGGCTGCCTGCAAGGGCGACTTCATGCCGAACCCGCTCACCTTCAACTCGGTGTTCACCGAGATCGAGGAAGCCGGCGCCATCTTTGGTGTCGAGCCCGCCGCCGCCGAGTTGGTCAGCACCCTGAACGACGACCTCGCCGGCCTGGAGCCTACCGCCGGAACCACCACGGCACTCTGGTACTCCAGCGGCACCACCACCCCCTACGTGGGCGCCGGCATCGGCTCACCGGAAATGATCATGGAGGCCGCCGGGCTCACCAACATCTTCGCCGATGTCAGTGATACCTGGACCTCGGTGGGCTGGGAATCGATCATCGAAGCCAACCCGAGCGTCATCGTGCTGGTCGACGCCACCTGGAACACCGCCGCCGCGAAGATCGCCCACCTCGAATCGGACCCGGCTACCCAGGTGCTCGATGCCGTGCAGAACCAGCGCTACATCATTTTGCCGTTTGCCTCCACCGAGGCCGGCCTGCGCAACGTCGAGGCGGCATCCTCGACAATCACGCAATTAGCCGACCTAAACGAGTGACCCCCTCCCCCTGGTCGCGAAAGCGGGAAAAATGTTGCTTCAGCACGGTTGAAGCAGCGAATTTCCCGCTCTCGCGAGCCTGGCGGAGGCTCGAGTGACTCGGGGCAGGTACCTCGGGTGGCTGGTCGCGGCATCCGCGGCGCTCGTTCTCGTGTGCGGGGTCGCAGTTACCATCGGGCCGGCAGCCGTGAGCCTCGGGCAGGTGGCGGGCAGCATCGGCGCGCACCTCGGGCTCTTGGGCGAACCTGTCCCGGTTCTCGTCGATTCGATCGTCTGGCAGCTGCGGCTGCCACGGGTGCTCACCGCCGCGCTGGTCGGCGCTGGGCTCGCGCTCAGTGGCGCGGTGATGCAGAGCGTGACACGCAACCCCCTCGCCGACCCGTACCTGCTGGGTTTGTCGAGCGGGGCATCTGTTGGCGCGGTCTGCGTGGTCATTCTCGGCATCGGCTTTGCGCTGCCCGCCGCCGCTTTTCTTGGCGCGCTGCTTGCCCTCATGGCGACGCTGAGCATCGCGAAGGTCGGCGGCACGATCACCCCGGTGCGGGCGGTACTCGCGGGGCTGGCCATCGCACAGTTGGCCGGCGCGCTGACTTCGTTCATCATCTTCTGGGCAGCCAAGGGCGATTCCTACCGAGAGATTCTCAACTGGCTGCTCGGCTCGGTGGCCGGCGCCACCTGGGAGAGCGTCGCGATCGCAGCGACAGCCGTTTTCGTCGTAGGCACGGGCATCCTCTTGTCGGCGACCCGGCTCGACGCCTTCGCCTTCGGTGATACCTCGGCGGCGAGCCTCGGCATCAACGTCAACCGCACCCGCTGGGCGCTGCTCGGATCGGTGGCCCTGCTGACCGGCGCCATGGTGGCCGTCAGCGGATCGATCGGTTTCATCGGGCTCATTCTGCCGCACCTCGTGCGCGGAGTGAGCGGGCCAGGACACCGCCGACTGCTGCCACTCGTTGCCATCTGTGGCGGGCTGTTCCTGGTCATCGCCGACACGCTCGCCCGCACGGTGTTCGACCCGCGCGAGCTGCCCGTTGGCATCATCACGGCGTTCATCGGCGTGCCCGTGTTCATTCTGCTGATCAAGAGAAGGAAGTCGCACCTGTGGGCGTAGACCTCGACCGGCTGTCGTTCTCGATCGACGGCACCAGGATTCTGCGGGGCGTCTCGGCGTCGCTGCCCACCGGCACCGTCACGGGTCTGCTCGGGCCGAACGGCGCCGGCAAGTCCACCCTGCTGCGCCTCGTGGCCGGCATCGACAAAGCGGATGCCGGCACTGTTTCCCTCGACGGCGTCTCGGTCGGGTCGCTGTCCCGGCGCGAAGCTGCCCGGCGCATCGCCCTGCTCGAACAGAATGCGGCGCCGAGCGTTGAACTGACCGTGCTCGAAGTCGCACTCCTCGGGCGCATTCCGCACCGCACCAAACTCATGGGCTCGTTCAGCGGTGACGAGGATCGCGCCGTCGCTCGCGACGCCCTCGAGGCGGTCGGCGCCTTATCGCTCGCCGACCGTTTGTGGCACACGCTCAGCGGCGGACAGCAGCAGCGCGTGCAGATTGCCCGGGCTATGGCTCAGCAACCGAGCCTGCTGCTGCTCGACGAACCGACCAACCACCTCGACGTGAGCGCCCAGCTCTCGCTGCTTGGACAGGTGCGCGAGCTCGGGGTGAGCGCCATCATGGCCCTGCACGACCTCAATCTCGCGGCGGCGTACTGCGACCACATTCTGTTGCTCGATGGCGGTCTGCTCGTGGCCTCCGGCACGCCCGCCGAGGTGCTCACCCCCGAGATCATCGGCGCCGTCTATGGCGTGGACTGCTTCATTCTGGAGCATCCGCGCGGCGGGCATCCGGTCATCGTCTATTCCGCGGCGGTGTCGGCATGAAGCGAGTGACGGTGCTGGCTGGCGGTGTCGGCGGTGCCCGCTTCACTCGCGGGCTGCTCGCGCACCTCGCCCTGGCCGCCCCGGATGCAGCGGTGACGGTGATCGTGAACACCGGCGATGACATGTGGCTCGATGGGCTGCGCATCTGCCCCGATCTCGACACGGTCATGTACACGCTTGGCGGCGGCATCAATGAGGAGCAGGGCTGGGGGCGCCCCGAAGAATCCCGCCGCGCGTCAGCTGAGATCGCCGCCTACGGTCGGGGTTGGTCCTGGTTCACCCTCGGCGACCTCGACCTGGCGACGCACATTGTGCGCACCGACCTGCTCCGAAACGGCTCAACGCTCTCACAGGCCACGGAATTTCTGTGCCGCCGCTGGCAGCCAGGAGTACGCCTGCTGCCGATGAGCGACCAGCCGGTGGAAACCCACGTATGCCTCGCCGAGAATATCGACGAGCACGCCGCGGGCGACTATATTCACTTTGAGGAATGGTGGGTGCGTTACCGCGCTCGAGTTGCGATCACCGGGTTCGAGCAGCGTGGGCTGGCCGACGCGGTCGCCGCTCCCGGTGTGCTGGCAGCCATCACCGAGGCCGACCTCGTGGTGCTGCCACCGTCGAACCCGGTCGTGTCGGTCGGCACGATCCTGGCCGTACCGGGCGTGCGCGAAGCCCTGCGTTCCACCAGTGCGCGAGTCGTCGGGGTGTCCCCGATCATCGGTGGCGCGGCGGTGCGCGGCATGGCCGATGCCTGCCTGCACGCCATCGGCGTCGAGACCAGTGCGCTCGCCGTCGGCCTGCACTATGGCACTCGCGCCGCGGGCGCCGACGGCAGCGGCGGCCTCCTCGATGCCTGGCTCATCGACGAAACGGATGCCGCAGCGCTGCCAGCTCTCGCGGCCGCCGGCATCCGCTCTGCTGCTGTGCCGTTGTGGATGACCGACCTGCCCGCGACGACCGCTATGGCTGCCGCCGTATTGGCTCTCGCGGCCGTCTCTTAGAGCAGCGCGCTCGTGTGCGGCCCGAGCCCGATCAGGCGCGCCGCGTCAAGGTCGGCCGCGGTGTCGACGTCGCGCCGCAGCGACGACGTCGGCGACAGGTCGAGCACCGCGTGTCCGTCGGCCTCGTGCGCGGCGCGAGAGCCGAGACCGAACCGCGGTGTGACCGTGACTCCTGCACGGGCGAACAGGGTCGTCGTACCCACACCGTCGGCATCGGCCACCATCGAGCGTGAGTGCACTGCGGCGAGTGCAAACGCCTTCTCCAGGTCGGCCGGGCGCAGGGCGGGCAGATCCCCGGTCATCACGGCCAGATTCGCTCGGGGATACGCCAGCCGAGTGGCAGCCAGGCCCCGCAGGATCGCCGCGTTCAACCGGGCATGCCCCGTTTCAGCGCTCGGCGTTTCCGACACGATGACCGCACCGAGCCCAGCGAGCAGCGCGCCCAGACGCGCACTCGCGGTCACCACGAATACCTGCTCCACAGCGGATGCTTCCACCAGCGCCGCCACCGTGTCGAGCGCGAACGCATCGGCGAGCGCCGCCCGCTCGAGCCCAGCACCGAGTCGGCTCTTCGCCTCTGCGCTTCCCTTCACCGGAACCACCACCACCCAGGACGGTGCGGCCGAAGGCGACGCTTCATGGCCGGCACCCGGGTATTCTTCCATCTGCCAAACGGTACCAGCAGCGTTCGTGCCCTGTGCCGCAACCCGGCGCGCGGTAGCCTCAAGGGTCGACTGCAATATCCGTCGACTCGAATACGTTCGTTTGAACGGCCCAGGAGGTTCCATGTCACTCACCACTCAGTCCCGCACGTTGCCGATGGCCATCATGACCTACCTCGAACGCAGCGCCAGCGCGAAGCCCGCCTCCGCCGGAACGACCTTCACCGAGAATGCGGTCGTCGTCGATGACGGCAAGACCTACACGGGCGAAACGGCCATCACCGCCTGGCTCTCCGGCAGCGCCGCCGAATTCGAGTACACGACCACCCAGCTCCGCACCGAGAAGGACGAGTCGTCGACGACCGTCGTCAACCGCATCGAGGGCAACTTTCCGGGCCGCAGTGTCGACCTGAACTACCGCTTCGAGCTCGACGCCGAGAGTGGCCTGATTCAAGCCCTCACCATCTCGATCTAGCTCTTCCCAGCCGCTGCAGCCAACCCGGCAACAAACCCCTCGCCATACCCTTCAGCGCGCGCCTCTGCCGTGCCGAGTCGAAACATGTCCGTGTCACTCGGTCGCTGTAGCGCCCGAGCGCCGGCTGCGTCCAGCTCGCCGACCAGTCGGCCGAGCCCCCGAATTACGGCGACCGGGTTGCCGCTGGTCTTGCCCTTGACCAGATCAGCGGCGCCGGCGATCTCGTCGGCGACCGCCGCGGCGGTGACGTCGAGGCGGCGACCCGAGACATCCGTTGTGCCGCGCAGGTCGTCGAGCACGGCGAGCCCGGCCGCGCCGATGGCGATATCGGTCTGGCCTTCCCGCCAGGGGCGCCCGGCGGTGTCGGTGATCAGCACTCCGAGGCGCAACCCGGTGCGCTCCCGGAGGGCAGCGCAGATCGCGCGCGCCGAACCATCCGGATCGACCGGCAGCAGCAGCACCACACCCTCGGGCGCATTGCTGGTGTCGACGCCGGCCGCGGCCATGACCAGGCCCTGCCGGTTCTCGACGATGCGGGTGACGCCGCCCGGGTGCGCCCGCGACGCCACGACGCGCACGGTCTCGTCCGTGATCGCCTGTTCGCGGTCGGCGGCCTGAACGACGCGTCCCTCGGCCTTGGAGACGATCTTGCTGGTCACCGCCACGATGTCGCCGTCGACCAGGCGCGACTGCGCGGCCTCATTGATCAGGGCAGCGAGGTCATCGCCAGCAGCGATCTCCCCGAAACCACCGAGGGTGAACACCTTGAGGCCGAACAGTTCCATGGCACCCACTTCGGCGGTGGCCGCGTCGGGCAGCGAATCGTGTGGCATCTAGCGCACCAGTTTCGGTAGAACGGATGCGCCGAAGACGTCGATCCACTGTTTTTGGTTGCGGCCCACGTTGTGCAGGTAGATTCGGTCGAACCCGAGGTCGACGAACCTTTGAATGTATCGGCGGTGCTCGTCGGGGTCGGCCGAGATGATCATGCGACCCTCGAAATCCTCCGGGCGCACAAGCTTGGCCAGCTGCTCGAACTCAAACGGTGAACGGATGTCGCTCTTCGGAAATCGCATGCCGCCGTTCGGCCACTCGTGCAGCGCATTGGCCATCGCCTCTTCGTCCGTCTCAGCCCAGCTCAGGTGCAGCTGTAGCACCCTGGGCATCGTCGAAGGGTCTTTCCCTGCCTCGCGAGCACCGTCGTCGAACTTGCCGAACAGCATTGAGATCTTCTCCAGCGGGGCGCCGACCGTGATCAGGCCGTCGGCCAGCCGGCCGGCGCGTTTGGCTGTGACCGGGCCGGCGGTGGCGACCAGAATCTCCGGGGCAACCGCCGGCATGGTCCACAGCCGGGTCGACTCGAGCTTGAAGAACTGGCCGGTGTGTTTGACGTCCCGGCCGGCCAGGGAACCGGCGAACAACTTGGAGATGATCTCAATGGCCTCGAACATGCGGTTGATGCGCTCGGGAGCCTCTGGCCAGTAGCCGCCCACGATGTGTTCGTTCAGGGCTTCACCGCTGCCCAGTCCCAGCCAGTGGCGGCCGGGATGCATCGAAGCGAGCGTCGCCGAGGCCTGGGCCACCATGGCCGGGTGCCATCGAAAGGTCGGGGCGGTCACGCCAGGGCCGAAATTGCCCGTGGTGCGTTCGGCGATCGAGGCGAGCACGCTCCAGACGAAGCTCGACTGCCCCTGCGCCGGAACCCAGGGCTGAAAGTGGTCGGCCGCCATCACACCGGTGAAACCGTGCTGCTCGGCGTAGGCCGAGAGTGCGACCGCTTCGGCCGGTGGGAACTGCTCCAACATGGCCGCATAGCCAATTTGCAACTCCGTCACTGTGACCTTTCCGCGCTCGAGATTGTTGTACCCATTCAATCGCAACACGGCGCGAGCCGCTTTCGATACCGCGGCGGCGGCATCCGCTTCACTCCTTATAGGCTGGTGGCATGCGCATTGCCACCTGGAACGTTAACTCCGTTCGTGCCCGCTCCGGGCGAATCGTCGACTGGATGGAACGCGAGGACATCGACGTTCTGGCCATGCAGGAGATCAAGTGCAAGCCAGAGCAGTTTCCGTCGCAGGCGTTCGAAGATGCCGGTTACGACCTCGCCATTCACGGCCTGAGCCAGTGGAATGGTGTGGCGTTTGCGAGCCGAGAACCGATGACGGATGTCGTTACCAATTTTCCGAATATGCCCGGCTTTCAGAAGGGGTCGGCCGGCCCCGATCAGCCGCTCGAGGCCCGCGCCCTCGGCGTGACCGTCAACGACCTGCGCCTGTGGAGTCTGTACGTGCCGAATGGCCGCGCCCTCGGCGACCCGCACTTCGCCTACAAGCTGGCCTGGCTGAAGGCGCTCCAGACCCACACGGCCGAGGAACTTCGCCGGCACCCCGCGCTCGCCCTGGCTATGATGGGCGACTGGAACGTCGCCCCACGCGACGAAGACATGGGCGACCCGAGCTTCGTGCCTGGCCAGTCCACCCACATCTCACCCGAGGAACGGGCGGCGTTCGACGCGTTCGAACGGGCAGGACTGACCGACGTCGTGCGGCCGATCGTGCCCGAAGGATTCACCTTCTGGGACTACAAGCAGCTGCGCTTTCCACGCAACGAGGGCATGCGCATCGACTTTATCCTCGGCTCGCCCGCCTTCGCCGACCTGGTAACGGATGCCAGCATCCACCGCAACGAACGCAAGGGCGACGCCCCGAGCGACCACGTTCCGGTGCTCGTCGACCTCGACCTCGGCGGTGATGACGACGACCGCCCAATGATTTTCTAAACCCTGCAGCCGGCCACACAGACACAGACGGCACCTGTCCCCGCCGTGAGGCCGAGGGCAGGTGCCGTCGTATGGTGCCAGGTGCTTGTTACGCGGAGATCTTCTCCGGTACCTGATACTTCGGGTGAGCCTGCTCGGCGGCGGCGTCGAATTCAGCGTCGATGTCGGCGTTGGGCTTGTAGGTCGCAAGGGAAACGACGACGGCTACGATCAGGCTGGCGGCAAAGCCGGGCACGATCTCGTACAGAATGTCGCCGAGCTCGGAGTTGCCCCAGATGAAGACGACGACGGCACCGGTGATCATGGAGGCCAGCGCGCCCGGGGTGGACAGCTTCTTCCAGTACAGGGAGAGGAGAACCACCGGGCCGAAGGCAGCTCCAAAACCGGCCCAGGCAAAGCCGACCAGGTCAAGAATAGTCGAATTTTGTTGCAGGGCGATGAGGCCCGCAATGACCGCCACGAGCAGCACGCCGAGGCGCCCGAACGTGACCAACTGCTTCGGGGAGGCGTCCTTGCCGACGATTCGATACAGGTCCTCGACCAGTGCCGAGGAAGACACGATCAGCTGCGAGGAGATCGTACTCATGATGGCTGCCAGCACCGCGGCCAGTACGAGGCCGGCGATGAAGGGGTGGAACAGCGTCTGGGAGAGCAGCAGGAAGACCGTTTCCGGGTTCGCGAGCGACAGGTCGGGGTTCTGCTGGAAGTACGCGATGCCGATAAGCGCCGTCGCGACAGCACCAAGAGCGGTGAGGATCATCCAGCCGATGCCGATGCGGCGACCGGCCTTGGCATCCTGCGGGGTGCGCATGGCCATGAAGCGCACGATGATGTGCGGCTGTCCGACGTAGCCGAGGCCCCAGGCTGCGGCCGAGATGACGCCCAGCACAGATCCGCCGGCCGTCAGGGAGAGCAGGTCAGGATTGACCTCACGAATGGAGTCGAGGGTTGCGGTGATTCCGCCGGTGGCGTTGAGAGCTACGAGGGGAACAGCAATTAGCGCAGCGAGCATGAGGATGCCCTGGGCGACGTCGGTGAGGGTAGCGCCGAGAAAACCGCCGAACAGCGTGTAGAGCAGGGTGACGCCGGCCACGATGAGCATGCCGGTGAGGAAGGTGGAGCCAAAGGATTCTTCAAAGAAGACGCCGCCGGCTACCATGCCGGACGACACATAGAACGTAAAGAAGACCAGGATGATCAGGCCGGAGACCACCCGCAACAGGCGCGACGTGTCCTTGAGCCGGTTCTCGAAGAAGCTCGGAATGGTAATGGAGTTCTTCGAAACGAAGGTATAGGAGCGCAGCCGTGGGGCGATGAATTTCCAGTTCAGCCAGGCACCGATGGTGAGGCCGATAGCGATCCAGGCCTCAACGAGACCAGACACGTAGATTGCGCCGGGAAGGCCAAGCAGAAGCCAGCCGGACATGTCGGAAGCTCCGGCGCTCAGGGCTGCTGTGCCCGGTTTGAGGCCGCGGCCGGCGAGCATGTAGTCGTCAAGATCTTTCGTCTGCCGAAAGGCGAAGTACCCGATGGCGACCATGCCAGCGAGGTATAAAACGATTGCGATTAACTGAAATGTTTGATCCGTCAATGGGATTCCTTTGTTGGGATGCCCGACGTACTGGACGTGATTACCCGAGGTGCCGGGCAAGCTCAAAGTTCCAGTCTCGCAGAAACACGGGCTTTTTACCATTTTCTGTCCCCCATTTGCCCAACTGGCTCGCGATCGTGTGGGATCCTGATTGGTCATGCACACAAATGACAGAGCTGTCGGCGTTGACCGCAAACTGACCAATTATGCTGACCGGGATTTCAGCAAGTTCATTCGGCGGGCCTTTCTTGCCTCAGCCGGACTGGACCCCGAAGACCTCGAACGACCCGTCGTCGGCATCGTCAATACGTCCTCGGATTTCACGACCTGCCACCGGGATATGCCGCAGCTGATCGAGAGCGTGAAACGTGGAGTGCTCGAAGCCGGCGGCCTGCCCTTCGTCTTTCCGGTCATGTCCATCGGCGAAATTCTGACCACCCCCACGAGCATGCTCTTTCGCAATCTCATGGCCATGGAACTCGAGGAGCAGCTCGGCAGCCAGCCGATGGATTCGGTGGTTCTGCTTGGCGGCTGCGACAAGACCGTTCCGGCCGAACTCATGGCGGCGGCGTCGGCCGACATTCCGGCGATTTCGCTCGTCGTCGGCCCCATGTCCGTCGGCAGCTACAAGGGCGAACGGCTCGGTGCCTGCACCGACTGTCGACGCCTGTGGTCGGAATTTCGCGCCGGCACGATCGACGAGACCACCATCGGTGAGATCAACCAGGAGCTCGCGCCGACCGCGGGCACCTGCATGGTGATGGGGACGGCCTCGACCATGGCCTGCGTCGTTGAAGCGATGGGAATGTCGCTTCCCTTCGCCGGCACCGCCCCGGCCGTATCAGCCCACCGGCTGCGACTCGGCGTGCAGACCGGTCGCCGGGCCGTCGAGATCGCCGCCGCCGGCCGCCGGCCGTCGCAGATCATGACCGCGGGAGCATTCCGCAATGCGGTGACCGTGCTCGCGGCGATCTCCGGCTCGACGAACGCCATCATCCATTTGACGGCGATTGCCCGGCGTCTCGGAATTGAGCTCGACCTCGACGACTTTCACGAGATCGCGGCGAGCACGCCGCTGCTGGTGGACTGCAAACCGGCCGGCCGGAACTACCTGCCGGACATGCACCGAGACGGCGGGGTTCCGGCCCTGCTTAAAACCCTCTCTCCGCTGCTCGATCTGGAGGTGCTGACCATCACCGGCCAGACCCTGGGCGAGGCCCTCGACGGTGCCATTGCCCCCCAGGCCTGGCAAAACACGGTGCACGCGCTCGATGACCCGCTCGGACCGACCGGCTCGCTCGTGGCATTGACCGGGTCGCTCGCACCGGACGGCGCCGTGATCAAGGTGGCGGCGGCATCCGCTCACCTGCTCGTGCACGAGGGGATCGCTGCGGTGTTCGACTCCCTCGACGACGTGGAGGCGCGGCTCAATGATGAGAGTCTCGCGCTGACCCCGGATCACGTGCTGGTCATGCGCAACATCGGGCCGGTCGGCGCCGGAATGCCGGAAGCCGGGTCGATCCCCATCCCCCGCTATCTGGCCCGGCAGGGCGTTCGCGACATGGTGCGCATCTCGGACGGCCGCATGAGCGGCACCGCCTACGGCACGATCGTGCTGCACTGTGCGCCGGAGGCCGCGATCGGCGGGCCGCTCGCCCTGGTTCGGGACGGCGACCGGATTCGGCTTGACGTGCCCGGACGTACCGTCGACCTGCTCGTCGATGACGAAGAACTCACGCGTCGGCGTGCCAACCTGCAGCTGCCGATCCTGCCTCCTCGAGGCTGGAGTCGACTGCACGCGTCAACGGTACTGCAGGCGCCCGAGGGTGCGGATCTGGACTTTCTGAGATAGGTACTTCTAGGATCAGGACGGATCGAGCAACTGCGCCAAGTGGATGCCGCGTCGGTCGCTGAGATCCTGCAGCTGGGTGCGGCAGGAGAAGCCGTCGGCGAGCACCACCGTCTCGGCCGCGGCGCCGCGCACCGCCGGGAGGAGTTGCTGCTCGGCCACGGCGACCGACACGTCGTAGTGGCCGCGTTCGACGCCGAAGTTGCCGGCCAGCCCACAGCATCCGCCCAGCTGGGTCAGCTCGGCGCCAGCGTTCTGCAACAGTGTCGCGTCAGGGCTCCAGCCCATCACGGCGTGGTGGTGGCAGTGCGGTTGGGCCACCACCGTCGTGCCCGCAAGGCTCGGCGGCAGGTAGTCGGGCAGCGTCGCCAGAAATTCGGCGAGCGTGTGGGTGGCCGCCGCCACGGGCTGTGCCGTCTCATGCCCGAGTAATTCGAGGGCATCGGAGCGGAGCACACCGGTGCAGGAGGGCTCGAGCCCCACGATCGGGATTCCGTCGGCCGCGACCGCGGCCAGCTGGCCGACCGTTCTGCCGAGGATGGTGCGCGCCGCATCGAGCTGACCGGTCGAGATCCAGGTAAGGCCACAACAGAGCGGCTGCTCGGGAATCTGCACGGTGCACCCAGCGGCTTCGAGCACCCGCACGGCCGCACGGCCAATCTCGGGCGTGAAATAGTTCGTGAAGGAATCCGCCCAGAGCAACACCGGGCGTGTGTTCTCGGCGGTGCGGCGCGGCTCGCGGGCCTGAAACCAGTCGGTGAAGGTCTGCTCGGCGAAGGCGGGAATCGAGCGACGGTGGTCGATACCGGCCAGCCGCAGCGCCAGTCGGCTCAGCAGGGGCAGCCGCACGAGCCGGTTGAGCAGCTTCGGGGCGACGGAGGCCAGTCGCGCCCACCGCGGCAGCCAGCCCAGCGAGTAGTGGGTGATCGGGCGCAGGCGCCCCTTAAAACTCTGGTGCAGCACCTCCGCCTTGTAGGCCGCCATGTCCACCCCGGTCGGACAATCCGAGGCGCAGCCCTTGCAGGACAGACACAGATCAAGGGCATCGTGCACCTGGGGCGAGCGCCAGTTCGCGCCACCCTGATTGATCATCTCCTGCAGCACCCGCGCCCGGCCCCGCGTGGAATCCTTCTCCTCCCGGGTCGCCAGGTAGGAGGGGCACATTACGCTGTCGCCGGCATTCTCCGCTCGACACAGGCCCACGCCGGTGCACCGGTGCACGGCCTGGCTGAAGTCGCCCCCGTCAGCGGCATACGACAGGGCCAGCCCGGCGCGTACCGACGGCGCGTGTGCCGAACGGATGTCCGCATCCAGCGGGCGCGGATCAACGACGATCCCGGGGTTCAGCACGTTGTCCGGGTCCATGATGGCCTTCACCGAGCCGAACAGGGCGAGTGCGGCCCTGGAATACATGATGGGCAGCAGCTCGCTCCGGGCCCGGCCGTCGCCGTGCTCACCGGAGAGCGACCCGCCATAGCTGGCCACGAGCCGGGCCGCATCCGTCATGAACGCCCGAAATCGGGACGAACCGTCGGGACGCCCGAACGGAAAATCGAGGCGCACGTGCACGCAGCCGTCACCAAAGTGCCCATACGGAAAACCCACCAGGTCATGCCCGCGGAGGAGCTCGTCGAAGTCGCGCAGGTAGGCGCCGAGTCGCTCCGGCGGCACGGCGGCGTCTTCCCAGCCGGAGTGGGCCGGCGCCCCGACCGGCGAACGGCCGGCCAGTCCAGCGCCGTCCTCCCGAATCTTCCACAGTTGGGCAGCCTGGCGTGGGTCGGTGATCACCTTCGCGTCCACCGCCGCACCGATCTGGCTCACGCGCCGGGCTCGGTCGCTCACCTCCTGCTGGTCTTCGCCCGACACCTCGATGAACAACCAGGCCGTGCCGGCCGGAAGCTCGGGAACGGCCTCTCGGCCTTTTCGGGTGCGCACGACATCGACGATGCGCGAGTCGAGCCCCTCGCAGGCGGTCGGCTGAAAGGGCAGCACGGTCATGACCGCATCGCCGGCTGAACCGATATCGGAGAAGCCGAGCACGACCATCCGCTTGTGGGCCACATCGGCGACCAGACTGACGCCAGCTTCCAGCACAATCGCCAGGCTTCCCTCGCTGCCGACCAACGCGCGCCGCAGATCGAAATCGCGCTCGGGCAGCAGGTGTTCGAGGGCATAGCCGGAGACCTGGCGTCCGAAACGGCCGAGTTCCGTGCGAATCGTGCCGAGCTCACCGCGCACGAGCTCGCGCAGGGCGTCGGTTTGAGGCGCGGTCGGGGTGCCCTCGCCCCCGAGAAAAAGCCGTTCGCCGGTTCCGGTGAGCACGTCGAGATGGGTCACGTTGTCGGCGGTTCGACCGTAGGCCAGGGTGCGCGAACCGCAGGCATTATTGCCGATCATGCCGCCGATGGTGCAGCGGGTGTGCGTCGACGGGTCGGGGCCAAAGCGCAAGCCGAGCTTCAGAGCCGCCTGCTGCAGCGTGGCGTGCACCGTTCCCGGCTGCACGACCGCCGTGCGGGCCTCGGCGTCGATCGACACGACCCGGTTCAGGTACCGACTGAAATCCAGGATGACGCCGGAACCGATGGCGTTACCGGCAACCGACGTGCCGGCACCGCGCGAGGTGAGGGGAATGCCACGGTCTCGGCACAATGCCAACGTCGTGGCCACATCATCAACGTCGCGCGGCATCACGACGGCCGACGGAACGACCCGGTACAGCGAAGCATCCGAGGAATACGCCGCCCGCGTCGTGTCGTCGTCGCGCACATGCCGCACCCCCCGAGAGCGCAGAGCGGTGGCCAGAGATTGCGGATGTGCGACGACGGTGTGCATGGGTAGCAATGCTACCGGCGTCGTATTGTGCACAATGCGCTCCGAAAATTCTTGCGCCCGGCCTTTGACTCCCGCCTCAAATTGGATACAGTATCCAAATGAGTCTTTGCAATGATGCAATCCAGCCGACACCCGTTCCGGCGCCCCGTGGCCGGGGCACACGATGACCGGCGCCAGCGATGACTGGCTCGGCCTGGACGCCCAGCGCGTTCTCGTTGCCGGTGCCGGGGGAATCGGCACCGCCTGCGCACTCGCCTTTCTGGAGGTTGGCGCCCAGGTTATCGTTGCCGACCTCAATGCCGAGCGGCTCGCCGAGCTGGATCCACGCATCATCGGCGTGCAGGCAGACCTGACGACCACGGCCGGGTGCGAGAGCGTGGTCGGCAGTGTGGTGGAACGGCTCGGCGGCCTCGATGTGCTCGTTCACGCGGTGGGTATCAACCATCGGGTTCCCGTGCTCGACCTGAACGACGACGACTGGCAGCGCATCCTCAACGTCAACCTCTCCAGCGCATTCCGTCTCGGCAAGGCTGCCGGCCGAATTATGATCGATGCCGGCTACGGGCGTCAGGTGTTCTGCTCCTCGGTTTCGAGCACTCTCGCCCACGCCGACCACGCGCCGTACGCGGCGAGCAAGGGCGGCCTCAACCAGCTCGTGCGGGTGATGGCGCGCGAGTGGGCCGCGTCCGGCGTCACGGTCAACGCCATCGCGCCGGGCTACACCGAGACCGAACTGACTCGCGCCCACCTGGACCGGCCCGGAATGCGGGACCACTACACCGAGCTCGTACCGGCCGGCCGGCTCGGCACCGTGGATGACCTCACCGGCTCCGTGCTCTTTCTGGCCTCCCGCCAGGCGGCCTTCGTCACCGGTCAGGTGCTCTTCATCGACGGCGGGCGAACCCTTGTCTGATCGGGCCGTGTTCGAACATGCTCAGGGCGGGCGCCTTCCGCTGCTGTCCCCGGCCGACCTCGACCCCGCCGGGCAACGCCTCTACGACGACATCGTCGCTCCCCCTCGCGGTGACGGGCCGTTCCTCGTGGTCGACGATGACGGCCTGCTGGCCGGTCCGTTCAACGCGCTGCTGTACTCCCCCGCCCTGGGCCAGGCCGTTGCGGCCCTCGGCGCGTCGCTGCGCTTTGCCGGCACGCTCGAGAACCGCACCCGCGAACTGGTGGTGTGCCTGATCGCCGCCGAATATGGCTGTGAGTACGAGTGGTACGCCCACAGCCGCGTGGCGACCACCGTCGGCATCACCCCGCTGGAATTGCAGGCGCTCGCCGATGGGGCGGCGCCCGACACAGTGACCGAGCTGGAGGCATCCGCTCTCGCCTTCGCGCTGGCACTCGTGCGGAAGCGGGCCGTCGATGCGGCCACCCACGCACGAGCGAAGCAGCACCACGGCCACGCCGGCCTGGTCGAGATCACCATCTTGGCGGGGTACTACCAGTTGCTGGCCGGTCTGTTGATCGCCTTCGACGTTCCCGCTCCCTCTGGAGTGACGGAGGTATCCTCGTGATCGACACCGATACCAGGTCGTCGCTGGACGGCATCAAGGTAGCCGATTTCTCCCGCGTTCTGGCCGGTCCGTTTGCCTCCATGATGCTCGCCGACTTTGGAGCCGACGTCATCAAGATCGAGCACCCGGCCGGGGACGACACCCGGGCCTGGGTTCCACCGGTCGATGCGAACGGCATGGGCTCCTACTTTGCCAGCGTCAACCGCAATAAAAGGTCCGTCGTCTGCGACCTGCGCACCGAAGCGGGGTTGGCCGAAGCCCGCAGCATTGCCCTCGCCGCCGATGTGGTGATCGAGAATTTTCGTCCGGGCGTGATGCAAAGATATGGGCTCGACGATACTTCATTGCGACTGGAGCGACCAGACGTGGTCTACTGTTCGATCACCGGTTTTGGAACGGATGCCGGCGCTCACCTTCCCGGGTACGACCTGCTGGTGCAGGCCGTCGGTGGCCTCATGAGCGTCACCGGATCCCCCGATTCCGAGCCCAGCAAGGTGGGCGTCGCGCTCGTCGACGTGATCACCGGCCAAAACGCCGTGGTGGGAATCCTCGCCTCCCTGCGGGTGCGAGATCGCACCGGTCAGGGGCAACGCGTTGAGGTGAACCTGCTCTCCTCGCTGCTCGCCGGCATGGTCAACCAGTCGTCGAGCACGCTTGCCACCGGAACGGCACCGCACCGAATGGGAAACGCACACCCGAGCATTGCGCCCTACGAAACCTTCAGCACCCAGGACGGCCCCATTGCCGTGGCGGTCGGCACCGACAAACAGTTCGCCAATCTGGTTCGCGTGCTCGGTCTGCCCGAGCTGGCCGACGACGACCGCTTCGGCAGCAATACTGAGCGTCTGGCGCATCGGGTGCAGCTCAAGGAACTGCTCGAGGAGCGATTGCAGCAACGGCCTGCCGCAGAGTGGTCGGCCGCTCTGCTCCCGGCCGGAGTGCCGGCCGGCAAGGTGAACTCGATTCTCGAAGCGCTCGAACTCGCCACGACGCTCGGCCTGGCTCCCGTCGTGGAGGTGACAGACGGCTCCCGTAGCAGTCGGCAGATCGCTAATCCCATTCGGCTCTCGCGCACCCCCGCACGCTATCTGCGACCGCCACCGTTGCTCGGCGAACACGCCGGAGCCAGGTTCAGCACCGCAGAACTAAATACCACCGCACTAAATACCACAGCACCCACCACGACCAGAAGGACAGCCCATGCTTGACACCTCAGATCTCATCGGCATTGAATCCCTGCTCACCGACACCGAGATCGCCCTGCGCGGAGAGGTTCGTTCCTTCGTCGACTCGTCGATCAAACCTAATATCGCGCTCTGGTACGAGAAAGCGATTTTTCCGCTTGAGATCGTGCCGGAAATGGCCAGGCTTGGGCTTCTCGGCATGCACCTGTCCGGCTACGGCTGCCCGGGCCGCACGTCGGTGGAATACGGCCTCGCGGCAATGGAACTGGAGGCGGGCGATTCTGGCCTGCGCACCTTCGTGAGCGTGCAGGGCTCCCTCGCCATGAGCGCGATTCACAAGCACGGCTCCGAGGAGCAGAAGAACGAGTGGCTGCCCCGCATGGCCGCCGGCGAGATCATCGGCTGCTTCGGCCTGACCGAGCCGACGGCCGGGTCTGACCCGGGAAGCATGACCACCTTCGCTCATCGTGATGGCTCCGACTGGGTACTGAACGGCACGAAACGGTGGATCGGACTCGCCTCCGTAGCGCAGGTAGCCATCATCTGGGCCATGACCGGAGACGGTATCCGCGGCTTCATCGTGCCCACCGACACTCCCGGCTTCGTCGCGACCCCGATCGAGCAAAAACTGTCGATGCGTGCCTCCATCCAATGCGAAATCCAGCTCACCGACCTGCGACTGCCGGACTCGGCGATGCTGCCCAAGGCTCGCGGTCTGCGCGGACCCTTCGAGTGCCTCAACGAGGCTCGCTACGGCATCATCTGGGGCGCGATGGGCGCTGCCCGAGACAGCTACCTCACCGTTCTCGACTACTCTCGCGAGCGGATGCAGTTCGGCAAGCCGCTCGCCGGCTACCAGCTGACCCAGCAGAAGCTCGTCAACATGGCACTCGAAATCAACAAGGGGACCCTGCTGGCCCTGCAGATCGGTCGGCTCAAGGACCTGGGCACGCTGTCACCGCACCAAATTTCGGTGGGCAAGTTGAACAACTGCCGGGAGGCCATCGAAGTCTGCCGGGAGGCGCGCGCCATGCTCGGCGGGAACGGCATCACCCTGGACTACTCCCCGATGCGCCACGCGAACAACCTCGAAAGCGTGCGCACTTATGAAGGTACCGATGAGGTGCACACCCTCGTTCTCGGCCAGCACATCACCGGCATCGCGGCCTTCCGCTAATAAGCGAGCGTGACGGGTGGGTTAGAGTCATGACCGTGACGCGACTAACTCTCCCCTCGGTGACCGGCCCACGGCCATCGACGGCTCCGGAATTCGTACTCAAGGAGCTGCGACGGCTGATCGTCGTCGGCGAGCTGGTTCCCGACCAGCCGCTTCGGCAGGACACCCTGGCCGAACGCCTCGGGGTGAGCCGGGTACCGGTTCGCGAAGCCCTGAACACGCTGGCAGCCGAGGGCCGGGTGGTGCACGAGCCGCACCGTGGCTACCGGGTTGCGCGATTGTCATTGGACGACCTACTGGAGGTCTACCGACTTCGGCAACTACTCGAGACCGAAGCCGTACGAACGACCATGGCCAATCCGCCGACCGGCGTGCTCAGCGATTTTCGCGCCGCTGCTCGGGCAGTCGAACTCGCCAGTGACGGCGGCGACCTGCTGGCGATGACCGAAGCCAATCGACGGTTTCACTTCGTGCTGGTAGCGGCAGCCGGTCTGCCGCGGCTGGAACGTATTGTCGGGGCCCTGTGGGACTCGACCGAGGCCTACCGGCTGCTCTACTACGAAACCCCCAGCAACCGGGAGCGCGTGGAGAGTGAACACTCCCAGATGGTGGAGGCCTTCGCCGCCGGCGACACCGATCGGCTGGTCCAGCTTCTGGACGACCATCGGCGACACGCTACGAATGCCCTCCAGACCCTGCTGACATAGAGCACCAGACTCGCGCAAACTATAGCCGGTAGGATTTTACTATGGCACGAGACGACGCACCGGAACGCACAACGCACGCTGACAAGGTTTACACCCTGTTGTTTGGTCAATTAATGAACGGCACGTTCGATCCGGGTGCTGCGCTGAACATTCCGACGCTGTCGCGGGAGTTCGAGGTGAGCCAAACTCCCATCCGCGAGGCGCTCGCTCGTCTCGAACACACCGGGCTCGTGCATCGCGAAGCCCTCCGCGGCTATTTCGTGGCGCCGCTGTTCAGCGAGGTCGAGCTGGACAAGCTCATGGAAGCCCGACTCGTGCTCGAACCGGCACTGGCGCTGGAGGCCGGCCGACGGGTGACGCCCGAGTTTCTCGCGAAGCTTCTGGTGCCCATCGATGACCTGCTGCGTCTGTCGGAGTCCCAGGTGGTGCGTTCATTTCGGGAGTACTGGTCCGCCGACGAAGAGTTTCACACTCTCATCGCCAAGCAGTCGGCGAACCCCTTTCTCGAGGGGGCCTACCGGTCGCTCGGCGGGCAGGTACAGCGCTTTCGTCTGTTCGTGAAACTCGGTTCAGCGGATGCCCGATTCGCCGCCGCGGAACACCGGAAGATCTACGATGCATTCGTGGCGCGTGCGCCAGAAGCCGCTGCGGATCTGATGCGCCACCACATTGAAAGCGCCCGGCTGCGTGCTCTCAGCGACCGCAAAACCATCCTCGCGAACGAATAGCCGCGTTCCGGCAGCCGGCTAGACGACGCGAAAGCTCAGCTCGCCGACTCCGTCGACACCACCACGAACCTCATTGCCGGTCACGATGGCGCCGACCCCGGCCGGCGTGCCGGTGAAGATCAGATCGCCCGGCCGGAGTGTGACGAAGCGCGACAGCGATGCGACCACCTCCGGAACCGACCAGATCTGGTCGTCGAGATCGCCGCGCTGACGGCTGTGGCCACCCACGCTCAACCACACGGTTCCGGCAGCCGGATGGCCGATCCGGGAGGCCGCCACGAGCGGGGTGCAGGGTCCGGAAAAGTCGAACCCCTTGGACAGCTCCCACGGGCGCCGAAGCGACTTGGCCTCGTCCTGGAGGTCGCGCCGCGTCAGGTCTATCCCGGCGCCGTAGCCCCAGACGTGGCTGAGGGCATCCGCTGCCGTGATATTGCTGCCGCCGGTGCCGATCGCCACGACGAGTTCCATCTCATAGTGCAGATTGGCGGTCTCCGGCGGATAGGGCACCTCGTGCGGGGCGATCCCCAACTCCGGAACGCCCTCGTCGACGGCGAACACGGCATCGGCCGGCTTGGCGAAGAAGAAGGGCGGCTCCCGATCGGGGTCGTTACCCAGTTCGCGCGCGTGATCGGCATAGTTGCGCCCAACGCAATACACCCGGCGCAGGTAGTAGCGATCCTCCGACTCAGTGATCGGAAGGCTCGGCGCGGTCGGCGGCGAGGAGACGGCAGGGAGCGGATTGATCGGGTTCATTATTTCACTATAGTATGCTCTTAGTAAGCAAACTATAGGCGGGATCGAATCAATGAAGACTCACGTCATCGTCGCCGGAGCGGGCATCGTCGGGCTGTCCACTGCCTACGAGCTCACGCGCCGAGGCCACCGCGTGACCGTGCTGGAGAAGGAACCTGGCGTTGCGGCGCACCAGACCGGCAACAATTCCGGCGTCATCCACTCCGGCCTGTACTACACCCCTGGAAGTCTCAAGGCGACGCTGGGCCAGGCCGGGGCGATTTCGATGGAACGCTTTGCGAAAGACAACGGGGTGGCCATCGATATCTGCGGAAAGCTCGTTGTGGCCACGAATGCGTCTCAGGTACCCGCGCTGGAACGGCTGTACAAGCGCGGTCAGGCCAACGGGGTGGGCTGCAGCGTTGTCAGTACGTCAGAAGCGCGCGAAGTTGAGCCTCACGTCAACGCCGTGGCAGCGTTGAAGGTGCCGTCGACCGGAATCGTGGACTACCGCGGCGTTTGTACCGCACTGCGTCGGCTGATCGAGCAGGGCGGCGGCGAGGTGCTCTTCGACCAGAAGATCGTGGCCGTCACGACCCATCCGGACGCGGTGACGGTCAGCACGAAGGTGGCGGAATTTCGTGCCGACGAGTTCGTGAACTGCGCCGGGCTGCACAGCGATCGGGTCGCCAGTCTGGCCGGCCTGAAACCGGACGTTCGGATCATTCCGTTTCGGGGCGAATACTTTGAGCTCACGCCCGAGTCCACGCACCTGGTAAACGGTCTCATCTATCCGGTGCCGGACCCGGCGTTTCCGTTCCTCGGAGTGCACCTGACCAAGATGGTCAAGGGTGGCGTTCACGCCGGCCCCAATGCGGTCTTCGCTCTCGCCCGCGAAGGCTATACCTGGCTTCAGATCAACCCCCGGGATACCTGGGAGAGCGCCAGGTGGCCGGGTCTGTGGAAGTTGGGCAAGAAGTTCTGGCGAAACGGCCTCGATGAGGTCGCCCGTTCCCTGTCGCAGAAGCGCTTTCTGGCGAGCCTGCGCGAGCTCGTTCCCGCCCTGGCCGACGACAGTCTGGTGCCCACCCACGCCGGGGTGCGCGCTCAGGCCATGCGGCGAGACGGCAGCTTGGTCGACGATTTCTACTTCGAACGCGCCCCCCGGCAAATTCACGTGCTGAATGCGCCGTCCCCGGCCGCGACGGCCGGGTTGGAAATCGGCCGTGCTGTTGCCGATGAATTGGCGGCCATACGATGACTGAGCCGACGCGGGTGGTGCTGCCGCGCATTCTGGTCCCGGGCGCGCTGCCCGCGCGGGATCGCGGCAACGGCGCATCCACTGTTGCTCTCGTCACCAAGGCGATTGGCGCCCAGACCTTTCTCAACGGCCTGACCACCTTCGAACCGGGAGCCGCTATCGGTCACCACAGCCACAACTGCATCGAGAGCGTGGTTGTCGTTCAGGGCGAAGCAATCGTGAACATCGACGGCGTGGAAACACCGTTGTCGACCTTTGACACCACGTTTGTTCCCGCCGATATCCCGCATCACTTTCGCAACGCGTCGATGGTCAACCCCATGCGCATCCTCTGGACCTACGGGTCAGCCGATGCCACCCGCACGATGGTGGACACCGGTGTAACGGGCCGAATCGACGGCGAAGACCACGGCTAGACCGCTGCCAGTTGAATGGCGCTAGGCGCGCGCGTCACCGAACCTGCGGTCGACGAAAGCGTGATGGGCGATGCCGAGGTGGGCGGCCATGAGCGCGGCCGCCACCTCGGGGTGCCGTTTCAGGATGGCGACGGCGAGATCGCGGTGAAACGCCACGCTGCGGGCGATGTCCTCGTCGGAGTAGTAATAGAAGGTACCCAGCGACAGTGACGATGCCGTGAGTGTTCGCACGATCTGAACCAGTCGGGGGGCTCTGGCCGCCGCCAGAATGAGATCGTGGAACTCCTGGTTGTTCGTCAACAGCTCCGCGCGATAGGTCGGTGACCGCGTTTCATTGATCGCCTCCATCGCCCGCACCGATTCAAACAGCGCATCGGCTTCGTCGTCCGACCGGATGATCGCGGCCAGCCCCGCCGCTTTGGACTCCAGAATTTGTCGCAGGTCAAAGACTTCGTCAATGTCAGAGCGGGTCAGCTGTGCCACGAAAGCACCCCGATGGGGCTCCGTGATGACGAGACTTTCCTCGGTCAGTCGGCGCAGGGCCGCCCGCACGGGAGAACGGCTGACGCCGAGCTCGTCGGTGAGAACGGACTCGAGCAGGTGCTGGCCCGGTCGGTAGGCACCCGAAACGATGCGGCCACGCACCAACGCGTAGACGCTGTCGTCTGCACCTGCCATTGTTCTTCCCGTTCTCAATCGACTCAGCTGCTGTACAGCAGCTGAAGCTTAGCGTCAGTGTTCGCGCGGCATTCTCGCCCGAGAGTCGTGGTGCGACAAACGCTCCAGCAGGTAATCGACCTCGGCCCTGGTCGCGTCTGTCATTCTCCCCGCCGGCGACCGCTGGGCGGCAGAAGCAAGAACACCACGTTGCTGGAAGACGTACTTGCGTACCGCCAAACCGATGCCCGGCTGCTGCTCGTAGCGAATCAGCGGAAGGTGGGCATCGAACAGGTCGTGCGCCGCGTCGCGCTTGCCCGCAGCGGTCAATGCAACCGTGTCGACGAGCATTTCCGGAAAGCAATAGCCGGTCATGGCGCCGTCGGCACCACGTTCCGTTTCGAAGTCCAGAAAGAGGCCGCCGTTGCCGCAGAGGATCGACAGCCGCGGCATGGTGTCGGTAGCCTCATAGCCGCGCAGGGTGGTGATCTTGTCGAGTCCGGGCCAGTCCTCGTGCTTGAGCATGAGGGCGTTGTCGTTCTCGAGGGCAATCCGTCGGATCACCTGGGGTGTCATCACCACGGAGAAGGTCAGCGGATAATCCTGGATGACAAAGGGCGTTTCGGTGCCGATGGCGGCACTGGCTCCCGCGTAGTAGCCCACGATTTGATCGTCGGTGCGCAGCGAAACGGGTGGGGCAATCATGACGCCCGCCGCTCCGGCATCCATCACGGCCGCAGTCAGGGCCTGCATCGCCGCAAAGCCCGGTGCGGAAGCCCCGACGATGATGGGGAAGGTGGTGCGTTCCACGAACCGCGTGGCGATCCGTACCGCTTCCTCGGCCGAGAGCTTCGGTGCTTCGCCGAGCTGTCCCAGAACGGTCAGCCCATCGACCCCGGACTCGTTGTAGAACTCGATGAGGCGGTCGAGCGAGACGTAGTCCACGGCCCCGTCCTCGAGGAACGGGGTGGGGGCGATGGCGTAGACCCCGGCGGTAGTTCGCGAAAATGATCCCGTCTTCACCGCCGTGCTGCCCGCGTGTGCAGTCATCCGCTCAGACACTAGCGATCAGTCCTCCATCGATGCGGATGGTCGATCCGGTGATGTAGGAAGCCGCCTCGCTGGCCAGGAACGCGACGGTTTTTCCGTACTCATCGGGTGTCCCGTAGCGGCCGAGCGGAATAGCGGCTTCGCTTTCGGCGGTCACGTCGGCCACCGCACGACCGTCGCGTGTGGCCTTCGCTTCGTCGAGAAAGGCGATGCGCCCAGTCATGATGCGGCCGGGCAAGACGATGTTCGCGGTGATGCCATCGCCGCCGACTTCGCGGGCGAGGGTCTTGGACCACCCGACCAGGGTTGATCGCAGTGCATTCGACAATCCCAGGTTGGGGATGGGGGCGATCACTCCCGAACTCGTGCTCGTGATGATGCGGCCCCACTGTCGCTGGCGCATTCCGGGAAGCACCCGATCGGTCAGTGCGATCACCGGAAGGACTATGGACTGGAAGTAGCTGGTCCACTCCACGGCGGGCACGCCGCTCACCGGCGTGGGTTTGGGTCCGCCGGTCATATTGATGAGGATGTCGATTCCGCCGAGGCGCTGTTCCACCAGGCTGACCTGTCGGTCCATCTCGACCAGATCGGCGAGGTCCCAGGCGAAGGCTTCGGCTCGGCCGCCGGCGTCGGTGATGGCGGTGACGGTAGCAACGGCACCGGCCAGGGTTCTGCTGGCGACAGCGACAGAGGCGCCCTCGGCGGCCAGGGCGCGGGCGATGGCTCCTCCCAGGCCACCGCCCGCACCCAGCACGAGTGCCGTTTTCGTTGCGATTCCCAAGTCCATGGTGATCCTTTCGTTGAAGTGCCGGCTGTCAGTTCTGGTCGCGTGCGAGCGTTGTTTCGAGCAACCAGCCGACCGCAGAATCAATGTGATCTGCCGTGCCCGGAGCTGGCGGGGTCTGTCGCAGGGAACGAATCGTCTGCTGATAGCGCCCCGAGGTGCCGGCCAGCACCGTTCCCGGCAGGCCGATTTCATTCAGCTGGGCGATGGCACGATGCACCTCGTGGGATCGCCGCTCGGCGTGCACCACGTGCGTGCGCACGATGGCGTTGAGAAATTGCGTGAATCCGGCCTGGTTGATGTCGTCGAGGACCAGGTACAACTCGTCCCGAACGCCCTGACTCTCGGCCGCGATCAGGCATTCCACTCCGAGGGCTTCCAGCCCCTTGGTAAGCACCGTGCGCAAAAGCTTCAACGTCATGGCATCGCCAGGTTCGCCGTCCGTGAGGGCGCGGGCCGGGGCCAGAATCTTTGCGAAATCGGCCAGTGCGGTTTCCGCTCGAGCCCCGGCGAGAAGGATCGGGGTCTGCAACCCGGTGAGCGCCACGGCGCCCATGATCGCGGCGTCGACATACGCGACGTCCCTGGCGCTCATCCGCTCGCTCATTTCTTTCTTGCCCGCGGCGGTGGCGGTACTCAGGTCCACGTAGACCGCGTCGGCGCGAAGAAAGGGCAGGGCCGCTTCGGCCGCGCTGTGCGCGACATCGCCGGGCACGCAGGCCCAGACCCGATCCATCTCACCGAGCCACTCGCCGATGTTTTCCTTCAACTCGACGTCGAGGTACCGGGCGCAGTCCAGGGCCTGCGGTGAGGGGAACGAATCGCACAGCACCACGTCGAATGCCTCTGCCGCGGCGGCCGCGTAGAGCCGTCCAACCTCACCGCAACCGATGATGGCCAGCTTCATTGGGTTCCTATCAATCGATTGATTCCTAACCCGACTGTACGAAATTCAGACAATCCTGTCAATGTCGAGGAAAACTTGCCGATAATTCGGGTTTGTTGACGTGGATAGTACGAGGAATGTATAAATGTAGAGAGGGACAATTACCTTCCCCAAGCCATCGGCTCTTTCGAGAGACCCGGCTTGCGACGCTCGAACCAATGAAGTTTGGAGCACTCAGCTCATGACCATCCGCTCTCGTTCAATCCCCCAACGACGCACAGTGCGCATTGCCATTGCCGCTCTCGCGGTACCGGCCCTCTTTCTCACCGCCTGCAGTGAGGGCGGCGGTGAAACTGGTGGCTCCAGCGCCCTGTCCATTGCTGCCGGCGGCACTGGTGGTGTTTACTACCCGCTCGGTGGCGGTATCGCCACCATGATCGGTAACGACATCGAGGGGTACAGCGCCACGGTTCAGGAAACGAACGCATCCGTCGACAATCTGCTTCTGATTCAGACGGGCGCAGCCGACCTCGCCCTCGTGGTGGGCGACGTCGTGTCCGATGCCGTGGACGGTGTCGGTTCCTTCGCCGACAATCCTGCCGACATTTGCTCGCTCGGTAACCTCTACAACAACTACATGCAGCTGGTCACCTCGACCGGCACGGGCATTGAGAGTGTCGAAGACATGAAGGGAATGCGAGTTTCCGTCGGCTCCCCGTCGTCGGCGACCGAAGTCGGAGCAGTTCGCATTCTCGAAGCCGCCGGCATCAACGTTGAGACCGACATCGACCGACGCCAGCTCGGTGCCGCCGAAACCGCCGACGCCCTGCGTGACGGCACGATTGACGCCGGCTTCTGGTCGGGCGGCATCCCCACCGGTGCGCTGGTCGACTATGCCAGCACCGGCGACATGGTGCTGGTGAACTTCGGCGAGTACGCCGATGCTCTCGCCACCGAATTCGGTGCTTACTACGTCGAACAGGACATCCCGGCCAACACCTACGAGGGCCAGACCGAAGCCGTCTCCGTGATCGTCTCGCCGAACCTGCTGGTCGCCAGCAATGACATGGACGAGACCCTGCAAGAGCAAATCACGGCAGCCATCTTCGACAACAAGGAAGCCCTGATTCAGGTGCACCCGGCAGCCGAGGAACTGGATGCCGCTACGGCCGGTGACGTTCCCTACATCACCACCTGTGCGGGCGCCCAGACGTACTTCGACCAGGCCAGCTAGACCGCCATGCACAAGCCAGCCGTTGCCATCGCGGCGGCGCTCGTCACGCTCACCGTCGGAGCTCTCGGCCTCGTCACCGCCTTCGGGCCGGTCGGCGCCGATGCCGGCGGTGGTGGCGGGGATGGCGCAGAACGGATGATCGTGGTCACCGACCAGGGCGGCGATGTGCTGGCCAGCCTCCCGCTGAACGGAGACTCGTTCTCCGTGAGTTATCGCAATTCGATCTACCAGACCATGGCTGAGGAACGCTATGTCGTGGCCGCCGACGGAACCTACGAATTGGTCGAGATAGCGGCCGACCAACTGGCCGTGATCGAAGAGTATTACGCCGTGCCGGACGCTCCCCGCCGAGCGCCGGCCGGCGACCGACGCGCCTATGTCGTAGAGCCGAACCCGTTGCATCCGGCCGTGTTCGAGGCGCTCTCGATCGCGGCAACCGACCTCGGCGAACGAACCATTCACATTCCCGGGTCGTCCCCGTACGCACTCTGGCAGCTTGTCGACGATGCCGCCCCCTACCTAGTACTTGAGATCGAGGAGACACCATGACCCAGGAAACGGGCGGCAGCGCAGCCGTCAACACCAAATCGTTGCCGAGCACGTCAACACCGACCGGCACCGCATCCGACCTGCTCGACGACGCCGAACCCGCGATCGATGAGGAAGCGCTCCTCGCGGAGTTCGATGCTGAAATTCCCGCCCGCAAGCTCAGCGGCATTCCCCAGCTCGTGGTCAAGATCATGGGCGTCGCTCTCTCCCTGTTCGGTCTGTACTGGGTCTTCAACCCGATGGCGTCGCAGTTCTACCTCCCGGCTTTTCTGATGCTCGCCCTGTCGGCCACCTTTCTCGCCTACCGGGGTTGGGGCAGCAAGAACAAGACCAAGGTCCCCGGCGCTAAAGACAACCCCCGCATCGCGGACTGGTTGCTCGCCGTGGTCGCCGTGGTACCTTTCGCGTACATCATTTCCGACTGGGACGCGTTCTTTCGTCGGGCGATCATTCCCACCGACCTCGACGTCATCATGGGCACGCTCGCCATTCTGGTGACTCTCGAAGCCGCCCGGCGCACCGTGGGTCTGATGATCCCCATTGCCGTCATTGTCTTCTTCGCCTACGCCCACTGGGGTTCCTATATTCCGGGCGTATTCGGCACCTCATCGTTCGACTGGTCCCGCCTGGTCGGTCACAACATCATGGGCACACAGGGATTGTTCGGCGTTCCGACCAATGTGGCGGCCACCTTCGTCATTCTGTTCACCGTGTATGGCGCCGTACTGACCGCGTCGGGTGCCAGTCGGTTCTTCATCGACCTGTCCTTTGCCGCGTTCGGTAAGTCCGCCTCCGGCCCCGGCCGTACGGTGACTCTGGCCGGTTTTCTGCTCGGCACGGTGTCCGGTTCCGGTGTGGCGACGACGGTGACGCTCGGTGGCATGTCCTGGCCGCTGTTGCGCCGGGCCGGTTACCCGCGCGAACACGGCGGCGCCCTGCTCGCGGCTGCCGGTATCGGGGCCATCATGGCACCGCCGATGATGGGTGCGGCAGCCTTCATCATCGCCGCGCTACTCGGTGTCTCCTACCTGCAAGTGCTGCTGTGGGCGATCATTCCGACCATTCTGTATTATCTGGGGCTCATCCTTTCGATTGAAATGGATGCTCGAAAGTTCAAGACCACAGACGTCACAATGGAGGTCAAGCCGGCCGGCAAGTTGCTGCTGCGCTTCGGCTACCACTTCAGTTCCCTGGCCGCGATCGTGGTGTTCATGTCGCTGGGCATGACACCGTTCCGTGCGGTCGTCTACGCCACCGTGCTCGCCTTCGTGCTGAGCTTCTTCGACCGCAACTCCTGGATGACGCCGCGTCGCGTGTGGGATGCCCTCGCTACGGGCGCTGCCGGAGCCATGTCGATCATTCCCGTGATGGCCGCCGCCGGACTCATCGTCGGTGTGCTGACCCTCACCGGTCTCGGGCTGAAGCTAGCCGGCATCATCGTCTCCGCCGCCGGGGGCAACCTGCTGCTGACGGCTATCCTCTCGGCCATCGCCGTTACCCTGCTCGGGCTCGCGGTTCCGGTCACGGCCAGCTTCATCATCTCCTGGGTGATCATCGGGCCGGCCCTGCAGGACGTCGGTGTGCCGGCTTTCGCCGCGGCGATGTTCATCTTCTACTACTCCGTGCTCAGCGAGGTGTCCCCGCCGACGGCGCTGTCGCCGTTCGCGGCATCCGCTATTACCGGGGGAAAACCCATCACGACGATGTGGCTTACCTGGCGTTACACGCTCACCGCCTTCCTGGTGCCGTTCATCTTCGTGTTGTCAGAGCAGGGTGTTGGTCTGCTCCTGCAGGGCGGGATCGGGTCTATTCTGCTCGCCTCTGTAACTTCGATCATTGCCGTTGCCGCGTTCTCGGTGGGAACCGGTGGCTGGCTGTGGGGTCCGGCCCGGTGGCCGGCGCGGGTACTCATCGGTGCCGGTGCGATTCCCCTGGTCACGCTCTCGCTCGTTCCCATGGTCTGCGGCCTGACCGCCATTGCGCTGGGAATCATCGTGCACTTCATCGGTCGTAAATCCACTCTTCGCGCTTCCGGAAAGGCTTGACATGCGTCTCTGTACTGTTCGTGACGGCTCTGTTCGTGACGGCTCGTCCGAAATCGCCGCCATCATTTTCGATGATCGCGGCGTAGCGCTTATTCGCGATCTAGTCCCGGGCTTCACGGGAGACATTCTCGACGTCTTGGCCACGGGCACAGCGGATGCGATTGAGGCGGCAGCTCTCGCCGCTGACGCCTCGGTCTTTCGCCCGGCGGATTCAGTGACCTTCGGTGCGCCGTATCGGCACCCCCGCATGTTGTGGGGCATTGGATTGAACTATGTGGAACATGCGTCGGATCTCGCCGAGGGCGTCCCGGACGAGCCGGCCTCGTTCATCAAGGGCGACCACACCATCATCGGTCCAGGCGAAAACATCCCGATCCCGTGGCAAAGCATCCGAACGACCGCTGAGGCCGAACTGGGCATCGTGATCGGACAATACTGCCGCGACGTTGAACCGGAGGATGCCTTGAGCTATGTGGCCGGCGTCGTTCCGCTCCTCGACCAGACGGCGGAAGATATCTTGCAGCGAAATCCCCGGTTCCTCACGCGGTCGAAGAATTTTCCCGGATTCTTCTCGTTCGGACCGAGCATCGTGCCGTTGTCGGAAGTGTATGAGTCCTACGATTCCCTGGCCGACGTCACGGTCTCAACCGTGATCAACGGAGCCGTTCATCGCAGCAATACCGTCTCCAATATGCGTTACGACCCGGCCTTCCTGATCAGCTTTCACAGTAAGGTCATGCCGCTTTTTCCCGGCGATATCATTTCAACCGGAACGCCCGGCGCCGTGCAGGTTCGGCCAGGCGATGTCGCCGAGTGTCGCATTCCGGGGATCGGTGTTCTGCAGAACCCGGTTGTGGCCCAGTCACGCTAACGCGCAGTCACGCCACGGGCCAGTCAGGCCAGCAGGGCCGCAACCACGATCAAGGCCGGCATCGACAGGATCGTCGTAAGTAACACGGTGTCGCGGGTGACGACGATCGCCCGGTCGTAACGCGACGCGAAGTTGAAAATGTTCTGCGCGGTCGGCAGGGCCGACACGGCGACCACCGCGAACAGCTGGGCGCCGTCAAGGTCGAAGACGAAATGCCCGAACAGGTAAGCGACGATCGGTGCCAGTACGACCTTAATCACCGTGGCCACAACGACCTGTTTGCGGCCAGTGCCGGCCTGGAGCAGGCGCTGGCCGTGCAGGGACATGCCAAACGAGAGCAAGACCATGGGAATAGCGGCTCCGCCGATGAGCTCGAACGGTGCCAGTACCGGGTCAGGCAGTGTGATTCCGGACACCGCAACGACCACTCCGGCCAGTGAGGCGAGAATCATCGGGTTGCGAAACGGTTGGGTGAGGATCGATCGCATGGATGCCCGGCCGTGAGTGGCCAGGTCGAGGATCGCCAGAATGGTCGGGGCCAGAATCACCAGCTGCAGAAGCACCACGGGCGCCACATACTGGGCACTGCCGAGCACATAGATCGCCACGGGCAATCCGATGTTGTTGACGTTGATATAGGTCGCGCTGGACGCACCCAGCACCGTCTCGGCCAGCGGAGTGCGAAAGAATAGCCGGGACGCGACGACATAGAGCAGAGCGCCCACGACGACGGTGCAGACGATGGCGGCCAGAAACTCGGAGAACAGCACAGAAACGTCGGCGTGCAAGAGCACGGTGAACAGCAGTGCGGGGGTCGCGACGAAATACGCCATGCGGTTGAGCACCCGGCCGGCGCCTGCCCCGACCAGGCTGAATCGCTCGACGAAGTACCCGATCAGGATCACAAATCCGATAATCGAAAACCCGACCAAAACACCGACCATTTGGTTGAGCCTACGGGTTCACTCAGCTGATCACGTGCGCGGCCCTTTCGATCATGCGATCGACGTTGCTACGATCCAAGCATGCCCCGACTCGACGTTCCTGGCGCTTCCCTCTATTACGAGACTCAGGGAGACGCCGCCTCGCCAGCCTTGCTGCTGATTCACGCGGGCATCGCGACCCTGCGCATGTGGGATCCGCAGGTCGCCGCCCTCGCGGCGCACCACTACGTCATCCGCTTTGACACCCGTGGTTTCGGTCAGACCACGGCCGAGAATGTGGAATTCTCCAACCGAGCGGATGCCACGGCGCTGCTCGATCATCTCGGCGTCGCTCGTGCCACCCTGATCGGGTGCGCGCGCGGAGGCACGATCGCGATCGACCTCGCCGTGGCCAGCCCCGAGCGAGTCGCCGGCCTGGTCACGATCGGGTCGGGGCCCAGCGGGTTCCCCGATGTAGAGCTCACCGAGAAGGAAGATGCCCTGTTCGACAAGCTGGATGCCGCCTTCGCAGCGCGCCAGTGGCCGCGGCTGGCCCGGCTCGAGGTCACGCTCTGGGCGGTCGGGCCGACCCGCAAGGCGGCCGATGTCGACCCCGCGTTCCTGGCGCTGGCGCAGGAGCTGAATCTGCGCAACGTCATCCACGCCACGGAAGCCCCGATCCTGATTCCGCTGGAGCCGCCGGCACTCGACCGGGTGAGTGACATCGACGTTCCCGCGCTGGTCACTGTGGGCGAGCTCGACGTCACATCGTCGCTGGCCCAGTACGAGTTCTTGTTGGAGATGCTGCCGCAGGCCAGCGGATGCACATTCCGCGACACCGCGCACCTGCCAAGCGTCGAGCATCCGCTGGAGTTTCAGCGCGTACTGATCAGCTGGCTCGCTACCAACAGTCTCTGATCCCTCCTCCGCTCCTACTCAGCGCAGAAGTTATCCACAGTCACGCACCACGGTCGATCCAGAGATTCCCTGCCCCGGTAGCCTGTGTGAAGGGTGACCGACCGCGGGGAGATCGATGTCAGAGCACGAGCCAGTTCAGAGCGGGCAGTTCTACCTTCGGCATGTCGGTCGCATTCTCTGGCCACGAACTGCCAACGACCTCATTGACACGACGCTCTGCCCGGCCTGCCAGGCACCATTGAGTTCGCCGGTATGCTCACGTTGCCAGCTCAACCTGCGGCATGCGGCCGCAAAAGAATTGCTGGCCAGTTCAGCGGCTGCAGCTGCAGCCATGGAGCGGCGCGCGGAGCTGATCGGTCGCATCCGCTATGAAACTGGCATCGGTCGGGTCACCGTGCCCCGACCGGTCGGTACCAACTCTGTCGGTACCAATTCGGTCGGTGCCAACTCGGTCGCCACGACGGTGGCAGCACCGATCCAGCCTTCGGTTTGGCCGACAGCCGCTCCAAGCACGCCACGGGCCGCGCTCCCCACCGCGCCACCGGTGTTCGATCCGACCGCGTCCCGGCAGAGTTCGCGGTCGCAGCCAGCTCAGCCTGTTCAGCCTGTTCAGCAAGCCGTTGTACCCCCGCTGGCCTACCCCGCGCTGGCTCTGCCCACCAAGCCCCAGCGTTCCAGCGTGCAGGTCGTGCTTCTCTCCGTCGGCGTGCTGTTGGTCTCGGTCGCCGCGATCTTCTTTCTCACGGTCGCGTGGATCTTCACCGGGCTGGGGTTTCGCTCCGTTGTCGTCGCGCTGCTGACCGTGGCCGCCCTCGTGGTCGCCGCCCGGATGCGTCGTTCGCGGCTCACGTCCACCGCCGAGGGAATCGGCAGCTTTGCCGTGGTGCTCGTGCTTCTCGACGTTTGGGGTATGCGGCAGAACAATCTCTTCGGCCTCGCTGCCGGCGACGGTGCACTCTACTGGGGCGTCACCCTGACTGTCTGCGCTGCGCTCTTTCTGGGCTGGCATGACCGGTCTAATCTGCGGGTGGGCAGCATCGCGGGCTTCGTCGTCGCGGTTCCCGGCGTCGGGCTTCTGGCGGCCGGTCTCTTTCAGAACCAGGACACGCTCACCCGCGTTTTCGTCGGTTTTCTCGGCGCTGCCGTCGCCGCCCTGCTGCACCGCGTAACGCTCCCCCGGCCCGGAGCGGGTGGGCGGTGGCCGGTCATCGATCGCTTCCCTGAGCGGATGCTGCTGCTCACCCTGGGCGCGATCGCCCTGGTCACGTCGGCCATTCTCGCGATTTTTGTGGACGCTGACAGCCTGATCGCCCCGATCTGGTGCCTCGGCGCGGTCACACTCGTCGCTACGACGCACGCTGTGCTCGTGCTGCGCGCGCCGGGCTCTGCCTTGACCTCTACGTCGACCGCTTCCTTGACCGCGCCGAGCGTGCAGCCAGCCCGATTGATGACTGAGTACCGAACCTTTGCCTATCTTGCGGCGTCCCTGGCCGCGTTCGCGGCCGCCGGAATTGCGCCGGTCGTTGCCGGTCGCTACGACAGCCTGCCGTTCTCCCTCACCGTGCCCCTACTCGTCGCTGCGGCTTTGGCCCTAATCCTGGAGCTTTTTGGCCGTCGGTTCGTGGCGCCTGACGCCGTGCGCACCGCTGCGCTCCTGGCAGCCGGATCGGCGGCAATCGTCGCCGCCGTTGGGCTGCTCCTCACCGCCGGCTATGCGGCCTGGCCACTCGTTCAAGCTCTGGGGAACGGGTTGCGCGGCCGGGAGGTAGTCACGAACCTGGCCGACGCAAACAATGGTTGGGCCCTGCTCGCGCTGGTCGGGGTCGGCGCGATTCTGCTCAGCGGGTGGAGGCTTGGCGGCCTGATCCACACCCGTCGCCAGATTGTGACGGCCCTCGCGCTGGCCGTCGTCGTTCTCTCGGTACCCTTCGCTGGGTCCATCGGAGTCATTGTCGCGCTCTACCTGCTGCTCGGTGCCGTTGCGCTGATCAGCTTGCTCCTCGCTCGGGCGCCTCAGTCGACGTCGACGTCGACGTCGACGTCGACATCGGAACCGGCACCGGCACCGGCACCGGCACCGGCCAGCGGCAGGATCTCGCTCGGCTTCCTGGCACCGTCCCTCATTGGGCTCCTGATTGCGGTCGAAGTCTTGGGCTATCTCATCAGCTGGGCGCACCCCACAACCTGGTGGTTCGGCACGGTGTCGCTCGTGCTCGCTCTCTGGTTTGCCCGCCTCATCGTCACGCAGCAGCCCGCCGGCCCTGTGCCCGTCGGCCCTGTGCTCGCCAGCCCCGCACTCGCCAGCCCGGTGCTCGCCAGCCCCGTACTCGTCAGCGACACCCGCGCTCATGCCCGAGGAGCGCTGCTGGCCACGGCCATCGTGATCGCCCTGATCGGAGTTGGGCGTGTTCCGCTGGCGCTCGCTCCGGAACAGCGCTGGTCTGATTCGATCAATCTGGCCAACGTCACGGCGGCCCTCGCCCTCAGCACGGCCCTCCTGCACCTTCTCGTTGCCGCGGCAGGGCTTCGGCCCCGTGCCCTACCACTGCTCGAGCGGCGTTGGGCCTTCTTCACCCTTCTCGTTCCGTGTGTGGTCGCCTTCGCGCTGCCCATTCGGTACTGGGCGCTTCCCGTCGAAGAATCCCTGCTGCAGCCCGAACCGCTCGGCGCGATTCTGCGCGCGGGCTTGCTCGTCGCAGCGTGCGCCGTGTGGGTCTTTGTGAGCGCCAATCGTGGAGCCCTGCACTGGGAACGTGTCATCGCCGGTCTCGCGCTGGGCCCGGCAGTTTTTTTGCTGGTACGCGAGGTTTTGTTTGCAACGGATGCCGTGGCATCCGTTTTCACGCTGGCCGCACCGGCAGTAGCCCTGGTGGTCGGCTCGCTCGCGCTGTTCCGCGGCACGACCGGCACGACCGGAACGCTGGGCGTGGATCTGTCTGCCCGTCGCGACCGGATTGCCCTCGAAATCGGTGCAGCGATTGTGCTCGTACCGGCCGTGTTCACAGCGGTAGTCACGTTGCGTTCGCTCGGGTGGCTCGCGATCGTGCTGGCCGGTATCGTGGCGCTCATTATGGCGATCGCACCCGACGGGCTCTTCGGCTCCCGGTCGAATCGCCGCCATTTTGGCTGGCTTGCTCTGCTGCTTGGCACGGTCGGTCTCTGGCTCGGTCTCGACCGGGCAGGCGTTGTGGCGCTCGAACCCTACGTACTGCCGGTCGCCGGCGTCGTGCTGGTCACCGCTTCGCTGATTCGTCGCTATGGCACAACCGATCGCTTGAGCGAAGCAAGTGCGGTGGCCGGCCTGCTGACCTTTGCCGGGCTGCTCATTGCGCTGGTACCACTCGCCGTCTCCTCGGAGTCGGGGTCGCTGGTGCGCCCCATCGTGCTGGCCCTCGTGTCGGTCACCCTCATGATCGGTGCTGGCCTGCTGCGATGGGCTCCGCCGTCGTCGACCTACCTGGCTGCGGCCGGTCTGGCCGGTGCGATCGCCCTCGTGATCACCGCCTTCGCGCAAACCCAACGTCTGCTCGACGTTCCCGGTGCGCCCGATGGGCGACTCGAGGTCTGGCTGCTCCTTCCCGCACTGGCGGCGGTCCTCACGGCGGTTCTGCTGGTGCGCCAAGCTGATGCCGAAACCACGGAGCTGCGTCGCGGCGCGAGCATCGCGCTCGTGCTGGTGTGGGCATCCATTTCAACCTGGGTTGAACTCACCGTCGTCACCTCCACCGCCGATGCCGGGCTGTCGACACCCCGGGCCGTGCTGCTCGTGCTCGCTCTCTCGGCCGTGCACGTGCTCGCCCTCTGGCGACCGCGAGCGCCGCTGGGCGCGCTCACCGCCTGGAGCGTACTTGGGCTGGCCGGTCTGGCCGCTGTCACGGTGGCCAGCACTGGCGTCGTCGCCCCGTTCGAACTAGTCACCGTTCCGGTCGCCCTCGCACTTATCGGGTCGGGCTGGTTGCGCCTCGTGAGCGACCCGCGGGCACGCAGTTGGCCCTGGTTCGGTCCGGGGCTGCTGTTGCTTCTGGTGCCGTCACTGCTGCTCGATCTCGGCTATAGCGACCTGTGGCGCATCGTCAGCCTCGGAGTTGTCGCGGTCATCGTGCTCGTGATCGGCAGCACGCGGCGGCTGCAGGCCCCGTTCGTGATCGGCGCTGTCGTGCTGCTCATTCACGGTGTCGCCCAGCTCTGGCCGTGGATCGCCCTCGCCTACAGCGTGATTCCGTGGTTCCTCTGGCTCGGTGGCGGCGGCATCGTGCTGATCGTGCTCGCCGCACGCTACGAGCAGCGCATCGCGAACCTCAAGTCGGTGGCTCTGCGGATCAGCGCGCTGCGGTAGCGGTGTCGCGGTGCTGTAGCGGTGTCGCGGTGCTGTAGCGGTGTCGCGCAGTGCGGTAGCCGCGCGGTGCTGGTTTTGCTCGGTGCTGGTGTCGCGCAGTGCCCCGCGGTGCGGTGCGCTGCAGCGCTCTGTTGTGCTGTGTTGCTCTGCGTTGGCTGGGGTCGGGCGGCGCTCTGTTGGTTCCGCGACGGCACACAGCCCGTGGTTCGCGATCGATCCGGTCATTTACGAATCGGCGGGGGTGCACGTGCCGGCGGTTAGAACGGTTGGGGATCGGTGCCGGTGTCGTTCCAGTTGGTGTTCATGGTGGTGTTCCAGGGGTCGGGCAGGGGTGGAGGTGTGGCCGGTGGTGCTGCTGGTGCCTGCGCGGTTTGTTGTAGGTGGGGGCTGATTCGGGTGGCGGGGTCGGTGGCGTAGTGCTTGCCCGCGGGGCTGGTCCAGTGCAGGGTTCCATCGGGGTCAGCGACGGCCTTCCAATCGCTGAAGTGCTTCAGGTTGTGGTGCGCCGGCGAAAGAAAGTGCAGGTTGGTGGCGGTGGTGGGACCGCCGAATTGTTTGTCGACGGTGTGGTCGAGGTCGCTGTGGCCGGCGGAGCGGTTACAGCCGGGGAACCGGCAGGTTCCATCCCGCAGCCGCAGGTACTTCTTCAGACTCGCCGGCACCCGGAACGGCGTGGCGCTGACGTCGAGGACGATGCCGGTGTGCGGGTGGGTGTGGATGCGCAGGAAACTCGTCGCGGTGCCGGCGAGGCGGCGGGCGGTTTCCGGGTCGATCGGCCCGTAGCCTTCGAGGTCGCCGGGTTCGTCGCTTTTTCCCAGGAGGGTGAGAACGGGGACGGTGATGTTGACGTTGGCGGTGAGGCCGGCGCCGAGGCCGCTGCCGGTGACTCCCTGCTGGAGGAGGTCGACGGCGACGTCGGCGCGCAGCTGACTGAGGGTGCGCGGTTCACCCGGGCCTTGCAGACTGAGGGCGGCGTCGGTAACTCGGGTATAGATACCCTGCAGGTCGTCGCCAGCGGCGCGCAACCAGAGCGTTGCCATGCCGTCTTTATCGGGGAAGAACAGCACCCGGCGATCGGACAGGCACTTGGCGCGGCGCACGGTAATGCTGTCAGGGTGGAACCGTTCCCGCAATTTGCGGGCCTTGCCGTCGAACTGCGTCGCGGTGAGGCGTTTGGCGTGCGGCAACAGCACCGCTTCGAGTTCGGCCCTGGCGAGTTCGGGGACGGAGTCGAGCTGCTCGAGCACTCGGCGGGCGTGCCGCAGCGAGATCTCCCCGGTACGGAGCGCGGTGAGGGTGCTCGGTCGGGACTCGACCAGGGTGCGGCTTTCCTGCAGGAGGCCGGAGGCGGTGCCGGCCGGGATGCGCAGCGCACACGCCATCTCGGCGACCAGGCCCTGCTGCGCGGCGAACGTCGCGTCCCAGTCATGCTCATGGCCCGGCCCGGACAGGGGCCGGCCGGTTTCGGCGGTGTTGGTGGTGTAGTCCCACGCCTCGGTGAGGACCTCAGCCTTGCTCGCCTGCGCCCACGCGATGACCTTCTCGAGCTCGAGAACCCGGTCCACGAACTCCGCCTGCCGGCGCTGGAACGGACTCAGGCCCGCGAGTGGGTCCGGCACGGACTGGGCAGCTGCCGGGAAGGCGGCCTGGAAGGCGGCGTCGGCGTGTTCTTCGGCCTCCCATACCAACCGGCACTCCTCCCGGAACGCATCAATGAACGCACGGTCCTCAGCGGAGAAGGACCACTCCACCTGCTCTCCGTCGTGGCTGCCGTCGAAGTCCGAAGCGTCGAAGTCCGAATCGGGGAGGAAAAAATCGGCGGAGGGATCGATGCCGCCCGGTTGGGAGGTGTCGCCGCTCTGGCTCATGGTTTTATTGTACCAAAATCATGGGCTGAAGTCGAGAAATTCTCAGAAGTACTAGGATTTTGGTGCGTATTTATATTCGACGCATGGAGACGTTCCCGAGACCGACTCAGGCCAGTCGATTGCGGCCCGGGCGGGTGTCGCGAACTCGGTGTCGGCTCAGGGAGCGTGCAGAAAAGCGGGCACGAGCGCGGGCGACCACGGACCGGCTCGCGCTGGGCGGTTCTCGCGTGTTCCAACCGCACGCAGTCGAACGGGGCAGCGTAGCTACGAGCGGCGCGACCCCAAGCTCGCGAGCAGGCGCTCCTCGGCGTCGTGGCCAGGAGCGATTCCGGCCGGAATGCGCAGGTAGAAGAAGACGCCACCGACCCACCAGAGTCCGAACAAGACCCAGGGCTCGAACGGCAGTGCTGCCGGCATCCCCGGCATATACAGACTGAGCAGGCCCAGGCACAGCGCGGCAGCGGCGACGCCGATCACGACTCCGCCGTTGCCCTTGCCGCCCACGCGCAGCGGGCGATCCATTTTTGGTTCGCGGCGGCGCAGCACCACGAAGGCGACGGCCACCAGAATGTAGGCCATGACGATGCTCGGTGCACCGGAATCAACGAGCCAGCCGAGCATTTGCGTGCCGAAGAACGGCGCCACAAACGACAGGGCACCGATGAAGTAGAGCGCGTTGGTGGGGGTACGAAATTTGGGGTGCAGCTTGCCGAACCAGGCCGGCAGCATGCCGGAGCGCGCCATCGAGAACATCAGGCGTGAAGCCCCGAGCAACAGCGAGTTCCACGAGGTGAGAATTCCGGCGATTCCGCCGGCGATGAGTACTTTCGCCATGACATCGCTGCCGAACAACGCACCCATGGCATCCGCTGTCGCAATATCGGCCTGGCCGATTTCGGCAGCCGGCATCGACGACGAGGTGGTGAGCACGATCATGACGTACCAGATGGTCGCGAGAATCACGGCGACGACAACGAGCTTGCCGATCTGTCGCGGTGCCACATTGACTTCTTCGGCCGACTGCGGAATGACGTCGAAACCCACGAACAAAAACGGCACCACGACGAGCACGGCGAAGAATCCGCCCATACCATTGTTGAAGAACGGTTCCATGTGCACGGTCGAACCGCCGGTGAACGAGCCGAGCACCAGCATCGCGCCGACGATCAGCAGGAATAATACGACGAAGGTCTGCACGACACCGGCCAGTTTCACACCACGGATGTTGATGCCCGTGATCACGACGGCGGCCACGGCTCCCACCAGCGCCCAGGTCAAATACACCTGCTCACCGGCGATCTGCCAGAGCGGGATCTGGCTCAGGTTGGGAAAGAGATACCCGGCCGTGCGCGGCAGGGCGACGGCCTCGAACGCCACGATGGTGACGTAACCGCCGGTGATCGCCCAGGATCCGACGAACGACCAGCGTGGCCCCATGGCTCGCAGCAGAAAGTTGTGTTCGCCGCCGGCCTTGGGCATGGCTGCGGTCAACTCGGCGTAGGTGAGGCCGACGATGCCCATGATGATGCCGCCGGCAATCATGGCCGTGACGGCACCCATCGTGCCGGCGTCGTTGATCCAGCCGCCGGTCAGTACGACCCAGCCGAAGCCGATCATGGCTCCGAAGCCGAGAGCGAGCGCGTCTCGATTTCCGAGGACTTTGAGCAGAGAATCAGGTGCGTCGTGGCGGTGCGTGGTAGCGATGGTGTCCCCGATTGTTTCGGCTCACGTCAACGCTGATGCGACGCCGGATGGTGCGCTGGCTACGAACCGATCGGCCCGCCACGAGTGCTTGTCTGCCTTGATTCTGTCATCCCGGCGGCGCTGCAGAACGCTATCCGCGGCCGACCCAGCGATCCATTGACCGGTAAACGCCGAAAACACGACCGGCCACGGCGTCCCAGGCCGCCAACGGCAGCACGCCGCGGAGGACCTTCGACAGGTTCACCGTCCACGGCAACAGTAGCTGCGGCTTGCCGGCCAGCATCGCCCGCCAGACCCGATCCACCACGTATTCCGGCGTCATCAGCGGGGTGAGCAACGGCCCTCGGGCACCCGTGAACATGCCGGTGTCGATGTAGCTCGGACACACCGTGGTCACCTTGACCTGGCCGTGTCCCTGCTGCACCAGCTCAAGCCGCAGCGAATCGCTCCAGCCGATCAGGGCCGCTTTCGACGCGGCATAAACGCTCATGCGCGGGGTGCTGAGGGTGCCTGCGGCCGACGCGATGTTTACGATGCGTGACTCGCGGTATCCGCTCGCAATCATCGCCGGCAGAAACTCGCGGGCGATATACATGGGCGCGAGCGCATTGATCTGCATGGTCGGGCGGGTGTCTGCACCGTTGTCGTGTTCCCAGAAATACTTGCCGCGCACGATGCCGGCGTTGTTGATGACCACGTCGGGGTCGCCGATCTCCGTACGCACCCGCTGCGCGGTCTGCGCGATGGCACCCAGATCGGCGATATCGACGACGTAAGGCGCGATCGTCGTGCGTCCGTTAGAACGATCATTCAGGATGGCGGTGGTCGCAGCGAGCGCGGAACCGTCGCGATCCCAGAGAATGAGCGTTTTCGCCCCCTCGGCGACACACCGCTCGGCATACAGGCGGCCCATTCCCATGGCTGCTCCGGTAATCAGCACGCGGGCTCCGGCGACGGTTCGACTCATACCCCCATCATGCCGCCTGCGCGTCCTGTTGCGGGACTGCGCGCAGTATCCGTCAGGCGAGCCACCCCACGAGATACCTGGCAGCTACAGGCAGTTTTTGCCCAATCTTTTTTCGTGTCAACCCCCACAATGGGCATCCCGGCGACCAGCATACTAAGCGTCGGCGATCGCGAATGCATGTCGCATTCGCGTCTGTCGAAGAACATCGTCTTCCCGTCCGCGGTACCTATTTGCATGCGAAGGAACTCAATGAAACTGAAAATGCGTATTTTGCTGGCGACCATGAGCGTTGCGGCATTGACCGTGGGGCTGGCTCTGCCTGCCTCGGCCGCTGACACCACGACGACACTCGCTATCGAGAATGGAACCCTGTCGATCACGGTTCCCAACGCTGCCTACATGGGATCTCAGCCCAACACTGTCGGCGGAAGCGTGGTCACGGCTTCCCTCGGCCAGGTCACCGTGAGCGATGCTCGCCCCATGAACTCCGCAGGAGCATCGTGGACGGTGAATGCTAGCGCGACAGGCTTCGTCGCGTCTGGTCAATCAACCACCATCCCCGCCAGTGCGATTGGCTACACTGTCGGGACCGTCACGAAGGTCGGGTCCCCGTCCTACATCGTAACTACGACCAATCTCAGCTCTATGGCAACCGCAGCCGCCGTGGTCGCCGCCAGCTCTGTCTATTCGAGCAGTTCGGCGGCCTGGAACCCGACCATCACCATCAAAGTACCGAGCGGCATGAGCGCGGCCACGTACACATCTATGATTACTCATTCCGTTTTCTAACGGCGACGTTCAAGGAATGTGACATGCCAATGTTTCGGTGGCCCCGGCTTGGGGCAGAGCTCTCGGGTTCTGAGCACCGACTGACCCGGTTAGCGCTGCGCATCGTCGTCGGTACGCTCGTCGTCATTTCGGCGGTTGCTCCGGGCGCCGCCGAAATCGCGAGCGCCGCCGGCGCCACGCCAGCCCCGAGCGACGGTATCGGTCTGCGCTTGGTGGAGATTCCCGTCAACGCGGCCGACGATCCGCGGGCCCAAAAATACATTGTTGACCACGTCGCACCCGGCACACTGATCCATCGGACGATCGAAGTCTCCAACGGCAGCGATTCCAGCGCGCACATCAGCCTGTATCCTGGCGCCGCCTCAGTCCAAGACGGCGCTTTTCTGGCCACCGAGGGGCACACGCCCAACGAATTGTCGTCGTGGACCTCGATTACGCCGGCCGAGATCGATCTGGCCCGTGCCGGTGCGCAGACCGCCACCGTCACCATCGCCGTTCCCGCTGACGCTGCTCCCGGCGAACAGTACGCCCTGATCTGGGCCGAGGCACGGTCATCGGCGGATGCCGGAGTCGTCGCGGTCAACCGCGTCGGTATTCGGGTTTATCTCTCGATCGGCTCCGGCGCCGCACCGGCCGCCGACTTCACGGTCGACTCCCTGGCCGCAGCCCGGGCGGACAACGGCCAGCCGATGGTGATCGCATCCGTTCACAACACGGGTGGGCGTGCGCTCGACCTGTCGGGCACGCTGGAACTGCTGGCGGGGCCGGGCGGCCTCAGCGCTGGTCCCTTTCCGGTCAACCTGAATACCACGGTCGCGGTCGGTGACACCGAGCCGGTCACCGTTGAACTCGCCACAGAGATTCCCAATGGGCCGTGGATGGCAACGATTACGCTCGGCAGCGGCTTGCTGGAACGAACAGTCGAGGCGTCAATCACGTTCCCGCGCAGTGGCACGGCCGCAGCCGTGCCGGCCCACGAACCGATTGTGATCTGGCCGTACCTGACACTGGCTGGCTTCATTCTGGTCGGGGCGACGGTGCTGCTGCTGGTGCGGCGCCAGCGCCGCCTGGTATACCCGGTTGTGAAGTTCGCCTAGATGAACATCAATACGATGCCGGCCACACCGGCGAGAACGCCAATGCCGAGTAGCACCAGGCCGATCAGGCGCAGTCCCTTGCCGTCAAGGTCGGGGTCGTGCGTGCGGCATTTTTCGGGCCGGCGATTGCGAAACCAGACGCGCACGTCATCGCCCGGCTCGAGATTCTGCGTCTCGTGGGTGTCGGCTGGGCACTCGTGCACATCGCCGTCGTTGTCAAACCAGCGGATGACCGTGGCTGGCCCCGACGCGGCAATCACGGCGGTCGTGCGAGTCCAGCGGCCACTGATGCCCCGCACCGAGAGACCGACTATATAGAGGAGCGCTCCGATAATGAGGCCGACAAGAGTGAGAATCTCGCTCATGATTCCGGCGAAGTCGAGAGCGTGCACTGCCACCGCCCATCCGTTGTCACGTGAGTCGTATATATCGAGGTTCTGGCGGCGTAAGCACCACTGGCTAAATCGTATCGTTTCACATCACGGCAGCGGGCCCGTCTCGGTTGAATCCATGCGATTTGGACTCTTCGTACCCCCGGGTTGGCGACACGATCTGGTCGGCCTCGGTGTCAATGGCAACGCTCGCCGGATTTCTTGCCCCGGCACCCGTCAGCCTGACCATCGAACAGGTGGATGATGCCGTCGCCGCCACTCTCGCCGATCTCACAGAATGATCCCTCGATACGAACGTGCTGGTTCGGTACGCCACCCGTGACGACGAGCGGCAATTCGCACTAGCCAGCACGTTCATGGGTTCGCTGAGCGCACGGAGCAGGGCTTCCTGGACACAGTCATGGTGGTCGAAACGTGGTGGGTACTGACTCGCGCCGATGCTTTAATCGCCCGCAGCGCCGTGGCCAACGGATGCACCGGCACCGGCACCGTCGACCGGCGTGCCGCCGGACTGGCCGGCATGGCGCTTCTGGAATAGGTGACACACTGGGGTCAATGATGCTCGACAACGAGGTACCGGCCTGGTGGCGCGGCCTGGGCCTGCCCGGACTGGTCGACCTGCACACCCATTTTCTGCCAGAGCGCATGCTGCGGCGCGTCTGGGCACACTTCGACGAGATCGAACCGCTGATCGGCCAGGAGTGGCCGATCCAGTACCGCGACGATCAGGAGTCGCGGCTGGCGAGCATCCGTCGTCTGGGCGTGCGCCGTTTTACCGCGCTGTCGTATGCGCATCGCCCAGGGATGGCGGCTTCGCTGACCGACTTCTCGCTCGATCTGGCGGCGGAGCACGCCGATTGCGTGCCGAGCGCCACGTTCTATCCGGAAGAGGGCGTGCTTGAGCAGGTGCAGTCCGCCCTCGATCGGGGCGCTCGAGTGTTCAAGATTCACGCGCAGATCGGGGCTTTCGACCTGCGCGAACCCCTGCTCGACCCGGTCTGGGGGCTGCTGGCGGATGCCGCGATTCCGGTGGTGATCCACGTCGGCAGCGGGCCGGTGTCCCGGCCGGGCATCACCGGGCCGGAACCACTTGCGGGGGTACTGGCGCGGCATCCGCTTCTGACGGCCGTCGTTGCACATATGGGCGGCCCGGAATACGGCGAGTTTCTCGATCTCGCCGAACGCTACCCCTGGGTACACCTCGACACCACCATGGTGTTCACGGATTTCTTCGAGCAGCTCGCACCGTTCGACCCCGCCCTGCTGCCACGGCTGGCCGACCTGCCCGACCGAGTGGTGCTCGGCAGCGACTTTCCCAACATTCCGTACCCGTATGCGCACCAGCTCGAGTCGCTCGAACGGCTGCGCGACCGGGAACCGCGCCTCGACGACGACTGGCTGCGCGCCGTCTGCTGGTACAACGGTCTGCGACTGATCGGCGAATAGGCTGCGGTGCCATACACGGTTGGCGCGCGGACTCTGACGGTAACAGGCGAGACCCGACCAGACTGTCAGCGCAGGGCAGCTGGTGACCCTGGACGGGTCAGCGTCCGTCGGTGCGAGGACTTTCTCCTGGACGAGCCCTGGTTTGGTCCAGCTCCTTCACTCAGGAGCAGGACCAAGCCGTATTTTGGCGTCCCCGCGCAATATTGCTATTACCGGCCATAGGATCCGTCTTGTGGTTATGACCCGTATGGCCCATCTACTCACTACGCCGAATTCGAGGACGACCATGACACCGACCGCCGATCTCTCCCGCCGCGCCGTTATCTTGATCGGGAGCGCGGGCACCGCTGCGGCGCTCGCCGGCTGCTCGACCGTATCGCCCGCCGGGGTGGAGGCTGGTGGCCCGTCGACGGCGTCCACGGGCGGGAGCGCACCCCAGGAGGTTGCCAAACTTGCCGACATCCCCATCGGCGGCTCCATTTCGGCCACCCTGGACGGGAAGCCAATTCTGGTTTCTCAGCCGACCGAAGGTAGCATCATTGCCTTTAGCGCCATCTGCACGCACCAGGGTTGTGTCGTTAAACCCGGGGAAGGCGAATTCGATTGCCCGTGCCATCAGTCACGCTTTAACGGGGCAACCGGAGAGGTGATTGATGGCCCCGCGCCCTCGCCGCTGGAAAAGATTGCGGTGCGCGTCACCGGCGGCGTTGTGCTCGCCGATTCCTGACCATCCGAGCGACCATCCGAGCGACCATCCGAGCGACCATCCGAGCGTGAGCATGAACATCCACAATGGTCTGCCCGGTCAAGAAGGTGATTGTCTATCTGGGAGATCTGCGGATCCAGCGCGGAACGGGCGTCCCAAGAGGGTACGCGGAGCGGGCTACCGACTCGTCTGAGTCGATAGCCCGGCTGAGAGTATCCCGCCGCTAGCCGTCGTTGCTTCCGTTGCCGGAGCCGGAGCCGCCACTATCGGAGTCGTCCTGGCCGCTGTTCTCGTCGGCCTCGGGGCCGGAATTGGTCCCGTGGCCCGAGCTTCCGCTGTCGTCGACAGTATCGTCGACGCCGGAGTTGCTGCCTTCCGGTCGTTCATCGCTGTCATCGGGAGCGTCAGTGACGTCGTCACTGCCGTTGCCCGATCCGTTGCGTCCGTCGCTGTCATCGGGTGCGGCGTCGTGGTTATGGTCCGAAGCATCTTCGGTGGCTGCGGGCGCCGGCGCCGGCTCGTTGGCCATGTCCACACCGACCCCCGCGGTCGAGCGGGGGGAAACGGTGACTGCCTCCAGCTTGGTATGCGCCGCGCGCGCGATGCCGTTTTGAACCGACTTTATAAGATCATCGCTGAGTAGCGGTCCGGTGTAGGTCACGTCGAGCTCACCGGTGCGGAGGGTGGTGGAGTAGTTGCCGAGCGCGTCCGACAGAATGCCTTCCCGGGCGATGGACTCCTCCAGTGCGGCAGGGCTGGTCGCCCGAACCGCGAACCGGAGATCGTGTACCAAGACCTCGGCAACGTGGTAATGGTCCACCCCGGAAACCACTGGGTCCTGGAAGTACGCACGGTTGACCAGTTCCCCGGCTTCGGCAACGGTATCCCCCATCGGCAGGGCCACGATCAGCTCCGGCACCAGGTGCTCGAGCGAGGCGGGGTCGAGCACGTCGGGAGAGATGTCGGACAGGTTTATCTGGCTCTGGTTCGCCGCATTATCGAGCACCGTGCGGAGCGCGGCGAGATCGGCGTCGGGAGTCGAGTGGATTGCGATCACCACCCGGCGTCGAACCATCAGCCCGTCGTAGGTCACGGTAGGTCGGTCGTTGCCCGCATCGGTACCCGTCTCAGCGTCGCCGATCAGTCCGGTCGAAACGGGAGTAGGGGTAGGAGGCGTCGCCACGGCGGTGCATCCGCTCAGTGCGAACGCGATGAGTACCGCCGTGACCATCTTGGTGACGTTGTTCATCTCAGGTTCCCGTCGCAAACCCCGGCCGGTACACCGGCGGATAGGAATTCATGGGGGTGGTGTCGACGATGGGATAGTCAGAGGTGACCGGGTCGTTGTTTCGCCAGTCCCCGACCGAGAATTGCACCATCATGTCGTGGTCTTCGTGCACCAGGTTGTGGCAGTGCACCATGTATCGCCCGCCGGTGTGGGCACCGGTGTTGAACTGCATCAGCAACGTGATGGACTCGTTCTCGCCCGCGTAGAAGACGTCTTTTGGCCCGCCCTCCCACGGGAACGGTTTGCCACCGTTTGTGTTTCGGGCGATGATTTTGGCATCGATCAGATGAATGTGCACCGGGTGGAACCAGCCTCCGGACTCGTTCGTAATGGTCCACTGCTCAACGGAGTACGGCTGGGGACTGCCGAAGCACCGGGAGAACCCGGATGCCTCCACGTCCTCCCAGGTCTCCCCGTTGATGGTCCACTCTCCGCCCTGACGCTGCACTCGAAGTACCCGCTTTGCCACCGCCATCTCCGGGGTCAGCTTCATCACGTCGAGGCCACCACGCTCGGGGTTTGCCGAGCCACCGTCGTCGAGGGTAGTCGGGATGGCGGAGATCGACCCGACAGCGGAACCCGAGTCGGCCACCACCTGAAACCGCATGATCTTGTTCGTGTTTGCGAAGTTGACGTTGTTCTTGTTACTCAGGTTGCGCATCTCGATCATCTGGCCAACCTTGTACTTGCGGAAGTCGATAAGGATCTCATAGCGCTCCGCCGTGCCCTGGCGCCAGGACTGCACCGCCTCCACCTTGGGCGTCATGCCGCCGTCGGTGCCCACGACGTAGAACGGGTCACCGGTGGACAGTGTGGGTCGATAGGAACGGGTGATCGAGGCCACGAGCACTCGAAACCGGTAGATGCGCGGCTTGACCTTCATCGTCGGCCACGGCACCCCGTTGACCATGATCACATCACCCCACAGACCCGCGTGGCCGTTGTCGTTGAATCCCAGAGAACCATCGGCGTTAAACATTGCGTCCGAGATCATCAGCGGCACATCGAACTCGCCCTGAGGCAGCTGCGCCTGCTCGTACTGGTCCGACAGCGGGTAGAAGCCCGCGAGCCCTGAATACACATTCTGGCTCGTGACCAGGTGGTTGTGGTCGTGGTACCAGAGCGTGCGCGCCGACTGCCAGTTGGGGTACTGGTAGTTCTTGACTTTGCCCGGAGCAGTGAAGTCGTTGGCGTACCCGTCGTACTGGGGCAACGATGCCGAGCCGTGCATGTGGGTGACGGTGTTAAACGCCGACGGATGCAAGAGCCCTGTTGCCGGCAAAGCGTTACGGATGCGTATCTCGGTTCGGGTGCCCTGTCGCACCCGAATGGTCGGGCCGGGAAAAACACCGTTGTACCCCGCGAGGGTGGTGGAGAGCCCCGGAAGTATCTGCGCCTGCGCCAGCTTCTCGGTGAGGGCGAATTTGGCGAATGGTCGAGCCGGGTCGCCATCATCGAAGCCCGTGGCGTACGGCACCAACTCGGGCGGGCGGCGGAACACGCCCCGGTACGGGACCGGCATGTTCGAGGGTGCCAGCAGGCTGGGGGTGGGGACCGGGTCCCCCATCTTGGCCATGCCGAGGGCGCTCATCGCGCCGACGGCACCCACTGCGCCCAACTGCAGTACTTCCCTACGTGTCGTCATGCTCACTCCAGAGTGGTGCGTCGAGATGAGTTCACGATAAAGAATGCCGTGGCGGCCTTGTGGAAACCTTGCGCACTGGCGTGGTGTTCGTGTGCACGCTCGGGAACTGATCCGCGGCCCTGATTACTGATGACAATCGAAATGCCGTCGTCGTGTCTCAGCTCGCCATACGGCATGCCGCGGTGAATTCAATCGTTATTACACCCCAGACGCGACGATTTATTGCGAAAAATCGCAAGAAAACGCCGCGCATCGCCCGATACTCTGAAGTGGCACGCCCGCCGCGACCGCGGCACTCATTCGAATCGGAGGTTCCCATGTCGATATCTGTTGAAAAAACACACGTAGCTAACGCTCTGGTCGGAGAGCCCGAGGTTCTCGAAGACGGCCTTGCGCAGCACCCCTCCTGGCTTAGCCTCAAGGCAGCGGCGACCTCACTGCAGGCTGTGCAGTCGCAGAACGGGTCGATTACCGACGCCGAACGGCACGCGGATGCCGCGGCATCCGTTTCGCGCATCACCGCGGCCATCACCGACCTCGCGCCGCAGTTCGCACACGACGCCGCGTATCTTGCCGCTCTGATCACCGACTTCGACCGCTGGGCGTCGGAGGGATTCGGCGTGCCCGACTTCTACGACTCTCTGATGGCCTTTCAGCCGCAGCAGCACCGTGTGAACGGACTGCGCCACCTCGTGGTGTTCCCCATGTACACGCAGAACGGCAGCGCCAATCGCCTGGTCGAAGCCGTTCTAATCGAGGTCATCTGGCCGGAATTCGTCGGCGAACTCGAAGCCGGCTACACAAACAAGCTGTTCGTGCCGATTCGTTTTCTGGACTTCACCCCGGGCTACGACACCAACTCGGCCGTGCTGTTTCCCGAGACGGTCGCGATGCGCGAGATTCCCACGTTCACCTGGGGGGCGATCTTCGCCGACCGTGAAGCCGCCCGTTTTCGCCGCGTCGTGCGCGCGGCATCCGAGATCACCCGGCTCGAGCTGCCCGCCGAGGCCGCAGCACTGCTCGATGACCAGCACCTCACCGAAGAGACCTTCGTGATGTGGGACCTCATTCACGACCGCACGCACATGCGCGGGGATCTGCCGTTCGACCCGTTCATGATCAAGCAGCGCATGCCGTTCTTTCTCTATTCGCTCGAGGAGTTGCGCTGCGATCTGACCGCTTTTCGCGAATCGGTCACGATCGAAGGCAGTGAGCTGGCAAGCCCCGAAGCGCGTCGGCACGCGAAACTGGTGCAATATGCGGTCATCTTCGACCGCATCTTTCGGTTCGCCATCACCGGAAACCGGGTGCGCAACTATGACGGCCTCGGCGGTCAGCTGCTGTTCGCCTGGATGCACCAGCACGGCGTGCTGCACTGGACCGACACTCGGCTCACCTTCGACTGGGACGCTGTACCCGACGTGGTCATCGCACTCGGAGCGCAGATCGACGAGCTCTACTGGTCGTCGATCGACCGGCCGAAGAAGGCACACTGGCTCGCGGCCTACGAGATGATCTCGAAGACCCTCACGCCGAACCCGGCATCTACCTGGGCCCGCGGGCTTTCGAACGAGGTGCTCGCCGGAGCTCCGAAGGGCTACACCGACCAGGTTCTCGACGACGAATTTCCGCTGTCGATGTTCTTCGAAGCGCTAGAGAAGAAGATGCGCACGGTCATCACGTCCACGGCCGGCATTACCGGCAGCGCGGTCGACTGATGAGCGCCAGCTCGGCCGTCGCTGGTCGCACCGTGCTGATCGCCGGCGCGACCAGCACGGCCGGTCTGGCCGTCGCGCGTTCACTAGCGGATGCCGGCGCGCACGTCGTCGCCGTCGGCTCCAACCTCAAACGCCTCCAGTCGGTGCTCGAGGTAGCCCCCGATGCTGCGTTGTATGAGTGCGACCTGACGGATTTTTCCGCAGTGACTGCTCTGGCGGCTCAGCTCTCCCCTATCGACGGGCTCATCCACCTCGTCGGCGGCTGGCGCGGCGGAGGCGGGCTCGCCGGCCAGACCGACGAGGACTGGGATTTTTTGCACTCGCACGTGGTCACCACACTGAGGAACACCACCCGGGCGTTCAACGCCCACGTGTTGGCCTCGCCCGCCGGGCGGCTCGCCATCGTGTCGAGCGTGTCGGTCGACCGGCCGGCTGCCGGCGGCGCGAACTATGCGGCCGCAAAGTCCGCGGCCGAAACCTGGGTGCGCGCGGTCGGTGCGGGGTTTGCGAAAGCCGGCGACCGGGCCGCGGTCGTGATTTTCGTCGTGCTTTCGCTCGACGGGCTCGAAACCGAGCTGGCTACCCGCGTGAGCGGTCTGTGGGACGAGGCAGCGGCATCCGCTAATGGCAGTCGGGTCGTGCTCGCGCCTCCCGAAACCTGACGCTTACTCGCGTAGCGGCCCCGTTTCCACCCCCAGTAGGGCCGGAAACCGTTTTGGGCCGGGACTTTTCCCTAGGCTCAATCGGGGCTCTCGCATCACCACAGCATTCTGTGGCCAGAACTTGAACCAGCGGACAGGCAGACACCCCAGCCGACGGTCCCGTCACCAGTGTGATCCACACGTCCAGCTTCAGGATTGGCCCCAATGACTTCCGCACGTGTTCGTTTTCGAAATCGCGGCTCCGCCGTCGCCCTGACCGTCGCGGCCGTACTCGTGTTCGGCACCCTATTCGCCGCGCCGGCCAGCGCCGTTATTGTCGAATCCGGTCCGATCACCATCGTTGGGGATGCCATCGTTGGACAGACGTTGACTATCAACGAAGGCACTTGGGGCGGTGATTCGCTAAATCACACGTACCAGTGGTACGGAGTAAGTCTCTCTCCTTCGGCCGATACCGCGATCGACGGCGCGACCAGCTCGTCATTCACTGTTACCGAGGCGTTTCTTGGTCAGCAACTCTTCATCGAAGTGACGGGACTCGGCTCGGATGGACTCGAAATCGTCAGGAGCGAGCCGACGGCCACAGTCACTTCGGCCGCCTTGCCCGTTCTGACGGCAGGTACCGTCACGATCTCGGGCTCGCCCGTTGTCGGCAGCGTGCTGACCGCGACCTCCACCGGCTGGCCGACTGGTACGGCCCTCTCCTATGAATGGTTCTACAGTGGCGGCGAGTTCGGCGGCGGCATCGACGGTGCGACATCGAGCACGTACACCGTGACCGATGAGTACGTCGGACTGACCATCGGCATCAACGTGACCGGCACCCTCGAGGGCTTCGAACCGTCGGCCGTCTTCGGCACGACGGGTGCTCTCGTCACCGCCCCGAAGACCGCTGCCGCTGCCGCCCCGGTCGCCAACTCGACGGACCTCGCCGCCTTCCTCAGCACAGCGGGCGTTGAAATCGCGACCCCGGCATCCGCTGGACTGCCAGCCGGTTCGCTGAACCCGGGTCAGCCGTACACGGCCACCGTGGAATGGATCTCCGGCGACTCGTTCGTCGACGTCTACGCGTACTCCACGCCGACACTCGTCGGCACGTTCCCCGTCGTCAATGGCAAGGTGCAGGTCGTTCTGAGCCCCGCCATGCTCGCACTGCTCGCCTCGGGCTCACACACCCTGGTCTTCACCGGCCAGTCCTCGGGTGCCGTGTCGGCCGTTGCGTTCAGCATCAGCAAGACCCTCGCCGCCACCGGCGTCGATCCCATCGTGCCGCTCGGCTCCGCCGCGCTGCTGCTGATGCTCGGTGCCGCGCTCATCATCGTGCGCCGCCGCCGCCGCACGCTCGCATAACGCAGCAACAACATGAAGGGGCGTGGCCAACTGGCCGCGCCCCTTTTGCGTGCACGCTAGCGTGTAGTCATGAGCTCCACCGACTCCCACCTCAGCGACGAGTGGCAGAGGCCCAGCCCCGTCGGGCCGAGCCTGCGTAAAGACCTGTGGGTTGCGCTGGTTCTGGCTGGCGCTACCGCCCTAAGCGTCTCACTCACTCGCAGCGCCGGCGTCTTCACCGAAGCGCCAGTCTGGCACGTGGCGCTCTGGGTAGCGCTCATCAGCCTGCCGCTCGCGCTGCGTCGTCGGTGGCCCGAAGTTGTGGCCATAACGGCATCCGTGGTCTTCACCGCTGGCGCAATGCTCGAGGCGAGCGACATGCTCTTCTCCAACATCTGCCTGTATATCGCTCTCTACTCGATTGGGGCCTGGAGCCGCCACCGAGTGGCCGCCAAGTGGGTGCGGGTCGCGATCGTGGTCGGCATGTTCATCTGGCTGTTCGCGCAACTCATCGTGCAGGCCAACCAGCTCACCATGATGCCCGACCTCTCTCGCGATGGCTTCTTCTCCCCCTATGCGGCGTTCGGGGTGCTGCAGGTCTTGATCAACCTGGTCTATTTCGGTGCGGCCTGGTATTTCGGGGAATCGGCCTGGAACTCCGCCCGCAAGGGCGCTGCCCTGAAGAACAGCACCGCCGAGCTCGCAGCCGAGCGCGAGCGCACGGCCGCCCAGGCCATCACCCTGGAACGGGTGCGCATCGCCCGCGAGTTGCACGACGTCGTCGCCCACCACGTCTCGGTCATGGGCGTGCAGGCCGGCGCGGCCCGCCGCATCCTCTCGAGTGACCCCGGGCAGGCGGCCGACGCGCTCACCATCATCGAACAGAGCGCGCGCAGCGCGGTCGACGAACTGCACACCATGCTCGGAGCCCTGCGTGGCGATGATGCGCCAGGCCTCGAACAGACCAGCCAGAGCAGCAGCACCCGCGGCATCGCCCAGCTCGGTGAACTTGCCGACGAATCCCGCACCGCCGGTGTTCCCGTGCGTCTCTCGATCGTAGGCGAGGAGCGCGCGATTCCCGCCACAATCGGCCTCAGCATCTATCGCATCGCGCAGGAAGCCCTGACCAACACTCGCAAGCACGCCGGTCCCGGCGTCAGCACCGACCTGCGTCTGCGCTACGAAACGGATGCCGTCGAGCTCGAGATCACCGACGACGGCGTCGGTCCCCGACGGCAATTCGCTGCGGCAGTTACCAGTGGTGCGAGCGCCGAAACGACCGGGCTCGGCCAGCGGGGCATGCGCGAACGGGTCGCAGCCGTCGGCGGCGAACTGCACCTCGGCGGACGACCACGCGGCGGCTACCTCGTGCGCGCCCGGTTTCCGCTCATGAATCGAGAGAACGCATGAGCGAGCCAGCCGGCATCCGCGTGCTGCTCGTCGACGACCAGGCGCTCGTGCGCGCTGGGTTTCACATCATTCTGCAATCCGAGCCGGGCATTCACGTCGTCGGCGAGGCCTCGGACGGCGCCGCCGCTCTCGTTTTGGCCCGAACGCTTCAGCCCGACGTCATCTGCATGGACGTGCAGATGCCCGGCGTCGACGGCCTCACCGCTACCCAATCCATCGTCGACGACCCGTCGATCCACGCCGCAGTGCTCATGCTCACGACCTTCGACCGCGAGGACTACCTTTTTGCCGCGCTGCAACACGGCGCGAGCGGATTCATCCTGAAGAACTCCACCCCCGAAGCGCTGATCGAGGCCGTTCAGGTGCTCGCCCGCGGCGATGCACTGCTGGCCCCCGACGTGACCCGGCGCGTGATTGAGCGGTGCGTAAATCCGGGCGGGGCATCCGTTGTGGCGGTTGCAGCGGCGCCGAGCGAACTGCAGGACCTCACCGAACGCGAGTCCGAGGTGTTCTCGCTGCTCGCCCAGGGCCTCGCCAACGCCGAGATCGCCACGCAGCTCTTTCTCGGTGAGGCCACGGTGAAATCGCACGTCTCCAAGGTGCTGATGAAGCTGGGACTGCGCGACCGCATTCAGGCCGTCGTCTACGCCTACGAGCACCGCGTGATCGTGCCCGGCGGCGCGCTCGAAGCGTAGCTCCGCCGCCCGGCGGAGACCGGTTCACCCGCCAGAGGGATGTGCCGACTGAAGGCTCCGCGCTACCGTGAAGGGAACAAGGGGGCGGGCATGCTCGACAACAGAGACAGCACTTCGGGCCTGGCAGAAGATGTGGTGACACTGACCGGTGTGAGCAAGTCGTACGGATCCAAACTCGTTGTGGACGACGTGTCATTCAGGGTGCGACGAGGGGAAATCTTCGGTTTGCTGGGGCCGAACGGTGCCGGCAAATCGACGCTGCTTGAGAGCATCGTCGGCTTGCGGTCGGTCAGCGCTGGCACCATATCGGTGCTGGGGGCCGAACCGGTCAGGCAACGCGCGTTCATCACCGCGAATGTCTCGATTCAACCGCAATCGGCGAGTCTGTTCGACACGCTGTCCGTACGTGAGACGTTGCGGTTGTACGCCTCCTTCCATAGCCGCCCCGGCGATGTGGACGAGGTGATGCAGAGGGTCGGGCTCGCCAACCAGGCCGACACGTGGGCACGGAACCTCTCCGGCGGTCAGCTCAGGCGTCTACTTGTCGGAGTCGCCATCGTCGGCAGACCACAGATTGTCGTGCTCGATGAGCCTTCAGCCGGACTGGACCCCGGGGCCAGGCAGAGCTTGCTCGGTTTGATCCGAGGGCTGAAGGAGTCAGGGACCACGGTTCTCTTCTCCACGCACGACATGCAGGAGGCCAGTGACCTGTGCGACCGAGTCGCGATCCTCGCCGGGGGTCGGATCCAGGCGCTGGGCAGTCCAGACGAACTGATTCGCCTCAGCGATGCGACCAGCACCGTGTCATTCCTCGTTCCGGCTGACACCGACCTCTCGTTCCTCGACGAGCAATTTGATAGCAGCGCGTTCTCTCGATCGACGGTCTCGATTGGAATCAGAGTTGTGGTCACCACCTCCGACCCCGACGCGATACTTCGCCAGCTCACATTCAGATGCCGAGTAGCCGCCCGCGAATACAGCGTGCGGCAGAGCACCCTGGAAGACTACTTCCTCAAAATTGTGGCAACCAGCAGCGCTGCAACGAGCGATCTCCGATGACTACCTCCCGGGCAACGACGCCAAGGGTCCGCTCCGCGTTCTATGAACTCAGCGCATCAAATGCGAGAGAGCTGTACCGCAATAAGAAGGGATCGTTCTCGATTCTTTTCATGTTCTTCTTTCTTTTGCTACTCATCGTGGGCCTCAACTTTGCTGTGAATGACGGAAACAGGCCGGAACCGATCGTGGCAGTCACCGGAGCTGCCGCAGGCATGACGCCTCTGCTGGTTACCCTCGATTCTCGAGGTGTCGAGGCAACATCGGCCCGCATCACCGGCGAAGAGAACGCCACCATCAACGTGAATGACAATCACGCTGCGGTTGTACTGACGGGGCAGGACCCACCACGATGGATCCCCCTGGTCGAAGCCATCGAGGCATCCGGAATCCCCTACGCCAACATCGCAGTCCAGGACGAGTCAGGGTTTGCCCAGGTCGACCTTCTCCGCGCCAACCTTCCCGCCGTCGCCGCGATCGGCTTCATGGCGATTGCCTTTATGGGTACGGCTGTGCCGCTGGTCTCGCTTCGCCAGCGCGGCACGCTTCGCCTCCTTGGCACCACCCCCGTCAAGAAACTGACCTTCATCGCTGCCCAGACGCCGGTTCGCTTCGCCTCGGGGATGGTAGTCGCGTTGCTGGTGTCGGTGATTTCCATAGCGATGGGTTACGTCAGCGTCGTGGGCCTGGCACGACTCACGGCGACGTTCCTGCTCGGGCTGCTGATGTTCTTTGCCTTCGCCTACTTACTCGCGTCTCGATCACGGAATGCCGAACTGATCAACCACATCTCAGCCGTCATCCCGGTTCTGGCCCTGTTCGCATCAGGGGAGGTCTTTCCCAAGCAAATATTGCCGGAGCCCGTTCTGGTGGCGCTCAATGTGCTACCGACAACCTGGTTCGCGCAAGCCGCCGGAACGGACCTCTCGGGAACGACGCCATTCATAGACGTTTACCTGCTGTGGGCCATGATGCTGGCAGTGACGATTGGCGTGGCACTTCTGGCCGCGCGAATCTTCGTCTGGGATGACCGGGACCGCTGAGCGCGTCTTCGTGTTCTGACCGACTCCACCGTGCGGCGGAGACCGATTCACCCGCCAGACGGATGCGCCGGCTGAAGACTCCGCGCTAGCGTGAAGACACGCACAACGAAAGGGCGGTAATGCTCGACATCAGGGGAGTCACCAAGAGCTACGGCACGAGAGAGGTGCTGACCGACGTGAGCTTCACTGTCGGGGACGGCTGCATGACCGGCTTCGTCGGCGCCAACGGCGCCGGCAAAACCACGACAATGCGCATCATTCTCGGCGTACTCTCGCCGGACGAAGGCACCGTTCTTATCGACAGCGTGCCGGTCACCGCGAGCGACCGCCGCCGGTTCGGCTACATGCCCGAGGAGCGCGGCCTCTACCCGAAGATGAAGGTCGCCGAGCAGCTGGTGTACCTGGCGCGCCTGCATGGGTTGTCACCGGCATCCGCTCGCCGCAATACTGCCGACCTGCTCGAGCGTCTCGGACTCACCGAACGCGCCGGCGACACCGTCGAGTCGCTCTCGCTCGGCAACCAGCAACGCGCCCAGATCGCGGCCGCACTCGTGCACGACCCCGAGTTTCTCGTGCTCGACGAGCCGTTCTCCGGCCTCGATCCACTCGCGGTGGAGGTGGTGATGAGCGTGCTCGCCGGCTACGCCGCCCAGGGCGCGCCCGTGCTGTTCTCCTCGCACCAGCTTGATATTGTCGAACGGCTCTGCGACGACCTCGTTATCATCGCCGACGGCGAAATTCGCGCGAACGGCTCCGGCGAGGCCCTGCGCGAGCAGCACAGCAGCCCCCGCTTCGAAATTCGTACCGAAGGCGACACCGGCTGGATCCGCTCACAGCCGGGCATCACCGTGATCGACTTCGACGGCGACTTCGCCGTCTTTGAAGCCGAAACGGATGCCGCCAGCCAGGCCGTCCTGCGGCACGCGATCACGCTCGGAGCGGTCCAGACGTTCAGTCAGCAGAGACCGTCACTCGCCACCATCTTCAAGGAGGTCATCGCATGAGCAACACCACCCGCCCGGTGCACACCGCGCCCACCTTCGCCCAGAGCGTCTGGCTGGTTTCCAACCGCGAGATCACGGCACGCCTCCGCAGCAAATCCTTTCTTATCGCGACCGGCATTCTGCTTCTCATCTCCGTGGCGTCGGTCGTCGTCGGCAGTCTGCTCAGTCAGAATGAAAGCCTGACCAAGGTCGCCGTAGTCGGCACAGCCATCAGCGTCGTCGAACAGACCGAAGCCTTCGATATCGTGGAATCCGACACTGTCAAGGAGGCCGAAGCACTCGTGCGCGACGGCACGGTCGACGCGGCCGTTGTGCCGTCAGACGGCGCCGATTCGCTGCTCGGCATCACCGTGATCGGCTTGGACTCGACGCCGAGCGAAGTTCTTGGCACGCTCAGCGTGAGCCCCGACCTGAAAATTCTCGAGCCTGCCTCGCAGGACGGTTTTCTCGCCTACCTCGTTGCCATTGGCTTCGGCATCATCTTTCTGATGTCGGCGACCACCTTCGGTGCCACGATCGCGCAGAGTGTGGTCGAAGAGAAGCAGACCCGCATCGTGGAGATTCTCATGTCGACCATCTCGGTGCGGGCGCTGCTCGCCGGCAAGGTGCTCGGCAATAGTCTCATGGCCTTCGGGCAGATCGTGGCCATCGGGCTGCTGGTCTCCGTGGGTTTGGCGGTAACCGGGCAACGGGTGCTGCTGGCCGATGTGGGCCCGGCCATCGTGTGGTTCGCCGCGTTCTTCGCCTTCGGATTCGTGCTGCTCGCCGCGCTCTACGCGGCTACGGCCTCGATGGTGTCGCGGCAGGAAGACGTCGGCTCGGCGACCTCACCGGTGCTGTTCCTCGTCATGATCCCGTACTTTCTGGTGGTCTTCTTCAATGACAACCCGCTCGTGCTGGCGATTATGTCGTACGTTCCGTTCTCGGCGCCGGTCGGGATGCCGGTGCGCATCTTCCTCGGTCAGGCCGAATGGTGGGAGCCCGTGCTCTCGCTGATCGTGCTGGTCCTGTCGACGATGGTGGTGATTTTGATCGGGTCACGCATCTACTCCAATGCTCTGCTGCGCATGGGTGCCCGCGTCTCGCTGCGCGAGGCCTTGCACAGGTAGGGTGACGACCAGCAGAATGCGGGAGGATGGAGGAGTGACCCAACTCCATGATTTGTCCTCCCGCGGTTTTGCCTCCGACAACTACTCCGGAATTCATCCGGAAATTCTGGAGGCGATTGTCTTGGCCAACGGCGCCCACCAGATCGCCTACGGCGAAGACGTCTACACAGCCCGGTTGCACGAGGTCTTCGTCGAACAGTTCGGTGAAGGCGTCGAAGCCTTTCCCGTTTTCAACGGCACCGGCGCCAACGTCACCGGGCTGCAGTCGATGCTGCCGCGCTGGGGCGCCGTGATCTGCTCGGCCACCGCACACATCCACAACGACGAGGGCGGCGCCCCCGAACACGTCGGCGGATTCAAGCTGCTGCCGGTGACCACCCCCGACGGCAAGCTCACCCCCGAACTCATCGACCAGGAGGCCTGGGGCTGGGGCGATGAACACCGCGCCCAGCCGCTCGTCGTGGCTATCACCCAGACCACTGAGCTTGGCACCGCGTACACCGTCGACGAGGTGCGTGCCATCGCCGATCACGCCCATTCCAAGGGCATGACGCTGCACATGGACGGCGCGCGCATCTCCAACGCCGCTGCGAGCCTCGGGGTTCCGCTTCGGGCGTTCACCCGCGATGCTGGCGTCGACGTGCTCAGCTTTGGCGGTACCAAGAACGGCATGATGCTGGGTGAGTGCATCGTGGTACTGAACCCGGCGGCATCCACTGGTTTGAAGTTTCTGCGCAAGTCGAACATGCAGCTCTCCAGCAAGATGCGTTTCGTCTCGGCGCAGCTGATCGCGCTGCTCGACGGGGACCTGTGGCTGCGCAACGCCGCCCACTCCAATGCGATGGCCGCCCGACTGCGCGGGGCGCTCGAGGGCGCAATCGCCGACGGCACCATCACGGGGCTGGCCTTCAGCCAGGCCACCCAGGCCAACGCCATCTTCGCCACCCTGCCGGCCGGTGTCGCCGACCGCCTACGCGAGCACTTTCGGTTCTACGACTGGAACGCATCCAAGAACGAGGTTCGCTGGATGTGCGGCTTCGACACCACGGAAGACGACATCGACCAGTTCGTCGCCGCCATCACCCGGGAGCTGTCATGACTTTCAAGGACCAGCCCTGGCTCGCCTCCTATGCGCCGGGAGTTCCCGGAACGATCGCCGAGACCACCGAAACCCTCACCGACATGATGGAGACCTCGGCTGAGCGGTTTGTGCCGTGCATCGCCCTGGACTTCTTCGGCTCCACCACCACCTACGCCGAGCTCGGCGAGCAGATCTCGCGCGCCGCCAACGGCCTGCGCAAACTCGGAGTGAGCCCCGGCGACCGCGTTGCCATCGTGCTGCCGAACTGTCCGCAGCACGTCGTCGCGTTCTATGCGGTGCTGCGCCTCGGCGCCATCGTGGTCGAGCACAATCCGCTCTACACCGACCGCGAGCTGCGTCACCAGTTCGAAGACCACGGCGCGAAGGTCGCAATTGTCTGGGACAAGGTCTACGAGTCGGTGCGCACTTTTCCCAAAGACATGGGCGTAGCGGATATCGTCACCGTCGACCTCACCCGTGCGATGCCGTTCTCCAAACGGCTGGCTCTCAGGCTGCCGATCAAGAAGGCGCAGGAGGCCCGCGCCTCGCTGACCACCGCACCCGCAAAGGGCGCAATCGCCTGGGAGTCCATCGTGGGCGCTCGCAAGCTGCACCACTCGCATCAGCGTCCGCTGCTCACGGACACCGCCGTGCTGCAGTACACCAGCGGCACGACCGGCACCCCGAAGGGCGCCATTTTGAGCCACTACAACCTGCGCGCCAATGCCGCGCAGGGTTCCGCCTGGGTGGCGGGCCTTCGCCCCGGCGACGAAACCGTCTACGGTGTGCTGCCGATGTTCCACGCCTACGGCCTTACCCTGTGTCTCACCTTCGCGATGAGCATCGGCGCCCGCCTCGTGCTGTTTCCCAAGTTCGACGAGAAGCTCGTGCTCGACGCTGCCAAGCACGCACCGCCCACGTTCCTACCGGCAGTGCCGCCGATTTACGATCGCCTGGTCACGGCCGCAGCGAAGAAAAAGGTGAGCCTCGCGGGCATCCGCTTTGCTATTTCTGGCGCGATGAACCTGCCGGTGTCGATCGTTGAGCGCTGGGAGAGCGCCACCGGCGGACTTCTGGTCGAGGGCTACGGTATGACCGAGGCGTCGCCGATCGTGGCCGGCAACCCGATCGGCCCGAGCCGTCGCCCCGGAACGGTGGGCGTGCCGTTTCCGAGCACCGACATTCGTGTCGTCAACCCCGACGACCCCACCGTCGAGCGCGGTTTCGAAGAGGAAGGCGAGCTGCTCGTTCACGGCCCCCAGGTCTTCTCCGGCTATTGGGACCGGCCCACCGAGAGCGCCCAGGCGTTGCTGCCCGGCGGCTGGCTGCGCACCGGCGACATCGTGCGGGTCTCCGCTGACGGCTTTATCACCGTCGTCGATCGTCTGAAGGAGCTCATCATCACCGGCGGATTCAACGTGTCGCCGTCGGAGGTGGAGGAAGCGCTGCTGTCGCACCCCGATATCACCGATGCGGCTGCGGTCGGGCTGCCGAGCGCGAACGGCGGCGAAGACGTCGTGGCCGTCGTGGTGCTGCGGCCCGGCGTTGAACTCGACGTTTCCGCGGTGCGCGAGTACTGCCGCACCCGACTCTCGGCTTACAAGGTGCCACGGCGCATCGTGGAGGTCGACGACCTGCCGCGCAGCCTGCTCGGCAAGGTGCTGCGCCGCGAGGTGCGTAACCGCCTGCAAGGCAAATAGGTTCCGCGATTAACTGTGGCTGGGGCAGTAGGACCGTAGCTGCTTTTGGTACAGGGTTTCGGGAAGGAAGTCCTGCACCTCGCCCATGGTCGGCTCCGGCAACGGCTGGCCGCACACCAGCATGGTTGCGTTCAGGCCATTTCCACTAGTTGTCAGCAGTCCGGAGCCCCCGTCAGCGCCGGCACAGGTCAGATCGAACGGCACCTGTATCTGATCGGTTTGAAAGCCCATGATAGTGGTCCCTGCCACGGGGACCGATGGTTTCGCCGCCTCAAAGTCAATCTGCGGATGCCCGAGATCCGTCATCTCGGTTTGTCCCGTGCGCTCGAACTCTCCCAGCAGAAAGTTGACCCACTCCGGCGTGAAATAGTCGCGGGAGAGCAGATCGTCGCTGACGAGACTGGAGGTGTAGGTGAGCTCGGTGTCGACAGCGAACTCCGTGCCGTCGGCGGCGACGGTCAGCTCCCGGTGACCGAGCGTGGCCGGCTCCGCATCCTGCATTGGGTGCCAGGTCAGTTGCGCATCGTTCTGGCTGCAGGCAACTGGTTCCAGGCTCGAAACGGATGCCGTCGGCGTCACGTCCGCGGGGAAGAAAGCACTGCAGCCGGCCAGCGCCGCCACGATCGTGACCGCCACCGCCACTACTCCGACGGAACGCGCGCTGGCCTGGTTCTTCACGTCCCACCCCTTGTCGTCACATCGCGTAATGACACCCTAGACGGAATAGTGCGCAGGCTGCAGCGTTATAGATCGTGGGTCAACGTAGCCCCGCCTACATTCCTCGATCAAAGGATTCGCCCATGACCCTCATTGCAGACACGAGTCGTCGCGCCGACACCGCATCGCCGCTGATCGAAATTTTGGCCGAACGCTGGAGCCCCCGCGCCTACAACAAGAACGCCGTCATCGACGAGGCCACTCTCACGACGGTGCTCGAAGCCGCCCGCTGGGCTCCGTCGGGCAGCAACCGGCAGCCGGGCCGGTTCATCGTGGCTCGGCGCGGTTCGACCAGTTTCGTCAAGATCCACGATGCGCTGATGGGGTTCAATCAGGCCTGGGCCGATTCGGCATCCGTTTTAATCGTGAACGTCGCGCAGCTGCCGGTCGACGGCGAACGTGCGAACCCGTGGGCGCGTTACGACCTCGGCCAGTCCGTGGCCCATCTGTCGATTCAGGCCCAGCACGAGGGACTGCACACGCACCAGATGGGTGGGTTCGACGGTGCTGCCATCGCGGCGGCCTTCGACCTCACGCCCGAGCAGGACGTCGTGACGGTCACCGCGCTCGGCGTGCTCGGCGACGCGTCCTCGTTGACCCCGGAGCTGCGCGAGCGCGAGGTGGCCCCGCGCTCCCGCCTGCCCCTGGCCGACCTACTCCTCGCGAACGACTAGCCCCGCCTGTTGCGCAGCGCGCGGCCCACGGAGCAGAAACGTCGGGATCAACGATCCGACGATGATCACTGCCGCGAGCCACGCGAGGTGCACCACGAGCGGGTACGGCCAGTACATGGTCACTCCCACACCCGCCAGGGTGATGACCAGAGCCGCCAGAGCCGGCCACCACGCTCGTCGCCAGGCGAAGATCAAGGCCGCAGCGGGAACCCAGTAGGCGATTTCACTTCCCACGCCCATTGCGCGCACCGAGTCAGCCGGCACCTGCAGAAACGGCACCGCATCGACCCAGGGGCCAAAGAACATCGCCGCACAGTGGAAAACGAGCAGCAGCCCGCTCACGAACGCGAGGGCAGCCGCCGCCCAGCCCACGCGCACGGAACGGCCACGCAGTACCGGGCGAGCCAGCACGAGCCGCACGACTCCACTGGCTACAACGACGGCCAGCAGGCTTCCCCACAGAATTGGCTGATTCACAGCTGTCGGTCTTCTGCCGGCCCTACGGGCGGAGGAGCACCTTGATGGCCCGGCGCTCGTCCATGGCGGCGTAGGCCTCGGCCACCTCAGCAAGCGGCAGCTCCAGGTCGAAGACCCGGCCGGGGTTGATCTGGCCGGAGAGCACCTCGGGCAGCAACTCCTCGATATAGCCTCGAACGGATGCCACGCCCCCGTTCACACCCACATTGCGCCCGAACAGCGAGCGGATGGGCAGCTCGGCACCACCGTTGGGCACGCCGACGTAGCCGACCATCCCACCGGGCCGGGTCGACCGGATGGCCTGATCCATGGATTCCTTGGTACCGACGCACTCGAGCACACAGTCAGCGCCGATTCCGTCAAACAGAGCTTGCACCGCTGCAACTCCCGCATCGCCGCGCTCTTCGATGATGTCCGTCGCGCCGAATTCACGGGCGACGGCCTGACGGTCAGCGTGACGGGACATGGCGACGATGCGGCTCGCACCGAGGCGCTTGCTCGCGAGAATGGCGCAGAGCCCAACGGCGCCGTCGCCAACGACAACAACGGTGCTTCCGGCGGTCACGCCGGCCGAGACCGCCGCGTGGTGTCCGGTGCCCATCACGTCGGAGAGGGTCAAGAGTCCCGGAATCAGCGCGTCGTCGGGTACTTCGGGTGTTGCTACGAGCGAACCATCAGCATGCGGAACGCGCACCCGCTCACCCTGGGCACCGTCGGCGAAGCCGCCCATGTCGTCTTTGGAGCCCCACGGAACAACGTGGAGGCAGGAAAAGCTCACACCGTTTCGGCAATTGACGCAGGTATTGTCGCAGTCGTAGAACGGCGCAATGACAAAGTCGCCCACCTTGACGGTGGAAACGTCGGGGCCAATTTCTTCGACAATGCCAACAAACTCGTGGCCAATGCGGTGCGGCTCCTTGGTGGCGGTCACACCGCGGTAGGGCCACAGGTCGGACCCACAGACGCAGGCCGCGACCACCCGAACGATGGCATCGCCACCGGTCGACAGCACAGGGTTAGGAACTTCTTCGAGGCGAACATCCCGTTCGCCATAAATCACAGTTGCGAGCATACCTAAACCCTAACCCGGCCATCCTGAACCCACCCCCCTTTCGAGTCACATTCCTCACGCGAGAGCGGGAAAAACGATGCTTCCGGGGTGCCGAAGCAACGTTTTTCCCGCTCTCGCGCACTGGGTTAGGCGCGGATGCCCTTCGCGGCAACCCGAGGACGCCCCACGACCAGTGCGGCTCCAGCAAGGAGCACCAGCAGCGCAGCAAAGCCGAGCGGTGCACCCGTATAGCCGGTCGCCGCCAGGGCCGACGTCTTGGCAACAGCCGCTTCAACGCTCGACAGATACGTCACAATCCCCGCGGCATCAACGGTGAAGTACGCGATGCTGCTGACGGCACTGCCATTGGCAGCCGTGCCACTGAGGGTGACGGTGTGTGCGCCAGCGGCCAGCCCCGCCGGCATGACGCCCGTGCCGGTAAACGTGCCGTCGACGCCGGCGGATCCAAACGCGATCGTGGTCGGAGTCGAACGCACGACCACGGTGTAGGCCGACCCGCTCCGCAGCCCCACACCCGAGACCGTCACGGTCGAGCCACCCACGGCCTTACCAACAGCCAGACCGAGGTCCCAGGTGACGGCGGCGGCAACCGGCGTAATAGTGGTGGCGACCGGGTCAATCACACTGTCGTAGCCCATCCACGTCGGCGACGTGAATCCACCGACAACAATGTCCACGGAGAACTTCGCGAGGTAGTGCACGGTGAGGCCGGCAGGGTCGCCCAGCGACGGGTCACTGGTCGTAGCACCGCTGAGCGTGGGCGCAGCGCCAGCAAAAAACGCCGATTCCAGGTCGTTGCCATTGAACGCGCCCTCGCCGATGGTGGTCACCGACGCTGGAATAACAACCGAAACCAAGCTGTTGCTTTCAAACGCCCAGCCACCAATCTCAGTGAGACCCTCATGCAGGGTGACCGAGGTCATACCGTTCTCATAGAACGCGCCCTCGCTGATAGTGGTCACCGACGCTGGAATAACAACCGAAACCAAGCTGTTGCTTTGAAACGCCCAGCCACCAATCTCAGTGAGCCCGTTGCGCAGGGTGACCGAGGTCAGTGAGTTCCCCAAGAACGCGGCCTCGCCGATGGTGGTCACCGACGCTGGAATATCAACAGATACCAATCTGTTGCTTCCAAACGCCCAAGCACCAATGTCAGTGAGACCCTCATGCAGGGTGACCGAGGTCATACCGTTGCCATAGAACGCGTTTTCGCCGATGGTGGTCACCGACGCTGGAACGTCAACAGAAACCAATCTGTTGATTGCAAACGCAAAATCGCCAATCTCAGTCAGACCATCAGGCAGGGTGACCGAGGTCAGGCCTGTGTTGACGGTGGCCCGATAGCCAATGGCCGTCACCACATAGGCCGTGACCCCGTCCGAAACACTCGCAGGGATCACGAGAACCGCTGAACCGCTGTACCCGGTCACTGTCGCGGTTTCCGTTGCAGCATCCAATTCGTACGTGATGCCATTCGCGCTATCAGTAAATGTCGCCGCCTGTGCTGGCGCAGCGACTAACACCGAGGCCAGTACCAAGACGCCCGCAATGGATGCCGCCACCGCCCGTGACGACTTGCATCGCGAAATCGAAAAACGTGCAAACACTGCGACCTCCAAAACGGTCAACGCTGGAGTCCTTGTCGTGCCCGTTGGCAGCCGTGGACTGAAGATTCTCGGCACACGCCGACTTCTCACGTTACCGAACGAATCACCCATTTGCGCCGCTGTGGTCTTTCTGGGGGTAGGCGACGTGCCTAAGATCGGCCCGCGAAACCCAGTGACTTACAGCAGATCCTCCTCGAGCGGCACCTCCCGCAGCGCAGGAGCGGATGCTACGGTGAGCGCGTCACCATCGGCGGCGAGCGCCACGAGCACCGTGTCGCCGTCGCGGATGTCTCCAGAGAGCAGAGCCCGGGCCAGACGGTCGTCGATCTCGCGCTGCATCAGGCGGCGCAAGGGGCGAGCGCCGTAGATCGGGTCGTAACCACGCTCGGCCAGCCAGCGGCGGGCATCCGGTGTCACGGCCAGCTCGAGCCGGCGCTCGGCGAGGCGTTTCTGCAGCCGGTCGACGTCGAGCTCCACGATCTCACCGAGCTCTTCGGTGGTGAGCGAGGAGAACACCACGATGTCGTCGAGTCGGTTGACGAACTCGGGCTTGAAAGCCTGGCGCACGAGGCCCTGCACTGCCTCCTCCTTCTGCTCCACCGACAGGGTCGGATCGACCAGAAACTGTGAACCGAGGTTCGAGGTGAGTACGAGGATGGTGTTGCGAAAGTCCACCGTGCGGCCCTGGCCATCGGTGAGCCGGCCGTCATCGAGCACCTGCAACAGCACATCGAAAACCTCGGGATGCGCCTTCTCCACCTCGTCGAACAGAATCACCGAGTATGGACGACGCCGCACGGCCTCGGTGAGCTGACCGCCCTGCTCGTAGCCGATATAGCCCGGAGGCGCCCCGACCAGGCGGCTCACCGAGAACTTCTCGCCGTACTCGCTCATGTCGATGCGCACCATGGCTTTTTCGTCGTCGAACAGAAACTCGGCGAGTGCCTTGGCCAGCTCGGTCTTGCCGACGCCGGTTGGGCCGAGAAACAGAAACGATCCGGTCGGCCGGTCGGGGTCGGAGATGCCGGCCCGGGAACGCCGCACGGCGTCGGCCACGGCACGCACGGCACGCTTCTGGCCGATCAGGCGGTGGCCGAGCTCATTTTCGAGGTTCAACAGCTTCTCGGTTTCGCCCTGCAGCAGTCGACCGACCGGAATGCCGGTCCAGGCGGCGACCACGGCGGCGATGTCCTCGCTCGTGACCTGGTCGTTGACCATGCGCGGCCCGACGGATTCTTCCTTCTCGGCGTCGGCGAGCGCCCGCTCCATCACGGGGATGTCGCCGTAGAGCAGCCGTGACGCCTTCTCGAGGTTGCCCTCACGCTGGGCCCGGTCGGATTCGATGCGCGCGGTGTCGAGCCGCTCACGCAGTTCACCGACCCGGTTCAGGGAGGCCCGCTCGTTGTCCCAGCGAGCCTGCAGTTCTTTGAGACTGGCCTGACGTTCGGTCAGGTCACTACGCAATTTCACCAGCCGTGCCTTCGAGGCCTCGTCTTTTTCCTTCTTCAAAGCGAGCTCTTCGAGCTTCAACCGATCGACGCTGCGCCGCAGCTCGTCGATCTCCACCGGCGAGGAGTCGATCTCCATGCGCAGCCGGCTCGCGGCCTCGTCGATCAAGTCGATGGCCTTGTCGGGCAGCTGGCGCGCGGTGATATACCGATTCGAGAGGGATGCCGCGGCCACGAGAGCAGAATCGGCGATCGTCACCTTGTGGTGGGCTTCATAACGTTCCTTGAGCCCGCGCAGAATGGCGACGGTGTCTTCCACTGACGGTTCGTCGACGAGAACCGGCTGGAAGCGGCGCTCGAGCGCGGCATCCTTTTCGATGAATTCGCGGTATTCGTTGAGGGTGGTGGCGCCGATCAGGCGCAGTTCACCGCGGGCGAGCATTGGCTTAAGCATGTTGCTGGCCGCGACGGAACCTTCGCCGCCGCCGGCTCCCATGAGGGTGTGCAGTTCATCGACGAAGGTGATGATCTGCCCGTCGGCGTCGTTGATCTCCTTGAGAACGGCCTTGAGCCGCTCTTCGAACTCGCCGCGATACTTCGCGCCGGCCACGAGGGCGGCCAGGTCGAGGGAGACCAGCTGCTTGTCTTTGAGCGAGTCAGCCACGTCACCGGCCACGATGCGCTGCGCCAGGCCTTCGACCACGGCCGTCTTGCCGACGCCGGGTTCACCGATCAGTACCGGGTTGTTCTTGGTGCGCCGGGTGAGCACCTGGCTGATCCGGCGAATCTCGGCGTCGCGCCCAATCACCGGGTCGAGCTTGCCGCTACGGGCGATGTCGGTGAGGTTCACCCCATACAGTTCGAGGGCCGTCTTGGCGTCTTGCTGCGGTGGTTGCTGACCGGCTTGCATGAGCTGTCTCCTCTAAAGTTGAGCCTTGCTGACTCAAGTTTAGTACCAGACGGCTGACCGCCAAAATAGGTGACCCAGGAATAAACGACTGAGCAGTTTGTTCGTCAAATGGACCTGAACACCAGTCAAATAATGCAGTTTGTGTCGTTCATATTGGTCGAATTGTCAAACTTCGGCCCGTTCACTACGCTTCGAATCAACCCGTCATCGCCGACGCTTTACTCGTCGGCCGTATCTGGACCAGGGTTCACGAGTGAGGTTGAGAGATTATGGTGCAGCAACGCGAAGCCATCAGCAGGCTGCCCGCCTACAAGCAGGGCGCCGCAGCGGGCAATTCGGGAGCGTTCAAGCTCTCCTCCAACGAGAACCCGTTCCCCCCGCTTGCCTCGGTGACCGACGCCATCGCATCCGCTCTGGGGGAGATTCACCTGTACCCGAGCATGGCCGTGACCGAGGTAACCGACCGCATCGCGGCGCGGTTCGACGTTTCGAGCGAAAACGTGGCCTTCGGGGCCGGTTCGGTGGAGGTGCTGGCGCAGATCATCCACGCGAGCGCGGGGGCAGGCGACGAGGTCATCTTCGCCTGGCGTTCCTTCGAGGCCTACCCGATTCTGGTGCAGGTAGCCGGCGCAACGCCGGTGCCGGTGCCCCTCACCGCGGATGAGCGCCACGACCTCGCCGCCATGGCCGACGCCATCACCCCGCAGACCCGACTCATTCTGGTCTGCAACCCCAACAACCCCACCGGCGCCTTCGTTACCGCCGACGAACTGCACGCGTTTCTGGCTCGGGTGCCCGAAAATGTGCTCGTCGTTGTCGACGAGGCCTACGTACACTTCAACCGCGACGCCGCCTCGGCCGTCGGCATCGACTTCTTTCGCCGCTACCCCAACGTGGCCGTGCTGCACACCTTCTCCAAGGCCTACGGCCTGGCCGGCCTGCGCATCGGCTACGCCATTGCGCCCACCAGTGTCGCGGCGAACCTGCGCCGCGTCGCCCTGCCCTTCGGCGTGACCGCCCTCGCCCAGCGAGCCGCGCTCGCCTCCCTCGACGCCGAAGCCGAGCTGGCCCTGCGCATCGACGAGATCGTCGCCGAACGCACCCGGGTGCTGGCCTCATTGCGGGCAAGCGGATGGCGCGTCACCTCCTCGCAGGGAAACTTCATCTGGCTGCGCACCGGTGACGACACCGACCGGGTGAACACGGTGTTCATCGCCGAAGGCATCCTGGCCCGAGCCTTTGGCGGCGAGGGCCTGCGCGTGACGATCGGCACGCGAGAGCAGAACGACCGATTCCTGGTCGCGGCCGCTGCAGCCCTCACTCCCGTGATCGCTTAGTCCCCCAACTTTCGACCGCGGGTATTCGCGCGCGTCGCAAATCCGTTCGACCGAAGAATTCAAAGGAGAATTTCCCAGCATGAAGCACACGAAATCGCTATCAACCCTCGCCCTGGTCGCCGCGGGCGCCCTCGCTCTCAGCGGCTGCGCGGCCAGCGAGCCGGAAGTATCCGCTTCGGATGACATGATCACGATCGGCATTAGCCAGATCGTGCAGCACCAGGCGCTCGATGATGCCCGTGAGGGCTTCAAGAAGGCGTTCGCTGACGCCGGTTACGTCGAGGGCACCGATATTGAGTTCGACGAGCAGAACGCGCAGGGCGAGCAGGCCACCGCGAGCACCATCGCCGCCAAGTTCGCTGCCGACAAGGTTGACCTCGTGCTCGCCATTGCCACGCCCACAGCGCAGGCCGCCGCGCAGACCATCATCGACATTCCGGTGCTGTTCACCGCGGTGACCGAGCCGGAAGAAGCCGGACTGGTCGAGAGCTGGGAGAAGCCGGGCAGCAACATCACCGGCACCAGCGACCTGAACCCGGTCAAGGAGCAGCTCGAACTGATTCAGGAGATTCTGCCGGACGCCAAGTCGGTCGGCATCATCTACAGCTCGGGTGAGGTCAACTCCGACGTGCAGGTTGAACTGGCCAAGGAGGCGGCCGAGGACCTCGGCCTGACCATCAAGGAAGCCACCGTCACCAACTCGAGCGAGGTCGCCCAGGCCACCGTGTCGCTCGGCGACGTCGACGCCATTTACATCCCGACCGACAACCGCGTGACGGAGGGCCTCGAAGCCGTCATCCAGTACTCCGAGTCGAACCAGATTCCGCTGTTCGGTGCTGAAAACGGTCAGGTCGAGCGTGGCGCCATCGCGACCTACGGCATCAGCTACACCGACCTCGGCTACCAGACCGGCCAGATGGCCATCCGCATTCTCGAAGACGGCGACAACCCGGGCGACATGCCGGTCGAGACCCTCGACACGATCGAGTTCATCCTCAACCCGGCCGCTGCGAAGCGTATGGGAGTGACCCTCTCCGAGGAACTCATCGCCAAGGCCGACCGAATCATCGAATAACAGCCGCTCCTCGACTAAAAGGAAAAACCAGATGAACGCGGCTCTCGAACTCGGCCTGCTCTACGGAATCATGGCGTTGGGTGTCTACCTGACGTTTCGAATCCTCAACTTTCCCGACCTCACGGTTGACGGGAGTTTCACGACCGGGGCCGCGGTAGCCGCGTCGCTCATCATCAATGGCGTGCCAGCTCCCCTCGCCACCCTCGCTGGGGCGGCGTCGGGGGCGGTGGCTGGTCTGGTCACCGGCGTGCTCTATACCAAGGGCCGCATCGACGGCTTGCTCGCCGGCATCCTCACGATGATCGCCCTGTGGTCGATCAATCTGCGCATCATGGGCAAATCCAACCTGCCGCTGTTGCGGGAGGACACCCTGATGACCCCGCTGCGTGACGCCGGTTTGCTCGGCGGGGTGTGGAGCATCCTGATTTTCGCCGTCGCCGCCCTCGTGATCAAGTTCGCGATCGACTGGTTTCTCAGCACGGATCTCGGCCTGTCAATTCAGGCGACCGGCAACAACGAGCAGATGATCCGCAGCCTCGGCGTCAACACGCACCGCACGACGATTCTCACCCTGGCAATCTCGAACGGCCTCGTCGCCCTGTGCGGCGCACTCATCGCGCAGTACCAGGGTTTTGCCGACGTCAGCATGGGCATCGGCCTCATTCTGGTCGGGCTCGCCTCGGTCATCGTCGGCCAGGCCGTTTTCGGGCGCCGCACCATCTTCCTCGCCTCGCTCGCCGTCATCGGCGGCGCCGTCATCTACCGCCTGGTGATCTTCTTCGCCCTCGGTGCCGGCCTCAACCCGAACGACATGAAGCTCATCTCGGCGTTGCTCGTCGTTGCCGCGCTGCTGTTGCCGCGCTGGGGCTTCCTGAAGCGAGTCCCCTCGCTGCGCCAGATGCGCAGCAACGCCGCAGTGAAAGCCAACTAGGAGTCTCATGCTGCTCATCGAGAACATCACCAAGACCTTCTTTCCCGGCACGGTCAACGAACGCGTCGCCCTGAACGACGTGTCGCTGCAGCTGAACACCGGCGATTTCGTCACCGTCATCGGCAGCAACGGCGCCGGCAAATCTACCCTGCTCAACATGATCAGCGGCAAGCTGCCGATCGATTCCGGCGACCTGTCGATCGATGGCAGTTCCGTCAAGCGGATGCCCGACTACGCCCGCGCCGCCTACGTCGGCCGCGTCTTTCAGGATCCGATGGCCGGCACCGCGCCCGACCTGAGCATCGAACAGAACCTCGCGCTCGCGCTGCGTCGTGGCCAGCGCCGCGGACTGGCCTGGGGCGTCACCCACAAGCGCCGCGAATTCTTTCGCACCGAGCTGCTCTCGCTCGAACTCGGCCTCGAGAACCGGCTCAAGGCTCGGGTCGGGCTGCTCTCCGGCGGCCAGCGCCAGGCCCTGTCACTGCTCATGGCGAGCTTCACCCAGCCGCGCATTCTGCTGCTCGACGAGCACACCGCTGCCCTCGATCCGCAGCGGGCCGAACTGGTCACGACGCTCACCGAGAGCATCGTCGAAAAGCACCACCTGACCACCCTCATGGTCACGCACAACATGGAACAGGCACTGCGCCTCGGCAACCGACTCATCATGATGCACGAGGGTCAAATCATTCTCGACGTCGACGCCGAACGCAAGGCCACCATGACCGTGCCAGATCTGCTCGCCGAATTCGCGAAGATCAAGGGCGCGTCCCTCGACGACCGCGCCCTGCTCGGGTAGTTGGCGACTGCGAGAGCGCCGGCTCGGAACTGCGCGATGCGCGGGTATTTCTGCGCACCCAGCGGGCGAAAAGCTCGATTGCCGCCAGCTTGAAGCTAGGGTGACGCCTCAGCGAAAATACGCAAATTCGCGGTCTACGGATGTAGACGTTGCCGCAACCCGCAGCGGCCGGTCATGCTGTTTGGAGTGCACCGTTTAGCCTCCCTTCACCCGGCATTTTCTCGCACGGGTCCCACGGGGATCCGGCGTCCAAACATCGCGCAGATCTGCAAAATACCGCTTACCCGCATCGGTGTCCCGGTGGGCGTCCCGCTTGCGGGCAACGAGCCGGGACGTTTGCTAGGGCACGTCCGAGGTTCCCGGTAGCCAGAGGGTCACACGGAGCCCATCTTCGGGGAGGTGGAGCACTTCGTATCGTCGAGCGATGGTGTCGCCGTCCGTCGCGCGAATGTGCTTGATGGGGGTGCGCCGTCGCTCGACGATGTGCTCGCTCCACCATTCCTCGAACAGCGCGCTGTTCTCACGCAACTCCGCAACGAGAGCCTGCAATTCGGGGTCGACCCCCACGGTCAGCGACCGAGAAACTCGATCGCGGCCTGCTTGAACACCCGAGAGCTCACCGCGTTGGTGTGGCTGCGGGCGGGCAGCCAGAGCGTTTCAGTGTCGGCGGCGAGCGCCGCGAGTTGGGTGGTTCCGGTCGCGAGCACGTCGCGGTCCCCGGTCACGAATAGTAGCGGCCGCGAAGGAACGGATGCGCCCGGCTCGAACCGTTCCTGCTTGATCGCAGCGACCAGCCGCAACAGGGCGGGGGTGTTGGCACCAGGTGCGAGTTGCATCAGGGTCATCAGCGAGGCGGTCGACTCGTGCGCGATCGCACTGGCGTCGGCGAGAAACCGATCGGCAGCATCGAGGTCGAAGTCGGCGAGTGGATCCTCGCCGCTCATTCCGCCGAGTACCGCACGATTGATCAGGTCGGGCCGCTCGGCGGTGAGCTCCCAGACCAGGCGCGACCCGAGCGAATAGCCGACCAGGTCGACACCCGATGCAGGGTCGCCAGCCTCGCGTGGCCGGGCGCCGGCCAGGGCGAGCGCCTCGAGAATAGCCGCGCGCAGGCGGCTCGGAGCGTAGGCATCCGTTTCGAGCGGGGCGTGACTCTCGCCGTGACCGAGCAGGTCGATGGTCAGCACGCGCCGACCGGCGGCGGTCAGGTCGCGAACCCAGCCGGTCGCATCCCAATTAAGCGCGGTCGACGAGGCGAAACCGTGCAAGAGCAGCACCGGGGCGAGGCCAGCGTCGAGAGCGGGCTCGTGCTGCTGCCAGTGCAGCGCGCTGGCCAGGTCAGTCTTCATCGAGCACGGCCGAGAGGCGCACGCGGCGTTTCGGAGCGGCCTCCTGGGGCACGGTGCCGACGATTCCGGCGGAATCGTCGGCGACCACGAAGGTGATCAGCGGGGTATCGACGAGCACCACGTCGCCGGGTTCACCGTGCAGCGTGAGCACGATACCGGCGATCGGTGAGGGAAGCTCCACCGACGACTTGGTCGTTTCGACCTCGACGAACGGCTGGTTGCGTTCGACCTGGTCGCCGACCTTGACGAGCCATTCCAGCACGGTCGCCTCAAGCAGTCCCTCACCGAGGTCGGGCAGGGGAAAAGAGATTTCAGCCACGGCGGTACTCCAATACTCGCTGAACTCCGAAAAGAATTCGATCAATGTTCGGGATGTACTCGTCCTCCAGATCGCCAGAGGGGTACGGCACGTCGAAGCCGGTCACCCGCTCGACCGGCGCGCGCAGCGTGTCGAAGCAGCTCTGCGAGACGAGCGCGGCGATCTCGGCGCCGAGGCCAGCGGTGTGCGGCCCCTCATGCACGACAATGGCGCGACGGGTGCGCGAAACGGATGCCGCCAGCCCCGCCTCGTCGATCGGCTTCAGCCAGCGCAAATCGAGCACCTCGAGTTCGATGCCATCTTCCGCGGCCAGCTCCGCAACCTGGAGGCAGCGGGAGACCATGGCACCCCAGGCGATGAGGGTCGCGTGCTTGCCCGGTCGCGCGATCACCGAGCCCTCGAGGGAGGCAGTGTCTTCGTCAGCAGCCAGGTTGACCCCGGCCTTGTTCCAGTAGCGCGCCTTCGGTTCCATGAAGATGACCGGGTCGGGCATCGAAGCAGCGTGCTTGAGCAGGTGATACGCCTGCTGCGGGTTTGACGGCGATGCAACCTTGAGTCCGGGCACGTGCGCGAACAGCGATTCGAGGCTCTCACCGTGGTGTTCGGGAGCGCGAATCCCGCCGAAACTCGGCACCCGCAGCGTCACCTGCATCGGCAGGCGTCCGCGGCTGCGATAGTTCATGCGGGCGAGCTGGGTGATGATCTGGTTCACGGCCGGGTAGGCGAAGCCGTCGAACTGCACCTCGGGAATCGGGTGAAAACCGGCCATGGCCAGCCCGATCGCGGTGCCGAGAATGCCCGATTCTGCCAGCGGCGTGTCAAAGACCCGGTTCGCACCGAAGCGCTGCTGCAGGCCGTCTGTAACTCGAAAGACACCGCCAAGCACGCCGACATCTTCGCCGAAGATGAGCGCTCGGTCGTCGCTTTCGAGAATCTCGCCGAGCGCTCGGTTGATGGCCTGCTGCATTGAGAGCTGCAGGAGCGGGGTCGGCGCGGTCTCCCGCACACCTTCAAGGACTTCAGACATGCTCGGATTCCTCTCTCCACTGGCGCGCCTGGGCGCCGAGCGTCGGGGTTGATTCTTGAAAAACGAAGTCGAACATTTCACTGCCGGGGCGGCTGTCCAGGGCCACCACACCGTCGCGAATTTCGTCGGCGCGCGTCTGCGCCCCCGCGTCAGCTTCGGCGAAGAAGGACGCATCAGCCAGTCCTTGCGTAAGCAACACCGAACGAAACCGGTTGAGTGGATCTTCGCCGCCGTCGATTTTCTCGTCCTCGAGGGTGCGATAGCGGCCGGGGTCATCGCTCGTGGAGTGCGGACCTCGTCGATAGGTCATGGCCTCGACCACGACCGGGCCGAGTCCGGCCCTGGCATGAGCGACGGCGCGCTGGGTGGCCTCGACAACGGCGAGCACATCATTGCCATCAACCCGCACCGCCGGCATGCCGTAGCCGGCAGCGCGAGCGGCGACCGAGCCGCCGGCCACCTGCTGCTCAGTGGGCACCGAAATAGCCCAACCATTGTTCTGCACGAAGAACACCACCGGAGCTTTCAAAATGGCGGCGAAGTTCATGGCCTCGTGCACGTCACCCTGTGAGCTTGCGCCATCGCCGAGGAAGGCCACGCCCACGCCTAGCCCGTCAGCGGATGCGCCGTTCAGCGTCTGGCCGTGTGCCCAACCCACCGCGTGCAGTACGGATCCACCGACGACTGCCTGAAAGGGCGCAAAGTGGCTGGCGACCGGGTCGTAGAGCCCGCCGTGCCAGATCGCTTTGTGGGTCGACATGTACTCGACCATGTTGACGCCGAGCGTGTAGGCCACGCCCATCTCGCGGTAGGTCGGAAAGACAAAGTCGCGGGTCTTATCGACGCCGAAACCGGCACCGACCTGCGCCGCTTCCTGGCCGAGCATCGGCGCATAGCCGGGAATGAGACCCTGCCGCTGCCAGGCGACCGCCGACGTGTCGAGCTGCCGCACGTTGGAGAGCAGGCGATACAGGTCGCGCAGCTGATCGGGGTCGGGGGCTGCGGCATCCGCTTGTCGCGGAGGAAGGGTGTCAAGGGCGCGAGGCGCCATGTTGGCTCCTTCTGGTCGGTGTGTGGGCGGGCTACAGCAAAGTTAGTGACTTTGCCGAGCGTCTGCCACAGTGACTAATTGGAGTGCACAGTCTGCGAGTATTTGTGTTTCTTTTTCACCAAACACCATACAATTGGTACATTCTTCCGGCGCGGCAATGTGGCCCAGCCGGCACACGAAAGGTCACGCCCATGGATGTCGATTCTCTGGATTCCCGCCTCGTCACCCTGTTCTGCGAACGGCCCAAGCTCTCCGTGCTCGAGGCCTCGCGCCGGCTCAAGGTCGCCAGGGCCACCGTGCAGGCCCGGCTCGACCGACTGATGAGCCGCGGGGTGATCAAGTCGTGGGCGCCCATGCTCAACCCGAGCGAGTTCGGCTTTCCGGTCACCGCCTACTGCTCGCTCACCGTACGGCAGGACTCCGGCCACGCGGTCGTCGTGGCGGCCCTGGCCAAGATTCCGGAGATTCTCGAACTGCACACGGTCTCGGGCGACAGCGACATGCTCGCCCGGGTCGTCGCCCGGTCGAACGCCGACGTGCAGCGTGTGCTCGATCTGATCGTCGCCACGCAAACGGTCGTGCGCTCCTCGAGCGTGATCGTGCTGCAGACCCACATTGAAGCGCAGGCTCTCGCCCTGCTGCAGGCCACCGCCGCCGCACCGGTCGGTTTTGGTGGCTAATTCAGGAGATTTGGCGCGCCCCACCCCGCGGCACCCGGATCAGTGCGGCGAAACGACCCCGCCCGCGAAGGTCTCCTGAATTAGCCACCACGCAGCCCCGTGACACATCAGGTTGCGCTGGGCCGTTCAGCCGCCCGTGAGACAATAAGGGTTGGTCCCTTGTTCTTACGGAGCTCCCACACCTATGGCCCATTCCCTCAGCACGCACGAGATCGCCCGCATAGTCGGCAGCCAGTCGTTCTCGCGCGGTGAACGATATGCCCGCAACGGACACGTCACCGAACAGTCCTGGGCCCCGTCGGGAACACACCTCACCGGTCGCGTCAGCGGCACCAGCCCGCAGCCCTACACGGTGCTGGTTTCGTTCACGCTCAATGCGGCCGGCCAGGCCGTTCGAGCCAGCGGGACCTGCACCTGCCCGATGGGCAGCAACTGCAAGCACGTCGCCGCTCTGCTGCTGGCGAGCCAACGCACCCCCGCGGAGCTGAACGCCGAACGCACCGCTTCCAACGTGCGTGCCATCGGCGACCGCCGCACTCCCGTCTTCGAATCGACGTTCGTGCCGGCCGCGTACCAGCCACCAACTCCGGCCCCCGTCATTCCCATTCGTCCGCCGGTACCTGCCTGGCGCGCCGCCCTGGCCCCGCTCGCCAAACCTTCGGGGGAGGCAGCCACCAGCACGGCCCTCGCGCTGCAATTCGACCTGCTCGACCCGGCATACAGCCCCAACCGACGCGTCGGCCCCCGCCGGCTCGGCGCACGCCCCATGGTCATGGGCAAAAAGGGCAAGTGGATTCGCGGCAACCTCACGTGGGACAACCTGTCCTGGACGCCCGGCACCTACAACCGCGGACACCGCAAAATTCTCAACGCCCTCTACGCCCTCTCGGCCACCGGCCAGCGCTATTACAGCTACACCGACCACTGGCTCTACCTCGACAACTTCGAGAACAAGGCCCTCTGGGACCTGTTGCACGAAGCCCAGTTGAGCGGCCTGCCCATGGTCTGCGCGACGGATGCCCAGAATCCCGTTCTGCTCTCCCCCACGCCGGCCGCGCTCGAGATCGACATTCGCCGCGACGATGAGGGCCTGCTGCTCACGCCGCTGCTCGTGCTGAACGAGCAGCGGCATCGCGGTGCCGAATTCGGATTCATCGGGGACCCGGCGCACGGCGCGTACACGTTCACCAGCGCCGCCGACCCGCTCGCCGCCGGCAACCAGCTCATCCTCGCCCCGTTGAATGCCCCGGTCAGCTCCGAAATTAGGGCCCTCGCAGTCACCGGTGGCTTCGACATTCCGGCCGACGATGAGGCCGCCTTCCTCGCCGACTACTACCCCTTCCTCCAGCAAAAACTGACTCTGACCAGCCACGACGCCTCGTTTGAGCTGCCCAAGACGGCCCGGCCCCAGCTGGCCCTCACCATCACCCACCAAACGGATGCCCGCATCACCCTGGCCTGGGAGTGGCAGTACGTCGCGCCCAGCGACGCGAGCACGAGCACGAACACGGACGAGAACCGCGAACCCGACCAGGCCGGGCCCGCCTCGGCCACCGCCGCCGCATCCGCTATGCCGGCCACCGTTACGCCGGTCGGCGCGGCCGAAATCGCGACCGCCAGCGAACCCGTGCTCTACCGCCACCCCCTGCGCCCGACGCCCGGCGACACCCGCTTTCGCGACCTGACCCGTGAAAACTGCACCCTGCACGACGTGGAACGCGTGACGATGTCGTTCACCCCGCTTTGGCAACTCGCCACGCCGATCAGCCCGGCCCGACTGCTCGAGCACTCCGAGCTGCGCGGGGCCGTCATGATCAGCTTTCTGGGCGAGGCCGTGCCGAAGCTCGAGACGGCCGGTATCGTCGTGCAGGTTTCGGCCGACGCCCCGAGCTACCGCGAAGCCGACGAAGCACCCGTGATCAGCCTCGCGACCACCGAAAGCACCGATACCCGCGACTGGTTCGACCTCGCCGTCACCGTGTCGATCGAGGGCGAAGATATCCCCTTCGACGATCTGTTTCGGGCGCTGGCTACCGACCAGGACCTGATGATTCTCCACAGCGGCACCTATTTCAGCCTCGACCGGCCCGAACTGCAGCAGCTGCGGCGCCTGATCGAAGAGGCGCGCGGCCTACAGGAGAGCAATGCCGGCACGCTCGGCCTCAGCCGGTTTCAGGCCGACCTGTGGGACGAACTACAGCTGCTCGGCGTCGTCGCCGAACAGGCCGCCACCTGGCGCAGCGCCGTTGAAGGCCTGGCCGCCGTTCAGGGGCTCAACGGGGCGGCGCCCATCGCCGAACGCCCACTACCGACGGCCGTGCACGCCACCCTGCGCGCCTACCAGCAGACCGGTTTCGACTGGCTCAGCTTTCTCTACGACCACCAGCTCGGCGGCGTGCTCGCCGACGATATGGGTCTCGGCAAGACCCTGCAGGCCATCGCCCTCATCGCCCACGCCCGCGACAGCCAGCGCGCCTCGGCAGGCACCCCCCGCAAACCCTTCCTCGTCGTCGCCCCCACGAGCGTCGTCTCCAACTGGGCCACCGAGTGTGCCCGGTTCGCCCCCGACCTCACCACGGTCGCCATAACGCAGACCGCTGGCAAGCGCGGCTCCAGCCTGCAAGACGAAATGGGTGAAGCGGATGTCGTGATCACCTCCTACACGCTTTTTCGCCTCGACTTCGAGGAGTACAACGCAAAGGACTGGGCCGGGCTGCTGCTCGACGAGGCTCAGTTCGTGAAAAACCACCAGAGCAAGGCACACGTCTGTGCCCGCCGGCTGCGCACCCCGTTCAAGCTCGCCATCACCGGCACTCCCATGGAAAATAACCTGATGGAACTGTGGTCTCTGCTCTCCATCACCGCTCCCGGACTGTTCCCGAGCCCCAGCCGCTTCGCCGACTACTACCGCAAGCCCATCGAAACGGATGCCGACGGCGAACGTCTCGCGCAGCTGCGCCGCCGCATCCGCCCTTTCATGTTGCGACGCACCAAGGCCGAGGTGGCCAGCGACCTGCCCGAGAAGCAGGAACAGGTGCTCGAACTCGACCTGCACCCGCGGCACCGCAAGGTTTACGATATGCACCTCGCCCGCGAGCGCCAGAAGGTGCTCGGCCTGATCGACGACATGAATGCGAACCGGTTCGAGATCTTTCGCTCGCTCACCATGTTGCGTCAGCTCAGCCTCGACGCCAGCCTGTACGACGCGAAGTACGACGCGATCCCGTCAACCAAACTTGACGCCCTGCTCGAACTACTCGAAGACACCGTCGCCGAGGGCCACCGCACCCTCATCTTCAGCCAGTTCACCCAGTACCTCGGAAAGGCGCGCGACCGGCTTGACGCCGCCGGCATCAGCTATTCCTACCTCGACGGCAAGACCCGCAACAGGGCCAAGGCCATCAGCGACTTCAAGGAAGGCTCGAGCTCGGTCTTTCTGATCAGCCTCAAAGCTGGCGGATTCGGCCTCAACCTCACCGAGGCCGACTATGTTATTCTGCTCGACCCCTGGTGGAATCCGGCGACCGAGGCCCAGGCCGTCGACCGGGTGCACCGCATCGGTCAGACCAAGAACGTCATGGTCTATCGACTGGTTTCCAAGGACACCATCGAGGAGAAGGTCATGGCCCTCAAGGCCACGAAGGCCCGTCTGTTCGAGAGCGTGATGACCGACGGTGCCCCGGCCGGTACCGCCCTGACCGCCGCCGATATCCGTGAGCTCCTGGCCTGACCGCAGCCCCGCTCCTGCTCGCCTTCCGGCACAAAAATCTGGACGGGGCCCGGGCCCGGACCGTGGGCCCAGTCTATAAACTGGGCCCACGGACACAACATGGGCCGTAACCGCAGCTTCCGAGCCGACACCGCACGTTAACCCGACCCCCCTAGACTGCACGCGACGGCCCCACCGCGCACCTGCAGAAACGGTCCAATGTCCACTATTTTCGATCGGGTTGACGCCCGACTGGCCAAAGCGCTCACCCCGAGTCGCCGACTCTCACTCCAGCGCCCGCGCACCCTCGTGCTCGGATTTCTCAGTCTCCACACAGTATTCCTATTCGCGCTCCTGCCGACCATCCTCACCGGCGGGGTTCTGGGCGACCTGCCGCTGTACCGCACCTGGGCTGAACTCGGCCTGGAGCACGGCGTCTGGCAGGGCATCGACACCGAGTGGGTGTACCCGATCGGCGCCATGCTGCCGATCGCCTTCGCGGGCATCGCCGGCCCCCTGCTCTACCAACTGCTCTGGTTTCTGCTGACCGCCGGGTTGAACGCCATCGCGGTCGGGGCACTGACCGATTGGGGTCGCCGCCGCAGCGGGTATAAATCCGCCTGGTACTGGCTGTTCGCGTCGTTTCTGCTGAGCCCGGTCGGGCTGCTGCGGCTGGAAGGGATCACGGCGCCACTGGTCATCGTCTCTCTCGTTCTGCTCGCGAAACGGCCGGTCGTCGCCGCGGCCGTGCTGACCCTGGCCACCTGGATCAAGGTCTGGCCGGCCGCGGTCTTCCTCGCGGTGGTCACGGTATCGCTCCGCCGACGCACGGTAGTGCTCACCGGGGCGGCTGTATCAGCCGGGGTGGCGGCATCCGCTTGGTTATTGGGTGGACTGCAATTTCTCACCGGATTCGTCACCGAGCAGTCCGACCGCGCCCTGCAACTCGAGGCACCCATCACGACTGGGTGGGTGTGGCTGGCCACACTCGGCCACCACAACACGGTCATCTACGAGAATTTCGCCATCGCCACCCGTGAAGTGAGCGGCCTCGGCACCGATCTCGTCGCCTCCCTCATGACACCGGTCATGTTCGGTGCCATCGCGGCGATCTTCGTGCTGATGCTCATTGCCCAGCACCATCGAGCGGATGCCGCCCAGCTGCTGCTGATCGGCGCCCTCGCCCTGGTCAGCGCATTCATCGTCTTCAACAAGGTCGGGTCGCCGCAGTACATGCTGTGGCTCGTACCGGTGGTCGCGGTCGGTGTGGGCACGAGTTGGGCCGAGTGGCGCGTGCCCGCCGTGCTGATGCTGGCCATCTCGGGCCTGACAACGCTGGTCTTTCCTATTTTTTACTTGCCTCTCATCGATGGGGACCTGTTCTCGTTACTGCTGCTCACCGCTCGCAACGCTCTGCTGGTCGTACTGTTCGCCTGGTCGATCAAGCAGCTCGCACGATTGGCCGGGCCACGCAGGGAGGGGAGAGTCGGGTCCGTCGCACGCTCCCAGTCGGCCAAGGCAGAATAGACGGGTGACCACGACGACGACCTTCGCCCTCATTCGCCACGGCCAGACCGATTGGAACGCTGCCGCGCGAATCCAGGGCGCCACCGACATTCCGCTCAACGACGTGGGGCGCGGCCAGGCAGCGGATGCTGTCGCTCCCCTGAAACGCTACAGCTGGGACTTCATCGTGTCGTCGCCGCTCTCTCGCGCGGCCGAAACCGCCGACCTCATCGGCGAACAGCTCGGACTCGACGAAGCCCGGCGCATCCCGGGTCTGATCGAGCGCAACTATGGGCCAGCAGAGGGCCTGCGCGCCGGTGCCGAACTCGACGCGCTGCGTTTCCCCGGCGGATTCCACGGTGCCGAGACCGAGGAAGCTGTCGCTGCGCGGGGTATCGACGCCCTGCGCGAGCTGGCCCGCGAGCACCCCGGAGCCCGCATCATCGTTGTCGCCCACGGCACTCTCATTCGATTGAGCCTCGCGCGGGCGCTCGATGCGCGCATCGAGAGCATCAGCAACGCCTCGCTCAACCTCGTGCAGCATCACCACGCGCACCTTGACGGGGCCACCGCCTGGCAGCTCGACGTACTGAACGGTCAACCGCTGCTGCACGCCTGACCCAGCACACGACCTCAGCGGCCGGTCGACACCGTCACGGTGAATTTGGTGTTGCGGCCAACCTGGCGGGTCGAACCGACGATGCGGGTGAGCATCGGACGGTAACCGAGGTGCGTGTTCCATACCGTCCACAGCTCGCCGCCGGGTGCGAGCACTCGAGCCGCGTCATTGAACAGCTTCTCGGCCAGGCCGGCGTGCACCGACGCTCCAATATGAAACGGCGGGTTGAGCAAAATCAGGTCGGCTGAGTTATCCGCTTGGCCGGACAGACCGTCGGCGCGCACGACCGTGACGCGATCGGCGAGCGCGTTGGCGTCGACGGTTGCGCGAGCGGATGCGACGGCCACGGCCGACTGGTCCGTCGCCAGCACTCGCAGTAGCGGTCGCTGCGCGGCCAGTGCCGCGGCGAGCACGCCGGTACCGCAGCCGAGGTCGATGGCACGTTCGGAGTCGGGCTTCATGCGGTCGAGCACCTCGAGCAGCGCCCGGGTGCCGATGTCGATGCTGGTTCCGGCGAAGACTCCGCCGTGGCCGCGTACGGTCAGGTCGAAGTCGTCGTGCTTCTCACTGTGCGGCCAGTCGGTAACGGAGGTGGCGAGCGGGGAGGAGGCGATGAGCACGCGGGACTTCTGGCGGGCCGGACGCACGTTGAGGGCGCCGAAGTGGCGACGCAGCACCTCGTTCATGCTCACGGTCATGTGCTTGATGCGACCACCGGCGAAGACGATCACGTCGGGGGCGGCGTACTTCGCGATGGCGCCAGCGATCTCGTCCAGCGCGTCGAGGCTTTTGGGCAGCTGCAGCAGCACGACGTGCGCGTCGTTCAGCAGCTCTTCACCCAGCGGCAGGGAGCGGTAGGCATCCGTCAGGTCGACGCCGGAGGCGTTGCTGTCGAGCGCGTATTCGCCCGAGAGCGCGTCCTGGTAGACGCGAATTCCGCGGGCACCGTGCAGGGCCGCAGCACCGAGCGTGAGGGCGCCGTAGCGGTCCTCGAGAACGACGACGCCAGCGGAACGGTAGGCGGCGAGCGCGCCAGCAGCTTCATCGAGAATGAGTCGATCGCTTGCATCGACGGCGAATAAGTTCTCGGCCTCAATGTCGGGCCTGCGCCGAAGTCGGTCGAAATCAAATTCGTTCACGATGTCTTTCGAAAACGTGTTGGTGTTCCGCAGCGCGGACTGGTCATTCGTGCCCGATTCGGACATGGTTCCCCCTGAAAGTGGTGCTGGTGCAACCAGTTCGTGCCGTGAAACAAAAACGTGGAGCTGACTATGGTCTGGGCTGCCGCCAGATGACAATCTGGTTGCTGCGTCTGGTGCGAGTGCCCGCCTTCATCGAAATGACATCGCCGGCCGAGCCAGCCGCGAAAACGCGGCGGCCCGGACGGTTCAGTAGTTCGTCGGCGAGCGTCGATTCCAACTCGCGCACACGGTTTTCGAGACCGCGCACGTGATCCTCGAGTTCGAGGATACGACGGATGCCTTCCAGACTCACACCTTCGGAGCCAAGTTCCGCAATTTCACGGAGCTTTGCCACGTCGAGCATGGAGTATCGGCGGCTCTTGCCGGGAGTACGTTCCGGGCTGACCAGGCCCAGGCGATCGTATTGGCGCAGGGTTTGCGGGTGCATTCCCGCAAGCTCAGCAGCCGTGGAAATTACGAAAACCCGGGTGGTCTCGTCCATGACTAGCCCTTCGCCCGAGCGATCAGTTCATCGCGCGGGTTTTCCTTGGGCAGCGCTTCGGCGAACGCGGCGAGTTTCTCTTCCGCGTCCTTCGACAGGTGTGAGGGCACAGCGACCTGCACGACGGCGAGCAGGTCGCCCGTGCCCTTGGCCGTAATGACGCCACGACCCTTGACCCGCAGCACGCGGCCACTGGGAGTACCGGGGGCAACGCGCAACTTGACGGGGCTGCCACCGAGAGTGGGTACCTCGATCGTCGCGCCGAGACTGGCCTCGACGAAAGTGACCGGTACGGTCACCCGCAGGTTGAGGCCGTCCCGGTCGAACACCGGATGCTTGCGCACGGTGATCGTGAGCACGATATCGCCCGATTCTCCGCCGTCGGGGCTGGACTGGCCTTTACCGCGCAGACGAATCTTCTGCCCGTCGGCGACTCCGGCCGGAACCTTGACCTTGATCGGTCGACCGTCCTGAGTTTGCAGACTGATCTGGTCGCCCTGGGTGGCCGTGATGAAGTCGATGGTCGTCGAGGCGATCACGTCGCGCCCGCGCGTCGGTGCGCCCGACCCGCGGTAGCCGCCGGTGGGGTTGCCGAAACCGCCCCCGCCTCCGCCACCTCTGCCGAACATACCCCCGAGGATATCGTCGAAACCGCCCTGCTCGAAGGTATAACTCTGCTGACGGCTTCCGCCGCCGAACATGCCTCCGAAAGCGTCCTCGAACCCGCCGCTCTGGGCCCGGCCGCCGGGCGCGGCGAACCGCGCCCCGCTGCCCATAGCCCGAACGGCGTCATATTCCTTGCGCTGCGCGGCATCGTTCAGAACCGAGTGGGCCTCGCTCAGTTCCTTGAACTTCGCCTCAGCGGCGGGGTTCCCCGGGTTGGAATCCGGGTGGTACTTGCGAGCGAGTTTGCGGTATGCCTTCTTCAACTCGGCCGGCGTGACATCTTTCGATACCCCGAGAACCTTGTAGAAGTCTTTGTCGAACCAGTCCTGGCTAGCCATCGCTCGGTACCTGAACGACGACCTTGGCCGCGCGCAACAGCGTTGAACCGAGGTAGTACCCCGTTTCCGCGACGTCGCCGACGGTTTCGGTGTCGACGGCTGCACTGGGCTGCTGGAAGATCGCCTCGTGCATGGTCGGGTCGAACGGGTCGCCGACCGCACCGAACGAGGTGAGTCCGAGACGCTCAACGCTCGAACGCAGCTTGGCCGCGATCGTGGCGAAAGCCGAATCTGGCACGAGGTCGCCGTGCTTCTCTGCCCGATAGATATCGTCGAGTACCGGAATCAGTATCTTAACGATATCCCCGATCACGCGCTCTTTCTCGATGGCACGGTTGGCTTCGGTACGCCGACGGTAGTTGGCGTACTCGGCCGTGACACGCTTGAGGTCGGCGAGGTGTTCGCTCGTCGGCTCCGCAACTTCGCGTTCTGCCGCGTCCAGAATGTCCTGAACGGTCAGCTCATCTTCTTCGATTCCGTCGGCCGAGGCATCAGCGTCGGCAGCGGATGCTGCGTCGGGCGTTGCGTCATCGGGCGCGGGCGCGCCCGCCGCGGTGGTGCCGTCATCCGGCACCCCCGCAGCGGACGCGTCGTTGTCTGGATGTTTCTTGTCAGCCATAGTTGCGGCCTACTTCTTCTTGTCGTCTTCGTCGTCGTCAACAACCTCGGCGTCGACAACGTCTTCATCCTTGTTCTCCTCGGTGGGAGCCTCATCGGTACCGGCTTCGTCGGCGCCGGCTGCGGCATCCGCCTGGCTGGACTTGTAGATGGCTTCGCCCAGCTTGCCCTGGCTTTCGTTGAGCTTGTCGAACGCGGTCTTCACCGCGTCGTCGTCGTCGCCGGCCAGAGCGGACTTGAGGGCGTCGACATCGGCCTGCACCTCATTCTTCACGTCTTCGGGCAGCTTGTCGACGTTGTCCTTGATCAGCTTCTCGATCGAGTAGGCGAGCTGCTCGGCCGTGTTGCGGGTCTCGGCGACTTCGCGCAGGCGCTTGTCTTCAGCGGCGTGCTCTTCACCCTCGCGCACCATGCGCTCGATGTCTTCCTTCGCGAGCGAGGAGCCACCGGTGATGGTCATCGACTGCTCGGTTCCGGTGCCCTTGTCCTTGGCGGACACGTGCACGATGCCGTTGGCGTCGATGTCGAAGGTAACCTCAACCTGCGGAATTCCGCGCGGCGCCGGTGCGATGCCGGTGAGCTCGAAGGTTCCGAGGTTCTTGTTGTCGCGGGTGAACTCGCGCTCGCCCTGGAACACCTGGATCGCAACGGACGGCTGGTTGTCGTCGGCCGTGGTGAAGGTTTCGCTGCGCTTGGTCGGAATGGCCGTGTTGCGTTCGATCAGGCGCGTCATGATGCCGCCCTTGGTTTCGATGCCGAGGCTCAGCGGGGTGACGTCGATGAGCAGAACGTCCTTGCGCTCGCCCTTCAGCACGCCGGCCTGCAGCGCGGCACCGACAGCGACGACCTCGTCCGGGTTGACGCCCTTGTTCGGGTCCTTGCCGCCGGTCTCGCTCTTGACGAGCTCGTACACGGCGGGCATGCGGGTGGAACCACCGACGAGGACGACGTGGGCGATGTCGCCGACCTTGACGCCGGCCTCACGGATGACGTCCTGGAAGGGCTTCTTGGTGCGGTCGAGCAGGTCTTCGGTCATCTTCTCGAACTGAGCGCGGGTGAGCGTCTCGTCGAGGTTGGCCGGGCCGTTTTCGGTCAGCGAGAGGTAGGGCAGCTGGATGCTCGTCGACATGCTCGAGGAGAGTTCCTTCTTCGCCTGCTCAGCGGCTTCCTTCAGGCGCTGCTTGGCGATCTTGTCCTTGGACACGTCGACGCCGGTGGTCTCCTTGAAGCGCTTGATCAGGTGATCAACGATGCGCTGGTCCCAGTCGTCGCCACCGAGGCGGTTGTCGCCGGCGGTCGAGCGCACCTGGATGGTGCTGAAGTCGTCGTCCTTGCCCACCTCAAGCAGCGACACGTCAAAGGTTCCGCCTCCGAGGTCGAAGACCAGGATGAGCTCGTCTTCCTTGCCCTTGTCGAGGCCATAAGCGAGCGCGGCGGCGGTGGGCTCGTTGATGATGCGCAGCACGTTGAGTCCGGCGATCTCACCGGCCTCCTTGGTGGCCTGGCGCTCGGCGTCGTTGAAGTACGCGGGCACGGTCACGACGGCGTCGGTGACCTTCTCGCCCAGGTACTGCTCGGCGTCACGCTTGAGCTTGGCGAGAATACGCGCGGAAATCTCCTGCGGGGTGTACTTCTTGTCGTCGATGGCGACGTTCCAGTCGGTGCCCATGTGGCGCTTGACGCTGGAGATGGTGCGGTCGACGTTGGTGACGTTCTGGCGCTTGGCGGTTTCTCCGACGAGCACTTCGCCGTCCTTGGTGAACGCGACCACCGAGGGGGTGGTGCGCAAGCCTTCAGCGTTGGCGATGACGGTGGGTTCTCCACCTTCGAGCACGGCCACCACAGAGTTGGTGGTTCCGAGGTCAATACCTACTGCACGAGCCATGTGGGTTGTTCTCCTTCAATGATGTGCGAAACGAACTACAAAGTAATCTCAAGACTTGAGCCTCGATGACTCAAGTATTCCAGAGCCGTTTCGTCCCTGTCAATTTCTCCGGCTGAAAGTTGAGTGTGAGTGACTCAAGTTTCAAGAAGTGGATGCTGCGGACCGGCAAAACCGGATGTTTACCCCGGACCAGTAGATTGTGCACATGACCGAGACTGTCGCCGTAGACGCGGGTACCCCTCCAACTCGAGGCCGGGTGGTGGCCTGGGCGTTCTGGGACTGGGGATCGGCGGCCTTCAACGCGGTCGTCACCACCTTCGTCTTCAGCACCTACCTGGCGAGCGGCCTGTTCGTCGATCCGGTAATCCGCGAAGCGGCCGGTGACAATGCGAAGGACCCCGCGCTCGTGCGGGCGCTGGCCGAGAATGCCGCCACCATTTCGTGGGCCCTCGCGATCGCCGGCATCCTCGTGGCCATCGCGGCCCCCGTGATCGGGCAACGCTCCGACGGTTCCGGACGGCGCAAGTTCTGGCTCGGCGTCAACAGCTTTCTCGTCGTGGCCTGCATGCTCGGCATGTTCTTCGTGGAACCGTTCCCGGGCTATTTGTGGCTCGGAGCCGCGCTGCTCGCGGCGGGCAACGTGTTCTTCGAGTTCGCCGCGGTCAACAACAACGCCATGCTCGTGCAGGTGTCCACGCCCAAAACGGTCGGCCGCGTCTCCGGTTTCGGCTGGGGCATGGGCTACATGGGCGGCATCGTGCTGCTCATCATTCTGCTCGCGGGCTTTCTGTTCAACTTCGGCGACGACGCCGCCCGCGGGCTGCTCGGGCTGCCAACGGGTGAGGCCGGCGGGTCGCTCGACGTGCGCCTCGCGATCGTCGTGGCCGCCGTGTGGTTCGGCATCTTCGCCCTGCCCCTGCTCGTCAAAGTTCCCGAGATACCGCGCCGGTTCGGTGCTGAGCGGATCGGCTTCCTCGACTCCTACCGCCTTTTGTGGCGCACCATCGCGGCGCTCTGGCGCAACAACCCGAATGTGCTGCGCTTTCTGCTGGCCAGTGCCGTTTTTCGTGACGGCTTGGCCGCCATCTTCACCTTCGGTGCCATCATCGCCGCGCAGGTGTTCGGGTTCACGTTCACCGAGGTTTTGCTGTTCGGCATCGCCGCCAACGTCGTGGCCGGCGTTGGAACGTTCATCGGCGGCTGGGTCGACGACCGGTTGGGTGCCAAGGCGGTCATCGCTTTCTCTCTGGTCTGCCTCGTCATCGGCGGTTCGGCGGTTTTGTTCGTCGGTGACGCAAAAATCGGCTTCTGGATCGTCGGCCTCTTCCTCTGCCTCTTCGTCGGCCCGATCCAATCCTCTGGACGGTCCTTTTTGGCTCGCATCACCCCGGCCGGGCGCGAGGGCGAAATCTTCGGCCTCTACGCCACGACCGGCCGCGCGGTGAGTTTTCTCGCACCGACCCTGTTCGGTGTCGCCGTGGCGATCGCCGGCGACACCCGCTGGGGCATCGTCGGGATCATGCTCGTGCTGCTGCTCGGGCTGATCCTGCTCGTGCCAGTGAAGACCACGATGCAGCAGATCGACTGATACCCGCGCTCTCAGGCGCCCAGTACCGGTGGGCGCGCCATCTGTAGCTGGCGCGGCCACCGATAGCTGGCGCGGCCACGGCGGAAACAAGTGGATGCCCGCTACCGCGCGACCAGGGTCGTCACGGGCGCATTCTCGGTAACGGCGGCCAGGGGCGACCCGGCCGATACCGTCATGGTGCGCGCGAACGCATCGAGGGTGACCGTGGCCAGGGTGGCCCACCGGTCGCCGAGCGTCGCGCCGGGCGCTGGAATGCAGCACAGGTCGGCGACGTCGCCGGGCCGCGAGACCAGGTAGGGCACGAGCTCCGACGCTACGGTCGGCAGGGCACCGGCCGCCGCCCGTTCGACGAGCAGACCGTGCCGCAGCTGCGAGTCCGGATCGTAGAGTCCCGGCTTCTCCCCGCGAGCGAGCTGCGGATCGAGAAAGTGATTGGTGTGCAGCAGCACGCCCTGGCTCGGCTGAACCACTCTCGAGCCGGTGGGGTTGAGCTCGACCGTCACCGCGGCATCCGGTGTGAGCACCGTGATGGCGCTCGAGGTGCTGACCGGTGCGGACTGCAGAATCTGCAGGGCCTCGTCGAGCGTGCCCGCCTCGGCGAGCACTCGCGCGCCCACCAGGTGCACCGGCACACCGTCGGCGCGATCGGCGCGATGGCCGAGAATGTTGAGCATTATGCCCACGCCGGCATCGTTGATTCCGATCTTGCTGAGGATTCCGTGCTCGGTCAACCCGACGTAGCCGTGCGGTGTGCCGTGCACGTGTTGCAGGTGCCAGCAGCCGGCGAGTTCGTCGTGCCAATCCCAGGTTTGCGCGCCCACCGGACTGGACTTGGTGCTCACGATGGTCGAGCATTCGCCCGGCTTCGTACCGGTCGAACCGTTCGCGCCCGACAGAATCTCGGTGCGAGCATTGAGCGCTGCGATCTTCCACAGCTCCTGCCCGCTCGCGTCGGCAGTGCCGCGCAGTTCCGCGGCGAGGGTCGGGCTCCAGGCTTCGGTCGCGATCAACGCGCTCTCGGCATTGGCCTGCACCACGCGCAGGTCGATCCCGGCCACGGTGAACAGATACAGGTATATGCCGATGCCGGTGTCGAGGGCATCCCCGAGCCGCTTGCCGCGCTGCCGGCCGCGCTCGTAGCCATCCGCTGAATCGATGCTGATCAGCTGCGGGGCGAGCGGGCGACCGAGGCCCTGCACGATCATGAGGCGATCTCGTCGCGCAGGGCGCGAATCACGCCGCGCTGGGGTTTCCAGCCGGGCCGGGGCGCGCACTCCAGCAGAAGCTGCGTATACGGATGCTGTGGGTCGCCCAGGACCGCGGCCGTCGTTCCGCGCTCCACGATCACCCCGCGCCGCATAACGACGACGTGATCGGCGATCTGCTGCACCACCGAGAGATCGTGGGTGATGAAGAGGTAGGTGAGCCCCTTTTCGGCACGCAACTCCGCGAGCAGCTGCAAGATCTGCGCCTGCACGGTGACGTCGAGGGCCGCAACGGATTCGTCGAGCACGATCACGGCCGGGTCGGCGGCGAGCGCCCTGGCGATGGCCACGCGCTGCCGCTGCCCGCCGGACAGCTCGTCCGGGCGTGCGGCGAGGTGTCGGGGCTCAAGCCCCACCTGCTCGAACAGGGCCGCACACCGCTCACGCCGTGCCCGAGCGCCGAGTCCGGAATGTGCCCGCAGTACCTCGTCGACCGCCGCACTCACCGGCAAGCGCCGGTTGAGCGAACTCTGCGGATCTTGAAACACCATCTGAATCTGCCGGGCCCGACGCCGCAATTCGCGACGGCGGGCCTTCGGTGCCACCGCGCGCCCGGCCAGGGTGACCGTGCCGGCGTCCGCTCGCTCGAGGCCCACGATGATGCGAGCGAGTGTCGTTTTGCCCGAACCCGATTCGCCGACCACGGCGAGACAGGTGCCGGCCTCAACCGTGAGCGAGATCCGGTCGAGTGCGGTGACCGTGCGGCCGTGACCGGTGTGAAAGGTGCGGGTCAGGTTGTCGACGACAATGACCGGTGCTGTGCCTGCCGCTACTTCTGCCGCGTTCATACCGTGCCTCCGCGTCGGGTCCAGCCGATGCCCGCCGGCCGGGAAGCCATCAGTGCGCGGGTGTACGGATGCTGCGGGTCGTCGCGCAACTGTTCGGGTACGCCGGTTTCCACTATTTCGCCGTCTTTCATCACGTTGATGCGATCACAGACCGCGGCCGCGAGGTCGAGGTCGTGGGTCACGAAGAGCATGGCCATGCCGAGCTCGCGGCGACACTCGTCGAGAATGGCGCAGACCTCGGCCTGCGTGGTCACGTCGAGTGCCGTCGTCGGCTCGTCGGCGAGCAACAGCCGCGGTTTGCCGGCGATGGCACCGGCGATCACGACGCGCTGCAGCATGCCGCCCGACAGCTGGTGCGGGTAAGAGCGCAGCACCCGGTCCACCTCGTCGATGCCGACCTGTTCGAGCAGTTCGCCCGCGCGCACCCGGGCCAGGCGGGTCGCCAGCCCCTGAGCGTCGTGCATACCCTCCACGAGGTACCGTTCGACCGGCAGTACGGGGTTCAGGACCGCGTGCGGGTTCTGGGCGATCATCGACACGTCGCGGGAACGCATCCGTCGCAGGTCTTCGCCGCGCAGGCTGAGCACGTCGAGCCCGTCGAGCAGGATCTGCCCGGTGACGGTGGCGTTCACGGGGGCCATGTGCAGGATCGAGCGCAGGGTCATCGACTTGCCGCTGCCCGACTCGCCGACCAGGCCCACCGCCTCGCCGGTCGCGACCGCGAGGGTGACTGAGCGCAGAATAGCGAGGTCAGCGTGTTTGCCGGCCAGAGTGAGCGAGAGATCGGTAATCGACAGCATCAGGCCTTCCTTCCCGCAGCGGCACGGCCGCCGAGTTTCTCGCCGATGTAGCCGAGCGAGGCGACGGTCAACACGATGCACAGCCCGGCCAGCAGACTTTCTGCGGGGTAGCCCTTGAGAAGGGATTGCTGTCCGTTGCTGACCATCAGGCCCCAGTCTGCGGCGGGCGGTTGTACGCCGAGGCCGAGGAAGGAGAGCGCGGCGAGTTCGATCATGGCGAAGCCGAAGTTGATGGTGGCGCCGGTCACGATCAGTGGCGCGATGTTGGGCAGCAGGTGCCGCACCGTGATGACGGCACCGGAGATGCCCTGCAGTTGCGGGGACTGCACGTAGGGCAGGTTGCGTTCCCGCAGCGCCGTGCTGCGAATCACCCGTGCTGTGTACGGAATGTAAGCGATTGACAGGGCGAGGGCTGCTGTCGTCAGGCTTGGCCCGAACACGGCGATGGCGAGCACGGCGAGCAGCAGGTTGGGAAAAGCGAAGAGCAGGTCGAGTACCCGGCTGAGCAGGGAGTCGACCAGCCCGCCCCACCACACGCTGACCAGCGCGATGAGGTTGCCGAACACGGCCGTCACCCCCACGACGATGAGCGGTCCGGCCAAGCTTGACCTGGCACCCCAGAGCAGACGGGAGAAAATGTCCCGGCCAGCCTGGTCGGTGCCGAGCAGGTGCTCGGCGGTCATTCCGGTGTAGCGCTGCGTGACCGAGCCGACCGTCGGGTCGTACGGTGCAATGCCCGGGGCCAGCACCGCACCGAGCACCACCAGGAGCACGATGCCGATCGCGATCAGGCCGAGCACGCCCATCCGCTCGTAAAGCGCCACCAGGAAGCGGGCCAACGGTGGAGCAGCCGGCCGGGTGTGCGTGGGCAGAATCTGTGTACTCATGCGCCGAGCCCCAATCTCACTCGTGGGTCGATACTGGCGTAGAACAGGTCGACCAGCAGGTTGATGATGCCGAAGGCAGCCACCAGAATGATGGCGATCGCCTGCACGACGGCGAAGTCTTTGCGCTGCACGGCGCCGACCAACAGGGTGCCGAGGCCGTCGAGGGTGAAGGCGTACTCCACCACGAACGATCCGGCGATGAGGCCGGCCACGTGTACACCGACGATGGTACTGACCGGCAGCATGGAGTTGCGAATGACGTGGCGGCGCAGCACGAGCCCGCCGGGCACGCCGCGTGCCCGGGCCATCGCGGAGTGTTCGCTGTCGCGTTCTTCGCGAATGGCGGTGCGAGTGATGCGGGCCACAACCGCCGCCGACGGCAATGCGAGAGCGAAGGCCGGCAGGGTGAGGTGCCAGATGCGATCGAGAAAGCCGTCGCCGCTGCCGAACACCGGAAACCAGCCGAGACCCACGCTGAACACACTCATCAGGATGAGCGCGGCGAAAAAGGTCGGTATGGCGAAGCCGAGATTCGAGCCGAGAATGATGATCTTGTCCACCACGCCGTCGCGCGTGCCGGCGATGATGCCCAGGCCGATGCCGAGAATCACGATGATCACTGCGGCGAGTGAGACGAGCATGAGAGTGGTGGGCAGGCGGTTGGCCAAGAGCTCCCCCACGTCTTGCCGATTGCTCAGGGATTGGCCGAAATCTCCGTGCAGCACATTGGTGATCCAGTTCCAGAATCGAACCAGGAAGGGGTCGTCCAGTGAATATTGTTCCCGAATGGCCGCGAGAACGTCCGGTGAGACCGTGCGGCCCTGCACCAGAAAGTTCTCCGGGCTGCCGGGAGCGGCGTACATCGCGGCGAAGACCAGAAAACTCGACACGATGAGCACCCCGGCGAGCGCCAGGAGCCTGCGTATGACAAACATCACGGGAACGACCCTTTCCAGGTGGTGAATGGTGGTTACTCGGCAGCGCCGAGGTCAGCCGCCCACGGGTAGTACAGGTAGACGAACGACGCCGGCACACCCGTAACCCGGTCATTGAGGAACAGGCGCACCGACGGGTCGACGATCGGAATCCACGGGAGTTCGGCCATAGCCATGCCCTGGATCTCGTTCACGATCGTGGCGCGGTCGTCGTCGTCACTCGCAGCGCCCGCATCGGCCAGGAGGCCATCCATCTCGGCATTGCTGTAGCCGTTGTAGTTCTGGCCACCGGTGCTGCCGAGAATGGTGCGCAGAAACGCCAGCGGGTCTGGAATGTCGAGGTAGTTTGCCGTGACGAAGGCGTCGTGGCCGGCCCGGGCCTCCGGGTCAGAGAAGAACGCACCGAACTGTGCGCTGGGCACGCCCTCCGGTTCGACCGTGAGGCCGATGGCCGTGGCGCCGTTGGAGATCTCCGAGATGATATCGGCGTAGTAGGTGCGCTCGGCCGGGTAGACGATGGAGATCGGCTGGGTCAGGTCTGTCGTGGCGTCTTTCAGAGCTTCTTTCGCCGCTTCGATGTCGACGGCGGCCTGGGCCAGGTCGGCCCGGCCCGCTTCGTAGACATCGCTGCCGTACGACCAGGAGTTGTTCGGGACCAGAGAAGCGGATGCCTCGGCGGTGCCCTCGAAGACGGTCGCGGCGATCGCCTCCCGGTCGGTGGCCAGCATGAGCGCCTTGCGCACGGCGGGGTCGGCAAAGGCACCGTTGCCGGTGCCGATGATGGCCACGACCTGCAGTGAACGGCCGAGGATCAGGCTGCCGTCAGTGGCGGATTCGAGAGCGCCGATCGAGCCGAGCGGCACGTCGTAAGAGCCGTCGATTGCCCCGGTGGTGAGGGCGTTCGAGATGGCGGCGGAGTCGACGATGAAGCTGATGTCGATCTGCTTGGTCTTGGCGATTTTTTCGGTCTTCCAGTAGTTGTCGTTGCGCTCGAGGGAGATGCTCTGGCCCTGGTTCCAGGTGCCGACCGAGTACGGTCCGGTGCACATGACCCCGCCGGTCGGGGTTCCGTAGCTGTCGCCGGTGGCCACGCGGTGCGTCTGGGAGACGACATTGCCGATGGGGGTGGCGAGGTAGGAGTTGAAAGTGGCGTCGGGCTCGTTGAGCGTGACCGTAACTTCCCAGTCGCCGGTTTTCTCAATCGAGGCGATGTTGTCGACGACCCCGCCGGCCCAGTAGCTGCCCTCGTTCGGGTCGAGCTGGCGTCCGAGGCTGTAGGCGACGTCATCGGCCGTCATGGTCTCACCGTTCCAGAATTCGACGCCCTGACGAATCGTGTACACCCAGGTGGAGGCATCCGGGCTCTCGACGTTTTCGGCCAAGTTAGGCGTGATGCTGTAATCCGGCTGCAGTTGCATGAGGCCCTCGCACAGGTTGGCCACGACCGTGTTCTCCGCGTAGTTGTATGCCTTGATCGGGTCGAGCGAGGCTGGCTCGCCGAAGGGCAGATTCCACGTCGCCAGGTCGAGTTCCCCACCGGCTGGCGTGATCACCGCCAGATCGTCGGTGCTGAGGCTGGGCGCTGCTCCGTCGGGGTTTCCCGCGGCGCAGCCGCTGAGAGCGACGGCCAACACGCCGAAGATGGCGACTATTTTCTTCTTCATCATTGTGCTCCTAGTAATCATCAACTGTGACGTGCAAGGGCTTTTATGAGAACCTAATCGACCAAAACGTTTTGGTCCAGCTTTTTCCAAAACGTTTTGGTCATGGAAATATGACGGTAACGTGCAGGTATGAACTTCACCCCGGAACGCAGACGCGTCACCATCCACGATGTGGCGCGCGAGGCCGGGGTGTCGATCACGACGGTGTCGCACTCTCTCAACGGCAAAGGAGTCGTGGCCGCGGCGACCCGCCAGCGCGTTCTCGACACCGCCGAGCGCCTCGGTTACAGCGCGGATGCCATCGCCCGGGGGTTACGAAGCAACCGGCTCGGCGTGCTCGGCCTCGTCATCCGACCGCTCGATACGCTCGACTCCTACCAGCCGGTCGGGGTGGACTATTTCGTGCGGTTCGCCGGGGCCGCCGCGGTCGAAGCCCTTGATCGCGGTTTCGGACTGATGCTGGTGCGCGACCCCACCACGAAGAACGTGCCAGGCATCGCCCTGGCCGTCGACGGCTTCATTATCTCCGACCCACTGGGCCACGACCCGGTGATCGAGTTACTGCAACGCAACGGCATTCCACTGGTCACCGTGGGGCGCGACGTGGACCGCGCCGACTTCACCGACTGGCTCGGTCTCGGCACGGACGGTGACACCCGCGCGGTGCTCAACCATCTCACCGACCGCGGAGCCAGGCGCGTCGCCCTCGTCATCGGAACCGACACGAACGCCTGGAATGCCGACAGCGAGCAGAGCTACCGGGTGTGGGCCGCCGAACGCGGCCAGACCGCCATGGTCTTTCAGCAAGACGAAACCGCCGGCGAGCCCGGCGGCGAAGCCATCGCCGAACGGATGCTCACTGCTGCCAAGCAGCAGGCCGTGCCCGACGCCGTGTATTGCCTGACCGGCCGGCACGCGGCCGGTCTGCAGCGCCGATTCCAGCTGGCGGGCTACGAGGTGCCCGCCGACGTCATGATCGTGGCGGGTTCGGATTCCGAGCAGACCCGCAACAGCACTCCGCCGATCACCTCAATCGACCTCGCGCCCGAGATCACTGCAAAGGCCGCGGTCAGCTTTCTGGTGCGGCGCATCGAGGGCGATATCGAGAGCAGCCCGCCGGTTATCGAAAACGTGCTCCGGCCGCGGCAATCGACGAACCGCGTGGCGGTCGGGTAGCCGCGCCGCGCGGCGCCCGCAGCGCGCAGCGCGGTCTGCGCCCAGCTGGGCGCGGGCAAGCGTTTGCCTGAGCATCCGCTGAAATGAGGCTATTCCCTCGCTTGAAGGCCAGCAGCCAGTCAGACTGAAACGCATGACACTTACCCAGCTCCAGAAGGCCGAACTTTTGCTCTCGCTGCACGTGCCCGGCGAGCCCCTCATCGTGACCAACGTATGGGATGCCATCACGGCCAAGATCGTGGCCGATGCCCCCGGCGTCAAGGCCCTCGCCACCGCGAGCCACTCCATCTCGAACGTGCGCGGCCTGCCAGACGGCGAAGGCCTCTCGCTCGACGAGGCCATCATTGCTGCCACGATCATCGCTGGTGCCGTCGATCTGCCGGTCTCGGCCGACTTCGAAAAGGGCTACGCCCCGGATGCCGCGGGCGTGACGCGCAATGTACGTCGCCTGATCGAGGAATCCGGCATCGTCGGTATCAACATCGAAGACTCGGTCGGCGCCGAGAAGGCCCCGCAATTCGACATCGAGACGGCCGCCGCTCGCGTGGCAGCCGCCAGAGCGGGTGCCGACCAGAGCGGCATTCCGCTCGTCATCAACGCGCGCGTCGATACCCTGGCCGGCGGCGGGGACTGGGACGAGGCCGTCGCCCGCGCCAACGCCTATCTCGGAGCCGGAGCCGACGTTATCTTCTTCCTCGGCCTCACCGACGAAGACAAGGTGTCGCGCGCGATCGAGCAGGTCAACGGCAAAATTTCCGTGATCGGCGCGCCCGGACTCGTTCCACTGGGGCGACTCGCCGAACTCGGCATCAGCCGAGTCAGCTTCGGCCCTGGCACCCTCGCTCTGACCCTTGCAGCCCTGCAAGCCGCAGCCACGAACCTCACCGCTCTCGGCGACTACCCCGCCGATCTCGGCTTCAAGTTCGCACTGTAGGCCGCCTGAACAACGCGGCCGTCAGCATCCGTTTCTTAGCGGATGCGGGTGGCTTCGGTGTGCTCGATCAGTTGCCAGGTCGCACCCTCGTCGGCCGAGACCCAGTACTCCCAGTTGTAACTGTCTGGGGTGATGGCGGTGAAGTTCCAGCGGATGGGGCGACCGTCGGTGCGGGTACCCTCCTGACGCACGCCGTGCCGGTAAGGCGTGGCAACGAGCTGGCAGTATTCGCCCAGTGCCGGGGCGAAATAGCTCACGCGCCAGGCTCCGGCGAACGGGTCGTAGACACGCACGGTGGTGGCGACGGTTTCAAACCCAGACGGATGCGTTGTGCTCGCGACCACCTCGATGTCTTGCACGGCCCGGCCGTCGAGAATGAACTCGACCATCCACACGAAGTCGCGTTCGATCCACTCGCCCGTGGTTTCGTCGAGGCGGGTGCCCTTAGCGGCCCAGGAGCCGACCATCTGGCCGAAGCGGTGCATGCGCCCTGGATACTCCGGCGTCGGGCCGTGCGCGATGAGCGCCTCGTCGAATCGGGTGGGCATAGAGGTCATAGCCAGATTTTACCCGACCCGAGGTTACGTTCGACGTACTGCGTTTGCTCGGCCCGCTGGCATCCGCTTACCGCCGGCTCAGCGGTCGATGGTGGTGCGGTGAAAGTTTTGGAACGATCTGGAGGCCGTCGGGCCGCGCTGGCCCTGGTAACGGGAGCCGTACTCGCTCGAGCCGTACGGCTTCTCGGCCGGGGAGCTGAGCTGAAAGAAGCACAGCTGGCCGATCTTCATTCCGGGCCACAGCTTGATCGGCAGGGTCGCGACGTTGCTGAGTTCGAGCGTGACATGGCCGGAGAACCCAGGGTCGATGAAGCCGGCCGTCGAGTGCGTGAGCAGACCGAGACGGCCGAGTGAGCTCTTGCCCTCGAGCCTGGCAGCAACATTGTCGGGCAGGGTGACCTGCTCGTAGGTGGCACCGAGCACGAACTCGCCCGGGTGCAGAATGAACGGCTCGTCGGGCTTGGTCTCGATGAGGTGGGTCAGTTCGGGCTGGTCTTCGGCCGGATCGATGTAGGCGTACTTGTGGTTGTCGAACAGCCGAAACAAGCGGTCGAGGCGCACATCGATGCTCGAGGGTTGGATCATCGCCGGGTCGAGCGGCTCCAAACCGATTCGTCCAGCGTCGAGTTCGGCCTTGATATCGCGATCGGAGAGCAGCACGGTGCCAGCCTAGCCGCGCGAGGTTGATATGCTGGCACGGTTCCGATTGTTGTTCATCCATGGTCGGGCGCGCGGATGTAGTTCAATGGTAGAACTTCAGCTTCCCAAGCTGATAGCGCGGGTTCGATTCCCGTCATCCGCTCCACTCAAGCCCACTCGCGTTCTCACTGGACGACTTTGTGTGGTGTGGCCCGGCGCACACCCCACAAAGTTGTCTAGTCAGCTCATGTCTCCCGTCTCCGGCATCAACCCCTTCCACGCGTAGCGCAGCAGAACCACGCCCTTCTTTGACGCGGGCTCGGCGGCGATCAGTTCCAGGGATGCGGGCGGGCCATCGGCGGTGAACAGTCGCTTGCCAGCCCCGAGCACGATCGGGTACACCCACAGGTTCAACTGGTCGAACAGGCCCTGGGCGACGAGAGTACGGGCGAAGTCGATGCTGCCGATCACGTGGATCTCGTCGTGCCGCTCGCGAAGTACTGCCAGTTCCGCAGCGAGATCACCGCCGAGAAGATGGGCGTCACGCCATTCGAGACTTGGCGCACCGCGCGACACGACGTACTTGGGGATCGCGTTGAACTTGCGCGCAATGCCGGAGGACGGCCCGTCGACTTGATGTGGCCAGTACGAGGCGAAGATGTCATACGTGCGCCGTCCCAGCAGCAAAGCATCCATCGCCTCAATCCCCGCGCCGATCTGAGCGCCGTCGGTCTCGTCGAACAGGGGCGCCTGCCAGCCGCCGAACGCGAAGCCACCGTCGGGGTCTTCGTCGGGGCCGCCGGGAGCCTGCGCGACTCCGTCGAGCGTGGTGAACAGGTCGATGTGGATGCGGCCGGACATGACTGTCTCCTTTCAACGACGTGCCGACATGCTGGCCGGTCACGTTCGCGCTGTCAAGGTGCCACAGCGAGCCGCGTCGCCGTGAGCGCGCCTGATGTGCGTGGCCGCGACGGTAACCGTCTGAGCGCGCACCCGGATGGGGCGCGCTCATCCGCGGTCGAGGCTCAGGCGCCTCTTAGGCGGCACCCACGTCGTGGCGGTGGTGCACGATGTCGTGCAGAAAGTAGGCCCCGAAGGTCTCCACCGTGAACGACGGCCCGTCGCTGCGGCGCGCGGTGCGATGGCTGGCATCCGCTGGCACCGCGGCGAAGGCGTCGGCGACGCCGGACGCGGCTGCCGTCAGTTCGCCCGCGACGGTGCGCGGTACCTGCAGGTCGTAGCGCTCGAATATCGCCGTGGCGTCCTGATCCCAGTTATCCAGCAGCGGGTCCTCTTCGTCGAGGATGCGGTGCAGTCTCTCGGCGAACAGCCGACAGACATCACGAACGTGGGCCGCATATTCGAGGGGCGACCAGGTGTGATCATCCGGGCGCAGCGCAGCATCCGCACGGTCGAGGACCGCAGGCCAGGCAGCGGCGTTCTGGCGGATCAGGCCCGGCAAGTCGCCGAACACGACCTCGCTCGCCCGAAATCCACAAGCCGGGCAGGGGCGTTCGAGCACCCAGGTCCAGTCAGACGTGTCAGGAACAATAGGCATGCCTTCATGCTAGCGACCAGGCGGCGTGGCGCTCCGGGCGAACTGTCAAGGTCTGCCCGATACCGTGGAAACAACACAGGGAGACAGATGACGTTACTCATTGCTGGCTGCGGCGACCTCGGCACCGAGGTGGGCTTACGGTTCGCACGGCTCGGGCACCAGGTGGTGGGGCTGCGGCGCAATGCGCGGCTGCTCCCGGCAGAAATCTCCGGCCAATCCGTCGACCTGAGCCTGGCGAAACCCGTCATTCCGGCCGACACCGAGTTCGTGGTCGTCGCCATCTCCGCCGGCAGCACCACTGTCGACGCCTACCGCGCCGCCTACCTCGACGGCCTGCGCAACCTGCTCGACGCGATCGATGATGCCCACGTCACTCCGCAACGCGTGCTGCTGGTGTCATCGACGGCGGTCTTTGACGTCAACGACGGCAGCCGGGTCGACGAGCAGACCCCGGCGAACCCGCAGCCGGGCACCGATTCGATCGTGCTCGATGCCGAACGGATGCTCCACTCCCGTCTCCCCGCCGCCACAGTGCTGCGCCTGGCCGGCATCTACGGCCCCGGCCGGGAGCGACTCATCAGGCAGGTACAAGACGGTGTCGCACTTTCCGCCGAGTCGCGCCACACCAACCGCATACATCGGGACGACGCAGCCGCCGCGATCGTTCACCTGCTGCTGCGCACTGATCAGCCAGCGCCGCTCTATCTCGGCGTCGACAACGCGCCGGTGCCGGCGAACGAGGTGCTGACCTTTCTCGCGGCCGAGCTCGGTCTGCCAGAGCCAACCCTCAATGAGTCAAAGGAACCGAGCCCGGCTCGCGAAAGCAAGCGCGGCGGCGACAAGCTCCTGAGCAACCAGCTGCTGCGCGACACCGGTTTCACCTTCAGCTATCCAACGTACCGAGAGGGCTACCGCGCTCTTCTCTCCGGGCGAGGGACGCGCCACTCCTAGGCCCGCTCCTGCCGCCATACCTACGTTGTTGGCGCGGCGTGGCTGGCCTTGGAGTCCGATGCGATGATGACTGCCATCGAGGTTAACAACGACCCGAGCCGCGTCTGGTCCTCCGGCGTCACGTTGCGGGCGGCATGAGCGAACAGCACTTGAAATTCGTTTTGGAGTCTCGCCGCAGTTTCTTGCCCCGCCGAGGTGAGTTCCAGCAGGAGGCTACGTCGGTCGTGCGGGTGCGGCACGCGGGTAAGCATATTTAGAGCCACGAGATGATTGGAAATGGCCGTTACAGCGCCCGTCGTCATCTCCAGGAACTCAGCGAGCAACTTCGGAGTGATGCTTCCAGCCTCGGCTACCCGGGACAAGGCTCGCAGTTCGCTGCTGGACACGCCGATTTCGGCCGCGACGTGACTGCGGTTGTGGTCCATCGCGCGCAGGAAAACGAGTGCCGGTATCGACAGGCACTCCTGAGTGCGTACCAAGTTGTTTGCGTCGTCCATGCGTTCCTGACCTCTGGTCGTTACTGATTCCCCGCGCTGCGGGTCCGGTAATTGCCCGTATCAGGGCTTTCCATTCCGCCAGTGTATCGAAGCGATCAATTTCTAAAGTTTCTCACGTTTTAAATAGTTCACTATTTGAGCTACTTGCCGTATATTGACAATCTGGTGAGTCCGTGACCCCCACCTGGGGCTCGCGGGCCAGTGCGCCCATGAACTCACCACAATGGAATGGATCAGGCAATGCAAAGCTACCGGTTGACCATCAACGATGACTGGTATTACCTGTCAGACTCCTACAACGTCGCAGATTTGAAGGCGACCCTCGCCGCCGCCGTGCATAGTGGCGGTGGCTTCGTGGACATCGTAAGCTCCGTGCAAGCGCAGGTGTCCCTGCTGATCACTGCTTGCTCGGTAGTAAAACTTGAGACCATTTCCGAACAGAACCTTCCCGACGCCGGCTCAGGCTCATCGGTGGTCGGACCGACGTATATAGATGACGACTATTGGCTCGACTGAGCGTTGGCACAGGGAGAATTCACTGATCTGCAGCCACTGTTCGGGATTGTCGTCAAATCGTCGATTTTGCGCCATTGACGAGAAGCAGGCACATGAGTAGGTTCACGCGAACGGCACACGCCCGATTCGCACACGTCTACTGAAAGGCAGTCTCATGAGTTTCCTCGGATTCCTCTTACTCGGTCTCATCGCCGGCGCTATCGCGAAGGCAATCCTGCCCGGCCGGCAGGGCGGAGGCTGGTTCATCACTTTGCTGCTCGGAGTAATCGGCGCCTTCCTCGGTGGGTGGCTGGGCGGGCTCCTGTTCAACGTGAACCTGGGCGAGTTCTTCTCCCTGACGACGTGGATCCTCGCGATCGTCGGATCGCTCATCGTGCTCCTCATCTACGGGGCGATCACGAACCGCCGCCACGCCAAGTCGTAATACAACCACCAGACCGTTTCAACAGCGTGGTACCCGATTTGGGTGCCACGCTGTTGACGATTGCGAAAAGTTGAGGCGCCGACACCCAAAAGGGGAGATTAGGGGCACAATTGGTACCAATCCGAAGTTGATGGAGCTCCGAACTCATAGCAAGCACGGGTTAGCCGTGAAACAAACAGGAGGCACCTGAAATGCGCACATCACCTAATCGTCTGATCGCTACTATCTTCGGCGTGGTCTATCTCCTCGTCGGATTGATTGGTTTCGCCGTCACCGGTGGAGTCGACTTCCTCGCAACTGAGGGTGGACTGGTCCTCGGCCTGTTCATGGTCAATCCATTTGCCAACGTCGTCCACCTCCTCATCGGTGCTGCACTGTTGATCGCCGGCTTGTCGAACGTTTCGGCCGCCAAGGCGACGAACACCACAATCGGTGCCGTCTACCTGCTGCTCGGTATTGTCGGGTTCTTCCTGGTGAATACCGCTCTGAACGTGCTGGCCCTGAACACGGCCGACCACTTCCTGCACCTTGCCAGCGCAATCGTGCTCCTCGGCGTCGGACTGACCGCGGATAAGCACGTCCATAACTCCGTTCACGCCTAGTCGGCTTGTCCTCAGCAGCGTCATTCCATCACTTCGATTTCGTCACACTGAAGGGAGCTGTCATGACCCCCGTCATCCGCATGTGGCTTGGCTTCGCCGCTCTCGGCGCAGCGCTGATCCACCTCGCCGTCGGGGCGGGAGCTCCTCTTCCGCTGTCGATCCTCCTGGTCGGGTTCGGTCTCGCTGAACTCGGCTGGGCGGTCGTCACCCTCTCTCAAACCAGACCGGTCGCGATACGGGTCGTCTTCGGCGCAACCCTGATTCCCGTTCTGGTCTTTGCGACAACGGCCACCCTGGGCAGCGGCCTGGGCGTCTCCGCCGCAGAAACCGGCCTGCCGATGTACCCGATGGTGATCGCCTCACTGTTCAACCTCTACCTCGCAGGCTCGCTCGCCGTCATCATCCGGAAAAAGGCCAACACGTCGCCGTCAACCGAGCGGACCAGGAAGGTAGCCCAGCCGGGGGGCTGGCGCTTTCTCACCGCGCTGGTCGTGGCCGGGCTGGTCGTTTCCGGCCTCACGACGCCCGCATTGGCTGCAACGAATGCCGGTCTGTATGCCGTTCCGCACGGAGCTCCAAGCGGCGGCCACTCGTCCCACTAGTTGCGCCATGCTGTTCGGTGCATCAGCCGCACCCTCACCGGCCGGCACCAGTCAGGCTGGTTGCCCGGTTTCCGGTTCGTCGGGGGCTGACCCTGACGCATCCAAGCTCGCCAGGTCGGCCACCGGCGGCACGACCTCAATGTTCATGAATCGCTTCACGTTCTCGTCGACGATGATGTCGCTCGGCCGCAACGGGCGGGTGAGGTACAGCCCATCCAGGCTGGTCAGCCGGCTCAGGGCCACATAGGTCTGGCCAGGGCTGAACACCCGCGCACCGAGGTCGACGATCGCCCGCTCGTACGTCGCGCCCTGCGATTTGTGGATGGTGACCGCCCAGGCCAGCCGCAGCGGAAACTGCGTGAATTCAGCCACGACATCCCGACTCAGCTTCTTGGTCGCGGCGTTATAGGTGTACTTGTATTTCTCCCACACGGTCGGCTCGACCTCGTGTACGTCACCGTCGATGTTGACGAACACCGTCGACGTGACCTTGGTTACCGTGCCGATGCTGCCGTTCACCCAGCGCGGCCCACCGTCGAGTGGTGAATCATTGCGCAGGAACATGACCTGCGCACCCACCTTGAGCTCGAGCACCTCGTCGGCCGGAAACTGCTTGCCGCCGAAATCCCCGGTGATATCGGCCTTGGCGGTGAGCGATTTGCCCGACAGTTTCTTCAAAGCGGATGCGTTGATGCGGTTCACAGCGTCGTTGCGCGTCGCGAGGGTGATCACCCCCTCGGTCGGCGGTGTTCGCGCTCCAGCACCGTTGAGGGCACCACCGATCTCGGGAGTGACCTGACCGTGCCGCACAGCGTTGAGCATCAGCTTGAAGTCATTGTCGTGCTGGCGGTGAATCTCGGTGAGCTCGAAGATGCGCAGCTCAGCGTCACGCCAGACCTTCGCGTCGAAGAACCACATCGACCGGTAGTGGTCGGCGAAATAGGCGCGCTCGTCGGGGCCGCCTGGCACCGGGGCGAGCTGGTAAGGGTCTCCGAACAGCACGATCTGCACCCCGCCGAACACGTCAAACGGCCGCTGTCTGGCCTGGCGCAGGCTGCGGTCGATCGCGTCCATGAGATCGGCGTTGACCATCGAGACCTCGTCGATCACGAGGGTGTCGATGGTGTTCAGGAGCTTGCGCACCTGGTCGTTCTGGTCGATCGGGCTGTCAGCGATCACGCCGATCGGCAGGCGAAAGAGCGAGTGAATGGTCTGGCCGCCCACGTTCAGCGCGGCGACGCCGGTGGGCGCGGCGATCACGATCTGCTTACTGGTGTTCCATGACAGGTGGTTCAGCAGCGTGGACTTGCCCGTTCCCGCTCGGCCGGTGACGAACACGTTCTGCTTGGTGCCCTCGATCGCCGCGAAGACCAGCGCCTGTTCACGGCTGAGCGGAATCTCTGGCACGGCACACTCTCTCTGACTCTCGAATGCTGCACGGGACCAGTGCAGGGGACATCCCACTGTAACCGCCCAGCCCGCACGGGCGCGAGACGGGACGTGGCCGACTGGCCGACCCACCTCCCCGTACAATATTCAAGTGACCATTCCGGCCGAACAGCATCGGGCGAGCGGGCACCGCGGCAGTATGCTCCGGGCCGTTCTCGCCATTGTGGTGGTCGCCGGGTTGCTCGCTGCCGGCCTCGCTGGCACCATCAGCGCCCTCAATCGCACGGTGTACAGCGCCGGCGGCTTTGTGGAGCAGTACCTCGATGCCCTGGCCCGCGGTGACACCGTCGGAGCCCTCGCCCTCGGCGGCGTCATGCCCAGCCAGGCCGATCTGGCCTCCTGGGGGCTGACCGACGAGGCTACGAAGGATCTGCCGAAGACGCTGCTGCGGGCATCCGTTCTGAATGGCCTCGATAACATCGAACTCACCAGCACGACCGACACACCCGCCACCGACGACGGAACCGCCCAGACCGTGGTGTTCGACTTCGATCTGAACGGCACCGCGTCGAGCATGGTGTTCACCGTCGAACGGGCTGGCACGTTCGGCGGCGTTTTCAACGCCTGGGCCTTCAGCACCAGCCCCCTCGCCGTGCTGCAGGTCGAGGTTTTGCACGAACGATCGTTCACGGTCAACGGCCTCACCCTCGACACACGCGCCCACAGCGCCGCGGATGCCCCAGCCACGTTCTCCACATCCGCCGCGTACCTCGCCTTCGCTCCGAACCGCTACACCTTCGAACACGAGTCGGCCATGCTGACCGCCGAAAAGGCCAGCCTGCGCGCGACGGCGGCCGGTCCTACCGCCGTCGCGGTCAACGCCTTGCCGAACGAGGACATGGTGGGCCAGGTGCAGTCGGAGCTGAACAAGTTCCTCGACGACTGCGCCACCCAAACGGTACTGCAACCGACCAGCTGCCCGTGGGGCATCACCATCGATGATCGGATCGAGAGCACTCCGGCTTGGTCGATCACTGCCTACCCCACCGTCGCGCTCACGGCCGGCGAGCTGTCCTTTGAAATGGTTGCCACCCCCGGGCAGGCCCATATCGTGGTCGACGTGCAGTCCCTGTTCGACGGCGACGTCAGCACCCGCGACGAAGACGTACCGTTCACGATGGGGCTCAGCGTGATCGTGCAGCCCAGCGGCGCCCTCGCAATCCAGCTGCACTAGGTGTACTGCCCAGGCAGGTTGGTTGAGTAAATGTGACGACACGCTGTAGTCATTGAACGTGGGTGAGGACCTCCGGTTGTGTAGTGGAGCTGTCAAAGGCCAACCACTTCAGACCAGGAGGTCCTCGT
>NZ_PPTG01000016.1 GCF_002954245.1 Cryobacterium aureum | reverse complement strand
GTCGACGCCGGCACTCCGCACTCGGTTATCGCCGGCCGAATGAAGTCCATTATGGTTATCAACAGCCAGCATTGGCAGCGTAGAAGAAACCACTAATTCCGCTGTCCGAAATGCCCGCGGCAGGTCAGATTAGACCGTGGCCGTCAGACGTGCATCTGTGGTGCGTGCGCGGCGGGTGAGCACGATCACCAGGACGAGGATCACCGAAAGAAAAAGCACGCTGGTTCCCGTGGTTCCGAGTCCTATCCCGCCGTCGGCAACGGGCTGCGAGAGAAGATCGCCGGTGGATGCGCCCAACGGGCGGGTCAGGATGTACGCGATCCAGAAAGCGAGTACAGCATTGAGATGAAAGACGAAGTACGCCACGACAACCAACGCGATCGCCGCTGCGAAGACGAGCAGCGCCACGAGAAAGCCCAGATTGAGTCCCTCAGCGACGAGGTCGCCGGCCGCAGTGCCGAGGGCGAACGTGAACAAGACGGCCAACCAGTAGAACGCCTCTCGCCGGGTAGTGAAAATGGAGTGGATGGAGAGGGTCTTCTCCGAAACCGCCCACGCGATGAAGGTCACGGCCAGCGCGATAGCGAAGACTACCGTTGTCACCCACAGCGGCACGCCGAGGCTGTCGGTGAGGTTATCGGTGATGAGAGTACCGACGACGCTGATGAGCACTACCGCCAGCCAATAGACGGCCGGAGTGTATTTCTGCAGTCTGAATTGCACGATCAGGGCGGCGATGAGCAGGACGGCCATGATGACCGAAGTGATCGAGAGGCCCAAACCGAGGTCGACGTTGAGGAAATCCGCGGCGGTCTCCCCGACTGTGGTTGCGAGCACTTTGATCACCCAGAAGATGAGGGTCACCTCGGGCACCTTGGTCAGGATGTGCCGTACGGGCGAAACGGTCGAGGAGAGCGTTGAGGTCGTGGACAAGTGTTCCTCCTTGAATAGGGTCAGTAGCACTAGCGAACAGGGCGCCGTCTAAGACTTCTCACAGAAACCAACAAGCGTCGCCGGAGATCTACGAATTCGCAGTCTTTGGTTCGACGAACGACGTTCGGCCAGAGAGCAGATCAGGCCTGTTTCGCTCGCGGAACGGTCAGGCGGATTGCTGTGCCCGCTGCAGTGCTCTCGACGACGTGCACGGATCCGCCGTAGCGCACGACAATTTCGCGTACGAGGGACAGGCCGATTCCAAACCCGGTGCGGGAGTCATCGCCGCCGGCATCCGGCGGGGCGGAGTGGGCGAACCGATCAAAAATTCGGGCGGGGTCGATGCCGTGGATACCGGGACCGTGATCGCGCACGGTGACCGCCACCGTCTTCTTGGTCACGGCTACCCCCACCGTGATGGCCGAGTCACACGGGGCGAACCGCACAGCGTTATCCAGCAGGGCGACCACGCATCGGGTGATGCTGGATGCTGGCACCCGCACGGCCGCGGGCTGGGGCGCATCCAGTTCGATGGTGACGTGTTTGTCGATGGCAATAAGCGCCATCGACTGCGCGGCGGCAGCCACGGCAGCGACCAGATCAACGACGACAGCCTCCTGCACCGCAGCGCCGCCGATTTCCGCCGATTCGAGCAGGTCGTTAACGATGTGAATGAGGTCCTTCGCATCGCTGCGCAGCTCCGCGACGACCTGAGAAGTCGGGTCGTCGTCGGGCAGGGTACGTTGCAGAATCTGCAGGCGGGCATCGAGCACCGCGAGGGGGGTGCGGAGTTCGTGGCTCGCGTCCGCGACAAACGCCCGCTGGATACGCAGCACCTCGCCCAGGGGTTGCACAGCCCGATGAGTGACCTGCCAACTCAAAACACCGGCCAGAACGATCAAGGCCACGCCCAACACTGCAGCAGCGCGCAGCAGCTTGACGGCGCTGACCTGCAGGTTGTCGGTGTCTGGCACCGGTTCAAATAGCTCACCGGGCGAAATCTCGGACAGGATGTAAACGAACACGGCAACGATAACCACCGCGACAACCACGGCGCACGCGAAGGCGATTCGGGTACCGACGATCCGCGAGGCTCGACGGATGGCGAGGGTGTCACTATCCATGACAGAGCCCGTACTGCGAGTCATGGTTGTCCCAAGCGGTAGCCCTCGCCGCGCACGGTGAGGACAATTTCAGGGTCTGTCTTGCGCCGGAGATAGTGCACGTAGGTATCCACCGCTCCGGCGGTATCCGCAGCGCTGAAGACGGTCTGCAGGATTTGCTGGCGAGAGAACGTGCGCTGCGGGGCATCCGCTAACAGTTTGAGCAACTCGTTCTCCTTGACCGTGAGCAGGATGCGACCGTCATACGGGGAATAGATCGTGCGACTGTCTGGGTAATACTCCCACCCACCCACCAGCAGCGTGCGGCCTTCGCCAGTGAACACCCGACGGATGGCGCGCAACCGGGCGAACAGCTCATCGAACTCGAACGGCTTGACCAGGTAGTCGTTGGCACCGATGTCGAGCCCGGCCACTTTGTCGCCGGTGGTCCCCAGAGCAGTCAGGAGCAGGATGGGGGTGGTGATCAGTTTGCGCCGGAGGGCTTCAACGATTTGTAGTCCGTCAATCCCCGGAAGGCGCCGGTCGATGACCATCACCTCGAATTGCCCATCGAGGCCGGCGGCGAGGCCGTCCGCACCGTCAGCGACCAGAGTAACGTCGTAGATTTCCGTGAGCATGTCACGGATCATCGGGCCCAGCCTGGCATCGTCTTCGATCAATAGCAGTCGGGCGCCCGTCTTGCTCTCAGCGACCATCTGAGACTCCTCCATAAACGGGTCCGGCTAGGAGGCCGGATCGACGTTCGATCCAGTGTGACAGTGAAAGCCCCCAGATAGCGTTAACCAGCGCTACGGCAGCGATCGACTACACGATCGACGCGGCAACATCAGACGGATAGTGCACCCCCAAATACACTCGGGATGCTGCCGTGGCGAACACCACAATCCCAGCCACTCCCATCACGAACGGATGCCACCGGTGGCCGGCCGAGACGAGGAGGATGCCGAGGAAAAAGCAGGCCGACATGGCCGCCAGCAGCACGAGAACCGCCCCGACGGCCGGGCTGAACAGCCAGTCCAAGCCGAGGGCCACCACGTCGAGTGGCGCGGTATGAGCAGAGTTCACCTGCCTGAGCAAAACCATCTCCCTTGCCGTCCACCCCGCCGATGCACTCAGCACCAGCCCGCTGATGATGGCTCGGCAGGTTGGGCTCCTTCCGCACCTCCGCTTAGGCCGCGATGGCGCTCCGTGCCATTTCGGGCATAGCCGTCGACTCGCAGGTACGGGTCGGCGCCGATGCCACGGTCGTACTCGACCCGGTGCACGCCGCAGCCGGTGTCACAACGGCGGTGCCGGTGGGCCTTGAACAGGCCAACGGCCTGACCGCCCCCACCTCTCTCTGTTCCAAATTGTCGGTGCACCGGGCCAATCCCAACCCACCGCACCACCAGAGTCGCAGTCTCGACCCGACTGGCGTCTGCCCTATTGCGTTTTTTCGTGTGCGAATGCGGCTTGTAGGGCTCTGGAGTAGTCCCGGAGGGCGGTTTCCACATATGGCGATGGGGACGATTGCCCGGAGTGGATCCACTTGCGGAAACCGACGAACATGGCGTGCCAGTAGCCGTGGCCGAGAACTTCCGGCAACGTGTCTGCTGGGTCGAGTCCCTCTCGGCCAGCGATGAAGCGGGTGATGGCATCCCGCCAGGGTTGACCCTGCATGTACGCGTAACTCTGTAAGGCCGGAACTGCCTGGATGAGGGTGACTTCGGCGCGCATGATGGGCAGAACAGTGGGATGGGTGTGCAGGCCGGAGAGTACGGCTGCTACGACCGCGTCGGTGCTGACGATGTCGAGGGGAGCATGCTCCAACGCATCGGTGAGGTCTTTAAGCTGCCGGTTGAAACGGTTCCAGACGATGTCGGCTTTGTTGGGAAAGTAGTTGAACAAGGTTTTGCGTCCGATGCCAGCGGCGCTGGCGATGTTGGTCATCGTGGTCTCGTCGAAGCCGTTTGTTAGAAATAGGCCCAGACCGATCTCGGCGACGGCATCCACTGACACTGTCGGGGGGCGTCCTCGCCCTCGACTCTCTACGATGTCTGGGATAGCCATTGACTCGACCCTACTCTCTGGCAATACTTGAATTAGAATACTTGGTGTAATAAATCGAGTGTCTTTTACGCATGAATCGGTGCGTCCGTTGATCATCCACAAGGAAGAGGAAGTTCAGCATGATTTTTGATTACATTATTGTCGGTGCCGGAGCGGCGGGATGCGTCCTGGCCAATCGATTGAGCGAGGATCCCGCGAATCAAGTTTTGCTGCTGGAAGCGGGAGGCTCTGATCGTAGTCCGGTGATTCTCGTGCCGAAGGGGTTCTATTTCACGATGACGGACCCAAAGTACACGAAGAAGTTCGCCACCGAACCGTTTGGATCCGGTTCCGTAGAGCAATGGTCGCGCGGTCGCATGATCGGCGGTTCCACCGGGGTGAACGGCATGGTCTGGAATCGTGGATGGAAGCCCGATTACGACGCAATCGAAGCGGCGGGAAATCCTGGTTGGGGGTGGGACACCTTTGTGGGTGCCTACAAGAGCATTGAAGACCACGAACTTGGCGCGTCGGATACTCGAGGCGTCGGTGGTCCTGTTGGTATTTCCGTGGCTTCCCCGCCCGAGGAAGTCAGTGAGGCCTTCATGGACGCTGCCGGGAAGCTCGGTATGAACCGGGAAGACGATCTGAACGGGAGCGACAATGAGCGCGTCGGATATGTATCGTCGAACATCGCGAATGGCTTGCGTGTAAGCGCTGCGGAGGCGTATCTGCATCCAGTGCGGCAGCGCCCCAATTTGACGGTGCTGAGCCGTTCGGAGGTTGGCTATGTTCTCTTCGATGGAAAGCGTGCCACGGGCGTGCGCGTTGAGCGCAAGGGCGTGACGGTCGACTACTCCGCCCGTAAAGAGGTGCTCCTGGCCGGCGGTTCGCTCGACACTCCGCTGCTCCTTGAACGCTCCGGCATCGGAGATCCAGTTCAGCTGCGTTCGGCCGGAGTGAAGGTAGTCGTGGACAGCCCCAACGTCGGAGAACGGTTGCACGAGCATCACGGTACCAGCTTCCAATTCTCGATGCAGGGCGCAGACGGATACAACAAGCAGCTCTCCAACGTCTCTCGGCAGATGCTCACCGGCACGAAGTATCTGATGCAACGTGACGGCGTCATGTCGTTCGGCGGCTACAACGTGCTGATGTACTACAAGTCGGATCCGAAATCCGACCGGCCGGACACGCAGGGATTCTTCACACCCATCTCCACTGCGGCGGCATCGTTGACCTCGGGCAAGGTGAAGGTCGACAAGAACCCGGGAATGATGTTCCTGACGTATCCGCTGCGCCCGACGAGCACCGGCTCCATCCACATCACCGGTAACTTGCCGTCGAACAAGCCGACGGTTATCGCGAATTTCCTTGAAACCGAGCACGACCGCCGCCTAGTCGTTCTCGGGGCCCGGAAGGGACGTGAAATTATGGCCCAGGGTCCGATCAGCCAACTCGTGCGCGAGGAGACTCTCCCGGGTACTGATTACACAACGGACGAGCAGATACTCGAAAACGCTCTCAACCGCGGCGGAACCGGGTACCACACGCTGGGCACGTGCGCGATGGGCCCCAATGACGACGACGTCGTCGACGCACGGCTTCGTGTTCGCGGGGTGGAAGGGCTCCGAGTCGTTGACGCGTCCGTCTTCCCACACATGCCATCGGGTAACAACAATGCACCGACTCAGGCGCTCGCCTGGCACGCTGCACAACTTATCCTCGAAGACAACTCGTGAACAACTCCCCGAGACGCTTCACCACACCGTGGTGACGGCGTAGCTCCTCCCGCTCGCTTCGTCCCGGCTACCGCCGCGACACGGATCGCACCGCGCCTCCGAGTACCAGTCGTAAGGTGATGGCGACAACCGCGCAAGCGATGCCGACGACACCCACTGCGAGAGGCAGTCCGCCCACGATCGCGACGAGTGCTCCAATCAGGATCGGCGTGAGGAACTGCCCGAAGGAGAAGGCGGCCTGCCACCATCCGGTTGAGCGGCCGCGCTGCTCGAAGCTGATCGGGGCCAGCGCCCAGGTGAGCATCGACGGAAGCAGGAGGCCAGACCCGAACCCTGCGACGACGGCGCCGATCGCCACTCCGGCCACTCCGCCGACGAGCCAGATCACGACCATTCCCACTGCCTGTAGGGAGAACGCAAGTGGGAGTAGAAACTGAGGCCCGCGCGCAGCCAGGCGCGGGAACGTCAACGCCCCCGCAGCGGTGATAAGCGAGGCGAGCGCGGCAACCGCGCCGATGATCGCGGTGTCGCTTGCTCCCACGCCGTTGGCGACGAGGAGGTAGCTCGTCTCGATCAGCATCACGTAGAAGGAGAACCCTCCGAAGAGACCAACGACAAGCGGGAGTCGTAGTTGGCGCCACGGCACGGGTACCTTCGCGACCGGCGCCAGGTGCGCATCCGTCGGATCATTCCTGCGTGGCTCCCAGATGAGGAACATCATCGGCACAGCGACGATGAGGCTCAGGGCGTAGATCCAGAACGGAGTGTGCCATCCGCCGACGCCGAGCGCTCCACCGAGGATGATGAATACCGTCGCCGCGAGGGTCGTGACGACGGCTTGTAGCCCGAGGTATTTGTTTCGCTGCCTCTCTTCGTGGAAGTAGTCGACGATGAGTGTCGTGCACGCGGTCATGATTGCCGCTTCTGTGATGCCCACGCCGACTCGGGTGACCAGGATGAGCTGGAGCGACTCGAGATAGGCGGGGGCTGTGCCGACGAAGGCGTACGTGATCATTGCCACGATGAGAAGCGTCTTGCGGCCCAGCCGATCGACGATCTGGCCCGCGAATGGAGCGAAGATCGCGATCATCAGGGCCGGAATGGCGACGATCATTGGGACGAGAACCTCGGCGCCGGGCTCTCCCGCGAAGTGCTCGCTGAGCTGCGGAAGTATGGGCGTCAGCAGCACTGCGCCGAGCACCGGCATGCAGCTGCCGGCCAGTAGAAGAACGGCCTGCCAGATGCCCGCTTGGCGCACCGCCGCGGATTGCCTGGTCATAGATGAATTCGTCATTGAATCTCCTCAGGGTTGGGTCGGGTGTTATAGGGTTCGGGTCGTTCGCGCGCTCAGTTCGGTCACGGTCGGATCCGCTCGCGCGAGCGCTTACGAGCCGGAGGAATCGGCGGCATCCGGACAGCGTCGCCCACGGTGTTCACGATTTCGCCAATGCCTTCGACGGCCATGCGCACTTCGTCTCCGGTTTTGAGGGGTGCTGGCGTGAGGGATCCATGCCGCCCCCACAACTCGCCGAGACATCCGCCGTGGCCGACCGTGCCCGAACCGAGGACGTCCCCCGGTACGACCCGTGAATTGCGCGACGCGTAGGCGACGAGCTCCGCGAATGGCCAGCCCATGTTCGAGACAAGATCGTGTCCGATGAGAATTCCGTTGACGAAAACCTCGGCGCGCACCGCCAGAAAGCCGTCTTCCACGAACTCGTCCAGTTCATCAGCGGTGACGATCCACGGCCCCAGCGTCAGCCCGAAGTCCTTACCCTTGGCTGGCCCGAGCCGAACCCTCATCTCCCGGGCTTGAAGGTCTCGCGCTGACCAGTCATTCATGATCGTGTACCCGAAAATGTGTGGAGCAGCGGCTTCCGCTGACAGGTTGGCGCCGTCGGATCCCGCTACGCCACCAATGACCGCCGCTACTTCCAACTCGAAGTCGAGTCTCTCTGTCATCGGCGGCGACAGCACGTCGCCCGTCGCGATGACCGTGTGCGGGTTGGTGAAGTAGAAGGTTGGCGCCTGGTACCACTCGGGCACGACCTCACTCGTGCCGTCGACCGTCGCACTGATGCCTTCGACGTGCTCTTCGAAAGCCACGAAGTCACGAATGGCTGCCGGCACAAGCGGGGCAAGCAGCGTCACTGTGTCCAGCAGCGCGCTGGCGGACTCGACCCGTCGCGAGAAGGCATCGTCCAGACCATCACGGCCGCGCGAAAGCATGCCCGCGACCGTGAGTCCATCGGGGAATGGGACGACGCGGTCCTCGACGACGAACCCCTCGCCCGTTGTGGCGCCGTTGCGCCATCGCGCGATCCTCATGCCCGCACCCTGCTCTCGACGAGGGCATCGGCATTGTCTCCGAGGATGCCCCGCTCAATCTCGATGGGCAGTCCGGTGTCGCGTACGAGGGCAATGGGGTCATCGCTGCCCATGTCGAACGGGAAGTCGCTGCCTAGCAGCACGCGCGGGCCGCCGACGATCTCGACGAGCCGGCGAAGGGCATCCGCTTCGTGAACGACAGAGTCGAACCACAGCTTGCGCAGGTAACTCGACGGGGCGTGCGCGCAGCGCTGGGCCTCCGGCCGAACCTGCCAGGCGCGGTCGGACCTTCCCATAGCGAAGGGCAGGTACCCACCGCCGTGGGCCGCGACAATCTTCAGGTCGGGGTGACGGTCGAGCACGCCGGAGAAGATGAGGTGTGACAGCGCGACGGCGTTTTCCGTAGGCTGGCCGACCGTATTGGACAGGTAGAAGCGGTCCAGCCGCTCGTCGAGGCTGCATCCGAACGGATGCAGGAATACGATGCATCCGAGCTCCGCGGCCCGGGCCCAGAACGGCTCGAGTCGTGGATCGGACAGTTCCACATCGCCGGCGAACGAGGAGATCTCGACACCGGCGAGGCCGCGCCCGAGAACCGCGTCGTCCAGGTATTCGACGATGCGTTCCGGATGCTGCAGTGGCACCACGCCCAGTCCGGTCAGGCGGTCGGGCGCCTGCGCGACATGTTCGGCAACGAGCCGGTTGATTTCCCCCGCCACCCAGACGGCCAGGCCTTCCGGTGCCCAAGGATAGAAGTGGTTCGGCGAGACGCTCACCCACTGCCGGTCCATGCCCTGTTGATCCATCGCCGCGAGACGGGTACCGACATCCGTGAGCTTCGAAATTCGCGCCGCGATCATCGCGCCAGAGACCTGGAGACTCTCAGTACCGTTGCGGCGCTGTTCGAGCTCGGCGGCCTGGGCCACCAGCTGCGGCGCGCGCTGTTCGACTGCTGCATGCAACGCGGGCAGCAGCAGGTGTGCGTGCACGTCGGTCGTCATGCGGGCTCCGCCATCTTCTGTGCGATCCCGAAAATGAGTCCCCCGGCGTCGGCGTCACGGTTTCCGTCGATCTGCCACTGGCCGAGCTGAACGGATGCCTCGACGACGGCGGTCGCGCGCGGAACGCGCCGGGCATGAAATTCGTCCCACAGCGTCTGATCGATAGCATCCCGTTCGACCAGCAGCTGAGTGAGGACAAAAGCGTCCTCCAGCCCTTGCGCGGCGCCCTGTGCGATCGTCGGAGGGCAGCTGTGCGCGGCATCCCCGATGATCACCACGCGACCCCGGTTCCACGGGCCCAGGATGATGTGTTTGGTGAACCAGGTGTAGTTCGCGTGCGCACCGGCTTCGAGGTCGGCACGGATCGAGTTCCACGGTCCGTTGTAGGCGCGTGACTCCTCGAGCATGATGCGGGTCGCGTCCGCGTCAGAGATTCCAAAGCGGTCCTCAGCCTTTTCGACGAGGAACGCGTACATCGAGTCGTCGCCTGTTGGCGTGTAGCCGGCGATGTACACGGGGCCGCCGTAGTAAAGCTCACTGCGCTCTACCTCGGCCGGGCGCGACACGAACGTGCGCCAGATGCCCATTCCGGTGGGTTCAGGCTTGGTGTCGATGCCGATGAGGTCACGCACAGCAGAGTGAAGTCCGTCGGCACCGATCACAAGGTCGTACACGCCGGCCGACTCACCGTTGATGAACACACGGACGCCGTCGTTCGCCGCCTGCGCGTCGATGGCGGTTACCGTCGCCCCGAAACGGATGTTCGCGCCGGCCCGCTCCGCGTGCTCGAACAGGATGCGCGTAAGTGCAAGACGCGGCATCCCCATCGCGGCAGGATAATCAGGGCCGCCGGTCTTGACATCGGGCAAGGAAGCGACAATGGGAGCTCCAGGGCCAGGCGCCCGCAGGTTCAGACCCTCGAACGGGTACCCGGCGGCGCGGATGTCGTCCCACACGCCGAGCGCGTCGAAAACGCGCAGGGCATTGCCTTGGAGCGAGATGCCCGAACCGCCCTCACTCAGGGCCGGCTTGGTCTCGAAGACATCGACGGAGACCCCCGCCTTGGCGAGCTGGATCGCGGCGGCCAGTCCGGCGACTCCGCTTCCGGCAATGGCGACCTTAGTGACAGCAGTCATGTGTAGAACCTCTCTGTTCTCGAATGTGCGCGCGGTCAGAAAATCGCGACGGGGTTGATCGGTGAGCCAACGGCTCCGGTAATCGCCAGCGGCGGTGCCGACAGCAGAAAGTCCCAGCGTGCGCGCTCGGCACAGGACCTGGCGAGTTCATCGAGGTCCCACATCTCACCGATGGTGAGGCCGATGTTGGGGATGGCGACCTGATGCAGCGGCTGGAACGACGGAACATCGAACTCGTTGGGACGCACCTCAAACCCCCACGTGTCGGTAGCGACCGCAGCGATCTCGGTGCGATGCAGCCACCCAGCGGTAGACAGTGACAGGCCAGCGGACGGGCCGCCGGCATAGTCGCCCCAGCCCTCACGTCGCGCACGGGCAAGCCGGCCCGTGCGCACGAGCACGATGTCGCCGCGCCCGATCATCACATCCTGGGCTGTGGCGCACGAGTCGAGCTCGTCGGCGCTGATGGCATACCCGTCGGGAAGTTCACCCGTCTCCGACTCAAGGTGACGCCCCAGGTCGAGCAGCACCCCGCGCGAAACGACAACGGATGCCGCGTGCTCGATGCCCGTGACGAGGTCTCCCTCGCTCGTGACCACGTCGCCAGCGGCGCGGCCGTTCCAGGCGAAGCCGTGGTCAAAGATGTGGCCGAGCCCGTCCCACTGCGTCGAGCATTGGAGGGGCATCGCGATGACGTCGTCGGCGCCGCCGATTCCGTGCGGAAAACCTTGATTACCGCGCTCGGCATCCACCCCCGTATCGGTCATCGTGTGCACCGGATTGGTTCGGCGGCGCCAGCCTTTCTGCGGGCCATCGGTGTCGAACGATTGCGACAGCGACACGACCGTGCCCTCACGCACAAGCGCTGCCGCCTCGATCCGTTTCGCACCATCGATGAAATTGAGCGTGCCCAGAACGTCGTCCTCTCCCCACCGCCCCCAATTGCGATAAGCCTCTGCCCGAGCGGCGATCTCCGCCGCGGGGTTGGCGCGATTGATGCCGGATGGGTCCTCCAATGCCGTCATCGCTGCACCGATTCCTGAGTGGGTTCTCCAACGGCAGCGACGCAGCGCACAACTTGAGTACCCAGTCCATCGATCGATCCGGTCATCACGTCGCCGTCTCGCAGGAACCGCTTCCAGTGCTGTCCGTTTCCAGAAGGGCTTCCGGTGAGAAGCAGGTCACCCGGGAGCAACGGCATCGTCTGGCTGGCACCCGAGATGAGCGCAGCGATATCGAATAGCAGGTCACTGGTCAACCCGTTCTGCATCGTCTGACCATTCAGGTCAAGGCGGATGCCCACATTGCCGGCATCGACGAATCGGGCGGGCACCAGGAAGGGCCCGGTCGGCAGGAAGCCGGGCGCGTTCTTGGCGCGGTACCAGTCGGTGCCGATCTCCTTCATGTCCTTGCGGAAGACGAGATCGCGGGTCGTCACGTCGTTGACGATCGTGTAGCCGGCGACGTGGTCCAGCGCACTTTGGCGGTTCACCTGGAACGCTTCGCGGCCGATGACGACGGCGAGCTCCAGCTCCCAGTCGTGAACCTGGCTGTACGCAGGAAGGGTCAGTGGCACGTCGTCGCCCACGACGCACGCTGGCAAGCCGATGAAGAAGTATGGCTCCCCGTTCTTGGCGCGGTCGTCCATCATCTTCGCAGCAAACTCCCGCGCCTCTTCGGGAGTTCGGTCCGAGTTCTGGGTGAGACCCGCTGCGACAAGCTCGATCACGTGCTCGCGGTAGTTCGCACCGGCCTGCAGCACCTGGCGCGGCTCTACCGGAGCCGTCAGCGTGACGCCGGCCAGCGGCATCCACTCGTCGCCGTCCTCAGCGGCGAGCGCGGCGATCCGGTCCCAATCCGGAGCGGCCAGGAACGCGTTGAGATTTGCGGAGCCGAGTTGCTCAGCACCGAGAGGACGGATGCGCTCACCCGCCACCAGGCCGAGGCGCACATCATTACCCTCCCGGAATCGAGCGAGTGCGAAGGGGGCTTCAGGGGCAGCAGAGTTCATACGGATCAGCCCCGCCCTTGCTTGGCGTAGGGGTTGAACAGGGCTTCCCTGATCTCGTCCGGCACTCCCTCTTCGGTCGCGCTGGGGCCGTCAGCGGCGGGAAACGACTCCGTCATCGACATCGGCATCGTGCCGTTGCGGTAGAAGTTGTTGGAGCCGAGCGAAGGCTTCCAGATATTCGGCTCCCAGTCCGGCACGTAGTTGCGGTACCCGCCGGTGTTCAGTTCAATGCGCAGGCTGGAGGGTTCTCGGTAGTAGAGGAAGGTCTGCTCGCCGATGCCGTGAATGGACGGACCGTATTCGATCGGGTAGCCGTTTTCCATGAGCACGTCGGCTGCGATGAGGAGCTCCTCCCGGGTGTCGACCCAGAAGGCGAAGTGATTAATGCGCCCAGTCCGGGTTGACCCATCGAGCACAACACCAAGGTCGTGTGACTTCTCGTTCGTCGTCAGCACCGAGAACACCGAGATCGGTGCCTCATCGAGGATCGTCTTGGCCATGATGCGAAAGCCGAGCACCTCGTTGTACCAGTCAGCGAACGCGTCGACGTCGCTGGTGGCGATGGTCACGTGGTCGAGCTGGCGCGGAGCTCCGGCGACCTTGCTGCGCCTTTCGGGGCGGTCAGGGTAAATCGAGGCGTCAAAGCCAGACGCCCGGTGCCGGGTGACATCCCAGTGCAGGGTCATGCTGTGGCCCCACGGCCCGGCGAAGCGGTAGGCACGCCCGATCTGCGGCACATCATCGAGCCATTCGCCCGCAATGCCTGCGGCCTCGATGCGCTTCGCTGCCTCTTCCAGAGCCTCGGCGCTGGTCGTGCGCCACGCCATCGTCGCTAGCGTTGGTTCGTCGCCGGGAACGACGACGACGGAATACGCGTAATAGTCACCCCAGCAACGCAGGTAGACGTTGCCGTTCTCGCGGGCGACCTCGGTGAGTCCGACCTGCGTCGTGTAAAACTCAACGGATGCCTCCACGTCGGGCGAGGCGATCGCCACGTACGAGAGATGAGAGAGAAGTTTGATCATCTTTGACCCTTTCACGAGTGCGGGTCAGTCGACCCATGACCACTTTCGGCGAAATTTGCTTATCAAGGAATAGCCTGTTTCGTATCCGGCGCATCAGCTTCATTTATAACCCGTGGTAGTATCGTGCTCCCGAAGACCGAAGGAACACAGCGACGTGGCTAACCAATATCCTTTCTCTCGGCTCGACCTCAATCTGCTGGTGTCACTCGATGCGCTCCTCACCGAACGCAGCGTGACCCGTGCGGCTGAACGGCTGCACCTGAGCCAGCCTGCGCTCAGCGCATCGCTGGCCCGGCTGCGAAGACATTTCAACGATCCGATCCTGGCCAGGTCGGGAAACAACTACGAGCTCACGCCGCTTGCGTCGCGCTTATCCGAGCACACCGCTGCGGCGCTGGATGCGGCTCGCCGCGTCTTCGAAAGTCAGGCCGAATGGGACCCGAGCAAGTCCACCCGCGAGTTCACCATTTACGGATCTGACTACAGCCTTGCGACGACAGGGCGACAACTCGCAGTGCGAGCGGCGGAGCGTGCGCCCGGCGTCCGGTTTCGATTTCTGGTTCACAACGAACAGATCGTCGAGGATGCCGTCGCCCGTCTGCGTGGGGCGGACGGACTGTTCATGCCACATGGATTCCTCACCGACCTCCCCTACACGGACCTCTGGTCAGACACCTGGGTAATCGTCGCGGACAAGAATCACCCCGGCCTGAAGGACCATGTCACGCTCGACGACATCGCTCGACTACCCTGGGTCTTCACCTACCAATCCCGTTCGGCATTTACCTCGGTTACACGGCAAATTCAACAACTCGGCATCGAGCCACGGGTCGAGGCGGTCGTCGAGAGTTTCCTCGTTTTACCGATGTTCGTCGCCGGCACCGACCGTCTCGCTCTCATTCAGGCGGGACTCGCCGAGTATGCCCGCAGCACAGGAGGCGTATCCGTCTACGATCTGCCATTCGACGCCACTCCCATTCTCAACGCGATGTGGTGGCATCCGGTGCATCGCCGCGATCCCGAGCACGAGTGGCTGAGGAATCTGGTTGCGGAGGCCGCAAGGGAACTACCTACAGGCTGAGCGCCCGCGTGCGATCCCGGGGCGCCGACTACCGAGCGCACCGTCAGGCCATGCCTACAGTGTGAATCCTCCTCGGTAGCGCGTTCGAGAATACGCCGGACGCCGCAGAACGCAACGCTGTTCGCCGAGTACCGCACGAGGCGGAAGCGGCTCGCGCCGGGTGGTGCAGACGCTTCAGGCCACTGCGGTGGTAGACCACGTCTCGTGATGCCCAGCGCTGCCGGAACAGTTCGCTCTGCGTTGACAATCTCGGCACGCGTATCAGTCATGGAAAAACGCTAAGCCGATCCGCCCGGCTGCGGGAGGCGGTGCCGTTACCTGCCTCACTCCGGCTAGCGAACCACACGGTGCCGCAGGTAGACGGCTCCCGACGTGAAGGTGCGGGTTTCGACGAGTTCGAGATCCACGCGGCGCTCATGTCGGGGAAAGAACGCTAGACCACCGCCGACCAATATGGGAAGGACGATCACCTGATACTCGTCGATCAGCCCCAGAGCGGATGCCTCGGCGGCGAGAGTCGCGCCGCCAATGGCGATGTCGCCCTCCCCCGGCTCAGCTCGCAACCGCTCGATCTCCTCGCCGAGGCCGCCAGAGACCAGGCGGGCATTACCCTGCACCGACGACAGTGTGGTGGAGAAGACGACCTTGGGGAGCGGATTCCAGAGAGCGGTCCACTCGAGGTCTGCAGCGTCGAGTGAAGTTTCCTGGTCGGCGGTCTCCCAGTACAGCATCGTCTCGTACAGCCGTCGCCCCATTAGGTGCACGCCGACGTTTCGAATGTCGTCGATCCAGAAGCGAAACGCTTCCGGGTCCGGCGTGGTCCAGTCGAATCGGCCGTCCGGCCCCACAACGTAGCCGTCGAGGGACATGCTCATGGAGTAGGTCACCTTGCGCATCAGAAATCCTCCTGGGTAGTGCGTACGAGAATACGCCGGACCTGAGGGGGGGCCCGTCACTGATCAGCGACGGGCCCCGCGAGGACTGCTACTTCGCGAGGAACGCGAGCACGTTCCGGTTCCATTCGTCTTTGTGCGAAACGGTGACACCGTGCGGGGCATCTTCGATGAGTACGAGTTCGCTTCCGGCGATGGCTTCGTGAGTGCGCTTGCCGCTGACCTCAAACGGCACAATAGTGTCGGAATCGCCGTGTATCACCAGGGTCGGCACGGTGATTTTCGTCATGTCGTCGCGAAAATCCGTCGTCGCGAAGGCGGTGGTGCAGTCGAGCGTGCCCTTCGGCGAGGCCTGCAGAGCGATATCGAGGTTGTAGGCGATCTGCTCAGCGCTGACCTTCGGCTTGTTGACCAATGACGGCTTACCGGCGGTGAAGAACATCTGGAGAAATTCGTGCAGGAATGCCGGCCGGTCGCCGGTGAGGCAGTCGTGGAACCACTGGGCCAGTCCGGCGTCGACACCGCCGTCGGGGTTGTCGTCTGATTTCCATAAGTACGGCGTCACTGCGCTGGCGAAGACGAGCTTCGCGATGCGGTCCGTGCCATAGGTGCCGACGTAGCGGGCGAGCTCGCCGCCGCCCATCGAGAATCCAATGAGGGTGACCTCGCGCAGGTCGAGCGTCTCCAGCACGACGTTGAGGTCGGCCGCGAACGTGTCGTAGTCGTATCCGTTCCAGGGCTGTGATGACTGGCCAAACCCGCGGCGATCGTAGGTGATCACGCGGTGGCCGGCATCAACGAGTGCTGGCACCTGGCCCTCCCAGGATCTGCCGCTGAGCGGCCAACCATGGACCAGCACGACGGGCTTACCGGCTCCGACGTCTTCGTAGTGCAGTTCCACGTCGGGATCGTTTGGCGTGGGAACGATGATAATAGGCATGTTCTCTCCTTGTAATCGGGATGATGTGCTGAACGTATTCGGGAAGGCGTCTCGGCGTAATCGCGATTTGCTAGGAGAAGGCTGAGTTCTTCAGGACGTCACTCCGGCGAGGCACCAAGCGCGCGAGTCCAGGACTCGCCCGTGATCGTCGAACGGCTGGTCCGCACGGTAGGGGAAACCCGCGGTCCGGCATCCGCTTCTGTGGGTGAACCGACAGCGCGGCTTTAGGGAACAAGCGCCGAACTGGCCCTCTGCGGTTCTCGAACCCGGGGGTCGTCTCTGGCCCGTGCTCACTCGTTCCGGTGCCTTCGCGTGCGCTACCGAGGATGACTTCGCCAGTCGAGCGCCCAATCTTAGGGTTGAATGCGCTCGGCGAGCTCGCTGAGAGTCGGAGCGGTGTAATCCGGTGTCGCAAAATAGCTCGGATAGATCGCACCGGTTCGGTTCAGCCACGCAGTGCGCAGGCCCGCCTGAGCAGCCCCGTGGATGTCCCAAGGATGCACGGCGACCAGAAGCATGTCTGCCGGTTGAACTCCAAGAACATCCGCCGCGTAGTGATAAGCGGTACCGACTGGTTTCCACGCCGGGGCGTCCTCGACGGAGAGGAGGGCCTCGAAGTCAGCCCGGATCGCCGCTGCGCTCAGCAGGTTCTGAGCCAGCTCCGCCGATCCGTTGGAGAGAGTGGCCAGGCGATATCCCGCATCCGTGAGCGCCCGGACGCCACCTACGATGTCCGAATGCAGCTTCAACTCACCGAGGCCGTGCAAGACATGGGCCACGGCCTCGTCGAGAGGTCTGGCGAGGGAAACGTCGAGGAACACGGCATGCAGCATCTCCGCGCCGACCACGGAGAATTTCGCGCGGCTCCCAGCCGCGGCGAGGGCAAACCCATCCCTCAACAAGGATGCGAACCAGATGCGGGCCAGGTAACCGGGAGCACCGACCTCCACGAAACGCTCCTCCATCGGAGACATGTCCGAAAGGGTTTCATTGACATCAAAAACGATCACTGACGCGGGTGCATTCACGGTGGACTCCTCAAAATGGGTTGAATATTCCGGCTAACGATCTACCCCGTGCGTTCACCTCGAAGGGAATGCCGTCTGGGGAGCACCCTCCACCATTTCATCATCCTCCATAGACCGCAATGTCTGCGCCAGCACCTCGATCTCCTGGCCCACGACATTCTCGGCGACGCGAGCGTCTGGGTCCACGACGCCAACAAGACCCCGCACGCGAACACCGATGCAGCATCCGCTGGCCCGAGAAAGCTTGGCCCATAGCGAGTGTCGAACTAACCTGAAAGGCACGATTCCCACTAGGAGGTACTGATGGCCGAGCTGCTGCCGATCCAACCGTGTTTGTGGTTCAACGACAACGCGCGCGAGGCGATGACGTACTACATCGACGTGTTCCCAAATTCCCGCATCAATTCGATCGTTGAGTACCCCGACGCGACTCTTGATGAGCACTTCGCCGCGATGAGCGGCAAAGTGCTGAACGGTTCATTCACGTTGAACGGCGTGGATTTTGTTTGTCTCGATGGCGGGCCGATTTTCACTTTCAATGAGTCGATCTCTTTGGTTGTGTTGTGCAAAAACCAAGGCGAGATCGACACATATTGGGCACAGCTCTCGCACGTCGCGGAATCGGAGCAGTGCGGCTGGTGCAAAGACCAGTTCGGCGTCAGCTGGCAGATCATCCCCGAGAACATGGCCGAGCTGACTCGCCGACCCGAGCAGATCGGCGTAATGATGAACCAGAAGAAGATTGTGATTGCGGAACTCGAGAATGCCTGAGCACCTCGTTCACTGACGCTCCCCACGCCAGTTTCGTAGTGACAGGAGAGCCTGAACCCAGGTCCTCAATCTCCCCCTCAGGACGGGGGCGCCGGTGCCAGCGATGCGACTAGCGTTGGGGCATGAGACGAATACTTCGGTTGCTATTCGGCGATCAGCGAAATCCCCGCTCCGTGCTGGTCGAGAAGTTTGCAACCGCTGACGCGAGTGCAAATCCGCTCACGGCAGCCAAATCGTGGGCACGTGAGGTCCTCGTCGACGCGGGGGTGCACCTGGACGACACGCAGACTTCTCAGTTGCGCGCGATCCGTGCACTGAAAAACTCTGGACTTGACGGGCGGCCTGCCGTCTATCTGGTCGAGTCCCTGGATGCTGGCACTTCGCCTATTTAAAGAGTTCTGCCCAGAGTTCATCCGTGAAGTCAACATCTCGCGCATCAACTGCGCCAGTGACGAGATTAGTCGTAGCCAAGATTCCTCCAATGGGCCCTTCCACGCTTCGACCAGCCGGCAAATCTTTCCATTCCGAACTACTGTCGAGTCTGAGAGTCACTGCTTTTTCAACCGATAGGCGCATCAGCCCACCGGCGCACACAGGTGTTGCTTCGAATTCGTTTCCCCGCTGCAACGCAAGGTTGCTGATGTTGACTGTGCACTTGGAGGCCTCGGGAAACTCCAGCAGCTCAGTTGTGGTGTGACCGCTTTTCCACGCAACGCCGGCGTACTGCTCGATGAGGTTTTGTCGAAGCGCCTCGCTGATGGGCGTTTCGAACGCTTGCTCGGAATCGTTTTTAGTAGCGAGGCGAGCACCTTGATCGGTCAACGTGAGCATCGTGTCGGGAACGTCAAATGATTCAAACCATTCTGAAACAATTTGGGTTCGGACTGGTACCGAGGCGTGATCAAACAAGACATAGTCGAACGCGAACGCATCGCCGCCGCCCTTGAGCTCAATTACAGCTCCCAGGTCGATCAGGGGCTGGACGTTGTCAAGAGGTACGGGGTGATTGAGAAATTCCGGATGACGCAGCTTCCATTCTCCGTCGGACTTGATAAACGCAATGGACTGTTGCTCGCCCGAAAAGTCAAATTTCAGGTCAGCAACCTCTGTGTCGGGGCCTGGCGCTTCATCGGATGCAAGCGGCTCTGGAATCACAACGCTGCCGGGGTTGAGCACGCGATCCGCTGTAGTCTCACCGGGTTCGGACACGAGCGACAGTGCCTCTTGGTAATCCCCAGCGTTGACAGCCGCTACGTAATCTTTGAGGACCGTTGCTGGGTCTGCGCTTGAACGGCTGCTGCAGGAGCTAAGGGCCATTGTCGCGACTAGCCCCACCAACACTGTTGCGAGGCCTCGTCCCATGATTCTGTTCATTGTTGTGCCTTTCGCGCGAAGTACTGTCGCTTGTTGTCAGGAATGCAAGGAGTAGGCAACTAATGCGGGCCTGAAGATGGCTCGGCAATCCAACATCAGGAGAGCACGGCGGCCAACAGCACGGGCGTTCTAATGAACCGTGACCCTTCATTAGGCCCAGGATTTTTCAGGAAATAGTTGGGCAAACCAGGGTTACGACCCGGATAATGACCACGCTACTGGGCAAGAACGATCGGGCCCGCCCCCCTGACAAGCCCGAACAGAACCCGAACAGCCTCTTGCTGCGTCGACTCGACCGTTACCATGTCATGAACCATGTACGAGGAAAGGAAGTCAGTGGCTGAAGGCGTACCCCGAGAGGTGTTCGATTCGATCGATGACATCGCCTCGGCGCTTCGAGAGCTTCGCGCGAGTGCTGGTGAACCCTCCTACGCAGAGATCTCACGACGTGTCGCACAGCGGCGCAGAGCAAACGGAGCATCGGAGGCAGCCGCGACTCCCGCAAGAACGACGGTTTATGACGTGTTCCGCATCGGTCGGACACGAGTGAACTATGAACTTGTCGGGGAAGTCGCACAAGCCCTCGGTGCAAGCGCAGAGAGGGCCACGCAGCTGGTGCGGCGGGCACGAACCGCGAGACCGTCACGGTGGAGCAGCCCGACGCTCGATAGCTCACTTCCTGCACCTGAGACGCCGATGGATGCTTCCGTCTTACTCCCCCTCCGACTACCTCACGCCGCGTTCGTTGCCCTAGTACTGGCAGGGTGTGTCGGCATCAACCTTTTCGGAGATGCGCTCACGGACAAGTTTCAACTCATTCTTTGGCTCGACATGATCGGAACGGCGATCGCAGCCATCGCACTCGGACCATGGCACGGTGCACTCGTCGGTCTACTCACAAACTTGTTAGGCACGCTCGATGGCAACGTGGAAACCCTGCCATTCGTACTCGTCAACATCGTCGGCGCGCTCGTCTGGGGTTACGGATATCACCATTTCGGCGGGAATCGTGGACGCAGTCGTTTTCTTCTGCTCGCTCTCACCGTCGCCGTATGTTGCACCTTGGTCGCGACGCCGCTCACGATGGCCGTCTTCGGCGGCGAGGCTGATCATGCGGGAGACGTCTATGCCTCGCTTCTGACTGAGGACGGAATCCCGCTGAGCGTCGCAGTATTCATGGTCAACCTGCTGCTTTCCGTCATTGACAAGCTACTCACGAGCTATGCGTCCCTTTTAGTAGCTCGGCCGCTCGGCGACATCCGTGTCAACCGGACGACCGCGCTCACCATCTAATCAGGGGTCCAAGGCCCAACCAACTGCCGTGAAATTGCATGACCTGTCAAGAAACATGAGCGGTGAAGTCCTGATCTGCCCCTGGGGGCGACTTCCTGGAATCTAGGGAGAGCTGGTCGAGTCTACGAGCACCCGGAATGCGACGACGTGAGCCTCGCCGACGAGCCTCCTGAGCTGCTTGCGTCCGGATGGAGAGCGACAGGGGGCGCTATGTCAAAGAAAATTGTCAGCTGGGCCGCACGGGCGTGTGTTGGGACCACAGCATGGCGGAAAGTTTCTTCTCGATGCTCAAGAACGAACGTGTTTACCGCACCGCGTATGCCACGAAACTACAAGCCCGCACCGACGTCATCCGCTAAATCAAACGGTTTTACAACAGTCGACGCCGGCACCCCGCGCTCGGTTACCGAAGGCCCAATGACGTCCACTATGGTAATCAGCAGCCAGCATTGACAGCGTAGAAGAATCCACTCATTCTACTGTCCGAATGGCCACGGCAGCTCATCGCCGTCGGGTGTGTCTCGTTAACGGTGTTTCCGGCGTTTTTCATTAGTAGGATTCTGCGTTCGGCCAGCGGTCGTGGAAGGTGATGGCGAAGGCGTTGCGAGCTGACTTCCAACGCATCGTCCAACGAGCTCGGCCCTCACCGGTGGGATCGAGACTTCGCGTGACCAGATACAAGCATTTTAGAGCGGCCTGCTCGGTGGGGAAATGCCCTCGAGCACGCACCGCCCGCCGGTACCGGGCATTGAGCGACTCGATCGCATTCGTGGAGCAGATCACTTGGCGAATCTCGGAGTCGTAGGACAAGAACGGGGTGAACTCTTCCCACGCCGACTCCCATAACCGGATGATCGCGCCGTATTTCTTGCCCCAGATCTCGGTCAGATCATCCAACGCCGCCCGTGCGGCGTCGACGGTCGGAGCGGTATAGATCGGTTTCACCGCTCGTTTCATCGCATCCCAATCCTTCTTCGAGGACAGCTTGAACGTGTTCCGAATGAGGTGAATGATGCACGTCTGCACCGTGTCAACGGCCACACGTTCCCGACAACGTCCGGGAGCCCTTTCAACCCGTCACAGACCAGGAAGAACGTGTCGGTGACACCACGGTTCTTGATATCGGTCAGGACAGACATCCAGAACTTGGCGCCCTCACCGCCGGTGCCGGCCCACAACCCGAGAATGTCTTTATCGCCGTCCAGGGTCACGCCGATGGCCGCGTAGATGGGCCGGTTGGCGACCTGCCCGTCCCGAATCTTCACGACGATCGCGTCGATGAAGATCGCCGCGTAGACGCCGTTCAACGGGAGTGACTGCCATGTCTGCATCTCCTCGATCTCCTTGTCCGTGATGCGAGAGATCGTCTCTTTGGAGACCTGCGCACCGTAGATCTGGTTGAAGTGTGCGCTGATCTCCCCGGTCGTGAGGCCGCGGGCATACAACGACAGCACAATCTCATCGACCCCGGTCAAACGGCGTTGTCGTTTGGCCACGATCACCGGAGTGAACGTGGCGTCCCGGTCACGAGGCACCTGGATGGTCACCGGCCCCGTCGAGGGGCTGATCACCGTTTTGGCCGGGTCCCGTTGCGCACGTTGGATTCGTCACGCTCGTCCGGGGCACGGTTCTTCTCATGACCGAGATGCTCAGTCATTTCCTCGTTCAGAGCCGTCTCCAGGAACGTTTTCGTGAACTGGCCCAGCAGCCCTTCAGGACCGTCCAGAGCCAGGCCCTGCTCCTTGGCCAGGGGCACCCATTCCTTCGCCGCCAACGCCTCACGGGTGGGCTCATTTTTCGTCTTCTTCGTCACAGCATCAAGTGTCGTCATCACGGCACCTTTCCCGCCAGACCCACGTCCAGCGCGTCAGGCCGGAAACACCGTTTAAGAGACAGTCCCTGCCTGGCGTTGATGGTGCGGGCTTTCGGGTCGTCGAGCGCCGCCAGCTCGGCCATCACCGCTGCCGCCGTTGCTCCGGTTGCCGTCGTCTGGGCCATATTGTCCTCCTGTACACCGTGTGCCATTCGAGCCTACGACGAAGGTTCGGTCAGTGCCGTCGGGTGGCTCGCACGACGACGTCGCGCAACGCGTGCCCTGTGACAGTGCGATCCAGCTGCTCGGCGCTGTCTACGCCCCACTCGGCCGGGCCGAGACCGGCCGTAATGTCCGCCAGGGTGACCGTCGCCTCGGCGGGATGCTCACTGTGACCGAAAGGATCGTGCAGGTGACCGACGATCACCAGCGTTCCGCCGGGCGCGACCCAGCGCGAGATGCGCTCATAGAAGGCCAGCTGCGGAATGGTCGGGTGCGCATAGTTGGTGACCACGAGATCGAAAGAGCCGTCCGGCTGCCAGGTCGTGAGATCCGCTTCGACCCAGGTCACCCGGTCAGAAACGGATGCCTGCGCCGCCCGTTCGGCCGCCTGCGCGAGGGCGTTGGCGGAGATATCCGCGCCCGTGACCTGCCAGCCCTGGGCTGCGAGCCAAACTGCCTCTGCACCGGCGCCGCATCCAGCATCCAGCGCTGTGCCGAGCGTCAGGCCGTTCGTCTCCCGCAGGAGGTGGGGGTTCGGAGCGCTCATCTGCGACACTTCTGGCTGCCGCCAGTGCTCTTCCCAATATCCCTTTCCGAAACTGTGCGTCATCGGGTGGTTCCTGGTCGCACGTGTTGTGTGATTTGTTGCATAACTCATCGTGGCAAATAGATTGGCGAAAGTGCAAGCCACGCTGCGGGTCGCGCGGCGCTCGAACTCTGGCCAGGCCGCAATTCGCGCGCACTGGTGCAAGTCCCGCGGTAGCGCGCGGCGTCAGTGCGCAGAACCCTCAAGCTACGGGCAGGCGGGTTTTGCCCAGATACATAAGCTCCCAGAGCGCCTCTGTCTCGGTATATTCCTCGACCAGAACGTCGTCGAGGTACCGGCGCAGAACCAGGGTTCCGGCAAAACGCAGGTACGCGGCGTCGAACCGCATCAGGCGCGCGAGCACCTTCGCTGCCGGCGGCACGACATCGATGAATCGGGTGCGCAGCAGGGTCTGCTCCCGTTTGAACGCGATGGTGAAGCGGTCAGGGCCGGCGCGATAGTCGAAGGTGAGGGCATCCGCTACCGGTTTGCCGGTGGGAGCGTCGATGCCGATGCGATCCGTCGTGACAGCCACCTTGGTGCCGTCATCGGCAACCACAAACCCGTCGCGTGCGAGGTGCAGGGTGGTGAGCGACTCGTAGCCGTAGGCCTTTTCGGCCGTGATGTGCGCTGCGATCAGGCTGTACGGCCCCACCTGGGCGCGCCCCCAGTACCAGTTGTGCATAAGCTCACGCATGGGCGCATCGCCCCAGTTGTGATCGTGGTAACCAACCCCGGAAGCGCTCTTGACCAGCCCGTCGACCGAATACTTCGCGTCGACGCGTCCGTTCGGCACCGCCACGAACCAGGCGAAGGTCTTCTCCACCCCGTTGCGAGCGAACATCTCACAGCCGGTCGCGGGCCGCCAGGCCGGCACTGTTCCGCTGAGCGTCACGTTCACCGTGACATTCTCAATGGATGCGCTCACCCGGTAGGTCTGCAGGTCACCGCTGAAGTAGTTCTCGCCGATGCGCACATCACAACTGTCGGCGGAAGCGCTGAACTGCTCGGCGTCAGCCGCGAAAGTCTTCTCGAACGACCGTCCGTCGGGCAGGTCGAGGTTGATGTTCACGAACGGAGCGGGGCGGGTGCCGGGCGTTGCCGGGTTCTTCGTATAAAACCCCACGACCAGTTTGGCGCCATCGTCGAGATTGGCGTCGAAATACCACCACTCGTAAGATCCACGGCGGTTCGGGTCGGTGCGCAGACCATCTTCGAACTGCGCAATACTGAGCGGGTTGAGGCCGAGCCGAGCGAAATCGGCTGGGTCAGCGGCCAGACGCACGCGCCGCCCGGCTGCATTCGTCGTGGTCATGGCACTCCTTAGCGATGACCTAGGTATACACCCGGCTCACGGCGAGGATGCCGCCAGACACGCAAAAAAGGCGGGCCGCACGCTGCGGGCGTGGGGCCCGCCTGGTTCCTGCGAGGGAATTCTGGGTTGGTCAGGCGGTTGCCGATGAGGTGGATGCGGTAGACAAAGACCCTGAAACGGGTACAAAAAAGCGGCCGGACCTGCGATAACAGGACCGACCGCATCCGCTCAACGGATTTAGAGTTTAAGCATCGCAAACGCTGTAGCTGGTCTATGACTGGCAAGGATCCAACGCCATAACAGCGATCAGGACTAGCCCTTTTTGATCGTGACGAGAGTGTCGTCGGGTACGTAGTGGTTATTCGCGAAGTCAATCTTGGTGGTCGTCGGGGCTATCACGGCGCAGTTGGCCAGGCGAGAATCACGACCGAAACTGTTGTCGGTAATGGTCGCGCCCATGATCGGACCGTATGATTTTTCCGCAATGTTTACGGTGCAGGCTCCACCATTAGCGAAGTTGTCGCTAAAGGTGAAGTTGGAAACCGGCCCCCGGTCCTGCGTGATCTGCACGGCCGCGCTGTGTGAATCGGTGAGTCGGTTGCCGGTCACGGTCACGTTGTTTCCAGCTTGAATCTGAATGCCATCGTCATGACTGGGCGAGCCGCCCTGATTCGGGTCATTGCGGTAGTGCATGTGGTCGTGAATCCAGGAGTCCTGCAGGCTCACATTGCTTCCCGTGATGTGAATGCCATCGATGACGTTATTGATGTCCAAGCGCGTCGCCGTGAAGTTATAGCCGTAGATTCCATTGGCGTGGGGCGAAGCGGAGCTCGGGGACAGCTCGGTGTCGGTTACGACCAGGTTCCGGTGTCCGCCGAGGTTATTGATTAGCGCTCCTGGACCGTTCATGGTGCGACCCCGGATGATGGAATTCTTGATGGTCACATCGGGAGCGCTGATCTTGATCAGGCCACGAACATCGAGGCCACTCAGCACGGTGCCCGGCTTGGTCACGTTGATGTCACCGTTGTGCACGGTCAAAGCAGTTCCGGATGGAACTCCCGTGTTGGAGGCGCCGGGCGTGCCAGTCGTCACCGGAGCGGGCTCCGGGGTGGGAGCCGGTGCTGGTGTCGGCGCAGGTGTCGGCACGGGTGCGGGCTCCGGTGTCGGCGCAGGCGCGGGACTGCTTTCGGCGCGCTCAAGACCGTCGACCGAAAGGTTGAGCTTGACGTCGGCGACGCTACTGACGGCGGTGACCGTGCCGTCCATCTCCGGAGTCACTGGAACCGTTATGGTCTTGGTTTTGCTGGTACCAGCCGGCGCGGTAAACGAGTACGTTTTCGAGCCCTCGGGACCAACTGCAATTTTTACCTGAGTTCTGGACGCGACGTCGGACGTGAAGAACTTTACATCGACAGATTTCAGGCCAAACGGCACGGTGCCCAAGTCGGTGGTGACTTTTCCGCGCTCGGGAATCACGATCGAGGCGCTCACTGTCTCGGCGCTGCTGGTGTCGGCTTGGGCCGGACTGACGGCGAGCCCTGAGAGGGCAACGACGGACACTGCCAGAGCCGAAAGAACGGCCTTCCGTGGTGCCGAGCTGGTGGCGACAGTCCGAGTGGTACGAGTTGGGAATTGATTCGATAGGGGTGTGCGGATATTTCTCAATGCCATTAGTTACTTACGTATATTCTTTGTCGCGCACAAGTCCAGGAACGTGCGGGTGATCGGCCATAGGGGGCCACAATGTACCCAATGAGCATTGCCCACTTAGGGTGCGCACGCAAATCGAGTGATCTCATCTTCCGTGCTGTAACGGGCACTCGGCACCCAAAAAAAGCGACCGGACCTGCGTTAACAGGACCGGCCGCTTGGAATCTGGGAATCTAGCGTTTGCGCTTCTCGCGTACGCGCATGCTGAGGTTGATCGGGCTGCCTTCGAAGCCGTAGATCTCGCGCAGGCGTCGCTGGATGTAGCGGCGGTAGCCCGGGTCGAGGAATCCGGTGGTGAACACCACAAACGTCGGCGGGCGGCTCGAGGCCTGGGTGCCAAACAAAATTCGAGGCTGCTTGCCGCTGCGCACGGGGTGCGGATGGGCGGCAGCGAGCTCGGCCAGGAAGGCGTTGAACTTGCCCGTGGCGATGCGAGTATCCCACGATTCGAGCGCGAGCTCGAGCGCCGGAACCAGCTTCTCCATGTGGCGACCGGTCTTGGCTGAGATGTTCACGCGCGGGGCCCAGGCCACGTGCGCCAGGTCCTGCTCGATTTCACGCTCGAGGTAGCGGCGACGGTCGTCGTCGATCTGGTCCCACTTGTTGAACGCCAGCACGAGCGCACGGCCCGACTCGATGACGAGGTCGATGACGCGAATATCCTGCTCGCTGATGACCTCGGTCACGTCAAGGAGCACAACGGCAACCTCGGCCTTTTCGAGAGCGGCGCTGGTGCGCAGGGAGGCGTAGAAGTCGGCGCCCTGCGAGAGGTGCACTCGACGGCGGATGCCGGCGGTGTCAACGAAACGCCACACCTTGCCGCCGAGCTCGACCTGCTCGTCGACCGGGTCGCGGGTCGTACCGGCGAGCTCATTGACGACAACGCGCTCCTCCCCCACGACCTTGTTCAGCAGGCTGGACTTGCCCACGTTCGGGCGTCCGAGGATGGCGACGCGGCGCGGGCCGCCGACCTCCTGCTTGGCAACGTTGGAAATTTCGGGCAGCACGAGCAGAATCGCGTCGAGCAGGTCGGCGACACCACGACCGTGCAGGGCAGAGACCGGCCACGGCTGGCCGAGGCCGAGCGACCACAGGCTGGCCGCTTCGGGCTCCTGACGCACATCGTCGACCTTGTTGGCGACCAGGAAGACGGGCTTGCCGCTCTTGCGGAGCATGCGCACGACGGCCTCGTCGGTCGAGGTCGGGCCGACGTTGGAGTCGACGACGAACATGACCAGGTCGGAGAGGTCGATGGCAATCTCGGCCTGGGCGGCGACGGAGGCGTCGATCCCCTTGGCGTCGGGCTCCCAGCCGCCGGTGTCGACGAGGCTGAACTTACGTTCGTTCCAGTCGCCCTTGTACGCCACGCGGTCACGCGTCACACCGGGGGTGTCCTCGACGACGGCCTCACGGCGGCCGAGGATGCGGTTGACCAGCGCCGACTTGCCCACGTTCGGGCGACCGACGATGGCGATCACCGGAACGGCGGGCAGGTATTGGATCGCGTCGGGGTCGTCGGTGACGGCCTGCAGTACGTCGAGGTCTTCCTCGTCGAGGTCGTAGTTGTCGAGGTCCGTGCGCAGCGCGGCGGAACGCCGGGTGGCGAGTTCCTCATCGAGGTTGGCGAGTCGTTCGGCCAGCTCGGTGTCGAGCGCTGTGCTCGTGTCGTCGTATTCGTTACTCATTCAAAGCCCGCTTCGTGCATGTGTGGTAGACGTCGATGACCGCTTCAATGGTCTGCTCGAAGTCGAGATGGGTGGAGTCGACGGTTATCACACCGTCTGCAGCGCTCATGAAATCGACAACCTGTGAGTCAGCGCGATCGCGTGATCGCAGCTGTTCTGCCACGATTTGGGCCGATTGGGTCGTTATTTCCGCAGAGCGTCTAGCCATTCTAGCCTCCTCGGATGCCGTGAGTAGAATGCGCACCTCCGCCTCCGGGGCGACGATGGTCGTAATGTCGCGTCCTTCGATGATGACGCCGGGCCGATCCACGTTCTCGGCGATGCTGCGAAACAGTTCGGTGAGCGCGCCCCGCACCGCGGGAACGCGGGCGACAGCGCTGACCGCTGCACTGACCTCCGGTGAGCGGATGGCGTCGGTCACGTCGGTCTGCCCCACCGTGACGAAGTATTCGTCTGGGTCGGTACCGATCGAATAATCGAAGTCTTTGAGGAGCGCGGTGACGGCATCCGCTTGGGTGTTGTCTGTGTTGCGCTCAAGCGCCAGCCAGGCCAGCGCGCGGTAGGCGGCGCCGGTGTCGAGGTACGCGAAACCGAGGCGGCGTGCGGCGGCACGGCTCACGCTCGACTTGCCGCTGCCGGCCGGCCCATCGATGGCGACGAGGGTGGGGAGGGTGTGACGTGCCATGTAGGTTAACCAGCAATCCGCCAGCCGCGCGCGGCCAGCTCTTCGGTGAGGCGAGCGACGGCGCCGGGCAGGACAGAGATTTCGGCGAGACCGATCTGGGCGCCCGGCGAGTGTTCCAAGCGTAAGTCTTCGAGGTTGACACCGAGCTCGCCGATGTCGTTAAGCAGGCGAGCGATCTGGCCGGGCTGGTCGTTGACCATGACGACCATCGAGGAGAACCGGCGGTCCTGCCCGTGTTTACCGGGCAACCGGGCCACCCCGGCGTTTCCGCCGGCGAGTTCTTCGGCGACCTGGCGCTGAGATCCGGGCGCGGCCGGATCTTCGAGGGCGTCGATGAACCGGTCGAGGTCATCACGGTAGGCCAGCAGCACATCACGCACCGGGCCGGCGTTAGCGCCGAGAATCTGCACCCACAGATCGGGGTCGCTCGCGGCGACCCGGGTCACGTCGCGCAGGCCCTGGCCGGCCAGGTTGAGCGAAGAATGTGCCGCTCCGGTAAGGCGGCGGGCCATCAGGCTGGAAATGACCTGCGGCACATGCGAAACCAGCGCAACGCCGAGGTCGTGCTCTTCGGGGGTCATCTCGACCAGAATGGCGCCGAGGTCGAGAATGAGGTCGTCGATCGCGCCGGCCTGCTGGTAGCTGATCGCATCGTGCGCGGCGACCACCCAGGGGCGACCGATGAACAGGTCGGCGCGGCCGGAGAGCGGGCCGCCCTTCTCCCGACCGGCGAGCGGATGCGACCCGATGTAACGGCTGATGTCGGCTCCGCGCTCTCGCAGTTGGGCCAGCGGTGCGAGCTTGACGCTCGCGACATCCGTCACGATCGCGCCCGGGTAAGCCTCGAGTTCGCGGGCGACGATCTCGGCAGTGACGTCGGGCGGCACGCAGACCACGATGAGCTGAGGCAGGTCGCCGTCTTTCGCGGCGCGGCCGGCGCCGTAGTCGATGGCGATGCGCAGGTTGGTTGGCGAGGCGTCGGCGAGGATCGTCTCGATCTTGCGGTTGCGCAGGCCAAGGCCAACGCTGGTTCCGAGCAGGCCGACGCCGACGATGCGCACCGGGCCGACGAGGCGGCTTTCCCCCATGTGTTTCAGTCCTTATTTGGCTTCGGGCCGCGCGCTGGGCGCCTGGCGGGACACGGTGAGCAGCTGACCCAGTTCGTCGCGGGTGAGTTCACGCACGGCGCCCTGCTGCAGGGTGCCGAGGTTCAGTGGACCGAACTGGCGACGCACCAGGTCGACCACGGGGTGACCGACGGCGTCGAGCATCCGTCGCACAATGCGGTTGCGACCGGAATGCAGCGTGAGCTCGACCATGCTGTAGCCGCCGCCGGGAGGGCTCGTGAGAATGCGCGCCTTATCGGCGTGAATGGGGCCGTCGTCGAGTTCGATGCCGCTCTGTAGCTGCCCGATGGTCTGCGGCGAAACGCGGCCCTCGACCTTGGCGATGTAGGTCTTCGAAACGCCGAAGGAGGGGTGGGCGAGCACGTGCGCGAGGTCGCCGTCGTTGGTCAGGATGAGCAAGCCGCTGGTCTGGGCGTCGAGCCGGCCAACGTTGAACAGGCGCTCGTCGAACTGGTCGGTGAACTCGCGCAGATCGGGGCGGCCACTTTCGTCCTGCATCGAGGAGACGACGCCGACCGGCTTGTTGAGCATGAGGTAGCGGCGGGTGGTGTCCAGCTGCACGGCCACGTTGTCGACGGCGACCTGGTCGGTTTCGGGGTGCACTCGGCGGCCGAGCTCTGTAACGACCTTGCCGTTCACGCGCACGCGGCCGGAGGTGATCAGATCCTCGGAGACGCGGCGGCTGGCGACACCGGCCGAGGCGAGCACCTTCTGCAGGCGCACGCCGTCGGCGGCGGCCTCTGGATTGAAGTTGGGGTCGCGGGGAACCTGGTCCTGGGGAGTGTTATCGGTCAAAGCAGATCCTCGAATCCGTCGGTGCCGCCGTCGAGCAACGGCGATAGGTGGGGTAACTCGTCGAGCGAGTTGATTCCGAGCTGGGTCAGCAGCAAGTCTGTGGTGGCGTAGTTGATCGCGCCGGTTTCACTGTCGGTGAATGCCTCGGTGACCAGGCCGCGACCGAGCAGTGTGCGCACGACGGAGTCGACGTTGACGGCCCGAATGCTCGCGACCTGGCCGCGACTGATCGGCTGCTTGTAGGCGATCACTGCAAGGGTCTCGAGGGCCGCCTGGCTGAGCCGGCTGGGATTCTGGGTCAGCACGAAGTCGGTCACGAGTTCGTCGTGGGTGGCGCGCACGTAGATGCGCCAGCCGCCGGCGACCTCGCGAAGTTCGAAGCCGCGGCGAACCGTTTGCGTGCCGTCGGGGCTGCTGAGGCCGTCGAAATCGGCGACCAGCCGCGCAACGGATGCCGCCACCTCTGCAACCGGCCGCCCCACGGCGGTCGCGAGGTGCACGAGGCCCTGCGGCTCGTCGGCGACCATGAAGACGGCTTCGAGCTGGCGGTCGAGCGCGTGGGCTGCCTGCGAAACGGATGCTGCGGCATCCGTTTTCGAGGTGCGCGACCGCGTGTCGGTGGTCGGGTTCCTAGTTGTCATAGTCGGCCCCCAACGATGCCAGGTTCTCGTCGGACCATTCGCGCCCGTCGAGGGACTCGGTGCTCCAGCGCAGGGTGAGCTCGCCGAGGGGCTCGATTTGATCGAAAGAGAGGGCGCCATGGCGGTAGAGCTCGAGCATCGCGAGAAAGCGGGCGATGATGACGCCCTTCAGGTCGGCGCCGGCGATGAGCTGCCGGAACGAGACCGGCTCCCCCTGCGCCAGCATGGCGACGACGTAGGCGGCCTGTTCGCGGATACTGACCAGCGGCGCGTGCAGGTGGTCAAGGCCCACAACGGGCAGCTCGCGCGGTGCGAGGGCGCCGGCGGCCAGGGCGGCGAAATTGGCGAGGGAGAGCGTCCAGACCAGCTCGGGGGTCTTCTGACGGTACTTCTCCTCGAGTCGCACCGACCGTACGTGCCGGCGGGTCTCAACGTCGAGCTGGCCGGTGAACCAGCCGGCGGCTTCCTTGAAAGCGCGGTACTGAAGCAAACGCGCGAACAGCAGGTCGCGGGCTTCGAGCAGGGCCACGTCTTCGGCGTCGACGAGTTCACCCTGTGGCAGCAGCCCGGCTACCTTGAGGTCGAGCAGCGTCGCGGCGACGACCAGAAACTCGGTGGCCTGGTCGAGCTCTTCGCTGGCGTCGAGGCCGCGCAGGTAGGAGATGAACTCGTCGGTGACCTGGCTGAGCGAAATCTCGGTGATGTCGAGTTCGTGCCGGGTGATCAGTTTCAACAGCAGGTCGAACGGGCCCTCGAAAACGCCGAGAGCGACCGAAAACGCGGGCTTCTCGGCCGCGCTAGGCGACGGCGCCACGGTGGATCAGTTCGCGGGCCACCTGCAGGTAGGCCTTGGCGGCCGCGTGTTCTGGCGCGAAGTCGGTGATGGGTACCCCGGCCACGCTCGCGTCGGGAAATTTCACGGTGCGTCCGATGACGGTTTCGAGCACGCTGTGCCCGAAGGCGTCCACGACGCGCTCGAGTACCTCGCGGGAGTGCAGGGTGCGGGAGTCGTACATGGTGGCGAGAATGCCGTCGAGTTCGATCGCCGGGTTGAGTCGGTCGCGCACCTTGTCGATGGTTTCAATCAGCAGGGCGACGCCGCGCAGGGCGAAGAATTCGCACTCGAGCGGGATGAGCACGCCGTGGCTGGCGGTCAGTGCATTCACGGTGAGGATGCCGAGCGAGGGCTGGCAGTCGATCAGGATGACGTCGTAGTCGGCCGACACCTTGCGCAGCACGCGCGCCAGAATCTGCTCCCGGGCGACCTCGTTGACCAGGTGCACCTCGGCGGCGGAGAGGTCGATGTTGGCCGGGATGACGTCGAGTCCCTCGACCGAGGTCGGCTGGATCGCGTCTCTCGGGTCGACCTTGCCGTTCAGCAGCAGGTCGTAGATGGTGGTGACGTCGTGGGTGGGCACGCCGAGGCCGGCCGAGAGGGCGCCCTGCGGGTCGAAGTCGACGGCGAGCACCCGGCGGCCGTAGCTGGCCAAGGCGGCACCGAGGTTGATGGTCGTCGTGGTCTTGCCGACGCCGCCCTTTTGGTTGCAGAGGGAGATGATGCGGGCGGGGCCGTGGCTTTTCAGCGGCTCCGGATCGGCGAACTCGTGTTTTTCGCGTCCGGTCGGACCTACCGGCATGTCGTCGAAACCGGGTAGCGAAATTCGCTCGCTCAACTTACGCGTCACTGGCCCGTCCTTGATTTGTCCTGCACCCATCACTTGGTCGATTGTAGCGAGTGGAACGGGCCGTCGCCGCAAGGATCGCCGCGCACCCCGCGCTTGCTCCCCTCGCGAGAGCGGGAAAAACGTTGCTTCAGCACCCCTGAAGCAACGTTTTTTCCGCTCTCGCGGAAGGGTCAGCGGGCGCGCGGGTGGGACAGGGTGTACATGTCGCGCAGGGTGTCCACTGTCACCAGGGTGTAGATCTGGGTGGTGGCTACCGAGGAATGGCCGAGGAGCTCCTGCACCACCCGCACATCGGCGCCACCGGCGAGCAGGTGCGTCGCAAACGAGTGTCGCAGGGTGTGGGGCGAGACGGGCACGGTGAGTCCGGCCCGTTCGGCGGCGGCGCGAATTATCAGCCAGGCGTTTTGTCGGCTGACCCGTTGTCCGCGCAGCCCAAGGAACAGGGCCGGCGTCGAGCGGCCGCGGGACGACAGTATTGGCCGGGCTCGCACGAGGTAATCGGAGACGGCGGCGCGCGCGAAGCTGCCGACCGGCACGATGCGCTGCTTGTCACCCTTGCCGGTGAGGCGCACCGAGTCGAACACCTCCACGAGCACGTCGTCGACGTTGAGGTTGACCACCTCGCTCACCCGCGCTCCGGTGGCGTAGAGCAGTTCGAGCAGGGCTTTGTCGCGCAGGCGCTGCACATCGTCACCGTCGGTCGCCGCAAGGAGCGCGGTAACCTGGTCAATCGAGATCGCCTTGGGCAGGCGCAGGGCCAGTTTGGGCGGTTTGGTGTCGTGCGCGACATTCGTTTCGACCAGGCCCTCGTCGAGCAGAAACCCGTGGAAGCCGCGCACGGTCGAGAGAATTCGGGCAATGGATGCCGCGGTCAGCGGCGATTCCGGGCGCAGTCCGAGGTACTGCACGAACGCCGAGATGTGCGCTCGGGTGACGTTTCGCAGGTCGGTGATCGGCCGTGGCGGGCCTTCCACCGAATCTTCCCCGAGCCACGCCGTGTACAGCCCGAGATCGCGGCGGTAGGCGGCGACGGTGTTCGCGGCGAGGCCACGCTCGACCGCCACGTGCCGCAGATACGAATCCACCGCTGTGGCGATCGCCATGTTCAGGCCGTGGTGGTGCGCGAATGAAGGTTGAGCGGATGCCGCGGCCACGGAAGGTCAGCCGCTGCCAGCGTGCTCCACCCGCGTGAACGCGCCACCTGGGCGGCCAGAACAGCCACGATCAGGATCGGGTTGGAGATGCGGCGCGCCAGCACGGCATCGACACACTCCTCGAGCGGCACCCAGCGCAGTTCGATATCGGCTTCTTCGTGAGTACGGGCGAACGCGGCAACCGCCGAGATACCCCGGGCGAGGTAGACCCGAATCGCTTCGTTGCTGCCGCCGGGCGAGGTGTAGAACTCGGTGAGCAGCGACCAATCGGAGGCAACGACATCCGCTTCTTCGGCCAGCTCCCGCTGGGCGCCGACCACGGCATTTTCTCCGCGGATGTCGAGCAACCCGGCCGGCAGCTCCCAGCCGCGCAGGCCAGTCGGGTGCCGGTACTGCTTGATCAGCAACACCCGATCCTGCTCGTCGAGGGCGAGCACGGCGACCGCACCGGGGTGGTCGAGGTACTCACGGGTGATGCTCTCGCCGTTGTAGTCGAACGAATCCCGGCGTACGTTCCAGATGGCGCCGTCGAAAACGACGTCACTCGCGGTGGCCAGGGCCGGAGCGACGTCATCCTGCAGCACTTCAGGCACTGAGCTCTTCTTTCACCTCGAACAACCGGCTGGCCTCCTGGCGCTCGAGCGCGGCCTTGATCAGACCGCGAAACAGCGGATGCGCGTGGTTAGGTCGTGAGCGCAGCTCCGGGTGCGCCTGGGTTCCAACGTAGAACGGGTGCTCGTCGCGCTTGAGCTCGACGTACTCGACCAGGTGGCGGTCGGGGCTGGTTCCGGAGAACCACAGACCGGCGCTGGCGATCTGGTCGCGGAAGGCGTTGTTGACCTCGTAGCGGTGGCGGTGCCGTTCGGACGCTTCGTTGGCGCCGTACAGCTCGGCGACGAGGGAACCCTCGGCGAGTGTGGCCGGGTACAGGCCGAGGCGCATGGTGCCGCCCAGGTCACCTCCGGCGATGATCTCGACCTGCTCTTCCATGGTCGCGATGACCGGAAACTCGGTTTCCGGGTCGAACTCGCTCGACGAAGCGCCGGGCAGGTTGGCCTTGTTGCGGGCGTATTCGATGACCATGCACTGCAGGCCGAGACACAGGCCAAGCACCGGGATACCGTTTTCGCGAGCGAATTTGAGGGCGCCGAGCTTTCCCTCGATGCCGCGGATTCCGAAGCCGCCCGGAACGCAGATGCCGTCAAGTTCGCCGAGCAGCCGGGCCGCTCCCTCGTCGGTTTCGCAGTCGTCGGAACCGATCCAGACGATTTTGACCTTGGCCTGGTTGGCGAATCCGCCGGCTCGCAGCGCCTCGGTGACCGAGAGGTAGGCATCCGGAAGGTCGATGTACTTGCCGACCAGACCAATCGTGACCTCATGCTTGGGGTGGCGTACGGCTTCGAGCAGGTTTTCCCAGCCGGACCAGTCGACGACGGCGGCGGTGAGGCCGAGGGCGTTGACGATGTACTTGTCGAGGCCCTGGTCGTGCAGCATGGTGGGAATCTCGTAGATCGAGGCAACGTCGACGGCGTTGACGACGGCGTCTTCGTCGACGTCGCACATGAGCGCGATCTTGCGCTTGTTCGACTCGGAGACGGGCCGGTCGCTGCGCAGCACGAGGGCGTCCGGCTGAATACCGATCGAGCGTAGTGTCGCGACGGAATGCTGGGTGGGCTTGGTCTTCTGCTCGCCAGCCGCGCCGAGGAACGGCACGAGCGAGACGTGCACGAAGAACACGTTGCCGCGGCCGAGTTCGTGGCGCACCTGGCGGGCGGCCTCGAGGAACGGCTGGCTTTCGATGTCACCGACGGTGCCGCCGACCTCGGTGATGATCACGTCGGGGCGTACATCGTCACTGGCCTGCAGTCGCATGCGACGCTTGATCTCATCGGTGATGTGCGGGATGACCTGTACGGTATCGCCGAGGTATTCGCCGCGGCGTTCCTTGGCGATGACCTGGGAGTAGATCTGCCCGGTGGTCACGTTGGCCGACTGGCCGAGGTTGATGTCAAGAAAACGTTCGTAGTGGCCGATGTCGAGGTCGGTTTCAGCGCCGTCGTCGGTGACGAAGACCTCGCCGTGCTGGAACGGGTTCATCGTTCCCGGATCGACGTTGAGATAGGGGTCGAGCTTCTGCATGACTACCCGTAGCCCGCGTGCAGTGAGAAGGTTTCCGAGGCTGGCCGCCGTCAAGCCCTTACCGAGCGAGGAGACCACACCCCCGGTCACGAAGATGTGCTTGGTTATGCCGTCTGATCTGTCCGTAAGTATATTTTCCACCACGGGCTTCAATGCTATCACCAGAAAATTCGTCGCTTACTTTTTAGAGGGACGGGAGTTGGACTGGGCGAGTTCGAGCAGTTCGCGGGCGTGTTCGAGGCCGCTCTTCGAGTCGGGCAGGCCCGAGAGCAGGCGAGCCATTTCGGCGGCCCGGTCGTCGCCGCGCAGCTGGCGCACGCTCGAGGCGGTGACGGATCCGTCGCTGTCCTTGACCACGCTGAGGTGGTTTCCGGCAAACGCGGCGACCTGGGCGAGGTGGGTGACCACGATCACCTGGGCGGTTTCGGCCAGGCGGGCGAGCCTTCGGCCGATTTCGATCGCGGCGGCCCCGCCAACGCCGGCATCGATCTCGTCGAAGACGAAGGTGGGTACCGGGTCGGTCGCGTTGATGACGACCTCGATCGCGAGCATGACCCGAGACAATTCGCCACCGGATGCCCCGCGCGCCAGCGCTCGCGGCTCGGCGCCCGCGTGCGGCTGCAACAGCAGGCGCACGAGGTCGCTGCCGGTGATCGTGAACTCCGGCCCGGCTTCCACCTCCACGAGCAGCACGGCGTCCGGCATTGCCAGCGCGCCGAGCTCTGCGGTCACCCGGGCACCGAGCTGCACGGCCGCGGCCTGGCGCAACGCGCTGAGGGTGGCGGCGAGATCGGTGACCAGCGCACGGTCGGCATCCGCTTCGGCGCTGAGCTGCTCGATGCGGTCGGAGTCGGAGTCGAGCTCCAGCAGCCGCGTGCTGCCGGAGTCCAGAAAATCGATGGCTTCTTCGAGGCCGCCGGGGTATTTGCGGGCAAGGATCCCCAGTTCGGCGCGGCGTTCCTGCACGATTTCGAGTTCGCGGGCACCGTCGGCGTCGAGGCCGGCCAGGTAGCTGGAGAGCTCGGCGGCGATATCGGCGACCACGAAACCGACGTTGGCGATCGCCGCGACCAAGAGCGGCAGGGCTACGTCGTGCGCGGCGACCCGGTCGAGGGCGCGCCTGGCTGATTCGAGCAGGGCGACCGTGTCGGGCAGGTCGTCGGGGTTGTCTTCGGCGGAGATGAGCTGGCGGGCCTGCTCGCCGGCCAAGCGCAGTTCTTCGAGGTTACCGAGCCGTTCGGCGCGTTCGCCCAGTTCGGCATCCTCGCCGGGTTGCGGGGCGACTGTTTCGATCTCGGTGAGTGCGGCGCGCAGGTCGTCGGCCTCGCGGGCGCGCAGGTCGCGTTCGGTGACGAGCCGATCGAGGTCGTGTTGGTTAGCCTGCCAACGGTGGAAGGCGTGCTGGTAGTCGCCGAGAACGGCGGCGAGGTCGAGGCCGGCGAAGCGGTCGAGGGCGTCGCGCTGGGCTGCGGCGGAGCGCAGGCGAACCTGGTCGCTCTGGCCGTGCACCACCACAAGGTCGTTGCGCAGGTCGCCGAGTACGCTCGCCGGGGCGCCACGGCCGCCGACCATCGCACGGCTGCGACCTTCGCTCGAGACCGACCGTCCGAGGATGAGCTCTGGCCCGTCGAGGTCTCCCCCGGCGTCGCGAACCCGGTCGGCGACGGGGCCGGCGGGGTCGATGAGCCAGCGGCCCTGTACGAAACTCTGCGGCTGGCCCTGGCGCACGGTGCCGGCATCCGCTCGATCCCCGAGCAGCAGTCCGAGCGCGGTGACCACCATGGTCTTGCCGGCGCCGGTTTCGCCGGTGACGGCGGTGAACCCGGGGCCGAGCGGCAGTGTGGCCTCGGCGATGACGCCGAGATCGCGAATGAACAGCTCGTCGATCACTCGCGGCCGACCGGGCCGCGCCAGCCAGTGACCGGCAGGTTGAATTTGTTGACCAGGCGGTCGGTGAAGGGGCCGATGTGCAGGCGGGCGAGGCGCACCGGAACACTCGAGCGGCGCACGATCACGCGGGCACCGGTCGGGAGGTCCTGGGTGCGGCGTCCGTCGGCGCAGAGCACGGCGCGAGCGCCCGTGCGGGAGAGTACCTCGACGGCGAGTGACGACTCCGGGCCGACCACGAGCGGCCGCGCAAACAGAGCGTGGGCGCTCAGCGGCACGAGCAGCAGCGCTTCGACGCCGGGCCAGACGATCGGGCCGCCGGCCGAGAACGAGTACGCGGTCGAGCCGGTCGGGGTCGACAGCACAACGCCGTCACAGCCGAACGACGACAGCGGGCGGCCGTCGACCTCGACGACGACCTCGATCATTCGTTCGCGGCTGGCTTTTTCGACGGTGACTTCGTTGAGCGCCCAGGTTTCGTAGACGACCTCGTCGGCCACTTTGACCCGCACCGACAGTGCGAGGCGTTCCTCGACCTCATAGTCGCCCTTGAGAGCGCGACGTACGGCCTCGCCCAGGTCGTCACGTTCGCTCTCCGCGAGAAACCCCACGTGGCCGAGATTGATACCGAGCAGCGGTGCCGAGCAGCCGCGCACGAGTTCGGCCGAACGCAGAATGGTTCCGTCACCGCCGAGCACGATGACAAGCTCAAGGTCGGTAGTTCGCACCGTGTCACCGAGAATCGCGATATGACCATTCAGCTCCGGGCAGGCGGCCAGAAGGTCGGCGCGTTCATCGCTGGCGAGCACCGGCACAGCCCCTGCGGCCAGAAGCTGCTTACACACCGTCGAGGCGGCTTCGACAGAGTCAGCGCGGCCGGTGTGCGCCACGATCAGAAAGTACCGCGGGCTGTCGCTCAACTCGTCACGCTCCCACCACGGTTTCGATCCGGTCCATCCATTCTGTCGGATTTGTGCCCGACGCGGCGCTCATCCAGCACAGATACTCGTGATTTCCGGCCGCCCCAATTATGGGTGAGGCGATGACCCCGCAGGTTTTCAGGCCCAGGTCCCAGCCGGCCCACAGCACGCCGGCTACCGAGTCGCTGCGCAGGCCCTTATCGTGCACAATACCCTCGCGAATGCCGCCGCGGCCCACCTCGAACTGTGGTTTGATCAGCAGCACAAAGTCGGCGCCCTCTGCGGCCGTGGCCGCGAGGGCCGGCAGCACGGTGGTGAGCGAGATGAACGACAGGTCCGCCACGACGAGGTCGGGGCGGGTCGCGATGCCGGATGCCCCGGCGAGCGTTTCCGGGGTCGCGTAGCGGATGTTGTAGCCCTCGACCAGCTTCAGCCGCGGCTCGGTCTTCAGTTGCGCGGCAAGCTGGCCGTGGCCGACATCGGCCGCGATGACCTGGGCGGCGCCGCGTTCGAGCAGCACCTGGCTGAACCCTCCGGTACTCGCTCCGGCGTCGAGTGCCGTGCGGCCGGTGACGCTTATCGCGAAGGCGTCGAGAGCTGCGTTGAGTTTGTGGGCGCCCCGGCTGACGTAGTGGTCGGTCGCGGCCACCTCGAGAACGGCGTCCGCGTCTACTTTGGTGCTGGCCTTCACCACCGGCACTCCGTTGACGGTGACGAGGCCGTCAGCGATCAGTTTGGCAGCGACCGTTCGGGAGCGAACCAGCCCACGATCGGCGAGGGCGGCGTCGAGGCGGGAGGCGGGCATCCGTTCTGGCGGGCCGTCCAGCTGGTCGGAGTCGATCGGTTCGGCGTCGTTCACGTTCTCGGGCATAAATGGTTCTGTTTCGTGGTCGTGGCGGGAATTCGGCACCGGGGTGTCGCTCACGCCTGGCCCGCCTGGTCGGTGTCGGCGTCTTCGAGTTCTTCGCGCAGCTGCTCGTGCAGTTGCCCGAACGCCCCAGCGCGCGCTTCGAGCGGCAGGGTCTCGATGTCGGCGAGTTGCGCGGCGACATCGACCGGTGCGGGTTCGGGATTCACACTGTCTAGGCTACTGCTCGAGATACAGTCGCTCCGGAACGTTGAGGCCGTGAATCGCTCGCCCGGATCGGTAGATCGCGGCGCACGCGGCGCGCAGCAGGTTGACTCCGCCGTCACCGTCTTTGAGAATCTGCACGTCGTTGCCGTGCACCCGCACGCTCGCCCCGTTCACCGTGGCGGTGGTACCGTCCTTGGAGAAAACGGTCTCCGGGTACGGCTCGTGCAACTGCTGCAGGTTCTCGAGGATGAACGCCGGCCGTGAGTCTTTGTCGGCGGCGAGGGCCTGTTTGGCCCGATCGATACCGGTGAGCACGAGTACGGCGGGGATACCGGCTCGGTTCGCGCCCAGAATATCGGTGTCGAGACGGTCGCCAATGAAGAGCGCGTTCTGGGCGTTGAAACGCCGCGTGGCCTCCAGAAAGATGGCCGCTTCGGGTTTGCCGGCTACCAGCGGAAGCCGGCCCACGGCCGTGTGCACGGCCGATACGAGCGTGCCGTTGCCGGGAGCGATGCCGCGGGCCACCGGAATGGTCCAGTCGGTGTTGGTGGCGATCCACGGAATTCCGGTGCCAACGCCGTCGGCATTCAACGCGAACGCCGCTTCGGCCAGGTGCACCCAGCCGACCTCGGGTGAGAACCCTTGAATGACCGCGGCCGGCTTGTCGTCGGCCGAGCGCGTCACCACGAATCCGCCCTTGACGACCTCGTCGACCAATCCGTCACCACCCACCACGAGGATGCGCGATCCGGGCTCCACCTGCTCCCCGAGCAGCCGAACGGCCGCTTGGGGAGAGGTGACGACATCCGCTGCGACCACGCTGAGCCCGAGCTGGGTCAGGTGGTCGGCAACCGACTGGTCGGTGCGCGAGGCATTGTTGGTGATGTAGCCAACGCGCATAGTCTCGGCCGCACGGTTCAGGCTCTCCACGGCGAAGGGAATCGCCGCTGGGCCTGCATAGACCACTCCGTCAAGATCGGCCAACAGCACGTCAACGCCGGCCAGCGGAGTCGCCGAGTCAGGCTTTCGACGATGCAGCATCCGGCTCCGTCCCGTCATCGTGCGAAACGGATGCCGCAGCGTCAGCCTCGGCGCGCGTCGCGTCGATCGCGGCCGCGTCTACTGCGTCGTCGGCGGCGTCATCAACCTCGGCGAAATCAGCTGCTTCGGTCACGATGTCGTCGGCGTCATCAATCTCCACGGCATGCGCTGCATCAGCAGCATTCGCCGGAGCATCGACGAGGCCGGCCGCGGCAACAGCGCGGGCAGCCTCACCGGCGTCGACCGGTTCGTCGTCTTCGCCGGCGTCAGCCGCGAAGTCGGCAAGGGCCTCGTCGTCATCCTCTTCCATCTCTTCGATTTCGATGGTTTCGTCCGTGTCACCGGAGGCTCCGAGTGCGGCATCGGCACGAGAGGCCCGTTCGAGCCACTCGTCGGCTTCGTCCTCGCGGCCGAGTTCGGTCAGCACCTCCGCGTAGGCGGCGAACAGTTCAGGACTGTAGGAGAAGGCCGTGTTGGGGTTGAGCTGAGGAATTTCGAGCTCGACGAGCGCGGCATCCGTTTCGCCCAGGTCGAGACGTGCGCCCGACATGGCGATGGCCAGGCCAACCTGAACGGACGGGGACAGCGTACTGCGGTCGACCGAGCGTCCGAGCTCGAGGGCGCGATCGGGGCGGTTGACGCCGCGTTCGCTGTCGACCATGAGGGGCAGCTGATCGTTCGAGCCGGAAATGCGGCGGTAGGTGCGCAGTTCGCGCAGGGCCAGGGCGAAGTCACCGGTGGCGTACGCGGTGATCGCAAGGCTCTCGCGCACGACGCCGATGCGGCCGGCCCGGCGGGCAGCGCTCATCACGTGCTGGTGGGCGAGCTGCGGGTCCTCGTCGATGACGCGCGCGGCCATGGCCAGGTGGCGGCCGACGGTCTCGGCGTTCTCCTTGGTCAGGGTCTTCAGCTCGTTGCGGGCAATGCGGTCAAGGTCGTTGGCCGTGATGTCGTCGGGAAGCTCAGGGTCGTCGTGGCGCGGACGCACCGAACGCAGCTCGCGCTGCATGCGCTGCTCTTCCGTCATCTCCTCTTCAACGACGCGGGCATCGCGGTCGTTACGGGCCGGAGCGCCGTCGCGAGTCCACAGTTTCTTGCCGGCGTCGACGCGCGGGGCGCCGGCCCGGTTCGGCGAACCGCCGCGCTGGGTCCACGGCTTGCTGTCGTTGTCACCACGCGGGCGGTCAGTGCTGGGCCGGTCGCTCCGCGGCCGGTCATTGCTGGGCCGGTCGCTCCGCGGCCGGTCATTGCTGGGCCGGTCGCTCCGCGGCCGGTCATTGCTGGGCCGGTCGCTCTGCTCGGATCGCGCGCCATCCTTGGCCCACGGCTTACGTTCCCCGCCCTGCGCCGGACGGTCGGAATTACCCCGGTACGGAGGACGCTCACCCTGGGCCGGACGGTCGGAGTTACCACGATAGGGAGGACGCTCGCCGCCCTGGGCGGGCCGGTCAGAATTGCCCCGATAGGGAGGACGCTCACCCTGCGCCGGACGATCCGAGTTTCCGCGGTGCGGAGCGCGATCGTTTCCACCAGCCGGACGATCGGAGTTACCACGGTACGGAGGACGCTCGCCCTGAGCCGGACGATCGGAGTTACCACGGTACGGAGGACGCTCGCCCTGAGCCGGACGATCGGAGTTACCACGGTACGGAGGACGC
>NZ_PPTG01000014.1 GCF_002954245.1 Cryobacterium aureum | reverse complement strand
TGCCCGGCGCGGGCATCCGCTTCGCCCCCGACGCACTGCGCGCCCAAGCCATGGAATGGCAAGCCCGCCTCGACCCCGACGGCACCGCCCCCAACGACGCCATCACCGAGGCAAAGAGCACGCTGACGTTCGGGCTGCTGCGCAACGGGCTCTACCCGCTGCGGGCCGATGTCACCCCGGAACTGCGTGGCATCATGGACACCCTCTTCGACACCTACCTCAGTGCTCGCTCAAACCCAGCCAGGTCACGCACCCCGATGTTCGCGCCCACCGAATCCCTCGACAGCAGCGCGGGCGCGGAGAGCGCAACGCTGGATGGCATTGATGAGACGGACGGCGATACCGAGCGCTTCAGCTCCGAGCGGTTCGGTGCTGACCCGTTCACCGGGGACACCCGGTTTGACGGGGACCGCCGCACCGCGGGCGAGAAACGCGCCGACATCCTCCGCGACGTCTTCCAAGCCGCCGCCCGCGACCCCAAAACCCCAACCATGGGCGGCGCCGCCCCCACCGTCATGATCCACGTCAACGCCACCGACCTCAACAACGGCCGCGGCGTCGGCTGGATCGACGGCATCGAAGCGCCCGTCAGCCTGCGCCGAGTGAACGAGACCATCTGCTCCGGCGGCGCCCAAAAAGTCATCGTCGGCGACAACGGCAACATGCTCTACCTTGGCAACACCGTCCGCTGCTTCACAGCCAAGCAGCGCGCCGCCATCAGTGCCCGCGACGGCGGCTGCATCATCCCCGGCTGCATCATCCCCGGCTGCAGCATCCCCGCTCGCTGGACCGAAACCCACCACGTCATCCCCTACGGGAAAAACGGACCAACCAACATCGACAACGGGTGTCTCCTCTGCTGGTTCCACCACCACACTATCGACACCAGCGGATGGAAAATCCGCATGAAAGACGGTCGGCCCCAAGTACGAGGCCCCTTGCTTTGGGACCCGACCCAAACCTGGCGCCCCGCCCACAGCCACCGCGCCAACACCCCCAGCCCCGAACCACCCTGGCGCACCTGAGCAGAGCCGTGCCCAGTCATGGCGGGAGGTTTTGCAGGGTGTTTTCGCCCCTCCGAGAAGGGCTGTGGCGTTAGGGCAGCTGCTCGAGCCAGGTGCGCATCCTGGCGATGTCGTCGACCGTGATACCCACTTCGGAGTGCGGAGGAATGAGCAGCGACGGCGTCTCCTGCGTCGCAGTAAGAACCTTGTCGCCGTGAAGTCGCACGTCGGCGTCGTCGATCCAGATGAACGGTGCCGGCACGCTTTGATCTTCTTCGATGCGCTGCGACTTCCAGAGTCCCGTCTCGCCATCAGTCTGACCGGGGTTTTTCGGCGGGGTCGTGACGTCGAGCATGCGACCACCGGACAGCCCGTGCAGCTCGGGTACGAGCAGTTGCCGGGTGGCATCGAGCTCGTTCCAGGAGGTGAGCCAGACCAGTTCGACGCCGTACTGCATCAGCAGGGAGTCGAGCGCCGTGATCAGGCGCGGCGCCCACTGCACGTCACGGGTGGAGGCGTGACCGTCACCGTGCTCGACGCTGATCGAGGCTTTGGCCACATCGCCCCAAGCCGGGTCGGGTTCGGAACGGGGGCAGAGGCATCCGTTGACAGAGAGGTAGAGCCGTGGAACGCTCATTTCGTCCTCCTGTCGTGACGAGTGGTATAGCCCACATCTTCGCGGGGCTCTGGATATGCAATAACGGTTATCGTGCTGGCGCTGTTCAGCGTGAAATTATGAATTGTCTTACTCTCCAAAAATTTGCTTCTGAATCTAGCTAAGCACTCGCCACCAATATGCGCCTCCCCGCGAACTGGGTGAACTTTGGTGCCGTGTCGTGCCGCTGATCCGCGGCATTTGTGCACCAACGGCGAGCAGTCACGCGCCTCAGCCGGCTAGCTCGGCCATCCGCGACAGCGCCAGCTGGGTGTACAGGGCGGTGCCATCGGCCAACACAGCGTCATCGAAGGTTGCCGTGGGGGAGTGGTTGAACGCGGCGGTGGCGGCATCCGCTTGTCGCGGTACGGCCGAGAGAAATACGAAGGTTCCCGGTACCTGCTGCAACACGCGCGAGAAGTCCTCGGAGCCGCTGAGCGGGTTGATCATGCGCGTGAAGCGCTCGCCACCGAAGAGCTCGCCCACCACCCGCTCGGCCCGCCCGGTTTCGCCCGCGTCGGTACGGGTCGGCGGATATTCGGTGACGTAGTCAACGGTCACCTCCACGCCGTGCGCGGCCGCGATTCCTTGGAGCAGCCGCGGCACGACGCGCGCGAGTTTGGCTCGCGACTCGGGCGTGTAGGAACGAACGGTCGCCTCCATCCGCGCCGAATCGGGAATGATATTGCGCTTGGTGCCTGCCTGCAGCACCCCGACCGAGAGCACCACCGGGTCGAACATGTCGAACTGGCGGGTGACCATTGTCTGCAAAGCTGTGACCATCTCGGCGATCACCGTCACCGGATCCTGCGCCTGATGCGGCGCCGAACCGTGCCCGCCGGCTCCGTGTACCGTCACCGTGAGGCCATCGCTGGCCGACATGAGGGTGCCCGCGCGACTGAGAAATTGCCCGTTGGGCGCGCCGGCCGACATAACGTGCAGACCGTAGGCGGCGTCGGCGCGGCGCCCGGCAGCGTCGAGTATGCCCTCGCGAATCATCACTCCTGCGCCGTCGTAGCCTTCCTCGCCCGGCTGGAACATGAGCACCACGTCGCCGGCGAGCTGATCCCGGTGGTGCGCGAGCAGCGTCGCTGCGCCCACCAGCATGGCGGTGTGTAGGTCGTGTCCGCAGGCGTGCATGGCGCCGTCAATGCGCGAGCTGAACTCCAGCCCGGTGCGTTCCTGCACGGGCAGCGCGTCCATGTCGCCGCGCAGCAACACGACGGGCCGTGAAGCGGATGCGCCGCCGCCGGTTCCGCGCAGCACCGCCGTCACCGAGGTGGTGTCGGTACCGAGACTGATCTCGTACGGCAGGCCGCTGAGAGCCTCGAGCACCTTCTCCTGCGTGCGCGGCAGGTCGAGCCCAATTTCGGGTTCCTGGTGCAGTCGGTGGCGCAGGTCGGTGATAGCTCCGGCGAGTTCACGGGCGTCGGCGAGTACGGTCACGGCTTCTCCTTTGAATGCGACTGAATGCGACTGGTGGTTCTAGTCTGAGCCGCCGCAGGAGACTTGTCGAATCAGACCAGGGTCTTGCGCATAAACTCCCGAGTGCGCGGTTCCTGAGAGTAGTCGAACACTTCGGTCGGGGTGCCCTGCTCGAGAATGACGCCCCCGTCCATGAAGACAACCCGATCGGCGGCTGCCCGGGCGAAGCCGAGCTCGTGGGTCACCACGAGCATGGTGGCCCCGCTGGCCGCCAGGGCGGCCATTACGTCGGTGACTTCGCCGACGTTCTCCGGGTCGAGGGCCGAGGTCGGTTCGTCAAACAGGAGTACGGCGGGTTCCAGGGCCAGTGCCCGAGCGATGGCGACGCGCTGCTGCTGCCCTCCGGACAGCTGACGCGGGTAGGCGTTGGCCCGGTCGGCCAGGCCGACCCGGGTCAACAGCGTCATACTGCGTTCGATGGCCTCCGCCTTGCTCAGTTTGAGAATCGAGCGGGGTCCGTCGGCAATGTTCTGCAACACCGTCCAGTGAGGAAACAGGTTGAAGTTCTGAAAAACCATTCCCACCTTGCGACGCTGCACGGCAATCTGGCTTTCGGTGAGTCGGCGCACCGTCCCGCCGGACTCCTGCCGATAGCCCATCAGCTCGTCGCCCAGCCAGATCGAGCCGCCGCTGGGAACCTCGAGGCAGTTCACGCAGCGCAACAGGGTGGATTTGCCCGACCCAGACGAGCCGAGAATCGCGACGGTCTCGCCGACGTGTACCTCAAGATCTATGCCCTTGAGCACCTCGACCCCGGAGAATTGTTTGCGTAGTCCACTGATGCGCAGAACGGGCGGCGTCATGATTCCATCCCTCGATTCAGGTTGCGTTCGGCGGCTCGTCGATCGAGAAAACGCACAACGAGGGAGGAAGCGCCGTTGCGGCTGGAGCCCCGGCCGTAGTGACGCTCAATGAAGAATTGCACGCCGTTGAGCACCGTCGTGATGAAGAGGTACCAGATGCTCGCGACGATCAGCAGCGGCACTGTCTGGTAGGTCTGGCTGTAGATCTCCTTGACCGAGAATAACAACTCGGCTCCGCCGATCACGCTGACCAGGGACGTGCCCTTGACCAGCGCGATGATGGAGTTGAAGGTGGGCGGAACGATGAATCTCATGGCCTGCGGCAGCTGGATGCGAAAGAAGACCCGCACCGGCTTCATGCCCAGGGCTTTCGCTGCCTCGAGCTGCCCCTCATCGACCGAGATTAGCCCGGCGCGATAGATCTCGGCCTGGTACGCGGCGTCGTGCAGTCCCAGACCGACGATGGCAGCCAGCAGCGGCGTCACCAGGGTGTTGGACTCGATGGAGGCGAATGTCGGACCAAACGGGATACCGATGCTCAACACCGGCACCAGCAAACCGATGTTGAACCAGAAGATCAGTTGCACGAGCTGCGGTGTACCCCGGAAGAACCAGATGTACGACGACGCTAGCGCGCGCAGGAGAGCGTTGTCCGACAAACGGCACACCGCCAGAATGCCGCCGAGAACCAGACCGATGGTCATCGCCGTCACCGTGAGAAAGAGAGTCATGACGACGCCCTGAAGCACGGTTTCGCTGTTGAGGTACTGCGCGACAACGTCCCATTCAAAGTTGGGGTTCGTCAGCAACAGGTGCAGGAGTTGTACGGCGACGACCACGGTGATGATGGAGAGCACCCAGGTGGCGGGGCGCCGGGGGGAGCGCGCCCGGGCTACGTCCACGGGTTGTTGGGTGGCAGGGAGCTCGATGTCGGTCTGGCTGCTCGGCAGAGTTGCCATGACTACTGCGGGTTCTCGACGAGCCAGTCGGCGTACAGGTTGATGCCGGGCTGGTCGATGAGTTCGCGATCGAGGCCGTACTTGGTCATGATCTTCTCGTAGTCACCGTTGTCGAAGAGCACTTGAAAGCTCGCGAGCAGGGGGGCGGAGAGTTCGGAGCCCTTGGGGAGCAAGGCACCCATGAACTGACCGGCGAAACCGTTCGAGAACTCGTCGCCGACGACCTCCAACTCGCCGTTCGATTCCTTGGCCGCGTAGAACAACGAGGCTCCGCCGGTGAAGAAGGCATCCGTTCGGCCCGATCGCAGCGCCAGCACGCCGTCGGGAACGCTCGCGACGCTCAGCACCGTGAGATCTTTGCCCTGCTCCTGGCACTTCAGTGCCTGAGCCTCGGCAACCTTGTAGGTGGCGGCGTTCGCAAGCGCGGCGACGGTGACGTCACACAGCTCGTCCATGTTGGTGACGTTCTTGGGGTTGCCCTTTTCGACCAGAAAAGGAACGACCTCCTGCAGAACGTCCACGAATTCGGCACCCGGGCGTTCCTTCGGGCCACCGACCGAGTCGGCGTAGGGAAAGAAGCCGAAGGCGTAACGTTCGGCGCTGATCGCGGCGAACGCTCCGGAAATGTCCGGCACGGTGGCGATCTTCACCTCGACCCCCATCACTTCGGCGACAGCATCCATCAGTTCGGCGCCGGCACCGGTGTACTCACCGGTTTTTCCGGGCGTGGTGACCCACCATGGCGGGTTTGCGCCACTCGTGACGACCGTGAACTCGCCAGCGTCCTGAATGTCCTGCGGTAGGGCATCGTGTATGGCTTGGTCCATCAGAGTGGATGCTGCCGGTTCCTCCGGTTCGACGGCTGCGCTGCAGCCGACTAAGAGCGAGACGGAGAGGGCTAGGCAGAGGGTTTTCGCGACCTGGATACGGTTCATTGTCGGGCTCCATTGCTGTAGTTGATTGGGCTGAACTCAACGCGCCTGCTGGAAATGTGGTTTGTTATGCTGCCCGGCCCACTCTCGTTTCAAACAAGTTGGGGCTGAGCGTATCATGGGAGTGAATCACTGTATAGACATTTGGTATATCTGTTGATTACTTTGGCGAGCGTGCGGAGCTGACGATTAACCCCCGGGTCGCTGAAGCCACCGCATCGAAGCTGCGGCACGGCGACCCGCGCTGGTGCTGTGGGCAGAAGCGTCGCTAGGGTCGGTGGAAGCCCAGCCGTGCAGAAATTCGGTGGGCAGCGCTGACGACCAAATCTCTCCAGGCACCCTCGAGATTGCCTGACACCCGCGACATGGCCCCCCCTATGACCAGAGCCGCGATCATTTCGCCCGAATAATCATAGACGGGCGCGGCGACGGCCCCGGCCCCGGCGTCGACCTCACCGAGACTGAGGCTGTACCCGCGTCGGCCAATCTCTTCCAGTTCTCGGCGCAACTCGGCCTCGCCGGTGATTGTGTGTTCGGTGAACGCTGGCCCCCGGTGGCTCAGCACCTGGCTCAGGCGTTGCTCGTCCAGGCCCGAGAGCAGCATTTTCTGCCCGGCCCCCGAATCCAGCGGTCGTTTGTTTCCAACGTCGACCGAGATGCGCAGAGAGTGTGTGCTCTCCAAGCGGGAAATGCAGATCGCCTCGTTACCGACCGGAGCCAGCAGGTAGATCGTTTCATTGGTCTCTGCCTGTAACGCCTCCAGCTCGGGCTGCGCGGCGGCCCGCAACGCTTCGATCGGCTGCGCTGCTACTTCGCCGAGGGTGAGCAATCGACTGCCCACCCGGTAGTGGTCGCCGGTGCGTTGCAGAAAGCCGCGCGATTCGAGGGTTTTGATGAGACGAAACGCCTTGTTGCGGGTCACGCCAACTCGGCGGGCGATGTCGGCAACGCGCAGCTCTTGTTGCCCGTCCTCGAACTCGAGCATGATATCGAGGGCCGCAGCGACCGGCCCGATCATGTAGTCGGTGGCGGGGCCGACTGGTGCAACTGCGGTTGGGGCGGCCGGGGTCTCCGAGCCGTCTGCGGTCTCGGTGGTCATGCGGTGACCGCCATTGTTTGGCGACTGTGAGCATCCGCTATAGAGAGGAGTGACCCGCTCATGAACTGGCCGCCTTTCAGTACGGCGGTGCGCCGTTTCGCATCCTGCAATAAACGGATGTCGCGGTGCGGGTCGCCGTCCACAATGAGCAGGTCGGCGAATTTTCCCGCGGAAACAGTGCCAACGTCGGCTGATACGCCCATGCACTGGCTGGACTGGTCGGTGGCGACCCTGATCGCTTCGGCCGAGGTCAGGCCGGCCTCGACCAGAAGCTCCAGCTCCATGCCGGTGCGGCCGAAGCCGTGGAACGGGTTGGTGTCGGTTCCGGCAGCGATGCGCACGCCGAATCGAACGGCCAGGGCCAGGCTTTCGCGATGGCGCGCCGGCATGCCAATGGTGTGGGCTCGCACACTCTCCTGAGAGAGGGTGCTGTGCCAGTTAGAGATGCACATGGTTGGAACATACCATGTGCCCCGATCAGCCATTTCGCGCGCGCACTCCTCGGTCAGATAGGTTCCGTGCTCGATCGTGTCGACGCCGGCACGCACCGCGAGGATCGCGCCGGGGTCGCCGTGGGCGTGCGCGCACACCGGGATTCCCTCCAGATGGGCCTCGTCCACGATGGCGGCGAGTTCTTCCGGGGTGAACAGCGGGCGATGGGGGCGGCGAGCGGCGAAGGTCATGCTGCCCGTCATGGCCACCTTGATGACGTCGGCGCCCATGCGAATGACCTCCCGCACCTTGGCCCGCGCGGCCACCGGACCGTCGCACCAGGGTTCGGGAAGGCCGGGCAGAATCTCGTAGCGTCCGCGGGACGTGATCGCACCGCCCGACACCGGGTGGGCATCCATCAGGGAGTTGGTCGGCGACACGATGATCAGCGAGGTCTGCAACCGCGGACCGGGAATCACGCCGCGGTCGACGGCCAGGACGAAGCCTCGTTCCAGACCGCCGAGGTCGCGCGCCGTGGTGATTCCTGCCTCCACGGTCACCTTCAAGGCAGCCACCGTTTGGGACATCAGTAGTCCCAGCGGTTCCGGGTGTGTGACGAGGCTCTGCGCCCACGCGGCGTGGTGGGTGTGGCAGTCGATGAGGCCGGGCATCAGGGTGGCGCCGCCCAGGTCGATGACCTCGACCGTGACGGGAAGCGGGCGGTCGTCGGTCACCTCGACGATCCGCTCGCCGTCGATGATCACGGTCGACCGCTCGCGCGCCGGGGCGCCGGTGCCGTCGATGAGCCGAGCATTGACCAGGGCGCGCAGCTGGGTAGTCATGAGATGTCGTTTCTGGAGGCTGTAACCAGAGCGGATGCCTGGCGTTGGTTGCGGGCGCTGGCCAGCGCCGATCGGCGCATCTTGCCCGATTCGTCGCGGAAGCTCGTGCTGACGAACTCGAAAGTCTTTGGCACCTTGTAGGGCACGAGGCGTTCCCGGCAGAATGCCCGCACGTCGTCGACCTCGGGCGGCGCGGCCGGGTCGGTGGGCAGCAGGATGGCGTAGACCTGCTTGCCCCACTCGTCGTCGTCGATGCCGATCACCACGGCGTCGATAATGCCCGGGTGTTCCGAGAGCACCCCTTCGACTTCGGCAGGGTACACATTGGCGCCGCCGGTGATGATCAGGTCGACCCGGCGATCAGCCAGATAGAGGTAGCCGTCGTCGTCGAGCCAGCCGAGGTCTCCCAGCGTGACCAGTCCGTCGGCAGTGGATGGCGGCGGTTCGGCGCCGAGATAACGAAACGTCATGGGAGCACCCTCGGGTCCGGTGAAAATCTCCCCGATCTCGCCGGCCGGCAGCACAGCGCCGGCGCTGTCCCGGATGCTCAGGCGCGTATCGATCGGCCGGCCGAGGCTGCCCTCGCGGAGCATCCACTCGTCGCCGCGAATAGCGACTACCCCGGTGCCCTCCGCGCCGCCATAACAGTCGTATTGTTTCGCCGGTTCGACCAGCTGCAACCAGACTCGTTTGACCCACACCGGGCAGACGGCACCGCTGTGGTAGAACGCGTCGATGCTGGAGAAGTCGCGGGTGAGCACATCGGGCACGCGTGCGATGCGCTGCATGATGATGGGCACCATGGCGAGAAAGGAAACCCGGTGTCGCTCGATGACGTTCACGGTGAGGGCGGCATCGAACTTCTCCAGCAGAATCACCGTGTGGCCCTCGAAGAGACCGTTGTGCGTGAGGCTGAAGGAGATGTTGTGATATAGCCGGCCGGTGATCAGCTGGGTTTGGTCGGCGCGCAGGCCGAACCGGTGCAGGGAGCTGCCCTGGCCGGGGATCTTCTGCCACGGTCGGTCGTCGAGAATGATTTTGGGCCGGCCGGTCGAACCGCCGGAACAGATCGCCTTGCCCGGCCACGCGGTGATGGCTGGTAACGCTGATGCGTCAACGGTGTCGAGTGCCGAAAGCTCGTCGAGTCCGATGTCGCCGGGGTGCTGCCCCTCGTGTTCCACGAGCATGACGGTGGTGCGCCACGATTCACTCACGGCGAGAATTTCGCGACGTTCGCGCTCCGGCATCTGTGGCGACAGGGGGAGGGTGCAGGCGCCGAGTCGCCAGGCGGCGATGGCGGCGATGATATGTTCGGCGCGGGTGGGCAGGCAGATGGCCAGAAGGGTGGTCGGGCCAACGCCGTAGCCCGCCAGCAGCCGTGCCATCTGATTGGCGCGCGCATCGAGCTCTGCCCAACTGAGGGAACTTTCGCTGCCGTCGGGGGCGACGAAGATGAGTGCGGTGAGCTCGCCGCGTTCGGCGGCGAAGTCGGCGATGCGCTGGGCGTAGGAGACCGGTGCGGGGGTGAAAGGTGAGTCTGCGGGCATGGTGTCGCTTTCCGTGTCGCCTGGTTCGGGTGGGTCGGTGTTTCATGCGTCGTGGAATTTCTCAAACTGTATCCCTGGATAGACGACATGTCTATATGATGAACAGAAATGGCCGTCGATGCTCGCTGAGGGGTTACGCAATGTTGATGACAGGACCTGACCGTGCGGTATTCATCTCGGGGGTAGCCGAAGCGCCATTGGGGGAAGTACGAGACCATTCCGAGCTGTCGATGATTGCGCTCGCAGCGAGGGAAGCGCTCGCCGATGCCGGGCTGACCCTGCGTGATGTCGACGGGTTGTTCGTGAATTACCTCGGCGAGGAGGGCACAGTGCAGGTCGGGGAGTATCTCGGAATTCAGCCGAGCTACTCCGACTCCAGCGATCTGGGCGGTGCCGCCTTTGTAGCTTTTCTCGGTCATGCGTCGGCCGCCCTGCAGACCGGACGGTGCCGGGTCGCCCTGGTCGTGTACGCGTCGAGGCAGCGGACCCGCGCCACCCGCAAGCTCAACCACTGGAATGAGAAGGCAACGTCCCCCCAGTTTGAACAGCCGTACGGTCTTCCGGCCCCGATGGGCCAGTTCGGGCTGCTCGCGGCCCGACACATGCACGAGTACGGAACCACCCCCGAACAGCTGGCGTCCGTCGCCGTGACCGCACGGCAGTGGGCGGGCCTGAACCCTAAAGCCTGGAAGCGTGCTCCGCTCACCATCGACGATGTGCTCGAGTCGCGCCTGATCTGTGCACCGCTGCATCGCCTGGACTGCTGCCTGGTCACCGACGGCGGCGGCGCCATCGTATTAACGACCGGGGATCGGGCCCGGGATTCGGCCAACACGCCAATTCGAGTGGCCGGCACCGGGGAGAGCGCCCGGCAGTGGCACATCCCGCAACTGCCGAGTCTCGAGGCCTCGCCGGGGGTCGCGGCTGCTCGTGCCGCGCTGCAGATGGCAGATGTAGGGCACTCCGACATCGACGTCTTCGAGCCCTACGATGCGTCGACGATCAGCGTTCTGCTGGCGCTCGAAGATGTCGGGTTCTGCGCGCGCGGTGAAGCCGGCGCGTTTGTGCAGGCGGGTAATCTGACCATCACCGGCAGCCTCCCCTCGATTACCTCGGGGGGAGGGCTGTCCTATTGTCATCCGGGGGCGCTGGGCATCCTCTTGGTTATCGAAGCGGTGCGGCAACTCCGCGGTCAGGCCGGAGCGCGGCAGGTGCCAGGGGCGACGGTCGGCTTGGTGCACGGCATCGGTGGCCTCTTCTCGACGGCAGCCACGGCGGTGTTGGTTCGTGGTTGAGTCAATGTTCGATTGGGCTGACCCCGCGACCGCCTATTTCTGGGAGGCGGCCAGCAAGGAACAGCTCGTGATCCAGCGATGCGGAGCCTGCCGGCAGTATCAGTTCTATCCGCGTCCCTTCTGCCTCTCCTGCGACAGCGATGACATCGGCTGGGTCGCGGCGAGCGGCCGGGGGACGGTCTACTCGCAAACCACCGTGCATCTGAAATCCGCGCCGGAACTCGGGCTGGTGACTCCCTACGTTGTGGCGGTCGTGCAGCTCGAGGAGGGGCCGAGGCTGCTGACCAACCTCACCGGGGAAGCCTGCCGAATCGGCAGCCCGGTGCAGGTGGGCTGGCGATCACGGCCGGGGCGGGCGCCGGTTCCGGTCTTCGGGCCGGTGAGATCGTGAGCATTGACGATGTCTACGCCCACATCGACGCCGGATTCGGTGCCGCGCTCGAAGAACTCGCCTACCTCGTTGGCATCGCCGGCGTCAGCGCTCAGCCGACGGATGACCTGGCCCTGTGCGCCCAGGCTGTGCAGCACAGCGTGTGCGGGAGTGGGCTGCGTACACACCTGATTGAGGGTTTTGGGCCGCCGGCGGTGTACGGCGAACGCCTCGTCGACCCCGGGCGGCCGACCGTGCTCATTTATGGGCACTACGACGTGCAACCGGCCGAAACCGCTGCGCACTGGCAGGGTGACCCGTTCGAGGCGACCATTCGCGACGGTCGCATGTACGGGCGCGGCACCAGTGACAACAAGGGCCAGCATCTCGCGCAGCTCTGGGCCCTTCGGGCAACGCTGGCCGCGCACGGTGAGCTGCCGGTGAACGTCAAGGTTCTCATTGAGGGCGAAGAAGAGATCGGAAGCCCGCATCTGGCCGAACTCGTTCAAGAAAACCGTGATCTCCTGGCGGCTGATCTTGCGATCACCTCGGACGGTCCCGTGCATCGCAGCGGCACGCCGCAGCTCGTGCTCGGCACTCGCGGGCAGCTCGGCGTTGAGCTGCGCATGCGCGGGGCGAATCGTGATGCGCACTCGGGCAGCCTCGGCGGCCTGCTGCCCGACGCCGCGCAGCAGCTTACGCAGGCACTGGCTACGCTGTGGAAACCGAGTGGCGAGATTGCCGTGGCGGGCTTCTTTGGTGACGTGCGACCGCCGACGCTCGCCGAAAGTGCGAATCTGGCCGGGCTGCCCCTCGATCTGAAGGACCACTTCAGCGACTATGGCATCACGGAGCTGCCCCAGCCCGAGGGACGCGGCTACTACGAACGCTTAATGCTGCGACCAACGATGACAATAACGGGTATGACCAGCGGTTATACCGGCCCGGGCATGAAAACTGTCATCTCCAACAGCGCCAGAGCGCACCTCGATATGCGACTCGTGCCCGGGCAGCATCCGGACGAGATCTTTCGGTTGCTTCGGGCGCACCTGATACAGCATGCTCCGATGGTGGAGCTGACTCGACTCAGCTCGATTCCCCCGTCGCGTACGGCCCTCGACAATCCCTACGTTGCGATTCTGGCCGGCGCCGTGGAGCAGGCGACCGGGGTGGTTCCCTTCGTCGTGCCCAGCCTCGGCAGCTCACTGCCGAACTACGTTTTCACCGATATCCTGGGCATTCCCTCAATTCTGGTGCCCTACGCCAACCCCGACCAAAACAATCACGCCCCGAATGAGAACTTCGAGCTGTCGAGATTCAAGGACGGCATGAGAATCTGCGCGACCATCCTCGAACATGTCGGCCGCTCAGCATCGGCGTTACTCGGGGAGCACCCGGGTGGCGATCAGGCTGCTGTACCAGCGGGCGCTGTCCTTAGGGGTGCGCACGAGGGTGTCGTAGTCGACGTGCACAATGCCGAACCGCTTGGAGTAGCCGTAGCCCCACTCGAAGTTGTCCATGAGTGACCAGACCTGGTAGCCGCGCAGGTCAACGCCGCGGGCCATCGCTCGGTGCGCGGCAGCGAAGTGCCGGCGCAGGTAGTCGACGCGCAGCGCGTCGTGCACGCGGATGCCATCCGGTGTCTGCACCACCTCGTCAACAAACGCCGCACCGTTCTCGGTGACCATGAGCGGCTGATGCGGAAACTCGTCGTGCAGGGAGACCAGCAGTTCTTCGAGTCCGGCCGGTTCGATGTTCCAGCCCATCTCGGTGTATGGCCCCGGCTGGGCGAGAAACTCCACCCGGTCGGCGCCTGGCCAGGGCGACCCACCGACATCCTTGTGGCCATCGGAATTCTGCCTGGGGGACACCCCGTCCCACAGGCGCACGAGCGTGGTCGAGTAGTAGTTGACGCCGAGTACGTCGAGCGGCTGGTGGATGATCTCGGTATCGCCGGGCAAAACGAATGCCCAGTCGGTGATGGCCTCGGTGTCTTTGAACACGTCGGCCGGGTAGGCGCCGAGCAGCAGCGGACCGAGGAACACCCGGTTGGCCAGCGCATCGATCTGACGAACCGCCTCTGGCCCGGTCTCTCCATCGCCGCGCAACACGTGCAGGTTCAGCGTGATGGAGAAGTCGGGGTCGTTGGTCACGAGCGGTTTGAGCGCCAGAATCGCCAGCCCGTGGGCGAGGTTCAAGTGATGCACCGCCTGCAACGCTTCCTCCCCGCTGGTGTGGCCCGGCGCGTGAGCGCCAGAGCCGTAGCCGAGGTATGCCGAGCACCACGGCTCGTTGAGCGTGGTCCAGGTATCCACCCGGTCGCCGAACTCCTCGCCGAGAATGCGCGCGTACTCGGCGAAGGCATACGCCGTGGCCCGATTGGTCCACCCGCCCTCGTCTTCCAGCGCCTGCGGCAGATCCCAGTGATACATCGTGACGATCGGACGGATGCCGCGGCTGAGCAGCCCGTCGATCAACCGCGCGTAGAAGTCGAGTCCTGCGGCGTTGGCCGGCCCGCGACCGGTCGGCTGAATGCGGGACCACGAGATCGAGAACCGGTACGCCTGCAGGCCGAGTTCGAGCATGAGATCGAGGTCTTCCTCGAGTCGGTGATAGTGGTCGGCCGCGACGTCGCCGGTGTCTTCGTTCCAAATTTTGCCCGCAGTGTGGCTGAAGGTGTCCCAAATGGATGCCCCGCGGCCGTCCTCGAAGGCGGCGCCCTCAACCTGGTAGCTCGCGGTGGCCGAACCGAACAGGAAATCCTTGGGGAAAACGAGGCCGGAGTCGCGATAGTCCGCGGAGAAAGTCACAGGGAGGCCTTTCGGTCGGTGGAGGCTACGGGGGTGCCGCCAGCGCGGCGGGCGCGGAAGGGGGCATCCGCTGAACTGGTGACGGTCATGTCACCGTCGGTGCTGGAGATGGCCAGCGTAACCACACTGCCGTCGAGGGGGTTGGTGATCTCGGCCGTTCGTGTCTGGATCGTTCGCGTCTCGGGCGTGCCGCCCGGATAGATGGTGACCAGCGGGGCATCCGTGTAGTCGTAGTCTGGACGATCACTGCGGGAGCCGGTGACGAGCACCGCGCCGCCGCGCACCCAGAGCGGCAGGCTGTCGAAGGCGTGGGTCTCCTGCCGCCAGACCGGGCCGAGCGCGATCTCGCCGGTCAGATAGTTCGTCCAGGTGCCAGCCGGCAGGTAGTACTGCACATCGCCGCCGGCACTGAACACCGGTGCCACGAGCAGGTCGGGGCCGAGCAGGTATTGCCGGTCGAGGTAGTCGACGGCCGGGTCGCCAGCGAACTCGAGCTGCATCGGTCGCATGAACGGCGTGCCAGAGCGGTGGGCCTCCAGGCCGACCTGATAGAGGTAGGGCATGAGCTCGAGCTTCAGAGTGGTGAAGCGGCGCGTTACATCGACCGCGCTCTGCCCGGGTGCTTCGGTGCCGTCGTCGAACAGCCACGGCACCCGGTAATTCGTGGAGCCGTGCAGGCGGGAGTGGCTCGACATGAGCCCGAACGCCAGCCATCGCTTGAAGACGGCGGCGTCGGGCATGCCCTCGAACCCGCCGATGTCGTGGCTCCAGTAACCGAAGCCGCTGAAGGCGAGCGAGAGGCCACCGCGCAGGGTCTCGGCCATCGACTCGAAGCTCGAGGAGTTGTCTCCGCCCCAGTGCACCGGCTGCATCTGCCCGCCGACCGTGGCGGAGCGGGCGAACAGCACGGCGTCGCCCTCGCCGCGGTGTTCCTGCAATACCTCGAACACGGCCTGGTTGTAGAGCTGGCTGTACAGGTTGTGCATCACCTCGGGGGAGGACCCGTCGTGCCAAACGACATCGGTCGGGATGCGCTCGCCGAAGTCGGTCTTGATGGCGTCAACGCCCTGCACGAACAGTCGGCGCAGCTTGCCCTGGAACCAGGCGACGGCGTCGGGATTGGTGAAGTCGACCAGGGCCATGCCGGCCTGCCACATGTCCCACTGCCAAAGCGACCCGTCGGCGCGTTTCACCAGGTACCCGGCAGACTTCGCCTCGTCGAACAGGGCCGCGCGCTGGCCGATATACGGGTTGATCCAGGCGCTGACGTGCAGATTCTTCTCGTGCAGCCGGGCAAGCATGCCCTCGGGGTCGGGGAAGACGCGGGGGTCCCACTCGAAATCGGTCCAGTTGAACTCGCGCATCCAGAAGCAGTCGAAGTGAAAGACGCTGAGCGGTAGGTCGCGTTCGGCCATGCCATCGATGAAGCTCGTGACGGTGGCTTCGTCGTACTCCGTGGTGAACGAGGTGGACAGCCACAATCCGTACGACCAGGCCGGTACCCGGGCCGGGCGCCCAGTGAGGCGGGTGTAGCGTTCGAGCACCTGTTTCGGTGTCGGTCCATAGATCACCAGGTATTCGATCGCGTCACCGGCCACCGAGAACTGCACCCGCTCGACCGTCTCGGTGCCCACCTCGTAGGAGACGTGTTCCGGGTGGTTGACCAGCACGCCGTAGCCGCGGTTGGTGAGATAGAACGGCACGTTCTTATAGGACTGCTCGCTCGACGTGCCACCGTCGGCGTTCCAGATGTCCACGGTCTGGCCGTTCTTCACGAGCGGACCGAATCGTTCGCCGAGACCGTAGACCAGTTCCCCGACGCCGAGCGATAGCTGCGCGTGCATATAAGCGGATGCCGGCGCCAGCCCGGTCGAGGTCACCCCGGCTACCCCAGCCGGCTCGGCGGTGATCGGAGCGCCTGGGGCGAGGTTCATCTGCCCGATGGACTTGTGTCCGCTCTCGGTGAGCGGCTGGCCGTCGGCTTCGAACACGAGGTTCCACGGGGCGCCCTGGCTGATACGGGCGGTGAGGGGGCCGGCCACGAGTGTGCCGCCGGCGGTGTCGACGGCGACGGTGCCGACATCCGCTTGCGCGCCGACGAGGTCGAAGCCGGGGGTGGCGGTGCCGCCGCTGTGCTGCTCCACCCGCACCCGTATGATCCCGTCGAGTGGGGAAGAGAGCGTGACCGTGAGCAGTGCCCGGTTGAGGGTGTCGCCGCGGCGCTCGATGACCTTGGTGGGTGCGCTGACGCGCAGGGTATGCCCGATCTGTTCGATGTCGTACGCCTCCTGGGCGTACAGGGCAGTGACGCCGGGACGGGTGTGCCAGAAACCATCAGTGAATTTCATTGTTACTTGACTGCTCCTGCGGTGATGCCCCTGGTGAGGGTGCGTTGAAAGATGAGAAAGAAAATGAGCGTGGGCAGCAAGCCGAGCAGCGCTGAGGCGCTCGTCGTGGTCACGTCCATGAGGCGGTCGCCCTGCAACACCGCGATGGACACGGGCACGGTCTGGGCGGCGTTACTCACCAGGAAGGTGAGCGGAATGAGGAACTCGTTCCAGGTCCAAATGAAGAAGAAGATCAGCAATACGCTCAGGGTCGGCTTGGTGATCGGGTAGACCACCTTCCACAGAATCGTCCAGCGGTTGGCGCCGTCCAGCGACGCAGCCTCGAGAATCTCCTTGGGAAAGGTGCCCAAAACGGATGCCAGCAGGTACGTTCCAAAGGCGCTCTGGATGACCACGAAGATGATAATTACGGCCCACTGGTTGTCGTAGAGGCCGACGAGTTTGAACATGAAATACAGCGGGTAGAGCAGCACCTCCTGCGGCAGCATGTTGGCCAGCAGAATGAGCAGCACAATCCAGGTGCGGCCGCGTACCCGGCCGATGCCGAGTGCGTAGGCGTTGAGCAGCGAGACGCCGACGGCGAGTACGGCGACGACGCTGGAGATGAAAAAGCTGTTCCAGAGTTTCTCGGGAAAATTAACCCGCTCCCAGAAGTTGATCATGCCGTCGAAATAGAGGCCGGTGGGCAGCGAGAGCGGCCCGGAACTGTTGTAGTCGGCGGGGGATTTGAACGAGTTGATAAGAATGAGAAAGAACGGTACCGCGATGAGCAGGCCGATGAGAATGGCGACGCCGAGGATCGCCCAGTCGCCGAGGGTCTTGTGGGAGGTACTGCCGCCCCTGCGACGCTTCGGAGTGCGAGCCGGGATCGTGCTGGTCACGGGTAGCGCTTCGAGGGTCGTCATCAGATGGCCTCTTCCTTGCGCTCGAGCCGGGTTTGCGCCAGCAGGAACACCACGGAGACCGCGGCGATCACGATGGTCAGCGCTGTAGCGATGGTGGCGCCATAGCCCACCTGCTGGGACTGAAAGAACTCGCTGTAGGCGTAGTACGCCGGAACGATCGTGGAGGTTCCCGGGCCACCCCCGGTAAGGGTGTAAATGGGGCCGAACACCTTGAGGGCAGCGATGGTGCAGGTGAGGGTGACCACGAAGATCTCCGGACGGATGATGCTCACCGTGATGGCGGTGAATCGTTGCAGCCAGTTCGCGCCGTCGAGTTCGGCGGCTTCGTAGAGCTCTGGGTCGACGCGCTGCAGGGCGGCCATGAAGATGACGATCGGGTAGCCGAGCTGCACCCAGATCATGATCACCATGATGCTCGGTAGGGCGGTGTTGGGGTTGCCGAGCCAGTTATGGGCGAGACCTCCGAGACCCATCCCGGTCAGCACCTCATTGAGGGCGCCGTTCTGCGGACGCAATATCCAGCCGATCACGATGGCGGCGATGACGGCGGGCAGGATTTGCGGCAGGTAGTAGGTGGCGCGCAGAAAGCTGGCGAGCTTGCCGCCGAACTTCTTGCCGATCAGGTCGAACAGCATGGCGGCCAGCACCAGACCGAGCAGGGTGGGCACGACGACCATCGCCAGGATCATGGCGATCGAGTTGCTGAACGAGGTCCAGAACACGCTGTCGCCGGCGAGCTTGACCCAGTTTTCCAGGCCCACCCACTCCGGCGGTTTGATGCCGCGGTAGTCGGTGAAGGTGAGGTAGATGTTCCAGACCAGCGGCACGATGATGATCAGGGTGAGCAGCGCCAGACCGGGCACCAGGTAGATCCAGAACTTGTTCGGGTTGCTCCCCGGAATGAGGCTCTGCCGGGCTGGTTGCTGGGAACCCCGGGGAGCGTCAACGGGAGCATCTGAAATGGATGCTGTCGTCATGCGGATACCTTCTCTGGCGTGAATCTGAACGTCGCGTGCGGGTGGGGACGGTCGGGGGCTGGCGGCCCCCGACCGGTGGGTGGCGCGGGGTTAGGGCTCTAGCCGACGATGTCGTCGACGCCGGACTGGTATTGTCCGCCGAGCTGTTCGAGCACGTCGGAGGACGACTTAGTGCCGTTGATGAGTTCCTGCAGGCCGGCGTTGAGTTCGTCGTAGAACGTGGCGGTGGGCCAGTCCGGGTAGAACGCGATGCCGTCCTGGTCGGTGAGGGTGTTGAAGTTACCGATCAGTTCCTGGCTCTTCGGGTCGGTGATATCGGCAGCGTTCGCGGCGACGGGGATTCCGCCGTTGTTGCCGATCAGGGCTTGGATCTCGGGGCGCATCGTGATGTCGATGAACTGGTAGGCGAGCTCCTTGTTGGCGGCTTTCTCGGGAACGACCCACATGTTGCCGGCCGAACCGGGGGCGAACTCAGCCTCGGGAAAGAGGAAGGTACCCCATTCGAAGCCGGTCACCTCGGTCGTGAACCTGTTGTGCCACCACGAGCCGGAGTAGAAGATCGGGTAGGTGCCGTTGATGAACGCGGTGCCGGCATCCTCTGCTTTGAAGCCGGTGGCGTCCTGGCTGATGTAGCCGGCGTCGGTCCAGGCCTTGATGGTGTCGGTGGCGTAGCTGAGCTCGGGGCCCGACCAGTCCACGTCGCCGGTGTAGAGCTGGTAGTCGTCGATGAAGCTGCGGTCAGCCTTGGTCAGGGCGAGCTGGTACCAGAGCTGCCCGAGCGGGTATTCGGCGGCGGACTCGGCCAGGGGAGTGATGCCCTGGTCGGTGAAGGCCTGCATCACGGTCTCGAGCTCCGCGACGGTAGTTGGAACCGCGAGGCCGCTCGCGGCGAACATGTCCTTGTTGTAGTAGACCTCGACGAACTCGCCGTAGTTGGGCACACCGTAGAACGGTCCAGAGCCCATGATGCCGTTCTCGTCATAGCGGGCGGTGGTCTGCAACGACGGGGCGAGGGCGTCGTCCCAGCTGTATTTGGCGACGGCATCGTCGAGGTTGCTGAGCAGGCCCTGGCTGGCGAGCAGGCCGGCGGTGGCGTTGCCCTTGTTGTACTCGAGGATGTCGGGGGCCTCGTTGGAGTTGAGCACCTGGCTGGCCGTTGAGCGAATTTGCTCGAAGCTTTTCGCTTCGAACTCGACCGTGGCGCCGGTCTCGTCCTCGAAGGTTTTGATCGCCTGGTCCCAGGCGATACCCATGGCGCTGGTTTCGCTCTCGAAGTGCCAGAGCTTGAGGATATTGCTGTCGCTGGCGGCGGTGCTGGAGCAGCCGGAGAGCAGTAGGGCGCTCACGCCCAGTAGGGCGACGCCGGAGAGGGTTCTGGTTGATTTTTTCACTGATCTACTTCCTTGTAGTACGCATCTCGTGCAGGAGCTGCGGGCTGGGCTATCGAAACGTTTCGATAGTTCGGTTTGTTCGAGAATCCTTTCGTGAGGGTTAGCTGCGTGTGAGGGACCTGGTGGATCCCAGGTCGACATACGTCGGCTCGATGAGCTCGACGTGCGGCTCGACGTGACCGGCCAGCTGCGCCATGGTGAGTTCGATGGCTCGGGTACAGGAGAGTTCGGCGGGCAGGGGAATGACATCGAGGGGGGGATTGAGGTGGTCGGTCGAGAAGCTCGAGCACGCGGAGATCACCGACAGATCCCCGGGTACGGAAATGCCGCGCTGGTTGAGCAGCTCCAGCACCATGGATTGCACGGGCTCGTTGCAGTGCATGACCAGCGCGGTCATGCTCGGCAGATCGGCAATGAGGCCATCGAAGGCGCCGCGCACGCCGGCGGAGTCTTCGGCGCTCGGGGTGAACGCGACCGTGGCGCCGTTCTGTGTCGCCTCGGCGAGAAAAGCGTCGCGGAATCGCAGCGGAAAGTTCGACCCTCGGTCGTAGACCGTTGGTGCCTGGCCGATCAGTCCGACCTTGCGGTGGCCGAGATCAACGAGGCGGCGCACGGCGAGGCGCGCTGCACCGTCAAAGTCGAGGTCGACGCAGGTGAGCCCCGCAGTGTCCCGCGGAATGCCGATCACGGTGGCCGGCAGGCCGAGTTCGCGCACCAGGGCAGTGCGCGGATCATCCCGCGACACATCGAGGAGCACGATGCCGTCCACCAACGAGCTGTGTACGACCCGGGTCAGGCCGCTCGTGGCTTCGTCCTGGGTGAGCAGCAGTACGTCATAGTCAAAGCGACGAGCGGCCGTGGCAACGGCCAAAGCGAAGGTCATGTGCGCGGGGGCGTGGGTGCCGGCGTGCATTGGCGCGCTCAGCGCGAGAATGTGCGTGCGGGATCCCTTGAGCATGCGGGCGCCGGCGTTCGGGCGGTATTCCAGGGTTCGCACTGCGTCTTCGATGCGGCGTTTGGTCGAGTCGGCGATGGAGCGCTTGCCGCTGAGGGCGTAGGAGACCGTGCTGATGGACACTCCGGCGGCACGTGCCACGTCGTGAATGTTTGCCATGAACGGACTCCATCGTCTAAACGTTTCGATTATCTCGCTTAGAGCCTAAGTCACGGGTGTGGTTGTGCGCAAGAGTTTTGTGGTTGTGAAACACTAATCGGTCCGCCCGCCTATTTTAGAAGTTCTCAACGCACGTCGCCAATGTCGGTGGTGTACGAAACCATGGATCGCAGACGACCAGTACCCTTGAAACGAGCCGAAGGAGGTCTGCCGTTTGTCCACACTCAGTCAGACGCATGCCCTGCGGCAATTGATCGAAACGGATGCCACCTGGCGGCTCCTCCGCGCCGCCAACGCCCCGGTCATCGCTGCATTACTGAGCGAGCATCTCGGGGGAGAAAACCGGCGCCTCTCCACGGCCGAGCTCTATGAACGCATCGATCACGACCTCGACGCCCTGCGTGGTCACGGCTTCGACCTGCCCCAAAGTGCCCAGGGCTACTGCGCCGAGTGGCGTAAGTCGGGCTTTCTCACCCGTCGGGCCGATGAAGACACCCGCGGCGAGACTTTCGAGCTCGCCCCCGGCGCTCTCGGCGCCATCCGTTTTCTGGAGCAGCTCGCCGCGCCGCGGCAGACTGTCACGGAATCTCGCCTGGCCAGCATCGGCGTGCAACTGGGCCAGCTCGCCATCGACACTGACCCCGACGTCACCCGGCGACTCGAGCAGCTGCACGCCCAGCGCGACCGCATCGACGCGCAGATCGAGCGCATCCAGCGAGGTGATATCGACACCCTCGACCCGGCGCGGGCGCTCGAACGCCTGCGGGACATTCTGGCTCAGGCCGAGGAGATCCCCTCCGACTTCGCCCGGGTGCGAGCCGAATTCGAGAACCTCAACCGCGACCTCCGGGCCCGCATCGTCGAGAGCGACGACACTCAGCGCACCGTGCTTGACGAGGTGTTTCGCGGCGTCGACCTCATCGCGGAATCCGACGAAGGGCGCAGCTTCGCCGGATTTTCAGCCCTCGTGCTCGACCCGGCCGTGGGCAGTGCCTTCGACGATGACGTTTCCCGGGTTCTGTCCGGCGATTTCGCGGCCGACCTCAGCCCCGCGCAACGGCGGTTTCTCCGCCGCTTCATCGGCACGCTCAAGGACCACAGCGGAGAGATTCACGAGGTGATCACTGCGTTCGCCCGAGGCCTGCGCCGTTACGTGCAGTCGCAGGACTACCAGCGTGACCGCGTACTGCGCTCCCTGCTCAGGCGTGCGCTGGCGACGGGGGTGGAAGCATCCGCGCGCACCAAGCCGTATCAGCCGACTACGCTGCACCTGGAGCTGTCGGCGGTCGCGCTGCGCAGCGTCGGCGCCCTGCGGCTGCACGACCCCGCCGAACTCGACGCGACGTCGCCCATTGTGGAGCACGTCGCCGGCACCGCCGACCTCGAGGCCCTGCGCGCTCTGGCCCGCGAGACCGAGATTGATTTTGCCGAACTCATCGGTAACGTCAACGGCGTTCTCGCCGAACTCGACGAGTGCACCGTGCGCGAGGTACTCGAACGGCACCCGGCCAGCCAGGGCGTCGCGAGCGTCGTGGGGCTGCTCACCCTCGCCGCCAATCAGGGCACCGTGCCCGGCGGCGTCGAAACCGTGCGTTGGCAAGGCACCGATCAGGCCGCTCGCGCCGCCGACATTCCGATCTACCGCTTCACGGGGAGACTGTTGTGACCGACACCATTATCGAAGCGGATACTGCCCCCGCGACCGCACTCTGGGCGCACGACACCGGCGTGCTCGGCGAACAATCCCGCCGCGCCCTGCTGGAACTCATAAAAGGACCGTATCTGTCGGGCGTGACAGCTCCGTCGCTCTGGTCGGCGCTGCTCGCCGACGAAACCGCCCTGCGCTCCCGGCTGCACGAGTTGTTCCTTGACCTCGTCATCGACCGGGTCGGTGAGTTCGCCTTCGTGCGCAACGTCAGCACCACCGAACTGAAAACGCCGAATACCGTGCGTACCGCAGCGCTCACTTTTCTCGACACCGCGATGTTGCTGGTGCTGCGCCAGATGCTGCTCGCCGGAGAGGGTGAAGGCCGGGTGATCGTGGGCCAGGACGAAGTCTTCGAGCAGCTCTGGGTCTACCGCACGCCCGACCGTGACGAGGCCGACTTTGCCCGGCGTCTGAATTCGTCCTGGCTGAACATGAAAAACAAGCTGCGCGTGATTCACCTGGCGGGCGTTGACGATCGCGCCGAGATCTCTCCGGTGCTGCGGCTGATCGTCGACGCCGACCAGATTCAGGCCATTGGCGCCGAATACCGGCGCATTGCCGCGGAAGGCGGCGGATTCGACGCCGACACCGATGAGGACGTGACCGCATGACCCTGCTCGAAATGCCCGGCTTCGATGACACGCCCGACAGCCTCGCGCAGGCGACAACAACCGGTCCGATTCACGTTGGCCAGTGGCGGCTGGCCCGAGTCGAACTGCTCAACTGGGGCACCTTCGACGGGTTTCACCCGATCGACATCGCCCGCAAGGGGCACCTGTTCACCGGGGCCTCCGGGTCGGGCAAGTCCTCCCTGCTCGACGCGATCGGCACAGTGCTCACCCCCGACAAGTGGTTACGGTTCAACGCCGCAGCCCAGGATGCGGCCTCACGCAACGACGACCGCAGCCTGATCAGCTACGTGCGCGGTGCGTGGAGCAAGGAGGCCGACGAAAACCTCGACCGTGCCGTCAGCACCTACCTGCGTAAAGGCCCCACCTGGAGCGGGATTCTGCTCGGTTTCGAAAATGGGCAGAATGCCCCGATCACCCTCGCGCGCCTGTTTCACCTGCGCGGCTCCAGCGTCGACAAGGCCGACCTCAAAGATGTCTGCTTCATCGACCGCGGCCGGGTGACCCTGCTCGATTTCAAGGAGTTCGTCGTTTCGGGGATCGAAACCAAACGCATCCAAAAGGCCTGGCCCGAGGCCATCATCACAACCACGGGTAGTCACGCCCGGTTCTATTCGCGCCTCGGCCGGGTACTCGGCATCACGAACGAAAACGCGCTGCACCTGCTGCACAAAACCCAATCGGCCAAGAATCTCGGCAGCCTGGACCAGCTCTTTCGTTCGTTCATGCTCGACGAGCCGCCGACCTTCAAGCGGGCCAAGACCGCCGTCGAGCAGTTCGGCGAGCTCAATCAGGCACACCAGCACGTCGTCGAGCTGCGCCGCCAGGCCGAGCATCTGAAGCAGCTCGAAACCTCCATCGTTGACTACGAAGCCGCCTCAGCCAGGGCCACCGAAACGGCGCGCCTGGTGGACCTGATCGACCCGTTCCAGGACCAGCTCACGCTGCGCCTCGCTGGCGATGAACGCGGAGCCCTGCGCGCCCACCATGCCCGCGCCGAGGAAGAATCCGGTAGGGCCGATGCCGCGCGCGACGACGCAGAAGAACGCTTGCGTGCCGCCGAACGTCGCGCACTGCGACTGGGGGGATCAGACTCTGCGCTGATGCAGGCCCGCGTCGCCGACGCGGTAATCGGTGCTGAAGCGACCGCGAAACGTTGGAACGCCTTCAGCGACGACCTCGCCGGGGTCGGAGTGGCCACCGCGCCGCAGAACAACGCCGAATTCGTCGAATTTCACGAGTCGAGCCGCCGCGCCCTGAAAGAATCCGCGCCCCAGACCGCGCACGATCACGACGACAACGAGAAGTATTTCGCCGCGCGCGAAGAATTGGTCAGGGTCGACCGCGAGCTCACCGAGCTGCGCACCCGGAAGAGCAATCTGCCGGCCGCGCTGCTGCTCGCCCGCAAACGTCTGGCCGACGAGCTCGGTGTGACCGAGGCTGCACTGCCATTTGCCGGCGAACTGATCGAGGTGCTGCCCGAGTTCTCCGACTGGAGCGGCGCGATCGAGCGGGTACTCTATCCGCTCGCGAGCGCGCTGCTCGTGCGCGACGAGTACCTGCCCGAGGTACGGCGCCGCGTGGAATCCCGCAACCTCGGCGCCCGTCTCGTGTTCGAGGCCGTTCCGACGCTCGCCGACCCACCGAAGGCCGCCCGAACCCCACGGTCGCTGCTGCACCGCATTCGGGTGAGTGATGGACCGTTCCGAGACTGGCTGCAATCCCGAGCCGCCAAGGAATTCGACTACGCCTGCGTTGACCACCCCGACGAACTCGACGACGTGGAGAAGGGCGTCACGATCGGCGGGCAAGTCAAGAAGAATGCGCGGCGGTACGAGAAGAATGACCGCCACCGCATCGACGACCGCAGCCAATGGATTCTCGGCGCCGACAATGAGGCCAAGATCTACCTGCTCCTGGAGCGCCGGCGCGAGGCCGACCAACGGCACCGCGAAGCGGACAGCCGGCTCAAGCGCGCCCAGCACGATCGGGACGCCGCCACCCGCCGCCGCGCCGTGCTCGAACGCGTGCTCGGCCAGGACTGGACCGAGCTCGATCGCACCGCGGCCGACGAACTCGTGCGGGCCCGCCGCCGCCAACTCGAGGCCCTCACGACCGGAAACACCGAGCTGCAGGGTGCCATCAGCGCCGAAACGGATGCCCGTACCTCGCTGCACGAGGCTGAAGCCACGGCCAGAGCGCGAGCCCTCGAAGTGAGCCAGGGCGCTGCGATTCTGCGCGAACTCACCGGGCTCATCGATGACATCGGGCGGCGCGTGCAGGCCCGCGATACCGATGAATCGGGGGCCCTGTCCGATGCGGATACCGCCCTGCTCGAGACCCGCTATCGGTCCGTGGTGCGCAAAATCGACCGCAAGAACATCGGCGAAGTCGGCCGCAAGGTCAGCGACGTGCTGCACCGCGAATCGCTCGTCGCCCAGAACCTCATTCGCACGGCGCAATCAACGTTTGTGCTCGGATCCGGAGCTTTTCAAACCCGCTGGCCGGCGGCATCCGCTGATCTCAGCACCTCGATCGATGATCGGGCGGGCTATCGCGGGCTGCTCGAGGGCATCGTGGCGCGGGGACTCCCCGAACACGAAGGGAACTTTCTCAAACTGCTGCGCGAGAAATCACGCGATCTGATCGGGCACCTGGCCTCGGATATTCGCGATGCCCCGAAACTCGTCGTTGACCGCATCGACCCGGTCAACGCCTCGCTCGGGCGCTCCCGTTTCGACGTGGAACGCTACCTGCGCATCGAGGTGAAAACCAGGCGCGCCCCCGAGGTTCTGCAGTTCATGGCCGACCTCAAAACCGTCGCCGACGGTGCTTGGAACGACGACGACCTCGCTGCGGCCGAAAAACGCTTTGTCGTACTCAACCAGGTCATGGCGCGCCTGGCCTCGAGCGACAACGCCGATGTCGCGTGGCGCCGCCGCTGCCTCGACACCCGCGAACACGTCACCTTTATGGCCCACGAAGTCGATCTGGCCGGCCGCACGGTAAACGTGCACGACTCCAGCGCCGGCCTCTCGGGCGGGCAGAGGCAGAAACTCGTCATCTTCTGCCTCGCGGCTGCGCTGCGCTACCAACTCGCCACAGATGAAGACGATCTACCGACCTACGCCACGATCATTCTGGACGAAGCCTTCGACAAGGCCGACAGTCGTTACACACGCATGGCCATGGACGTGTTCGTGGAGTTTGGGTTCCACATGATTCTGGCCACCCCGGAAAAACTACTGCAGACCATCGAACCCTACGTCGGCGGCATCACTTCTATCACCAACACCACCCGCAACGATTCGCGCACGGCCAGTGTCGTCTTTCGCGCCGACGACGAGGCCTGATGGCTGTTCCCCGCGGCATGGTGACGGTGCCCGAGGCGCAGGAGCGCGCCCGCAAGCGCGTTCTCCAGGATCAACGGGACTGGGCGGCCTTCGGCGGTGAGAGTGCTCTCCTTGAGATCGTGCTGCACCCGCCGACCGAACGTGCCGCGCTCCTCGGCCAGGATGCCGCGATCGCCTGGCAGCGCGAGTGGCGGGCGGCCGCTTCACGTGCGCCGAACATTGACGTGCGCTGGGGCGAGCGTCAGTGGTCAAGGGTTGGCACGCAGACTGTTCCCGAACGGTGCACGCTGCGCGGAGCGGATGCGATCGCCGCGTTCGCCGGCGCTGCCACCGCGCGCGAGTGGCGGGTTCTCCAGCGCCGCGCCGCCCTGTTGCGGCTGGCATTCCCGACGACAAACGACGATGTCGACCCCCTCGCCGTGGCGATCCGCACCCACTCCCGCACACTGCAAGCCCTGACCGACGCGAATTTTGCTACCCTGCTGCAGGTGGTGGCGTGGCTGGCCGAGCATCCCGCATCCGGTTGGCGCATTCGGCAGCTGCCGATCCGCGGAATCGACACCAAATGGCTCGAAGGGCATCGCGCCATCGTCGAGGGGCTGCACTCGGCCGTGAGCGGAAACCTTACGCTCGGCTTGCAGGGCGCACCGAACCTTGTGCGGGTGCGTTTTCTGGATCCACACCTGCGGCCGGGAGGGCTCTGCGACGTGATCGCGCCGGTCGAGGAGCTCGCCGCGCTCGCTATCGCTCCGACGACGGTGTTCGTGTTTGAAAACCTGGAGACCATGTTCGCCATGCCCGAGCTGCCAGGCGCGGTCGTTGTACACGGCGGTGGTTATGCGGCACCGCGCCTCGGATCGATCCCCTGGATTCACACCGGCCGTGTCATCTATTGGGGTGATCTGGACTCTGACGGGTTCGCCATCCTGCACGCGCTGCGTTCGACCTGCGACGACGTGACGAGCGTTCTCATGGACGAAGCGACTTTGCTGCTCTTTCGTGACCTCTGGGTCCCCGAGCCGAAAGCGGCCGGGGGAACCTATCTTTCGCTGACAGCCGAGGAAATGGGCGCACTCTCCCGCATCCGCTCGGAGGGAAATGTGCGCCTGGAGCAGGAGCGCATCGAGTGGAATCACGCGCTGGGGCGCTTGCTCGCCTTCACTGTGCAAGATTAATCTTGGCATTTTGCCGGCTCCGAGGCCAACCGGTCGAGTCTCATTCTGCCGGAAATTATTCCTGTGACCAGCACAATCACGTTATCTCCTGCGTGCACCAGCCCTCGCCAGGTCGCAAAGTATGCCATGGCACAGTGCGTGTGACCGAAAATCAGGGGTTTCGGGGAAAATCGTGAGGTTTCGTTCAAACAGGCCGGGCATGCTGGCCAACTCGCCCGCGCCACCCCGAAGTGCACGGGCTCGAAACCCAGCGAACGGGCGTACCTAGCGTCCATCATTCGCGCCAGATGAAGGACATGCGCCCAAAACACACTGAAACGCCTCATGCCCACCTCGCCCCTCGAACGCAGCAGAAGCCCCGCAAACCACGCACCCGCCGGCATGAGATCTTCGTTGCCACCGGTGCCGTGCTCGTTATCGCCGGCCTTGTTGCCAGCAGCGGATTCGTCGCCCAGTCCGCCGATGCCCGGCAAGACAGCATCGCCGCCACGACCGTACTCGCCGAAAGCACCGGCCTGCAGAGTGACCAGCTCGACTTCTACGCGGCCCACGGCGAGTCGATCTCGCGCGACAATGCATCCGCTGCCCTCGTCGCAGCCCATGTCGTCATCGCGGCCAGCCAGAGCAAAGTGGATGCCACCACCCTCACCTCGGTAGCCAGCTCGCTCGCCAGCTACGCGATTATGCCGATCGACCAGGTGGAGTCACTCACGGCCGAGGCGAAGGTTGAGACTGCGTCGCTCGCTGCCGCCACCGCTGAAGTCGACCGCATCGCCGCCGAGGCTGCTGCGGCCGCTGCCGCCCAGGCTGCTGCCGCCGAAGCCGCTGCACAGGCGGCTGCCGAGGCCGCCCGCCTGCAATCTGTTGCCGGAGGAAACACTGTGGACGGTGCCCGCGCCACCGCACAGTCGATGGCCGCCTCGCAGTACGGCTGGGGCGCCGATCAGTTCAGCTGCCTCGACCGTCTCTGGCAGAAAGAATCCGGCTGGAACTACGCGGCCATGAACTCCAGCAGCGGCGCTACCGGAATTCCCCAGGCACTGCCCGGAAGCAAGATGGCGTCGGCCGGCAACGACTGGGCCACCAATGCCACCACGCAGATCGCTTGGGGCCTCGGCTACATCAAGGCTTCGTCCTACGGAACGCCGTGCGCCGCCTGGTCGCACTCGCAGGCGGTCGGCTGGTACTAGTGGTTGAGTTTGACGTTGTTCGAGGTTTCGCTGCAGTCTGTGGTGCTCGCGAGGGAGAGATTGAGCCGTGCCGCAAGTACCCCACTCCGAGTGGACGCACAGTCCGGAAGTGTTGCAATCTTGCGTGACTGCGTTGATCTGACTGGATCGACGTAGACGCTACTTGTTCCAGTTGGGTTTTTCGGTGGGGGTGGCTGCGCGGTTTTGTGCGGCGGGGCGCCAGGTTTGGGTGGGGTCGAAGATGAGGGGTCCGCGGATCCAGGGGCGGCCGTCTCGCATGTCGATGTCCCAGCCGGAGGTGTCGATGCTGGCATGGCCGGCGTTGCAGAGCAGGACGGCGTTGTCGATGTCGGTGGGGCCGCCCTGGCGCCACGGGACGACGTGGTGCACTTGGGTGAGGTGGGGTGGCATGGTGCAGCCGGGGATGACGCAGCCGCCATCTCGGGCGGCGAGTGCTCGGCGTTGTTGGGCGGTGAAGAAGCGGTTGCTGGTGCCGAGGTGCAGGATCTTTCCGTTGTGGCCGAACAGCACCGGTTGATACCCGCCGGCGCAAATCAACTCGTCGATCTGGTTGGTGGTGAGGGGGCCGTCGAGGCCATCGATCCAGCCGGCGCCGCGGCCGGCGAGGAGGTCGTTGATGTTGATGTGCACGAGCACGGTGGGGGCGGCTCCGCCCATGGTCGGGGTGCCGGGCTGCCGGGCGGCGGCTTCGAACACAGCGCGGAGGATGCCAGCTTGTTTTTCGCTGCGGGAGCGGGTGTCGTCGGGTTGCTGCGGGCACGGACTGAGTCTGTCGGAGCTGAGCGGGTCGGGCAGGTCGTTACTCTCGACCTCGATTTCGATTTCGGCTTCGGCTTCGGTGTCAGGGCTGTTGCCACTGTTCTTCTTTTCGCTGGTGCTGGGGTCGGCGGGGTCGGTGTCACGAAACGCGACCGTGGCGCGCGGTGTGACTTGGGTGCCAGGAGTAGCTGCGGTGGCGTTGGCTCCGGGGACCGGGTTGGACGCGGCGGCGGACAGGTACGCATCGAAGACGTTGCCGATGATGGCGCGGTCGAGGGTGGTGAACCAGCCGTTGAGGCTGTAGCCACCGTTGCTGAGGGTGCCGAAGGTGAGCCAGCTGCGCCGCTCCGGCGGCGTCTCACCGGGCGCCGTGCCGTCGGGGGCGAGGCGCGCCTTCCACTGGATGCCCTGCTGCCGCAGCAACTCCGGCGCAAACGCGATACCCGCACCGGGCAGCCCCTCTGTTTCGGAGGTGATTGCGCCGGAGCCGCTGGCTACCAGGGAGCGTTCGACCCGGTCGAGGTCTTCCACCAGAACTGAAGAGCGCAGGCCGTCGAGCACCGTGACGATCACCCGGGCCTGCTCCAGCCCGAGCGCCCCGCCTTGCAGGGCTTCGCCGAGAACGGGGTAGGTGGGAGTGAGGGGGCGACCGAGCAGCATCCGCTGGCCGGCTTTCTCACCGAGCGCTGACCGCTGCCGCACCTCGCTGCGAGACAGCCGGGCGAGGGTGCAGACCAGCTCGACGCCGCTGCGGCAGCCCAGCCGACGGGCCAGCATCGGCGCACCCAGAGCCGTCGCCGTGCCAGGAGCAGCCTCGCCCGACCCCGCCGGCGCGGCGCTCTCCGCCATCGCAGACTCCGCATCAGCACTCGTAGCAGCGGCCTGGGCAGCAGAGGCCTTGGCTGCAGAGGACTGAGCAGCGGCCTGGGCGGCGGAAGCATCGAAATATTCGGAGCGGCGCAGCACATCCGTCGTGGAGAGCACCCGGGCCCCGTCGACCACTCGGCCCACACTCTCCAGCGCGAGCAACATGGTCAGCGACTCTTCATCACCGAGCAGCCCGAACGACACCCCACGCAACGCCGCCAACAGAATCTCCCGAGCCTGCTCCACCGCCACAATGACGGGGTGTGAACTGAACTCACTCGGGTTTTCCATGAACATGGGCGCCATTGCCTCCTTGACACCCATTCTATCGCGAATCGAACAAAAAAGCGAGATAAGCTCAGAATTATTCCAAGCCGTAAATTCGACCGTATGATCAGATTTCGTCAACACCACTGCCCCCATTACTAGACAGAGTAAGGGCGATCATTCGTATTTCACTGCCGCAGCGATTTGATGTCAACGGTGAGATGTAGAAGAAATAAGCGATTATCCGTCACGAATGCGCTTCCACCGTTCCGGTGGGCCCACTGTGTAATTCCCGGAGGATCTTCAGACGACCGCAGGGCAGCGTGCCGAATTGAAACGGTTGCTGAGCGACGGCCGGTTCAATGGATATTGCCTTGCGGGCGACTCGGGTGTGCCGGTCGACGCTCATCGTGTCCCAATGGCCACCAACGGCTACGCCGATTCGACATTTTCAGGCGGTTTATGCCCCGGTCACGACCGAATCGACGATGCGCGGGCTGTTTCTTCGCGGCTGGCCGCAGGTTCTGCGGCGGTCAGCGGCGAGTGCAGGGCCCGGCGCTACGATGGGCGAGTAAGGATCTCCATGTTTGAGTTCGGCGAGGCACACCGACGTGCCCGGCGCAGGAGCCCTGCACACGTATTTCGTTGTGTCGATCCGCATCGCGCGACGATGAATTTGATGGAGGCGTTTTCTCGATGTCGTCTGGTTTCACCCGAACGGGTCTGTCCCCGTCAGATCCAACGCTCGAAACGTTCATAGTTGATTATTATGAGCACCTAACAGACGAAGATGCCGCGAACTATAGCCCGGAGCTGCTTGCAGCCCGGGCGCAGGAGCACTGGCAGGTTGCCCAGCGCCGAGTGCCGAAGACGGCGACGATCGAGATCCACAATGAATCCGGTCGCAGTGTCGTCTATATCGTCACCGACGACATGCCCTTTCTCGTGGATTCGGTCACGGCGGAGCTGGTGCGCCAGCACTCGGCCATCCATTTGGTCGTGCACCCCCTGCTCATTGTCGCCCGCAGTAAGGCCACGAACGATCTCGTCGACATCAACCGAATCCCGGCCAGCGCCGGTGTCTCCAGCGGTGATACCTCGGCCATGCCCAACATCGCGCACCTCATCGCCACCGGTGATGACGCCTCACACCTCGAGTCCTGGATCGCCATCGAGATCAACAGCGCGAGCGACGAGGAACAGTCCAGCCTCATCGCCGGGCTGGCCGCCGTTCTCGGCGATGTTCGTGCCGCCGTCGAAGACTGGCCGCTCATGCGCACCAAGGCCATGCAGATCGCCAACGCGCTCGACACCATCACCGGTGGCGATCAGATCAAAGACGTCCACCAGACCCAGCAGCTGCTGCACTGGCTCGACGAGGGCAACTTCACCTTTCTCGGCTACCGCGAGTACAACCTCGAGACGCTGGGCGGCGAAGACGTGCTCACCCTGATCGAGGGGACCGGCCTCGGCCTGCTGCGCTCCGCCGACGACCGACACCAGATTCAGCACCTGACGGATGCCGGACGTCAGAAAGCGCGCGAGCGCACGGCCCTGGTGATCACCAAGGCCAACTCCCGGTCGACCGTGCACCGTCCCGCCTACTTCGACTACATCGGAATCAAGAGTTTCGATGCCGCCGGCCAGGTCAACGGCGAGCAGCGCTTCATCGGGTTGTTCGCGGCGAGCGCCTACACCAGCTCCGTCACGGCCGTTCCGGTGCTGCGCGAAAAGGTCAAAGCCGTCATGACCGAGGTCGGTTTTCCACTCGAGTCGCACAGCGGCAAAGACCTGCTCGGCATCATGGAAACCTACCCGCGTGACGAGCTGTTCCAGATCGAGGTGCCAGACCTCGTCACCACGTCGCTCGCCATTCAGCGTCTGCAGGAGCGTCGTCGTACCCGACTGTTCCTGCGCCCCGACATTTACGGTCGGTTCATGTCGGCCTTGGTCTACCTGCCCCGTGACCGTTACAACACCGGCGTACGACTGCGCATCGAGAAAGAGCTGCAAGAGACGTTCAGCTCGGAATCGCTCGACTTCGAAGCACGCATGACCGAATCCGCGCTCGCGCGACTGTTCTATCGCATCCGCTTGCCCAAAGACGTCTCGGCCGATTCCGTCGATATCGCCGCACTGGAGCACCGCCTGGCCATGGCCGTACGCTCGTGGCCCGAGGGCATCAGTGACGAACTTCGCGAAACACACTCGGTCGAAGAAGCAGAGCGCCTGGCCGTTATCTGGGCCGACGCTTTTCCCGACAGCTACCGGGTCGACTACGAAATCACCGACGCGCTCGAAGACATCTCTCGGTTCGAAGCCTGCGCCGCGGAGGTGGGGGCATCCGCTGAGGGGCACACCCGCCCTGGGCTGCACGTGTACCTGCCCAAAACTGCCGGTGACCCCGGCGAAGACGCCCGCATCAAGCTCTACATGACCGAACCGAAAAGCCTCAGCCAGATTCTGCCGTTTCTGCAAAACTTAGGGCTCGAGGTGCTCGATGAGGTTCCGTTCGAAATCGAGACCACCGACGGGCGCCGCTTCTACCTCTACGACCTCGGCCTGCACTACCCCGCCGGAATCGACCCGGTCGCGACCGGAACGTTGCTGGCCGACTCCTTCGGTGCGGCCATCAGCGGAGCCATTGAATCCGACAGCCTCGACCGTCTCGTGCTGCAAGACGGAATGCCCTGGCACCGCGTGGTCATTCTGCGCAGCTACGCCAAGTACCTGCGCCAGATCGGCAACACCAACTCTTACGGTTTCGGCGCAAACGTCATGCTCGCCAACTCGGCCGTCACGAGCGGACTGGTAGCCCTGTTCGAAGCCCGGTTCGACCCCGACCTGGCTGACGATGAGCGGATGCTGCGCCTGGCCGACGTGCGCGAACAGCTGCGGCTAGCGATGGAGCAGGTCGCCACCCTCGACGCCGACCGCGTGCTGCGCACTCTGATCACCCTGATCGAAGCGTCGCTGCGCACGAACTTCTTTCAGTACAAGCCTTATCTCAGCATCAAACTCGACCCGTCACAGATCGCGCAGATGCCCTCACCCAAGCCCATGTACGAAATCTGGGTGTACTCGCCGCGCGTGGAGGGTGTACACCTGCGCTTCGGCAAGGTAGCCCGCGGCGGGCTGCGCTGGTCCGACCGCCGTGAAGATTTCCGTACCGAGGTGCTTGGCCTGGTCAAGGCACAAACGGTAAAGAACGCAGTCATCGTGCCGACCGGCGCCAAGGGCGGGTTCTTCGCCAAGAAGCTCCCCGACCCAGGCCTGGACCGCGCGGCCTGGATGGCTGAGGGCATCGACAGCTATAAGACCTTCATTCGAGGGCTACTCGACCTGACCGACAACCTGGTCGCCGACGCCGACGGCGAGCACGTCGTGGCGCCGCACCGCGTGGTGCGGCATGATGATGACGACAGCTACCTGGTTGTCGCCGCCGACAAGGGCACGGCCTCCTTCTCCGATATCGCCAACGGCTTGGCCGCTGAGTACGGATTCTGGCTGGGCGATGCCTTCGCCTCCGGCGGCTCGGTCGGCTATGACCACAAGGAAATGGGCATCACCGCCAAGGGAGCCTGGGAATCGGTCAAACGTCACTTCAGTGAACTCGGTGTCGACACCCAGACCGAAGACTTCACCGTCGTCGGCGTCGGCGACATGTCGGGCGACGTGTTCGGCAACGGCATGCTGCTGTCGAAGCACACCAAACTCGTCGCGGCCTTCGACCACCGGCACATTTTTCTTGATCCCAACCCCGATCCTTCGCGATCCTTCGCCGAACGGGCCCGGTTGTTCGAACTGCCCCGCTCATCCTGGGCCGACTACTCGGCTGACCTGATCAGTACCGGCGGCGGCGTCTTCCCGCGCCAGGCCAAAGTCGTTCCGATCTCGGCCGAGGTTCAGGTCGTGCTCGGCCTGCCTGAGGGCACCACTCAGCTGAGCCCGCCCGAACTGTTGCGGGCCATTCTGCTGGCCCCTACCGACCTGCTCTACAACGGTGGTATCGGCACCTACGTCAAGGCCAGCACTGAAACGGCAGCGCAGGTCGGCGACAAGGCCAACGACGGTATCCGGGTCGACGGCCGTGACCTGCGGGTCAAGGTCGTGGGGGAGGGCGGCAACCTCGGTTTCACCCAGCTCGGCCGCATCGAGGCTGCGCTCGCCGGCGTCATTCTTAACACCGACGCGATCGACAACTCGGCCGGTGTCGACTGCTCCGACCACGAGGTCAACATCAAGATCTTCGTGGACCGCATGGTCGCCGCCGGCAAGCTCGACCCGGCCGAACGCGCCGCGTTCCTCGCCGAGATGACCGACGAGGTGGGGCGTCTGGTTCTGGTAGACAACGTCGACCAGAACATTCTGCTGCTCAACGACCGGGTGCTCGTGAACAACTGGAGCCCGAGCTACGAGCGCCTCATGAACTGGCTCGAAGAATCCGGTGATCTCCAGCGCGAGCTGGAAGCCCTGCCGACCACGGCCACACTGCGGGAGCGGCTCGACCGCGGCCAGGGGCTGACCAGCCCCGAGCTGAGCGTGCTCGCCGCCTACGCCAAGATCGAACTGGCCACCGCGCTGCGCGACAGCGATCTGGCTGATGACCCGTGGTTCGGCAGCACCCTGCGCCGGTACTTCCCGACGCACCTGTCGGAGCGGTTTGATGCCGAGCTGGACACGCATCCGCTTCGCCGGGAAATCATCGCTACGGTTGTCGCGAACGACATGATCAACCTGGGCGGCATCACCTTCGCCTTCCGCACGATGGAAGAGACCTCGGCCAACCAGGCGACAATCGCGCGCGCCTTCGTGGCCCTGCGGGAGATTTTCGACATCGACACGATGGTGAGCGAACTCAATGCGCTGCCATCGTCGTTCCCGACCGAGAAGTGGACGGCGATTCACCTGGACATTCGCCGGCTGCTCGACCGGGCGGTGCGCTGGCAGGTCAATCACGGCGGCAACATGCCCGTTGGTGCGGTGATCGCCAAGTACAAGCCGCAGATTGCGCTGATGCGTGAGCACCTCGGCGAATACCTGCAGGGTACCGACCGGGGCCGCCTCGAAATGCAGGAGGAAAAGGCCAGAGAATGGGGCCTGCCCGACGACCTCGGGCGCCGTTGGTCGGAACTGTTCGAGGCCTACGCGCTGCTTGACGTGGCCAAGGTCGCTGCTCGGGCAAACGTGCAGGTCACCGAGGTCGCTGAAATCTACTACACGGTTTACAACCGTTTCGGTATCGACAACCTGCTCGAGCGCATCACCAAGCTGCCCCGCAAGGACCGCTGGCAGGCGCTCGCCCGTGCCGCGCTGCGTGACGACCTGTACTCAACCGTCGCCGACATGACCCGGTCCGTGCTGGACGAAACGGATGCCGGTGCTGCCGACGAGCGCCTCCTGGCCTGGGAAGCGCTCAACGCCGAACAGCTCGGCCGAGCTCGCAGCGTATTCGAAGAGGTCAACTCGCTCGCGCAGGACGACATGGCGTCGCTCTCCGTGGCCGTGCGCCTGCTGCGATCCATCGTGCGCCGCTAACAAACACTGAAAGAGGGCGCCCCGAGTGCGGGGCGCCCTCCTTCCTTTACGCGCGGGAATAGCTCGGCGGGTGCGAACGCTGCACCGAGTATGAAGCGCATCGGATTCCTCTCGTTCGGCCACTACCAACCGGTACCGGGATCGCAGGCGCGCACGGCCGGCGACGCCCTGCTGCAAACGATCGACTTGACTCAGGCTGCCGAGGACCTCGGAATCGACGGCGCGTATCTGCGCGTGCACCACTTCGCCCCGCAGTTCGCGTCGCCGTTTCCGTTGCTGGCAGCGATGGCCGCCCGCACCAGCCGGATCGAACTGGGCACCGGCGTCATCGACATGCGCTACGAAAACCCGCTGTACATGGCCGAAGAAGCCGCGATCACCGACCTGATCAGCAACGGGCGTCTGCAACTCGGCATCAGTCGCGGTTCGCCCGAGACCGCGTTGCGCGGTTACGAGGCGTTCGGGTACCTACCGGCCGAGGGCAGCAGTGACGCCGATGACGCGCGTGCGCGAACCGCCATCTTCCGGGCCGCGATCAGCGGCGCCGGAATGGCCCCTGCCAACCCGCAGATGACCGGGCGCACCGGACTTCTGGCTATTGCGCCGCAGTCGCCCGGGCTGAGCGAGCGCATCTGGTGGGGAGCCGGAACCCGCAAGACCGCCCAGTGGGTGGGGGAGCAGGGCATGAACCTCATGAGTTCGACTCTGCTCTCTGAAGACACCGGCGTGCCGTTCGGCGACCTGCAGGCCGAACAGATCGCCATCTACCGGAGTGCCTGGGCCGAAGCGGGGCACGAGGGAATGCCGCGGGTGTCGGTGAGCCGCAGCATCCTGCCGATCGTCAACGATCTCGACCGCGCCTACTTCGGTCGCGAAGCGGCGGCCGGCAGCCACGACCAGGTCGGCCACCTCGACGGTGGCCTGGCCCGCTTCGGCAAGAGCTACGTTGGGGAGCCCGCCGCGATCGTAGATCAGCTTCAAACGGATGCGGCGGTGCACGAAGCCGACACCGTGCTCGTGACCATTCCAAACCAGCTCGGCGTGGACTTCAACTCCCACCTGCTCGAGACCATCGTGCAGCAGATCGCACCCGACCTCGGCTGGCGCTAGGCCGATTCGGGAAGCCAAGAATCCGGTAGTCGAGTGAAGGCTCCGTTGCAGCGACGCTGCCTGTGATCTTCGTCACCGATGATGCCAAGGAGGATTGGTGGTGGAGGCATGGAGGTGAGACCCAGGGGCGAGCCCGAACGTCAAGAAATCCTTGGGCAGATCGCCAGCCATAGGGAAGAGGTAGCCAATCTGGAGGGGCATCTCTCATTGATGACCCGACGCCGCGCTGGCATCGAGCGTCAGCTGCGCGGAGGAGATCGCGATGTCCGAATGCATCGCCACTGGGAAAAAGGGATGGGACAGACTCAGGAGGAGCTGCTCGAGGTGAGTCGACTTCAACTCCCACCTGCTCGAGACCATCGTGCAGTAGATCGCGCCCGACCTCGGCAGGCGTTGACGCGGCTGTCAGCACCAGCCGTACTGACTGCGCTCAGGCGTCCCAGCCACGCATCGGCAGCTGGTCGAGCCAATCTTCAAGTGTCCTCGTACTAGCCGATGGTGTGGTCGTTTGCACTGCAGAAACCTGAGGCGAGGACTGTTGTTCGAGATCAATGACCCCGGTGGCGATCACGGCGATCGGTGGCAGGGCGACCCCGACGGCGGCCGATTCCCCGCCGGAGAAGTCGCTTATTGGATGTAGAAACGTGTGAAACATCAGTACCCCTCGCTCTTCGCGGTCGAAACCGCTACCGGGTCCGGGGTAGCCCTTCGACGCTACGCCCAAAGCTGATGAAATATCGGAGTTCTGTGTTAACGGCATAAGAATTCTTCGGCTACGAGGGGCCGATTGCGCTGGAGAGCAGACTACTGGGGCGCGCCAGCGGCTGAGGCCGACCCGACGAGCTGTTGTACCCGCTGAGGCGAGATTTTGAGCAGAAGCGCTGCCTCGGCCTGCGTTAGACCGTGGTCGGCGGTCAGATTGTGCACTGCCCGTCGCCGCAGGGAGGCGGCGGTTCGCTCGGCGGCAAGTGCTTCCTCGTGCAGAACGGATGCCTCGCTCCATGCCGCCGCAGCGGCTCCGGGCATCTCGAGCGCGACAGTGACCTCGATTTGTTCCTCGTTGAGGTCGAGCAAAGCGGAGATAAGTCCAATGGTCATGTCGTTGATCTGTCGCACACGCCGAGCCTGGGTGACGGCATCGAGCGCAGGGACGGTGATTATCCACCAGCGCCCCTCCCTGATCGCGACGGCGTCGAAATGGTGAGGTCGCGCATCTGTTGGCGAAGAAGTATGGGGCCCGGAGCCCTCGAGAACAGTCTTAAACATTCGGAAGGCTCTCTATCGCCATGAATCAGGTGTCGTCGGTAAAATCTTGACGATCTGGCGCACGACCCCGGGGGAGACTCGCCCGTGGGTGGGGATGGCGAGAGTGAGGGTTCCGTCGCCTGATTTCCACACGTTGTGTCCGCCTTAGGTTCGAATCAGCTGCCAGCCGAGAGACGTGAGGTACTTCTCAACCTCGCGCTGGCTCACTTCCTAACCATGATAGGGCGCTAGTTAGGCTAGGGCAAGCACACAAGGGGGGCTAGATTTCTGCCGGGATCTCGATGCAATTGGAATCATGCAGTCACCCTATTCACGTACCGCGTAGGTCCACTTCGACGCGGTACATCTGTGGATAACTGCGGGGTGTCAGCGGCGGCCCGCGTAAGGGGGCGTTCTGCCCTTGAGGGTAAATATCGGGTACCGGTGGGGGTATGTGTTGGAATTAGCTCGGATGCGGTTTGTTCAGGCGTTTCCCTAACGAACAGATTTGAGGAACCATGCCTGAAACCACCCCCACCGCCACTTTCACTATGCCGCGCCTCGGAGACCCTGCACCGGAGTTCACGGCCGTCACCACCCAGGGGGACATTTCCTTTCCCGGCGACTATGCCGGCCGGTGGGTCATCCTGTTCAGCCACCCGTCCGACTTCACCCCGGTCTGCACGAGCGATTCATGACCTTCGCCGTTATGCAGGAGGAATTTGCCCAGTACAACACGGACCTCGTCGGGCTCTCGGTCGACGGGCTGTACAGTCACATCGCCTGGCTCCGCACGATCGAGCAGAAGATCTCCTACCGCGGGCACAGCAACGTGCTAGTCACCTTCCCGCTCATCGACGACCACACGGTTGAGGTTTCGATGAAATACGGCATGATCATGCCCGGTGAAGGCGGCTCCTCAACAGTGCGCGCCGTGTTCATCATCGATCCGAAGGGCATTATCCGCACGATCATCTACTACCCGCTGAGCACCGGCCGCAACTTTCCTGAACTGCTCCGGGTGATCAAGGCGCTGCAGACCGCCGATGAGTTCGGTGTAGCGACACCGCCGACTGGATGCCGGGCGAACCCGTCATTATGCCGCTGCCCGGCTCGTGCGGAACGGCCAAGGAGCGTATGGACGGTGCCGCCGAAGAAGAACTCACCTGCCAGGACTGGTTACTTCTGCACCAAGAAGCTCACTGAAGCCGAGATCGACTCCCGCCTGAAGGTTTAGGGCAGGGAGGCGATCGCAATCGCGATAGCCATCCAGAGCGGCATGGCCGCGACCATGAGTGCGAGGCCGACCCACTGCAGCCGGGTGTAGGCCGGGTCGGCGCCGCCGCGCTTGCGGGTGCGCACGATGTCGACCACGGAGACGACCATGCCCACGAACATCAGTGGCGACACGGTCAGCAGGGCAATGATGTTCAGCGCATCGGTGCGCACGGCCAGAGCAACGGCCACGCCGAGAACGCTGTAGACCACGAAAAGTACCGCGCTGATCCACAGCGAAATAGGAACGCGCCGTGTCGTCGGTGTGAGCGTTGCGTGCATGGTGCTACCCCCGTTGGTATCTGCGATTTCTGACAGTAGCACGGGGGTGGGGGCAACGGCGTCGGGTCAGCTCAGGCGGCCGAGCTGCGTGAGCTTGGTGCGCACCTCGGCGTCGCTCGGCTCGACCAGGTGGGTGTCGTCGGGGAACACAATGACCGGAATGTTGGTGCGCCCGCTGATGGCGCGGGCGCGGTCGGCACCGTCCTCGACGAGCAGCAGGTCCACGTAGTCGTAGTCCACCTCGAGGCGGTCCAGCAGCGACTTGGAACGGCGGCAATCGCCGCACCACTCCGCCCCATACATCGTGATGCGCGTGGCGGTGTCGGTGGCAATGGATTCAGTCATGCCAGAAAGTTTAGGTGGCGCGCCTGTGTGAGGCGGGTGGACATCCGCTGTAGTCGTGCAGTGGTCGACCTGATGACTCGTGCACTAAAGGAGTACCCGTACCCTGAAGCCATGCCTTCTTATCGCGTCACCATGAGTATCGAATCCCTGCACCCTGGCACCGCGCCCGCTTCGGTTGTGCCCCGGGCCGCAGCTGCGGCGGCCGAATTCACCACGGTGGAGGCCTCCGACCTCACGATCGTCGCCGGCGCCGCCCGAATCATCGTGCGTTTCACAGCGGATGACGCGGCGTCGGCCCTCCAGATCGGCGCCCACGTGGTGGCTGACCTGCGACTCGTCGCCGAGCTGCGGGCATCGCTGGTTACCGAGCGGGTTAAGGGAACCTGGGTGCCGGTGCGCTGACCCCACCAGAGTGACGAAAGGCGCGGGTGACCAGAAGTCACCCGCGCCTTTCTGCGTTGCTGCGTTACTCGACGGGCGCGGTGACCGTGTTGCTCTGCAGTGTGACGGCCGTCTGGGCCAGAAGGCGGCCGTTGATGGTCGCTCCGGTCTTCATGGCGATCATCGTCTGGCTGAGGATGGTGCCTTCGAAGTGCGCGGTCGTGCCGATGGCGACGGAACCGGCAACCTGCCAGAACACGTTCTTCGCCTGCACGTCGCCGGCCAAGATGACGCTTTGGGCGGAGGCCTGGACCAGATCCTTGGAGATCTGGAAGATGAAGACGTCATCCGCGGTGCCGGTGAGGGTGACGTCGGTGGAAATGTTCACGTCGGTGCCCCACTTGTAGAGGCCTTGGGTGAGGGTCAGGCCACCGATCTCGCCAGCGCCCAGGTTGATGAAGTCGGGAGTGGTGCGCCCTGCGGCATCGGTGTAAGCGATTTCGACGTCGCTGACGGCCTCGGTGAGGTACGTGGCATCGGTCACGATGCAGGAGGGCCCCTCGGCGTCGACGCTGTAAATCGTTCCGTCGACCTCCGGGCAGGTGAGGTGAATAGCGGCACCGGAGATGGGGCTCGCGCCAACGTTGCCGCTGATCGCGGACGCGTAGACATCCGTGATGCCGGACTTCGACAGGATGGCAAAGGTGCCGGCCTCTCCAAGGTCGACCGCGGCGCGCGGGGCGGGCTCGGCGGCGACGGCTCCGCCGACTCCGATACTGCCGACTCCGATCATGCCGAAGGCGAGCAGAGCGCCGAGAAGTCGCTTGCGCGACGGTGAAAGCTGTGTGAACGAACTCATGATATTTTCCCCTCGGTATAGACCCGCACCATGCGGGTCCGGCAGGGCCACGCGTTGGCGTGGTCGCCGATGTTGCACATCGGGCTTCCCCCGTTGACCGGGCTCGCGAGCAGGTGACGCCCCCAAGTCCCCACTGTCGTGTCCTCCGGGCGCCATTCGCACACTCGTTCGTGCGCCCCCACGACAATGGTTCCAACGAATAGAATCTGTCTAACCCCAGACTAGGGGCAATTGCGGCCGTTCAGGGGCCGGTTAGACGACCGGGTCCATCGAACTCAGGTGGCAGGCGTCGTTCCACATCTGCAGCACACGATTCTCGCGTTCCCAACCAAGAGTCGACACCGTTGCAGTGCCGAGGCTCAGGCTCTTGCCGGCGACGGCTGGCAGGCCCATCCAGCGTGCGGTCATGATGCGCAGAAAGTGTCCGTGGGCGAAGACGGCCACTCGTCCCTCGGCGGCGAGGCACGTTTCGATGGCGAGATCGGCGCGAGCGCCCACCTCCTCGACGGATTCGCCGCCAAAAATCGGGTTGCCCCACACGGTCCAGCCGGGAATCTCTGAACGAATGTCGACGGTGCGGCGGCCCTCATACACACCGTAATCCCACTCCACGAGGTCGTCGCTCACCACTCCCTTCCTACCGTATCCGGCGCGTTCCATCGTCTCCCGGGCGCGCACCAACGGGCTCGAATAGACCCGATCGAAGTGTTCGCCGTCGAGCATCTCGCCGAGGGCATCCGCTTGCTGGCGACCGAAGTCGGTCAGCGGAATGTCGGTGCGCCCGGTGTGCTGACCGGAAATACTCCACTCGGTCTGTCCGTGGCGAATAAGAACGATGTCGTTCTGGGTCATGCGACTCCCTCACGCGTGCCACAGGAACGCGGTGGCCTGTCAAGTCTACGTTTCGTGCTTTCGGCGGCCCCGACCGGGGGAGTAGACGACCCGCCTGCTACCTTTACAAGGTCAGTGCAGACGCCCTGAGCCACAATGTTGTAGCAAACCAGGGGGACTTTCGTGTCAACTGCCACTGAGAAACGCGCCACCGGCCCCGCCGCCGCGTTTATGCGCCCGATCAACTCGCTCGTCGAACGGTTCATTCCGAGCGCCCTCGTGTTCGTGATCGCGCTGACCGTGATCGTAGCGATACTCGCCCTGATCCTCACCGATTCCGGCCCGATCGACGTCGTGCGCAGCTGGGGCGACGGCCTGGCCGGGCTGCTCGCTTTCATGACCCAGATGGCGCTCGTGCTGCTGCTTGGGCATATTCTGGCCAACACGACTCCGGTGCACCGGTTGCTGGTGCGACTCGGCGGCGTGCCTCGAACGGCGTTGCAGGCCTACATCTTTGTGTTCACCGTCGCCGCGGTGGCCTGCCTCATCACCTGGGGCCTCGGCCTTGTGGTCGGCGGATTGCTCGCCAAGGAGGTGGCCTTTCAGCTGCGCGCCAAGGGCGTACCGGCGCACTTCCCCCTGCTGGTCGCCGCCGGCTACTCGGGCTTTGTGATCTGGCACATGGGCTATTCCGGATCGGGCCCGCTCACCGCAGCCACCGATGGTTCCTTCCTGGCGGAGCAGCTCGGCCGAACAATCTCGCTGGCCGACACCACATTCTCCGCGTGGAATATCACCGCGGCCATCGCGACGATCGTGGTTGTGGCCCTCGCCCTGGCGCTGGTCGCCCCTCGCCAAGGCGCCCCGGTCTTTGTGCTCGAGGTCGATGCACGCGAGAAGCAGGTTGCCCAGGAACCCGTCGTCACACCCGCTGACCGGCTGGATGCCAGTCGCATCCTGACTCTGATTGTGGGTCTCGCCCTCGTCGCCTACCTCGTCATCCACTTCGTCGAGGGCGGCACGCTGACACTCGACATCGTGAACTGGTCGTTCCTCGCCCTGATCTTTCTGCTCGTGCGCAACCCGTTCGAACTAATCCGGCTGACCAAAGACGCGGCGTCGAACGTCGGCGACATTCTGCTGCAGTTTCCGCTGTACGCGGGCATCCTCGGCATGATGGTCGGCTCTGGCCTGATCGGCGTCTTCTCCGACTTCTTCGTGAACGTGTCGACGCCGGCGACCTTCGGCGTCATGGCACTGCTCGCGGCCGGGCTGGTGAACTTCTTCGTGCCCTCCGGTGGTGGCCAGTTCGCGGTGCAGGGCCCGATCATGCTCGACGCGGCGGAACGCCTCGGCGTCGACCCCTCGGTCGCCATCATGGCCGTTTCCTATGGTGACCAGTGGACCAACATGATCCAGCCGTTCTGGGCGCTGCCGCTGCTGGCGATCGCCGGGCTGAAGATGCGCGACATCCTCGGCTACACGACGATCACCTTTTTGGCGGCCGGCCTGGTCTTCATCGCGACCATGTTCATCGTCGGTGCCGGCTAGCCCTGATCGGGAGAGTGTGCAGGCTGGATACCACCTGCGCATATGCCAACTGACCCCGGATGTTCAATTGCGACCTCGGCGAGAGTCGTAGGCTTGTGGCATAGCCATCAAGTCTGAGACGGGTGCCATGAGGGTCATTAGTTACAACCTCCGCAAGAATCGTGCCAGCGGCGAACTCGTCGCTTTGGCCGAACGTTACAGTCCCAACATCCTCTGCCTGCAGGAATGCAACACCATCGACCTGCCGGCCGAGGTCGGTCACCTGCACTTGGCCGACTCGACCCACCGCAACCGGCTGGGCCTGGCGATCTACTACAACAGGGACCGCTTCACGGCGATCAAGACCCAGACCTTCGCGCTCAAGAAATCGCTGCACGACCGCCTTGCAGCGCCCGCCCACGAGCGGCTGATTGCGACGCGTCTGATCGACAATGTCGCTCAGCGTGAGCTGGTCGTCGCCTCCTTTCACGCAGCCCCGCTGACCGCGCTCAACTCCCTGCGTCGCAACCAAATTCGCACGGCCCACGAAGAGTTGAGCATTCTCGGTCCGGGGTTGCCCACCCTCATGGTCGGCGACTACAACTACCCGATCTTTCAGGGCAAGCTCGGCTACAAGGTGAACCAGTCCGGTTACGACCTCACGCTCAGCGACACGCGCACCTACACGCGGTACAAGTTCTTTCGCGGGCACTTCGACCTGGCCACTTCGATGGGGCTAAACATCTCCAACGTCGAGACCCTCCCGCAGGGCACGTCAGACCACATGCCTATTCTGGTGACGGCTACCTACCCAGACGAGCAAATTATGCACTCGGCGGCCGCGCATCACCTCGCTCATCCGGCCCGCGACGAGTCGGTGTCGGTCGAGGGCGTCGACTTCACCATCTGAGGTCAAACGAGAAGCTCGAGCACCCCGCGCAGGATGGTCGCGAACGACCCGAGATAGGCCACGATCACGAGCAGACGCCTGGCCACGTGCGGCTCGATCACCGTCGTCAGGCGGTCGCCGACTATGAGCCCGACAATGCAGGCGCACCCGATCAGCACCCAGACCAGTGCGGGAAGCTGCGGCAGGCCGGCCGATCCCAGGGCGAATTTTGAGGCCAGGGATGTCAGCCCGATCGTGAGAAAGTACGGCTGCATTGTCGCAGCGAAGGACCGTTGCGGCCAGCCCGTGGCGATGGCGTAAATGCTCACGGCCGGGCCGCCGACCCCGGCAGTGGTGTTCATGAACCCGCTGGACATGCCCGCTAGCACGCGAAAGCCGAGTCGGTCGCGCACCACGACTCGGCCGAGGTTAATCGAGATGGTCAGGCCAGCGGCCACGAGTACGCCGATCGAAATTTCCAGCCAGGCCACCGGCACGAACTGCAAAACGTAAGAACCCGGCACGATGCCGCCGACGGCGCAGACCGCCAGAATGCCGTAGCGCCGCCAGTCCACCTGCCGAAAGACGCGCAGCAAAATAATGCTCGCGGTGAGTGCCCCGCACACGTTGACCACGATGACGCCGTCGACCGGCCCGAGCAGCAGCACCAGAAAGGGGGCAGCGACGAGGGCGAACCCCATACCGGTGATGCGCTGCATGCTCGAGCCGATCAGTACGGCCGTGATCACCAGAACGGTCGTCCACACGGTACGGTCTCCCAGCTTGGTTGTTGCTGTCCACGATACCGGCCCGTCCCCACCGAATGGCGTGGTCGTTGCTGGGTGGCCTACCGTTGAGAAACGGCACTCAGTCGTCACGACGAAAGGACAGCGGATGCCCGGTACCGAAAACGTTTTGCAGGGGTGCACGTTCGACGCCGTGCTCTTCGACATGGACGGCACCCTCATCGATTCGACGCCAGCAGTCAACCGCTCGTGGGCACTGTGGGCCAAAGAATGGGGCGTAGCCAAGGACGACACCTCCCACGGACGCCCGGCCCGCGACATCATCGAGGAACTCGTGCCGCCTGAACGTGTCGACGAAGCGATCGCGCGGATTCTCGAGCTCGAAACCGCAGACACCAACGACATCACCGTGCTGCCCGGTGCTGCCGCACTCATGAACAGCCTGCCGGAGAGTCGACGGGCCATCGTCACGTCCTGCGCGCGGCCACTGGCGGTCGCGCGGCTGGGGGCATCCGCTTTGGTGGCACCGAACGTGATCGTGACAATCGATGACACCCCGCGCGGCAAGCCCTATCCCGAGCCGTTTCTCGCGGGAGCCGCGCGGCTCGGAGTCGACCCACGCCGCTGCCTGGTCATTGAGGATGCGCCCGCTGGATTGCAGGCCGGCCGCGCCGCCGGTTGCACCACGATCGGCGTCGCTGGAACGTATTCGGCCGCCGAGCTTGACGCCGATCTCATCGTGGCCGGACTCGATCACCTGCGCATCGAGGTTTCAAACGGCGGACTGATTGTTCGGATCGTGTCGCCGAAAAGCTAAAGAACGGTCAGCGCACGACCTCAAATGAACGTAACGTTGATAGGCGCTATGCGCGTTCGGCTTTTCCGAGTGGCGCGAGTACGCGAAACGAAAGGTTCTTCCCTCTTGGACGACGAATGCATCCACGGACTCGAGGGCCAATTGTGCGCCCTGTGCTATCCCAAAGTGGTCACTGAACCCCTCAACCCGGTGAAGAAGACCCGCGCCCCGAAGCTGTCCTCGCTGCGCGACCCGCTGCCGACTGCTGCCATACCAGCCGCCCGCGCGGCTCGCTCGGTTCGGGTCGCCGGAGCGCCGCGCCCGGTGCGCGCCGATAAGGTCGCCACCGACAAGGTTTCGACCGACAACGTCGACGAGCAGCGCGTGTACCACCTCACTCACATCAGCAACCTCGCCGCGATTTTGAAGGACGGGTGCCTGCTGGCCAACGACGCCCTCACGGCACGTCCCGTCGTGGACATCTCCGCTCCGGCCACGCGCGAGCTGCGTCACGCGGCCCTCGTGGCCGGCGACGGTCGCAGCGTTGCCGAGTACGTGCCGTTCTTTCTGTCGCCGAACGCGACCGTCTGGGAGAGCGTGCGCGCCGAGGCCGCTGACCCGCGCCTCGCGCTCGACGCCCACGGCTCCGAAGCCTTCGACTTCGTCATGCTCGTCAGCACAGTCAAGAACATCAACGACGGTCTCGCGGCCGTGGCCGCTTCTGCCGACACGGCCACGGATGCTGACGCCACCGACGATGAGGCCCCGTTCGTTTCCAGCGTGGTTGCCGTCACCAACGGTGACGCCGCCGGAACGCTCACCAGATTCGGCGCCACGCCGGCCACCGCTGAGCGCATGCTCCAGACCCTGCGCGCTGAAGCCGACGGCGCGATGATTCTCGACGCCGAACTGCTCGTGCCAGACGCAGTACCCATGGAACTGATCACGCTCATCGGCGTCTGCAATGACAACGTGCGCGAGACCGTGCGCGGCATTCTGAAGGCCAGCTCGTTCAAGCCCAAGGTCGCGGTCTACCCGCCGTGGTTCCACACCTCCGCTGACGCCCAGTAGCAAATACGGGCCTTGTCTTCTGGACGGGGCCCGGGCCCCGTCCGTGGGCCCAGCCTATAGACTGGGCCCACGGTCATAAGGTGGGCCCGGGGCGCGGCTAGACGACGCCGAGGGGGAGTTGCTCGCCGGCGGGCAGTGCCACCCGGATGCCGTCGCCCGGGTGCACGACACCGCCGGTGACCACGACGCCCATGATGCCGCCGCGGCGCTCAACGGTGCCGGCGGCATCCGTTCTGATTAGCTGCTTCATCAGACCTTTTTGGTACCCGTTGATCTGCGAGCACGGACTGCGCATGCCGGTGATCGAAACCGAAGCCTCGGCACCGAGGTGCAGCAGGGTGCCGATCGGCAGATGCATCAGGTCGATTCCGGTGGTCGTCACGTTCTCGCCGAGTTCGCCCGGAGCCACCGTGTAGCCGGTTGGGACCAGATCGTCGAAGAGTTCGGCGGCGATGAAGTGCACCTGGCAGAGGTTCGGAGCCGAGGGGTTGCGCTTCTTCAGATAGAGGTGTTGCGCCGTGGTGCCAGCGTGCGAGTCGCCTTCGACGCCGAATCCGGCCATCAAACGGATGCTGCTCACCACCGGTTTGCTGAAGCGGTGTTCGTCGTCACGGCTGACGGAAACGACCGTGCCAGCAGGTCCGTAAAGTGTCATTCCATCGATTCTGCCACAGCGCACGCACGTTCGAAGAGACGTGTGTAATACCGGCAGCGCAGGCGTCAAAACGTTTGTGTCAAGCGGTTGACGCGGCAACATGCTGGGCCTACATTGCATCAGTGGAAAGGTTGCCGATGACCAGTGTTGCCCCGGGCCAGCCCGACGAGTCCCTCACCGTGACAGCGCCTGCGCCCCAAGTTGAAGCCGGTCAAATGGTCGAACGCGCGGACGAACCGGCACCGTATATCGCGCGCCCCTACCGGGCTCTCGAACGAGAGTTGGAACGAGCGGTGCGCGATCGGGTTGAGGTCAACCTGCGGGTCACCGCGGCGGTGACCGCCATGCACGACGGCGGCGGTACCTGGGCCGATATCGCGCGCATCCTCGGTACCGCCCCGCAGACCGCACACAAGAAATACAGCAAGCCGCGGCCACCGCGCACAACTGGCCCCGACTGAGTCGACGCGATCTGTGCATCTGGCCAGCTCGCCAGCGCCACCCGCCAGCGCCACCCGGCTGCCGGGGGCCGCACGTCGGTCTGCGGTCCGCGATCGGGTGATGGCATTGTGGCCCAGATTCCGCGGCGGTGATATGGTCTTGAGGCAAATCTCCCGAATTGAAAGGACATCATGCACGCCTCCGCAACACTCAGCAACAACCTGCAGTCCGTTCTGGTCGACCTGATCGAGCTACACGTTCAGGGCAAGCAGGCACACTGGAGCGTCGTCGGTAAGAACTTTCGCGACCTGCACCTGCAGCTCGACGAGATCATCGTTGACGCGCGCGAATTTTCCGACGAAGTCGCCGAGCGGATGCGCGCCCTCGACGCAATGCCCGACGGCCGCAGCGAGACGGTCACCAAAACCACCAACCTGCCCAAGTTTCCCGACGGAGAAGTCGACACCGCCGAGACGGTGACGCTCATCACCGAACGCCTCGATGCTGTCGTCGACAACATGCGCAAGGTGCACGATGAGGTCGACGAGGAAGACCCCACCAGCGCCGACATCCTCCACGCCTTCATCGAGAAGCTCGAGCAGTATTCCTGGATGGTCAGCGCGGAGAACCGCAAACCGCGCAAGCGCTCCGCGGCGAAATCCGCCCACCGCGCCTCCTGACGAGAACGATCCGGCTTCGTGAGTCGAGAGGGGCGTCATGAGGCTTGAAGCGAAACTGAGGCCGGCAGAATTTCTCACGGTTCAGGGTGATCTTGCCGCCGCTGCCCGAGCGGTTAACGGTGACGCGCGGCGGGCGCTGGCGCTCGCGAGCTCTCTCGCATCCGTTCCCCGACCGGGGGAAGGACACACCATGCAGCTCTTCGACGCCCTCTCGACGCTCGCGGCCGCTGACCTCACGGCGGCTCGGGTCGTCGAGGCGCACCTTGACGCGCTGGCAATACTCCACCAGGCAGGCTACCCGCCCCGGCCAGACCAAACGTGGGGCGTGTTTGCGGCGGAGGGGCCTGGGCTGACACTGACGGCCATGCCAGCGGATGGCGGCTGGCGGCTCGACGGGACCAAGCCGTGGTGTTCGCTTGCCGGACTTCTCAGTCACGCCCTCGTGACAGCACACGTTGCTCGCGCGGACGGCCCACCAGGTCGACGGCTGTTCGCCGTCGACCTGCGTCAACCCGGTCTGACCGTGCACGACGACGTCTGGGTGGCCCGCGGGCTCGCTCAGGTGACGAGCGGCCCGGTCGATTTCTCGCAGGTGGCTGCCGATCCGGTCGGCGGCGACGGATGGTACCTGAGCCGACCGGGCTTCGCCTGGGGCGGTATCGGTGTGGCAGCAGCGTGGTGTGGCGGTGCCGTGGGACTGGCGCGCACACTCTTCGACTCCGCCGGGGGTCGCGCTCCTGACCAGCTCGCCCTCGCCCACCTCGGAGCTGTCGACCTGGCCGTGACCGGGGCCAAATATGCACTTGCAGCAGCCGCAGCAGACATTGATGGCGGTGCCGCCGACGGGCCGGCCGGTTCCATCCTCGCTGCACGCGTGCGCGGAATCGTCGCCCGCACGGTAGACGACGTTATATTCCACATCGGGCATGCACTGGGGCCAGCCCCACTCGCCCTCGACGCCCGGCATGCCCAGCGGGTCGCCGACCTGGAACTGTATGTGCGGCAGCACCACGCCGAGCGCGATGATGCGGCGTTGGGCCACATGCTCATGATGACGGGGAGTGCACCATGGTGACGTTCGATCATTCCGACAGCGGAACGCCCGAGAAGGCCTGGGAAGCCGCCCACTTACCCGATCGGTTCAGCGCACTTGGCCTCGACACCCTCCAACGCCTGATCGTGGTGTCGGCGCATCCCGACGACGAGAGCCTCGGTGTCGGCGGCCTCATCGCTCATGTTGCCGGGCTCGGGCTGCCGATCGTCGTGATCGTGCTCAGCAACGGCGAGGCGTCGCACCCGCAATCGCAGACCCATGATCCGGCGAGACTCGCGCAGATCCGCCGCATCGAGGTGACGGATGCCCTGGCTCAGCTTGCCCCTAATGCTCAGATTCACCTGCTGGAACTTCCCGATGGCAAACTCGCCGAGCACGTGGCCATCGCTCAGGGAGCGATCGCCGAGGCGATCGGCGATGCGGGCGACTCGACCTGGGTGGTGGCGCCGTGGCGCGCCGACGGGCATCCGGATCATGCAGCAGCCAGTGCGGCCGCGCAGCGGGCGGTGTGGCAACGTCGGGCGCGCCTGTTCGAATATCCGATCTGGGCCTGGCATTGGTCGTCCCCCGTGGATCCGGTGTGGTCTGCTGAAACCGTTCGGTTGTTTCAGCTGAAGCCCGACGAACGCAAGGCCAAAGCTCGTGCCCTCGCGTTGCATCGCAGCCAGGTGGGGCCCCTGTCGGATTTCCCCGGCGATGAAGCCATCGTTCCGCCCGGCTTTCGGGCGCACTTCGCGCGCGACTACGAAACGCTGATTGAGATGGATGCGCGGCCAAACTCGCCAACGGATGCGCGCGCCGACCCCGACCACACTCTTACCGCCGGGTATTTCGACTCCGTCTATTCATCCGGCCCTGACCCGTGGGGTTTTGAGACCCGGTGGTACGAGAAACGCAAACGAGCGGCCCTCATTGCGGCCCTGCCCCGGCAGCGGTTTGGTACAGCGCTGGAATTGGGCTGCTCCACCGGTGTGCTCACCGCCGAACTGGCCGACCGCTGTGACACCGTGTTGGGAGTCGATCTGGTGGAGCAGCCGCTCGTCATTGCCAGGCAACGACTCGCGGGCCGTCCCGGAGTGAGTTTTGAGCGCAGAACGCTGCCGGGGGACTGGCCGGAGGGCGAGTTCGGGCTGATCGTGCTGTCGGAGGTTGGGTATTATTGCTCGGCCGCCGACCTGCGTCGCCTGCTCGAACGGTGCCGCGCCAGTCTCGCCGCCGGCGGGGTTCTCGTGGCCTGTCACTGGCGGCATACGGTTGCCGATTATCCGCTTACCGGCGACGCGGTGCACGCGCAACTCACCCACGTGGTGGGGTTGCAGCGCACCGTGCATCACCTGGAACGCGATTTCGTACTCGAAGTCTACGAGCAGCGGCCGGCCCTATCTGTGGCCCAGCGCGACGGGCTGGTTCCGTGACCGGGCTCGCGCACATCGGCGCTGTGCCGATCACAGACGTGGTGATCGTCGTTCCCGTGCGCAACGAACAGGTGCTGCTGCCGCGCTGCTTGACCGCGCTGTCTGCGGCAATCGACGCGCTGAGTGTCGTGCCGGTTTCGGAGCGACCGCAAGTATTCGTGCATCTGGTGCTCGACCAGTGCATCGATCTGTCCGCGCGCGTTGCCGCACACTGGACCTCTTTTTGCCGCCACGAGATTGAGGCGGGAGCCGTCGGCGTAGCCCGCCGTGACGGTATTCGGCACGCGCTGAGACGGCTGTGGCATTCACAAACGGATGGCGCGGCATCCGCTGCACAGATCTGGATCGCGACGACGGATGCAGACTCGGCCGTGCCCCCCAACTGGCTGGTAACGCAGCTGGCCCTGGCCCGTAACGGGGCCGAGCTCGTGCTCGGAACTGTGCAGCCCGACGACGATCTGGCCGCTCACGAGCTGCTGCGCTGGGAGGCGCAGCACCTGATCGCCGAAGGACATCCGCACGTTCACGGTGCCAACCTGGGCGTGCGGGCTGATCGCTACCTCGCCGCCGGCGAATTTGCGCCGGTCGACCGAGATGAAGACGTACTGCTGGTTGCCGCGCTACGCAGTCTGGCGGTGGTTGAGGCCCGCACAGCGCTGATTCCCGTGCTGACCTCGGGCCGGCGGGAGGGACGCACCCCGGCCGGATTCGCCGGCTATCTGCGCGATCATGTCGACGTCGAACAGAAGAATGGGATCATGTTCAGATGACTTATCTTCCGAATGAATCCCGATACGAGTCCATGCCCTACCGTCGTGCCGGGCGCAGCGGCCTGAAACTTCCCGCTATTTCGCTTGGCCTGTGGCAGAACTTCGGTGATGACAAGCCGCTCGCAACGCAGCGCGCCATTCTGCGTCGGGCCTTCGATCTTGGTATCACCCACTTCGACCTCGCCAACAACTACGGTCCTCCCTACGGCTCGGCCGAAACGAACTTTGGCAAGCTGTTCCGAGAAGATTTCAGTGCCCACCGCGACGAACTCGTGCTCTCGACCAAGGCCGGTTACGACATGTGGCCGGGCCCCTACGGCAACTTCGGCAGCCGCAAATACCTGTTGTCGAGCCTCGACCAGTCGCTCTCCCGCATGGGGGTGGACTACGTCGACATCTTCTACTCCCACCGGGCCGACCCCGACACCCCGCTCGAAGAGACCATGGGCGCACTGCACGCCGCCGTCACGAGCGGCCGCGCCCTCTACGCTGGAATCTCGTCGTACTCGCCCGAACGCACCCGAGAAGCGGCCGCGATTCTGGCCGATCTCGGCACCCCGCTGCTGATTCACCAGCCTTCCTATTCGATGTTCAATCGGTGGGTCGAGGACGACCTGCTCAACACGCTCGATGACATCGGCGCCGGCTGCATCGCGTTCTCGCCGCTGGCCCAGGGGCTACTCACCGACCGCTACCTCGGCGGTATCCCCGCGGACTCGCGCGTGGCGCGGGAGGGCTCGGCGAAAAAGTCCATGGTGAGCGCCGAGGCGCTGACCCATATCCGCGCCTTGACCGAGATCGCCTCCGGTCGTGGCCAGTCACTGGCCCAGCTGGCACTGGCCTGGGTGCTGCGCAATTCCGAGGTGACGAGCGCCCTGATTGGAGCGTCGTCGGTGGCGCAGCTCGAGGCGAATGTAGGGGCGCTGCAGAACCTCGACTTCACCGCCGAGGAACTGACCGCCATTGACGTGCACGCCGTCGACAACGGCATCAACCTGTGGGCGGCTTCGAGCGCCGTCTAATCAGGGCTCGAGCAGGCCGCGAATGTCGTCGGCGGTGAGCGCGGTGCTGAACATGGCATCGTCGTCGAGCACCGCGGTGAACAGCTGGGACTTCTGCTTCGCCAGCTCCACCACCTTTTCCTCGATGGTGCCGGTGGCGACCAGCCGGTACACCATCACGTTGCGGGTCTGGCCGATGCGGTGGGTGCGGTCGATGGCCTGCGCTTCGGTCTGTGGGTTCCACCACGGGTCGAGCAGAAAGACGTAGTCGGCTTCGGTGAGGTTGAGGCCGAAGCCGCCGGCCTTGAGGCTGATCAGAAACACCGGCGCGGCCCCGCTCTTGAACCGGTCGATCACCTCACTGCGGCGCAGCGTCGACCCGTCGAGGTAGCAGTACGGAACACCCAGTGCATCGAGCCGGGCGGCGGCGAGCTTCAGAAACGAGGTGAACTGGCTAAAAATGAGAGCCTTGTGCCCCTCGGCAATGACGTCGTCGAGCTGCTCGAACAGGGCGTCAAGCTTGCTCGAGCGCACGCCGGCATACTTCTTATCGACCAGCGAAGCGTCGAGACTGAGCAGCCGCAGCAGGGTGAGCGAGCGAAAAATGATGAAGCGGTTTTTGTCGAGCTCCTCGATCAGCCCGTACAGTTTCTGCCTTTCGCGCTGCAGAAACGTGTCGTAGAGCTTCTGGTGCGCCGGATTCAGCGCGATCTGCAGCTCCTGTTCCTGCTTCGGTGGCAGATCGCGGGCCACGACCTCCTTGGTACGGCGCAAAATCAGCGGGCGGATGCGTCGGCGCAGCTTCGCCAGTCGCTCCGGGCCAGATCCAATCGTCACTGGCCCAATCGTTACTGGCCCACGCGTCACTGGCCCACGCGTCACCGGCCGCACGTACTCCTCGGTGAACTTACGCGACGACGCGAACAAGCCAGGAGCCACAATGCTGAACAGCGACCACAGGTCCATCAGATTGTTCTCGAGTGGTGTGCCCGTGATCGCCAGTTTGAACGGTGTGTTCAGTTCCTTCGCGCAGGCATACGCTCGGCTCGTGCGGTTCTTCACGAACTGCGCCTCGTCGAGAACGAGTCCGGCCCAGGAAACCGCCTGGTATGCGTCGAAATCGAGACGGAACAGGGCGTAGGAGGTGACGAGCACATCAACGTCGGCAGCGGCATCCGCTATCAGGGTGCGACTCTTCGCCTCGGTCGCGGTAAGCGTGCGCACGCGCAGCCCCGGAGTGAACCGAGTCGACTCGCTGCGCCAGTTCATGACAACGGATGTCGGTGCCACGACCAGAAACGGCCCTGACCCGCGTGCGTGCACCAGCATCGCGAGCGTCTGCAGCGTCTTGCCGAGCCCCATATCGTCGGCGAGCACCCCACCGAGCTGGTGCTTCCAGAGAAAAGCGAGCCAGGCGAAACCCTCCTGCTGGTACGGGCGGAGGGTGGCGTGCACTCCATCGGGGAGCGCGATAGCGTCGACGCCGCTGAGGTCTTTGAGCCCCGCGGCGGCCGCCCGCCACGACACGGCCGGCACGGTCTCGTCGGCGAGGTCTTCGAAATCGCTCCACAGGCTGGCCTGGTAGCGGCTGATGCGCAGGCCCGTCTGCCACTCCTGCAGCGCGCGGGCTTCGTCGATGAGCGCGTGCAGCTGCTCGAACTCGGGTTGCTTGAGCGACAGGTAGCTGTTGTCGACCAGTTTCAGGCGGGACTGGCCCTTTGCGAGCGCCTTGAACAGCGGCCCGAACGGCACGGTGATCGCGCCGACCGTGACGATCACGCCGAGGTCGAACCAGTCGCGCTGGTCGGTCTCGACGGTCGTGATCACGAGGTGGGGCGTTTCGGTACGCTCAAAGTTGTCGGGCAGTACCTCGGGAAAATGCACCGACGAATCCGTGCTGGTGACCGACACCCGGCGCTGCAGGGCCGGGTAGACCGTGCCCAGAAACTCGGCCGTGTCGGCTGCAGGAACGCTCGCCGACTCGACCTGGGTGACCAGGTGACGCTGCACCTCGCTCAGCGGGCCAGCCGTCGGCGCGAGCGTGAACATGGTCGGGGTGCCGAACCGCACACTATAAACGCCGTGGCCCGCGATGATTCCGGCGGGTTCGAGCGAGTGCAGGGCGCCGTCGATCTGCAGCCGGGCTTGCAGGGTGACCGGGCCGGCGGCATCCGGTTGGGAGGCGTCGAGGCTGATCTCGGCGAGCGAACCGACCCGCACGGCGACGTCTTTTTTGTTGCCGACCAAGCCGATGCCGAGCTGCTCAGCCTCGCGCAGCAGAGGCCAGAGCAGCGGACTGGTGAAATTATCGAGGTAGATCCAGTCGGTTTCCTGGCTGGTGTAGACCTCGCGCACGGCCTTGTACAGGGCGGCGAACTGGGAGATCCAGCGGTGGTGCTCTGGATCGAGGTTGAACCGGTTCAGCTGAAAGGTGAGGTGGCTCCAGGTGACGTTGCTGCGCACCCAGTTGCCATTCGGGTTCTGAATGACCGGCCGCACACCGAGCCGGTAGTCGCCGTGGCCGGGCTCGAGCGCCTTCACCGGCTTGGCTGTCGGCCCGCGCCAGCGGTCGTTGGTGCGCGGCGTCTGCTCGCGCAGCTCAAACTGCAGCCCCATCGGTACTTTCGGGCCCTTCGGGGTCAGCCGAGGCTGACCGAAATTACCGATACGCGGCAAAGCGGATGCCCCGCGCGGCGCTTCCGGAGGCAGCACCAGCCGCTTCCACGCCGGGGTATCTTCGAGCGCCTTCGCCGGGGTGCCCTCAGAATCCGACATTCCCCTATGTTCTCACGTGGCGTCAGATCTGACTCAACTCGCTGGCTATACCGGTGCTAGTCAACTAAACTTGGTCAACATGACCGACTACGTCAATGTGCAGGATGCCAAGACCCGGCTTTCCGAGCTGCTGGCGCGCGTGGAGCGCGGCGAGGAGATCATCATCGCTCGTGGCGGCAACCCGATCGCCCGCCTCTCGGCGCTGAATGCCCCGCCTCCCCGCGAGCTGGGATTCTCTCCCGGTGGGCAGGTTCCCGCTTCGTTCTTCGAGCCCCTGCCCGACGACGAACTCAAACTGTGGAGCGGCGAATGAGGCTTCTCCTCGACACGCACATCTTTCTCTGGAGTGTGTGGGAACCCTCCCGCCTCAAACCGGAGGTCGCTGCCGTTATCAGCGATCGAGCAAATGGACTTCTCATCTCCGCCGCCACTCCCTGGGAAATCGCGATGAAGCACCGTGCTGGAAAACTCTCGGATGCCGAACCAATCGTGCTGGCGTTCCCAGAATATCTGGACCGCTTGGGTGCTATCGAGCTGCCCATCACCAGTCGGCATGCGATCGCTGCCGGTCAACTGGAATGGGCGCACAAAGATCCGTTCGACCGGATGCTCGCGGCCCAGTGCATTCTCGAGGGGCTGACCCTGGTGACCTCTGACGAAGCGTTCCGGTCAATTAGTGGCGTCCAAACGCTCTGGGCGTAGAATTGCGGTGCATAATCTTGGGGCGTGATCTGACCTGCTTGAATGGGACGTTGAGTAGTACCTGGGTGTGAACTCAACCGTTTGACTTTGCGAAGGTTCCCTACGCGCAATTCCGAGTACGCCATCCGGTGGAGTTGCCTAGACCCTCTTCGAGATTCTGCCAAAGATCGCCCTCGGTCGCAGCGCTGCCAAGGATGTCTGAAAGCGCCAGGCTGGCGCCATACATGGTATCGGCAAGGCCCTCAGCGTCCCTCTCGGGTACCGCGCGGGCAAGTGCATCGAAATCGCTCTTCCACGTTTCAATCTCGGCCCGATTCGCGTTGATGAAAGCTGGTCGATCGGATTCAGACACTTCTCGGAAGGGGTCCGTCCACCCGTCGTTTCCGATCAGAAGATTGTCCGCTGACGCGACGCAAAATGCCATCACTTGTGCATCGTGCTGAAGCTTTCCGATCAGCAACGCCCCTCCAACAATGGTGCTTGAAAGTGTGAGCGTGAAAACTGCCCCGAGTGCTATTGACGTCGTCGCAAGCTTAGATCGATGTCGCGATCGCGCCACGGCTCCGAGAATAACTCCGACCGGAGGGACGATAATGGCTGCGATCAGAGCGCTGATCGCTAATCCGTCGTATCTACCGGGCGGTGACACTCTGCTGAAGTCTTCAGCCGGTGTGACGCTGAGAGATTCACTGTCTGTCCGGATTGGTGCAACTTGGCCTTGCGTGCCAATCCAGTCGCGAAGAGCTGGATACGTGCTCGGGTTGGCCGCGATCAGAGGCTGTAATTCGGGATGGCGGGAGAGTTCTCGAAGCCGATCCTGCTCCGTCGCTGGATTCGCCGCCTCGGCATAATCTCTTCCTTCGAGCACTGTCGATACCCCTGCTCCTAAACGATTTTCAACCAGTCTTCGCACGCTAGCAGGCTCACGGCGAGTGCCGCGTCCCCCTGAGTGGTGTCATTCTCCGAGTTGAATTCGTTGGATTTACGAGGTAGCGAAACACCGCGCACTGGACTACTGAAAAAGTCCGAGGGCAGCCTTCCTCGGCGACCCCTCACCACGAAATAAGCGCCGGTTCATTCGACGGAGGCATTCAGGCCGGCGGCATCGAGCACCCAGGCGTAGTTGAACGCGCGCTCGTGCCAGGCACTGTACCGACCGGAAACGCCGCCGTGACCGGCCGACATTTCGGTCTTGAGCAGGGCATCCGCACCCACTTCGCGTAGCTTGGCCACCCATTTTGCCGGCTCGACGTAGAGCACCCGGGTGTCGTTCAGGCTGGTCACGGCCAGAATCGCCGGGTAGGCGACGGCCCGCACGTTCTCGACGGGGGAGTACGACTTCATGTACGCGTACACGTCGGCGTCGTGCAGGGGATCGCCCCATTCATCCCACTCGATCACGGTCAGAGGCAGCGACGGGTCGAGGATCGAGGTGAGCGCGTCGACGAACGGAACCTCGGCGAGAATGCCGGAGAAGAGCTCGGGCGCGAGGTTTGCGACGGCGCCCATGAGCAGTCCGCCGGCGCTGCCTCCCTCGGCCACCAGCTGGGCCGGGCTGGTGAAACCCGCGTCGATGAGGTGACGGGCGCAAGTCACGAAGTCGGTAAAGGTGTTGCGCTTGGTGGTCGTCTTGCCGTTTTCGTACCAGGTACGGCCGAGCTCCCCGCCGCCGCGCACGTGCGCGATGGCGAAGATCATGCCGCGGTCGAGCAGACTGAGCCGGGCGATGCCGAATCCGGGGTCGATGCTGTGCTCGTACGATCCGTAGCCGTAGAGCAGAGTCGGGGCCGGGGTGCCGGGCGTGACGAGGTCGCGGCGGTAGACCAGCGAGATCGGCACCCGGGTGCCGTCGTCGGCGGTGGACCACTCCCGGCGCTGTTCATAGAGCGCGGGGTCGTAGCCGCCGAGCACGCGCTGCTGCTTGAGCAGGCGTCGCTCGCCCGTTGCAACGACGAGGTCATAGACCGTCGACGGGGTGACGAAGCTCGTGAAACCGAACCGCAGGGTGGGTTGGGTCCACTCCGGGTTGCCGGCCGAACCGACGGCGAACAGGGGCTCGTCGAAGTCCAGTTCGGTCAGCCCGCTCGCGTCGTGGCGGTCGATGGCGAGCCGGGTGAGGCCGTCCCTGCGGTACTCCACGACCAGAAAGTCGGCAAAGGCGTCGACGCTCTCGAGGCGAACTTGCGGGTCGTGCGGCAGCAGCATCCGCTTCTCGCCCTGCGGATCTTCGGCTGCGACGCTGACCAGCTCGAAATTGACCGCACCGCCACCGTTGTGGACGATCAGCAGGCGGTCTTCACCGTCGATGACGGCGTGCTCAACGTCGTATTCCGTGTTGTCCTGCCGGGGCCAGACCACGGAGAACTCGCCGGTCGGGTTGCCCGCATCGAGCACCCAGGACTCGGTGGTGACGCTCGAACCGGCCTCGATCATGAGGAACTTGCGGCTGCGCGTGATGCCGACGCCCACCCAGAATCGTTCGTCGGGTTCGTGAAAGATACTGGTATCAGTGTCTCGTGCTGCGCCGATTTCGTGCCGCCACACGGTGTCGGGGCGCCAGGCATCGTCGACGGTGGTGTAGAACAGGTAGCGTCCGCTCGGGTCGAACAGGGCGCCGGCGCTGGTGTTTTCGATCGTGTCCGTGAGGTTCTCACCGGTCGCGATGGTGCGCACCCGAATCGTGTAGCGTTCGTCGCCCTCGACGTCGACGGCGTACAACAATTGGGTGCCGTCGTCGCTCAGGTCGAAGCTGCCGAGCGAGAAGAATTCGTGGCCGTCGGCTTCGACGTTGTCATCGAGCAGAATTTGCTCGCCGGGCACGCTCTGGTGGGCGTCACCGAGTATCGGCGCGGCCCAGTCATCGGGGCCGCTGATCGGTGCCCGACAGTGGATGCCGTATTCCTGGCCCTCCACGGTGCGGGTGTAGTACCAGAAGTCGCCGCGACGCACCGGAACGCTCAGGTCGGTCTCCTGAGTGCGGTTCTTGATCTCGTCGAAGATCTGCTGCCGGAGCGGCCCCTGATTGATGGTGCGAGCTTCGGTGTAGCTGTTCTCGGCCTGGAGGTGGGCGATGACCTCTGGGCTGTCCTTGTCGCGCAGCCACTCGTAGTCGTCGATATAGACGTCGTTGTGGTGTTCGCGATGCTGCGGCTTCTTGGCTGCGACGGGAGCTGCGACGGGAGGTGTGATCGGGCCAGAGGTCATCCCCCCAGCGTAGTTCGTCCTTACTCTCGCTTCCCGATCAGGAGCCAGCGCGTACGCCCTGACGCCAGACCGAAGCGGTCAACGGCACTCCGGGGCGGTAGGCCAGGTGTGAAATCGACGGGGCATTCAGCACTTGCAGGTCGGCACGGCCGCCGACCTGCAGGGAGCCGACGGCATCCGCTCCCTGGTCGCGGCCGAGCGACCGGGCTGCCCCGCGGGTTGCCGCCCAGACGGCTTCGCTGACGGTCAGACCCATTTGCAGCACGGCGGTCGCCACACAGAACGGCATCGACGTCGTGTACGAGGTGCCGGGATTGCAGTTGGTCGCCAGGGCGATGCTCGCGCCGGCGTCGAGCAGACGGCGCGCCGGTGGAAACGGCTGTCGGGTCGACAGATCGCAGGCCGGCAGCAGGGTAGCGACCGTGGTGGATGCCGCCAGCGCGTCGATATCGGCCGGCTCCAGATAGTTGCAGTGGTCGACACTGTGAGCGCCCAGCTCGGCGGCGAGGCGCACACCACCGCTGAAACCCAGCTGATTACCATGCACCCGCAATCCCAAACCGGCGGCACGGCCGGCCAGCAATACCTCGCGGGTTTCCTCGACATCGAAGGCCCCCTGCTCGCAAAACGCATCAATGAACTGCACGTAGGGAAGCACAGCCGTGAGCATCGGCCCGGTCACGAGGTCGAGGTAGTCCCGACGATCCAGGCCGCCCGGCACGATGTGGGCACCGAGAAAGGTCACGACATCGGCAATCTGCGCGGCCGCCCGCGCCGAACGAGCCTCACTTTCAACATCGAGCCCGTACCCGGTCTTCGTTTCGAGAAAGGTGGTGCCCTGGGCTTCGGCTTCGTGGCGCAGGCCGTGCGCCGTGGCCAGGAGCTCGGCTTCGCTCGCAACACGCGTCGCGGCGACGGTGGTGTTGATGCCGCCGGCGGCATAGGCCTGGCCAGCCATGCGCGCTTCGAACTCGGCCGAACGGTCCCCGCCGAACACGAGATGGGTGTGCGTGTCGACCCAGCCGGGCAGAACGGCGCGGCCACCGACATCCGTTTGGTGATCGGCCGAGGGCGCCAGTGCGGCCGAGCCGATCCAGAGAATGCGGCCGTCGCCGATCACCAGAGCCGCGTCGTGCAGCCGCTCGCCGGAGTCATCGTGCGTGGTGAGCTCGCCGATACCCGTGATCAACTCAGTCATCTGCCGAGCCTAGCGAGCGCATCGGCCATGAGCGTTGCCGGTCGTTCGCCGCCAACCAGCAGACCGCACTCGGCCACGAGCCGCCCGCCAACGACCACCCGCAGCACATCGGAAGCCGTTGCGGTCAGCGGCAACTGCGCGACGGAGCACCCGACCGTGCGCACGCTGGTCGTGCTGATCTCGACCAGATCGCACGGGTTGCTGACCTGCAGCCGGTGGCGGCCGAGCCCCAGTGCGGCATAGCCGGCGGTCGATGCTGCGTTCAGCAACGCGGCCGGGGTGAACCGTCCGCGCTTGTGGGAGGCGAGCCGTTCGCCCATTTCGAGGCCGCGCATCTCCAGCAACGGGTCAATGACCGCGTTCTGGTCTGAGCCCAGGGCGATCGGCGCGCCGGCCGCGGCCAGAGCGAGCGCCGGCCCGATGCCGTCGCCGAGATCGGCCTCGGTGGTGGGGCACATGACGACGCTCACCCCGGCGTCGCCGAGAAGTGCGCGGTCGTCGTCGCTGAGATGGGTCGCGTGCACCACACTCAGGCGCGGCGCCAGTGCCCCGAGAGAATCGAGCAGGCCGGCCGGGGTCATTCTGTACGCGGCCAGGCAATCCGCGTTCTCCTGCGGCTGCTCGGAGAGGTGAATGTGCAGGGGAATCTCCACGGGCAGCCCATCGAGCACCTCGCGCATCGCGTCGGGCGTGACAGCGCGCACCGAGTGCAGGGCCGCCCCGAGTGTTACGAGATCGTCGCCGGCCAGCTGAGCACGAAGCGCGCGCCAGCGGGTCAGCCAGCCGGCCGCGCTGCCGTCGCCAAAAGCTTGCTGCTCCGGCGCGAGCTTCTGACCAATGCCGCCCTGCAGGTAAACGGTGTCGAGCAGCACCAAGCGGATGCCGACGGCCCGCGCCGCCGCCGCGAGCGCCAGTTCCATGGCGTGCTCGTCCGAATACGGCGTGCCGCCCCGGCGATGATGCACGTAGTGGAACTCGCCGACCGCGGTATAGCCACTGACGAGCATTTCGGCGAACACCGCCGTGGCCAGGGCCTCATATTTCGCAGGGTCGAGCTGGGCGGCGACCCGGTACATCCGCTCCCGCCAGAGCCAGAAATCGCCGCCCTCCCCGTGGGTCTGGCCGCGCAGTGCCCGGTGAAAAGCATGCGAGTGCGCATTGCCGAACCCCGGCACAACCGTACCCAAACGGATGTCCGCGGCCTCCGCCGCAGCCCCCGGCTGAACCCGTGCGATGCGTCCGTCTGCGCCAGCCTCCAGCCGCACCCCCGTCACGGCAACGCCGTCGATCACGAGGGCCTCGCACCAGAAGCTGCTCACAGCGGGCGCTCTGACAACAGCTCGCGCAACAGCAGTTCCAGGGCATCGACGCCGGCCGCACAGTCTGCTGTCTCGGCGAATTCCTCCGGCGCGTGTGAGATGCCGGTGGGGTTTCGCACGAACAGCATGGCACTCGGCACCTGGGCGGCGAGCACGCCGGCGTCGTGGCCGGCGCCGGTGGGGAGTTCGGGCAGCTGACCGAGAGCCCTCGCAAACCGCTCGCGGAGCCCGGGGTGAAACTGCACCGCGCCGGCCCAGGATTCCTCGGTGAGGGTGGCGGAGCATCCGTTCTGCTGGGCGGCCTGCTGGGCACGAGCGTCAATGTCGGCCACGAGCAGGCGAGTTTCTTGGTCGGTCTCAGCGCGGGCATCGAGCCAGGTGTGCACCGAACTTGCGATGACGTTGGTACCGCCGGGGATCGCTTCGATGCGGCCGATCGTCGCCCGGGTTCCTGGGAGTGAAAGAGCGGCCGCCTGCACGCCGACGATCGCCCGGGCGGTGGCGACCATCGGGTCGCGGCGCTCACCCATGGTGGTCGCGCCGGCGTGATTGCCCTGACCGGTGACGGTGAGCCGCCAGCGGCCGTGGGCGAGAATCGATGATGCCACGGCGACGGGCTGGCCGAGATCGATCAGGCCGCGCCCCTGCTCAACGTGCAGTTCAATGAACAGTCCGATGCGGGCGAGCGCATCGCGGTCGATGCCGAGGTGGGCGGGGTCGACTCCGACCTGCCGCGCGGCGTCGGCCAGCGTCACGCCGTCGTGGTCGGTGAGCGCCCGCGCCTGGTCAGCATCGATGGCGCCGGTCAACAGCCGGGAGCCGAGGCAGGCGACGCCGAAGCGGGAGCCCTCTTCTTCGGCGAACATCACAATGGCGCACGGTTTGGTCGAAACGAAGCCGCTGGCCTGCAGTCGCCCGATGGCTTCGAGGGCGGAGACCACGCCGAGCGGCCCGTCGTAGGCGCCGCCGCCGGGAACGGAGTCGAGATGGCTGCCAGTGACGACGGCGTCCGTTCCAGGCTGGCCCCACCAGGCCCAGAGGTTGCCGTTCCGGTCGGTTTCGACATCGAGACCGAGGCGCTCGGCGCGTTCGACGAACCAGGAGCGCAGCTCGAGGTCGGCCGCCTGCCAGAGATGACGCGAGTAGCCGCCACGACGGTGATCGCGGCCGACATCAGCGATCTCGGCGAGGCCACTGGGCAGTTGAGGTACGTGCAGTCGAGGTACGTGCAGTCGAGGTACGTGCATCACTCTTCCCACATGGGCACGCGCAGACCGCGGTCGCGGGCCACTTCTTCGGCCCGTTCGTAGCCCGCGTCGACGTGACGCATGACGCCGGTGCCGGGATCGTTGGTTAACACGCGCTCGATCTTCTCGGCAGCCAGCGCCGTGCCGTCGGCGACGATGACCTGTCCGGCATGGATGCTGCGGCCGATTCCCACACCGCCGCCGTGGTGAATCGACACCCAGGTCGCGCCGGACGCGGTGTTCAGCAGCGCGTTCAGGAGCGGCCAGTCTGCAATCGCGTCTGAGCCGTCTTTCATGCCCTCGGTCTCGCGGTAGGGCGAGGCGACCGAGCCCGAGTCGAGGTGATCGCGGCCGATCACGATGGGCGCGCTGAGTTCGCCGGAGGCGACCATTTCGTTGAACTTGAGCCCGGCGAGGTGTCGTTCCTTGTAGCCCAGCCAACAAATGCGGGCCGGCAGGCCTTCGAACTGCACCTTTTCTTCGGCCTTCGTGATCCAGCGGTGCAGACCGGCATCGTCGGGGAACAGCTCGAGAATGGCCCTGTCGGTGGCCGCGATGTCGGCACGGTCGCCGGAGAGCGCTACCCAGCGGAACGGCCCCTTGCCCTCGGCGAATAGCGGCCGAATGTAGGCCGGCACAAACCCCGGAAACTCGAAAGCCCGGTCGTAGCCCCCGAGCTTCGCTTCGGCCCGAATGGAGTTGCCGTAGTCGAAAACTTCCGCTCCGGCATCCTGAAATTCGACCATGGCCTTGACCTGCTTGGCCATCGCGGCGCGGGCGCGCACGGTGAACTCCTCGGGGTTCTCGGCAGCGTAGGCGTGCCATTCCTCAACCGTGACGCCTTCGGGCAGGTAGGAGAGCGGGTCGTGGGCGCTGGTCTGGTCGGTGACGATATCGATCGGTACTTTGCGGGCGAGCAACTCCGCGAACACCGTCGCGGCATTGCCGACCAGGCCCACCGACAGGGCGCGGCGTTCGGTCTTGGCCGCAAGCACCCGGGCTATGGCGTCATCGATGTCGTCGGTCATCTCGTCGAGGTAACCGTGATCGACGCGGCGCTGCAGTCGGGCCGGGTCGACGTCGACGATCAGTATGACGCCGTCGTTCATGGTGACGGCGAGCGGCTGCGCGCCGCCCATGCCGCCGGCCCCGCCGGTCAGCGTGAGTGTGCCTGCCAGCGTGCCGTTGAACCGTTTGGTGGCCACGGCCCCGAAGGTTTCGTAAGTGCCCTGCAGAATGCCCTGGGTGCCGATGTAGATCCACGATCCAGCGGTCATCTGCCCGTACATGGTGAGCCCCAGGTGCTCGAGTCGGCGAAACTCGGGCCAGGTGGCCCAGTCGCCCACCAGGTTGGAGTTGGCGATGAGCACCCGCGGCGCCCACTCATGGGTGCGAAACACGCCGACCGGTTTGCCGGACTGCACGAGCAGCGTTTCGTCTTTTTCCAACGTTTCAAGGGTGCGCACGATCGCGTCGTAGCACTCCCAGTTACGGGCGGCCTTGCCGGTGCCGCCGTAGACGACGAGGTCGTCGGGGCGCTCGGCAACCTCGGGGTCGAGGTTGTTCATGAGCATGCGCAGCGGTCCCTCGGTCTGCCAGCTCTTCGCGGTCAATTCGGTGCCGCGCGCGGCGCGAACGGGGCGTGCGGTGTGGGGGGTGGTGGTGTTCGACGCGGTGCTGGTCATGGTCGGGATTCCCTTATTCTGGCTGGGGCAGTGGATGTTGCGGGAAAGTGCCTGGGCTGGTCACGTGGCGTAGAGCTGACGTGCTTCCCCGAGCAGAATTTGGCTGATGCGTTCGATGGTTGAGGTCGTGATTCGATAGCTCGGGACGACAACGCTGAGGGCGCCCACAATTTGGTCACTGACAGTGATCGGTACGGCAATTGCGGTGACGTCACGCTCGACCCCGTCGCTGACCACGCAGTATCCGCTTGGGCCGCTGCCGCCCTGCAGGGCCTTGCCGGAGGCGCTCGAATCAAGGGGAAACTTGCGCCCGACCCAGTTCGCGTGTCGCACAGAGTGAGTTCCCTCAACAATTGCCACGTACAGTCCCTGTCGTCCGGGGGCGGGAATGCTCAGATAGGCCGATTCACCGGTCTGCTCCACAATCCGTGTCATCGGCTCGTGGCACAGCGCCACGAGTGATTCCTGACTCAAAGCGAGAACGCCGAGCTGCACGATGGCCACCCCCGGGCGGTAATTGCCATCGTCGTCACGCCGAATAAAGGTTGTTGCCTCGAGCGTGCGGAGCAGACGCAGCGCCGTACTGGCGGAGAGGTCCACCGCTTTCGCGGCCTCACCGAGCGTGAGCGAGCCGCGCTCACAAACAACGCTGAGCAGCGCCAAAGCACGTTCGGCCGTTCGGGTGGTCGTGTCGGCCTTGCCAGGTACTGCGCTCATCAAGCCCCTCGTGTTTCTGTCGCGCTCATGATTGCATTCAGTAAAACATCTTTTTTATTGGATGACAATAACTTCTTGGGTGCTCACGTCGTAAATATTCGGTCATACGTGCATCATGAGCACGAAAACCACAGTGGGGCACGGATGTTTCGATCAAGTAACGTGCTGATTTCCATCTAACGAAACCTTGACATCATTCGGCATTCACGGATACTTTTCATACATTGACAATGACTTTTCATTCCCATGAAGCGAGAGCCATTCTCATTCAGCATCTGATTCAACACCCTCCCCGATCATGTCGGAGGAGCTCAGCGTTTTCGGAAGGACCACCCACCATGAGCGCAATTCGTGCCAGCTCACCTCGTAGGCCGTTTGGCCCCGCGATCTCGTCCGCGGCGATCGCCTTCGTCGCAGCACTGGCTCTGGCCGGCTGCAGCCCGACCAATCCCGGTGCCGCCGAGACAACCGCGGATGGCGGGCTCACAACGGTGACTCTCGGGCTGATCCCGATCACCGATGTCGCTCCGATCTACCTGGGCATTGAACAAGGCATCTTCGCCGACCACGGCATGGAATTAGACATACAGCTCGCCCAAGGCGGTGCAGCTATCGTCCCCGCCGTGGTCTCCGGCGAGTACGACTTCGGCTACAGCAATGTCGTCTCACTGCTGGTCGCCCACCAGAACGAAATTCCGATCCAAGTCATTTCGAACGGTTCCACCTCGACCAATATCGACGGAGCCGACACCACAGAGGTTGCCGCGTTGGCCAGCAGCGGTATCGAGAGCATTCTCGACCTGGAAGGCAAGACTGTGGCGATCAACGCTCTCAGTAACTTCGGTGAGATCACCATTCGGCATTCCCTGGAGCAGGCCGGGGGCGACCCTGATTTAATCTCGTTCGTCGAGGTTCCCTACCCGAACATGCCAGCCCAGTTGGCAGCCGGAGAGGTTGACGCGGCCTGGACCACGGAACCGTTCCGTACCCAGATTCTGCAGGAAGGCGGAGTGATCGCCGCGAGCCCCATGGTCGACATGGCCGAGAACTTCGATTCCGCCTTCTACTTCGCATCCGCGCAAACGGTCGAGACCAACCCGGAACTCGTCGCGAGCTTCCGGGAGGCCCTCTCGGAGTCGTTCGCGTTTGCATCCGCTCATGAGGACGCTGTTCGGGCGATCATCCAGGACTACGCGTCACTGAGCCCCGACCTGGCCGCGACGGTGGGACTGTCGCAGTGGATCCCCGAGATTAATCGGGCCGGCCTGGAAACGCTTGCGGCGGCGGCCATCAGCTACGGCGTTCTGGGTGATGAGCCGGACTATGACGGCTTTATCGCCAAATGAGTAATCGCCTGGACACCCTCCCCACGTTCGAGGTGAGGGTCAACACCTCCGCTTTGTCGCGGCGGCGGTTCCGGGCGCGCGGCCGCGCAACGAACACGTTGCTCGGCTGCGCCGGGCTACTGACCGTCGCACTCATCGCCCAGTTTCTGGCACCCCTGGGTATCGTCCGAGCCCAGGATCTGCCGCCGACAACTGTGATTCTGGCCGCTTTCATCGACTTACTCGGCGAAGCCACCATGTGGATGGCCGTCTACGACACGATCTACGTCTGGGCGATTGGCCTGGTCGTGGCGTCGGTAGCCGGCATCGTTGTCGGGGTGCTTCTCGGCAGCAGTGAACCGCTGCGACGTGCGACGTCCTCAACCGTTGAATTTCTGCGTCCGATTCCTTCGGTCGCCCTGGTGCCGTTGGTGGTGCTGGTCTTCGGCCCGCGTTACGAGTCAGCCCTTGTCCTCGTCATCTATGCCGCCTTCTGGCAGGTTCTCGTGCAAACGGTGTACGGGGTCGCCGATGTTGACCCGGTCGTCGCCGACACGGCACGGTCGTACCGGTTCAGTCGGTGGGGCGTGATGCGGTATGTGATTTGGCCGACCGCGCTTCCATTCGTGATGACCGGCATCCGTCTGGCCGCCACGGTAGCCCTGGTGCTGACCGTCACGGCGCAGCTCATCATCGGTACGCCGGGGCTCGGCCAAAGTATCGCGCTCGCCGAGTCCGGAGGGGCGAACGCGCGAATGTATGCGCTTGTCCTCATCACCGGACTGCTCGGTCTGGCGGTCAATATCGTTGTCCGGCTCGTGGAGAAGCGCGTGTTGGCCTGGCACATGTCGTTCAGAAAGGATGCCAGCGAATGAAAGCTGCGCAATCAATCCTCCACACCCTGGCCCTGCCGGTCGTACTTGTGGCGACGTGGTGGGTGGTCAGCTTCGACAGCACAAACGTGTATTTTCCATCCTTGCAGCGCATACTCCAGGCGTTCCCGGCGACCTGGCTCGACGGCGGCATGGAATCTCGCCTCGTTGTCGACGGATTCGCGAGCGTCTGGCGTTTACTCGTCGGCTTCGTCGTCGCGACCGTCATTGCAGTCGCACTCGGCACCCTCATCGGCTTGCTTCCCCGGGTGCGGGCCTACTGTGAGCCAACACTCGAACTGTTTCGCGCCATTCCCGGACCGGTGCTCGTGCCGATTATCGGTCTGTTCGCCGGTATTGGCGACACGATGAAGATCATTGTCGTGCTGTTGGGATGCCTGTGGCCGATTTTGCTGAACACCGTCGAGGGGGTGCGGGCCGTCGATTCCGTCATGATCGACACCGCCAAGTCGTATCGACTGAGCCCACGGCGACGTATCGTCAAGCTCATCCTTCCGGCAGCATCCCCGCAAATTCTCGCCGGAATGCGCCAAGGCCTATCGGTCGGAATCATCCTGATGGTCATCAGTGAGATGTTCGCCGCCACCAACGGGCTGGGCTTCACCGTAGTGCAGTTCCAACGCAACTTTGCGCTTCCCGAAATGTGGACCGGCATCATCGTGCTCGGGCTGCTGGGGCTGGTGGCATCCGTTTTCTTTCAAATCTTCGAGTCGCGCTCGCTGCGGTGGTACACCGGCATGCGCCGCGCGGCTCGTGATGCTTGACCGACCAGCAAAGTAAAGGAATCCCATGCTTGAAGTCACTCATTTGCAGAAGCTCTACCGCACGGCCGAGACGAGTTTTGAGGCCTTGCGAGATGTACATTTCACCGTTGCCCCGGGCGAATTCGTGTGCCTGGTCGGACCTTCTGGGAGCGGCAAAACGACCCTGCTGAAATGCATGGCCGGCCTCATGAAACCAACCTCGGGCACGGTCCGGGTTGCCGACAAAGCCGTTGCCGGACCGCCGGAGGGGCTCGCCCTCGTCTTTCAGGAGTATGGGCGCAGTTTGTTCCCGTGGCTGCGCATCGCTGAGAATGTAGAACTGCCGCTCAAAGAACTCAAGATTCCGGGGAAAGAACGCGGGGCGCGCGTTGCGGAGGCCCTGGCCCATGTCGGCCTGGAAAACTCGGCGCGATCATATCCGTGGCAACTCTCCGGTGGTATGCAGCAGCGAGTCGCCATCGCCCGCGCGATAGCGTACCGGCCCGACGTCCTCCTCATGGATGAGCCGTTCGCTGCAGTTGATGCGCAGACCCGAGCCGATCTGGAAGACCTGGTTCGCGAGATCTGGCGGGACTTGAAGATCACCACGCTGTTCGTGACCCACGACATCGACGAGGCCGTCTATTTGGCTGAGCGCGTGATCGTGTTGTCATCGACGCCGACGATCGTGCAACGAGAGATGATCATCGACCTGCCGTCCGAGCGCGACCAGCTCTCAACCAGGGCGTTGCCGCGGTTCTCCGAGCTCAGACATGATCTGTACGCCGAGATTCAGAAGGCCAAGACCCACTCGGCGCTGACTCTCACGGCGTAGGCCCGACCGTGTGCCGATGACAACAGTCGAGTCCAGCTCCTCGCTCCGGATGATGCGGGGGAGCAGCCGTGAGCGAAATCAGGTCGGGTGCGGGCATGGGACGTCTCCTGTCGAAGCCGAGCGGGGGCATCCTACGCCCGGGTCTTGAAGGCTGTCGGAAGCGTGATTACCCTGAAGGCATGTGCCGAAACATTCATGTCCTGAGTAACTTTGAACCTGCCGCGACCGATGACGAGGTGCACGCGGCCGCACTGCAATACGTGCGCAAGATCAGCGGGTCGACGCATCCGTCGAAGGCGAACGCGGAGGCGTTCGACCGTGCGGTGCACGAGATCGCGCACATTTCACGGCACCTGCTCGAAGACCTGGTGAGTGTCGCGCCGCCGAAGAACCGTGAAATCGAGGCCGAGAAGGCCAAGGCGCGCTCGCAGAAGCGGTTTGCTGCCTAGAGGCTGCGCCATTCCGCATATAACACCATGACGGCTGCCACGACGCTGGCGGCCACACCGAAGACCAGACCGAATGCGATGGTGATTCCGGCGTAGGCTCCATCGTCGATCAGGGACAGCACGCCGGCCACCACCACTGATAACAGCACTACGCCCAGGGTCGCGCCGACTGCGGCTCCCGACGTGCGCGCGCGCCGCGATTTCGTGAGGTGCCGATCGACGATCGCCACGGCGGCCAGGGCGCCCAGTAGCGCCGCCGCCGCGATGACTGAACCGATCACACCGTAGTTCGCCATGGAACGCACGACAAACCAGAACCGAAATTCGGTTTCACGGCTACCGGCATCGGTCATGATGATCGCCACGACCGCCGCGAGGAGAAACCCCACGAACGGTGCAAACACCGCGATGCGCCAGTAACGCCGAATAATCATGTGCCCACCCTACGTTCTAGAACTCCAGCCACGCACCGGGCAGCGGATGCTCCACCCGGGCTGGCCGGATGCGCTCGCTTCGCCGCTCCGCCCGGTACACCAGAAACGCTGCCACGATGCCCGCAACGATGGCCAGCACCACGGTGAAGGAGACGATGAGGGAGGCCCAATTATCGCCGACTCTCCCTTGCACGGTGGCGAAGACGATTCCGAGAACCAGTACGCCGCTGGCCGCCCCCAGAGCGGCCCATGCTGTGCGCGCGCCAGACGTTTTAGCGAGGTGCGGGTCGATACAGGCGACCATCATGATTCCGCCGATCAGCGCGGCGAGACTGACCGCCAGACCCACGGAACCGAAGCCCAAAACCGCCCGCGCGACGCTTTCGACAGTCGTACCGGAGCGGGTCTGAGAGTTACCGCCCATGGCCATCACGCCGAACACGGCGGCCCCCAGGAGAAAGCCGAGTACCGGCGCCATCAGGCCGATGCGCCAATATCGGTGAAACATCATGCGTCCCACCCTATGGGGAGCATCAGTCGGTGTCGGGGGCGGTGACTCGATCCGAAAGGTGTCCGCCGTAGTAGTCGGACTGCTGCGACATGACCTCGCGCATGGATTCGTCGCGACTCACGCCATAAGACGGGCTCATGAAATTGAGTGCGGGGCAGTTAGTCTGAAGCGATGCCTGACCTAATCTGCTCCGACTGCGGCGCAATCTACCCGGTGGAAAGCCTGGCCTGGCGGTGCACCTGCGGCGGTGTGCTCGACGTGGTCGAATTCGCCACACAAATGGATGCCGCGGCTCTACCCGGCCGCGCCACCTCGCTCTGGCGCTACGCCGAAGCCCTGCCGATCGCTGCCGACCGTACCATCACCCTGGGGGAGGGCTTCTCACCACTCGTGCCGGCCCGCGCGCTTCCGCACGTGCAACTCAAGCTGGACTTTCTGCTGCCGACGCTCTCCTTTAAAGACCGCGGCGCCGTCATACTCGCGACCCTCGCCAAACGGTTGGGCGTCGAAAGTGCCATGGTCGACAGCAGCGGCAACGCCGGCACGGCGATGGCCGCGTACTTCGGTCGGGCCGGCATCGATTGCACGGTCTACGTGCCCGAGTCCACGTCGCCCGGCAAGCTCGCGCAGATGCGTGCGCACGGCGCGACGGTTGTACTGGTGCCTGGTTCGCGCAGGGACACCTCCGCGGCGGCCCTGCAGGCGGCCGGGCAACCCGGTGTGCTCTACGCGAGCCACGTCTACCATCCGTACTTTCTGCACGGCGTCAAGACCTACGGCTACGAAATCTGGGAGCAGCGTGGATGCTCGCTGCCGGAGACGGTGGTGGTTCCTGTCGGCAACGGAACGATGCTGCTCGGCTGCTACCTCGCCTTCAGCGAGCTGGTGGCCGCGGGTCTCGCCGAGCGGATGCCGCGGATTGTCGCGGTGCAGGCATCCGCTTGTGCGCCGCTGGAACAGGCCATGGCGCAGGGTATCGATGCGCCCGTGGCCGCTGACGGCGGCCGCACGATCGCCGAGGGCATCGCCATTGCGGCGCCACCCCGGGGACGACAGATTCTCGCGGCCGTGCGTGCCACCGGCGGCACCATCGTCGCTGTCACCGACCGGCAGACCGCGGCCGCCCGGCAGGAGCTGGCCGACGAGGGGCTCTTCGTCGAGCCCACCTCGGCCGTGTGTTTCGCCGCCGTGCGCGCCGCCGTCGACCAGACGTTCCACTCCGTCAGCCGCACCTGGGCGACGGCCGCGAGCCTGCTCACGGCCGAGTCGGTAGTCGTGCCGCTCTGCGGTGCCGGCCTGAAATCGCTCGAGTCAACGACACGGCACGCATGATCGACGAAGAAACCGCTGACGCCCCCCTGTGTCCTGCCTGCGGCACCGAGATGATCACTGACGGTGTCGACACCGCCGAAGGGCTGGAATCCTGCTATCGGTGCCCACGATGCCGACTGGTTATCGTCATACCCGGCCTCGGGCCGGAATAGACCCATCCCCGACGAATAACTTTTCAATTGCAGAAGAATCGCGTTTATTCTGGCTAACTTTCTTGAGAAGACCGGTTGTTCTTGCGTCAATCTGGGTTTAGCAGCCGATACCGGCCAGTTGAGTCAGAAGTCCCGGCTCAGCCCAACTCATACGTCGAAGGAATGAACATGACTGAGTACCAGAAAGACATCGAGGATATCGAAGCCCTCAAGCAGCAGGTTGGAAGCAGCTGGGACGCCATCAACCCCGAGTCCGTCGCCCGGATGCGGGCCCAGAACCGGTTCAAGACCGGCCTCGAGATCGCTCAGTACACCGCCGACATCATGCGCAAGGACATGGGCGAGTACGACGCCGATTCCTCCGTCTACACCCAGTCGCTCGGCGTCTGGCACGGTTTCATCGGCCAGCAGAAGATGATCTCGATCAAGAAGCACCTCAAGACGACCAACAAGCGCTACCTGTACCTGTCCGGTTGGATGGTTGCAGCGCTGCGCAGCGAATTCGGTCCGCTCCCCGACCAGTCCATGCACGAGAAGACGACCGTTCCCGCTCTCGTCGAAGAAATCTACACCTTCCTCCGTCAGGCTGACGCCCGCGAGCTCGACCTGCTCTTCACCGGCCTCGACAACGCCCGCATCGTCGGCGACGACGCCAAAGCAGCTGCGATCCAGACGCAGATCGACAACTTCGAGACCCACGTTGTGCCGATCATCGCCGACATCGATGCCGGCTTCGGTAACCCTGAAGCCACCTACCTCCTGGCAAAGAAAATGATCGAGGCTGGCGCCTGCGCCATCCAGATCGAGAATCAGGTCTCGGACGAAAAGCAGTGTGGCCACCAGGACGGCAAGGTCACCGTTCCTCACGAAGACTTCATCGCCAAGCTGAACGCCGTTCGCTACGCGTTCCTCGAGCTCGGTATCGAGAACGGCATCATCGTCTCGCGCACCGACTCGCTCGGTGCCGGCCTTACTCAGAAGCTCGCCGTGACGTACACGCCCGGCGACCTCGGTGACCAGTACAACTCCTTCCTCGACGTTGACGAAATCACCGAGGCCGACCTTGGTAACGGTGACGTCGTCATCAAGCGGGACGGCAAGCTGCTTCGCCCGAAGCGCCTTGCTAGCAACCTGTTCCAGTTCCGCGCCGGAACCGGCGAGGCGCGTTGCGTTCTCGACAGCATCACGTCGCTGCAAAATGGTGCCGACCTGCTCTGGATCGAGACTGAGAAGCCCCACATCGGCCAGATCGCAGGCATGATGAACGAGGTTCGCAAGGCCATTCCGAACGCCAAGCTGGTCTACAACAACAGCCCGTCGTTCAACTGGACCCTGAATTTCCGTCAGCAGGCGTACGACGCACTCCTCGCCGAAGGCAAGGACGTCTCAGCCTACGACCGCGCCAAGCTCATGAGCGTCGACTACGACGAGACCGAACTGGCCGTGAATGCCGACGAGAATATCCGTACCTTCCAGCGCGACAGCTCCAAAGAGGCTGGTATCTTCCACCACCTCATCACCCTGCCGACGTACCACACGGCTGCACTCTCGACGGATGACCTGGCCAAGGGCTACTTCGCCGATCAGGGCATGCTCGCCTACGTCAAGGGCGTGCAGCGTCGCGAAATCCGCGAGGGAATCGCCACGGTCAAGCACCAGAACATGTCCGGTTCGGACCTCGGTGACAACCACAAGGAGTACTTCGCCGGTGCAGCAGCCCTCAAGGCTGGCGGCGTGAACAACACGAGCAACCAGTTCGAGGAACCGGCTTTGAGCAGCCACTAACTCCCACTGGATGACGAAGAAGCCCCGGTCACGCGACCGGGGCTTCTTCGTGTGTCGAGCGCGTCGACCATGGCCGCAGCAGCTCGGCGAGCGTGGTGAAGGCGGTCAGCGGTACCGGCGAGCCCGGCACGAACCATGGCGCCCCCCAATAGGAAGGCGCAATGCTCGGCGGTGATCGCGTCGACGCTTGTTGCCAACAGGCCCTTGGCGTAGAACAGTTGGGCGGCCGAAGCGAGCAGCCGTTCCTTGGCCGACCCGCCGTTTGATTTGACCGTCATTGCCGGTGGTCACCCTCGATAGACGAGCGGATGTCATCACGGCTGCACTCGACGCTGCTATGGGTGCCGATTCGTGCCAGTCGATTAGCCATCGCCGGTGTGTTCCACTTTTCCGGCGAGGCGACCCGGTCCGATGAAATGACGGCGTTAGTCCTGCACCGGCTTGATCGTGACCACGATTGCCTTCGTTTTCGACGTAAATTCGGTTTGTCTGGAGTCGGCAAGAGAATCGGACATTTTGACAGCATAGATTTGGACGTCGCTGTTGGACCAACCATGTGTGCTCATGCCCGACAGGCTGCTTTCCGGAAAGTCAGCGGCTTGAAGCGTCTTGTCCAATTTTTCGAAGACCTCCGAACCGCCGGCCAGGATGGCGATAGATACCCTGCTGGTGTCGTAGGCGTCGGGATCAGTCGTGGCGTATTCCCCCGCGCAGATCACCGACTGGCTGGCCGAGAAAAGATCCGGTTGAGCGAAGTCCCCGGTCTGCGAGATAGTGTCGGCCGCAACATCGCCGAACATGACGGCCTGAACTTGAGTCACGGAGCAGGCTTTCGTCGAGGTGCGTAACCGCTCTAATGCGCTGCTCGTTCCGCTGTTCGCCGCGCACCCTGAAAGCAGCGCCATCATCACCACGGGCGTCGCTATGGACGCGACAATCGAGATCCGCATGATATTTTTCCCCGTCTATTTACGTGTCTTCAACTTCGGAAAGAGCCGAAACGAAGTAGTGCGATCCTCGAGATCAAGTTCGCCTCAGCTTACTGACCGTCCCCTCGTGGCAAGTGTGCCCTCACGGCCCCCAATAATGGGCACTCGAAACAACTGAGACGAGCATGAACCATCACGCGTCGTAGAAGCGATTCCCGCGGGCCGCCCGGTGCGACCGCGCACTCCTTCTCTGCCGACGAGCCAGGGCCTGTGGACGTGGCTGGGCCCCGTTGACGCCTTGGTGAGCAGCAGCCCGCGAATCGCGGAACTCACCTCGGCGCCGATCAAAGCGGGTGCGTGCACATACCGCTCCATCCTGAACCGCTCGCGCAATACCGTGTCGCCCCGCCGGTTCTGCAGCAGTCGTACAACGATTGAGGCATCCACGACCGTCACGGTCGGTCGTCGTCAATAAATGAGCGGATGTCCTCACCACTGCCCTCAACGCTGTTGCGGGCAGGGCGGGATCGATAGCGTCAGTCCGCCCCCATGCGAGGTGGGCAGAGGAATAAGGTCAGGCATGGAACAAATAGACACGATCGTGGTTGGCGCCGGAGTAGCAGGGCTGACCGCCGCTCGGTTGCTGGCGCGGGCCGGCCGCCGCGTCGTGGTGCTCGAGGCCCGCGACCGCGTCGGCGGACGAGTGTGCACAGACCGCGCTGACGGGCTGGTCACCGACCTGGGCGCATCCTGGATCCACGGCGTCACTGCTAACCCCGTCGCGGCGGCGGCCGAGGCGTTCGGCCTGCCGACTGTGGAGTTCACCGTCGGGGGATACCAGCCGGACAGCCGCCCGATCGCTTACTACGGTCCGACTGGCGAGCGTCTGGGCGATGATGCCGCGCGGGCTTTCGCCGACGACGTGCGCGCGGTCGACGCTGCGCTGGTCACGGCGGTCGCTGCCTCGAAAGCGGATGCCTCCTACCGGCACGTCACCGAGACAGCCCTGGCCAGCTTGGGCTGGGACGATGATCGTGCTGAACGGGTGCGCGAATTTCTGCAGCATCGAAGCGAGGAACAGTATGGGGCGTGGATCGAGGACCTTGCCGCCCACGGCCTTGATGACGATGTCATCGACGGCGATGAAGTCGTTTTTTCACATGGCTATGACCAACTGCCGGGGCACCTGGCGGCCGGGCTGGACATCCGCTTTGACCAGGTCGTCACCCGGGTGCGCTGGTCGACGGAGGGTGTCACCGTCACGACGGGAAACGGCACTCTGACGGCGGACAACGCGGTCGTGACGGTACCGATCGGAGTGCTCCAATCGGCCGATTTCATCATCGAACCAGCGCTCCCCGAACCGAACGCCGGGGCCCTGGGGCGACTCACGATGAACGCCTTCGAGAAGGTCTTTCTGCGGTTCCCGACCAAGTTCTGGGACGACGGGGTCTACGCTATCCGGCAGCAAGGCCCCGAGAGCCGCCGGTGGCACTCCTGGTACGACCTCACGGCTCTGCACGAAACGCCGACATTGCTGACATTCGCGGCCGGTCCGGTGGCCCGGGAGATTCGCACCTGGACTGAAGAGCAGGTCGTCGACTCCATTCTCGGGCAACTGCGACGACTTTACGGCGCTCGGGTGGAGCAGCCGATCCGCGTGGATATCACCGCCTGGCAGGACGATCCCTTCGCGCGCGGTTCGTACGCTTATATGAAGCTCGGCTCCACAACAGCCGACCACGACGATCTCGCAACGCCCATCGGCGGGGTGCTCCACCTCGCCGGAGAGGCGACCTGGACGGACGATCCCGCGACGGTAACCGCAGCGCTATGCTCCGGTCACCGAGCGGCCTCGAATATTCTGCGGCAGGAGATTCCGATCGCCGAGGTGTGGGCCGACTGAATCAGTCAGTGTCCGCCGCCGAGGTTGCCGGCGAGGCGGGCGTGCAGTTCGTGGCTGGCCTCGTTGAGGCCTTCGATGACGACGTGCTTGTCGTGTCGCTCATATTTGTAGGTGATGGCGTCGAGGGTGGCCACGGTTGAGGCGTCCCAGATGTGCGATGCCGACAGATCGATGACGATGCGGTCGGGGTCGTCGGCGTACTCGAACTGGGTCATTAGATCGTTGCTCGAGGCAAAGAACAGCGCTCCGGTCACCGTGTAATAGGCCGTCGGAACGGGCTGATCGAGCTCGACGGTGCGCTCAACCCGGGCGAGGTGGGCGACGCGACGCGCGAAGGCGACCATCGCGACGATGACACCGACGACAACACCGATTGCGAGGTTGTGGGTGAGAACGATGATGACGACCGTGGCGATCATGACAGTGGTCTCGCTTTTGGGCATCCGCTTAAGAGTCGACAAGCGGATGCTGTGCCAGTCGAACGTGAGATAGGACACGATGATCATTACCGCGACCAGGGCCGCCATGGGCACGACCGCGAGCACGTCACCGAGGCCCAGCACCAGAACGAGAAGGAAGACACCGGCGAGGAACGTCGAGATGCGGGTGCGGGCACCCGAGGCTTTGACGTTGATCATGGTCTGGCCGATCATGGCGCAACCGCCCATGCCACCAAACAGGCCGCTCATGATGTTGGCGACGCCCTGGCCCCAGGTCTCCCGGGTCTTGTTGGAATGAGTGTCGGTGATCTCGTCGACGAACTTCGCGGTCATGAGCGACTCGAGGATGCCGACCAGGGCCATGCCGAGGGCGTAGGGGGCGATGATCGTGAACGTCTCCCAGCGAAGCGGAATGTTCGGAAAGAACAGCTCGGGCAGGCTCTGGGGGAGTTCGCCTTGGTCGCCGATCGTGGGCACCTTGATAGCCATCAGCACGGTGACGCCAGTGATGACGACAATCGCTACGAGCGGCGCGGGAACGATCTTGGTGATGCGCGGCATGACGACCATGATGACCAGGCCCGCCGCGACCAGCGGGTAGACCAGGAACGGCACGCCGAGCAGCTGGGGGAGTTGCGCGCCGAAGATGAGGATGGCGAGGGCGTTGACGAAGCCGACCATGACGCTGCGGGGAATGAAGCGCATGAGCTTGGCGACGCCGATCAGGCTCAGGACGACCTGGAATACCCCGGCGAGGATGACGGTGGCGATGAAGTATTCCATGCCGTAATCGCGGGCGACAGGGGCGATGACGAGGGCGACAGCGCCGGTAGCGGCCGTTATCATAGCGGGGCGGCCGCCGACGAAGGCGATGGTGACGGCCATCACGAAGGAGGAGAACAGGCCCACGCGGGGGTCGACGCCGGCGATGATCGAGAACGCAATCGCCTCGGGAATCAGAGCCATCGCCACGACGAGCCCGGCGAGCACCTCCCGGGTGAGCAGGCGCGGCGTGCGCAGGGCGGTGAGAACCGAGGGTTCCGCTTTATAGCGGTTCGATGCAGCAGATTTTTGAACGATGGCCATGAGGCCTCCAGAAGCTGGGCCGAGTGGCGGCCGAAGTGGATACGGAAGAGTTGGGTGGGCGCCGCAGTGCGCACCTCCACCGGCCCTCGGGGATAACGCCATCAGGGACAACGCCATCAAGGACAATGGTGGGAGAGTGGGCTCACAGATGAATGTCAGCCGACTTCTGCAACACTACACTAACGTAAGGGTTGATTGTGACCCCAAAGAAAGAGGCCTTCCGATGGCACCAGGCGCGACAGACTCTGCGGTCACAATGCACATCGGCGAACTCGCCGACAAGACCGGGCTCTCGCTGCGCACGATTCGGCACTATGACGAGGTCGGTCTGCTCAAGGCATCCGCTCGTACCGATGGTGGCTTTCGTCTATACACGCCCGACGATTTCACTCGGCTGATGCTCATTCGTCGTATGAAACCGCTCGGCTTCACTCTCGATGAGATGACGACGCTACTGGCGGTCATCGACGCCCGACAAAACGGTGAAGCGGATGCCGACACTCCCGAAACAAAGCAGCAACTCAACGCCTTCATTGCCGAAACCGTTGCGCGACGCCAGAAACTCCAGGACCAGCTCGGCATGGCCGACGAGTTTCTGGAGTTGCTCCGCGCTCAGTAGAAGTGATAGTCCCTACGCAGAAACGAAACCGCCTCGATACAGTGGGACTCAACTCCGCAATTGACTACCTCTATTAGAAGCGAGTTTCTGTGTCACTAAGCGTCAACTCCGCCGCATCGATTGCTGGGCTCACCCCGAGTCGAACGTCGGCCCCTCGTTCCACCGGAGTGCAGCCGGCCGACAAGCTCATGTCTCTGTTGACGGCATCCGATCGCGAGATCGTCTACCAAGCGACCGGACGTCGAGTCGATGACAGCTCAAGTATTGTTTCCATGTTTGCAGTCGAAATCGCCCTGGACCGTCAGTCGGGATATCTTTCCGCCGGTCAAGAAGTTTCTCCGGCATACCTTCAGCTGATGGCCACCAAATACGCTGGAGACGAGTACTCACAATCATTCGGAGTTGCCATCGGTAACGCATTGAGCTACCTCGCCGGGCAGGCGCCCCGCACGGGCATCGACGTCACCGCGTGAGGTTCATCTCCGCCGAATGAGCTCGTCGGCTTGCGTTCATACTTGACGCTAGCCGACGTGTGGCCGGGATTCAGCGGTCGGTAGATCCGGCTCTACTCACGGATCGAGAAGAGTTGCTGCGGCGTCGTATCGAGAGCGTCGCAAACGAGGGTAAGCGTAGTGAAACGGATGGCTTTCGCCCGGTTGTTCTTAAGGATCGAGAGGTTGGCCATGGTGATTCCCGTGCGAGCAGACAGCTCAGTGAGCGTCATGCCTTTGCCGATTAGTACGGCGTCTAAATGGCAGACGATCCGGTGGTTGGCCGAAGTCTCATCGAGCGGTTCAGACAACTCCGTCGACATCCTTCTCGAGTTTGGCTCCGGCCTGAAACGCAGCTGTGAGCGCGAGGGCAACGAGTCCGGCGACTATAACGGACACCGGCCATTGCGGGTAGTTCGTGTTAATCGCTTGATAGTCGCCGCCGAGGAACTGTTCCTGCTGCTCGGTAGAGACTGCCCCGGTGCCAAACAGGAGCCCGATGCGCGAGGTGAGGTAAACGTTCGCGACGGTATCCGTTAGGGCCTGGGACACTCCGCCGATGAGGAGTGCGAAGCTGAGCCGTCGCCAGTTGGTCAGGACGAACGGGTCGAAAGGACGTGCCTGCGCTATCCCGCGCAGAACGCGGAGCAGGAACACTGTCGCTAGAACAATCGTCGCGCCATGGACGAGGGTTGGTAGGGCGCTGAGGAGGCGCAGCGATAGGTCGGCATCAGCCAGCGTCCCACTCGCGCCGTCTCGCAGGTCCGCTTTCAAGAGCTGCGGCAGATGAGCCAAAGGCAGTCGGCCGTCGGCACCTCCGAACGCCATCAACGCGCGCCCAGTCACGATCGTGATTGCCTGCGTGAGGTCGCTCAGGACCGTGAAACTCGCGACGATCAGTAGGATCGCGCGGACCACGCGGAAGACTTTCGGCCGCTCGCGAAGTGGTCGACTCTCGATGACATTCCCCTGGACCATGAGTGACTCCGTATTGTTTTTCGATGTTATTGAATATCAATATACACGAGTCGCGACGGTGAGACGCTGGTGCTGATGTCGCATCGCGAGGCCGACGCCCGCGCTGTACTTCTGCCATTCGCAGCAGGCCTCATCACGGTCACGCTCGATGACGAGGGCACGCTCTCATCGAGAATGGCTGACCGGTTCCGGTGGATGCTGGCGCTGTCGCCGGGGGATCAGGCACAGTGCGCGCAAGACCTCGTCAACGCTGCACGAGCGTCGTTCGCGACAGGACAGGTGCACCTCGCCATCGCCGAGCGCACCGCTTGGCGCGAGACCGCAACCGCGATCGCTGCTGGACTGGCGAGCTACCCGGTCGATAGTCTCGAGTGGCTCGAGGACGCTGAATCGGTTGGGCGTCCCTAACGGTGGCGAAAGACGACCTGGTTGCTAAGAGTGTGCCCCCAGGCAGATTCGAACTGCTGCCCCGGCCTCCGGAGGGCGAACCACGAACTTTTTCCAGTCGCCCTCCCGACGGTAAATAGCCGATCAAGATTCGTTTTTGCTCACGACGGTGATCATGATTGAGCAATGATTGCGCTACGATTGTGGGCAGAAGTGGGTACGTGCCGCAGGTGACGAAAGTCGATCCTTCCTCGATCAGAGATTCCGCTCATGACTTCGTCATGGGTATCAATGTCCTATCAGCGGTCACTGTGGCTGGTCCAGAATGATCATGACGGATACGCAGCGCCGGTAGGGCCTGGACTTCCGAATGCATTCCGAATACGATGATCACATGACTCTGATCAACGACCTTCGTACCACGACTCGGCGATCATCAGACCTGAGTAAGCACTCGGCCGACGTGTTCGCCGAGGCTGAGGATCACACTGTCCAGATCACGCGCCGCGACGGTGAGCCGCTGGTGCTGATGTCGCAGCGCGAGGCCGACGCTCGGGCTCTACTTCTGCAATTCGCAGCAGACCTCATCACGGTCACGCTCGATGACGAGGGCACGCTTTCATCGAGAATGGCTGACCGGTTCCCGTGGATGCTGGCGCTGTCGCCGGGGGATCAGGCACAGTGCGCGAAAGATCTCGTCAACGCTGCTCGAGCGTCTTTCGCCACAGGCCAGGCGCACCTCGCCATCGCCGAGCTCACCTCTTGGCGCGAGACCGCGACCGCGCTCGCTGCTGGGCTGGCGAGCTACCCGGTTGAGAGTCTCGAGTGGCTCGAGGACGCTGAACTGGTTGAGCGTCCCTGACGGTGGCGAAAGACGACCTGGTCGCCAGGCCCGCGAAGAAGACCGAGTACGCGATTCGATTCGCCTCGGCCGGCGCACGCACAGGATGGCGCGACTTGGCTGCGACGATCCGGAACCCGATGGCAGACGCGTGGGATTTCCTGACGAAGACACCCACCGACCGGACCCCTACGAATTACCCGCTCCGCGGTGAATTGGGGCACGTCCAGCGCGAAGGCAAAAGCCACGAGCGCTGGCAGCACAAACCCACTGCCCACGGTGACGCTCGAATTTGGTTCTACGTGGACGGGCAGGATGTGTTCCTCGAGCAAGTCCACACCCATCATCCGAACGCGACGAAGTGAATGGACGGAGCGATTGGAGTTGAGTTGATCCACGACTTGTCCAGGTTCATTCCGATTTTCTGAGTCGCCCGCACCTGACGTCCCGTCTTCCAGCGTTGTACCTCGCGGTGCGGGGCTTCGGCGTCTGCGGCCGCACGCTGGTCGGAAGCAAGCTATCTCTATATATGTAGTGATAGCGTCACGTTATGGTTCCTCTCAGCCGTGTTACTTCGGCCACCGTCGATGTGCTGAACGCCTTACTCAGTGGCGAGGCGCCGATTTGGGGGCTGCGCGTCGTGAAACAAACGGGTCGCCCTGCAGGCAGCGTTTATCCCATTTTGGAGCGCCTGGAAGGATCAGGATGGGTGACTTCGGAGTGGGAGGACGATTCCGAACGGACTGGCCCGCGGCGACGCCTATATGAGCTGACTTCGGACGGAACATCAGCCGCGAGGGAAGTGGTGGCCGCGGTTGCAACGCGGAGTCAGGCCAGGGTGGCCCGGGTCGTCGTTGCCCCGAATGCGATCGCGACTGGAACCGTCGCATGAACAGCGATGTGTTCCTTCGTGTCCTTGCGCTGATGCTGCCCTGCGCAGTCCGCGCCCGCTATCTGGAGGAATGGTGCGCAGACTCATTGGCCGCGGCAGAAGCCGGCCACCGGCGGCGCGACATCGCTCGCGGAGCCGCAGGGCTTACCGTGACGATTGACCGCGATTTGCCAGCGAACACTATGAGCCGCGCGGCGCAGTTTTCTTCCGCTTCTTTGCGGGGTTCAGTATTGGGATGTCGATAGCTGACACCTTCGGAACGACTGGCGCCAATACGTCGATCGTTTCCGCAGTCCTGCCGTATGTCGGTCAATTAGCACTAGCGACTGCAGCCGTCCTCTCAGGATGGGCGCCCAAGATTCACAATGCCAACGCCGCTGAGGCACGCGATGTTGCGGTCGCGTAGACCCATGCGGACGGCCTCCGCGACTGAGGTCACTCCTCACAGTCTGGTCCCAGTTCGGTGGTACGGACCGTCACCAATCGACCGATCGACGCTTGGGCCCACCTTGCTTTGGCTTCAGGGAGGCGGTTTTTTCAGAGGCGGTCTCGACCAACCCGAAGCGCATGCCGTAGCACAATCATTGGCCCACCAAAGGCTGTCGGTCGCGACAGTGGATTACCGACTCGCACCGGCTCCTGGCATGAGCTGGATGAAGACACGTGCGGCCCTTCCCAGAGGGCGCTTCCCATTACCCCTCAACGATGTCCTCGCCGCATACCGCAATGTGCGCGCTCAGTCGCCACGTGGAGTGATTCTGGGAGGTGCCAGTGCCGGAGCGTGTCTCGCCGCTGCAGCAACGCTCGGCGCGACCGACGAAGGATTGCCTCCCGTCGGTGCCGTCCTCACCTATGGGTTCTTCCACGCAGCGCACCGCCGAACTGAAAATGTTCAGCAACGGGCGCACGGTCACCGTCGGGTCACTCACTCTGTCTGGGCGTTGAACGCGATGAACCGTAACTATGCCGGTTCACAAGCCGAACTTGCCAACAGGCTCGCCTTCCTGGTGGCCACGACCTCCAAAAGTTTCCGAGAACCCTCTCAATCAACGCGGAGAGGGACAACATGCGAGCGTCCGGTGACGCATTCGCATCAGAACTCTCCAGCTACGGCGTGGACGTCCAGCGCCACGTCCTTCAGGGCACTCGACACGCATTTCTGAACAGACCCGACGACGACGCATTCTCGAAGGCCGTTGCGTTGATCGCCGAGTGGAGCCTCCGAAAGTAGCTCAATTCGATTTTTCAAAGTTCAGGGGGTCTGGGCTGGAAGTTTTACCCATAATGAGTGGACGGAAACGAATCAATTGTGGGCACGCGTGGGCACAAGACGCTCGCGAGACCGAGATATCCGCCCCAGTATGGCCCTGGAAATTCCTCTGATCAGGAATTTCTGCAGTGTGAATGGTGTGCCCCCAGGCAGATTCGAACTGCCGCCCCTGCCTCCGGAGGGCAGTGCTCTATCCCCTGAGCTATGGGGGCCAGGGTGGTTCAAGGTTAGCATCATGACCCGGCTGCCAGGAGCCACCACGGCCGGCCCGGCAGAATCTGCTAACCGAGGTGCGACAGCACCGTCGAGATGAGGGATTCGGCATCGCCGGGCTCAAAGAACGCGGAGGTGCTGAGAGTGACCCAGTACTTTTCCGTGAAGACCTGGGCTTCACCGACGCCACCGGCATAGGTGAAGAAGCCGTCCACGGCCGGCGGGGTGCCGTAGGTGGGAACGGCCTGGCTGTCGGCATCCGCTTGCTGCTTAAGCGTGGTCATCAGCACATCGTTGGGTGCCACGACCGAGATCTCGATCAGCTCGCCGCTGGTCTGGTTCGACCAGCCGCAGGTGAGGCCGTTGTACGTCGCGGCGGTCTCGCTCAGGCTGCCGGTACTCGGCGAGTAATCGGGGGCGGTGCCATAGTTCGAGTTGAAATCGTAGACATCCTGCAGGGTGAGCAGATCGCCACAGACTTGCGTGATCGCGGTCCCGGTCGCTTCCGGCGTCGGCGTCGGAGACGACGAGGGTGCGGCGGTTTCGGTCGGGTCAGCGGATGCCCCGCTCGTCGCGACCGAGGAATCCGTGGGCTTCGGCTCGTCGCCACCACTGCACCCGGTCAGAGCGAGGGTAACCAGCGTGCCAGCGGCGAGCAGAACGCCCGCCCGGCCACGAGCGGAGCGAACGAGAGGGGGGTAGACGCGTGTATCAGTCACGCGTTGACCTTACCAACAGGAGAGGCCGGTACGATCGGTGGGTGACTCCTGCCGAACTCTCCCAATCCCTGTTCGACCTCATTGTCGACGTCAGCGAGCGCCGACGTGAGGCTGACACGGTTGGGGTAGACCTCGGACTCACCCTCGCGGACGTCGCCGTCGAACGCCCGCGCAACCGCGACCACGGTGACTGGGCCTCGAGTATCGCGCTCAAAATAGCGAAACCCCTCGGGGCCAACCCGCGTGAAATCGCCGCCGAACTGGCTTCCGGTCTCGAACAGCTCAGTGATGTGGCATCCGTAGAAATCGCTGGTCCCGGCTTCATCAACATTCGCCTCGAAGCGGCGGCGGCCGGCGCACTGGCCAAGACCATCGTCGACCAAGCCGACCTTTACGGCACCGGCCACCTCTATGACGGTCTCAAGATCAACCTCGAATTCGTCTCGGCCAACCCCACGGGCCCGATCCACATGGGTGGCGTGCGGTGGGCGGCAGTGGGTGACAGCCTGGCCCGGGTCCTTAAAGCCGAGGGCGCCGACGTCACCCGCGAGTACTACTTCAATGACCACGGTTCGCAGATCGACCGCTTCGCCCGCAGCGTGCTCGCCAGCTACCTCGGCGAACCCACCCCCGAAGACGGCTACGGCGGAGCGTACATCGGCGACATCGCCGCGAACGTGCTCGCGAAGTACGACGGCGACGTTGCCGCCCTTCCCCGCGACGAACAACAAGAAGTGTTTCGCTCGATCGGCGTTGACCTCATGTTCACCGAGATTAAAGACAAACTGCACGGCTTCGGCGTGGACTTCGACGTGTACTTTCACGAAGATTCCCTGCACGAATCCGGCGCCGTCAACCGTGCCATCGAACGCTTGCGCGAACAGGGCCACATCTTCGAAGCGGATGGCGCGATCTGGCTGCGCACGACCACTTTCGGCGACGATCGTGACCGGGTGATCATCCGTTCAAACGGGGAACCGGCCTACATCTCTGGCGATCTCGGCTACTACCTCGACAAGCGCGAGCGCGGATTCGACCAGTGCCTGATCATGCTCGGCGCTGACCACCACGGCTACGTCGGCCGCATGATGGCGATGGTCTCCGCCTTCGGCGACGAGCCCGGCGTGAACCTGCAGATTCTGATCGGCCAGATGGTCAACCTGCTCAAAGACGGCGAACCGGTGCGCATGAGTAAGCGGGCCGGCACCATCGTCACCCTCGACGACCTCGTCGACGCGGTCGGTGTCGACGCCGGCCGCTACGCCCTGGTGCGCTCGAACAGCGACTCGCAGCTCGACATCGACCTGGACCTGCTGGGCAAACGCACCAACGACAACCCCGTCTTCTACGTGCAGTACGCCCACGCCCGCACCTGCTCGGTCGCCCGCAACGCGAGCTCGAGCGGCGTCGAACGCACCGTCTTCGCCCCGGAACTGCTCGTGCACGACAGCGAATCCGCACTGCTCGGCGTACTGCAGGAATTTCCGCGCGTCGTCGCCCAGGCTGCGCAACTGCGCGAGCCGCACCGCGTCGCCCGCTACATCGAAGAGGTCGCCGGCTACTACCACCGCTGGTACGACAACTGCCGGGTCATTCCACTCGGCGAAGAACCGGTCACCGACCTGCACCGCACCCGCCTGTGGCTGAACGACGCCACCGGCCAGGTGATTCGCAACGGCCTGGGCCTGCTCGGCGTCACCGCCCCGGAGCGCATGTAGCCGCCGTGAATGAAACAGTGGCCAGAACCAAGCGTCGCGGTCTCGTTCCGCTGATCATCGTGGGCGTACTCGCCGTGCTGCTCGTCGTCGCCTACTTCCTGGTCGACAGCGGGCTGCGGGCCTTCGCGCAGGATACCGCCGAGGCGGAGATCGCCAAGAGCCTGCCCGCCTCGGTGACCGGTGACGTGACCGTCAGTATTGGCGGCACCTCGGTGATCGCCCAGTTCATCGCCGGCAACTTCGACCAGGTGGAATTGACCGCGCCGAACCTCGCGGTAAATGGCGTGCCGGCATCCGTTCACGTCGTGGCTCGTGACGTATCGACCAACACCGCCAAGGCCATCGGATCGCTCACCGCCACCCTCGATCTCGACCAGGACGCGCTCAACCAGCTGGTTCAGGCCTCTGGCACGGCTCCCGCCGACGCCGTGATGACCCTCGGCGACGGCGTCGTCAGCTACACCGGCACGGTGAAATTGTTCGAATTCAATGTGGGATACAGCGCCACCGCGACGGCCACTGCCGCCGGTGACGCGCTGAGTATTGCGCCCACCGAAGCCACCATCACCAGCGGCGTCGGCGACATCGACGCCACACCCCTGGTCAATCTGATCCTCCAGCAGGCGCCCATCAGTGTCTGCGTCGCTGGTTACCTGCCTGAAGGCGTCGAACTGAACGGTGTCGACATTTCGCCGGAGCGGGCACGCGTTACGCTGGAGTCGAGCACGCTCATGCTCACCCGGCAGTCGCTGACCACCCTAGGCACCTGCTCCGGCTAATTCGAACCTCGCCACCTGCGGCGGTAGAATTCAGTCAGGCACGCCCCAATCGCGGGCTGGCACATTTTCCGGCTTCAGGGACCAATCCGGGTTCGCTCGCTGAGATTCCCCTTCGACTCTCGTGAGGTAATTCCCGTGACACTTCATCCTGTGGACAACTCATCCAACCCGCTGGCACCCGATTGGCTGCGCGTGCCCGCCGACGCCAACGCGCTCGCGCCCGGGCTCTGGCCCACCTCGACCGTTCGCACCAGCACCGGCGAACTCCAGCTCGGCGGCGTGAGTGCCACCGCCCTCGCCGCCGAATTCGGTACCCCCCTGTACGTCATCGACGAAACGGATGCCCGCTCCCGCGCCGCCGAGCTGCTCGCCGTGTTCCAGGCCGAGTTCGCCCGCATCGGCACGAGCGCCAAAGTGTATTACGCCGGCAAGGCCTTTCTCTCCACCGAGGTCGTGCGCTGGATGATCGCCGCCGGCCTCAATATCGACGTGTGCAGCGGCGGCGAACTCGCCGTCGCTCTGGCCGGCGGTGCCGACCCCGCTCGCCTCGGGTTTCACGGCAACAACAAATCCCCCGCTGAACTCGACGAGGCCACCCGGGTCGGTGTCGGCACGATCGTGATCGACAGCGAGGTCGAGATCGGCCGCGTCGCCGAAGCAGCAGCCCGCAACGGACGCGCCCAGAACGTGCGCCTGCGCGTGAACAGCGGCGTGCACGCACACACCCACAATTTTCTGGCGACCTCGCACGAAGACCAGAAGTTCGGCATCGTGCTCAGTGACGCTGCAAGGCTGGTCGCATTGATTCGCGCTCAACCGGCGCTCAATTTCGTCGGTCTGCACTGCCACATCGGTTCGCAGATCTTCGGTGCCGACGGTTTCGCCGAGTCGGCTGCCCGTCTGCTCGACCTGCATGCCACCCTGCTGGCGGATGGCCCGGTGCCAGAGCTCAACCTGGGCGGTGGCTTCGGTATCGCCTACACGAGCGCTGACGAACCCACTCCGATTCGCGAACTCGCTCGTGCCCTGGCCGACATCGTCGCCGCAGAGTGCGCGCGGCTGAAAATTCCGCTGCCGATCGTCGCTTTTGAACCCGGACGGGTCATCATCGGTCGCGCCGGAGTGAGCCTGTACCGCGTTGGCACGACCAAAGCCGTCGACGTCGCCGGCACGCAGCGGCTCTACGTCAGCGTCGATGGCGGAATGAGCGACAACGTGCGCCCCGCCCTGTACGGCGCCGACTATGCCGTGCGCCTCGCCGATCGCAGCTCGATCGCGCAGCCGGTGCTCGTGCGAATCGCCGGCAAACACTGCGAGAGCGGCGACATCGTTGTTGACGCTGACTATCTGCCCGGAGACGTGACTCCCGGTGACCTGCTCGCTGTGCCCGCCACCGGCGCCTACTGCTGGGCGCTGTCCAATAACTACAACTACCAGGGCCGCGCGCCCGTCGTCGCGGTTGTGAACGGTACGGCTCGTGTGCTCGTGCGCGGCGAAACGATTGCCGACCTGCTCGCGCGGGACACCGGGGCCGTGCCGCCCACCAACGGAGGACAACTCATTAAGGAAGCACCTTGAAGATCGAATACCGCAATCTACGCGTCGCCCTCCTCGGCGGTGGATCAGTTGGCGCCCAGGTGGCCCGCCTGCTGCTGGAGCAGGGCCCTGAGCTCGCCAACCGGGTCGGGGCCACCCTTGAACTGGTCGGCATCGCGGTTCGCGATGTGAACGCCGAACGCACCGTCGACCTGCCGCGTGAACTGTTCACGACCAACGCTGAAGAACTCATTCTCGGCGCTGACATCGTCATCGAACTGATGGGCGGCATCGAGCCGGCTCGCAGCCACATTCTGCTGGCGATCAGCAGTGGAGCGGATGTTGTCACCGCCAACAAGGCGCTCCTCGCGCTCCACGGACCCGAGCTGTTCGCGGCCGCGAATCAGGTGGGCGCCCAGATCAACTATGAGGCCGCCGTCGCCGGGGCCATCCCCATCGTGCGTCCGCTGCGGGAGAGCCTCGCCGGTGACCAGGTCAAACGCATCCTCGGCATCGTCAACGGCACCACGAACTTCATCCTCGACCGGATGGATACCGAAGGGTCCAGTCTGGAGGACGCGCTGGCCGAGGCGACCGCGCTCGGCTACGCGGAGGCCGACCCGACCGCTGACATCGGGGGCTACGACGCCGCGCAGAAGGCGGCCATTCTGGCGAGTCTGGCGTTTCACACGACGGTGCCGTTGGCATCCGTATATCGCGAGGGAATCACCTCGGTCACGCCGGCGCAGATTGAATCGGCCCGAAAGGCCGGCTATGTCGTGAAGCTGCTGGCTATCTGTGAACGTGTTAGAGACGAGAACGGTGTCGACGGGGTGTCGGCACGGGTCTACCCGGCGATGGTGCCGCGCAGCCATCCGCTCGCCGCAGTGCACGGCGCCAACAACGCCGTCTTCGTCGAGGCGGAATCGGCTGGCAGCCTCATGTTCTACGGCGCCGGTGCCGGGGGAGTGGAGACGGCCTCTGCCGTGCTCGGCGACGTCGTCTCGATCGCGAGGCGTCACGTGGCCGGCGGGCCGGGAGTAGCTGCGTCGAGCTACGCCGAACTGCCCGTTTTCGACATCGGCCGGGTAACCACCCGCTACGCCGTGACTCTTGAAGTAACCGACGAACCGGGCGTGCTCGCGACCATCGCGAGCGTGTTCAGCAAGCGCAAGGTCTCCCTGGCCCTCGTGGAACAATCCATGACACCCGCCGTGATTGGCACCGCGAGTCGCGCAGCCCGCTCGGCCACGGCTACCCTAGTTATCGGGACCCATGACGCAACGGAGGCCGCACTCGCCGCCACCGTGCAAGACCTGGCCACCAACAGCGTGGTCAGCGAAGTCGCATCCGTTTTGAGAGTTGAAGGAGTCTGATGTTTAGCCCAAGCGAGACCAGTGCCAACCTGACCAAGCCCGGCGCGATTGTCAGTCGCCAGTGGCGCGGCGTGCTGAGCGAATACTCCGACCGACTGAACATCTCGGCCGCCACCCCGATCATCACGCTGGGTGAGGGGGGAACGCCTCTCATTCCCGCCGCCGCGCTGTCCGCGCGCACCGGCGCCAAGGTCTGGATCAAGTTCGAGGGAATGAACCCGACCGGTTCGTTCAAGGACCGCGGCATGACCATGGCCATCTCCAAGGCCATGGAAGACGGCGCGAAAGCCGTCATCTGCGCCTCGACCGGCAACACCAGTGCGTCCGCTGCCGCGTACGCCACCCACGCCGGCATCACCGCCGCCGTGCTCGTGCCAGAGGGCAAGATCGCCATGGGCAAGCTCAGCCAGGCCGTCGCACACAACGCGCAGCTGCTGCAGGTGCAGGGCAACTTCGATGACTGCCTCGACATCGCCCGCGACCTCGCCACCAACTACCCGGTGCACCTGGTCAACTCGGTCAACCCCGACCGCATCGAGGGGCAGAAGACCGCCGCCTTCGAGGTCGTCGAAGTTCTCGGCGACGCCCCCGACTTTCAGTTCGTCCCGGTCGGCAACGCCGGCAACTACACCGCCTACTTTCGCGGCTACAGCGAAGAGGTCGCGCGCGGCGCCACCACGAAGCTGCCGCGCATGTTCGGCTTCCAGGCCGCCGGCAGCGCCCCGATCGTGCTCGGCCACCGCGTCGACCACCCGGACACCATCGCGAGCGCCATCCGCATCGGCAACCCGGCATCCTGGGACCTTGCGCTGAACGCACGCGAGCAGAGCGACGGCTATTTCGGTGCCATCACGGACGAGAAGATTCTCGAAGCCCACCGCATCCTTTCGGCCGAGGTTGGCATCTTCGTTGAGCCGGCATCCGCTATCGGCGTCGCCGGCCTGCTCGAGCGTGCCGAAGCCGGATTCATTCCCAAGGGCTCGACCGTGGTCATCACGGTCACCGGCCACGGTTTGAAAGACCCGCAGTGGGCGCTTCGCACCGCTGACGGCTCCGATGTGAAGCCCACAATCGTTCCGATCGACACCGCCGAAATCGCGAGCGTGCTCGGCCTGGCCAAGGCATGACCAGTTCTGATTCTTGGCAAGGCGGGGTCGTCTCGTTGATCGGCCGTGCCGTCTCGGTGCAGGTTCCGGCCACGACGGCCAACCTCGGCCCCGGCTTTGACACGCTCGGTCTGGCGCTGGCCAAGTATGACCAGCTCGAGGTGACTGTGCGGAGTGAACCCGGCGTGTTCGTCGAGGTGCACGGCGTCGGTGCCGGCGTGGTGCCCACCGACGAGAGTAACCTCGTCGTGCGGGCCATTATTCACACCTTCAACGCCGTAGGTCAGCCCATGCCCGGGCTGGACATCGTCGCGCACAACGTCATTCCGCACGGGCGCGGCCTCGGTTCCTCCGGTGCCGCAATCGTGTCGGGCATCATGGCGGCTAAGGGCCTGCTCGAGGGCATCGTCGACATCGATGCCGAGATGCTGCTCGTGCTCGCCACCGAGATGGAAGGTCACCCCGACAACGTGGCCCCTGCCCTGTTTGGCGGCCTGACCATTGCCTGGACGACGCCGGAGGGCCCGCGTCACAAGAAGCTCATGGTGCACCGCGGCGTCAAGCCGCTCGTGTTCGTGCCGGAGCAGGAGATGTCCACAGCGCTCGCGCGCAGCCTGCAGCCGGCCTCGGTGCCGCACGAAGACGCCGTGTTCAACCTGTCGCGTTCGGCGCTGCTGATCGCCGCGCTCATCCAGAGCCCCGAGTTGCTGCTCGCCGCGACCGAGGACAAACTGCACCAGAGCTACCGTGCCGCCGCGATGCCGGAGACGAACAAGCTCATCACCCTGCTGCGCGCCGCCGGCTTCGCGGCCGTCGTGTCCGGCGCCGGGCCATCCATTCTCGTATTGGCCAGCGACCCGAGCCAGCGTCTGGTGGCTGCCGAACTCGTTGCCAGCAACTCTGATACCCCATGGCGAGCACTCATGCTCGCCGTCGATGTGCAGGGCGCCACCGTACATCCGCTCACGGCGGACAACACGGCGGAGACTGCGGCGGAGACCGCCGCGTAGCGAGCATTCTGGTCGAGTCGGCGTGCGTGGCGTGCGTCGGCTCGGCCGTTCCTCGGGCGGTCGAGCCGAATGGCTCCGGAGTGCTATGGTTATTGTGCACCCGATAGAAACCGCCTCTGGCGACATCCGGTGCATTCCCTGTACCTCACTGCTATTGCGATTTCGTGCGTGGCTGTGTGTGTTTACACCAATCCCCTCCATTTGTCGGATTGGATCACCCGCAGCGCATTCGTCGCTGCATACATCTCTCCTGGCCTGAATTTTTGTTCGGCAGGGGAAAGGAACCCCCTTCGTGACTGATGTCAACCTCCGCGCCACTGGCTCGGAACTTCCCCGCCTGAGCGCACTTCGGGTGTCCGAGCTTCAGGCTCTGGCCCTTGAACTGAAAATCCCCGGCGCTTCCAAACTTCGCAAAGGAGAACTCGTTGAGGCAATCGAAACGGCTCAGTCCGGCACGAGCGCCGCTGCTCCCGCCGAGGCTCCCGTAGTCGAGGCTGCACCCGCAGAGGCCGCGCCCGTCAAGGCCGCTCCTGCGGAGGCCGCGCCCGAGAGCGCGACGATCGAGAGCCTCGCGGAGGCACTCGAAACGGCCCCCCGCAAGCGTGCACCGCGTCGTGCCAGCACCACGACCGCCGCTCCGGCCAAGTCCCACGTCAATGCCGACGCCAGCACCGGATTCGGTATTATCCTGCCCGACGCTCCGGCGGCCGGCTCGCGCATCGCTCGCAACGCCCGTAATACTGTGACGTCTAACACCGCTGCTCCCGCTGTCGACGACGCTGCTCCCACCACAACGGATGCTGACAAGCCGGTTCGCCAGGCGCGCAAGCGTGTGCAGGTCGCACCGGTGCACGTCGATGACGCCGCCGCTGTGGTAGCCGACTCCGCCGACGCGCCGGCCGATGCTCCCGTTGAGGTCGCGCCATCCGCTCGCCGTCCGTCCCGCCGTGCATCGTCGCAGCGCACCATCGCTGTGGTACCCGACGAGACGCCGGCCGAGTCTGACGCTGTCGCCGATTCCGCAGAGGTCGCGACCGACGAGCCGGTTGAGTCTCCCGACGAGTCGAACGACCAGCAGAACGAGTCCGGTGCACCCCGTCAGGGCCGCAGCCGAAGCCGCAGCCGTGGTGGTGATCGTGGGCAGGGTGCCGATCACAACCAAGGCGACCAGAACGCTCAAAACCAGAACGAACGTGGTCAGAACGATCGCAACCAGAACGGCACCAACGACGAGGGCATGACGCGGGCGCAGAGCCAGCGTCAGGCTCGCAACGAGCGCAACCAGGAACGTAACCAGGAGCGCGCCCAGGCCCAGGCCGAACGCAACCAGGGTCAGAATGACCGTGGCCAGGACCGCAATCAGAGCGAGCGCGGTCAGGACCGCAACCAGAACCAGAACGACCGTAGCCAGAGCCAGAATGACCGTGGCCAGGACCGCAACCAGAGCCAGGATCGCAACCAGCTTGACGACGACCTGAACGGCCGCGGAAACCGCAACCGGTACCGCGACCGCAAGCGTCGCGGCCCGAACCAGGGCGACGACTTCGAGCCAGAGGTCAACGACGATGACGTACTCATTCCCGTCGCCGGAATCCTCGATGTGCTCGACAACTACGCGTTCGTACGCACGTCCGGCTACCTGCCCGGTGCGAGCGACGTGTACGTCTCGCTCGGCCAGGTCAAGAAGTACAACCTGCGCAAGGGTGACGCCGTCGTCGGCTCGATCCGCCAGCCGCACGAGGGCGACCAGTCCGGCCGTCAGAAGTACAACGCTATCGTCAAGGTCGACTCCATCAACGGCCAGACCGTTGAAGAGGCTGCGACCCGCGTCGACTTCCACAAGCTGACCCCGCTGTACCCGACCGAGCGCCTGCGCCTCGAAACCGAACCCGGCAAGCTCACGCAGCGCATCATCGACCTCGTCGCCCCGATCGGCAAAGGCCAGCGCGGCCTGATCGTTGCGCCGCCCAAGGCTGGCAAGACCATCGTCATGCAGCAGATCGCGAACGCCATCGCCACCAACAACCCCGAGGTTCACCTCATGGTCGTTCTGGTCGACGAGCGTCCCGAAGAGGTCACCGACATGCAGCGCACGGTCAAGGGTGAGGTCATCGCCTCCACCTTCGACCGCCCGGCCGAAGACCACACCGTTGTCGCCGAGCTCGCCATCGAGCGTGCCAAGCGCCTGGTCGAGCTGGGCCACGACGTTGTCGTGCTGCTCGACTCGATCACCCGCCTCGGCCGCGCCTACAACCTCGTCGCCCCGGCCTCTGGTCGCATCCTCTCTGGCGGCGTCGACGCATCCGCTCTGTACCCGCCGAAGCGCTTCTTCGGTGCAGCGCGCAACATCGAGAACGGTGGCTCGCTCACCATCCTCGCCTCCGCGCTGGTGGAGACCGGCTCCAAAATGGACGAGGTCATCTTCGAGGAGTTCAAGGGCACCGGCAACATGGAGCTGCGTCTGTCGCGCCAGCTCGCCGACAAGCGCATCTTTCCGGCCGTCGATGTGAACGCTTCGGGCACCCGCCGTGAAGAAATGCTGATGAGCGCCGATGAAGTCAAGGTCACCTGGAAGCTGCGTCGTGCCCTCGCTGGGCTCGAGCAGCAGCAGGCGCTCGAACTCATCCTCGGCCGGCTCAAGGAGACCTCGTCGAACGTTGAATTCCTCATGCAGGTTCAGAAGTCGATGCCGACCCTGAACGGGTCAGACAAGGACAAGTAATGTTCGAATCCGTCCTCACGCTGCTGGCCGAGCACGACGACCTGCAGTCGCAGTTGGCGGATCCGGAGCTGCACGCGAATCCGGCCCGTTCGAAGAAGGTCAACCGGCGCTACGCCGAGTTGAGTCGCATCATCGCGGCGTACCACGAGTGGAAAGAGGTTGACGATAACCTCGAGGCCGCTCGTGAACTCGCCGATGAAGATGCGGCCTTCGCCGAAGAGATTCCGGACCTGGTGGAACAGCTGGACGTCACGGCTGAAAAGCTGCGCCGTCTGCTGATTCCGCGCGACGAACTCGACGCCCGCGACGTGATCATGGAAATCAAGATGGGGGAGGGCGGTGCCGAATCGGCACTGTTCGCCGCCGACCTGCTGCGCATGTACCTGCACTACGCAGAGTCGAACCGCTGGAAAACCGAGATCATCGAGCAGACCTCGAGTGATCTCGGTGGGATCAAAGACATCCAACTCGCGATCAAGGGCAATTCGAGCGATCCGGCCGAGGGCGTGTGGGCGCACCTGAAATATGAGGGCGGCGTGCACCGCGTACAGCGCGTGCCTGCGACCGAGTCGCAGGGACGCATCCACACCTCGGCGGCCGGCGTTCTGGTCTTCCCCGAGGTTGACGAGCCCGAAGAGGTCGAGCTGCACCCGAACGACCTCAAGATCGACGTGTATCGCTCGAGTGGGCCCGGTGGCCAGTCGGTCAACACCACCGACTCCGCTGTGCGCATCACCCACCTTCCCACCGGAATCGTGGTAGCGATGCAGAACGAGAAGTCACAGCTTCAGAACAAGGAAGCGGGGATGCGAGTGCTGCGTGCCCGAGTTTTGGCCCGTCAGCAGGAAGAAATCGACGCAGCGGCGTCGCTCGTGCGCAAGGGCCAGATTCGTACCATGGACCGCTCAGAGCGGATCCGCACGTACAACTTTCCGGAGAATCGCATCGCCGACCACCGCACCGGGTACAAAGCGTACAACCTCGACGCCGTCATGAACGGAGCCCTCGGCCCCGTGATCGACTCCTGCATCCACGCCGACGAGGAAACTCGTCTGGCCGAGCTGGGCGACCCCGAGTAGCACTTAACCTGGACGGGGCCCGGGCCCCGTCCCTGGGCCCAGTTTATAAACTGGGCCCGTGGCCCGGGCCCGGGCCCCGTCCGAGGTGCCGACCGGTTAGAGGTAGTACTCGGGGTCCAGGGTTCCGCCGCGGGCGGACTCGACGGTCGCGGGAGTCTGCGGGCGAATCGTCGCCGGCACCCCCACAAGCAGTGACCGCGGGGGAGCGTCCTTGGTCACGACGGCGTTGGAGCCGATCGTGCTCCAGGCCCCGATCGTGATCGGGCCGAGCACCTTGGCGCCAGCCCCCACCGTGACACCGTCATCTAAAAACGGATGCCGCCGCACCCCACGCGCATGCCCGTGACGGCTCTTACCGCCCAGCGTCACCGCGTGATACAGCATGACATCGTTGCCGAGTACCGCCGTCTCCCCGATCACGACGCCCATGCCGTGGTCGATGAACAGCCGGCGGCCGATGCTTGCTCCTGGGTGAATCTCAATCCCGGTCAGAAACCGGGTGACCTGAGAGAGCAGTCGGGCGGGCAGGTGCAGCCCGGCGCGCCACAGGCGGTTCGCGATCCGGTACGACCAGACCGCGTGCAGCCCACTGTAGGCCAGAAAAACCTCGGTGTTGCTGCGCGCGGCGGGGTCGTGGGTGCGCGCAGCCGCGATGTCTTCGCGGAGGCGCAGAAAGGGATTCATTTAAGGGCAGACAGCGTTCTCTTAGTCCAGCAGGTCTTCGTACAGCACCGTCGAAATGTACCGTTCGCCGAAGCCGGGAACAATCACGACGATGGTCTTGCCAGCGTTCTCGGGGAGTTTCGCCTGCTCGAGCGCAGCCCAGACGGCGGCGCCGCCGGAGATGCCGCCGAGGATTCCCTCATCGGTGCCGAGCGAGCGTGCCGTGGTGAGCGAGTCGGCCAGGGTCACGTCGGTAATCGAGTCGTAGACCTCGCGGTCCAGGGTCTCCGGCACGAAGTTGGCGCCGAGGCCCTGGATCTTGTGCGGGCCGGGCTTGCCGCCGGTGAGAATGGGGGAGTCGATCGGTTCGACGCCGACGACCGTGAGGCCGGGCTTCTGGCCCTTGAGGTATCCGCCGGCACCGGAGAGCGTTCCGCCGGTACCGATGCCCGCGACGAGAATGTCAACGGCGCCCTCGGTGTCGTTCCAGATTTCCGGGCCGGTCGTGGCGCGGTGGACGGCCGGGTTGGCCGGGTTCGTGAACTGGCTCGCCAGAACGGCGCCCGGCGTGTTCGCGACGATCTCGGCGGCCTTCTCGACCGCGCCGCGCATGCCGTCGGCACCGGCGGTCAGCACGATTTCAGCGCCATAGGCGCGCATCATGACGCGGCGTTCCTTGCTCATGGTCTCTGGCATGGCCAGAATGACCGTATAGCCGCGAGCGGCGCCAACCATGGCCAGGGCGATGCCCGTGTTACCGCTGGTGGCTTCGACAATGGTTCCGCCCGGCTTCAGCGAGCCGTCCTTCTCGGCGGCGTTGATGATCGCGACGCCGATGCGGTCCTTGACACTGCTGGAAGGATTGTAGAACTCGAGCTTCGCGAGCACGGTAGCGCCGAGGCCGGCGGTCAAACGGTTCAGCTTGACGAGGGGAGTCCCACCAACGGCTTCGGTGATGTCGGAATAGATCTTGGGCACGAGGGCAACTTTCATTCGGTTTTCATTCGGTGAAATTCGGTGTGAGGGCCAGCTCCAGCCTAGGTCTCCCGGCCTCGCCGCGGCTGGTGCGTTACATTTCACTACGTGACTTCTTCAGATTCTGCCCTACCCCAGACCATCACTACCCTGCGAAACCGCGCCATCAGCCTGCTGACGGCGGCCGGCATCACCGACCCAGAGGTCAACGCCGACCTGCTGATCGGCCACGTGCTCGGCCAGAGCCGCGGCGAAGTGCAGGCCGGCAGCATCCTGAATCGACCGGTCATCCCAGCGGATGCCGCCCGCATCGACACCCTGTTGGCCCGCCGCAGCAAGCGCGAACCGCTGCAACACATAACCGGGCGAGCTCCGTTCCGCTCGCTCTCCCTGAACGTGGGCCGCGGCGTGTTCGTGCCGAGACCCGAAACCGAGCAGGTCGCCCAGTTCGCCATCGACGCCCTGCGTTCCATGCCCGATCCGGAGCCGATCGGTATCGACCTCGGCACCGGAAGCGGCGCGATCGCCCTGGCCCTGGCCACTGAGGTGCCGCACGCGCGCATCTTCGCGATCGAAAACTCGCCGGAAGCGTTCCCCTGGACTACCCGCAACTTCGAGGAGGTCGACGCCACCAATGCCACCCTCGCCTTCGGTGATCTCGCCGACGCGTTCGTCGAACTCGATGGCACGGTAGCCGTCGTCATCTCCAATCCGCCCTACATTCCAGCGGATGCGATTCCCCGCGACCCCGAGGTGCGTCTGTTCGACCCCGCCCACGCGCTGTTCGGCGGCCCGGACGGACTCGACGTGGTGCGCAGCGTGTCAGCAACCGGCCTCCGCCTGCTGCGCCCCGGCGGAGTGCTTGTAATCGAGCACGGCGAGCTGCAGGGCGCCGCGATCCGGGAGTTGCTGGCAGCCGATGGCTGGCGTGCCCCAGCCACTCACCGCGATTACACCAGCCGGGACCGGGCCACGACGGCGCTGCGCCCCTGAAACACTCGCCCTTACCAGCACATCCCGGCCGCTGTGCAGACACCAGCGGGCGCATCCGTTCTTCACAACAGCACTGGGTTAGAATTACCGGAAATGACACGCATCTACGATTGCACGAGCGACTCGACCACGGACGAATCCACTACGAGCGAAAACTACGGAGCGCATATCGCTCTGGCGCGCGCGGCCATCGGTCGCGGGGAGCTCGTCGTTATCCCCACCGACACGGTATACGGGATAGCCGCTGACGCGTTCAACGCGGAGGCAGTTCAGCTGCTCCTCGACGCGAAGGGCCGCAGCCGGCAGTCGCCGCCGCCGGTTCTCATTCCCAGCATTCCCACCCTCGACGCCCTCGCCGTCGACGTGCCGCAGCCGGTTCGCGACCTGGTCGCGGCGTTCTGGCCCGGCGGACTCACCGTCATCGTCAACGCCCAGCCCTCGCTGGTCTGGGATCTCGGTGAAACCCGCGGCACGGTGGCCCTTCGCATGCCGAGTAACCAGGTTGCGCTCGACCTGCTCGCCGAAACCGGCCCGCTCGCTGTGTCCAGCGCCAACCTCAGCGGCATGCCTGCCACCACTGACGCGCAGGCTGCTGAAGCGGCCCTCGCCGAGAGCGTCGACGTCTACCTCGACGGCGGCACCACCGGCAGCACCTATGAAAGCGTGTTCGGTCAGACCGGCGAGGGTTCGTCGACGATCGTCGACGCCACCGGCTTCGAAACCAACGGCGGTTTTCTGTACATCGTGCGCGACGGCGTCATCTCCCGCGAGGCCATCGTGGCCGTCGTTGGCGATGTGCTCGCGGCTGCGCCGACCGTTCCCGGAGTCCAGGAGCTCTCGGCAGAAGCGGATGCGACACCCACCATTGCCGCCCCGTCCCAGGAGGACCGCACTAACGAAACCCTGGACGAAACGGATGCCAGCCGGTAGCCCATGACCCTTTTCCTCCTACTCGCGCTCGTTTCGGCGATCGTCACCTTCGCTCTGTCGATCGTGGTCTACAAACTCAGCCACAAGTACCACCTGTACCCGAAGATTCGCGAACGCGACGTGCACACCCGGCCCACTCCGCGCCTCGGCGGCATCGCCATGTTCCTCGGAATCCTCGTGGCTTTCGGCGTCGCGTATCTCATTTCGGCTCCCTTTGCCCCGCTGCGCCTGGTCTTTGCCAATCCGCAACAGATTCTCGCGATCCTCGGCGCTGCCCTCCTGATCGTGCTCGTCGGCGTCGCCGACGATATCTGGGACCTCGACTGGATGACCAAGCTCGCTGGTCAGTTCATCGCCGCCGGGCTCGTGGCCTGGCAGGGCGTGCAGATCTACTCTTTGCCGATCGGCGGACTGACACTCTGGAGCGGCCGGACGTCGATCGTAGTCACGGTCGTCGCCATCGTCGTCGTCATGAACATGATCAACTTCATCGACGGGCTCGACGGGCTGGTCACCGGCGTCGCCCTTATCGCCAACGGGGTCTTCTTTCTCTACAGCTACCTGCTCGTGCGCGACACTTCACCGACCAACTACTTCAACCTGGCGTCGCTGATCGCCGCCATCCTGGTCGGAGCCTGTGTCGGTTTCCTCCCCTTGAACTGGCATCCGGCCAAGATGTTCATGGGCGATGCCGGCGCCCTCCTGGTCGGCCTGCTGATGGCAACGAGCGCGATCGCGATCACCGGTCAGATCGATCTGACGGCGATCAATCGCTCCCAGCTGTTCCCGGCCTTCATTCCCATCCTGCTCCCGGTGGCGATCATGATCATTCCACTGCTCGACTTTGGGCTGGCCGTGATCCGCCGGGTGCACGCCGGTAAATCACCGTTCAGCGCCGACCGAAAACACCTGCACCACCGACTGCTCGACATGGGACACTCCCACCTGCACGCCGTACTGATCTTCTACGGGTGGACAGCCGCAGCAGCCATTGGCTGCCTGCTCTACTACATCCTGCCGGTCTACTTCCGCCTGCCCACCTGGTACGCGACCATCTTTTTGGTGACGTCGCTGCTCATCTGTACCATCGTCACCCTCGCCCCGCTCGGCCGCCGCAAGACCGGGGAATGGCTCAGCCAGTCCGCACCGGCGCAGCTGGCAGTGCTGGATGAGCTCGACCCGCTCGACGAGGCCGCCGAGGCCCAGCCCGCCCCAGCTCCAGCCGCTGCTGCCGCTGCCGCTGCCCCTGCCCCATCAGAACCACACACGACACGAGCAACCGCCACTGCGGCGGCGCCTGCCGAGGAGAACGTATGAGCACCAACGACCCCGTCCGCACCCAGCCCACGTCGATTCCCGTGCTGCGCCGCATCCTGATCTACGGCGGCTGGGTCGCGCTGGCCATCGCCGTCGTCGGCTCGGTCATCGGCTACCTCGTCGCGGGCGGCCCCGGTGTACTCAGCGCGCTGATCGGAACGGTCATGTCGGTAGCCTTCATGGGCATCACGGCTGGCAGTATTCTGCTGGCCAATCGCGTCGCCGGAAACGAATCCGCCATCGGCGGCTTCTTCGGCATCATCATGGGCGGCTGGTTGCTCAAATTCGTCGTATTCCTGGTGCTGCTGGTGGTGCTGCAGAATCGCGAGTGGATTCAACCGATGGTGCTGTTCTTCTGCATCGTCGCCGGTGTCGTGGGGTCCCTTGTCGTAGACGCTGTCGTGGTTCTGAAGAGCCGGCTGCCCTACGTCGGCGACGTCAGACTGCCGCCCGCCCCGGTTGATGAGTAACCCTTCGACCCATTCGCCCACGGATCCCGCTCTCGATTCGGCTCCGCGCCTGATCTTTGCTAGAGTAAACACCGATCCCACCCCGGTTTGCACATGCTTTTCAGCGGCGTAAACCTGCCCCATTCGTCGTTGCGCGAGCAGAGCTCACCGCCCCGAAACAGGAGAAAGCGCTGCTAGAAATCGCCGTAAACCTGATGGTCCCGTCTGCCACCGGCGACGGTGAATTCCACGGTCCCTCCATCAATGAGTTCTTCCCCGACGTAATATTTTTTGCTAATACTCCGTTCGAGATCAACCGCATCATTCTGATTCGCTTTATTGCGGTCGCCGTTCTGATGCTGGTCTTCTGGCTTGGCACTCGCCGAATGAAGATCATTCCGACCCGCGGTCAGAGCCTGGCCGAAATGGGACTCGACTTCGTTCGCGTCAACATCGCTGAAGACCTGCTCGGTAAGAAAGACGGCAAGCGCTTTCTGCCGCTTCTGACCACCATCTTCTTCATGGTGTTGTTCATGAACCTCACGGGAATCATTCCCTTCCTCAACATTGCCGGCACCTCGGTGGTCGGGGTTCCGCTGCTTCTCGGTGTCATCGCTTACGCAACGTTTATTTATGCCGGTGTCAAGAAGAGCCCGGCGAAATTCTTCCGGAACTCGCTTTTCCCGCCCGGGGTACCGGTATTCCTGTACATCATCGTGACGCCGATCGAGTTCATCTCGACGTTCCTGGTGCGACCTTTCACCCTCACGCTCCGACTCATGATGAACATGATCGTTGGACACCTTCTGCTCGTGCTGTTCTTTAGCGCAACCCAGTTCTTCTTTTTCACTGCGGATGGTGGGTTCAAGCTCTTCGGCGCTGGCACCCTCGTCTTCGGCTTCGCCTTCACGCTCTTCGAAGTGCTGATTGCCGTCCTCCAGGCTTACATTTTTGCCCTACTCACCGCCGTCTACATCCAGCTCGCGCTGGCTGAGGAACACTAGACACTTTAGGAATCCGGCATTTGCCGCATTCACCACTACGGAAGGAAACACACGTGGACGCAACAACCGTTCTCGCGGAAATCAGCGGAAACATCGCGACCGTCGGTTATGGCCTCGCAGCCATCGGCCCGGCAATTGGTATCGGTATCGTCGTTGGCAAGACCATCGAAGGTGTCGCGCGTCAGCCTGAACTGGCCGGCCGCCTGCAGGTGCTGATGTATATCGGTATCGCCTTCACCGAGGCGCTCGCCTTCATCGGCATCGCCACGTACTTTATCTTCACCGCCGTCTAAACCTCTTCACTATCTAGTTAGGAGGCATGATGCTTCACGCAGTAATTGCAGCCGCGACAGAAGAAGCGGCTAAGAACCCGCTCATTCCGGAGTGGTACGACATCATTTGGTCGGCGGTTTGCTTTGTCGTGATTTTCTTTTTCTTCTGGAAGCTTGTGCTGCCCAAGATGCAAAAGCTTCTTGACGATCGTGCAGAAGCCATCGAGGGCAACATCGCCAAGGCCGACGACGCCCAGCGCAAGGCCGAAGCTGCACTCGTGCAGTACACGGCCCAGCTCGCTGACGCTCGCGCCGAAGCCGGTGCCATTCGTGACCAGGCCCGTACCGATGGCCAGCGCATCGTCGCTGAGCACAAGGATCAAGCATCTGCCGAAGCGGGTCGCATCGCGGCCAGTGCCAAGGCGCAGATCGAAGCCGAACGTCAGGCCGCCGTCGTGTCCCTTCGCAGCGAGGTCGGCACCCTTGCCATTGACCTCGCCTCGGGTGTCATTGGTGAAAGCCTGTCCGACGACGCGAAGGCCAGCGCCATCGTCGATCGCTTCCTGGCAGAACTTGAAGCCAGTGAAGTGCCTACAGCAGGAAAGATCTAGCAAATGGGAAGCGCCACCAGAGAAGCACTCGCCACCTCGAGGGCGGCACTGTCCGTCCCGGGCGGCACGACTGATCTGGCGACGGTCGAAAGCCTGTTCGGCGCCGGTCGAGTAATTGGGTCGTCGTCCCAGCTGCTTTCAGCACTCGGCGACGCCTCAGCGGATGCTGCGGCCAAGGTCGCTCTCGTACGTACCGTTTTCGGTACCAGTGTGACGCCTCGGGCGCTCGACCTGCTCGCGGCGGCCGTGTCCGAACGCTGGTCCAGCCACGATGACCTGCTTGCCGGGATCGAAGAACTGGGCCTGCGGACATCCGCCGTCTCTGTTTTGGCAGATTTGGCCGCGCCGTCCGGCACATCGATCGAGGGCGAACTGTTCGCCTTCGGTAAGTCGGTGTCGTCCGACGCTGAGCTCGAGCTGGCCCTGGCCAGCAAACTCGGCAAGATTGATGCCAAGGCCGCGCTGGTTGAAAAGCTTCTGGCCGGCAAGGTTTCCGGTCAGACGCTCGCCATCGTTCGTCACCTGGTGCAGCAGCCTCGTGGCCGCCGCATCGGCGAACTGCTCCGACACGCAGCAGCTGTCGTTGCGGACGAGTCCGGCACGTCGATCGCCACCGTCACGTCGGCGAGCGTTCTCACTGCCGACCAGCTCGCCCGCTTGCAGAAGAATCTCCAGTTGCGTCACGGACGAGCACTCACCATCAACCAGGTCGTTGACCCGGAACTGGTCGGCGGAGTGCGCGTGCAAATCGGCGATCTGGTCATCGACGGCAGCATTGCAACCCGCCTGGCAGATTTGAGACTCCAGCTCGCTCGCTGAGTCACCTCAGCAGCACCATAAACCCAGCAGCACCAGATGACTCAGGGCGGCAGCGTCCTCGAACAGACAGAACCTGTACTTTCGTACAGAAAAGGGAAGATGATGGCAGAACTAACGATCAGCCCCGATGAGATCCGTGGCGCTCTCCAGGACTTCGTGAAGTCCTACGAGCCGAACAAGACATCAACGACCGAGGTTGGCTACGTCACCACGGCCGGCGACGGAATCGCCCACGTTGAGGGCTTGCCCGGCGTGATGGCGAACGAACTCATCAAGTTTGCGGATGGTACCCTGGGCCTGGCCCAGAACCTCGACGAGGATGAGATCGGTGTCGTCGTGCTCGGCGAGTTCGGCGGCATCGTCGAGGGCATGGAGGTTCACCGCACCGGCGAGGTACTCTCCGTTCCCGTCGGCGACGGCTACCTCGGCCGTGTTGTGGACCCGCTCGGCGCGCCCATTGACGGACTCGGCGACATCGCAACCGAAGGCCGTCGTGCCCTCGAACTGCAGGCCCCCGGCGTGATGAGCCGCAAGTCGGTCCACGAGCCGATGCAGACCGGTATCAAGGCCATCGACGCCATGATTCCGATCGGCCGCGGCCAGCGTCAGCTGATCATTGGTGACCGCCAGACGGGCAAGACGGCGATCGCGATCGACACCATCATCAACCAGAAGGCCAACTGGGAGTCCGGCGACACGAACAAGCAGGTTCGTTGTATCTACGTCGCCATCGGACAGAAGGGCTCCACCATCGCTTCGGTGAAGGGTGCCCTCGAGGATGCCGGAGCGATGGAGTACACCACCATCGTCGCCGCTCCAGCCTCTGACCCGGCCGGCTTCAAATACCTCGCCCCGTACACCGGCTCGGCCATCGGCCAGCACTGGATGTACGCCGGCAAGCACGTTCTCATCGTCTTCGATGACCTGTCCAAGCAGGCCGAGGCCTACCGTGCAGTATCGCTGCTGCTGCGCCGCCCGCCGGGACGCGAAGCCTACCCCGGAGACGTGTTCTACCTGCACTCCCGCCTGCTCGAGCGTTGTGCCAAGCTCTCCGACGAGCTCGGTGCCGGATCGATGACCGGTCTTCCGATCATCGAGACCAAGGCCAACGACGTTGCCGCGTATATTCCGACCAACGTGATTTCGATTACGGACGGTCAGATCTTCCTGCAGTCCGACCTGTTCAACGCTAACCAGCGTCCCGCTGTTGACGTTGGTATCTCGGTCTCCCGCGTCGGTGGCGACGCGCAGGTCAAGTCGATCAAGAAGGTTTCCGGCACGCTCAAGCTCGAGTTGGCCCAGTACCGTTCACTCGAAGCTTTCGCCATGTTCGCCTCCGACCTCGACGCGGCCAGCCGTCGTCAGCTCGCCCGCGGAGCCCGCCTCACTGAGCTGCTGCGTCAGCCGCAGTACTCGCCGTACCCCGTCGAGGACCAGGTCGTCTCTATCTGGGCCGGCATCAACGGCAAGCTCGACGAGGTTCCCGTTGCCGACGTGCTGCGCTTCGAGCGCGAGTTGCTCGACTTCCTAGGGCGCAGCACCGAGATCCTGAAGACCCTGCGCGAGACCAACGTCCTCTCCGATGAGACCGTAACGGCTCTCACCGCCGGCGTTGACAAGTTCAAACTGGAATTCCAGACCGGTGAGGGCAAGCCGCTCGCCTCGGTGGGTAAAGAAAAGTTTGAAGCCATTGCCGTTGAAGACGTCAACCAGGAAAAGATCGTCAAGCACCGCCGCTAGTCGCTGATTGCGACTTGCAGTACAACTGACGACACCAAGCTGAAAGACAAGGAAGCAGACACATGGGAGCGCAACTTCGCGTCTACCGGCAGAAGATCAAGTCTGCCCAGACGACCAAGAAGATCACTCGGGCCATGGAGCTGATCTCCGCCTCGCGCATCCAGAAAGCGCAGGCGCGAGTCGCTGCGTCAACGCCGTACTCGCGCGCGGTGACGCGAGCCGTTTCGGCCGTGGCCACGTACTCAAACGTTGAGCACGTACTCACCACGGAGCCGGAAAAGATCGAGCGCGCAGCGGTCGTCATCTTCGCATCCGACCGTGGACTGGCGGGCGCATTCAGCTCGCAGGTCCTGCGTGAAGCAGAATCGCTCAGCGAACTGCTGCGTGGCCAGGGCAAGGACATCGTCTACTTCCTGGTTGGCCGCAAAGCCATCGCCTACTTCAACTTTCGCAATCGCGCGTCGGAACGAATCTGGACCGGCGGAACTGACCAACCACAGTTCGAAACGGCTAAAGAAATTGGCGAGGCCCTGCTGGAGACGTTCCTCACGGACTACTCCGATGGCGGTGTCGACGAGATTCACATCGTCTATAACCGTTTCGTCAGCATGGTCACCCAGGTGCCAGAAGTCGTTCGTCTGCTGCCGCTCGAAGTTGTCGAAGGCGTTGAAGAGCCCGGCGATAACAAGGTCCTTCCACTCTACGAGTTCGAGCCCGACGTCGAAACGGTTCTGGACAGCCTTCTCCCGGTGTATATCGAGAGCCGCCTGTTCAACGCCATGCTGCAGTCGGCCGCGTCAGAGCACGCGAGCCGCCAGAAGGCAATGAAGTCGGCCAGCGACAACGCCGACAAGTTGATCACGGACTACACACGCCTGTCCAACAACGCGCGCCAGTCCGAGATCACCCAGCAGATTTCCGAGATCGTGGGTGGAGCCGACGCGCTCTCATCCGCTAAGAAGTAGTTCACATGTCCCATGGGCAGAGAAGAGAGAGCAATGACTGACACCGCAATCGCGCCAGTCCGGGCGGAGGACACGGCCGGTTCTGTTGGCCGCATCGCGCGCGTCACGGGCCCCGTTGTCGACATCGAGTTTCCGCATGACTCGATCCCCGGCATCTACAATGCCCTAAAGACCACGATCACCATCGGTGACGAGTCGAACGAGATCACGCTTGAGGTTGCACTGCACCTCGGCGACGACCTGGTTCGTGCCATCGCGCTCAACCCGACCGACGGACTCGTCCGCGGCCAGGAAGTTCGCGACACCGGTAGCCCCATCACGGTTCCGGTCGGAAACGTCACCAAGGGCAAGGTCTTCAATGTCATCGGCGATGTCCTCAACGCCAAGCCCGGCGAGAAGATCGAGATCACCGAGCGTTGGCCCATCCACCGCAAGCCGCCGGCTTTCGACCAGCTGGAGTCCAAGACTCAGCTGTTCGAAACCGGCATCAAGGTCATCGACCTCCTGACGCCGTATGTTCTCGGCGGGAAGATCGGTCTGTTCGGTGGTGCCGGAGTCGGCAAGACCGTCCTGATCCAGGAAATGATCCAGCGCGTTGCGCAGGACCACGGTGGAGTGTCGGTGTTCGCCGGAGTCGGCGAACGTACCCGTGAGGGCAACGACCTCATCGCCGAGATGGAAGAAGCCGGCGTCTTCGACAAAACCGCACTAGTCTTCGGCCAGATGGACGAGCCGCCGGGAACGCGTCTGCGCGTCGCGCTCTCCGCCCTCACCATGGCTGAGTACTTCCGCGACGTGGAGAAGCAGGACGTCTTGCTCTTCATCGACAACATCTTCCGCTTCACGCAGGCCGGTTCCGAGGTGTCGACCCTGCTGGGCCGTATGCCTTCCGCCGTGGGCTACCAGCCCAACCTGGCCGACGAGATGGGTATCCTGCAGGAGCGCATCACCTCGACCCGTGGCCACTCGATCACCTCACTTCAGGCGATCTACGTTCCCGCCGACGACTACACCGACCCTGCTCCGGCGACCACCTTCGCCCACCTCGACGCCACCACCGAGCTGTCGCGTGAAATCGCGTCGAAGGGTCTGTACCCGGCCGTTGACCCGCTCACCTCGACCAGCCGTATCCTCGACCCCCGCTACCTGGGTGCCGATCACTACAACACGGCCGTGCGCGTCAAGGCGATTCTCCAGAAGAACAAGGAACTGCAGGAGATCATCGCGATCCTTGGTGTTGACGAGCTCTCTGAAGAAGACAAGGTCACAGTTTCGCGTGCCCGTCGCATTCAGCAGTTCCTCTCCCAGAACACGTACATGGCGAAGAAGTTCACCGGTGTCGAAGGTTCCACTGTTCCGCTCAAGGACACCATCGAGTCGTTCACGGCAATCGCCAACGGTGACTTCGACCACGTGGCCGAGCAGGCTTTCTTCAACGTCGGTGGCATCAACGACGTCGAAGAGAAGTGGGCTCAGATTCAGAAGGAGAACGACTAAGCATGGCGAAGTCGCTGTCCGTCAGCGTTGTCTCGGCCGACCACCAGGTGTGGACGGGCGAGGCGACGATGGTTGTCGCCAAGACCGTCGAGGGCGAGATCGGCATCCTGGCCGGTCACGAACCGATGTTGGCGATCCTGGCCGTGGGTGACGTTCGTCTCACCCTGCCTGATGGCTCCAAGGTTCTGGCCCAGGCCGAGGATGGATTCCTGTCGGTCGACAACGACATGGTCACCATCGTGGCCCGCAAGGCTGAACTCGTGGGTTCCAAATAGCCCGTCTGAACCACCAGTGCTGATACTGCTTCCGCCGTCGGAGACGAAACGCTCCGGCGGCGAAGCTGTACCTCTGGACTGGACCAAACTGGCCTACCCGGCCCTGAACGCGAAGCGTCGGGTGCTCGCGCGTGCGCTGGTCACCTTGGCGCGGCATCCCGAGGACGCCCGTACCGCCCTCAAACTGGGTCGCACCCAGTTGTTCGAGATCGACCGCAACCGCGAGCTGTTGGTGTCTCCGACCCTTCCGGTCATCGACCGCTATACCGGCGTGCTCTTCGACGGTCTGGATGCTGCCACCCTGTCGGCCGCGCAGCGCGAGTTCGCGCACGCCCACCTGGTCGTGCACTCCGCACTGCTCGGACCGCTCGCCGCCCTCGATCCGATTCCGGCGTACCGGCTGTCGCACGATTCGCGCGTGCCGAACGTGACCTTAGCCAGCCACACGCTAAAGCAGCACTGGAGCGCCGAGGTAACGAAGCTCCTCGGCCAGACCGACGGACTGCTGCTCGACTTGCGATCTGAGGCCTATGTGGCGTTGGGCGCGCGGCCCGAGCGACCGGATTCGCTGTACCTGCGGGTGGTCGCCGCCGGTGACGACGGCCAGAAGCGCGCCCTGAACCACTTCAATAAGAAGTCCAAGGGCGAATTCACGCGGGCCCTGCTCCAACGTGAACAGGACTTCTCGACGGCGAGCGAACTGATCGACTGGGCCCAGTCGGTCGGAATCCGGCTCGATCACGCCGCGCCCGGCGAACTGGAACTCGTCGTCGAGCAACATGTCGCCGCCCCCGGGCGCGCGGCCGCATCCACCATCTACACCGGGGTTAGGCTGGGCGCGTGAGTACAAACGCCAGCACCTTGCCCCCAGCGGTCAACATTCCCATTCTCCGGCAACCGGTCAACGTGACCGTTACCGGAGCCGGGGGACAGATCGGCTATGCGCTGTTGTTCCGCATCGCCGCTGGCGCGTTGCTGGGGCCAACGACGCCGATCCGGCTCACCCTGCTGGAAATACCCCAGGGATTGAAAGCAGCCGAGGGCACCGCGCTCGAGCTCGAGGACTGTGCCTTCGGCCTGCTGCGCGGCGTAACGGTCACCGACGACCCAACGGTCGCGTTCGACGGGGTCAACATCGCGCTGCTGGTCGGATCGCGGCCGCGAGGGCCGGGCATGGAGCGTGCCGATCTGCTGGGGGCCAATGGCCGCATCTTCGGGCCGCAGGGGGCAGCCATCAATGCCGGCGCCGCCGACGACGTACGCGTTCTCGTGGTGGGCAACCCCGCGAATACGAATGCCCTCATCGCCGCCGCACACGCGCCCGACGTGCCGAGTGACCGCTTCACCGCCATGACCCGGCTCGACCACAACCGCGCCGTCGGGCAATTGGCCAACCACCTTGGCGTGGCCGTTGGGGCGATTCACGGATTGACCGTGTGGGGAAACCACTCGGCCACTCAATACCCCGACGTGTTTCATGCCACCGCCGAGGGGAGAGCGGTGAGTGACCTGGTCGATGAGAAGTGGCTGGCCGAAAGTTTCATTCCGCGAGTCGCCCAGCGTGGGTCGGAGATCATCGCCGTGCGGGGAGGGTCTTCGGTCGCCTCCGCCGCCAACGCGGCCATCGACCACGTCGGAGACTGGGTCACCGGCCGCGGCGTTGACTGGACCAGCGCCGGAGTCATCTCCGACGGCTCGTACGACGTTCCGCCCGGGCTGGTCTGCTCGTTCCCGGTGCGATCCGTGGATGGGCAGTGGCGCATCGTGACCGGGCTGCAACGAAACGAATTCTCCCGCAGTCGAATAGCGGCCTCTGTTGCCGAACTCGTGGAGGAACGCGACGCGGTGCGGGCCCTGGGCCTGCTGCCATTGGGCCCTCGCTGAAGCGGTGGACTCACGGGTCGGCTACCGGTGGGCGATGCCCTCATGGCTAAGCAACCAGGCCTTGGTCGGGATGCCCTCTCCGGCGCTGTAGCCGGTGATCTGGCCACTCGTGGCGAGCACCCGGTGACAACCGATGATGATCGGCACCGGATTCGCGCCGACGGCTCCGCCGATGGCGCGGCCCGAACCCGGCCGGCCAATGTCGCTGCCGAGCGCGCCATACGAGATGACATCGCCGAATTTGAGGTCGGCCAGCCGCGCCCAGACGCTGCGCTGAAATTCGGTGCCATGGGTGAGGTGCACGGGCAAGTCGAACGACTGCCGGGTTCGGGCGAAATACTCATCAAGCTGTTCGGCCGCGCGCTGCAACACCGGGGAGGGCGCCTCTGGGGTCGTATCGAGCGGCAGCTGGCCATCGCTTTCGATGGAAAGAGAGAGAATGCCCTTGTCGTCGGCGGTGAGTTCGAGCCGGCCGATCGGGCTGGGAATGCGGAGTAGGTGCGGGGGCGTGAGTGCAGCCGGGATACTGTCCATGATTCGACTGTAGCTGCCACGTCTGGAGTCGCCTCGCGGGTTTCGGACATCGGTGCACACCTACCGAGCACCTGCGCCTGTGCAGGAGGTGGCCGCGCCCGTAGTCTGTAAGGATGGCTCAAATCGAATATCGCAGACTTGGCTCCTCCGGATTGACCGTCTCAACCATCGGGCTCGGGTGCAACAATTTCGGGCGCACCAACACCGCGTCAGAAACCCAGGACGGCACGACGGCGGTGATCGATGCCGCCTTCGAAGCCGGGGTGACACTGTTCGACACCGCAGATATCTACGGAGCCGAGCGTGGCCTGAGCGAAACGCTCATGGGACACTCGCTGCGCGGCAAGCGTGACCAGATCGTGCTCGCCTCGAAATTCGGTATGGACATGGGCGGGTTGAACGGTCCGGACTGGGGCGCGCGCAGCTCACGCCGGTACATCCGCTTGGCCGTCGAGGCGTCATTGCGTCGCCTGCAGACCGACTGGATCGACCTGTACCAGCTGCACGTTCCCGACCCGTCAACACCGATCGAAGAAACCCTGTCCACCCTGCACGACCTCATCACGGAGGGCAAGATCCGTTACATCGGTCATTCCAACCTGTCCGGGTGGCAGATCGCCGAGGCCGACTTCACCGCGCGCATGAATGGGCACCCCGCGTTCATCTCCAGCCAGAACGAATACAGCCTGCTCGTGCGCGACGTTGAAGACGAGGTATTACCGGCGGTGAACGCCTTCGGTCTCGGGTTTCTGCCCTTCTTCCCGCTCTATAACGGCCTGTTCACCGGCAAATTCTCTCGCTCTGGCGGGCCAGCAGACAGCCGCATCATGATGATCAGGCGCCATCTCGCCGACGATGCCCCGTGGGACGTGATCGAGCAGTACCAGGAATGGTGCGACGCGCGCGGCGTGACCATGCTGGCGGCGACCTTTGCCTGGCTTCTGGCCCAGCCGGGCCTGACCAGCGTCATCGCCGGCGCCACCAAGCCCGAGCAGATTCGTCAAAACGCGGACGCAGCGACGTCGTGGCAACCGTCGGTCGATGAGGTTGCCTACATTTCGAACCTCTTTGCCTGAGCGCAGCAGGTGAAGTTGACGCACGAGTCGGCGTTTCTGCGCAGAGCGCAGTACTTTGGTCGACGACGTCGCGGAAAAAGTGCACTGTTGCATCAGTGGTAGCTGCGCCGACCCATCCGGTTGGGCGGGCATCCGTCTTTTACTAGGAGAACTTCGTGCTGTGGTCCTTGCTCGTGCGTTACCTGCGTCCATACTGGCAGCTGCTTCTGGGGGTGGTTGTCTTTCAACTGGCCCAGTCCATCGCCTCGCTCTTTCTGCCCGCCCTCAACGCTGACATCATCGACGAGGGTGTGGCAACCGGTGACACCGATTACATCCTGCGAGTGGGCGGCCTCATGCTGCTGATCACTCTCGCTCAAATCATCTGCGCGATCGTGGCCGTGTACTTCGGAGCCAAAGTTGCCATGAAGGTCGGCCGGGACCTGCGCGGGGCCGTGTTCAGCCGAGTCGGTGAATTCTCGGAGCAAGAAGTGACCCGGTTCGGGGCACCCTCGCTCATCACCCGCTCCACCAACGACGTGCAGCAGGTGCAGATGCTCGTGCTGACCACCTGCACTCTGCTGGTCTCGGCACCCATCCTCAGCATCGGCGGTGTGATCATGGCGATCCGCCAGGACGTGCAACTGTCCTGGCTCATTGCGGTGAGCGTGCCGATTCTGCTCATCGCGGTTGGCCTCATCGTCGTGAAGATGGTGCCGCTGTTCCGCAAGATGCAGACCCGAATCGACACCGTCAACCGGGTGCTGCGGGAGCAGCTCACCGGCATCCGCGTGGTGCGCGCGTTTGTGCGGGAGGACGTGGAGGTGGCCCGGTTTGCCCAGGCCAACCGGGATGTCACAGAGGTGGCTCTGAGCTCCGGTCGCCTGATGGCGCTCATGTTTCCCATCGTCATGCTCGTGCTCAACGTCTCGAGCGTTGCCGTCATCTGGTTCGGTGCTTTTCGCATAGAAGACGGCTCGATGCAGGTGGGGACGCTCATCGCGTTCCTCAGCTATCTGATGCAGATTCTCATGGCCGTCATGATGGCCACCTTTATGGCCGTCATGATTCCGCGCGCGGCTGTGTCGGCGGACCGCATCGGTGAGGTGCTGGAGACCTCGTCCAGCGTCGTGCCGCCGGTCAACCCGGTGAACGCAACGGTCGGTCAGGGCGAGCTCGAACTTCTCGACGTGGGCTTCGCCTATCCGGGCGCGGAACAGCCGGTGCTGCGCAACGTGAGTTTTATCGCCCGCCACGGTGAGACTACCGCGATCATCGGCAGTACCGGCAGCGGCAAAACCACCCTGGTCAACCTGCTGCCGCGGCTGTTCGATGCGACGAGCGGCTCCGTGCTGGTCGACGGCGTCAACGTGCGCGAACTGAACCCCGACCTGCTCTGGGGCCATATCGGCCTCGTTCCGCAAAAGCCCTACCTGTTCTCCGGAACCGTGCGCAGCAACCTGCTCTACGGCAAACCCGATGCGACGGAGGATGAGCTCTGGCAGGCGCTTACCATCGCCCAGGCCCGCGAGTTCGTCGCAGAGATGGATGGCGGGCTTGACGCGCCGATCGCACAGGGCGGCACCAATGTGTCGGGTGGCCAGCGCCAGCGCCTCGCGATCGCGCGCGCTCTGGTGAAACGGCCGGAGTTGTACATTTTCGACGACTCGTTCTCAGCCCTCGACCTCGCCACGGATGCCCGCTTACGGCTCGCCCTGAAGCAGAGCACCAACGGTGCCACGATGGTCATCGTTGCCCAGCGGGTGTCGAGCATCATCGATGCCGATCAAATACTTGTGCTCGAAGACGGCCGCATCGTCGGCCGCGGGACCCACGAGCAGCTGCTGGATACGAATACCACCTACCAGGAAATTGTGTCATCTCAGCTCACCGCGGAGGAAGCAGCATGAGCGAGACCCACGCCGACGACAAGCCGGCTCCGCGTCCGCAACGCGGAGGCGGACCATTCGGCGGCATGAACCTGCCGGCCGAGAAGTCGATGAATTTCACCGCGTCGGGTAAACGACTGCTCGGCAAACTGCGCCCCGAACGCCTCTGGCTGGTGCTCGTGCTGGCCCTCGCCGTGATTAGCGTGACCTTCTCCGTACTCGGCCCGCGCCTTCTCGGTGAGGGCACCAACCTGATCTTCTCCGGCATCGTGTCGAAGTCACTGCCGAGCGGCAGCAGCCAGGCCGACGTGATCGCGGGCCTGCGGGCATCCGGCAACACCACCCAGGCCGACATGCTCAGCGGCATGTCGTTGACCCCGGGGCTCGGCATTGACTTTGCCATGCTGTCCACCGTGCTGTTCTGGGCGCTCGCCCTCTATCTGCTCTCGAGCGTGTTCAGCTGGATGCAGGCCTATGTACTGAACGGTGTCGTGCAGCGCACGGTGTACCGCCTACGCGCCGAGATCGAAGCGAAGATCAATCGCCTGCCGCTGAGTTACTTCGACAAGAAGCCGCGTGGGGAGCTGCTCAGCCGGGTCACCAACGACGTCGACAACATCTCGCAGAGCCTCCAACAGTCGCTCAGCCAGGTTGTGACGAGCCTGCTCACTGTCATCGGCGTGATCGTGATGATGCTCATTCTCTCACCGCTGCTGGCTCTGATCGCCCTCGTGACCGTGCCGCTCACGCTGGTGATCACGGCGTTCATCGCCAAGCGCTCACAGAAGCTGTTCGTGGCCCAGTGGGCGAACACCGGTGAGCTGAACGGTCAGATCGAGGAGACTTTCACCGGCCACGCCCTGGTCAAGGTGTTCGGCCGCCAGAAAGAGGTCGACGCCCGGTTCAAGCAGAAGAACGACGACCTCTACGAGACCAGTTTCGGTGCCCAGTTCATCAGCGGAATGATCATGCCCGCCATGACCTTCATCGGCAACCTCGTCTACGTCGCCATCGCTGTTGTCGGCGGACTTCAGGTCGCCTCCGGCGCTATGCAACTCGGCGACGTGCAGGCATTCATCCAGTACTCCCGCCAGTTCACCCAGCCGCTCGCGCAACTCGGGTCGATGGCGAACCTGCTGCAGTCGGGTGTCGCGTCCGCTGAACGTGTGTTTGACCTGCTCGACGCCGACGAACAGAGCGAAGACCCCGATCCCGCCGCGGAACCAGCCGCGGGCCGAACCGAGGCGCACGGCCGTCTGGTCTTCGAGAACGTGTCTTTTCGATACACCGAGGACAAGCCGCTGATCGAAGAACTCAGCCTCGTTGCCGAGCCCGGGCAGACCATCGCCATTGTCGGCCCGACCGGAGCAGGCAAGACGACACTGGTCAACCTCATGATGCGGTTCTATGAGATCGACTCCGGGCGCATCCTGCTCGACGGCGTCGATGTCGCCACCATGACCCGGCACGACCTGCGCAGCCGCATGGGCATGGTGCTGCAGGATACCTGGCTGTTCGGCGGTACCATTCGGGACAACATCGCCTACGGTCGACCGGATGCGACGGAGCAGGATATTCTCGCAGCCGCCACCGCGACCTACGTCGATCGGTTCGTGCACTCGCTGCCTGACGGCTACGACACCGTGCTTGATGACCAGGGCAGCAATGTGAGCGCCGGTGAGATGCAGCTGCTCACCATCGCCCGGGCGTTCCTCGCACAGCCAAGCGTGCTGATCCTCGACGAGGCGACCAGCTCGGTCGACACCCGCACCGAGGTGCTCGTGCAGAAAGCGATGAGCGCCCTCCGCGCCGAGCGCACTAGCTTCGTCATCGCACACCGGCTGTCGACTATTCGGGACGCCGACCTGATTCTGGTCATGGAGTCGGGGCGCATCGTGGAGCAGGGCAATCACGTGCAGCTGCTCGCCGCCAACGGTGCCTACCAGGCGTTGTACGCCGCACAGTTCGCCGCGCCCGTCGCCGATGAGGTCTAGCGCGGTTCCTCCACAACCCAGCGCCTGCCCGAACCATCCCCAGATTCGGGCAGGCACCGGCGGCGGTGCAGGCCTGCGAGCACAGTGGCGGCATGCATCCCACCATTGTCAAAGCCCAGAAGGCTCAGGACTTTCTGGCACTCGTTCCCCAGCTGCTCGGTTTCGTTGCCGAGTCCAGCGCCGTTCTGGTCGCGTTTCGTGGCAACCGCACCTGCGGCGCGCTGCGTTTCAACCTGCCCGAAGACGGCGCACCCCACAAGGTGTACAAACGTATTGCGACGACCCTTGCCGGAATGCTGTGCAAGATTCCCGGTGTCGACGCCGTCGTTCCGGTCATCTACACCGATGATTCCTTCACCGGTGCCGTCGGCATTCCTCGTGAACAGTTCGCCGACATTCTGAATCGGCGACTGGAGCTGAGCGGATTTCTGCTTCGCGATTCTCTGTGCGTTGCAGCGGATGCCTGGGGCAGCTACCTCGATCCGGACTGCCCGGCCGCCGGGCGTCCACTCAGCTTCATCACGGAGTCGCCGATTTTCGAGCCGGTGGGCCAGGCGGCAGCGCCCATAGCGCCGCGCCCGCTGGGCACCCTGCAGACCGGCGCCGACCCGATCGGGGTCAACCTGGCGACCAAGGAACGCCTGGCCCGCATCTACCGGCGGTATCGGCACCTGCTCGCGCGGGCCGAGAACGCTCCGGAGCTGTTTACCGCACTCAGCTTTGCCCTCGACCCGGTAGCGATCGCCGAGGAAGCGCTGACCTGGCCCAATCCACCCACCGAGGAAAACGCCGCAACACTGCTCGTGCTCGTGCAGTCCCCGCCGAACCGCGACCAGATCATGGTGCAATTTGCGTTCGGGCGTGACGAAGGCGTGCGCGCCCACGAAATCAACCAGCGGTACGCGCAGCTCCAACACGAAACCGGGCGAAGCCTCGACGACCTGGTGGCCGCAGAGATCGACTCCGGCGACCCGACCGCCGAGCACACCGGCGACATCATGCTCGGTCTGCAGACGGAACGACCCGACGTCGATCGCATTCGCATCGCGATTACCCTGCTGCGCACCGTCGTCGCCATGGCGCCGCGTTCGGCCAAGCCGGCGCCGCTCTGCATGTTGGCGTGGCTGTCCTGGGCACTCGGCAGCGGTTCCGTGGCCGGACTCTTCGTCGACCAGGCTCTTGCCATCGACTCGCAGTACAGCATGGCGACACTGCTGAACCTGCTTCTCACGTCCGGGCACCTGCCGGAGTGGGCGTTCGCGGTGCCGCGCTCTGATGACGACGATGATGATGACGACGCGGAGGGCGACGGCTACGAAAACTATGAGGATTTCGGCGAAGACGCTGCGCTCAGCGACGATGCCTTGTGGTTCTTCGAGGGCGAGAACGGGGAGTACGACGACGGCGAAGAAGACGACGCGCGGGCTGCTGACGGATGATGCGGGTGCAGCACTACGGCGACCCGGTCTCGCATCCGTTGGAATGCCAGACCGGGTCGCCGGTTGCACGGTGCCCTATATGTACTTCGGTGCCTCCGCCAGTACGCCGTGGAGGATCTCGCCGATCTCGGCGAATTCCTTCGGGCCCACGGTCAGCGGGGGAGCGAGCTGAATGACCGGGTCGCCTCGGTCGTCGGCGCGGCAGTACAGACCGGCCTCGTAGAGCGCCTTCGACAGGTACCCGCGCAGCAGACGCTCGGACTCCTCGTCGTTGAAGGTTTCCTTGGTTCCCTTGTCCTTGACCAGTTCGATGCCGAAGAAGTACCCGGCACCGCGCACATCGCCGACGATCGGCAGATCGAGCAATTTCTCCAGTTCCTTGCGGAACAGTGGCGAATTCTCGCGAACGTTCTCGTTGAGCTTTTCCTCTTCGAAGATGTCGAGGTTGGCCAGGGCGACGGCCGAGGAGACCGGGTGGCCGCCGAAGGTGTAGCCGTGGTAGAACGTCGTGTCGCCGTGTTTGAACGGTTCGTAGATGCGGTCGCTGACGATGGTCGCGCCGATGGGCGAGTATCCGCTGGTCATGCCCTTGGCGCAGGTGATCATGTCGGGCTGGATGTCATAGGTCGTCGAGGCGAACATGTTGCCGATGCGGCCGAATGCCGTGATGACCTCGTCGGCGACCAAGAGTACGTCGTACTTGTCGCAGATTTCGCGCACGCGCTTGAAATAGCCGGGGGGCGGCGGGAAGCAGCCACCGGAGTTCTGCACCGGCTCCAGAAAGACAGCCGCAACGGTTTCCGGGCCCTCGAACTGGATCATCTCTTCGATGCGGTTGGCGGCCCACTGGCCGAACACCTCCAGGTTGTCGCCGAGGCCGAGGCCGGGGCTCATTTCGTCGGCCCGATAGAAGTTCGTGTTGGGAACGCGGAAACCACCAGGGGTGACCGGCTCGAACATCTCCTTCATCGCAGGGATGCCGGTGATCGCCAGGGCACCCTGCGGGGTGCCGTGGTAGGCGACATTGCGGGAGATGACCTTGTGCTTGGTCGGGCGACCCATCAGCTTCCAGTAGTACTTGGCGAGTTTGAACGCGGTCTCGACTGCTTCACCGCCGCCGGTGGAGTAGAACACCCGGTTGAGGTCGCCGGGGGCGTAGCTGGCGAGCCGGTCGGCGAGTTCGATCGCATTCGGGTGGGCGTAGGACCAGATCGGGAAGAAGGCGAGTTCCTCGGCCTGCTTGGCGGCGACTTCGGCGAGTCGCTTGCGGCCGTGGCCGGCGTTGACCGTGAACAGACCGCTCAGGCCGTCGATGTACTGCTTACCCTTGGAATCCCAGATGTGGTGGCCCTGGCCCTTGACGATGATGGGTACTCCGGCGCCGGATTCCATCACCGACTGACGGGAGAAGTGCATCCAGAGGTGATCCTTGGCCTTTTGCTGCAGCTCGGCGTTGTGGGCGTCGCTGAACGCAACAGGCGTTTCGGTGGGTGTGGTTAGAGTCATTTTTTACCGTGTTCCCCAGTTATAGAACTGTTTGTGGAGTTTGAGATAAACGAACGTCTCGGTGGAGAGGACTCCATCGAGATTGCGGATCTTGGCGTTGAGCAGTTCGAGCAGTTCGTCGTCGTCTTCGCAGACGACCTCGGCAAGAATGTCAAAGGTGCCGGCCGTGAGCACGACGTAGTCCACGGCATCGATCGCGGCCAGCTGCTCGGCCAGCACGCGAGTATCGGTCGAAGCGCGAATTCCGATCATTGCCTGGCGAAAGAAACCCAGCTGCATCGGGTCCGTCACGGCGACGACCTGCATGACGCCCGAGTCAGTGAGTTTCTGCACCCGTTGGCGCACGGCCGCCTCGCTGAGACCGACGGCTTTGCCGATCTCCGCGTACGACCGACGCCCGTCGACTTGAAGCTGTTCGATGATCTTTTTCGACACATCGTCGAGCTGCGCCGGCTTGGGCGGGTGACCGCGCCTTTGTCCATTCATGCATCGATTGTGTCAGTCAAAATACACTTCGGCAAGCGAATCCGTCGCACATTATGCAAATCGCTGCGGATTTCATTTGTGAATCTGGGTACATCTCACGTTGAGATAGGTACACTGGGCCGCATGAGCGCCCCTGAATTACGCAACTTCATCGATGGCCGATACGTCGACTGCACCGCGACGGATCGGTTCGACCTCATCGACCCTGCAACCGAAACGGTGTACGGCAGCAGCCCGGTATCCACTGCGGCGGATGTGGACACGGCCTACCGGGCCGCAGCATCCGCTTTTGAAATTTGGGGCGAGACAACACCGGCCGTGCGTCAGCTCGCGCTGTTTCGCATAGCGGATGCGATCGAGGCGCGTGCCGAGGAATTCGCCGATGCCGAGTCCCTCGATACCGGCAAGCCCCGCGGAACCCTCGTGGACGACGAGATTTTACTCTCGGTCGACCAGATCCGCTTCTTCGCGGGAGCCGCGCGCAACCTCGAGGGTCGTGCGGCTGGCGAGTATATGACCGACCACACGTCGTTCATTCGGCGAGAACCGATCGGTGTTGTCGGCCAGGTCACTCCGTGGAATTACCCGCTGAATATGGCGGTCTGGAAGTTCGCGCCCGCGCTCGCCGCCGGTAATACGACGGTGCTCAAGCCCTCAGACACCACCCCGAGTGCCACGCTGCTGCTTGCCGAGGTGGCTGCGGAATTTCTGCCGGCCGGCGTGCTCAATGTGATCACCGGCGACCGCACCACCGGTGCGGCCATGATCGAGCACAAGACCCCGCAACTCGTGTCGATCACCGGTTCGGTGCGGGCCGGCATGGCCGTTGCGGCGGCTGCGTCGCACGACCTCAAGCGGGTACACCTGGAACTGGGCGGCAAAGCCCCCGTGATCGTGTTCGACGATGCCGATATCGAGCTCGCCGTTGCCGGCATTGTTGCCGCCGGCTTCTTCAATGCGGGCCAGGACTGCACCGCTGCCACCCGGTTGCTCGTGCAGGCCGGTATCCACGACGAATTCGTCGCCGCGCTCGCTGCCTATGCCAGGGACAACGCTCGCACCGGGGCACCAAGTGAGCCGGGAATCCTGTTCGGACCGGTCAACAACGTCAACCAGCTCGCCCAGGTCTCCGGTTTCATCGACCGGCTGCCCGACCACGCCGTACTCGAACTCGGCGGACACCGGGTCGGCAGCACCGGCTATTTTCACGAAGCGACCATTGTGAGTGGTCTGCTGCAGACGGATGAGGCGGTGCAGCAGGAAATTTTCGGCCCGATGATGACCGTGCAGCGCTTCACCGACGAGGCCGAGGCGCTGCGGTGGGCGAACGACGTGCAGTACGGCCTGGCCTCGTCGGTATGGACGCGCGATCACGGTCGAGCGATGCGCTTTGCCAAGCACCTGGACTTCGGTTGTGTCTGGATCAACACGCACATCCCCATCGTCGCGGAGATGCCGCACGGCGGTTTTAAACACTCCGGCTATGGCAAGGACCTCTCCATGTACGGGTTCGAGGATTACACCCGGATCAAACATGTGATGAGCTACATCGGACACTAGGCGGTGCATTGGGGTCAAGCGGTGACGTTATTATGGTCCCAGTCCTTCGGTGAACGTTGGAACGGCGGGGGCGACATCGTGCCCCACACTCGGAAGGCACCACCCGTGACCCAGATTGGTCAAGGTTCGACCGAATTTCGCGTCGAACTGCCCAGCGTCGCAACGACGTTAACGCTGGCGTGGGCCGCCCTGACCGATGTCGGTCATCGCCGCGAGGTCAACGAAGACAGCCTGCTCGCCGTACCGCCGCTGTTTGCCGTCGCGGACGGCATGGGCGGGCACTCGGCCGGTGACGTCGCCAGCGCTGCCGTGGTAACCAGGCTCGCCGAGCTCTCCGGAACGCTCGTGGCCGAGGCCGGTTCGATCGATCGGGCCCTCGCGCTCGCGGTCGAGGATATGGCGCAGGGCGTCGGTGTGACCGACCAGGGCACCGGAACCACGGTGACCGGTGTCGCGTTGGCGCTGGTCTCGGACGCCGTCAGCTGGATCGTGTACAACATCGGCGACTCCCGGGTATACCAGTTGACCGACGGAGTGCTCGAGCAGGTCACCAACGATCATTCGGTCGTTCAGGAACTCGTCGACGCCGGGCGTATTACCCGGGAAGAGGCCGACGTGCACCCGCACGGCAACATCATCACTCGCGCCGTCGGCTTTCACGAGCCTCCGATTCCCGACTACCGCATCCTGCCGATTCAGGTCGGCATGCGCATTCTGGTCTGCTCCGACGGGCTCACCAAGGAGCTCACCTCCTATGGAATCCGGCACTTTCTGCTCGAAAAGAAGCTAGCAGCGGATGCCGCCCGGGCGATGGTCGAGGCGGCCCTCGACAACGGCGGTCGCGACAACGTCACCGCGATCGTGGTCGACGTACTCGCGGTAGAACCGTACGAGGTGTCTCAGGCCTGAGCTCAGGCACTCCGGCTTGCGGGTATGCACAGCTATTAGGTTTTACCTACTACCTGCCCTAAGGTAATAGCTATGACGCAACCACCGAATACGCCGTCAGTGCCGCAAGACGCGCAGTCTCTGCGCGGTGTGCTGCCCATGCTCATTCTGAGCCAGCTGCGACTTGCCGAGTCGTACGGGTACGAGCTCGTGGTGAGGTTGCAGAACATCGGCCTGAGCGACCTTGCGACCGGCACGGTCTACCCGGTGCTGTCGCGGCTCGAACAAGACGGTTCCCTTACCAGCCGCCTGGTGGCATCCACTGCTGGCCCGGCACGCAAGTATTACTCGCTCAGCGAGGCGGGGCAATCAGCCCTCGTGCTCGCCACGGCGCGCTGGCACTCCCTGACGGCAATCGTGCAGACGGGCCTCGGCGCCACCCCCACAGGAGCTTCAGCCGGAGAGGACAAGAAATGAACACGCAAACCATCGAGGCCAGAATAACGTTTGGAGTCTGGCGTCGCCGCGAGTCCTATCTGTTCCGGCTCGACCTCTGGCTGGAAGAGTCCCTGTCGTCGCGCGAACGCCGATCGATCCTACGCGAGATTCGCGACAACATCACAGTGGATGCCGCAGCCCGCGGCATCGACGCCGCCCTGGATTCGCTCGGCTCACCCCGCACCCTGGCCCGAAGTTTCGCCGAAACCGGCCGCGGCAGCCGGCCCTCCTGGAATCGGGCGATCTACTGGTTCACCGGCCTGCTGATGCTCTGGTGGACAATGGCCTTCATCTACACGGCCGGCATGCTGTCAGCCCTACTGGACACCGGAGCCGAGTCGGCCGAGTCATACTTCCTTGGGCTGCCAGTATCGGCCTTCAACCGTGGGTCCGGAATCGGGATCAGCTGGGAAGCCTCCTCTGTCGTCGCCTACATTCCGCTGATGGTCATGGTCACTGCGGCCATCATCGCCGGAAAGCTCTGGCGCGTGCGGATCGGCCGCCGATAGCCGGCGCAGTCCAGTCGCGTATTATGGAACGAGTGAATGAGACCCTGCCACAGTGCCCTGAATGTTCCAGCGACCTGACCTACGAGATGGGCTCACTGCTGGTGTGCCCGCTCTGCGCCCACGAGTGGTCGAACGAGCCGGTCGACGAAGAACAGGAAGCCCAGGTCAAAGACGCCTTCGGAACCGTACTAACCGACGGTGACACCGTCTCGATCATCAAGGACCTCAAGGTCAAGGGCCAGTCATTGTCGATCAAGGTCGGCACCAAGGTTCGCAACATTCGTCTCGTCGACCCGGTCGACGGCCACGACATTGACTGCAAGGTCGATGGTTTCGGGTTCATGCAGCTCAAGTCCAGCCTGGTCAAAAAGGTCTAGGCCAAGTACGATCGTGACGTGTCAGATTTGCGGGGCCTGGTTGCCGGCCTTGGCCATGTTCTGCGGCGAATGCGGCAGTTCCCGCACAGCCACCGTGGAGTCACGTAAGCGTCCGGACCCTCGCCCCAACGACACGACGATCATTGCGCGCCTGCCGCGCGCGCCCGTCGTCATTTCTGTACCGATTCCCGCTGAGGTGCCGGCTCCGGTGCGGGCCGTGGCCGTGGTGACCGCTGCACCAGCCGCAGCACCGTCCGCGCTCCCCGCCGCGGCGCTGCCGACCCGGGCGACCTTTGTGTTGACCTTCAGCACCGGTCAGGTGGTCTCCGTGCAGGGCTCCGGCCTGATCGGCCGCAAACCCCTGGCCCAACTCGACGAGATTTTCGACGAACTCATTCGGGTAGCGGATGCCGACCGCTCGGTCTCGAAGACTCACCTCGAGTTCGGCCAGCACGACGGTGAGTTCTGGGTCAGCGACCGAGTCTCGGGCAACGGCACCGTCATTCGGCGCCCCGGTGAAACGGCTGAGGCGCTCGAACCGGGGCGACGGTACGTTCTGCCGCACGGAACCCGGGTGGAAATTGCCGACCACTCGTTCAGCATCAGCTAAGGGCCGATCAGCTGGGCCTCCTCCTCCACACCTGCTGTCAGCGCCGATTCTGCACCGACAGTCCTGTCGCGGATGTTCCTGGGTCGGCAGTCTGGTCTGCTGGTTGCGTGTCCACCGTCGATGAAACCCTCGCGTTGCCGCCCGCGCCGGCCGCTCTGCCTCCTTCGGGGTTTCCCTTGCTCGCCAGCGTTGCGCCCCTGGTTGCTGCTGGGCTGATCTGGATGATCACCGGATCGGCCTTCGCGCTGATTTTCGCCGTTCTCAGCCCGATCATCGCGGTGGCCAGCATGTTCGATTCCAAGCGCTCGGGCGGCAAACGCCGCCGGGTCGAATCGGCCGCGCACGCCGAAGCCCTGGCGCTCCTGCGAACGGTCATCATCGACCGCCAGGCCCGCTGGCGCGATGAAGCTTGGCAGCACACGCCATCGGCCCGAAATATTGTGCTGGGGAATGCTGCGGCCGCGCGCTGGCGCCAAACGGATGCCACGCTCGTTGCGCTGGGCGTCGGCCCGGCCCCGAGCGGTATCCGACTCGGGGGTGCGAGCGAGCCGAACGAGCACCGGGAACTTCGGGAGTGGGCCGCAACTGTCACTGGCGCTCCGGTCGTCGTCGACCTGACACCCGGACTCGGTATCGTCGGACCGATGCCGCTCGCGGCGGGCGTTGCCCGCGCCGTGCTCGTGCAACTGTGCTTCGCTCTGCCGCCGACCGACCTGGGCGTCGCAATCGCGGCCCATGCCCAAGCCACCGACTGGGACTGGGCGGCGCAGCTGCCGCAGGCCGGAGCAACTCAGCGCCGGCTCACGCTGCTGCTGCGAACCGTCACCGCCGCGCATCCGCTTCAGGGCGAACCTGATCGCGGTCGACTGCTTCTGGCCGTGGCCACGCGGCTCGAAGACCTGCCCCCGGGCTGCGGAACGGTCGTGCGCATCGCTGGGCCAACCAGGGCACAGATCATTCGTGCGCCCAATCGCGCGCCGCCCCTCGACTTTTGCCCGGAACTGCTCGCCCAGGCCGAGGCGATCGACTTTGCGGTGGCCCTCACCGAGCAGGCCCGTGCCGCCGGGATGGCCGCGGACGCCGGATCGCTCCCGACCACGGTCACCCTGGCGGAACTGCTCGAAGGCGGCACCGATGCCCCACCGATCACCCGGGTGACAGCCACGCCGAGCCTCGACTGCCTCATCGGTATCGGCCAAGACGGTCCGGTGCACGTTGACCTGGTGCGTTTCGGGCCACACGCCGTGGTCGGCGGCACCACCGGCAGCGGCAAGAGCGAGCTCCTGACCACCTGGGTGGCAGCGCTGGCCGCGGCCTATTCGCCCGGCCAGGTGAACTTTCTGCTGGTCGATTTCAAAGGCGGCGCGGCCTTTCAACCACTCGCTCGGCTGCCGCACTGCGTTGGCCTCATCACCGACCTCGACGCAGCCACGGCGACCCGGGCACTGGCCAGTCTGGGAGCCGAACTCCGCTACCGAGAGCGCACGCTCAGTTCGGCCGGGGCGCGGGACGTGACCGACGTGCGCCTTACGCATCCGCTGCCCCGGCTGGTCATCGTCGTCGATGAATTCGCCACCATGCTGGGGCTGTTTCCCGAGCTGCACGCCCTCTTCGTCGACATCGCCGCCCGTGGTCGCTCGCTCGGCGTGCACCTCATTCTCTGTACCCAACGACCGGCCGGGGTAGTGCGGGACGCCCTGCTGGCCAACTGCAGCCTGCGCCTGTCCTTGCGGGTGAACAACCGTGCCGACAGCCAGGCCGTGATCGGCACGGATGCTGCGGCCGAGTTGGCCCCGAATCAGCCCGGTCGGTGCCTGGTCGCCACCGAAACCGGAGACCCGGTGCTCTGCCAGGTCGCGACGACCCGGGAACTCGACATCGCCGGCATCGCCGCCGCGCCACTGTCAGCACCGTCAGCACCACCTGGATTCGCCCCGCGACGTCCCTGGCTCGATGCGCTCCCGCCGAGGGTCACTGCGGCCGACCTGGCGAGCGCGGCGGCGGCGGCATCCGGCTATCCGCTGGGGTTGCTCGACGAACCCGATCACCAGCGGTACCGCGTGTTCGCCTACGATCCCGAGATCGACGGGCACCTGCTCGTCATCGGCGGGGCTGGTTCGGGCAAATCAGCCCTGCTGCACACACTGGCTGTGGCAGTCGCCGCCAGCGCAGCCGAAACTCACACCGGGGCACACCTCGTCACCGCCGACGTCGAATCGGCCTGGGACGCCCTCGCCAGCCTCAGCGCCAGCGTGGAAACCGGGCAGCAGACCTCGGCCTCACCCCGGGTAGTACTGTTCGACGACTTTGATTCCGTCTGCGCCCGCTGGCAGCCCGACCACCGGCTGGCCGCCGTTGATTTGCTCGTCGGCCTGCTGCGGGACGGCCCGGCAGCGGGGGTGCACGTCGTTGTCGCCGTGCAGCGGCACACCAGCTTGGTTCCCGGGCTGGCTGCACTCTGCCAGAGCTCCCTGCTGCTGAAACTGCCGAGCGTACAGGACCACCTCGCGGCCGGTGGGCAATCGGCCAGCTACACGGCAGCGCTACCGCCGGGCGGCGGAGTCTGGCGCGGCCTGCGCCTGCAACTGCTGGCGCCCGACCCCACCCTCGTCGCTCCTTCAACCACGGGGCCCACCACGCTGCCCACCGCGCTGCCCGATCCGCTTCCCACTGGTGGCCCGCTCCTGATCGTGTCCTCGTCGCCGACGAGCGCCGCCACCCGACTGCGCACCGTCCTTAGCGTGCCCGTGCTGGAACTGACGGGAACGAGCGGGCCGGCGGCATCCACTCTGCTGGTCTCGGGAGAGGCCGGCCAGACGGATGCTCCCGTTCAGCTGATCGTCGTCGGTGACGCCGAAACGTGGCAGGCGCACTGGACATTGCTGGCCCGGTTGCGGGGCCCAACGGCAAACAATGCCGCGGCCAGCCTGGTCTTTGACCGGTGTAGCTTGTCGGACTTTCGGTTGGTCAGCCACCGCCGGGAGTTGCCGCCGCCGTTGGCGCCCGGGCGGGGGCGGGTCTGGGTGTTGCACCCCACCGGCGAGGTGACCAGGGCGATCCTCCCCGGCTAGAGCAGCACTTCGGCGACAGACTGGTGCGGCAACCCGTGAGCGAGTGCCACGGGAGCGCTGGTCAGCCGCCCGGCGAAAGTGTTGAGCCCCTGGGACAGGGCGGAATCCGCGCGCAACGCATTGACCCAGCCGAGCGTGGCGAGTGCGCGCACATAGGGTAAGGTCGCATTCGTCAGAGCATAGGTCGACGTGTGTGGCACAGCGCCGGGCATGTTCGCGACGCAGTAGAACAGCGACCGGTGCACGGTGAAGGTGGGATCGGCGTGCGTGGTGGGATGACTGTCGGCAAAGCAACCGCCCTGGTCGACGGCGATATCCACGAGCACGCTGCCCGGCTTCATGCGCGATACGAGTTCGTTACTGACTAGTTTGGGGGCTTTGGCGCCCGGAATGAGAACCGAACCGATGACCATGTCGGCCTCGACTACGGCCTTGTCGATCTCGAAGCTGTTCGAGGCGATGGTCTTTACCCGCCCGAAATACAGGGCATCGATCTCGCGCAACCGAAACAGGTTGGTGTCGAGAACCGTCACCTCGGCGCCGAGCCCGAGCGACACCTGCATCGCGGCCGTACCCGCCACCCCACCGCCGAGCACGGCGATCTTCGCCGGGTGGGTACCCGGGACGCCGGGCACCAGCAGGCCGGGGCCGCCGTTCGGCTTGAGCATGGCATTGGCCCCGACGATCGGGGCGAGGCGACCGGCGACCTCGCTCATCGGCGCCAACAACGGCAGGGCCCGCGAGGCCAACTGCACGGTTTCATAGGCGATAGCCGTGACGCCGCTGCCGAGCAGGGCCCGGGTCAGCTCGGGTTCCGCGGCAAGATGCAGGTAGGTGAACAGCACGAGGTCGGCGCGAAAATAGCCGTACTCGCTTTCGACGGGCTCCTTGACCTTGAGCAGCAGGTCGGCGGCCGCCCAGAGGCTCGCGGCGTCCGGCAGAATCGTTCCACCGGCCGCGACATACTGCTCGTCGCTGATGGAGGAACCGGCGCCGGCGCCGGACTGCACGAGCACGTCGTGACCGTGCAGCACGAGGTCATGCACCCCCGCCGGGGTGATCGCGACCCGAAACTCGTTGTTCTTGATCTCGGTGGGAATGGCGATCCTCATGGTGTTCCTTTCTCAAGGCGCGCTCCTCGGTCGAGGTTCAGCGCCGCTCATCGCCACCACCCTAGTCGTGGCGCACCGATGATTTCGAGGGCGAATGTTGCAAGTTTGTGCTGATTTCGTGACAAATCGGTTCCAAGATCAATGTTTTGAACTCTTTCAGGTATTTTTACCACCGATATGTGCAATTATCGACCAACTCGCAATGCAGCGAGTTCGACCGTGTGCGTGCCCAGAATGCTAGGAGAACCATGATGAAGTCCAAGCCGCTGCCCGCCGATCCCATGATTCGCCAACTCATCCGCCAGGCGCAGAACGCCCAGCTGGGCCGTCGCACACTGCTGGCCGGCGCCGGTGCCGGCGCCACGGCTCTCGCGCTCGCCGCGTGCTCCACGGGAGCTGCGCCCAAGCCCACCGCTGCGACCGACACGTCAGCCACCGACAAGACCATCCGCTGGGACAACTGGGCGCTCTACATCGACGTCGACGATGTCGGCAATTACCCGACCCTCGACGCGTTCAAAGCGCAAACCGGCATTTCGGTCAAGTACACCGAAGCCGTCGACGACAACAACTCCTACTACGGCAAGGTCAAGGACCAGCTCGCCCTCGGCCAGGACATCGGAGCCGATGTCGCCTGCCTGACCGACTGGATGGTCAGCCGCATGATCCGCTTCGGCTACACCCAGGAACTCGACCACGCCAATATCCCCAACCTCGCCAATCTGCTGCCGTCACTGCAGAAAGTCGACTTCGACCCGGGCCGGGCCATGAGCGTTCCCTGGCAGGGCGGATTCGCCGGCCTGGCCTGGAACAAGGAAAAGTATCCGCAGGGCCTCAAATCGGTTGAAGATCTCTGGGTTCCCGAGCTGAAGGGCCGCGTCGGCGTACTCTCCGAAATGCGCGACACCATGGGCCTGATCATGCTCGACCAGGGCGTAGACATCTCCGGAAAATGGGGCGAAGAAGAATTCACCGCCGCCATCGACGAGTTCAAGAAGCAGGTTTCCGACGGCCAGATCCGCAATATCAAGGGCAACTCGTACAAGGAAGACCTCGCCAACGAAGACACCCTCGCCGCCATCGTTTGGTCAGGAGACATCGTGCAGCTCAACGCCGAAAATGGCGATAGGTGGGGTTTCACCGTTCCCGAAAAGGGCGGCACGCTCTGGAACGACAATTTCGTGGTGCCGATCGGCTCGCCGGGCAAGAAGAACGTCGAAGAACTCATCAACTACTACTACGACCCGGCCGTCGCCGCCGAGGTCGCCGCCTACGTCAACTACATCACTCCCGTCGTCGGCGCCAAGGAAGCCATGATGGCCATAGATCCGACCCTGGCCGAAGATCCGCTAATCTTTCCCGACGAAGCGACCCTCGCCAATGCCTACGTCTTCCGGGGGCTCGACGGCACCGAGGAGCAGACCTTCAACGGACAATTCCAAGCCATTCTGCTGGGCGCAGCCTGATGGCCGCTGGTGCGTTCGCTGATCGTGGCGCCGACCTGGAGCTGGTCGGCATCGAGAAACGTTTCCCCGGGTTCACCGCTATTGAAAATCTCAACCTCACCATTCCGGCCGGGTCCTTCTTCGCGCTGCTTGGTCCCTCGGGCTGCGGCAAGACGACGACCCTGCGGCTGGTCGCCGGTCTCGAAGAGCCCACTAGCGGCCGCATTCTGATCGGGGGAACGGATGTGACCAATCAGAAATCCTTTCAGCGCCCGGTCAATACCGTGTTCCAGAGCTACGCCCTGTTTCCGCACATGACCGTGCTGGAGAACGTCGCCTTCGGGCTGCGCCGCCGCAAGATCAATGATCCGGTGGCCAAAGCGCACGAGGCGCTGCTGCTGGTGGAGCTCGATCACCTGGCGCACCGCAAACCGCAGCAGCTGTCCGGCGGCCAGCAGCAGCGCGTGGCCCTGGCCCGCGCCATCGTCAACCGGCCGGCACTGCTTCTGCTCGACGAACCGCTCGGGGCCCTCGACCTCAAGCTGCGCCGCCAGATGCAGCTCGAGTTGAAGACCATTCAGGAGGAGGTCGGTCTGACCTTCCTGCACGTCACTCACGATCAGGAGGAGGCCATGACCATGGCCGACACCATCGCGGTCATGAACAAGGGCCGTATCGAGCAGATGGGGGAGCCGCAGCAGCTCTACGAACTGCCCAAGACCGCCTTCGTGGCGAACTTTCTCGGCCAGTCCAACCTGTTCACCGGTCCGGTCGTGTCCACCACGAGTACCGCGATCGCCGTGGACGTTTCTGGGCAGAAGATCGTGGTGCCGCTGGGTCGGGCACATCGGGTGTCTGGCGAAGTCACGATCGGTGTTCGGCCGGAAAAGCTGACCCTGCACAAAGACGCGCCCATCCACGACGCCGGCCGCAACGTGATGGGTCCGGGCCGGGTCATCGACGTGTCGTTCAGCGGGGTCAGCACGCAGTACCTTGTGGCGGTGCCCGGCGTCGGCACACTCGTGGTGTTCGCCCAGAACATGGCCTTCGGGCCGGCCGCGCACGTCGGAGCCCAGGTCTGGCTCAGTTGGAACGTCGAGCACGGCTTCGGACTCGACGACGATCCAGCGGATGCTCCACGGTTCGAAGCGGACCTCGACACCAAGACCATCGCACAGCAGCGCCGGTCGTCGCTCGTCACGGAGCTTGAGGAGGCCTAAGGATGGCCTTCGCTGTATTCTCGACCGCGACTGCGCCGTCGACCGACCCGGTCGCTCGGCGTCGCAGTCCGGTGGCGTTGTTTCTGCTGCTGCCGGGCATCCTTTATCTGGTGCTGTTCTTTCTCACCCCGCTGGTCTCATTGTTGCTGACGTCATTTCAGACGCCGCGGGAGTTCGGCGATATCGGACAGTACGACTACGCCTTTCGCTGGCAGAACTACACCGAGGTCATCACGACCTATTGGCCGCACATCGTGCGATCGTTCAGTTATGCGCTGGCCGCGACGTTCTTCGCGCTGGTGATCAGCTACCCGCTGGCGTACTTCATCGGAGTGAAGGCCCGCAAGTGGCCCCTGCTGCAGAGCCTCATGCTCGTGCTCGTGATCGCACCGTTCTTCATCAGCTTTCTGCTGCGCACCTTAGCCTGGAAGCAGCTCTTTTCCGACGAATCGTTCGTCGTGCAGTCGCTCAAAGCGCTGTCGCTGCTGGGGCCGGAAGCGCACGTGACCGGCACCGCTTTCTCGGTGATCTTCGGCCTGACCTATAACTTCATCCCGTTCATGACTCTGCCGTTGTACACGACACTGGAACGTCTCGACGTGCGTTACCTCGAGGCCGGCAACGACCTCTACGCCAGTCCGTTCCAGGTGTTCCGCAAGGTGACCATTCCGCTGTCGATGCCCGGCATCGTGGCCGGGACCCTGCTCACGTTCATCCCGGCGGCCGGTGACTATATCAATGCCAGCCGGGACTTTCTCGGTGGTACCGGCACCCAGATGATGGGAAATGTGATCGAGGCGAACTTTCTCGTGCTGCAGAACTATCCCTCGGCGGCGGCCCTGTCCATCATTCTGATGACCGTGATTCTCGTGATTGTCAGTATCTATGTCAAGCGATCCGGAACCGAGGAACTGCTGTGAAACTCTCCCTCGGCAAGTGGCTGCTACCCGTCTACAGCGGGTTGGCGCTGTTGTTTCTGATGATTCCGATCGGCTATACCTTCGTCTACTCCTTCAACGATTCGCTCAAGTCGAACATCACCTGGCGCGGTTTCACCTTCGACAAATGGTTGAACGTCTGCAACGTACAAAACGGCGCCGTCTGTCAGGCCTTTGGTAACAGTTTGTTCATCGGGGCCGTCGCCACGGTCGTGGCGACCACCCTCGGCACCATGATCGCGATCGCCATCGTGCGCTACCGGTTCAAGTTTCGGTCACAGACCAGCTTGCTGCTGTTTCTGCCGATGGCAACCCCGGAGGTCGTGCTCGGCGCCGGCCTGGCGGCTCAGTTTCTGTCGCTCGGTGTGCCGAAGGACATGCTGACGATCATTCTGGCGCACACCATGTTCTGCATCAGCTTCGTGGTGGTCACGGTCAAGGCGCGGGTGGCGAGTCTCGATCCCGCGCTGGAAGAGGCTGGCCGCGACCTGTACGGCTCGGCCTGGCAGGTGTTCGCGCGCATCACCTTTCCGCTGCTGCTGCCCGGCATTCTGGCGGCCGCTCTGCTGTCATTTGCGCTGTCGTTCGACGACTTCATCATCACGAATTTCAACTCTGGGGCAGTGACGACGTTCCCCAAGTACATCTACATTTCGGCGGCCCGCGGCATTCCGGCCGAAGCCAACGTGCTCGCGTCGGCCGTGTTCATTCTCGCGCTCGTCGTGGTCGTGACGGTGCAGGTGTCCGGGGCGGCGAAGGCGCGGCGATTGGCCAAGCTCAGCTGAACCCCCGTGAGATCCTTCGAACTGTTGGTCAACCCGGCCGCTGGCCAGCCCGCCGCCGCCGGGCGCGGCCTGGAGGTGGCACGTTACCTGCGTGACGCCGGGGCCCTGGTCACGGTGACCCACACCCAGAGCGCGGAGCACGGCCGTGAGGTTGCGACCAAGGCCTCCGGGCGTGGCAGTGTGGTCGTCGCGGTCGGCGGCGACGGCACCGTCGGTTCCCTCGCCGGCGCGGTCGTGACGGCGGGCGGAATTCTCGGATTCGTGCCGGTGGGGCGCGGCAATGATTTCGCGCGTCAACTGGGAATTACGCACGATGTTGCGGCGGTGGCTGACCTGCTGCTGACGGGATCGGTGCGGCCGGTCGACGTCATCGAGGTCGGTGACCGAATCGTGGTGGGCAGCGTGTACGCCGGAATCGATTCGCTCACCTCGAGACTGGTCAATCGGGTGCACCGATTACCGGCCCGGCTGCAGTATCCGATCGCGGCCCTCGGGGCGATCGCCACGCACCGCTCGACCGAGTACCGCATCGCGATCGACGGCGTGAGCCGGATAGTCAGCGCGCACACCGTGATCGTGGCAAATTCCGGCTACTACGGGTCGGGGATGCACGTGGCGCCCTCGGCGCGGCTTGACGACGGTCTGCTCGACATCGTCATCTTCGCCGCGGCTGGCCGGCTCCGACTGCTGAAAGCACTGCGCCTGATCTACCGCGGAACACACTTGGAGCTGCCGGAAGTCACCGTGCAGACTGGGTACGCGGTCGCGATCGATTCGACCGGTCCGGTGGAAGCCTACGCCGACGGCGACCGCATCGGGCCTCTGCCGGTCGAGGTAAGGGTGATGGCGGGCGCACTCAACGTGATCGCGCCCAGCATCACCGGCTAAACGTAGCTGGCGCGAATCCCTCCGACCGGACGGCCACCACCGGTCACGGTGAGGCCGAGCTCGGGCAGCAACTCAGTGACATCCGCTCGCTGGATCGCTCCAGCGTCAGCCAGCAGGCTGAGCGCAACCGCCGCTGCGGCTCGTAGGTTGCCGTCGAGAATCTTCAGCGCCACGGTGGTACCGTTTTCGGCGGCAGCGACCATGATGCCCTCCGCGCCACCCTTCACGAACAGGCCGAGCCGGTCGATCACGATACTGTCGGAGTGGCCGGGGCCGGCCACCACCCAGCCGTTGGCGCGCACCGCTTCGGCCAGGAAGCCGGCCTCGCGGTAGATCGCGAACGGGGAGTTGGACTTGCTGGTGGCAATGCGGGCGATCCCGCGGGCCAACCCAGTGAGGGAGATCGCGTGCACCGGGGCGCCGCAGCCGTCGACGCCAGAGGCCAGCGGGCGTTCGCCGGTGAAGCGCTCGAGCACGTCCAGGATGCGTTTTTGCAGCGGATGCGCCGGGTCCAGATAGCCTTCCAGCGCCCAGCCGTTGTGCTGGCAGGCCACGAGCATGGCCGCGTGCTTGCCCGAGCACTCCATGTAGACCGGTGCCTTGGTGGCGCCGAGGCGCACGAGAGCGTCTCGGGCGGCGGAGTCGATCGGCCAGGCAGCGGGGCAGGCGAGCGCCGTCTCCGGTATTCCGGCCCGGGAGAGCAGCCCGCGAACGAGTTCAATGTGGGCGGCGGTGCCGCTGTGACTCGCGGTGGCGATGGCGGCATCCGCTCCCCGCAGGGCGGCGCCGCTGGCCAGGACCGCGACGGCCTGGAACGGTTTCATCGCCGAGCGCGGAAAGACCGGGCTGGTGACGTCGCCGAGCGCCCGCAGCACTTCACCATTGGTGCCGAGCACGATCGCCGAACCGGCGTGCCGGGACTCAACGAAGCCGCTGCGCTCAACAACGGCCAGCTCGACGGAATTGTCGACCGTAAAGGTTTCCGTCACGGTGGCTACAGCGCGGCCATGGCGTCGTCGATCACCGAGAGGGCGTCGACGATGAGGGCATCGGACAGCGCGAGGCTCGGCAGAAAACGCAGCACGTTGCCGTAGGTGCCGGCGGTGAGCAGCAGCACGCCGTGCTGGCCGGCGTAGGTCGAAATCGCGCTCACTGCGGCGGCGTTGGGCGCCTTCTCGCCGTCGCCGGTACCCGGCTGCACGAGCTCGATCGCCATCATGGCGCCGTGGCCGCGAATCTCGCCGATGATGTCGTACTTGTTCTTGAGCACGGTAAGGCCGGCGGTGAGCGACTTCTCGATGCGCTGTGCCTCGCCGAGCAGGTTGTTCGTCTCGATGGCCTCGAAGACGGCGATCGCAGCTGCACAGGAGACCGGGTTGCCACCGAAGGTGCCACCGAGGCCGCCGGGCTGGGAAGCATCCATGATTTCGGCGCGGCCGGTGACGGCGGCAAGCGGGAAGCCGCCAGCGATACCCTTGGCGCTGAGCACGAGGTCGGGGATCCAGCCGAAGTGTTCACTCGCGTAGTACTTGCCGGAGCGCGCCATGCCGCTCTGGATTTCATCGGCGATCATGACGACACCGTTCGCGGTGCACCATTCCTGCAGGGCGGGCAGGTAGCCATCCGCTGGCACCATGAAACCGCCCTCTCCCTGGATAGGCTCGACGACGAGACAGGCCAGATCTGATGCCCCGATCACCTTGTCGAGGTAGGCGATGGTGCGTGCGGCCGCCTCGGCACCGGTCAGGCCGTCGTGGTACGGGTAGGAACTCGGTGCGTGGTAGACGTCGCTGGCGAGCGGACCGTAGCCGGTGGCGTATGGCATGGCCTTGTAGTTCATGGCCATGGTCAGCACGGTGCGGCCGTGATAGGCGTGGTCGAGTACGGCGACGGCGCGACGTCCGGTGTACTTGCGGGCGATCTTCACGCCGTTCTCGACGGCTTCGGCGCCGGAGTTGATGAGCACGCTCTTCTTCGGGAAATTGCCAGGGGTGTGCTCGGCGAGAAGCTCGGCGACGCGCACGTACTCTTCGTACGGGGTGACGGTGAACAGGGTGTGGATGAAATCCTGGGACTGTTCAATGGCCGCTGCGACAACGCTGGTCTCCGTGTGGCCGATCGTGGTCACGCCGATTCCGGCACCGAGGTCGATGAACTGGTTTCCGTCAACGTCGACGACGATCGCGCCGCTGGCCTTCTTGATGTAGACGGGGAGCATGGAGCTGACGCCATCGGAGACGACCGCTCGGCGCCGCTCCTGCAACGCCGCCGAGATCGGACCGGGAATGGCCGTGACGATCTTTCGTTCCTGCGCGACGGAGTACGTGGTCGCGGCGGCAGCGGGAGCAGAGTTTGTGAGGGTGTCAGTCATGATGCATCCACTTTACCGATCTCATTCCCCACGAGGCTGGTTGTGCTGTCAGAATTGGTGCAGGAGATAGCGATTTCGAGGGGGAATCATGCTCGGCGAGCACAATTACGCGGTACGGGTCGACTGGACCGGCAATCAGGGCAGTGGTACTAGCAGCTATCGGGCTTACGGCCGGCAGCACACCATCACGCCGGTGGGTAAGGGGGCCGAGGACAAGGCCGTTATCAAGGGATCGAGCGACCCGACTTTTCACGGGAATGCCGAACGCTGGAACCCGGAAGAGCTGTTGCTCGCCGCGCTTAGTCAGTGCCACATGCTCTCCTACCTGCATGTGGCCGTGCGGCACGGGGTGACGGTCACCGCCTACACCGACTCCGCGGTCGGTGTGATGCGTCAACGGGCGGGCGGCGGCGGAAGTTTCGCATCCGCTACGCTGCGCCCGCGTGTGACAATATCCGACCCCGCCCAGGTCGACTTCGCGCAGTCGCTGCACGCCGAGGCAGCGCGTGAATGCTTCATCGGAGCCTCGATGAACTTTCCGGTCGTGCACGAGCCGGTCACCACGGTCTGAGCGCTTCTCGGCTCGGCGCTTGAAGCTCACGGCTCGGCGCGGGAGACCGAGATTGCGCATCGCGCAGTAGTGCGGTTTGCGTAGTAGTGTGGGATCCGTTGAAGGCCTGAGTGAACGCTCGGGCCGATGAAGGGGATGCCGATGGATACCACCCAATTACTCAAGGGGGTGCTTGACATGGCCGTTCTGGCCGTCATCGTTGACGACGACGGCTACGGCTACGACATTGTGCGCCGATTGCGAGCCGCCGGACTCGATGAGGTTGGAGACGCCTCGGTCTACGGCACCCTGCGCCGGCTGTACGGCGCGGGGGCGCTGTCGAGCTACGTGGTGCCGTCGGATGGCGGACCACACCGCAAGTACTACGGGATGAACCCGCACGGCCGGGCCATGCTCGCCGATCAGCGCGCGACCTGGACCCACTTCGCCGACACTCTCTCCCAGCTGCTCGAGAACCCGCAGCGCTCCGCTCTCCTACCCACGATCGGCGACAACTCATGATCGAAACAGCTACGACTCCCCAGTCCATTCGTGATTTCGCCCTGGCCGTGCGAGCGGCCCTGAACGATCTTCCGGCCGATGACATCGACGACCTCACCGACGGCCTCGAAGCCGACCTCACCGAGCAGGCCGCCGACGTCGATGCTGGCGATGCCGCGATGCTCGACTCTGACCTCGGTGATCCGGTCGCCTATGCTGACGAGCTGCGCGGTGCTGCCGGGCTCCCCGTGCGGGGAGCGACGCCCAAAGTCCGCGTGCCGCGGCTACACCGGCTGCGCACCCGGGTCGGGGGCATTCGGGCAAACGCGGCCCGCCGCATCCGCTCGAGTGTGGCCGGTACGGCGGTACTCGACTTTCTGCTCGTGCTTCGCCCGCTGTGGTGGGTGCTACGCGGCTGGGTCGTCTATGCGGTCGCGGAGATCTTCCTCCTCGGCGGTGGGAACTTCTTCTTAGGAGGAGGCATGAGCGCTATTGCGACCGAGCCGATTCGTTGGATCGTGCTCGCGGTCTTCGTGATTTTGAGCGTGCAATGGGGTCGTGGGCGCTGGCTGCCCTGGCGCTGGCTCCCCGGCTTTCGCACCGTGGTTAGCGTCTGCGCGATTCTGGTGCTGCCAGTGGTGCTTTCTCACTCGGCCCATGAGGCCAATGCGCAGAACAGTGCATACGTCGATTACAACCCGGCTCCGACCCCCGGACTCATGCAGAGTGGTAAGCAGGTGACCAACGTCTTCGCCTACGACGCCGATGGCCAGCCGCTCACCGACGTGCAGTTATTCGACCAGGGTGGCCGCGCGCTCAACGTGGTCAACGACCCGCTCAATACGAACTACCTGCCGCAGCTTGATGCGGCCGGTGAGAAGGACATGGTCGTACCGAGCCTGTTGGTACCGGGCGGCGGCTGGAACGTGTTCCCACTCCAACTGGTGACCTCTGGCGATATCGATTACACCTACGACTACCTCGGCCAGGCCTACCAAGCGGATGCTGCACCCTCGCCATTCCCGTTCACCCAGGTACGGCCGCTCGTGCCGGTGTCCGAAACGGGGGAGCCGGCAGCAACGCCATCGCCAACACCGTCACCCACGCTGGTGTCGGAGCCGACAGCATCCGCTTCGCCAACGGCCGGACCGTGATGCGCCCGGGCGACGCACAGGCGGTCATCAGCCCCGCGGCTATCGACCTGCCGCCGACCCAGTCCGTCGACATCACGGACTGGGTGGCGCAACCGGGGCGCGTCTAAGAGACGATTTTGAGCCGTGAGTATGACCCGCCGAGCCGTGAGTTTGAGCCAATTTCCGGGCTCAAACTCACGGCTCGGCGACGGGGGCGACTACGCGGCGACTACGCGGCGACTACGCGGCGACTACGCGGCGACTACGCGGGGTAGGCGGCGACCAGGGCGGTGAGCGCCTCTTCGAGCACGGTCGCGGCGTCGTCGATGAGTTCGTCGGAGATCACGACGCTCGGCATGATGCGCAGAACTGAATCCCAGCTGCCGGAATCGAGCGCGATGACGCCGTTCGTGGTGGCGTGCTTGATCAGCGCGGTGAGCGCCTCGGGGTAGGGCTTCTTCGTGCCGGGGTGCACGAGCTCGACGCCGAACATGGCGCCCTTGCCGCGGACCTCGCCGACGATGGAGAACTTCTCGGCCCAGTCGCCGATGCGCGCCCACAGTGCGGCTTCTACCCGCTTCGCCTCCCCGAGCAGGTTGTCGCGCTCGATCAAGTTGAACACTGCGAGCGCGGCAGCGGTCGAGACCGGGTTGCCACCGAAGGTGCCGCCGATTCCGCCGGGCTGCACGGAATCCATGATGTCGGCGCGACCGGTGACGGCGGCCAGCGGGAAGCCGCCGGCGATGCCCTTGGCCGTGGTGACCAGGTCGGGCACGACGTCGTGGTGCTCGATCGAGTACCAGACCCCGGTGCGGGCAATGCCGGCCTGAATTTCATCGGCCACGAAGACGATGCCGTTCTCGGTGCAGAACTCGCGAATGCGCTTGAAATAGCCGGGCGCGGGAATGACAATGCCGCCGTCGCCCTGAATCGGCTCGACGAAGAACGCCGCGACCTCGGTGGCTCCGATGTGGGTGTTGATGTAGTCGATGGTCTTCTCGGCCGCTTCAAGGCCGCTCAGGCCGTCGCGGAATGGGTAGCTCGTTGGCACACTGTAGATCTCGCCGGGAAACGGGCCCATTCCGGCGCGCTCAGGCCAGGGCCGGTAGGTCATCGTCATGGTCAAGTTGGTGCGACCGTGAAAGGCGTGGTCGAGCGCCACGATCGCACGCCGGCCGGTGAACTTGCGGGCGATCTTCACCGCGTTCTCCACGGCCTCAGCGCCGGTGTTCACGAGGACCGAGTGCTTCTCGAAGTCACCGGGGGTGATCTGGCTAAGTTTCTCGGCGACGGCCACGTAGTTCTCGTAGGGCGTGACCGTGAACAGGGTGTGGGTCAGTTTCGCTGCCTGAGCGGATGCCGCGGCCGCGACGTCCGGATGCGCGTGACCGATCGTGGTCACCCCGATACCGCAGCCGAGGTCGATGATCTGGTTGCCATCAACGTCGACCAGGATCGCTCCGGCGCCGTGGTCCATGTAAATGTTGGCGAGGGTTCCGGCGCCGCGGGCAACAGTCTTCTCGCGTCTGGCCTGCAGCTCAACCGATTTGGGGCCGGGAAGAGCCGTCACGAGCTTGCGTTTCTGGGGCACCGAATACGTAGCAGTCATTGCTCCAGCCTATGACCGTCCGGTCGACGGCCAGACCGCGGCTACAGGCGTTCGCGCGGAAAGACCCGGTGGGCGAGGCGATTCAGCGTGCCGACCGGCGGCGATTCGTTGTAGGCATTGGCCAGGTCCTGGCCGGACAGGCCATGAATGGCCGCCATGATCTCATCCGTTGCCTGGCGGCGCGCCTTGCCCGATGTGGCCTGACCGTGGTGACTGAGGTCAAGCGGTTCACCGAAACTGACAGTGACCTTGCGGATGCGCGGCACCTTGCTGCCCACCGGCTGAATCTCCTGCGTGCCGATCAGCCCAACCGGAACCACAACAGCGCCCGTGGTGAGGGCCAGCCAGGCGACGCCGGTGCGACCCTTGTAGAGGCGGCCATCGAGTGAACGGGTGCCCTCCGGGTAGATCGCGAACGCACCCTCGGCCTCTAGTACGGCGCGGCCGGCGTCGAGTGCGACCTGAGCGGCCTGGCCAGCTCCGCGTTCCACGCCGATGGCGCCGATGGCAGTGAAGAAGGTTCGTGACACCCAGCCCTTGAAGCCGACTCCGGTGAAGTAGGTCGACTTGGCGAGAAACTGCACGCGGCGGGTAGCGACGAGCGGAATGACGATGCTGTCAATGAAGGAGAGGTGGTTACTCGCGAGAATGACGCGGCCGGTGGCCGGGATGTTCTCGCGGCCCAAAATGCTCGGCCGAAAAACGATTCGCGCGACGGGCGCCATGATGCCGTAGCCGAGAAAGTAGACGAATCCCGGGCGCTTGACCCGCTCGGCTTCGTCGGTTTCTTCGGCCGGAACGGCTTGATCGGAACTATCGATCGTGATGGTTTCGGCGTTATCTTTGGGTTCTGCATCGGCACCAGTCACCCGTCGACACTACGCCACCACTGGACGGCATCGAACATACGCCGCGCCCGGCACCTAGCATGGGGGTATGCGCAGAGTAATCATCCTCGGGTCAACTGGCTCCATCGGAACCCAGGCGCTCAACGTCATTCGCGCCAACCCGGAGCGGTTTGAGGTGGTCGGCCTCGCTGCCGGCAGCAACCGCGAAGTGCTCGATCAACAGGCGGCCGACTTCGCTGTGGACGCCACCGCGCTCGGCGCCGACGAGGCCGAACAACTCGTTCGAGACGTCGACGCAGACGTCGTGCTCAACGGCATCACCGGTTCCGTCGGTCTCGGCCCCACCCTCGCTGCGCTGAAGGCCGGGCGCACCCTGGCCCTGGCCAATAAGGAATCGCTGATCGTCGGCGGCGACCTGGTGAAGAATCTGGCTGCGCCAGGGCAGATTGTGCCCGTTGACTCCGAACACTCCGCCATTGCGCAGGCATTGCTTGCAGGAACCAAGCACGAAGTGCGTCGACTCGTGCTGACGGCATCGGGCGGGCCGTTTCGCGGTTTTACCCGGCAACAGCTTGACCGGGTCACGCCCACGCAGGCCCTCGCGCACCCCACCTGGAATATGGGCCTCGTGGTCACCACCAACTCGGCCACACTCGTGAACAAAGGCCTGGAGATCATCGAGGCGCACCTCTTGTTCGACGTGGAATACGACCGCATTGACGCCGTCGTGCACCCGCAATCAGTGGTGCACTCGATGGTCGAATTCGTCGACGGGTCGACCATCGCGCAGGCAAGCCCCCCGGACATGCGGCTGCCGATCTCGCTCGGCCTGGACTGGCCGAACCGGGTAGCCGCAGTCGGCGCCCCGATCGACTGGACCGTGCCGCACAGCTGGACTTTTGAACCCCTCGACAACGCGGCCTTTCCCGCGGTCGAACTGGCCAAAAAGGTCGGCCGACTGGGCGGCACTTATCCGGCCGTCTTCAACGCGGCCAATGAGCAGGCCGTCGCGGCTTTTCACGCCGGGCACATCGGCTTTCTGGACATCGTCGACACGGTGCTGCGCGTGGTCGAATCCCACGAGCAGCAGGGTGACCTCACCCGGGACTCCCTCGGCGAGGCCGAGCGTTGGGCGCGGGCCGCCGCCGATCAGCTGATCGCCGCGAATTAATGTCTTAATTGCACGCGCCGGCTTTGACCCGATCTTTATCGTCCTGGCACTCTTCGCGGTTTTCCTTGGCATCTTCGGCGGCCTTTGTCGCCGCGTCGCGCGCGTCTTCGGCGGCTTCCTTGGCATTTTCCGCCGCTTCTTTGGCGTTCTCGGCGTTCTGTTCGACGGAGAGGGCCGCCGCTTCGGCTGCCGCTTCAGCAGCGGCTTCGGCGGCGACCGCTGCGTCCTCTATCTGAACTGTCAGATCGGCGGTGACCAGGTTGATGGCGGCTTGAATCGACGCCGATCGTTCTGCGCTGACCTGGCCGGCGGCGGCCGCGGTGCGGAGGTTGGCCTGCATCGCGGTGAGGAGGGACTGGGCTTCGGTAAAGTCTCCGTCGGCCGATGCCTCGGTGATGCCGAGCACCGCAGACTGCAGTTTTTCGGCCGTGGACGCCTGGAGCTCGACCGGCTCAGCCGCGCAACCGGCCAACGGCAGCAGCAGAAGCAGTCCGGAAGCGAGGTAGCGGGTCAGGCGTTTGCGGATCACGGGTTTACGCTTTCCTGAAGCTGTTCGAGGTGCGTGCCGAGGGTGCCGTCGATCGCCGGATAACTCGGCGGAACCGCGGGCGGCACGTCTCCGCCGGCAAGAAACAACGCCCAGAGAACGATCGCGGTGACAACCAGAACCGCCAGTACGATCCAGAGGATGACCCGGTTGCGCCGCACGCTCGGTGTGGGCGCGGTCCCCGTCTGCTTCCTGGAGATGGCCGTGGTTGCCGGTTTGGGCGTGGGGGCCGGATCGGCACTCAGCACCTCGGTCGGAGCGGCATCAACTGCACCGTGAGCAGGCAGCAGCAGCGTCGCCACGGCCTGATCTTCGGTTCCGGTGGCGAGCGCACGAAGCAGCAGGGACGCCTCGGCTGCCGTGGGCCGGTCGTCGGCGTCGTGGGCGGTCATGGCCGTGAGTACCTCTGTCCAGTCCCGGCCGAGCGTGCTCGGAATCTCCGGCTGGCGTTGCAGCCGCGCCATCGCCGACTCCACGGCGGTTCCGGGGTAGGCGCGCACCCCGGTGAGGCACTCGAGCAGTACCAGGCCGAGGGAATAGACATCCGTTGGTGCGCCGATCGCCGCGCCGAGCGCCTGTTCAGGGCTGAGGTAGCTTGCGGTACCGAGCAGCGACCCGGTCGCGGTGAGCCGGGTCTGATCGAGAAGCCGGGCGATGCCGAAGTCGGCGAGCTTGGCGTGCATGCTGCGGCCGGGAAAGCCGGAGGGCGAAAGCAGCACATTGGCCGGCTTGACGTCGCGGTGAATGATGCCCTGCTCGTGCACATAGTGCAGGGCCTCGGCCAGATCGGCACCCATCACGGCCACCTCGAGGCTCGGCAGCGGACCGCTCGTGATGTGGGCGCGCAGGTCGGGCCCGTCCACAAGTTCCATCACGATGAAAGTGCGCGGGGTGCCGTCGACGGTTGCGGTGCCGGCGTCGAACAGGGTGACCAGTGCGAAATGGTTCAAGCTCGCCAGCAGTGCGATCTCACCACTCTGACGTTCGGGCTCTGCGGCGCCACCATCGGCCCGAAAGAGTTTGACGGCCACTGTGCGGCCCAGCGTGGTATCCGTTGCCCGATAGACGGATGCCATCCCGCCGGTACCGATGAGGGTCTCGATCAGAAAACGGTCGGCAAGCAGGCTGCCCACCGGGCCGGGGCTCGGTAGCTGCTGCGTAGGAATGCGTTCGTGAGACAGGGGGACCTCCTGGTGCGTGCACCCTCTAGCAAAGCACATGCACCCCGTAATCGGGAGGTCAGGATGCACGGCCAGCCGCTTTGCAGCTTGATGCGGTTACTCTACGACAGTGGAAACCGTACTGCTGTTCATACTGGGCGTCGCGATCGTGGTTGTGGGTCTTGCCGTGTCCATCGGCCTGCACGAAATCGGCCACCTCGTGCCCGCAAAGCTGTTCGGCGTCAAGGTAACCCAGTACATGATCGGCTTCGGACCGACGCTCTGGTCGCGCACCAAGGGCGAGACTGAGTACGGCGTCAAGGCGCTGCCTCTCGGCGGTTATATCGCCATGATCGGCATGTTTCCACCCTCGAAGAAGGGCGGAGCTCCCCGCACCACTACCACCGGGTTCTTCGATCAGATGGTGCAGGAGGGCGAACCGGAGAAGAAGACCAGCGCCCTGTCCACCCTGGTCGACGACGCCCGCCAGGCCAGTGCGGAGACCATCGGCGAGGGTGAAGAGCACCGCGCGTTCTATCAGCTGTCGGTCTACAAACGCGTGATCATCATGCTCGGCGGGCCCACCATGAACCTGCTTATCGCCATCGTCATGTTTTCCATTTTGGTCATGGGATTCGGCAGCCCGCAGATCAGTACGACCGTCGGCAGTGTGAGCGAGTGCGTGCTACCCGCTTCGAGCGACCGGCAAACCTGCGAGTCAACCGATGAAGCTTCACCCGGTGCCGCTGCCGGATTGCGGCCCGGAGACCGTCTGGTCAGTATCGGAGGAACGGCCATTTCGAGTTGGGAGCAGTCGACCGAGATCATTCGCTCGGCGCCCGGGCGCACCCTCGCCGTGGGCGTCGAGCGTGACGGTGCCGACGTCGATCTCTCGCTCACCCCCAAGCTCACCGAACGCTACGTGTATACCGCCGACAACAAGATCAAAACGGATGCCTCCGGCGCGGCGATTACCGAGGAAGTCGGGTTCGTCGGAATCGGAGCGGCGAGCGAACTGGTGCCCCAGCCAGCGACAGCGGTGCTGCCCTTGGTCGGCGACAACATCTCCGGAGTCGCGCACGTGATTCTCAACCTGCCCGACCGGCTCGTGGCCGTGGCCAATGCCGCATTCGGCCCGGGGGAGCGCGACCTGAACGGACCGATCAGCGTGGTGGGTGTCGGCCGGGTGGCCGGCGAACTGGCGAGCATGGACACCATTCCGGTCGCCACGAAGGTCGCGAGCATGCTTCAGTTGCTCGGATCGCTGAACATCGCCCTGTTCGTGTTCAACCTGGTGCCCCTGCTGCCGCTCGACGGCGGCCACGTTGCCGGGGCGCTGTGGGAAGGCATCCGTCGATTCTTTGCGAAGCTGTTCAAACGGCCAGACCCCGGACCGGTCGATATGGCCAAGCTCATGCCGCTCACGCTGGCGGTCGTGGTTCTGCTCGGCGGGATGAGCCTGCTGCTCATCTACGCCGACATCGTCAAGCCGATCAACTTCTTCGGGTAGGGCACTACTCCCGCGGGCGGACGCGGCGCCCCGCGCCCAGACGTAGCATCAAGTCATGGCACCACACTGGGATTCCGACGCGGCCTGGGTACGACCTGCCTAGCCGTACCCAGCCAGACGCTACCGCGACAGCAGCAGCGCCTCGCCCTGGCCGCCGCCGCCGCACAGGGCCACGGCGGCCTTGCCGGTGCCGCGACGCGCCAGTTCGAGCGCGGCATGCAGGGCAATGCGCCCGCCGCTCGACCCGATCGGGTGGCCGATGGCAATGCCGCCGCCGTGAATGTTCACGACGTCAGCCGACACCCCGAGTACCTTCGACGACTGGGCCACCACCGAGGCGAACGCCTCGTTGATCTCGACCAGGTCGAGATCGGCAATGGTCCAGCCCTCGCGCTTCAGGGCCTGCGCGATTGCATTGGCCGGCTGGGAGTGCAGGGAATTGTCGGGGCCGGCCACTTGGCCGCTCGCCTGGATCATGGCGAGCCAGGGCAGATTGTGCTTTTCGGCCCAGGCGCGGCTGGTTACGACGACCGCGCTCGCGCCATCGCTCAACGGGGCGGCATTGCCGGCGGTGATGCTCCCAGCCGAGTCGAACGCCGGGCGTAACCGGCCGAGCGTCTCGGTGGTGCTGTCAGCGCGCACGCCCTCATCGGTGCTGATCAGGAGTGGCTCGCCCTTGCGCTGCGGCACACTGATCGGCGTGATCTCGTCGCTGAACACATCACTCGCGGCGGCAGCGGCGGCCCGCTGGTGTGAGGCTGCGGCAATTTCGTCCTGCTCGAGCCGGGTTTGGCCGAGTTCCGCGTTGGCGCGCTCGGTGGAAAGTCCCATTGAGAGGCCGTCGAAGGCGTCGGTGAGTCCGTCGTGCGCGGCGTGGTCGAGGGCCGAAACCGTTCCGTAGGCCCAACCCTGACGGGATCCGGGCAGCAGGTGGGGCGCGCGCGACATGGATTCCTGGCCACCGGCTACGACGACATCCGCTTCGCCGAGCCGCACCAAGCGGGCGGCATCGATGACCGCGGCGAGGCCAGACAGACACACCTTATTGAGCGTCATCGCCGGTACATTCCACGGGATGCCCGCAGCCACGCTGGACTGCCGGGCCGGGTTCTGCCCACACCCGGCTTGGAGAACCTGACCCATGAGAACGAAGTCGACCTGCTCCGGAGCCACTCCAGCGCGGGCGAGGGCGCCGGCAATGGCGGCGGCGCCGAGGTCGACGGCGGTGAGGGACGAGAGCTGCCCGTTCACGCGACCTTGCGGGGTGCGTGATCCGGCCAGGATTACGACGTCGGTTTCGGTCATCGGGACTCCTTTGTCAATAAATGGATGCGTGCGACCCCAGCCTATTGGCCACGTCTGGGTATCAGTTCACTCCTACCTCTTGACAGTACCGTCGATCGCCCATAGATTCCTGATACCTGAACCACCTGTCAGGTTTGAGTTCATGGCTCCGCAGAATGCCCCCAACTCAACTGCACGCACTCAACAGCACGCACTCAACAGACAGCACCGACTCAACTGATCGAGAGGCAAATTTCATGCGGGTAACGAAGATGTTCCTGGCCCCGGCAATTCTCGCCGTCGCCGCCCTGACCCTGGTCGGATGCGCCCCCACGGCCACGACCGGCGGCGCAGCCACCGATAATTCCACCACGAAGCCCGCGGTGCAGGTGGGCATGGTCACCTCCGCGACCGGCCCGCTCGCCGCCTACGGTGCCGCGTACACGGCCGGGTTCGAGGCCGGTCTCGACTACGCCACCGACGGCACGGGCATAGTCGACGGCCGCGAACTGGATATCACCTGGAAGGACGACCAGGGCAACCCGGACACCGCAGTCTCGGTCGCCAAAGACCTGATTGGACAGGGATACCAGATTCTGGCCGGCACCGTCGTGTCCGGCATCGCCGTCACCTTGGCCGAGCAGGCCGCGCAGAACAAGATTCTCTACATCTCCGGCCCGGCAGCCGCTGATGCCATCACCGGCATCAACCAGTACACCTTCCGATCCGGCCGCCAGACCTATGAAGACGTCGCGACGGCCGGAACATTCATCGGCGACCCGAGCGGTAAGAAGATCGTCGTCTTCGCCCAGGACAACGCCTTCGGGCAGGGCAACCTGGCCGGCGTCAAGGCCGTACTCGGAGCCAAGGGCGCAAGCGTCGATGGTGTGCTCGTGGCCGAAGACGCGACCGAATTCACCCCATTCGCGCAGCAATTGCTCGACGCCTCACCCGACCTCGTCTTCGTGGCCTGGGCCGGTGCCAGCACCGGTGCCATGTGGACCGCGCTGCAGCAGCAGGGCGTGTTCGACGCCGTTCCGGTTGTCACCGGCCTCGGTGATGTCTCGACCTACGGCGCTTACGGTGCCGCGAGCGACAAGATCAGCTTTCTCTCGCACTACTTTGCGTCGGCCACCGACAACGAGCAGAGCAAGGCGATGATCAGCTACCTGAAAGCCCACGACGCACAGGCCGACCTTTTTTCGCCCGACGGTTTCGTGGCCGCCCAGATGCTCGTTCAGGCGGTTCGTGAGGGCGGCGGTGACAACGTCGATGACATGATCGCCTCGCTCGAGGGCTACACCTTCGACTCGGTGAAGGGGTCGATCACCATTCGTGCCGAAGACCATGCCGTGCTGCAGCCGATGTTCCAGGCCACGCTCAAGGAAGGCACCGACGGCACCTGGGCGCCGGAACTGATTGAGACGGTCGACGCGAAGACCGTCGCGCCGCCCATCGTCGCCGCAAAGTAGATCGCGATGCCGGACCAACCCGTGCTCAGCATCGAGCATATCGGCCTGCAGATCGGCGGTGCCCGCATCCTCAACGATGTATCGCTGTCGATCCCGCGGGGCGAGATGCTGGGTGTGATCGGCCCTAATGGGGCCGGCAAGACAACCCTGTTCAACCTGATTTCCGGCGTGCTGTTTGCCACGGAAGGCGTGGTGCGGCTGAACGGCCGCACCATGACCCGGGAACCGATCCACGTCAGGGCACGGGCCGGCCTCGGTCGTACCTTTCAGACCTCGAGTCTGTTCAACGGGCTCAGCGCCACCGAAAACGTGCGGTTGGCCGCACAGGCCAAGTCCGGCGGCGGCAGCCTTGTCACCCGGTTTCCGAAGGTCTCGGATGCCGCCACCCGGCTCGCCGCCGATCGTCTTGACGAGGTCGGGCTGGCCGATCTTGCCCACGCCAAAGCCGGTGGCCTCTCGCACGGTGACAAGCGCAAGCTGGAGATCGCCATGCTGCTGGCGATGGATCCGAGCGTCATCCTGCTCGACGAGCCGATGGCCGGCGTGGGCTCGGGCGATGTGCCCGGCCTGATGGAGGTCATCCGCACGCTGCACCACGGTGGTCGCACCGTGCTCATGGTCGAACACCACATGGAGGTCGTGCTCGGCCTGGTCGACCGCGTTGCTGTGATGCACCATGGCGAGTTGCTTGCCTGCGACACCCCCGATGCCGTGATGAACAATCCCACGGTGCAGTCCGCCTACCTCGGAGACCCGGTATGAGTACCAACCTGAGCACCAATATCCTCACCGTGCGCAACCTGTACGGACGCATCGAGGGGCAGCAGGTCGTCGAAGACGTCTCATTCGACGTACCAGACACCGGCGTCACCGCGTTGCTCGGCCGGAACGGCGTCGGCAAGACCAGCACCATCAAATCGATCCTCGGCCTGATCGACCGCACCGGCGAGGTCACCCTCGCTGGGCGCCGCGTCGACCGGCTGGCCACCCACAAGGTCGTACAGCTCGGCGTGGGCTACGTGCCCGAAGACCGCGAGGTGTTCGGCAAACTCACCGTCGCCGAAAACCTGAAACTGGCGGAACGCTCGGCCCATCCCAACCGCGCCCTGGTCGAGGAGCTCTTTCCCGACCTCGTGCAACGGCAGGCCCAAATGGCCGGTACCCTCTCCGGCGGGCAGCAACAGATGGTGTCGCTCGCACGTGCCCTGCTGAACCAGAACCGGCTGCTGCTGGTCGACGAACCCACTAAGGGACTCTCGCCCAAAATCGTCACCGAGGTCAGCCAGGCGTTGCTCGCCGCCGCCAAAAAAGTGCCGATCCTTCTGGTCGAACAGAACCTGCAGGTCATCCGCCAACTCGCCGACCGGGTGGTTGTTCTTTCCGGCGGCCGCGTCGTCTTCACCGGCGAAGCCACTGAATTGCTCGACGATCCCGAACGCATCCAGCGTTTCCTCGGCGTGCACAGCGGCACGGACCACAGCGGCACGGACCACAGCAGCACGGAGCAGGTGCCGGCATGAGTACCATCGTTCTGCTTCTGATCACCGGCCTCGGCCTCGGTGCTCTGTACTTTCTGGTCGCCTCCGGGCTCTCCCTCATCTACGGGCTGATGGGCGTGCTCAACTTCGCGCACGGCTCGTTTCTGACCATCGGCGCCTTCATCGGCTGGGAGGTTGCCCGTCGGCTCAGTGACGGGTCCTGGTTGGCCCTGGTCGCTGCCATGCTGACTGGCGCCGTGGTCGGGGCACTCGTCGCTGCTGCCACCGAGTTTTTCCTGATCCGGCGGCTGTACAACCGGCACATCGAACAGGTACTCGTGACGGTCGGTCTCGCCCTGGCCTCTGTAGCTCTGTTCGAGGGAATCTGGGGCACCGACCCGACCTACGTGACGAGCCCGTCCTGGCTCGGACAAACCACCGAGATCCTCGGCGCCCGCATTCCGAACAACCGCTTCATGCTCATTCTGGTGGCGGTGCTCGTGCTCGTGGCGATCGTGCTGTTCCTCAAGTTCACCCGGTACGGCCTGATCATTCGGGCCGGCGTCGAAAACCGTCTCATGGTCACCGCGCTCGGCATCGACGTGCGCCGCGCCTTCACCCTGGTGTTCGCGATCGGCGGTGCCGCCGCCGGACTTGGCGGGGTGCTGGCCTCGATCTATTACGGCTACGTTTCGGCGCACATCGGCGGTTCCCTGCTGATCTTCGCCTTTATTGTGACCGTGATTGGAGGCCTGGGGTCTCTGGCCGGGGCGGCCATCGCATCCGTTCTGGTGGCGGTGCTGCAGCAGTTCGCGAACTTCTATCTGGGCGGCACCGGCGACCTCGCCGTGGTGCTGGCCCTCGCCGCGGTGCTGTTGTTGCGTCCGCGCGGACTGTTGGGAGCAAAAGCATGAGCGCCATCTGGGCCAGGCCGTTGACCAAAATCGCCGCCAGCGCGGCGCTGGTGCTGCTCATGGCGCTGCTGCCGCTGTTGAACATCACGATTCCCGGTGTCTTTCCGGGCGCGACCTACACGCCGGGTACCCTGCAACTGCTCGCCTACGCCATGCTCATCGCGGCGCTCGCGCTCAGCTACCACCTATTGTTCGGCCTGGCCGGCATGCTCTCGTTCGGGCACGCCCTGTTCTTCGCGGCCGGCGCCTACGGCCTGGGTATAGTGCTGCGCAACTTCTCGCCGAGTTGGCTGCCGGCTGGCGCGACGTTCGTGGCGGCGATTCTGATCACGGTGCTGATTGGGTTTGTGCTCGCGGCGCTCGTCGGTTCGGTGAGCCTGCGGGTCACCGGTATCTCCTTCGCCATGGTCACGCTCGCCTTCGCCCAGGCCGGCTCGGTCGTGGTGCGGCGAAACCCCGGTGGGCAAACCGGTGGCGACGAGGGGCTCACCCTCGACGTCTCGCACGTGCCCGACGCTCTTGTCGGCGTGCTCAACACCCGCAACCTGTACTGGCTGTCGCTCGCGGTTCTGGTCACGGTCTACCTCGTGGTGTTATGGGTGGAGAAGTCTCGCGCGGGCCATGTCGTGGCCGCGACTCGCGAAAACGAACTGCGGGTACGGGTCATCGGCATCCGTCCCTATTTTGTGCGGCTGCTGGTCTTCAGCATTGCCGGGGCGCTCGCAGCCCTGGCGGGAGCCGCATTTCTGCTGCTGCAGAGCGGGGTCTCGCCGCGCGTCGCCACGCCCGACTTCACGCTGACCCTGCTGGTGATCGTCGTGCTCGGCGGCGTCGGGCTGCGCTGGGGCGCGGTACTCGGAGCACTGGTTTACACGCTGCTCGACCAGCGGTTGACCGCCCTGGCCGGGTCAGAGTTCATCGCCGGTCTGCCTGACGTTCTGCGGATTCCTTTGTCGCAGCCGTTGTTCATTCTCGGCACACTGTTTATTCTCGTGGTGTTGTTTCTTCCGGGTGGGCTGGCTGGGCTCACTCGGCGCAGCGGGCGGCCGCAACGACCTCAGGGGCGAGGCCGGAAGCGCATGCTTGACTCAGAGGAGACGACATGACTGACGACGGCCTGCACACCCTGGGCCGATGGACCCGCGACCGGGCCAGGGCCACGCCCAAGCGCGTCGCCGTCGACGACCGCGGCGTCACACTGCGCTACCGCGACCTCGACGACCGGGCCAGCGACCTCGCCCAAGCTTTTCGCGCCGCCGGCTACGGCGTCGGCGATCGGGTGGCCACCATCACCGGCAACAGTTCGGACCAGGTCGTGTTGTTCTTTGCCTGCGCGCAGGCCGGCCTCGTTCTCGTGCCGCTGTCCTGGCGGCTCGCGCCCCGCGAGCTTGCCGCGCAACTGCAGCTCGCTGATCCGGCACTGTTGCTGGTCGAAGACGAGTTTCAGACCCTGGCAACGGATGCCCAGGGTCGGCTTCCTTTGCCGCTCCCGTCGACGCTGCTCGGCATGAGAGGGGTCGAGGACAGCGTGCCCGCCCCGCGACGCGCCCCGGAAGACCAGCTGGTGAACCGCGAAGTTCATGACGATGACGCCCTGCTGATCGTGTTCACCTCCGGCACCCTCGGCCCGGCCAAGGGCGTGGTGCTGACCCATGCGAACTGTTTCTGGACCAACCTGTCGCTCTCTCGCATTACCGAGATCACCAGCAGAGATGTCGTGCTCTCGGTCATGCCGCAGTATCACGTGGGCGGCTGGAATATCCAGCCGTTGCTGGCCTGGTGGATGGGTGCCACGGTCGTGCTCGAGCGCACTTTTGACCCCGGCCGGGTACTGCACCTGATCAAGGACCGTCGCATCACGACCATGATGGGCGTTCCCGCGAACTACTTGTTTCTCGCACAGCACCCGGATTTTGCCGCGACCGACCTGTCGAGCCTGAATCACGCCGTGGTTGGTGGCGCGCCCATGCCCGCGCCCTTGCTGCGCACCTGGCATGCCCGCGGTGTCGCACTCACCCAGGGCTACGGCCTGACCGAGGCTTCCCCAAACGTGTTGTGTCTGCCCGACGACGAGGCCCGCAGCATGGTCGGCTACGCCGGCAAGCCGTATCCGCACGTCGAGGTCGCCGTGGCCGATCCGATCACCGGCGAACTACTCGGTGGGGCCGCCACGGGTGAACTGCTCGTGCGTGGGCCCGGCGTGTTTTCGGGCTACTTTCGCGCTCCCGAGCAGACCGCTCGCACCCTGCGCGGTGGCTGGCTGCACACCGGTGACCTGGTGCGTCGCGATGAGCACGGTTATTTTGCCGTGATCGATCGACTCACCGATATCTTCATCTCGGGCGGGGAGAGCGTGGCGCCGGCCGAGGTAGAGACCGTGCTGGTCGAATACGCGGCGGTCGCGGAGGTGGCGGTCATCGGGGTGCCGCACGAGCGCTGGGGAGAGGTCGGTGTGGCGTTCATCGTGCTGGCACCCGGATTCGCGGCTGATGAGGCCGGCATTCTGTCCTACGCCCGTACCCAGCTGGCCGCGTTCAAGGTTCCGGCCTTCGTACGTTTCGTGCCGGAGATTCCACGATCCCTCGGCAGCAAGGTGCTGCGGCACCAGCTGCTGGAGCGCTGGAAGCACGGTCTTGATTTTGAGAAGATAGGAAACAAACAATGAGCGCCGGAATGCCGCGCACCGCCCGAGGCGAAGAAACCAAGCGCAAACTCATCGAAGCAGCCGAGCAGGTCTTCTCGCGGGTCGGCTACGCCGACGCGTCGATCTCGCGAATAACGGATGCCGCTGGCATCGGCCAGGGCACGTTCTACCTCTATTTCGACTCGAAACTGCAGATCTTCAACGAGCTGGTCGAGGACCTCAACCACCGCGTACGGTTGGCGATGAGTGCGGCATCCGCTGTCACGGAAAATCGCATCGATTCGGAGCGCGCCGGATTTCGGGCCTTCTTTCAATTCACCGCCGACCACCCGGCGCTCTATCGGGTGATTCGCGAGGCAGAGTTCGTCTCGCCCGGTGCCTTGCGCCTGCACTACACCCGCATCGTTGAGGGCTACATAGCGGGGCTGCGCGCGGCCGGCGCCGCGGGCGAGATCAGCGACATCGATCCGACCGTCGCCGCCTGGGCGCTCATGGGAATCGGCGAGATGATCGGCATGCGCTGGGTGCTCTGGGGAGATGACGAGGCGCTCGAAGGCGCCGCATCCGATCCGTTCGCAAGCGGAACCCGCGCCGTGCCCGAGCATGTTTTCGAGCAGATGATGCGGTTCATCGAGGGTGCGCTGGGTGCCGGCAGTACCGTCTCCAGCAGCACCGTCTCCAGCAGTACCGCGGAAATGAGGCAATCATGAGTGAGCATTATCAGCCGTTACGTGTCCCGGTGGCCGAGGGAGACCTGCGCGGTGGCCAGTGGCGCGCTGCGCAGGAGCAGTCGACGGTGCTGGCCATCCACGGCATCACCGCCTCGCACCTCTGCTGGCCGTGGCTGGCTGAACGCCTGTCCGGCTCAAGGGTGATCGCTCCTGACCTGCGGGGTCGCGCTCGCAGCAACGCGCTGCCCGCGCCCTACGGGCTGCGTCGGCACGCCGAAGACCTGGCTGGGCTGCTGGACTTTCTGGAGGTCGACCGCACGGTCGTGGTCGGCCACTCGATGGGCGCGTTTGTCGCAGTGTGGCTCGCCCACCTATACCCGGACCGGGTTGACTCCCTCGTTCTGGTCGACGGTGGCCTGCCGATTCCGCGGGACGCGGGCATCGACCCGCTGCTCATGCTCGGCCCAGCCGCCAAACGGCTGTCGCAGACCTTCGAGACGGTCGAGGCCTATCTGGACTTTTGGCAGAATCACCCCGCTTTCGTCGCCGACTGGTCGCCGCGGGTGGCCGATTTTGCTCGCTACGACCTCGATGGCACCGCGCCGGCTCTGCACCCCTCGGCGCGGCTGGAGGCGGTGGCCGCCAATGCGATGGAGCTCAACGGCGCCGACGGGTACGCGGAGGCGCTCGCCGGCCTGGGCGTGCCGATCGATTTTCTGCGTGCGCCGCGCGGGCTGCAGAACGAGCCGACCGCACTGTACGACCGCGCGGCCTGCGCCGACTGGGCGACACGACTGCCGCAGCTGACGGTGCGGGAGGTCGACGATGTCAACCACTACACGATCGTTATGAGCGACCAGGGCGCCGACCAGGTAGCCCGGGCCGTGAACCTGCACACCCCGGCCAGCTACCCGAGAGGACCCCGATCATGAGCGACACCATCACCACCAGTACGGGCAACATTTTCGACGGCATCACCGCGCACAGCGTTGCCACCCCGCGCCTGCGTGCCGGAATGCTCGAACGACCGGCAACAGGAACCACCAAGGCGACCGTCGTCTTCGTGCACGGCAACGTGTCGTCATCGCTGTTTTGGCAGCCGCTCATGCTGGCCCTGCCCGCCTCGGTGCGGGCGCTCGCCATCGATCTGCGCGGCTTCGGCAGCAGCGAAACTCTCCCGGTCGATGCCACTCGTGGTGTGGCCGACTACTCCGACGATATTGCGTCGGTGCTGGCCGAGCTCGGTGTCGACCGGGTGCACCTCGTGGGCTGGAGCATGGGCGGCGGCGTGACCATGCAGCTGCTGCTCGATCACCCCGGCCTCGTGGCCACGGTGACCCTGGTGGCGCCGGTTTCCCCGTACGGCTTCGGCGGCACCGGGGGAGCGGATGGTCATCGGCTGAGCGTAGACGACGCCGGCACAGGCGCCGGCGGAGCCAACGGCGACTTCGTGGCGCGCCTGCAGAACGGCGACCGAGGTGCCGACCCGACCAGTCCTCGCACCGTCTACCAGACTACCTACGTGAAGCCGCCGTTCAGCTCGGAGCACGACGATATCTGGATCGACTCCATGCTGACCACGGCCACCGGCGTCGGCAACTACCCCGGGAATTCGACGGCTTCAGAGAACTGGCCCGGCTTCGCCCCCGGCGACAGCGGCGTGCTCAACACCATGTCTCCCGGCCATTTCAATACGAGCGGCGTCGTCGACCTGGCCGAGAAGCCAGCCATCCTCTGGATTCACGGAAGCGACGATGCCATCGTGTCGGACACCTCGTTCTTCGACCTCAACTATCTCGGGCAGCTCGGCGTGATTCCAGGCTGGCCGGGCACCGATGTGGCCCCTCCCCAGCCGATGATCCAGCAGACCCGGGCTGTGCTTCTCGCCTACCAGGCCGCCGGCGGTCAGCTGACCGAGCTGGAACTGGCCGACTGCGGGCACTCACCGCACCTGGAACACCCGGCGGCGTTTCTGGAGGCACTGCTCGCTCAGCTCGAGCGTTGACCCGAGGCTGCATTCAGCTTGGCTTGCACTTCGACAACTAAGCTAGGCAAGTGGCTGCAATCAACTTGGGGATGCCCAAAGTACCTGAGGTACTCGCTCCCAGACGTAAATCCCGTCAAATCAAAGTCGGAAAGGTCCTGGTCGGTGGCAATGCTCAAGTGAGCGTGCAATCGATGACGACGACTCCAACGACGAACATCAATGCGACGCTCCAGCAGATCGCCGAACTCACGGCGACCGGATGCGACATCGTGCGTGTTGCCGTACCGACCCGCGATGACGCCGAGGCGCTCCCGATCATCGCGAAGAAGAGTCAGATTCCGGTCATCGCGGACATCCACTTTCAGCCGAACTATGTTTTTGCCGCGATCGATGCCGGCTGCGCCGCGGTGCGCGTCAACCCCGGCAATATCCGCAAGTTCGACGATCAGGTCGGCAAGATCGCTGCGGCCGCCAAGGCCGCCGGTGTCAGCCTGCGCATCGGCGTCAACGCCGGCTCGCTCGAGCCGAGCCTCATGCAGAAGTACGGCAAGGCCACCCCGGAGGCGCTCGTGGAGAGCGCCGTCTGGGAGGCAAGCCTGTTCGAGGAACACGACTTTCACGACTTCAAGATCTCGGTCAAGCACAACGACCCGGTGATCATGGTCAAGGCCTACCGTCTGCTGGCCGAGCGCGGCGACTGGCCGTTGCACCTCGGTGTGACCGAGGCCGGCCCGAGCTTTCAGGGCACGATCAAGAGCGCAACGGCGTTCGGTATTCTGCTCGGCGAAGGTATCGGCGACACCATCCGCGTCTCGCTGAGTGCTCCACCGGTCGAGGAGATCAAGGTGGGCCTGCAGATTCTGCAGTCGCTCAACCTGCGGGAGCGCAAGCTCGAGATCGTCTCCTGCCCGAGTTGCGGCCGGGCCCAGGTGGATGTCTACAAGCTCGCCAACGATGTCACCGACGGGCTGGAGGGCATGACAGTGCCGCTGCGCGTCGCGGTCATGGGTTGCGTCGTCAACGGACCGGGTGAAGCTCGCGAAGCCGACCTCGGTGTCGCGAGCGGCAACGGCAAGGGCCAGATCTTCGTGCGCGGCGAGGTCATCAAGACCGTGCCAGAGTCCGAGATCGTGGCCACGCTGATCGAAGAGGCCAACCGTCTCGCCGCCGAGATGCCCGCTGCCGCGCTCGGCAGCCCCACGGTCTCCGTCGGCTCCAACTAGCACTTCGCCCGGCGACACCGCTGCGCGCGGAGCGCGCGTCTCGAGACCCCGGGAGCCGATTCGCGAGAGCGGGGAAAATGCTGCTTCAGCACCCCTGAGACAACATTTTTCCCGCTCTCGCGGGCTATGGCGCGAGTCTCGGTCGCTCCTTTGTCGCGCCTCGACCAGCAGACAGCATCCGCTCGCACGCTTGCATTTCTTACGGGTGTCATAATATAGTTACACCTGTCAGGAGGCGTCGCAATGAATGTGGAACAGCTCAGCGCGACCCTCGCGGCGGTCGCCAGCCCGCAGCGCATGTTAATTCTCGCCGAGTTGCAGGGCGGGCGCGTGCACGTCAGCGAGCTGGCCAGGCGCGTTGGAATGTCGCGGGCGCTGCTCTACATGCACCTTGCCAAACTCGAAGCGAGCGGGTTCGTCACCACGTCACTCGAACTCTCCCCGGAGGGAACCGCTCTCAAGCACGTCGCGCTGGCCCCATTTTCAGTCACCGTGACCATCGACACCATCGCCGATGCCGTGGCAACAACCGCCACGGTAAACAACCAATAAGGGGAAAACTATGAATTTTGACTTCGCGTATCTCGTTCCCATCGTCGCTATCATCGGCGGAATCACCTACGCAATTTTCAAGCAGTACTTGAGGTCTCGGGGCCACGACTACGAGGGTTCGCCTGCGGTGCGAGAGGCATTGGCGCGGAGCAACGAGACCAACGCCGCATTGCTATCAAAACTCACCGCAATGGATACGCGCCTGGCCGCAATCGAGCGCACCCTGAGCGAGGTCGGCTGACGCCTGCGGTTGCACGGCCAGTGGGGAAGTGGCTGGCGGCGCCCGCGTAAGGTAGACGGGTGCCTACACGTCTCTCCAACTACTTCCTCCGTACTCTCCGCGAAGACCCCTCCGACGCCGAGGTGACCAGTCACCGTCTGCTCGTGCGGGCCGGCTACATCCGTCGCCAGGCCCCGGGCATTTTTGCCTGGCTGCCACTCGGCCTGCGGGTGAAGGCCAAAGTGGAGCGCATCATCCGCGAGGAGATGACCGCCGCTGGCGCCCACGAGGTGCACTTTCCGGCACTGCTGCCGCGCGAACCCTACGAGCTGACCGGCCGCTGGGACGAATACGGCGAGGGCCTGTTTCGTCTAAAGGACCGCAAGGGCTCCGACATGCTGCTCGCGCCGACCCACGAAGAGGTCTTCGCGCTGCTCGTAAAAGACCTGTACAGCAGCTACAAAGACCTGCCGTTGTCGATCTATCAGATTCAGGACAAGTACCGCGACGAGGCCCGCTCGCGCGGCGGACTGCTCCGCGGCCGCGAATTCACCATGAAGGATGCCTACTCCTTCGATTACACCGACGCCGGCCTCGACCTGAGCTACCAGCTGCAGCGCGACGCCTACGAGCGCATCTTCACCCGTTTCGGCCTCGACTACGAGATCGTGCAAGCGGATGCCGGCGCAATGGGCGGCTCCAAGAGCGAAGAGTTCCTGCACCCGACCGCGGTCGGCGAGGACACTTTTGTGCGCAGCGCCGGCGGCTACGCGGCCAACATTGAGGCGTTCCGCACCCTCGTTCCGGAAGGCAAAGACTTCAGCGCGCTGCCAGCAGCGCAGGTTTTCGACACTCCGAACACCCCGACCATTCAGACGCTGGTCGACAAGGCCAACTCCGATCATCCCCGCCGCGACGGCCGGGAGTGGACGGCAGCGGACACGCTCAAGAACGTCGTGCTCGCGCTGACCAGCCTGGACGGTACGCGTGAACTCATCGCTATCGGCGTTCCCGGCGACCGCGAGGTCGACTTGAAGCGCGTCGAGGTGGCATTCGCTCCGGCCGAGGTTGAGGCCGCGAATGAGGGTGACTTCGCCAAGAACCCCGGCCTGGTCAAGGGCTACATCGGCCCGTGGGGGGCGACTGGCGCGGTTCTCGGAGTGAAATCGACCACCGGCATCCGTTTTCTGGTCGACCCGCGCGTGGTCGCCGGCACCGAGTGGATCACCGGCGCCAACGAAGCAGGCCGTCACGTGTTCGGCCTCGTCGCCGGCCGTGACTTCGCTATCGAGGACGTGGTCGAGGCCTCCGACGTGCGCGCCGGCGACCCGGCCCCGGACGGCTCCGGCCCGGTCGAACTCATTCGCGGCATGGAAATCGGGCACGTGTTCCAGCTCGGCCGCAAGTACGCCGAGGTGCTCGGCCTCAAGATTCAGGGCGAGGACGGCAAGCTGGTCACCGTCACGATGGGTTCATACGGCATCGGCGTCACCCGCATCCTCGCGGTCATCGCCGAACTCAACAACGATGCAAAGGGCCTGATCTGGCCCGAATCGGTCACCCCCTTCGACGTGCACGTGATCGCCACCGGCCGGGACGAGATCGTCTTCGACACCTCGGAGGCCGTTGTGGCAGCCCTCGAGGCTACCGGCCGTGAGGTGCTCTACGACGACCGCCGCAAGGTCTCGCCCGGAGTCAAGTTCGGTGACGCCGAGCTCATCGGGGTGCCGTGGATCGTCATCGTCGGCCGCGGAGCCGCCGACGGCATTGTCGAACTGTGGAACCGCCGCACCGGCGACCGCGAGCAGGTCGACGTCGCCGACGTCGCCAAGCACTTCGCGTAGCACTGACTAAATTCCCCGCTGTCAGAGCGGATGCTGCCGGCTGGCCCAGCCGGCAGCATTCGCTCTTCGGCGTACCAGCGCGGAACGGACCCGGCCACGGCAGTGGGTGACGGGGCGCTGCAGATTCGGGTACCGTAGTACCCAGCCCGCTGCGCGGTTTCGCGGCGGCAAGATCTTAAATAGAGGAGGCCGGCCATGGACATCGACCTCAGTGTTTTGCGGCTATTGGAGCGCGAAAAAGAGATTCCCTTCGAGGAACTCGTGCAAATCATCGAACAGGCGATTCTGACCGCCTATGTCAAGCACATCCAGCAAGACGTCTCGAAGTTTGAAGCTTCGAAGATTGCTGAAGCCAAGCACGATATCCAGGAAGTGCCAGAAGCGCGCGTCGTTCTCGACCGTAAGTCTGGGCACGTGGACATCTACATTCCGGAACACGACGACGATGGCAACGTCATCGGCGAAGCCGTCGACAACCCCACCGACTTCGGTCGCATCGCGGCCTTCGCCGCCAAGCAGGTCATCAACCAGCGCCTGCGCGACCTGGCCGACGACGCGGTGCTCGGCGAGTTCAAGGGCCGCGAGGGTGACATCGTCGCCGGCATCATTCAGCAGGGTCCGAACCCCCGCATGATCCACGTCGACCTCGGCACCATCGAAGCGATCATGCCTCCAGAGGAGCAGGTTCCCACCGAGAGCTATGTGCACGGCGCGCGTATTCGTGTGTTCGTCACGGCCGTCGGTCGCGGGCTCAAAGGCCCACAGATCACCGTGTCGCGCACCCACCCGTCGCTGGTGCGCAAGTTGTTCGCACTCGAGGTCCCTGAGATCGCCAGCGGAGTCGTCGAGATCGTGTCGCTCGCCCGCGAAGCCGGTCACCGCACCAAGATCGCGGTGCGCGCAACCGAGCCCGGCGTCAACGCCAAGGGCGCCTGCATTGGCGAACTCGGCCAGCGCGTGCGCGCCGTCACCGTTGAACTCAACAACGAGAAGATCGACATCGTCGATTTCTCTCCCGACCTCGCGACCTTCGTTGCCAGCGCACTGTCGCCGGCCAAGGTGACCAGCGCGTACGTGATCGACGAGTCGATCAAGGCGGTGCGAGCCCTCGTGCCCGACTACCAGCTCTCGCTCGCCATCGGCAAAGAGGGGCAGAACGCCCGCCTCGCGGCCAAGCTCACCGGCGCGAAAATCGACATTCAGCCGGACAGCATTCTGGAGGATGCCGAATAGGGGGTACGATGGACTCCGTAAGAACGTGTATTGGCTGCCGTTCGCGCGCCCCTCGATCCTCACTTTTGCGGATCGTTGCTGGGAAATCAGAAATTGTGGTGGATGAAACCGCCACAATCCCCGGTAGAGGTGCGTGGTTGCATGCCCGTGAATCGTGCTTTCAGGATGCCGTAAGGCGACACGCTTTCGGGCGTGCCTTTCGTGTGACCAGGTCACTGGACGCGAAACAACTAGAGAACAGGCTGAATTGGCTTATGGATAACTAATGAGCGGCTCGAAATGAGACCCGTCCGTTACTAACGGTCTGCCCCTTTCCGGGTGCAGACCCGGAACAGGAGAATTGTGGCTGCGAAACCACGCGTGCACGAGATCGCTACCGAACTCGGACTCGAAAGCAAGGATGTCCTTGCTAAATTGAAAGAAATGGGCGAGTTCGTCAAAGGACCGTCTTCCAGTGTTGAACCGCCAGTAGCGCGTCGCCTTCGCGCCGCTCTCGAGTCGGCAAGCGCTGCCGCAAAGGCTGCAACGCCCACGCCTGCTGCTGCCGGTGCTACCAGTACCGCAACGCCGGCTCGTCCGAGCCACGGCGCCAAGCCGGGCGCTCGTCCGGGCCCGAAGCCTGCGGCTGAACCGGTCGCCCCGGTTGTCGCCGAGTCTGCCGCTCCAGTTGATGCTGCGCCCCTTCCGGTGGCACCCCTCACCGTTGCCGAGCGCCAGACCCAGGCCGCCGAGAAGGCTGCCGCTGCCGAAAAGGCTGCCGCCGCCGATAAGGTCGTCGCAGCAGAGGCCGCCGACAAGCCCAGCACCGATGCTCCAGACGCAAAGACCACGGAAGGATCGGCTACGCCGGTCAAGCCGGGTATGCCTCGCCCCGGAGCTGCCCGACCGGGCAATAACCCGTTCGCCAGCAACCAGGGCATGGGCCAGCGCCCGGCTCAGCCGCCGCGTCCGGGTAACAACCCGTTCGCGAGTGCTCAGGGCATGGGCCAGCGCCCCGCAACACCTACGCCGAGCAACATTCCGCGCCCTCCGGCACCTCGCCCGGGTGCCCCGCGCCCCGGCGGACCCGGCCAGGCTGCACGCCCGACCGGCTTCGGTCAGCGGCCAGGTGCCTTCCAGCGCCCGGGCGGCGCTCCGGGTGGAGCCGGCGCCGCCCGCCCCGGATTCACTCGTCCCGGCGCTCCCGCCGGAGCTCCCGGCTTCGGCCCGCCTCGCCCTGCCGGCGGAGGAGGCGGAGCCGGTCGCGGTCGCGGCCCGGGCGGTGGCACCGCTGGTGCCTTCGGTCGCGGTGGCGGCAAGAACAAGGCTCGCAAATCGAAGCGTACGAAGAGAGCAGAGTTCGAGCTGCGCGAGGCCCCGTCGCTGGGTGGAGTATCCGTACCCCGCGGCGACGGTGGAACCGTTGTGCGTCTGCGTCGCGGAGCATCCATTACGGACTTTGCTGACAAAATTGACGCGAGCCCAGGAAACCTCGTTACCGTACTGTTCCACCTCGGTGAAATGGCCACGGCAACGGAGTCCCTCGATGAGGCCACGTTTGACGTGCTCGGTAGCGAGCTCGGCTACAAGATTCAGATGGTGTCGCCAGATGACGAAGACCGTGAGCTGCTGCTCGCGTTCGACATCGACATCGACCAGGAACTCGAAGACGAAACCGATGAAGACCTTGAGATTCGTCCTCCCGTTGTCACTGTCATGGGTCACGTCGACCACGGTAAGACCGCGCTTCTTGACGCGATCCGTAACGCCAAGGTCGCCGAGGGCGAAGCTGGTGGAATCACGCAGCACATCGGTGCGTACCAGATCATCACCGAGCACGAGGGCATCGACCGCGCGTTGACCTTCATCGACACACCGGGCCACGAGGCGTTCACCGCCATGCGTGCTCGTGGTGCGCAGGTCACCGACATCGCCATTCTCGTAGTCGCTGCCGATGACGGCATCATGCCGCAGACGATTGAGGCACTCAACCACGCCCAGGCCGCCAACGTGCCGATCGTGGTTGCAGTGAACAAGATCGACAAGCCCGGTGCCAACCCGCAGAAGGTGCGTCAGCAGCTCACCGAATTCGGTCTCGTCGCCGAAGAGTACGGCGGAGACGTCATGTTCGTGGACGTGTCGGCCAAGAACAAGACCGGCATCAAGGAAATCCTTGACGCTGTGCTCCTAGTCGCTGACGCCGGACTCGACATGCGCTCCAACCCGAACAAGGATGCCCGTGGTGTCGCCATCGAGGCTCGCCTCGACAAGGGCCGCGGCGCGGTGGCAACCGTGCTGATCCAGTCCGGAACGCTGCACGTCGGAGACTCCATCGTCGCCGGAACGGCCTACGGCCGCGTCCGTGCGATGGCCGACGAGAACGGTGTTGCCGTTCTCGCCGCCACGCCGTCCCGCGCGGTCCAGGTGCAGGGTCTGTCGAGCGTTCCCCGCGCCGGCGACACCTTCCTCGTTATCGAGGAAGACCGTACTGCCCGTCAGATCGCTGAAAAGCGTGAAGCCGCCGAGCGCAACGCCCTGCTGGCCAAGGCCCGCAAGCGCATCAGCCTCGAAGACTTCACCCGTGCACTCGAAGAGGGCAAGGTCGAGTCGCTCAACCTCATCATCAAGGGTGACGTTTCTGGTGCCGTTGAGGCCCTGGAAGAGTCGCTGCTCAAGATCGAGGTCGACGATTCGGTTCAGTTGCGCATCATCCACCGTGGTGTCGGTGCGGTCACGGAGAGCGACGTCAACCTCGCTACCGTCGACAACGCCATCATCATCGGGTTCAACGTTCGCCCCGACACGAAGGCCCGCGAGCGTGCTGCTCGCGAAGGCGTCGACGTGCGGTTCTACTCCGTCATCTACTCCGCCCTCGAGGACATCGAGAATTCCCTCAAGGGAATGCTCAAGCCCGAGTACGAAGAGGTCCAGAGCGGTATCGCCGAAATTCGAGAGGTCTTCAGCTCGTCGAAGTTCGGAAACGTTGCCGGTGTCATCGTGCGCTCCGGTACCATCACCCGAAATGCCAAGGCTCGCGTTATTCGCGAGGGCATCGTGGTGGGGGACAACCTGGGCATCGAGTCGCTGCGTCGCTTCAAGGACGATGTCACCGAGGTCCGTACGGACTTCGAGTGTGGTATCGGACTGGGCAAGTTCAACGACATCCGAATTGGCGATGAGATTGAGACCATCGAAATGAAGGAAAAACCGCGCGTCTAACTCGCGGTTTGGTTGGGGTCGGGCTCTTCACGGAGCCCGACTTCGGCATTGGGTCGGGTCTCCGCAAATTTCCCCCGAAAAGGAAAGAGCGGGGACCCCTACCCCGATTCCCTTTTCGGGGGAAATTTGCTCCGACCCTCAGTTGGGTAGGCAACATCCGTTTAATGCGGTGAAAAAACAGAATTACCGGGCGCTTCGGGCCCCGCTAACAAGGAGTATCGAAATGGCAGATCCGGAACGCGCCAGAAAGATGGCGGACCGCATTAAGGTCATCATTGCCAAGCGGCTGGAACGCGGTCTGCGCGATCCAAGGCTCGGGTTCGTGACCATTACGGACGTGAAGGTCACGGGCGATCTGCAGCACGCCTCGGTGTTCTACACCGTCTACGGCTCGATCGAGGAGCGCACCGACAGCGCAGCGGCGTTGAAGGCCGCTACCGGCCTGATGCGCAGTGAGGTCGGCAAGAACATCACTGCGAGGCTCACGCCGTCGATCGAGTTCATCGCCGACGGTATCCCGGAGAACGCGGCTTTGATCGACGACCTGTTGCGCGAAGCGCACGACCGCGATACGGCGACCGAAGACAGCAAGGGCACGGCGACGTACGCCGGTGACGCCGACCCGTACAAGAAGCCGCGCGAGTACGACCTCGACGACGACTCGGATGACGATGAGTCGGACGAGTCCGACGCCGCGAGCACCGCGAAGCACTAGCACCACCAGCATTCTGCACGGGGCCTGGGCCCCGTCCTCGTTGAGGCTGCGCTTCGAGGGGTTTGCTTCGGGGACGACGGCGGGCTAGGGCGTAGGGCGGGCTAGCGGTGGGCAGGGGTGCGCTCGTAGCGCGCGAAGCGGTAGCGGAGTGCGGTGGTGGAGCGGAGCCATCCGCTGGTTGGGTCCGTGTGTACCCGGGTCCAGGCAGCGGTGAGTGCGGGCGCGTGGGTATCACCGGGGATGTCGGCGTCGATCTCGGTCACCTCGAGAATGCCGGCGAAGGGCAGAGCGAGCCGGTAGATTTCGGCGCCGCCAATCACCCAGACGACACTCGAGGTAATGGCGAGAGCGTCCTCCAGGGTGTGCGCTACGGATGCCCCCTCCGCTGCCCAGCCCTGCTGCCGGGTGATCACGATGTTCTGTCGGCCGGGCAGGGGGCGGAAGCGTTCGGGGAGGGAATCCCAGGTGCGCCGGCCCATGATGACGGCGCTGCCACTCGTAACGGCACGAAAATGGGCGAGGTCTTCCGGCAGATGCCAGGGCATGACCCCGTTGGCGCCGATCACGCCTTCGCGCGTCTGCGCCCAGATCAGGCCGAGTGTCATACCGCGACCGCGCCGCGAATGGCGGGGTGGTGCTGGTAGTTCTGCAGAACGAGGTCGTCGTACTCGTAGTCGAACAGGCTGGCTCGACCCGGCTTTATACGCAGGGTGGGGGAGGCGAACGGGGTGCGGGAGAGCTGCTCGGTGACCTGCTCGACGTGGTTGTCGTAGATGTGGCAGTCGCCGCCGGTCCAGACGAACTGACCGAGTTCGAGTCCGGCTTGCTCGGCGACGAGCTGGGTGAGCAGGGCGTAGCTGGCGATGTTGAAGGGTACGCCGAGAAAGAGGTCGGCGCTGCGCTGGTACAGCTGGCAGGACAGCTTGCCGTCGGCGACGTAGAACTGAAACAGGGCGTGGCAGGGGGCGAGTGCCATTTTCGGCAGGTCGGCCACGTTCCAGGCTGAGACGATCATGCGGCGGGAGTCCGGATCGGTGCTCAGAGTGTCGAGCACCTGGCTGATCTGGTCGATAGTCTCTCCATCGGGGGTGGGCCAGGACCGCCACTGCACCCCGTAGACGGGGCCGAGCTCACCGTTCTCGTCGGCCCACTCGTTCCAGATGCGCACCCCTTTTTCCTGTAGCCAGCTCACGTTGGAGTCGCCGCGCAGAAACCAGAGCAGTTCGTAGGCGATCGACGCGAAGTGCACTCGCTTGGTCGTGATGAGGGGAAAGCCCTCGGCCAGGTCGAAGCGCAGCTGGCGGCCGAACACGCTGCGGGTGCCGGTTCCGGTGCGGTCGGCCTTGCGTGCACCGTTTTCGAGGGTGTCGCGCAGCAGCGCTGAGTACTGGGCATCGGCGGTTGAGTAGCCGGGCGAAGCGGCAGGTGAAGCCGTCGCAGAAGTCGTTGATGTCACCACCCCAGCGTACGCGATGCGCTCACTCCGGCAGGGTGAAGCCGCCATCGGCCGGGATCGCCAGGCCGTCGGTGACGAGGCTGGCCAGCGCGCGCTGCAGCTGGTCGGCATCCGGCCAGAGTGTGACGAGCTCGGCATCCGTGACCGAACGGTGCGTCGAACGTAGTTCGGCCATGATCAGGCCGCGCACCTGCCGGTCACTGCCCTCGAACTTCTTCTGCACGCTCTTGCGGGTGCCAGTGTATTCCGGGTAGTCGGCGGCGCGCCACGCACACACATTCCTAATCGGGCATACATCGCAGTGGGGGCTGCGGCTGGTGCAGACCACCGCCCCGAGTTCCATGATCGCGGCGTTGAACAGGGTGGCTTCCTGGGCACTCTGCGGCAGAAGCGCGCCCATCGCGTCGAGGTCGCGGCCGCGGCTGGGCTGCGAGGGTTCGCCGGCGCCGGCAATCGCCCGGGCGATCACCCGTCGGGTGTTGGTGTCCACGACCGGATGCCGGTGGCCATACGCAAACGCCGCCACCGCCCGTGCGGTGTAATCGCCAATGCCGGTCAGGGCGAGCAGATCGTCGACGTCGGACGGCACGACACCCTCGTGCAGCTCGGTGATCTGCACCGCTGCGGCGTGCAGCCACAGCGCACGCCTCGGGTAGCCGAGACTGGACCAGGCCCGCACCGCCTCGCTCGGCGGAACCGCGGCCAGCGACGCGGGTGTTGGCCAACGCGCCAGCCATTCTTCCAGCCGGGGGATGACCCGGTTCACCGGCGTCTGCTGCAGCATGAACTCACTGACCAGAATGCCCCAGGCGCCGAAGCCGTCCCGGCGCCAGGGGAGGTCGCGGGCGTTAGCCGTGAACCAGGCGTTGAGCGTGGCGCTGACGGAAGTCGCATTGGTCTGCGAAGAGGGTGTGACGTTCATCCGTTCTAACCTAGGCTCGGTTCATGAAGCTGGTTTCCACACCGCGCATCGACTTTCTGCGCACCCTCGCCGCCGAGATTCTGCACAACTACGGCCGTGGCCGCACAATCATTGCCATCGACGGAACGGATGCCGCTCGTCGCGCCGCCTTCGCCGACGACCTCGCCGCGGTCTTTCGGGAACAGGAACGACACGTGTTTCGGGCGAGCCTGCGCTACTTTCAGCACTCCCGCGCCGAACAACAGCGACTCGCTCACGACACAGCAGACCGGCTCTACCGGGTCGGCTACGACTACTCGGCGCTGCGCCGGGTACTGGTCGAACCGTTTCGCCTGGGCGGCAGCACCGGCTTCGTCACCGAAGAATTCGACCCCGACCGGGACGCCTGGATCCAGCCAACCTGGCAGACCGCGCCCGCCGATGCCACGCTGATCATCGACGGCGACTACATCAACCGTCCCGAGCTTCACGGGCTCTGGCTGTTCAGCGTGCTGCTGGAGGGCGAACCGGGCAACGAGTCCCAGACCAGCTACCTCGCCGAGGTACACCCGCGCGATATCGTGTCGGCCGTCGTCGACGAGACCAACCCGCAGGCCCCGCGCCGCGTGCTGACCGACCGCTGCTAGCGAAACCGACCGCTGCTAGCGAAACCGACCGCGGCTAGCGAAACCGGCTCCGTAGGTCAGCCGGCGTCAGAAAGACGCCGCTTCGCTCAACCTCGTGCACCAGATCGGTGAGCCGCGCGTTCACCGGAGCGGCCAGCCCGACCGCCGCCGCGGCCAGCACGACCGCGCCGTTCAGAAAATCGATCTCGGTGCGCTGCCCGCGCGCGAGGCTCTGCAGGGTCGAACCCTGATTCGGCACAGTGCCCATGCGCGCGCGCAACGAGCGCGGCAGCACCTGGCCGGCCCAGACCGGCGCCAGCGCAAACAACCGCAGCCGCCGGTGCGAAAGCCCCTGCAATGTACCAAACCGCACCCCGCTGGCCAGTCCCACCCGCACGGTTTCGCGCATGCTCCGGGTCATCAACCGGCGTAGACCGGCCTGCCCGATCACGTCCTGCACGCTCATCCCCGTTATGGCCGGCAGGGCATTGAGCATGTTGACGACGAGTTTGGTCCACTGCGCACCGATGAAGTTATCCAGCGCCAGGGTGGGCGCGGCCGCGTGCATCACCGCCTGCCAATGCCGGGTGGCGGCATCCGCTCTGCCGTCGCCGCGGCCGAGATAGCTCTGGGCGGCCGTCGTGACCCGCACCCGGCCCGGCCCCTCGTAGTGAGCGGCAACGATCGTGATCAGCCCGAAACAGTCAGACCGCGGCAGCAGCCGGCGGGCGGTCGCCACTCCGTCAAGCCCGTTCTGCACGATGATCACCGGGGTGCCGTCAAGTACGGCGGCGTTCTCGGTAATCGCCGCCGCGGCATCCTGGGCCTTGGTGCAGATCAGCGCCAGGTCGCAGGGTGCAACCAGCCGTTCAACCGCGATCGGGTGCGCGAGGAGGTCACCGAAGCCCCCGGTCAAGCGGATGCCGTCGGCCAAAACCGCCGGCAGGGCAGCTCCGCGGGCGGTCACCACCAGATCGTGCCCCTGGGCCGCGAGCAGGCAGGCGAACGTACTGCCCAGGGCGCCAGCACCGATCACCGCAATTCTCACGGCTCACATACTACGGCCCATCAGCCGATTCGCACCGCGGCCCCAGTTGCACGCTGGTACCCTCAGGAAGTGACCAGCGGCCTTCTACTCATTGACAAGGCGCAGGGCTGGACCAGCCATGACGCTGTCGCCCGAACCCGGCGTTTGGCCGGCACCCGCAAGGTCGGCCACGCCGGCACCCTAGACCCCATGGCCACCGGGTTGCTCGTACTCGGCATCAACAGTTCGACCCGGCTGCTCACCTATGTCGTCGGTCTCGATAAGGAATATCTCGCCACCATCCGCCTCGGCCAGTCCACCACAACGGATGACGCGGAGGGCGACTGCCTCACCCGCGCCACCGCAGAGCGGGTCGCCGCCATCACCCCGGCAGCCGTCGCGGCCGGCATAGCAGACCTCACGGGCGATATTAGCCAGCAGCCGAGCGCGGTCAGCGCCATCAAGGTGGACGGCAAACGTGCGTACGCCCGGGTTCGCGCGGGCGAAGATGTGCAGTTGCCGTCGCGTCCGGTGACCGTGAGCGTGTTCGAACTGCTCTCCAGCACCAGCCGCGACGGATTTCTCGACCTCGAGGTTCGCGTCGAATGTGCCTCCGGCACCTACATTCGGGCTCTCGCCCGCGACCTGGGGCTCTCGCTCGGCGTCGGCGGCCACCTCACCGTGCTGCGCCGCACCCGCATCGGGCCGTTCCGCATCGAGAACGCCGCCACCCTCGAACGAGTCGACGTCGCCGCCGCGCTCATTTCGCCAGCGGATGCCGCCACCCGGCTGCTCCCACGCCTCACGTTGACCCACGAGCAGGCCATCGACCTCGGCCTCGGCAAACGCATCACGGTCGCGCCGGACGCTTCCCGCACCGGACCCGTCGCCGCCATCGCTCCCGACGGCCGCCTGGTCGGACTGGTCGAATACCGCGGCGACCAAGCCAAGTCCCTGCTGAACTTTCCACCAGATGAACCGAGCACCCCATGATCGAATGGTTCACCTGGCTGCAACTGGCCATCGCCGTGCCCGGCGGGGTGCTCTGCGTCGTCCTCGGCCTGTTCGGACGTAAACCCACCGACCTCACCATGGGAGCGACTGCCCTCGTGGAATTATTGTTGATTGTGCAGCTCGCGGCCGCGATCGCGGCGCCGCTGGCCGGCAATACAGCCACCGGTAGCCTGCTCGAGTTCTACACCTACCTGGTCAGCGCCATCCTGCTGCCGGTCGTGGCCGGATTCTGGGCCCTGGTCGAACGCAGCCGGTGGAGCACGGTCATCCTCGGCGTGACCTGCCTGTCGGTCGCAGTCATGCTGTACCGCATGAACCAGATCTGGAACGTACAGGGCAGCTGACGCGGTTCCAGGTTCGCTGCGGATGCTGCAATAATTACCGAACCAGATGAATGCCGAGCAATGACACAATCAGACACCGAAACGCCAGCCCCCTCCAGCCGGGTGAGCGGCATCGGCCGACTCCTCATCGCCGTCTACGGTGTGCTGGCCCTCGCGGCCACCGGGCGTTCGTTCGTGCAGATCGTACGGGCTTTCGATGAAGCCCCGCTCGCCTACACGCTGTCGGCTCTTGCTGCCGTCGTCTACATCGTCGCCACGGTCGCCCTGATCAAACGCAGCGCCCTTTGGTACCGCATCGCCTGGATCACCATCAGCTTCGAATTGCTCGGAGTGCTCGTCGTGGGCACGTTGAGCCTGGTCGATCCGGCCTTGTTCCAGCATGCCACCGTGTGGTCGGTCTACGGCAGCGGCTACATCTTCATTCCGCTCGTGCTCCCGCTGCTGGGCATGTGGTGGCTTCGACGTCACCCGGTCACCCCGGCCGAGGGCCTTGCATGAAAACCCTTTACGGAGTCGACTCGGTACCAGCGAACTGGCCCGCCTCGGCCGTGAGCATCGGCAAGTTCGACGGCGTGCACGCCGGGCATCGCGCGGTCATCGCCGAACTCAAGGCCATCGCGGCCCGGGAACAACTCGCGGCCGTCGTCGTCACGTTCGACCGGCATCCGCTGGCCCTGCTCTCGCCGGCCAACTGCCCGAGCACGCTGGTTAGCGCCGAGCAGAAACTCAACCTGATCGCGGAGACCGGCGTTGATGCCACGCTGCTGCTCGAGTTCAACCACGCTCTCTCCAGCCTTCCGCCGCAGGAATTCATCGAGCGCATCCTGGTCACTGCGCTGCATGCCCGCTTCGTGCTGGTCGGTCGCGACTTTCGATTCGGGGCGAAGGGCGCGGGCGATGTTGCCCTGCTCCGTGAGCTCGGCACCGAGTTCGGCTACAAGGTACGCCTGATCGACGACGTGAAGCCCGACGGCGAACGCCGTGTGTCGTCCACCTGGATCCGCGATTTGCTCGGCAGCGGCGCGGTGACCGAGGCCGGCCAGCTGCTCGGCCACCTGCCCACCGTGCGCGGCGTCGTCGTGCACGGTGCTGCCCGGGGCCGCGAGCTCGGTTTTCCCACTGCCAACCTGTCCGCCGATTCCGACGGCCTTATTCCTGCCGACGGCGTCTATGCCGGCTGGCTGAGCGATGCCGGATCCCGCTACCCGGCAGCCATTTCGGTGGGTAACAACCCCACCTTCGACGGCGTCGCCCAGAAGCAGGTTGAAGCGTACGTGCTCGACGAGGTCGATCTGGACCTCTACGACCACGTCGTCGACGTATCGTTCGTCGAGCGGATTCGCGGCATGGTCGCCTATTCGGGTATTGATCCGCTGATCGCGCAAATCCGCGATGACGTCGCGCGGGTGCGGGCAATTCTGATCCGCTCGAACGCGAGCTAATCCAGCCGTAGCCGGTTGCCCACGGCAAACCAGGCTGTCGCGCCGAACAGCGGGGCGAGCAGAACCGCCAACGCCCAGTTGGTGCGAACGGTCGGGCAGAGGTGTGCGGCCCGCCCGATCTGAATCATAGCGACGAGCGACAGTGCGAGCACGATCACGCTGGCGACCAGCGCCACCACGATGCCCACCCAGCCATTTTCGCCCACATTCCCCATGTCAGAAACCATACCAATTAGTATGTTTCTTGTACAGCCACAAGCGGGAGTGGAGTTGGAGCCGGCGGTCACGGCATGGGGGCAGTTCGCCCCGGTACGCTGGGCATACGAGTATTTTCCTGGGGGTTTTATGCCACAACAAACACGAGCGATAGAAACGCGCGCGGCGATAATTCGCGGCGCCGCGGAAGCTTTCGAACAACGCGGGTACGGGAGCACATCACTCGCACAGGTGAGCGCTGCCGCCGGGGTCACCAAGGGGGCTCTTTACTTTCACTTCGACTCCAAGGAAGCCCTCGCGGTGGCCATCATCGATGCCCAGCATGAGAAATCGGTCGGGGCCGGCCGAGCGCTGCTTGACCACAACGTGCCGGGCTTGCGCGCGCTCGTCTCCATGTCGTACGAGCTGGCGCGCCAGCTGCGCGACGACGTGATCGTCAGTGCCGGGGTGCGCCTGACCATCGAGGCCGTTAATTTCTCCACGCCCGTTTCCGCTCCGTATCTCGATTGGATGGTCGCCTGCGAGGAGTTCTTGCGCCGGGGGATCATCGACGGGGACGTGACGCCAACAGTGAATGTGGCGGCCGCGGCGCGTTTTTTCACGGCCGGTTTCACCGGCGTGCAGGTCGTCTCTGACGTCCTGACCAAACGCGGCGATATCGACCAGCGCCTGACCGAGATGTGGGCGCTGATGCTGCCCGGCCTTGTTGCCCCCGAACGCTGGGACGACCTGAAGAATCTGGCCGTCGAGGTGCAGCGGGACCGCACCGTGGCCGCACCCCTAGACTGACTGAGTGAATACCGTCGTCTCCCGCCGACTCTGGCCGGGGCGCGGCCTCGCCCTGCTGGGCATCATTTTGGTCGCGGCGAACCTGCGAACCGCTGTCGCCGCGCTCTCGCCGATCGTGACCCAGATTAACGCCGATATTCCTCTCGGCGCCGTGTCGCTCGGGGTACTCGGCATGCTCCCACCGGTCTGCTTTGCCCTCTTAGGCATTTTCACCCCCCTGTTCACCCGCCGACACGGCCTGGAAGCACCACTCGTGCTTGCCCTCGTTGCGATCCTGCTCGGCCACGTCACCCGCGGCCTGTCCGGCTCGATCACCATGCTCATCATCGGTAGCGTCATCGCTTTCGCCGGGCTCGGCATTGGCAACGTGCTGCTGCCTCCGCTGGTCAAGAAGTACTTTCCCGACCGGGTCGGGCTCGTGACGAGCCTGTACGTCACCGTCGTGTCCCTGAGTACCCTCGTACCGCCGCTGATCGCGGTTCCGGTAGCGGATGCCGCCGGCTGGCGCCTCTCGCTCGGCATGTGGATGCTGCTCGCCCTGCTCGCTCTGGTGCCGTGGATCACCATGCTCGTGCGGCATCGCACCACGCGAACGCCCGGCCCCGTCGCCGACGAGGCCGACGCTGGAATTCTCGGTCGCCTGTGGAAGTCATCGATCGCCTGGGCGATCACTGGGGTGTTTGCGGTCTCGTCACTGAACGCCTACGCCATGTTCGCCTGGCTGCCGCAATTGCTCGTCGATACGGCGGGGGTCAGCCCGGCCCAGGCTGGCACTCTCCTCGCGGTCTATGCCGGCATGGGTATTCCCTGCGCCCTGATCATTCCGGTGCTCACCGCCCGCATGACCAACGTCGGGCCGCTCGTCTACATCGGCGTGTTCCTGTTCGTGGCTGGTGATCTCGGTCTCCTGATCGCGCCGGAGACCCTGACCTGGCTCTGGGTCAGCTTTGCGGGTCTGGGGCCGTTGTTTTTCCCGCTCGCGCTCGTTCTGATCAACCTGCGCACCCGAACCCACGCGGGCGCTGTGGCTCTCAGCGGCTTCGTGCAGAGCGTCGGCTACACCCTGGGAGCCGCCGGGCCGCTGGTCTTCGGTCTGTTGCACGAGCTCAGCGGCGGCTGGACCTGGCCGCTTGGCTTTCTGCTCGTCACCGCTCTGGTGATCATCATCGCCGGTACGGTAATCGGTCGGCCGCACATGCTCGAGGACGATTTGGAACGCTCTCGCTGACCGGTTCCCTCAGGGCACCAGTTCGGCCCGGTGGATCAGCGCCGCAGCACCGATCAGCGGGCCGTCGCCCGACAGTGCTGACGGCACCACCCGCACCCGGGTGGCACAGGCGAACTGCACCCGCCGTTTGATCGCCTCCCGGGCAAACTCAAGCAGATCGGGGGTGACGTTGGAAAAACCGCCGCCGATGGCAACCAGGTCGAGATCGAGCAGGGTCGCTGCGGAGGCGATGGCCTGACCGAGCGCACCGCCGCTGCGTGCGACGGCGGCGACCGCGATCGGATCGGCGGCCGCATACGCTGCCGCGAGTTCTTCGCCCGACTCGCCGGTGAAGCCCTGGGTACGCGCCCAGGCGACGGTCTTCGGCCCGGAGGCGATCGCCTCGATGCAGCCCACCCCGCCGCAAGCGCACGGGTCGCCAAAACCGCCGACTTCGATGTGGCCGATATGCCCGGCATTTCCGGTCGGCCCCGACGCGGTCACACCACCGAGAATCAGGCCGCCGCCGATGCCGGTCGACACGATCATGCCCATCAGGTTGTCGACGCCCTGCCCGGCGCCCACCCAGTGCTCGGCGAGGGTGATGCAGAGCCCGTCCATGCGCAGGCGTACCGGCAGGTCGGGAACGAGCGCGGCCACCAGCTCCTGGAGGGGATACTCGCGCCAGACCGGCAGATTCAACGGTGACACCGCGCCCTGCCGCAGCTGGATCGGCCCGGCACAGCCGATACCGACCCCGACCAGCGGATATCCCAGAGGCACGCTCGCCAGGGTTTGAAGCACCACACCCCTGACGGCGAATGCCAGCTCCTCACTCGTCGCTCTCGCCCCGGTCGAAGCGCGGTGTCGGCTGGCGCCGAGGACGACTCCGTGGTCATCCACGAGGGCCGTTTCGACCTTCGTGCCTCCCACATCGACGGCGAGAACATAGGCGGAGGCTTCCATGGCGGGCATGCACTCATCGTAGAAGGTTGTGCACCCTGCTCAGATGAGCAACAATCCCTACGGCTGTTGATTCGCGCGGAAGACCGCCGTAGGCTGGGTTCAAACGATTGGACCGCGATCTCTACATGAGCGACACCGACGAACTCCTGTCCATCCGCGCCGCCGAGCTCTACTACGAAGAGAACCAGACCCAGGACGAAATCGGTGTGATTCTGCGCCTGACGCGGTGGAAGGTCGGCCGCTTGCTGGCGAGTGCCAAGGCCAACGGTTTCATCCGGATCGAGATCGTGCACCCGCGCGCCCGCCGGCTGCCGATCGAACGCCGCCTGCGGGAATCGACCGGCCTCACCGACGCGATCGTGGTCTCCTCCGCTGGGGTGTCGAGTGACGCCGAGCTGCAGTCGCGCACCGCGCAGGCCGCCGCCGACTATCTCACCAGCCTCCGCCCGATTCCGCGCACCCTCGGCATCAGCTGGGGTCGCACCCTGCACGACGTCTCCCTGCATCTGAAACAGGGGTGGGCGCCGGGTGTGAACGTGGTGCAGATCAACGGCGGCGTCAGCCTGAATCAGCGCACCGGCACCGCGGCATCCACTGCGGTGACCATCGCCCACAAAGCCGACGGTTCGGCCACCCTGCTGCCGAGTCCCGCCATCTTCGAACGCCTCGAGACCAAGCAGGCTATGGAAGCCGACCGCACCGTCGCTGGGGTGCTCGCCCTGGCGCGCAACGCGCAGGCCTACGTTTTCAGCGCCGGGCAAGCGGATGCGCATTCTGCCCTGGTCGACAGCGGCTACCTGACGGTGGCCCAGATCGACGACCTCGTGGCCCGCGGCGCCGTCGGTGACGTCGTCGGCCGCTACATCGATGCCAACGGCCGCATCGTCGACCCCGAGCTCAACGAACGCACGGTCGGCATTCAAATCGACCAGTTGCGCCGCGCCCCGCACACCATCGCGGTCATCTCCGGACACTCCAAACACGCCATCGCCCGTGCCGTGGTCCGCAACGGGCTCTGCACCGTGCTGGTGACCGACGAAGACACCGCAAACGCTCTGCTCCAGGAAAAGGACACCCCATGACCCACAGCCCCCTGGCTACCTACCAGCCGGAACAGCGCGCCCTCGCGTTGATCGGCGGGGAGGCCACCGACGCGAACCTGCGCCGGTATCTGCACGGAATCCCCGGAATCGACGCCGTCGGCCTCGAAGCCCGCGCCGCCGACCTCGGTACCCGCTCGATCAAGACCAGCTCCAAACGCTGGGCGATCGACACCATCATCGGCCTGATCGACCTGACCACCCTCGAGGGCGCAGACACCCCAGGCAAGGTGCGTTCTCTCGTAGCGAAGGCCCTCGTGCCAGACCCTGGGGACCCTGGCTGCCCGCGCGTCGCGGCGGTCTGCGTCTACGGTGACATGGTCGGCGCCGCCGTCACTGCGCTCGGCTCAACCCACGCCGCCGGTGGGACAGACGGTACCGGTGTTCAGGGGGTGCGCGTCGCAGCGGTCGCGACCGCCTTCCCGAGCGGCCGAGCCTCCATCGCAATCAAGCTCGCCGACGTGCGCGACGCGGTCGCAGCCGGCGCCGATGAGATCGACATGGTCATCGACCGGGGAGCTTTTCTGGCCGGCCGGTTCGGCCAGGTCTACGACGAAATCGTCGCCGTGAAAGAGGCCTGCCGCCGCGCGGACGGATCGTTCGCCCACCTCAAGGTGATCCTCGAGACCGGCGAACTCAACACCTACGACAACGTGCGCCGAGCCTCCTGGCTGGCCATCCTGGCCGGCGGTGACTTCATCAAGACCTCCACCGGCAAGGTCGCCCCGGCCGCGACGCTCCCGGTGACGCTGTCGATGCTCGAGGTCGTGCGCGACTGGCACCGCCTCACCGGCGTGCGAATCGGCGTGAAGCCGGCCGGTGGCATCCGCACCTCCAAAGATGCCATCAAATACCTCGTGACGGTCGCCGAAACCGTGGGGGAGGAGTGGCTGACGCCGCACCTGTTCCGCTTCGGCGCCTCCAGCCTGCTGAACGACGTGCTGTTGCAGCGCCAGAAGATGACCACCGGGCACTACTCCGGCCCCGATTACGTGACGATTGACTAGGGAACGACCATGAAATTTCTTGACTACGCCCCGGCCCCAGAGTCCCAGGCCCTGCTTAATCTCAAAAGCGATTACGGTCTGTTCATCAACGGTGATTTCACGCCCGGCCGCGGCACCCCGTTTCAGACCATCAACCCGGCCACCGAGCAACAGATCGCCATGATCTCCACCGCCAATGAAGCGGATGTCGACGCCGCCGTCTCCGCCGCCCGTCACGCCTACGACGGGGTCTGGTCGCGGCTCTCCGGTAGCGACCGGGGCAAGTACTTGTTTCGCATCGCCCGCCTAGTGCAGGAACGCGCACGCGAACTCGCGGTCGCCGAAACCCTCGACAACGGCAAGCCGATCAAGGAAACCCGCGACGTGGACATTCCCCTCGTCGCGGCCTGGTTCTTCTACTACGCGGGCTGGGCCGACAAGCTCGACCACGCCGGAGTCGGACCGAACCCGGCCGCGCTCGGCGTCGCAGCCCAAGTCATCCCGTGGAACTTTCCGCTCATGATGCTGGCCTGGAAGATCGCCCCGGCGCTCGCCGCCGGCAACACCGTCGTGCTTAAGCCCGCCGAAACCACCTCACTCACCGCGCTGCTGTTCGCCGAGATCCTGCAGCAGGCCGACCTGCCAGCCGGCGTGGTGAACATCATCACGGGCGACGGCAGCACCGGCCAGACCCTGGTCAACCACCCCGGCGTCAACAAGGTCGCCTTCACCGGCTCGACCGCGGTCGGGCGGGCCATCGCCCGTTCCGTCGCCGGAACCGATAAGAAGCTCAGCCTCGAACTCGGCGGCAAGGGCGCCAACATCGTCTTCGACGACGCCCCGATCGACCAAGCCGTCGAGGGCATCGTGCGCGGCATCTTCTTCAACCAGGGCCACGTCTGCTGCGCCGGAAGCCGCCTGCTGGTGCAGGAAAGCATCCAGGACGACGTCATCGACCGGCTCAAACGTCGCATGCAGACGTTGCGCCTCGGCGACCCGCTTGACAAGAACACCGACATTGGTGCCATCAACAGTGCGGAACAGCTCGCGCGCATTCGAGAACTGTCCGACCTGGGCCAGCAGGAGGGCGCCGAACGCTGGAGCACCGACTGCGTCATTCCTACGACCGGCTTCTGGTTCGCGCCGACCATCTTCACCAACGTGTCGACGAGTCACCGCATCGCCCGCGACGAGATCTTCGGCCCGGTGCTTTCCGTGCTCACCTTTCGCACCCCGGCTGAGGCCATAGCCAAGGCGAACAACACGCCGTACGGTCTCTCCGCCGGAATCTGGAGCGACAAGGGCAGCCGCATCCTCGCCGTCGCCGATAAGCTGCGCGCTGGCGTGATCTGGGCGAACACCTTCAACCAGTTCGACCCGTCCAGCCCCTTCGGCGGCTACAAGGAGAGCGGTTACGGCCGCGAGGGCGGCCGCCACGGTCTCTCGGCGTACCTCAAGCCCGCCGTGCGTAGCGGCTCACGGTCGATCCCGGCCGTCGAGCACACACCGCAAGCCGTCGCCTCCGCTGGCAAGAAGTCGGCATCCGCAAGCAAGAAGTCCGCATCAGCAGAGAAGGCCGCCAAGTGAACCGCCTCGCCATTCCCAAGACCTACAAGCTCTACATCGGCGGCAAATTCCCGCGCAGCGAATCCGGCCGGGTCTACGAGGTGCTCTCGCACCAGGGCGACTTTCTGGCCAACGCCGCGAAGGGCAGCCGTAAGGACACCAGGGACGCCGTCGTCGCCGCCCGCAGCGCTCTCAGCGGCTGGGCCGGTGCCACGGCCTACAACCGCGGCCAGGTCTTGTACCGCATTGCCGAACTGCTGGAGGGCCGTCGGGCGCAGTTCGTCGACGAGATCGAGAGCTGCGAGGGTGTGAATGCGGCGGTGGCGGGCACCCAGGTCGATGAGGCCATCGACCGCTGGGTCTGGTACGCCGGCTGGGCCGACAAATACGTGCAGGTCGCCGGCAACGCCAACCCGGTCTCCGGACCGTTTTTCAACCTCTCCGTGCCCGAACCGACCGGCGTCGTGGCGATCATCGCCCCGCAGGGCAGCGAGTCGCTGCTCGGACTGGTCAGCGCGATTGCCCCGGCCCTGGTCGCGGGCAATACCGTCGTCGTCGTCGCCAACGAACTCGCGCCGCTGTCTGCGATCAGCCTCGGTGAGGTGCTCGCTACGAGCGACGTACCCGGCGGCGTGGTCAACATCGTGACCGGTTCCCCGACCGAGATCGCACCGTGGTTGGCCAGCCACGCCGACGTCAATGCCCTCGACCTCGTCGGTGCCGGGGCCCTGGACTGGGTGGAGCTGCAAATCAGCGCCGCCGACACGCTCAAGCGTGTGCTGCCGCCCGAGACCGGAGCGGATGCCGCGGCTCCCGCCCTGTCCCGCATCCTCGCCTTCACCGAACTCAAAACCGTCTGGCACACCAAGGCAATCCTCTGATTCGACCGGACTGCCGGTTCGCGGCATCCACTCAGGGGCGGCTGGGGAGAACGGGATAAACTCCGCCGCATGACCTTACGCAGAGCACTTGTCACCGGCGCAACGGGCTACATCGGCGGACGCCTCGTCCCCAAACTCCTGGAGGCCGGCTTCACCGTGCGGGTGCTCGTGCGCACCCCGTCGAAACTGCGGGATGTGCCCTGGGCCGACCAGGTCGAGGTCGTGCAGGGTGATCTCGGCGACCTGGCCTCTGTACAGCGCGCCTGCGCCGATATCGACGTGTTGTACTACCTCGTGCATTCGATGGGCGCGGCCGGGGATTTCGAGAAGACCGAGCATCTGGCCGCCGAGAATGTCGCACAGGCCGCAGCCGCAGCCCGGGTTTCACGAATCGTGTACCTCGGTGGCCTGCATCCCGCGACCGGCACACTCTCGCCGCACCTCAACTCCCGGCGGGAGGTTGGCCGCATCCTGCTCGCCAGCGGCGTGCCGACCATCGCGTTCCAGGCCGGTGTGGTGATCGGCTCCGGCTCGACGTCGTTCGAGATGATCCGCCACCTGACCGATGTGCTCCCGTACATGCCCGCGCCTAAATGGGTGCGAAATAAGATCCAGCCGATCGCCGTACGCGACGTACTGTACTACCTGCAGGCCGCCGCCGACCTTCCAAGCGACGTGAACCGCACCTTCGACATCGGCGGCCCCGATGTACTGCGCTACGGCCAGATGATGAACGGTTATGCCCTCGAGGCGGGCCTCAAACAGCGGGCCATCGCCGCCCTGCCCGTGCTCACGCCGTGGCTGGCTTCACAGTGGGTGAACCTGGTCACGCCCATTCCGCGCAACCTCGCCATCCCCATAATCGCGTCACTGCAGTACGACTGCGTCGTGGCCGAGAGCGACATCGACGAATACATTCCGCAGCCGGAAAACGGCCTCACCGGCTATCGCCGGGCGGTGCGCCTCGCTCTCGGCCGAATGCGCGACGGCGATGTGGAGACCAGCTGGCGCAACTCGTCCATCGAGGGGGCGTCGAGCAATCAGCTGCCGAGCGACCCGGACTGGGCCGGGCACACCGTGTACACCGACCTGCGCGAGAAGACCACCACGGCCGACCCCGCCGCCCTGTGGCGGGTCATTGAGAGCATTGGCGGTGAGAACGGCTGGTACTCCTTTCCGTTGGCCTGGGCCGTTCGCGGTCTCATGGACAAGGCCGTCGGCGGCGTCGGACTCCGCCGCGGACGCCGCAACCCCGACCATCTGCACACGGGCGAGGTCCTCGACTTTTGGCGGGTCGAGCAGATCGACCACGGCAGTTTCCTGCGGCTCCGCGCCGAGATGCGCGTACCGGGCCGGGCCTGGCTCGAAATGACCGTCAAAGAAACGGATGACGGTGGCTCGGTCTACCGTCAGCGCGCGGTGTTCTTTCCCCGCGGTCTCAGCGGGCGACTGTACTGGGCGGCGATCCTTCCGTTCCACGGCATTATTTTCGAGGGCATGGCCACGCGCATCACGGCGACCGCTGCAGCGGAGCGGAAGGCGGAGCATGCGCTTGCGCCGGCTTCTGGCTCTGACGCACACTGAACCTGCAGTAGAACGTGCGTATAGTCTGAGAATTCTGGCGGCTCGGTCAGGTTCGGGGCATGATGGTTACAAGTAGGAGGCCACTATGTCAGTTTCTCTCGTTTTTCTGGGCGACGGCCTCGTTGCGGGCGGTCAATGGGACGAATGGTTTCCCGAGCACGATGTGCACAACCTGGCCGTCAGCGGAAACACCACCGATGAGGTGATCGCCCAGATCGACCGGGTGATTGAGTTGCGACCGGACGCCATCGTGATCGGGGTCGGAACCAACGATCTCGGCTGGCGTAAGTCCGACGAGTACGTCGTGCGAAACATTGAAACCATCCTGCACACCCTGCGCCGCGCCTTACCGGAAACCCGCATCATGGTGCAGTCTGTCTTGCCTCGTGACCAAGACTTCGCCGAGACCATCCGCTCAATAAACCGGCACGTATGGCAGTATGCCCCCACCCAGCACGTGCAATATCTCGACCTCTGGCCGACCCTCGCCCTGCCGGACGGCGAGCTCGACCCAGCACTCGGCATTGATCGTCTGCACCTGAATCCGGCCGGGTATGCTGCCTGGCTCGCCGAACTGAAGCCGGGGCTGGAGCTGCTGTTCGAACGCCCGCCTTCGACGACGTCAATTCCTATCCAGCACGCCTGAGTTTCCCGCACGAGCGCGCAGTTCGCTGCCCGCACGCTCGGTAGAGTGGACTCATGCTCAGATCGGTTCGCCCCGCGCTCGTTCTCACTCTCGGTGCGCTGATCAGCGGTGTTCTGGTCATCGGGGGAGACGTGTTCGCTCTGGCGCCGCCCGCGCAGGCCGCCACCGCTCCGGCACCGCTTCGCACCAACACGCTTAACCTGGTGGGCGCAGACGTCAACGACTTCAGCTTTGATTCCTTCGACGCCCAATACAACCTCGGCCTGGACGTCGACGGCCGGTCAACGCTGACAACCGTCGAGACGATCGTGGCCCGGTTTCTTGAGGTCGACCAAAACCACGGCATTCAGCGTGCCATTCCCACGCACTACGAGGGACGCCCCACCGACATCGTGATCGAGAGCGTCACCGACGAGAACGGTACGCCGCGACCGTTTGACACCGAGACCACCAGCGAAGACCGCGATGAAGAGTTTCTCATCGTGACGAGTGCCGCCGACGAATTTGTGCATGGGGCGCAGACCTACGTGATCACGTACGCGCAATCCAACGTGACCCTGTACTCCGACGACGCAGACACCGAAGAGTTCTACTGGGATGTGAACGGTACCGGATGGGACCAGCCGTTCGGCCAGGTCACCGCAATGGTGCGGTTCGATCCGGAGCTGGTGGACCGGTTGGGCGCCGAGGTGCGGTGTTTTCAGGGGCGGGGTGATTCTGATAGGCCGTGTGACAGCATCCGTTTCACCGGGTCCGATACTGAACCGACCGTCTCCGCGCTGGCTCTCCAGCTTGGGCCGCAGGAGAATCTGACCATCGATGTCGAGTTCCAGCCGGGTACCTTCGTGCCGCGCGATGATTCTTTCACCGCCAACGCCCTCCCCAGCATTGGGCTGGTCGGCGCGATCCTGGCCCTGCTGACGGCCGTGTTTGCCGCGTTGTTACGCGCCACCCGATTGCGTGATGCGCGCGGTCGATTCACCATCATCGCCGAGTATCTTCCGCCACGAGGAGTGAACCTGCTCACCTCCGGAGACATCGTCGGTGCCGCGAGTAAGGCGATGGCGGCCCAGTTCATCAGCTTCGCGGTGCGTGGCAACGTGCGCATTCTCGAGGCGGGCGACAAGAAAAGTCACTTTCTGCTCGAGTTCGTGCACGCCGACGGTGTCGACGAGACCGAGAGTCGCATTCTCGGCAAGCTCTTTCCCGGACTAGAGCCCGGCGACCAGCGTGACCTGAAGAAGAAGAGCATTTCGCTGAGCAAGGCCCTGGCGAAGGAACGCACGGCGAGCCGCGCGCAATCTCTGCGTCTGGGTCTGCGGGAACAGAAAAACGTCTCCCTGCGCAGTGGGCTGCTCGGGCTTGCCGTGGTCAGCGCCGGCGTCGCCATCGTGGCCAGCCTGGGCGCCGTCATCACCGTGGTGGGTGGGCTCTGGCCCCTGCTGATCATCGTGGTGGGTATTGTGGCCGGGGTTGCCACGATCGCGTTGGTCGCTAATTTTAGAACGCTCACTGAGAGCGGTGCAGAACTGCGTGACTATCTGAAGGGCGTCAAGTTGTATATAGGTCTCGCCGAAGCCGATCGGCTGCGAGTGTTGCAGAGTCCGGAGGGAGCCGTGCGTTCCGTCTATCGGCCGGAAAATGGTCGGCCGGAGAAAGGTCGGCCGAATCTCGGCCTTGGCACCGTGACAGCGGATGCCCCCTCCGTGCAAATCGTGAAACTTTACGAACGCGTGCTGCCCCTGGCCGTACTGTTCGGGCAGGAGAAGGAGTGGTCTGGCGTGCTGAGCCAGTACTACGCCGAGAGCAACACTCAGCCCGACTGGTATTACGGGTCCGGAATTTTCCAGGCGGCGTACTTCGCGGGTGCGATCAGCTCCTTCCAGGCCGCCACGACGGCGTCCTGGTCGGGTAGCGCCACCAGCAGTTCGAGTTCAGGCGGAGGCGGCGGCGGTTTCTCGGGCGGCGGAGGCGGCGGCGGCGGCGGGGGAGGCGTTTGATGAAACGGGCAATGGGCACGCCAGCCGCACCGACGTTCACGCGCTCGGCCCTCGCGCCGGGACTGCTCGGCGCCATCGTTCTGCTAGCCGGACTCGCGCTTCTGGACGGTGAGAGTTTCATCATCATTCGCTACGCGGTCAGTATTCTGGCACTCATTATCTGTGTCTTCGTGATTCAGGCACGTTCCTGGTACTGGCTGATCGGCCTCGTTCCGATGGCCATCCTGTGGAACCCGGTCGTCATCATCGACCTCAGCGGTCAGGGCTGGGTCTCGGCTCAATTCATCGCGGCGATCATCTTCATCGTCGTCGGGCTGCGCACCAAAGTGCCAATTCGCAAGGAATGAACGTCGGGCGTAGACTACTATCGCGTTGGGAGAACTCGAGCAGGTCTCTACTGGCTCTCGCATTCGGTGGCAGCACCTGTCATAGCTGCAGCACCGTTGCGACAGCATCCGCTTGACCTTGGGTCCGGCATTATGATCAGGGCGCGTGCTGTGTTTCATGTACCACTTGTTTCTGTATGTCAGAGAAACGATGTGCGCACAGCGCGTTCAGGAAACACCAGAATGCCGTGACCGGCACGCTCGGATACGTACAGCCGGTACCCGTACCGTTCTGCTTCGAAGTGGAGAACAATGGCTTATACCCGCACCGATGCCTCGAGCAGCCGGAACAACCTCGGTCGTAGTGGGTCCACCCGCAATCGGGCTCACCCGCGTTCACGCGACGATGACGCGCCGATCATTCCCATTCTCGCCCGCAAGGTGCGCGAGGTCGAAGCGAAGGCGCAGTCCGGCACCAAGCTCGGGCCGACCAACCGCACGAAATACCAGGTCATTGCCCTGCTGATGCGTGAGGAACGCGCTCGGGTGAAAGGCGACAAAGAGCTCTCCGACGCCAACCGAGCAGAGCTGCTCAAACGCCTCGATGGGATCGCTCAGATTCTGGCCAAGACGGCCGCCCGCGACACGAGCCTGATCACCCTGCTCGAACCCGACGCTGGCGTCTCCACCGTCGCCCAGCGGTTTCGGCGTGATTGGCTGCTCGAATCCGGTGCCGAACTCAGCCCAGACGAACTCATCATCACCCGGGAGCCCGAGGCAGCACCGGTCGTGCTGCAGAACCAGGTCATCCCGCAGTCGGTGAAGGCCAGGCAGCTGGCCAACCCGTTCCTCGCCCCCGACTTCAGTACCGCGGCCCAGCCGATCGTGCACCCGCGTCGACTCGCGAACTGGGAACTGCTCGGTCCCTTGTTCAAATCGTTCGAGTACGGATCCGGCGGCCAGGCGGCCAGTATGGACATGCCGGAAGCGCCCCGCCTCGACCGGCTCTCCCCGGGCGGCATGGAGCTCATGCGGCACCAGGCGCGTTTCATTGAGAGTGCCCGCCTCGGCCATCGCAGCTACCTGCTCGCCGACGAGCCCGGTCTCGGCAAGACCGCGCAAAGCTTGCTGGCGGCATCCGTTGCCAATGCCTACCCGTTGCTGGCCATCGTGCCGAACGTGGTCAAGATGAACTGGGCGCGCGAAGTGGAACTGTGGACGCCGAACCGGCGGGCGACCGTCATCCACGGCGACGGCGACACCCTCGATGCTTTCGCCGACGTTGTAGTGGTGAACTACGACGTGCTCGACCGCCACCTCGCCTGGCTCGGCACGCTCGGGTTCAAGGGCATGGTCGTCGACGAGGCGCACTTCATCAAGAACCTGTCGTCCCAGCGGTCCAAACACGTGCTGTCGCTGGCCGACCAGATTCGTCGCCGCACCCCGGGCGGCAACCCGCTGCTGATGGCTCTCACCGGAACGCCTCTCATCAACGACGTCGATGATTTTCGCGCCATCTGGCAGTTCCTCGGCTGGATCGATGGTGACAAGCCTGCCCCTGCACTGCTGAAACGTCTGGAAGAGACCGGCCTGACCCCGGCCGACATGGGCTTCTACAAGGAAGCCCGCGCCGCCGTCATTGACATGGGCATCGTGCGCCGCCGAAAGGTCGACGTCGCCGCCGATCTGCCGGCCAAGCGCATCGCCGACCTGCCGGTGGAACTCGACGATGACCTCGGCCGATCCATCCGCCAGGCCGAGCGGGAGCTCGGTGCCCGTCTGGTCACCCGTTTTCAGGCGCTCGTCGCGGCCCGGCACGCTGGCTCGGGCGGTCCGGCCGTTCCCGACGAAGACCAGCGGGATGCCTACATTCGCGCCGTCGCTCACGCTGAGCTCGAAGATTCCAAGGGCCAGACCACTGGCGAAAACGTCTTCACGATGGTGCGCAAGATCGGTCAGGCCAAGGCCGGGCTCGCGGCGGATTACGCGGCGCAACTGGCCCGCTCGGTGGGCAAGGTGGTGTTCTTCGCCAAGCACATCGACGTCATGGACACCGCGGAGGAGATCTTCGCCAAGCGCGACCTGAAAACGGTTTCGCTGCGGGGCGACCAGAGCGCCTTGGCCCGCCAGGTCGCAATTGATTCCTTCAACAACGATCCCGACGTCGCGATCGCGGTGTGTTCGCTCACCGCAGCCGGTGTCGGCGTCAACCTGCAGGCCGCATCGAACGTGGTGCTCGCCGAACTCAGCTGGACCGCAGCCGAGCAGACCCAGGCGATCGACCGGGTGCACCGCATCGGTCAGGATGAGCCGGTCACCGCGTGGCGCATCATCGCCGCGCACACCATCGATGCGCGAATCGCCGATCTGATCGGCAGCAAAGAGGGTCTGGCTGCTCGCGCCCTCGATGGTTCCCAGGCAGAGTTTTCGGCCACCGATTCGGTGCAGGCGAGTGCGCTCATCTACCTGCTCAGCCAGGCCCTCGACGGAAAGCTGTAACCCGGATGAAGATCGGTATTCTCACCAGCGGCGGCGACTGCCCCGGACTGAACGCGGTCATTCGCGGCGCCGTGCTCAAGGGTGTGCGCACCCATGAATTCGAATTCGTCGGAATCCGCAATGGCTGGCGCGGACTCGTGCAGAGCGAGTTCATGGAACTCGATCGTCACAGCGTTCGCGGCCTGTCTCGCCAGGGCGGCACTATTTTGGGCAGTTCTCGCACCAACCCGTTCGAGGGCGAACACGGCGGCCCGGAGAACATCCAGCGCACCCTCGACGCCAACGGCATCGACGCCGTGATCGCGATCGGCGGAGAGGGCACGTTGACCGCCGCACATCGCCTCACCGAGGCCGGACTCAACATTGTCGGAGTGCCCAAAACCATCGACAACGACCTCGAAGCCACCGACTACTCGTTCGGCTTCAATACCGCCGTCGAAATCGCCACCGAAGCCATCGACCGCCTGCGCACCACCGCCGAATCGCACGGGCGCTGCATGGTCGTCGAGGTCATGGGGCGCCACGTCGGCTGGATCGCGCTGCACTCCGGAATGGCCGGCGGTGCCCACGCCATCCTCATCCCAGAGCAGCCCAAGTCGATCGAGCAGATCTGCGACTGGGTCGAGCACGTGCGTGACCGCGGCCGGGCCCCGGTCATCGTCGTCTCGGAGGGTTTTCTGCTCTCCGGCATGGAGGAAGCGCACTCCACCAAGGGCCTCGACGCATTTCATCGCCCCCGCCTCGGCGGAATCAGTGAGGTCATCGCCCCGCTGATCGAGGAACGCACCGGCATCGAAAGCCGCGCCACCGTGCTCGGCCACACCCAGCGCGGCGGCGCACCGTCGGCCTACGACCGGGTGCTTGCCACCCGCCTCGGCATGGCGGCGGTGGACGCTATCCACAACTCGCAGTGGGGGTCGATGGTGTCGCTGCGCGGCACCGAGATCGACGTCGTGAGTATCGCATCGGCCACAATCGGCCTCAAGCGGGTCTCACCAGCCCGCTACGACGAGGCCGCCGTACTTTTCGGCTAGGAGCGTGGCACGCGTTTGAGCTGGTGGCACGTGTTCAAACCAGTGCCGGCTTCTCAAACGAGTGCTGCGACGTGTAGACCCGAGAGCTGCGGGCTGGTCAGGCGAGTTTGGCCTGCACCTGGGCCAGCGATGGGTTGGTCGCGGCCGATCCGTCGGGGTACAGGATGGTCGGCACGGTCTGGTTGCCGTTATTGAGGCTCATCACGAGCTCCGGTGTGCCGTCAACCTGCTCGATATTCACCTCGGTGTAACCGATGCCGGCGGTGTCGAGCTGCTTCTTCAATCGTTTGCAGTAACCGCACCAGTCGGTCGTGAACATGGTGATGGTTCCGGTAGCGGGTACAAAGTCCATGATCGGAGCTTATCCGAGCCGCCTCCGAAAGAACCGCATGCGCGTTAAGATGAAGCAATGACTTTGCCCCAGGTATGCGTGTGCTACCTCACCCGACTATCTCCCGAAGGCAACCGGCAGGTACTGCTGGGGCGCAAGAAGAAAGGCCTCGGCGTGGGCAACATCGTCGGTCTCGGCGGCAAGCTCGAAATCGGTGAGAGCGCAGTGGACGCTGCCGTGCGTGAAATCGAGGAGGAATCCGGGCTGGTGGTTGCGGCATCCGCTTTGACTGAACTGGGGTATCTCACCTATCTGTTTCCGCACCGCCAAGAGTGGAGTCAGGAGTCGACCGTGTTCGTCTGCGACGAGTGGTCGGGGACCCCGCGGGAATCGAACGAGCTGAACCCGGTCTGGTTTGACGTGGCGACCCTGCCGGTGGATGAAATGTGGGACGACGCCCGGCATTGGCTGCCCGGGGTGCTGGGCGGCGTGCCGGTACGCGCCACGTTCACCTTCGGAGCTGACCTGGAAAGTGTGGTGTCTCGTGCCTGAATTCAGCCTCATCATCGTTCTGGTCATCGCGCTGGCACTCATCTTCGACTTCACCAACGGCTTTCACGACACGGCCAATGCCATGGCCACTCCGATCGCAACCGGCGCGATGAAGCCCAAAGTTGCCGTTGGCGTCGCCGCCATTCTCAACCTGGTCGGGGCTTTTCTCTCCACCGAGGTTGCGCGCACCGTGTCGGGCGGCATCATTAAGGAGGGGGACGGCGGGGTGCTGATCACCCCCGAACTCATCTTCGCCGGACTGATCGGCGCAATCGTGTGGAACCTGGTCACCTGGCTGATGGGCCTGCCGTCGAGCTCGAGCCACGCCCTGTTCGGTGGGCTGATCGGCGCCACGATCATCGGCGTCGGCACCCAGGCCGTTGACTACAACGTCGTGGCCGCCAAGGTGATTCTGCCCGCGCTGATCGCGCCGCTGATCGCCGGCGGCGTGGCGCTCGTCGCCACGCGCCTGGCCTACACGATCACCCGGCGCGATGTCGGCAAACCAGACGGCCGCGGCGGGTTCCGTTACGCGCAGATCTTCTCCTCCTCGCTCGTCGCGCTGGCACACGGCACCAACGATGCCCAGAAGACGATGGGCGTGATCACGCTGACCCTCATCGCCGGCGGGTTCCAGGCAGTTGGCAGCGGCCCCACCTTCTGGGTCATCGCCGCCTGCGCCCTCGCCATCGCCATCGGCACCTACACCGGCGGCTGGCGCATTATCCGCACCATGGGCACCGGCCTGACCGAGATCAAGCCGGCCCAGGGGTTCGCCGCCGAAACCAGCACCGCTGCCACGATCCTCGCCTCCAGCCACCTCGGATTCGCCCTCTCCACCACCCAGGTCGCCTCCGGGTCGGTGATCGGCTCCGGCCTGGGCCGCCGGGGCTCGACCATACGCTGGGGGATGGCCGGACGCATCGCTCTCGGCTGGGTCATGACCCTGCCAGCCTCGGCCATCATGGGCGCGTTCGCCGCCGGACTCGCCCTGCTGGGACCCGTAGGCATCGTGCTCGACATGGTGATCGGAACAATCGTGATCATGGCCCTGTTCCGCTGGTCGCGCCGCAACCGGGTAACCCACCACACCCTGCTCAACGACATCGATGATGCAGGACGGGTGGTCAATATCAAGAAGACGCCGCGCCGGCCCACCCGTCATGGCCGTGGCGACCGCAGAAAGGTGTCACTGTGATCGACTGGAGCGCCTTTCTCGTCGTCTCGGTCGCGTCACTGTTCTCGGCGGCCCTGCTCGTGAGTCTCTACTCGCTGGGCCTGCGCCTGCTCACCACGGCCGGCCGCATCCCGCTGGTGGAGCCGCACGAGTTCACCGGCGCGATCACCGTGCTGAGCCCGAAGAAGGCCGCGAAGCAGGTCAAACGAGCGCGCAAGGCCGCCGCAGCCAACCCGCTCACGCCCGGGCTGAAGCGCCTGGCCCTCTGCGCCGGGTACGCCTGCTTCGTGCTCTGCGGCATCGCCGTGCTGTACGGCGTCTACCTGATCGTGCCGGCCCTGCACCGGTAGCCCCGCTCGGCGTCCCGGTTTCTGCTTGCGCGCACCCAAATGGGGCGCGGTCATCCGCTTGTCAGGCGGGTTAGGCAGGTCAGGCGGGTCAGGCCGTCCGACGCACTCGGCCGAGCCAGGTCATCAGGTGGTAGATCACGATGGCCGCTAGGGTACCGAGGGCGATGCCGTTGAAGCTTAGGGTGTCCGCGTTCAGCGTGAAGTCGGCGATACCGATAATGAGCGCGGTCGCCGCGGTGAACTGGTTCACCGGCTTGGAGAAGTCGACCTTATTGTCGAGCCAGATCTTCACACCGATCACCCCGATCAGCCCGTAGAGCGCGGTGGTGACACCGCCGAGCACGCCATCGGGGATCGTGAAAATGATCGCACCGACCTTGGGGGAGAGGCCGAGCAGAATAGCGACGATTCCGGCCACCCAGTAAGCCGCCGTGGAGTAGATGCGGGTCGCCGCCATGACGCCGATGTTTTCGCCGTAGGTCGTGGTTCCGCTGCCGCCGCCGAAACCGGCCAGCATGGTGGCGAGGCCGTCGGCGAGCAGGGCGCGCCCGGTGAGCCGGTTCACCTTCGCATCCGTCATCTGCGCAACGCCCTTGATGTGGCCGACGTTCTCGGCGATGAGCACGAGGACGACGGGCAGAAAGGCGGGCAGCACGCCCAAGACAGCGGCTGGGTTTTCAAACGGGTTGGCGGGCGCGGTGAACGGCGGCAGCCCGATCCAGGCGGCGTCGGCGATCCGGCTGAAGTCGACCTCGCCGAAGAAGACGGCCGCGACGTAGCCCACCACCACGCCGAGAAAAATCGACAGCCGACCGAGGATGCCGCGAAACAGCACGGTGCACAGAATCACCGCGACGAGCGTGATCAGCGCCGTGAGCGGTGCCTTGTCGAAGTTGGCCTTGGCCACCGGGGCGAGGTTAAACCCGATAAGCGCGACGATGGCGCCCGAGACGATCGGCGGCATCAGTCGGTCGATCCACCCGGTGCCGGTAAGTTGCACGATGACGCCGACCAGGGTGAGCAACGCACCGACGGCCATGATGCCGAACAGGGCGCTGCCCATACCGGCCGAGGCGGTGGCTGCGGTGATCGGTGCGATGAAGGCGAACGACGAACCCAGGTAGCTGGGCAGTTTGTTCCCGGTGATCAGCAGGAACAGCAGGGTTCCGATGCCGGAGAACAGCAGCGTGGTGCTCGGCGGAAAGTCGGTGAGCAACGGCACCAGAAAGGTCGCACCGAACATGGCCACGACGTGCTGCGAGCCGATGCCGATGGTCAGTGGCCAGCTCAGCCGTTCGCCCGGGCCGACGACCTCCTGTGCCCCGACCGTTTTTCCGTCGCCGTGCAGGGTCCAGGGCAGTGCCATCGTGGTTCTCGTTTCTTCTGGTGCGGTATCTGTGTCGAGCGTAGTCGCAGCCGGTCAGCACGGCGGAATAGACTCGGGCGCATGAGTCAACTCGCTGATCCCACCACCGAGGCGGGGCTGGAGGTGCGAGTGGCCGCCGGACTGCTCCGCGGAGTTCGCGAGCGTGGCGTGCTCGCCTGGCGCGGTATTCCCTATGCGGCGGCTCCGGTGGGTGATCGACGTTTTCGTGCGCCGCAGCCGCCATCGGCCTGGCACGGTGTGCGCGATGCGAGCCAGTGGGGCCTGATCGCCCCGCAGAGTCATAAGGGCCAGTTTCGTGGTGCCCACCCGCGCATTCCCCAGGGAGAAGACTGCCTCAACCTCAACGTGATCGCGCCAGACGAGCGGATGCGTCCCGGCGCGCAGTTCGAGGACGCGCTGCGGCCGGTGATGGTGTTCATCCACGGCGGTGCATACAGCGTCGGCTCCAGCCGTGAGGTTCCGCGGCAGGGCGAAGGGCTCGTGCGGCGGGGCGGCATCGTCTACGTCAGCCTCAACTACCGGCTGGGGGCCCTCGGCTACCTGGACTTCTCTCGGTATGGCACGGCGGAGCATCCGTTTGAGAGCAATCTGGGACTCCGCGACCAGGTTGCCGCGTTGCAGTGGGTGCAGGAGAACATTCACGCCTTTGGCGGTGACCCGGATGCCGTCACCCTGTTCGGTGAGTCGGCCGGCGGCAACGCGGTCACCACCCTGATGACCGTGCCGAGCGCGGCCGGCCTGTTCCACCGGGCAATCGCGCAGAGCGCGCCGCCGAACGCGGTTTACCCGAGCGATCTCACCGCGCGCTGGGCCGGCGAATTCGTGGACAGTCTGATCGATCCCGGCCCCTCTAGCACCGCCGAAGCGGCCCGCCTGTTGCTCGCCGCCGACCCGGCACTGCTCGCCGCCGCCACGACGGCGCTGACCGTGCGTACCCCCGACCAGGACCCGGGTACGATTCCGCTCTGCCCGGTCATTGACGGAGTTTTTCTGCCTGAGCGACCACTCGACGCTTTTCGGGATGGCCGGGCCGCGCGCATCCCACTGATCATCGGCACCAACGCGCGCGAAGGGTCACTGTTCAGCGGCCGGATCGACATTCTGGCCACGACACCAGCGCGGATCCGCGCGATTTTCAAGAAAACCAAGAAGAAAGCGAAGAAAGCCCTCAAAGCGCAGTACCCGGGTATTCCGGCGTTGCGCGCGGCGCTGGATTTCGGCGGCGACTATTCTTTCTGGTACCCGAGCGTGAAAGTCGCAGAACGACACTCGCGCTACGCGCCGGTGTACTTCTACCGCTTCGACGCCGCGCCGCGGCTGCTACGCCTGATGGGCCTTGACGCTACCCACGGTCTCGAACTGTTTCCGTTGTTCGACCGGCTCGACGGCTGGTTCGGCCGCAGCATGACGGCGCTCGGGGGGCGACGAGCCTTTCAGGACATCGGTACCAGGATGCAGGGCTGGTGGCTCGGCTTTGTAGCCGGCGGGGTGCCATCGGCCGAGTGGCCTCGGTACGAAGAGGGAACCAGGGAGACCCTCATCATCGATCGGGAAGACATGATCGAATCCGACCCGAACCGCGAGCGGCGCCTGGCCTGGGGGCGATTCGTGCCGCACGTTTGATCGGCCAGCGCTGGCCCGGTCGTAGACTGGAACCTTGCGTTAAAGCCACGGCACCGGGAGCACACCATTTCGAGCACTGAGACACCCACTACTGCTGCCTCGCCGCAGCCGACGCCGCGTGGCCTGAAAGCCCGCGTCGACGCATACTTCGAGATCACCAGGCGCGGCTCCACCTGGTCGCGGGAATTTCGTGGCGGCGTCGTCACATTCGTCACGATGGCGTACATCGTTATTTTGAACCCGCTCATTCTCGGCGGGTTCAGCGCCGACCAGGCCGCCGTCGACGTCGAGGGCGGCTGGCTTCCCAATGAGCAGGTCGCCGCCGTCACCGCGCTGACCGCCGGCGTCATGACCATTCTGTTCGGCGTCATCGCGCGCCTGCCCTACGGCTTCGCCGCCGGACTTGGCATTAACTCCTTCCTCGCCGTGAGCGTCGTCGGCCAGGTCACTTGGGCCGAAGCGATGGGCCTGGTCGTCATCAACGGGCTCATCATCGTGCTGTTGGCCTCGACCGGACTGCGCGAACTCATCTTTAATGCCATCCCGCGTCCGCTAAAGATTGCCATTACGGTCGGTATCGGTCTGTTCATCGCGTTCATCGGTCTCGTCGACTCGGGCTTCGTGCGGGCCAGCGGCGCGAACTCACCGCCGGTGCAACTCGGCGATGCCGGCTCGATCGCCACCCTGCCGACCGCCGTGTTCGTGATCGGGCTAATTATCATGGGCGTGCTGCTGGCCCGCAAGGTCAAGGCCGCACTGCTGATCGGCATCGTAGCGACTACCATCATCGCGGTCATCCTGGAAGCCATCTTCAAGGTCGGGCCGTCGTTCGGCTCGAACCCGGCCGGCTGGAACCTCAACGCCCCCGTGCTGCCGACGAGCGTCGTCGCCCTGCCCGACCTCGGACTAATCGGCGAGGTCTCTTTCGGTGCCTTCGAGCGCATCGGCATGCTCGCCGCAGTGATGTTGGTCTTTACCCTGGTTTTCACGAACTTCTTCGACGCGATGGGCACGATGACCGGCCTGGCCAGTGAAGCTGGCCTGGCCGATAAGGACGGCAAATTTCCCAGGCTCAAGTCTGCCCTGATCGTGGAGGGCATCGGGGCCGTCGCCGGTGGCGCCACCAGCGCCTCCTCGAACACCGTCTTCATCGAATCGGGCGCCGGAATCGGCGAGGGAGCCCGCACCGGCGCGGCCAACGTGATCACCGGCATCCTCTTTCTGGCGGCCATGTTCTTCACCCCACTCACCCAGATCGTGCCGCTCGAAGTGGCCGCCGCCGCCCTTGTCATCGTCGGGGCGCTGATGGTGTCGCAGATTCGCCACCTCGACTTCAGCGAATTCTCCAGCACCCTGCCCATCTTTCTGACCATCATCGTGATGCCGCTGACCTATTCGATCGCCAACGGCATCGGCGCCGGGTTCATCAGCTGGGTGCTCGTGCGCAGCCTCTCGGGCAAGGGCCGCGAAATCAGCCCGCTGCTCTGGGTCGTCGCGGTCGGTTTCGTGCTCTTCTTCGTGCGCGGCCCGGTCGAGGCGTTGATCGGCTGAGTTACCCGGCGAGCGGATGCCGCGGCTCTCGCCGCCGAAATTCGCCCGCCCACCCCGGCCTACTCGAGAAAGCCCCGCAGGAGTAGGGCCGTACCGCGCAGGTGCTCGCGCATCGCGTCCGCGGCGGCATCCGGTCTTCCACTGAGAATCGCTGCGACAATCTGTTCGTGCTGTTTATTGGAGTGCACGATGTTGGGTGCCAGCAGGGGAATGGCATCGAGCAATTCGTTCAGGCGCATGCGCACGTCGGCGAGGAGCGGTACGAGCGACGGGGAACCGGCCAACTCGCCGATATAGAGATGGAGTCGGGAATCAACGCGACGGTACTCCTCCGCGCCGACGTCTGCGGCCGCCCCGAGGCTCGACCAGAGCAGCTCACGCTCCGGCGGGGACATCACCTTGGCGGCGGCGGCGCGGGCAGCTCCGACCTCGAGAATGTCGCGCAGGGTGAGCACATCATCAATCTCGGCGGCAGTCATCGACGGGTGCGGGGTTCCAGCGGCGGACTCAGCCGGATTCACCGGCGGCGTGGGAAGTTCATCCCTGACAAAGGTGCCGCCGTATCGTCCGCGCCGGGAGACGAGGTAGCCGGCCTCCGCCAGGGACCCGATTGCCTCTCGTAGGGTATCGCGACTGACGCCCAGCTGGGTGGCAAGGTCACGCTCCGGCGGCAACCGTTCGCCCGGAGCGATCAGGCCAAGTCGCACAGTCTGCAGGAGGCGTTGAACCGTCTCTTCAAACGTGTTGGTGCCCGAAACCGGCCCCAGGAGGAGACCGCTGTTGAGCCCCGCCGCCGGTGCCGGATCACTATTCTGGCGTGACATAGGCCGAGCTGATGCCGCCGTCCACCAGAAAGGTGGAACCGGTCATGAATGAGGAGTCGTCACTGGCCAGGAATGCAACGGCCGCCGCGAGTTCCTGAGGTTCGGCGAAGCGACCCACCGGAATATGCACGAGCCGTCGAGCGGCACGTGCTGGGTCTTTCGCGAACAGTTCCTGGAGTAGCGGCGTATTGACCGGCCCCGGGCAGAGTGCGTTCACCCGAATACCCTGGCGAGCGAACTGCACGCCCAGTTCCCGGCTCATAGCGAGCACTCCGCCCTTCGACGCTGTGTAGGAGATCTGGCTGGTTGCCGAACCGAGCACGGCCACGAAACTCGCCGTGTTGATAATAGACCCGCTGCCCTGCCGAACCATGTGACGCAGAGCCGCGCGGCAGCAGAGGTACACCGATTTGAGGTTGACGTCCTGCACCTTTTGCCAAGCGGGAAGTTCGGTCGTTTCGATGGAGTCGTCGTCGGGCGGTGAAATGCCGGCATTATTGAATGCCACGTCCACCGATCCGTAGGTCTCGAACGCGGTGTCGAACAGATGGTCCACCTGATCCTGATCGGTGACGTCGACTTTCACAAAGAGACCGCCGACCAATAGTGCGGCCGCTTGGCCGGCCTCGTCGTCGAGGTCACCGATGACGACCATGGCGCCCTCGGCTCTGAAACGTTTCGCGGTGGCTAAGCCGATTCCGCTGGCCCCGCCGGTGATGACGGCGACCTTGCCGGCCAGGCGCTGGGTCAGGTCGATGGGAGTGATGCTCACAGGATCTCCTTCGTTGAGGGACTAGTCAACCGCGATGAAAACGTTCTTGGTTTCAGTGAAGTGCAGGGGCGCATCCGGCCCCAGCTCCCGTCCGAGTCCGGATTGCTTGAACCCGCCAAAAGGGGTCGAGTAGCGCACCGAAGAGTGCGAATTGACCGACAGATTGCCCGACTCGATCCCGCGTGAGACTCGAATGGCTCGGCCGATATCGCGAGTCCAGATCGACCCGGATAGCCCGTAACGGGAATCGTTCGCCAGCGTCACGGCGTCGTCTTCGTCGCTGAAGGGCAGTACGGTCACTACCGGGCCGAAGATCTCCTCGGTCACACATCGGTCCGTGCGGCTCGGGGGGAGCAGCACTGTCGGAGCCATCCAGAATCCGGCACCGGTCGGAGCGCTGCCGCGGAAGACGACCGGTGCGTCGTCCGGCAGATATGCCGACACGGCAGCGTGGTGCTGGCGGGAGACGAGGGGCCCCATTTCGGTATCTGGGTCGGTCGGGTCGCCGACCCGCACCGCAGCCACGGCCGGTTCGAGCAGCTCCATGAATCGATCCATTGCGCTGGCCTGCACCAGGATGCGGCTTCGAGCGCAGCAATCCTGTCCCGCATTCTCAAACACGCCGGACGGCGCCGCGGCGGCCGCGCGTTCCAGATCTGCATCGGCGAAGACGATATTGGCACTCTTGCCGCCCAGTTCGAGCGTCACCCGCTTGACCTGGTCCGCGCAACCGGCCATGATCTGCTTGCCGACGGTGGTCGAGCCGGTGAACACGATCTTGCGCACGTCGGGGTGCGTCACGAAACGTGTTCCCACGACCGAACCACGACCCGGCAGCACCTGGAACAGGCCGTCCGGCAGTCCGGCTTCGAGGGCGAGTTCTCCCAAACGGATGCTCGACAGCGGCGTCCACTCGGCTGGCTTCAGCACCACGGCGTTACCGGCCGCGAGGGCCGGCGCGAAGCCCCAGGCACCGATCGTCATCGGAAAGTTCCACGGAGTGATCACGCCGACAACACCCAGCGGCTCATGAAAGGTGAGGTCGATCCCGCCCGCGACCGGAATCTGCTGGCCGAACAGGCGCTCGGGTCCTGCCGCGTAATACTCGAGGACGTCACGTACGTGGCCGGCTTCCCAGCGCGCTTGCGTGATCGGGTGCCCGGAGTTGCGCACCTCGATCTTGGCCAGGTTTTCCCGGTCACCGTCAACGACCTGGGCGAATCGACGCAAGATGCGGCCCTTATCGGCGGGAGCTACGCGGGCCCACACTGTCTGGGCTAGGACGGCGCGGGCGATCGCCTCGTCGGTTTCTTCCCGGCTCACGTGCTCGATGGTTTCACCGATGGATTCATCGGCCGGGTTGACGATGGTGTAGCTGCTCATCGGCTTGTCTCTCCTGCTCCGTTGAGTGCGGCTCTAGTCTGGTCTGCTGCGCGGTAGTCGCGGGCGGCCGTGACCAAACCGGTGAAGAGACGCAGGTCATCGGGCGACTGCTCCGGATGCCATTGAACGGCTACCCCGAATGGGACGGCCGCCAGCTCGACCGCCTGCACGATGCCGGCATCCGTTGTGGCCGTAATCCGCAAACCGGCGGCGAGGCGGTCGATGGATTGATGGTGGTAGACGGGCACTGCGGGTAGGAGCGTTTGGCCGTCCAGCAGTGCGCTGAGCATCGAGTCTGGTTCAACGGCAACGTCGACGACGTTGAACACACCGTTGCCGGCCTGATAGGTGGTGTCGCCGACCAGGTCTGGCAGATGCTGGTGGAGACTTCCGCCGAGGGCGACGTTGAGCATTTGCGCACCGCGACAGATTCCGAGGAACGGCAGTTGGCGGGCGACAGCCTCATGCAGCAGTACATCTTCCCAAGCGTCTCGATCGGGCCGGGGCTCGTCGGTCTCGGGGTGCGGGGCCTGACCGTAGCGAGCTGGATCGACGTCTTTACCGCCGGTGATGACCAGTGCGTCGAGCCCGTCGAGCACGCGGTTGGCAATAGCCGCGGTCACCGGCTGCGGCGGCAGCAGCACGGCAATGCCGCCGGCTTTGGTGATTGCATCGAAATAGACCCGTGGCAGAATCGCGGCCGGCACATCCCACACCCCGGTCTGCGCCTGTTCGAGGTAGGTGGTCAAGCCGATCACCGGTCCGGCATCACAGTCGCTCAAAGCCGCGCACCCGTTCCCAGTCGGTGACGACGGCATCGTAAGCCTGCACCTCGATGCGGGCGTTGTTCAGGTAGTGCTCGACGACCTCGTCGCCGAACGCCTCGCGGGCCACGGCGGACCCTGCAAAAAGTTCGGCCGATTCGCGCAGAGTTGACGGTACCCGTGGCACGTCGCTGGTGTAGGCGTTTCCCTCGTAGGCCGGCTGCAACTCAAGTTCGTGTTCGATGCCGTAGAGACCCGCCGCGATCAGGGCTGCGACGGCCAGATACTGGTTCACATCGCCTCCGGGCACCCGGTTTTCCACCCGCAGGGCCGGGCCATGCCCGACGACGCGCAGCGCGCAGGTGCGGTTGTCGAAGCCCCAGGCTAGCGCGGTCGGCGCGAAACTGCCCGGAACGTAACGCTTATACGAGTTGATGTTGGGGGCGGAGAATAGGGTCAGCTCCCGCATGAGGGCGAGCTGCCCGGCCACGAAGTGTTGGAACAGCTTCGACATGCCGTGCTTCGCCTCCGGGTCGTAAAAAACCGGTTCGCCGCCCGAGCCTTGCAGGCTGATGTGGATATGGCAGCTGTTGCCCTCACGCTCGTTGAACTTGGCCATAAAGGTGAGACTCTTTCCGTGCGCGTCGGCGATCTCCTTTGCCCCACTCTTGTAGACGGAATGATTGTCACAGGTGGCCAGCGCCGTCGCGTACCTGAATCCGATCTCCTGCTGCCCGAGATTACATTCGCCTTTCACCCCTTCGCAGTACATGCCGGCGCCGTCCATGGCGAGACGAATATCGCGCAACAGCGGTTCCATTCGCGTGGATGCCAGCAGCGAGTAATCGATGTTGTAATCGCTGGCCGGAATGAGGCCGTGGTACCCCTTTTTCCAGGCTTCACGGTAGCCGTCTTCGAAGACGATGAACTCGAGCTCGGTTGCACAGAACGGAGTGAGCCCGTGTTCGGCCAGTCGGTCCAGTTGGCGACGCAAAATCTGGCGCGGCGAAGCGAGCACCGGTTTCTCATCGAGCCAGTGCAGATCGGCGGTGACCAGCGCCGTTCCGGGCAGCCACGGGGCCAAACGCAGTGTGTCGAGGTCGGGGACCATCGCCATGTCCCCGTATCCGTGCGACCAGCTCGACGTGGCGTAGCCCTCGACGGTGTTCATCTCCACGTCGACGGCGAGAAGGTAGTTGCAGCATTCCGCGCCATGAGCGGCGGCATCCTCCAGGAACAGCCGAGCGGAGAGTCGTTTACCGACGAGGCGGCCCTGCATATCGGTGAACGCGACAACGACGGTGTCGATTTCACGGCGGGAAACCAGAATGGTCAATTCCTCGAGGGTGAGGTTTCCGGTACGAGCTGTCATCGAGCTTCTCCTCGGTGCTGGTATGCGGGCGGGGTGGTCAAGGCCGTTGAGCGGATCATGGAGCAGAGTGGTTCAATCATGCAATTTTCAACCATTAGACCACACTTCACCGACTGGAAGAGCGTTGCGGTTGCTCGAATTGAGACCAACGATTTTCGTCAAAGGTGTATACACCGCACCATTCAGCCTTTAGCATCATGGCAACCTCACTGAACGATTGCGCCCTCGCCGTTGGTAACGCCATCGGGTGCGCAACGAGCGCAAAGGAATTGAGATGTCCAAAGACACCTTGAAAGTTTCAGGCGTGAAGTACACCACAGCGCAAGCCGGCTACTTTGAGAAACGCCGGCTCACCCGCAGTGCCGGCATCTGGGGCCTGTGGGGTCTCGCTGTGGCAGCGGTAATCTCCGGGGACTTTTCGGGCTGGAACTTTGGAATCGACTTCGCCGGTTTTGGCGGAATGTCGATCGCGTTCCTGTTGCTGATCTTCATGTACTACGGAATGATTTTCAGCATCGGCGAAATGGCGGCGGCGATGCCGCACACCGGCGGGGCCTATTCGTTCGCTCGAGCGGCAATGGGACCGTGGGGCGGGTTCATCACGGGGCTCGCCGAGACCATCGAATACGTCGCGACCACCGCAGTCATTGTGTATTTTTCCGCTTCCTACGCCGATGGAATAACGCAGGAACTGCTCGGCGTCTCCCTGTCGCCGTGGGTGTGGTGGCTCATCCTGTACGTCGCCTTCATCGCGCTCAATGCTGCCGGCGCGGCCATCTCCTTCAAATTTGCCATCGTCGTGGCGATCATCTCCATTGCGATCCTGCTGGTGTTCTCCGCCATGGCAGCGTTCTCCGGGCTATTCAGCTGGGACAACCTATTCAATATCACGCCGGACGCCGGCCAGAGTGCCTTCCTTCCTCACGGCATAGTCCCGATCCTGTTCGCGCTGCCGTACGCCATGTGGTTCTTCCTCGGTATCGAAGAACTCCCACTCGCGGCCGAGGAATCGCACAACCCGGTGCGTGATATTCCGCGCGCTGGGCTCATCGCCCGGACGACGCTGATCGTTACCGGCCTGCTCGTTTTGTTTCTCAACACCGGAGTGGTTGGCGCGGCCGAGATTGCCGGATCGACCGAGCCCCTGCTCGATGGGTTCCGGGCGATCGTGGGCGACGGCGTCGCAGCGGTGCTGGCCCTGTTCGCCTTGATCGGGCTCTTAGCCTCCCTGCAGGGAATCATGTTCGCCTACGGGCGTAACATGTATTCGCTGTCGCGTGCCGGGTACTATCCCAAGTTTCTGTCGCTCACCGGGAAACGCCAGACCCCGGCTATTGCCCTGCTGGTGGGTGCCATCATCGGTTTCGTGGCGCTCGTGCTGGTCGATTCGCTCGGCGGGACTGGTGGTGTCGCCGGTGCCATCGTGCTGAACATCGCTGTCTGGGGCGCTGTGATCGCCTATGTGCTGCAGATGGTGTCGTTCGTACTGCTGCGCAAGAAGTTCCCGAATGCGAGCCGCCCGTACCGCAGCCCCTGGGGTATACCCGGTGCCGTTATTGCTGGCATTCTTTCACTGGCTATCTTTTTCGGATTCTTCATCAACGAACCGGCACGTCCGGCGATTGCGGCCATCGCCGTGGTCTACCTAGTCATGCTCGTGGCCTTTGCCCTGTGGGGACGCAAACGGCTGGTCCTCTCACCCGAGGAGGAATACGCGGTATCGGGCGGGTTGCACCGAGACCCGCAAGCGGATGGCTACGGCGGCGCGGTTGAGGACGAACTGCTCGCCCGGGACGGGAAGGACGACCCGCGACTCTGACCCGCGCGACTAGATCTCGCGGCAGTGGGTGGTGAGCAGGCCGATCTTGTCGATCGAGATGGTCACTGTCGACCCGTCGCCGAGGAAGATCGGCGGTTTGCGGCTGTAGCCGGCGCCGCCCGGGCTGCCGGTGGAGATCAGGGTTCCCGGCAGGAGCGTTGACGTCTTGGACAGGTACGAGATGATCTCTGCAACGGTGCGCACCATGTCGCAGCTGGAGGCATCCTGCAGGATGCGACCGTCAACGTGGGTGGTCAGCCACAGGTTTTGCGGGTCGCCGATCTCATCCGCGGTGACGACGAGCGGGCCGGTCGGGGTGAAACCGTCGAACGACTTGCAGCGAGACCACTGCGCCTCGGAGAACTGCAGGTCACGCGCGGTGATGTCGTTTACGACGGTGTAGCCGAAAACGTAGTCGAGGGCGTTGGCGACCGTCACGTTGCGGGCCGGGCGACCGATGATGACGCCGAGTTCGGCCTCGTAGTCGACCTGGGTGGTGAGGTCGCGCGGCCAGGTGATGGTCGAGCCGTGGCCGGTGAGGGAGTTGGGCCAGAGCGAGAACACGGTCGCCGCTGTTTCCAAGCGCAGGCTCAGCTCGGAGGAGTGTGCGGCGTAATTGGCGCCGATAGCGATGATCTGTGGCGGGCGCAGCACCGCGGAGGAATGCCGCAACTCATCGACCTGGGTCAGCACGGCGCCGTTGGAGACGGCGTCGAGGCTGATCGCGCGGATACGCTCGTAGCCGCCATCGCCCTGTTCGAGCAGGTCTTGCAGGTCGCGGGGGGCGTCGTCCATGACGTCGTCGAGAAACAGTGCCGCATCGTCGAAGATCACGGCCAATCGGGGAACGGAGGAGCCATCAACTCTCAAATGCGCAAATTTCACTCTTCTAGGCTAACCGGCTCTGCCTGCGGGTTGCGCTGTGAGGTGCTCCAACCCTCGGTCGGTCTACTTGGAGGAAACGGCCCCCTCGCCAACAGCAGGTGCACCGGCAGCATGCCACAGGTGCATTCCGGCGTAACTGCGCCACGGCGCCCAGTCGGCCCCGCGGACGGCCAGAGCGCGCGGTTGCACGGGTAGGCCGAGTCTGCCGGCACCCTGTCGCAGTGCCAGATCGCTGGTCAGCAGAATGTCGGGGCTGCCGAGCACTCGCATGGCCACGTACCCGGCCGTCCACGGTCCGATTCCCCGCAGCGCGACCAGACTTGCTTGGAGTTCGGCGCGGGTCTGCCCGGCTGACAGCTGCAATTCGCCCGCTGCCAGCGCCTCCGCGACCCGCAGGATCGTCTCGATTCGAGCGCCCGGCCCGCGCAGCACGGCAGGGCCGCCGGCAGCGATCTGCGCCGCAGTGGGAAAGAGCAGCCGCGACTCAGGCCCTGGCAGGCGTTCGCCGAGCGCATCGGCCAGCCTGGTCAGCGCGGTGCGGGCGGCGGCGACCGAGATCTGCTGCCCGATCAGCGCCCGGAACAGTGTTTCTTCGGCGTCCATACTGCCCGGCACGCGGATGCCGGGGGTCTTGGCGACCGAGATGGCCAGCGCCGAATCCGTGGCCAGATCATGATCGATGGCCTGTGCGTCAGCATCGAGATCGAACAGTCGACGAACCCGGCTCACCAGCGGTGCCAGGTCGGCGAGCTGGGTCAGACGGATGCTGCAAGCCAGGGCGGGGGCCGCATCCGTTCCCGACAGGGTCACCTCGACGGTGGCTGTGCCGTTGGGCAGCCGCACCGTGCGGGCGTAGCTCGTTGCGGTGGCCGTTTCGACGCCGGGCAGGGCGCGGGTGCCGAGAAAGCGCAGTAGGCCGGCGCCGTCGAAGGGTGCGCGGGCCGGCAGTTGCAGGGTCATCCTGGTTTCGGCAGGATCGACGCCAGGGATCGGACGCTCGAATGGTGGACGCCGGGTGGCGCGCACCTCGGTGGGGGTGCGTTCGTATACGGACGTGACGGTGTCGTTGAACTGGCGCACACTGCCAAAGCCGGCGGCGAACGCCACGTCCGTGATCTTCAGGTCGGTGCCCAGCAGTAACAGGCGTGCGGTCTGCGCACGATGCGCGCGGGCGAGGGCGAGCGGACCGGCACCGAGTTCGGCGACCAACACCCGGGTCAGATGCCGCGGCGTGTAGCCGAGGCGGGCGGCGAGCCCCGGTACGCCGTCGCGCTCGAGCACGCCGTCAGAAATCAGTCGCATCGCGCGGGCGGCGAGGTCATCCCGCAGGTTCCAGGCCGGTGAGCCGGGCACCGCGTCGGGCAGGCACCGCTTGCAGGCGCGCAGCCCGGCCTCATGGGCGGCCGCAGCGGTGAGGTAGAACGACACATTGCCCGGTTTGGGCGTGGCGGCCGGGCAGCTCGGCCGGCAGTAGATACCCGTCGTATGCACGCCGGTGATGAACTGGCCGTCGAAACGAGTGTCGCGCGAGCACATGATGCGGTAGCGCTCGGCGAAGACCTGGTCTGCGGCAGAGGACGTCATACCGTGAGCCTGCCACGATCGGACGCGGGACGGTAGCGGAAATCGGACCTGGGTGCTCGTCGATAGGCTGGGGGGATGAACGCACTGCTGCGCCTCCAGTCCGAGCTTGGCGACATCGTCAGCACTGCACAACTCGACCTCGCTGCCAGCCGCACCGACAAATCCGGCTGGATCGCCGACGGCACACCCCTCGCCATCGTGCGCGCCACCACGGTCGCTCACGTGCAGGCGGTGCTGCGCATCGCCACCGAATTCCGCGTGCCGGTGGTCACCCGCGGCGCCGGAACGGGACTCTCCGGCGGAGCCTGCGGCACCGACGGGTCCATCGTGCTTAGTGTGGCCGGGCTGACCCGCATCCTGGAAATCAACCCTGACGACGAACTCGCCGTGGTCGAAGCCGGGGTGATCAACCAGCACCTGAACGACGCGCTCGCCCAGCAGAACCTGTGGTTTGCCCCCGATCCGGCCAGCAAAGCCATTTCCACCGTCGGCGGCAATATCGCCACGAACGCCGGCGGCCTGCTCTGCGCCAAATACGGCGTCACCCGGGAAGCGGTGCTCGGCCTGACCGTCGTGCTCGCCGACGGCAGCTTGCTGCGCACCGGGCACCGCACCGTTAAAGGCGTCACCGGCTACGATCTCACCGCCCTGCTCACCGGCTCCGAGGGGACCCTCGGCGTCATCGTCGAAGCGACCGTGCGGGTGCGCGCGCTCACGGCAGGCACCGTAGCCACCATCGGTGCGGTTTTCGACACTGTCACGGCGGCGGCCGCAGGCAGCGCGGCGATCACGGCCGCACGCATCCGCCCCGCCGTCATGGAACTGATCGACCCGGTCGCGCTCGGCCTGGTCGCCGCCTACCTCGGGCCAGAGGGTTCGGCCGGTTTGCCGCTCGGTCGCGGCGCATTCCTGCTCGTGCAGACCGACGGCCCGGCTGCGCTCGCCGAAGCCGAACAGGCCGTTGCCGTGTTGCGGGCGGCCGGCGGCGAAGCCAGCCTGTCGACGGATGCTGCCTCCGGCGACCGCCTGCTGGCCATCCGCCGCGCCATGCACCCGGCCCTGGAGCAGTTCGGCCGCGTGCTGATCGAAGATGTGTCGGTGCCGCGCTCGCGTATGGCCGAGATGTTCGCCGCGATCGCCGAAATCAGCGCTCGCACCGGCATTCCCATTCCCACCGTCGCCCACGCCGGCGACGGCAACCTGCACCCGAATTTCGTTATTCCACGCGAAGGAGCAGCGGATGCGGCAGTGCCCGACGAGATCTGGGCCGCCGCCGACGAGATGTTCCAGGCCGCGCTCGCCCTCGGCGGCACCCTCACCGGAGAACACGGCGTCGGTGTGCTGAAACGCCGCTGGTTGCGCGATGAGATCGGCGATACGAGCCTCGCGCTGCAACGTCAGCTCAAAGCGGTCTTTGATCCGCTCGATCTTCTAAACCCCGGCACGATGTTTGCTGCCTGAGCCGCGCCGCCCGCGCCGGTATTCTCGAGTAATGAGCCTCGACCAGCCGCCAGGCCAGCAGCCAGGCCAGCCGCAGCCATTCCCGCAGTGGCCCGTGCAGCCGAGTCCGTCGCCGGTGCAGCCGGTTTGGAGCCAGCCGGTGCGCCCAGCTCGCGTCGGCCCGATCGTACTGGCCGTGATCGGCATCGTGGTCGCCGGGCTGGCCCTGCTCGCCGTGTTTTTGTACCTCACCACGTTCCTCGGCGCCGGCGCCCTACTCGTCGGGCTGATCCTGGCGCTGGTGCCGCTCGCTGTCGTGCTGCTCGCGGTGCGCTGGATCGACCGCTGGGACCCGGAGCCGCGACCCGCCTTCATTTTCGCCCTGCTGTGGGGTGCCGGCATCTCCATCATCACCGCTCTGCTTTTCGACCTCGGTGTTCAGATCACGATAGCGGCCAGCGCGGGGGCACTGACCGGGAGTGATTTCGCATCCGCCGTCATTCAGGCCCCGATCGTAGAGGAAGTCGCCAAGGGCTTCGGCATTCTCGTACTGTTCTGGGCGGTGCGGAGGCACTTCGACGGCCCGGTCGACGGCGTCGTCTACGCCGCGACGATTGCGGCCGGCTTTGCGTTCTCGGAGAACATTCAATACTTCGGACTGGCCATGACCGAGGGCAACGCGCAGAGCCTCGGCATCACGTTCTTGCTGCGCGGGGTCTTTTCGCCGTTCGCGCACGTCACGTTCACGATCTGCACGGGGCTTGCCCTCGGCCTGGCCGGGCGGCGCAGCGCAGGCAAGGGCGGGGCGGTCGGTTATTTTCTGCTCGGCCTGATCCCCGCGATCCTCCTGCACGCGCTGTGGAACGGGTCCACCTTTGTGCTCAGCGGCGACGCCGCTGTGCTCATCTACTACGCGGTCGTGCAGGTGCCGCTGTTCATCGCCGCAATTCTCATCGTGCTGTTTCTACGCCGGCAGGAGGCCCGCATCACCCTGCGGCGGCTGCACGAATATTCTCAGGCCGGCTGGTTCACCGCGGCCGAGGTCTCCATGCTCGGCACGGGCGCCGGGCGACGCCAGGCGCTCGCCTGGGGCAGACGCCAGCAACGCCCGAAGAAGCTCGCAATGCGTCACTTCATAACGGATGCGACCCGCCTCGCCTTCGTGCGCGACCGTCTCGTTCGGGGCCAGAGCACTCCGGCCCTGCACGCCCAGGAAGCTCGACTGCTCGGACGGCTGATGAATCATCGGGCCGACGTGCTGGGATAACGGCACCAACAGAAACTCGCCGCTTCGGTGGTGTGGCAGTGCCGACGACTCTCCCGATGCGACGAGTTGGTGTATACCAAGAATGCACCCGTGAGCGGGCTGGCGCAAGCATTATTTTCTCTGTCGTCCGAGGTGGGCGGCCGGTGTGCAATTCGGCGCCGAATCCGGTTGGATGGGGGTATGACTGATTTGAATTCCAAGCCCGAAATTGACTTCCCGGAGGGCGCTGCCCCCGAACAGCTCGAGATTACCGATGTTGTCGTTGGTGACGGTGCCGAGGCTACCGCCGGCGCGACCGTCGACGTGCATTACCTCGGTGTCGAATTTGCGTCCGGCGACGAGTTCGACTCATCCTGGAACCGCCGCCAGTCGATCAACTTTCCGCTGCGCTCGCTCATCGCCGGCTGGCAGGAAGGTATTCCCGGCATGAAGGTCGGTGGCCGGCGCAAGCTCGTTGTGCCCCCGCACCTCGCCTACGGGCCGGCCGGTTCCGGTCACCGCCTCTCCGGCCAGACCCTGATCTTCGTGATCGACCTGCTCGGCGTGAGCTGAGTCGTTCGACCCTGACTACGACCGGCCCTGACTACGACCGGTCCTGACTACGACCGGTCGATGCGCAGGTGTTTGATCTTCGACGTGTGACCGCGGATGATGCTCACATCGCGCTTGGCCACCGTGAAGTGCTTGGCCAGCAGTGCCACGAGGGCGTCGTTCGCGGCGCCCTCGACGGCCCGCTGCTGCAGAAAGACCGTAACGGATGCGTGGTCCGATGTGCTCTCCGGATCGTCCACCACGAGCGGGCCTTTGCGGCTGCCGGGCTTCACGTGCACCGTGAGATTGAGCATGGCGGGCACGGCACTCCTGTTTGCCCCGGTTCGTGGTGAGGGGCGCACTACAACGCTAGTGCGCTGAGGCTAGAGCAGAGCCGCCGTCGGCTCCGGGCCGAGTGAAAACCGCCGTCCGGTGATGGACTCCGGCACGATCTCGACGAACACCGGCTTGACCGTGGGGATCAGCGGTCGCAGCGGCAGGGCGGCGGCGTCGTCGATCTCCCGCTGGGTGTCGAGCGCCCGGGCCGTTCCGTGCACGACGACGCTCCACGCGTCGTCGCGACCCACGCCATCCGTTTCGAAAGCGACCCGGTTGTTGACCGTGAGCTCGATTAGTTTGGTGCCCGACGCGGTGCGAAAGAGCAAGTGCCGGTCGGCGGCGACGAAATTGACCGGAAAGATATCGGGGATGCCGCCAACGGCCACGGCGAGGCGGCCCAGACTGGCCGAGAGCAAGACATTCCAGCATTCCTCTTCGCTGAGATTTTGCACGCCGATGCAGCCTCGTTGACGTCATTGAAAGTCATGGTCCATCGTCACACGCCCCGGGCCTCAGGGCCAGAGCGCCGGCGTGTTTTCCACCACAGCGGGCGCCTAAAATACTTTGCCCCCAATTGGGGGTGTTTTACCTGTAAACTGGAGTTTTGCCCAGCGGGGCAGGCACCTGGCGGTGCACAAGCGGTTTAATCCTGAGGGGTTTTGTCGCTCGTTGCGATCTATTCTAGAGAGGGTTCCACAGTGAGTGCACTACCCGAAGTACCGGCGAAACCGTCGCACAGCAGTCCACCCAAACCCCGTCGTTTCGCCGTTCCGGCACCGCGAGTGTTCTACCCGGCACTCGGCATCATTTTGGCCGTCGTCATCGTCGCCATCACTTTTCCCGTGCGGACGGGCAGCGTTCTCGCCCTGCTGCAGGGTTGGGTGGTGGCCGGCCTCGGCCCGTACTATATGGTCATCGTCGCGGCTTTCGTCGTGTTCGCCATTTGGATGGGCCTGAGCCGTTTCGGCGACATCAAGCTGGGTAAAGACGACGACGAACCCGAATTCGGCCTGATGAGCTGGTTCTCGATGCTCTTCGCTGCCGGGATGGGCATCGGTCTGGTCTTCTGGGGGGCCTCAGAACCCCTCACCTTCTTCACGACTCCGAAGCCGGGCGTGACCGGCGATTCCGCGGATCTCGCCTCCGCTGCGATGTCGCAGACCTTCCTGCACTGGGGGTTCCACGCCTGGGCCATCTATGCCGTTGTCGGCCTAGCCCTCGCTTACTCGATCCACCGGAAGGGGCGGCCGGTTTCCATCCGCTGGGCCCTCGAGCCGCTCCTCGGGACGCGGCGGGTCAAGGGGCGCCTCGGTGACGCGATCGACGTGATCGCCATCGTCGGTACCCTGTTCGGTGTCGCGACCTCTCTCGGACTCGGTGTCAAGCAGATCGCCGCCGGATTGAGCTTTCTCGGTGTGGTCGGCGAGGTCACTAATACCCTGCTCATCATTTTGATCGTCGTCATCACCATCATCGCGACGGCTTCGGTTGTCAGCGGCGTCGGCAAGGGCATCAAGTGGCTGTCCAACATTAACCTCGGCATGGCTGGCTTTCTGCTCGTAGCCGTGCTGCTGCTCGGCCCCACGATGTACCTGCTGCGTTTGCTCGTGCAGTCGATCGGTGGCTACTTTCAGAACGTTGTCGGACTCACCTTTGACACCGGAGCGTTCACCGGCCAGGCTGGCCTCGACTTCCAGGGTGCCTGGACGATCTTCTACTGGGGCTGGTGGATCTCGTGGGCACCGTTCGTTGGCGTGTTCATCGCGCGCATTTCACGTGGACGCACGGTTCGCCAGTTCATTGCCGGCGTGCTGCTCGTTCCGACCCTGGTCACGTTCGTCTGGTTCGCGGTCATGGGCGGCAGCGCTATCCGTCAGGCCTGGGAAGGTGACGGCGGCGGGCTCTTCGACCCCAAGGTCGGCATTATCCCCGAGAATGTGCTGTTCAGCTTTCTGGGCACCCTGCCGTTCGGCGTGATCCTTTCGGTGCTCGCGGTGATCGTTATTGCGATCTTCTTCATCACCTCCGCCGACTCAGGTTCGCTCGTGATCGACATGCTCGCATCCGGCGGGGACACCAATCCGCCCAAGTGGAGCCGCATCATGTGGGCCGGCCTCGGCGGGCTCGTGGCCATCGCACTGCTGTTGGCTGGTGGACTGGCCGCTCTGCAGACCGGTGCGATTTTGACCGCTATTCCGGTGAGCATCGTCATGATCGGCATGTGTATTGCTCTCTACAAGGCCTTCCGCGTCGAACACGAGGATTTGGTGGCTGCCGAACGACGTCAGCGCCGGGAGGAGATGGCCCGCCGGATCGGTAAGTCCGTCACCGCGCATCTCGAGGAGAACTTTGACGACCACTTCGGTGACCAGGTCGACGGGCACATCGAGGCGGCACTGACCGACGATCCGACGCGTCGCCCGCGCTGGGGGCGTCATCCGAAGGCCTAACGCCTGAAATGGGTCAGGGGCGCTACATACCGTTGGCGGCCCTGACCCGGTTGACCAGATCGCGCCACGGCCCGTTCACTTGGGGTTCGGCGAGCACCACCTCGTGCGGGGAGCACCGAATGCGGTAGACGAATCGGTCGGGGGTAGCCTCGCTGTCGGTGACGTCGTCCCAGGGCAGGGAGTTCAGAAACTCGGCCCACGTATTCGGGTCGGGTTGTTCTTCGACTCGCACTTCCCAGGTCAGGCGGATGCCCGCCATCCCGCCGCTGCGGGAGACGATGACTTTCATACCGTGATGCTACTCCGGAGGTCGGGGTACGCCTGCCGGCCTCGGGGATGCCGGTGGGGCTGGTTGATTGGGAAGCGGCGACGGAATTGCCGCCACCACGCCCACCATCGCCCAGGCTCGCAGGACCGCGTCGTGGGCGGCACCGCCATTGCCGTAGAGGCGCGCCGCGGTATCGGCCGTTGCCGCGGCGAACGCGGCGAAATCGCTGGTGCGGGCCAGCGCCCCGCCGGTGAGGGTGTCGTACCAAATGTGGCCCGGCGTCTCCCAGGCGTTGCCGCCGAGGGCATCGGCGACCAGGTAGAACGCGCGGTTGGGAATGCCCGAATTGAGGTGCACTCCGCCGTTGTCGTCGTCGGTTTCCACGTACCCGGCCATGCTGTCGGGTTGTGGATCTTTGCCGAGCACATCGTCGTTGTATGCGGTCCCTGGCGTTTTCATCGAACGCAGGGCTACGCCCTCGACCTGGTCGGTGAACAGGCCTTCGCCGATCAACCAGCTGGCCTCAGCTGTGGATTGGTTCTTGACGTGTTGCTCGACCAGGGTGCCGAAGACGTCGGAGATGGACTCGTTGAGCGCCCCCGACTGGCCTTGGTAGGTGAGGTTGGCCGTGAACTGGGTGACTCCGTGGGTGAGCTCGTGCCCGATCACACTGGGCGAAATCGTGAAGCGCGTGAAAACCTGCCCGTCACCATCGCCGAACACCATGCGTTCGCCGTCCCAGAAGGCGTTGTCGTACTGCTTGCCGTAGTGCACGGTCGCGTCCAAGGGCAGTCCGTTGCCGTCGATGCTGTCGCGCCCGAACTGGGTCCAGAACAGGGCTTGCGTTGCACCGAGCCCGTCGTACGCCTCGTTCACGGCCGGGTCAGTGCCGGCAGGCTGACCCTCGGTGCGCACCCGGCGACCGGGCAGGCGTTCCTGGCCACCGGCATCCGAAATGGTGCGGTCAGACTCACCCGGGGTGCGCGCCGGCAGGGCGCGCGCCCCCGAGTAGGGAAACGGATGCGTCCCGCCCCGCAACTGCCGAATCTGCGAGTCCCGCAGCAGCGAAGCCCGGGCGGCCGCCGCAGCGTGCGCAAATCGGGGATCGTCAAGTTTTGCCAGCCGCACCAGCAGATAGGGCGGAACGATCGTGCATGTGGTGTGGAGCTCGCGAGTGTCCATGTGCAGAGTCTGGCACCCGCCGCCGACATTGCAACCGCGCGTTTTGACCCTGCTGAATAGACTCGGTTCATGCGCTTTGGAATCGTCATCCTTCCCCAGGACCCGTGGCCCGTTGCCCGCAGAAAATGGCTCGGCGCCGAGCAGTACGGTTTTGACCACGCCTTCACCTACGACCATTTGTCCTGGCGCTCGCTCGCCGACGAACCGTGGAACGCGACCATCCCCACCCTGACCGCCGCTGCGGCTGTGACCGAACGGATCACACTCGGCACCTTTGTCTCGTCGCCGAACTTTCGGCATCCGGTACCGTTCGCCAAGGATGTCGCGACGGCCGACGACGTGTCGGGCGGGCGATTTCTGCTCGGCATCGGGTCGGGCGGCACCGGTTTTGACGCGAGCGTACTCGGCCAGCCGGAGTCCAGCCCCCGGCAGCGCCACGACCGGTTCGCCGAATTCGTCACTGACCTCGACCTGCTGTTGCGCGGCGAGGAAGTGGGCTCAACCGACGGAATCAGTTTTGCCGGCGAATGGTACACCGCAGTTGGCGCGCGGATGGTGGCATCAACTGCCAGCGACCCGGCACGCCCGCGTGTGCCGTTCCTGATCGCCGCCAACGGGCCGAAGGGCCTCGGGCTGGTGAGCCGATTCGGGCAGGGCTGGGCGACGACCGGACGAGACGGTGCCGAGGGAGAAGAGTGGTGGGCCAGCCTGCGCGGCCTCGCCGACCGACTCGACGACGTCGTCAGCGACGCCGGTCGCGACCCCGCCGCTATCGACCGCTACCTCTCACTCGACAGCGGCGGAACATATTCCCTGCAGAGCGTGAACGCGTTTGAGGATGCCGTCGGCCGGGCCGCCGAGCTCGGCTTCACCGACGTGATCAGCCACTGGCCACGCGAGCACGGAATCTATGCCGGCGACGAATCCATCCTCGACACGGTGGCCGCCATGCTGAACTGAATCGGTCAAAGAAGCCGGTCGATCGGGGTTTTTCGGCCAGCGGATGTCTAGGCTGGGTTCATGCGCGCACACGACGACCCCACGCCCATCGTTCCCCGCACCCCCCTGACTGACCGGCTCGGCTGGCTAGGCCTGCGCAGCGGCCAGATTCTGCTCGTCATCCTGCTGGCCTCCGTGGTCATCTTCGGCCTGGTGCAACTCAAGCTCGTCGTCATCCCGGTGCTAATCGCCATCATCCTGGCTTCAGCGCTGAGCCCGGTCATCAATGGTCTGCGACGGCGCGGCGTCGCCGCCATCCTGGCCACCTGGATCACCCTCCTCGGTGGCATCGCCGTGTTCGGCGGTATTATCACGCTCATCGTCTTCGCGGTACGCGACCAGTGGGACGAGCTGTTCTCCTCGGCATCCGAAGGCATCGACCACCTGCAGCAGTTTGTCATTGACGGACCGATCGAGATTGACGAGCAACAGATCACCGACGCTCGCAATAATGTCGTCGATTTTCTCACCAGCAGCCAATTCGGCACCGGGGCGCTCGCCGGGGCATCCGCTGTCTTCTCACTGGTCACCGGTGCCGTGCTGCTCGTGGTCATTCTGTTCTTCTTTCTCAAGGACGGCGACCAGATCTGGAATTTCTTCCTGACCCCGTTCAAGGGCGAGCGCCTGGCCCGCGGACGCCGCATCGGTCAGACCTCGGTGCGCGTGCTCGGCGGCTACGTGCGCGGCACGGCGATCGTCGCCGCCGTCGATGCGACGGCGATCGGCATCGGCCTGGCCATTCTGCAAGTGCCGCTCGCCCTGCCGCTGGCCGTCATCGTGTTCATCGGAGGTTTCATCCCACTCATCGGCGCTACGGCGGCCGGGGTGCTGGCTGCGCTCGTCGCGCTGGTCGCGAGCGGGCCCTTCGTCGCGCTTATCGTCATTCTTATCGTGATCGGAGTCCAGCAGCTAGAGGGCAACTTTCTGCAGCCCGTCGTCATGGCGCAGTCGCTCAAGCTGCACCCGCTCGTGATTCTGGTTGGCTTAACCGCCGGAACCATCCTCGGTGGCATCGTCGGTGCCGTGATCTCGGTGCCGATCGCGGCTGTCGCGTGGGCCATCGCCAAGGCCTGGAACACCCCGGATGCCCCGCGTGCCATCCCGCCCAAGCGTCGCCTGCAGAAGCGCTGACCGCGGCATCCGTTCAACCCTGCTCGTGCCACCGCTGCCACCCGCGTGACTGGAGAACCATGATCGAGCAGAGTCCCTTTCACCTGCCACGCCCGCGTCTGACGCCCGAGCAGGCGACCGAGCTGGCCCGCGACCGGTTCGGCGTCTCGGGCGTTGTCACCGAGCTTGGCAGTAACCAGGACCGCAACTTTCGGATCAAAACTGATGCCGGCTCGCTCGTTCTCAAAGTCTCTAACCCGGCCATCACTACGGTGCAGCTCGAGGCCCAGAACGCCGCTCTGGCGCACCTCGGCACCCTGGGGCTCGACCTTCCAGCTGCGATCGCCGGGATCGACGGCGGCGAGATTCAGCGCGTAACGATCGACGGGCAGAACCTCGATCTGCGACTGCTGACCTACGTCGACGGGCAACCGCTCACCGACGTCGTGCGTCTGTCGGTCGGGCAGATTCGCGCGCTCGGTGACGTGGCCGGGCGCATGGTTCGGGGCCTCGCAGACTTCGAACACCCGGGGACCGATCGCTTTTCGCAGTGGGATCTGCGGCGCTGCGGCGAGGTCATCGATGCTCTTCTTGGCTACGTTGACGACGAGGTGCGCCGTGAGCGGTTGCGCACCGTGACCGACGCCGTCCGGCAGCAGCTCGCGCGGGTTGCGGCCGACCTACGCGTGCAGACCATTCACGGTGACCTGACCGACGACAACGTGGTGAATCGCGCTGACGCAGCCGAGACGATCACCGGGGTGATCGACTTCGGCGACGTAGCCCAGGGCTGGCTTGTGGCCGAACTCGCCGCGACCTGCGCCTGCGTGCTGTACCGGAGCCCCCAGCATCCGCTCGCCGTCCTCGACGCAATCGAGGCATTCACAAAGCAGGTGCCGCTGACCGACACTGAACTCACCGCCCTCTGGCCGCTGGTCGTGCTGCGCACGGCGGTGCTCGTGGTGAGCGGCGAGCAGCAGGTACACCTCGACGGCGACAACGACTATGCCGACGCCAACCGCTCCCGCGAGTGGCTCGCCTTCGCTACCGCGGCCGAGCAGGACGGTGCCGAACTCGAGGCCCTCATCCGTTTCGTGGTGACCCAGACCGATGCTTCGATCGCGTATACCGAACACCCGCTGGCGGGCGCCCTCGACCCCAAAGCGATCATCGACCTGTCGGTCACGAGCGCAGCGTTCGACGCCGGAGTCTGGCTCGAACCCGGCATTGACGCGCGGGTGGCAGCCGATACCGCCGCGCGCTCGGGCCACGCCGTCACCCGCTACGGCGAGTATCGCCTGTCGCAGACCCGCATCGACACGGCCGAGGAATCGGTCACCCTGACCCTCGCAATCGAGGTGTATCTGCCTGCCGGCAGCCCGGTGACAGCGCCGATCGACGGGACCGTCACGGTGGTCGATGTCGACACCGTGCGGCTTGAGGGCGCAGACTACGACCTGTGGCTGACCGGGGTTCACGGGGGAGGGCTCGATGGGCAACGGATTCAGGCAGGTTCCGGCCTCGGAACGACCACCGCCCGGGTGACCGTGCAGGTCAGTCGGCTGCGCGGCATCCGTCCCCCGTTTTTCGTCGCACCCTCGGGCGCCGCACTGTGGCAGCGGGTCTGCCCCGACCCCTCAGCCCTGATCGGGTTGGAGACTGCCCGCCCACTCGTCGATCCGGCCGCGCTGCTGCAGCGCCGTCACGCGTCGTTCGCGCGCGTGCAGGAGCATTACTACGCGGCCCCGCCGCAGATCGAGCGCGGCTGGAAGCACCATTTGATTGACACGCACGGGCAGAGTTACGTCGACATGGTCAACAACGTCACGACCGTCGGTCACGGGCATCCGCGCATCGCCGAGGCGGCCCGCAGCCAGTGGTCGCTGCTCAACACCAACTCGCGTTTTCACTACGGCGAGCTTGTGCGGTTTACCGAACGTCTCGCCGAACTCGCGCCCGACCCGCTCGACACCGTTTTTCTGGTCAACAGCGGCACCGAGGCCGTCGACCTCGCCCTGCGCCTGGCCCTCACGTACACCGGCCATGACACCGTTCTCTCGGTGCGGGAGGCGTATCACGGCTGGTCGATGGCGGCGGATGCCGTCTCCTCCTCGGTCGCCGACAACCCCAGGGCGCTTCAGACCCGGCCAAACTGGGTGCACCTGGTCGAGGCGCCGAACGCCGTGCGCGGCAAGTATCGGGGCATGCAGTCGGCGCCGCAGTACCTTAACGACCTTGACGGCGACCTGGCGGCCCTGGCGGACGACGGGCGAACGGTGGCCGCATTCATCGCCGAACCGGTGTTCGGCAATGCTGGCGGAGTGCTGCTGCCCGACGGTTACCTGACCGGTGTCTACGAGAAAGTGCGCGCCAGCGGCGGGCTGTGCATCGCCGACGAGGTGCAGGTGAGCTATGCGCGCCTCGGCCGATACTTCTGGGGTACCGAGCAGCAAAACGTGGTTCCCGACATCATCACCATCGCCAAGGCGATGGGCAACGGGCATCCGCTCGGCGCTGTCATCACCCGCCGCGAGATAGCCGAACGCTTTGCCGACGACGGACCGTTCTTCTCCTCGGCCGGCGGCAGCCCGCTCAGCTGCCGCGTCGGCCTCACCGTGCTTGACATCATGCGCGATGAAGACCTGCAAGGCAACGCCGAGGTCGTCGGACGGCACCTCAAGGTGGGGCTTGAACAGCTCGGCGAACGGTTCGACTTGGTCGGCGCGGTCTACGGCATGGGGCTCTACCTCGGCGTCGAACTGGTGCGCGACCGGGTCGACTTCACCCCGGCCACTGCCGCCGCCGCCCGGCTCTGTGATGAATTGCTGCTGCGGGGCGTCATCGTGCAGCCTACCGGCGACTTCAAAAACGTGCTCAAGATCAAGCCGCCGCTCTGCCTCACCGTAGCCAGCGCCGACCATTTTCTGCACGCTCTCGAAGACGTTCTCGGCGAGCTGAGCTAGCGGCGTGTTTTCGCGGGGCTCGGGCCGAAGGCTCGGGCTCGATGATGAGAACCAGGCCGCCGGCACTATTGGCTGAGAGCATGAGTGCCTCGATCCATTCCCGATTGATGGACGGGATTCGGCTACCGGAATACCGGTAGTAGTAGAGCGTGCTCGTCGGGTCGAGCCAGATGGGCGCTCCAGCCGCTGCCCACGTCGGCGGAATCGTCCCAGGTGCACACAAAACTTTCGCGCCGGCGCAGTTTGGTGCTGATCACGATGGGCTGCGCCAATTCCAGTAGCGTGTGTGCGTCGGCCGCTCACTCTGCTAATGTGTATAGGTTGCCGTTTAACGGCCGCGGATAAAGAGAGCTCAGGCATTTGGCCAAGGGCACCGCGCAGTGAGAGAAAGGGGATCCCACTTTATGGCACTCGAACCAGATGCTAAGAAGGCGATCATCGAAAAGTACGCTACCCACCCAGGCGACACCGGGTCCCCGGAAGTTCAGATTGCAATGCTCACGCAGCGCATTCTCGACCTCACGGAGCACCTGAAAGAGCACAAGCACGACCACCACTCACGTCGTGGCCTGCTTCTTATGGTTGGTCAGCGTCGCCGTCTGCTCGGTTACCTGTCGGACATCGACATCACTCGGTACCGCACACTGATTGGCAGCCTCGGCCTGCGTCGCTAGTTTTCGTGTAGCTAAGTTGCACGAAGCGAGGGCAGCGTTGATAACGCGAACTTCTTCACAACGGGTCGTCACCTTGTAGGTGGCGGCCCGTTGTGCGTGCGACTGCCGAACGGGGGTAGAACGGGGTTGCTAGCATGAGGGGTTGGCAATAACGAACGGATACCACTACGCATGAGCCTCTGGCGCACCAAGAGTATTGAAGATTCGATAGCAGACTCGCTGGAGAAGGGCCACAGCCTTAAACGCACCCTCGGCACCTGGGACCTCATGATCATGGGCGTCGCCGTGGCCGTCGGAGCTGGAATCTTCTCGGTCGGCGCCAAGGCCGCCGGCAGCTACGCCGGTCCGTCGGTCACCCTCGCCTTTCTGCTGGCCGCATTCACCTGTGCGCTGGCGATCATGTGTTACGCCGAATTCGCCTCGGCCGTTCCCGTTGCCGGTTCCGCGTACACCTTCACCTACGCCACCCTCGGAGAGCTGCTGGCCTGGATCATCGGCTGGGACCTCATCCTTGAGATGCTCACCGCGGCCGCCGTGATCGCAAAATACTGGGGCATCTACCTCAGCACGGTGTTCGATCTGGCCGGTTGGAATGTCCCGTCCACGATCCCCGTGCTGGGACTCGACGTGAGCTGGGGCGCCTTCGTCATTGTCGCGATCTTCACCACGCTGCTCGTACTCGGCACTCAGCTGTCGGCCCGGGTCGCGAGCGTGTTCACGATCATCAAGGTCGCGATCGTCGTCTTCGTCATCATCGTCGGTGCCTTCTTCATCAACACGGCAAATTACACCCCGTTCATTCCGGCCGAGGTAGCCACGACGGGGGGCGAGGGGGACGTCTGGATGCAGTCGCTGTTCTCGTTCATGACCGGTGCAGCTCCCGCTCAGTACGGCCTGTTCGGCCTGCTCGCCGGCGCGTCCCTGGTTTTCTTCGCCTTCATCGGTTTCGACGTCGTCGCCACGAGCGCAGAAGAGGTCAAAAACCCGCAGAAGACCCTGCCGCGAGGCATCTTCGCGGGGCTTGCCATCGTCACGGTGCTCTACCTCGGCGTGAGCCTGGTGCTCACCGGCATGGTGCCGTACACGGTGCTGGCTGACGACCCTAAGGCTTCCCTCGCGACGGCCTTCGTCGCTGTCGGCGCGGGCTGGGCCGCTCAGGTTATCTCGATCGGAATCCTGGTCGGTCTCACGACGGTGATCATGGTGCTGTTGCTCGGCCTCTCCCGCGTGCTGTTCGCGATGAGCCGCGACGGCCTGCTGCCGCGCTGGCTCAGCGTGACGAGCGAGAAACGCCGTACCCCGGCACGCATTCAGATTATCTCCGGCGCCGCCGTTGCTGTGATCGCCGGTCTCACCGACGTGGGTGTGCTCGAAGAAATGATCAATATCGGTACCCTGTCAGCGTTCGTGCTGGTCAGCATCGCCGTGGTCGTGCTGCGCAAGAAGCGCCCCGACCTGCCGCGCGCTTTCAAGGTGCCCTTCTCGCCGGTGCTTCCAATTCTCTCGGCCGTGCTGTGTATCTGGCTGATGCTGAACCTCACAACGCTCACCTGGGTGCGCTTCGCGGTCTGGCTGGTCGTTGGCTTCATTGTGTACTTCGCCTACGGACGCCGCCACTCAGTGCTCGGTATCAAGCAGCGTGCTGCCGCTCGCATCGCTACGGTCGATTCTTCCAAGCCGCTATAGTATACGGGATACCCCTATAGTTACAGGGTGCCGGCAATATGTTCTTGCTCGGTCATAAATTTTACCAACGACGGCAGGATGTCTATCATGAGCAACCCGATCGACACGAAACCGAGCGTTGTATTGTTCAGCGGACTGGCGACTCAGAAGGCCCTCGAAGCCGAAATATTCGCCGCTTTCACTGCTGAAACGGGCATAACGATCGATGCCCACTTCGACCCCACCACCGAACTGCAACGCCGCTTCGCTGCCGGGGAGCGGCCGGACATCGTCATCGTCGCTTCCCCGGCCCTCGCGAGCCTGGGCATTGACGGTGTCATCGACCCGTCGACCGTCGTGCCGCTGGTGACGACCGGCATCGGAATCGGCGTGGCTGACGGCGCCGACAAGCCCGATATTTCCACCGTGCAGGCTCTCACCAGCACACTGCGAAACGCTCGTTCTGTCGCATATTCCCAGGCCGGTCAAAGCGGCATCTACTTTCGCACGCTGATCGAGCGCCTCGGCATCGCCGCTGAAGTTGATGCCCGAGCCACTCCGCTCGCGAAGGGGTTTACCGGCATGGCCGTGCGGGACGGCCGTGCCGATCTCGCGGTGCAGCAGCTCAGCGAGCTCGCCTTCGTGCCCGGAATTGCCATCGTCGGGCCGTTACCAGACGAGGTCCAGCACCTCACCGAATTTGCGGCCGCCCTGAGCAACGCGGCGGCGGCGAAGCCGGAGGCGCTGGCGCTGCTCAAATTCTTGAACGGTGACGTCGCCCGCGCCGCGTACGAACGAAGCGGTCTGCGCGCTGTGTGACCGCACAGCGCTCTCCGCGACGACGAGGAAATAGCTATGCGCGAACACACCCCGCTCCGCCTGGACGCGAACCTCAAATGGCTCTTTACGGAACTACCGTTCCTGGAACGTTTCGATGCAGCGGCCGCGGCCGGATTCACTGGCGTCGAATACGCGAACCCCTACGATTTTCCACCCACGCAATTGCGCTGCAGACTGGCGGATGCCGGGCTGCAGCAGGTACTCATCAACACGCCAGCGGGTGCGAGCAAGTCCCCGTCGAGGTTCGGCTACGCCTGTCGACCTGACTCGGTCCGCGAGTTCCGCGATGGCATCTCTCGATCGCTGGAATACGCGTCCGGTCTCGGTGCGACGCGCATCCACGTCATGGGCGGCCTGGTTCCTGAGGGGGTCCGGTGGGATCGTGCTTTCGCGACCTATGTCACCAACCTGGCCTGGGCGGCCGAGCAAGCGGCGTCAACCGACGTGATTCTCGTGCTCGAAGCGATGAATCAGCGGGATGCTCCTGGATTCGTGCTCGCGTCCGTTGAACAGGCCGCTTCGGTGGTGGAAGCCGTCGGCAGCGAGTCCCTTAGAATCCTCTACGACGTCTACCACGCCCAGGTGCAGCAGGGCGATGTGATCAGCCGCCTGCGCGCGCTCTTCCAGCACGTTGCCCACGTGCAGATCGCCGACCCGCCCAGCCGCGCTGAGCCGGGCACCGGCGAGATCGGCTGGAATTCATTCTTTGCCGAACTGCGCACTCTTGGTTATGACGGGTGGATCGGCCTGGAGTACCGACCGGCCGGCGAAACCGTCGCTGGCCTTGCCTGGCGCGATACCTTCACAATCTGATCGCGTGCAGTTCATCCTGAATCATCAGGGCCAGTTGCCGCAGGAGCACGATGTCAATATCCGCACGAATGCGTGGTTCCGGGTCGAACACGCACAGAATACCGATTCGTTCCCCCGACGGTGATTCGATCGGAAACCCCGCGAAAAATCGCACGAACGGCGCACCCGTTACGTACGAGTTGCTGCGAAAACGCTCGTCTTTTTGGGTATCGCCAACCACGAGTGCTCCCGGCTGGATAACGACGGTGGCCGACAGGGAATCGGATCCCGCCGGATTGTCATCCGTCGGTCCTGCACTTGCCACCACTCGCAACCCGGAATGATCGCGAAGTAGGAAGGCCGCGGACTCGGTGCCGAAGGACTGTCGCGCCAAGGCTAGGACCGGATCAAAGCGCGCCTCCCGCACACGTGGTTCGTCACCAGCCTCAACCTCGCGCGGCGCTGTGATCGGCAGTGACCTGGCCTTGTTCGGGCCGAGATGGTCCTGGGCCAGATCGAGTCGATCGGCCATTTCGCGGGCCAGGAATTCGCCCCACAGACGGTAGTCCGATGAATTTCGATACCGACCGGAGACCAGGCCGGAGAGAAGAATTGTGTTCTTAGTTAGTGGCAGGTACACCGTTCGCGGGATGCCTCGGCACACCCTCTCCGTGCGCGCGGTCAAACGACGTGCGTGCGCGTTGGCGATGGACCCGAGCAAGCTGTCAAAAGCGGGGATTGTTCGAATCGGTTGGATGTCCATCACATACATGTACGTTCCGTCGGACGTTTCCCGTTCGAGGGCCCGGAGCAGCAGGCCCATGTTTCGCTCCCACGCCCGTTCAGTGGTGAGATTCACGGCATCATTCACGCCGATAAACACGACGACCGCATTGATCTGGCTCAGATCTTGTCCGATGAGCAGATTCGGGAGCCCTTCCAGAAATCCAAAGGGGTCGGCAACCAGGGTCACATCCGTACCGCGGCCCGTTCGAGTCGATAGTGCACGGGCCAACGATCCGGGCAGCGCTAGATCGTGGCTCGTGACTCCCCAACCGGCAGCGGTGCCGCCGCCAAGAATCAGCACACGATCGCTGTTCGTCCCCGGCGAGTGGGCCTGTGGAGGTCCGGTCGGCCGTGGAATAGTGTCACTGTTCTGCAGAGCCAGTTTCATCCACGCGCGCATAATCCCGACAACTAGTAGTCGTCTCAGTCCCTGCACAATCGCGCCCTCCTTTCAGTCACCGCTACTCTGCCCGAGACTCCGACCGTGCCCACCGACTACGTGGCCCCAGTTCGGGGCTGATTCTGGGTCTGATAAGCTCGGTACGGTCCTTCTTCGGAAGTGGCCGAGCAACCGGAGCGCAGCTGGTAGGAAGCTGGTCCTCGGTGGTGGTTCCCCAGGGCGTTGAATCTGGTGAATTTCTACTGGTGGCCAGCAAAGCGACAGCGTTGAAATAAAACAGTTGACGCGCACACTTAGTCCTGCCCGTTCGGGCTCCTCGTCCCACTCGCCTGTCATACGGGCACGCGAGCCTTCGTCGCCAGCATGGCGAGAAGCAAACTTAAAGGAGAAAACCCCCACATGGAGGGTCCAGAAATCACGTTCGCCGAAACCGTTATCGATAACGGCAAGTACGGCAAGCGCACTATCCGTTTTGAGACCGGGCGTCTCGCCCAGCAGGCGCAGGGTTCTGCCGCCGCCTACATTGACGAAGAGACGATGCTGCTCTCCGCCACGAGCGTCAGCAAGCAGCCGAAGGACAACTTCGACTTCTTTCCGCTCACCATCGACGTCGAAGAGCGCATGTACGCTGCCGGCCGCATTCCGGGCAGCTTCTTCCGCCGCGAAGGTCGTCCATCGACCGACGCGATCCTCACCTGCCGCCTGATCGACCGGCCGCTGCGCCCGTCGTTCGTCGACGGTCTCCGCAACGAGATCCAGGTTGTCATCACCGTCCTGGCCATCGAGCCCGACGAATTGTACGACGTGCTCGCGATCAACGCGGCCTCCATGTCGACCCAGCTCGCCGGCCTGCCGTTCTCCGGACCGATCGGTGGCGTTCGCGTCGCCCTCATCCCCGACGAGAACGGTGGCGGCCAGTGGGTTGCCTTCCCGAAGCACTCACAGCTGGACGACGCCGTGTTCAGCATGGTCGTTGCCGGCCGGGTAGTCACGGATGCCGCCGGCGTGCAGGACGTCGCGATCATGATGATCGAGGCCGAAGCCACCGACGCCGCCTGGAACCTGATCAAGGGTGGCGCCATCGCGCCGAACGAAGCCGTCGTTGCCCAGGGCATCGAGGCTTCCAAGCCCTTCATTAAGCAGCTCGTCTTCGCGCAGCAGCAGGTAGCTGACGCTGCCGCCAAGCCGACCGCTGACTTCGCGTTGTTCCCGCCGTACCAGCCGGCAACCTACGACGCCGTGGCTGCGCTGTCGTACGACCAGCTCAAGACGGTGTACACGATCGCCGACAAGGTCGAACGTCAGAACGCCGATGACGCGCTCAAGGCATCGGTCAAGACCGCCATCGCGGCCAAGGTTGACGCCGGCGAGCTCGACTCGAGCGCCAACAACCAGGTCAACGCGGCCTACAAGTCGGTCACCAAGCTCGTTGTGCGCTCACGCGTGCTCAACGAGGGCATCCGCATCGACGGTCGTGGGCTGGCAGACATCCGTCCGCTCGACGCCGAAGTAGCGGTCATCCCGCGCGTGCACGGCTCGGCCATCTTCCAGCGCGGCGAAACCCAGATCCTGGGCGTCACTACCTTGAACATGCTCAAGCTGGAGCAGTCGATCGACTCGCTGAGCCCGGTCACCAAGAAGCGCTACATGCACAACTACAACTTCCCGCCCTACTCGACCGGTGAAACCGGCCGCGTTGGAACGCCGAAGCGCCGCGAGATCGGCCACGGAGCGCTCGCCGAGCGTGCCCTGGTTCCCGTGCTGCCGTCGCGTGAGGAGTTCCCGTACGCCATCCGTCAGGTGTCAGAGGCGCTCAGCTCCAACGGATCCACCTCGATGGGTTCCGTCTGCGCCTCCACCCTGTCGCTGCTGAACGCCGGAGTGCCGCTGCGCGCCCCGGTCGCCGGCATCGCCATGGGCCTGATCAGCGACACCGTTGACGGTCAGACCCGTTACGCGGCCCTGACCGACATTCTCGGCGCCGAAGACGCCCTCGGCGACATGGACTTCAAGGTCGCCGGCACAAGCGAATTCATCACCGCGATCCAGCTCGACACCAAGCTCGACGGCATCCCAGCCTCGGTTCTGGCCGGCGCGCTGACGCAGGCGAAGGATGCCCGCACCACGATCCTTTCCGTGCTGAACGCGGCGATCGACGCTCCCGACGAGATGGCGCCCACCGCGCCCCGCGTCATTAGCGTGCAGATCCCCGTCGACAAGATCGGCGAGCTGATCGGCCCGAAGGGCAAGACGATCAACTCGATCCAGGACACCACCGGTGCCGACATCTCGATCGAGGAAGACGGCACCGTGTACATCGGCGCCGTCGACGGACCGTCGGCCGAGGCCGCTCGCGCCCAGGTCAACGCCATCGCGAACCCGACCAACCCCGAGGTTGGCGAGCAGTTCCTCGGAACCGTCGTCAAGATCGCCGCGTTCGGTGCCTTCGTTTCGTTGCTCCCTGGCAAGGATGGTCTGCTGCACATCTCAGAGGTGCGTAAGCTTGCTGGTGGCAAGCGCGTCGAAAATGTCGAAGACGTGCTCGGCGTCGGCCAGAAGGTTCTCGTGGAAATCACGAAGATCGATGACCGTGGCAAGCTGTCGCTCGCCCCGGTACTCGAAGAGCCTGCTGACACCGAGGGTCGCGCTGCGGCCTCCGACAGCGCAGACGCTTCGATCGAGGCCTAAGACCCAGGTCTGACCTGCCCCAATAGATCTCCCGATCACCTCTCGCCAGGTCGGTCGGGTAGACGGAAGGCCCGCACTGCTTGCAGTGCGGGCCTTTTCGCGCGCGTCGCCCGAATCCGAGTCGTTGACACGCCTTGCCGGGTCTGATGACCGGGTCTACGTTCGTGGCATGAAAAATCAACGATTAGTTTCGCGATTCCTGCCACGCCTCGGCACCGTCGCCGTGCTCACGGCCGCCCTGTTCGCCGGCGCGGTGAGCGCCCCGGCCCTGGCCCAGACCGATTCCGGTCCCGCAGCCTCGATTGCCGCTTCCGCTCCCGGCTATGTCGCTCTGGGCGACTCATTCACCTCGGGTCAGGGTGCCCCGCCCTACGTGCTCGACGGTACCACGTGCCTGCGCTCCAAACGGGCGAGCTACCCGATCTTCTCGGCCGTAGTCAGCCCCTATAGACTCGTGTCGAACAACGCGTGCTCCGGGGCTAGCACAGCGGATGTCCCGGCTCAGCTGGTGGGGGTCAGCCCCAGTACCGCTCTGGTCACCTTGACCGTTGGCGGCATCGATGCCGGCTCCAACGTCGTGTTGGCGGCCTGTGCGCCCGACCCGGCCAGTCCGGTCTGCCTCGGTGCCATCAACAACAGCCTGGCTCAGCTCAGCGCCCTCGCCCCCAAACTCGTGGGCACGTACGGCCTTGTAGCGGCGACGTTGCCGCGGGCGCAGATCGCGGTACTGAGCTACCCGCGCCAGTTCAAGCCCGGATTCTCCCCGCTGGGCGATGTACTCAATAGGGCCACAGACGCGCTGAACACGGTTATTGCCGGATCCGTTGCGGCCATGGCGACACCGCGCATCCGCTTCGTTGATGCCTCGCAGGAGTTCGCTGGGCATGGTATCGGGTCGCGAATACCGTATTTCGCCTTCGACCCGCTGAACCCCTTCGCGCCGGCCAACTTTCACCCGAACGCGCTCGGCAACGGCCTCGGCTACGCGCGTGCCCTCCTCAATGACGGGGTGCTGCGCCGCAGATGAGAGAGGCCCCATCTAGTTGAAAGAATCATAAGGTAGCGATATACTCAACCTGTGTTGTCTTCAGGTTTTCCCGCTGCCCAATTGAAGTCCGACTTGTTCAAGTCGCTCGGGCATCCATTGCGCGTGCAGGTGCTGGAACAGCTCGTCGCCGGCGAGCGTTCGGTGGGGTCACTCGCCGAAGCACTCGGCTGCGAGCTGTCCAACCTGTCCCAGCAGCTGGGCGTACTGCGCCGGGCCGGCGTCGTCATCACCCGCCGGGAGGGCAACTCCATCTTCTATGCGCTGCGCGACCCGAGTGCGATCGAACTTCTGGCCGCAGCGAAGCGCATGGTGCTGGCCAATCTCACCGACTCGCACGCACTGCTCCGCCACCTCGAACAGGAGTAGTTGCTGCTGCAGCCCGAACCTTCGCGAACCGGCCTAGAGGTCGTTGCCGGCATAGGAGAGGTTGAAGCTCTTATTGGCCAGCGGAAAGTCGGGAACGATGGTTTCAGCCAGGGCGTCCGGTACGGCCGGCCAGTTCAGGAACGACGGGTCGACGACCTTGACCCGGGCGAGCGTGCCATCGGTGGCAAGTTCAACCCGATGCGTTGCTGTTCCGCGCCACGCTTCGACGAGGGCCAGTCCGGTGCCGGCGGTCGTCGGGTTCACGCTGAACGCAGTGCCGGTGTGGCCCTTCAGACGCCGCAGTAGGTCGACGGCGACCGCGGTCGACACCTCTACCTCACGGGCGCGCACGGTATAGCGGGCGAGCACGTCACCGCTGTCTTCGGTCACGATGTGGAAGACTTCGCCAAGATTGACGAACGGATGCTCGTTGCGGGCATCCGTGTCGATGCCCGATGCGCGTGCGACGTAGCCGAGCGTTCCGATCTGGGTCGCGTGCGCGTTGGAGAGGCGGGCGGTGCCGGTGAAACGGCCGCGCACGATGGCATGGCCGAGCGTGATGCTGACCAGTTCGGCCATGGCCGCGGCAATGCGCACCAGATCGGCGGCTTCGGGAAGCGCGTTCACCCGGGTGCCGCCGACGCTGAGGGCACCGCGCAGGAGGCGGTGGCCGGTGACCGACCTATTGATGCGAAGTAATTGCTCACGGAGCCCCTGGGCGTGGGCGTCAATGATGCCGAACCCCACGTCATTGGCCAGGGAGCCAAGATCGGTCACGTGGTTGTAGAGACGCTCGAGTTCCAGAAGCAGAGCGCGCAGAAGCCGGTCGGGCTCCGAAACCTCGATTCCAGCGGCCTGCTCAACGGCCATGACGAAGGCGAGGGAGTGACCAACGGCGGTGTCGCCACTGATCTGCTCGGCCAGGAGTACTCCTTCGGCCGCACTCTTGCCCTCGAACACTTTTTCGACACCGCGGTGCAGGTACCACTGGCGGGCTTCCATCCGCACGATGGTTTCTCCGACCACGGAGAAGCGAAAGTGGCCGGGCTCGATGATGCCGGCGTGAATCGGACCGACGGCGATCTCATAGACGCCGGGTCCCTCAACGGGCGCGAAGGGGAATGATTCCACGTCGGGCTCGAACTCGGGCACGAGCGCGTTGGCGCGCAGCATCGGGTACCAGCCGCGCGGCCAGTGGCCATGGCGCACCAGACGGTGCGGCTGCGGGTGATTGCGAGGAACGACGCCGTACAGGTCACGGATTCCGCGCTCGAAGTTGCCGGCCGGCAGTGAGATCTCGGCCAGACTGGGAATCCAGGCATCGTCACGCGGCACAGTGACCACCAGGTCGGCCCGCAACGATGCGGCCCCGACGAAAGAATAGACGATGCGAAAGTTGTCGATGTCCTCGTGGCAGGCGACCAGGGCCAGGCGGCTGCCGGCATCCAGAAGCGCGCCGGCGGCGGCCGGCAAGGCCGCGCGGTCGAGGTGGCGGAGCTCATCGGCCATGAGTTCGTCAGCCATTAGTTGGTACCTCCGAGAACGGCTGTGGCCTGCAACAGAAGAGTGCCGACCGGTTCGGCCACGAATGCGATCGAGGCCGTCGTGGCCAGGGCCAGAATGATCGGCAGGCGCGGGCCGTGGGTCGAGTAGTCCGGGGTGAACGCTGCGCCGTCCGCGGGAGCACCGATAGTCATCTGCACGGTGAGGCGGGTGAACGCTGCGAAGATCACGAGCAGCAGCACGAGAGCCGCTCCAACGACGCCGCCGAGGCCCACCGACCAACCGGCCATAATGATGCCGACTTCGGAGAAGAAGATGCTGAACGGGGGGAAGCCGACGATGGCGGCCATGGCGATGAGCCAGGGCACGGCGAGGCCCGGCCGTCGCACCAGCAAGGCGCGCACATCCGAGATCACCGGGGTGCCCTCGACCTTGAGGATGCGGCCTGAGATTACGAACAGGGTGGCCTTGATCAGGCCGTGACCGAGGATGTACAGCAGCACCGAGGGGAGGGCGGCTGGGCCGATCGCCACACCGATCGCCATCAGGCCCATGTGCTCGATGCTGGAGTAGGCGAGCATCCGCTTGTAGTCGCGTTGGCGAATGAGCAGGGAGGCGGCCACGAGCAGCGACAGCAGGCCGCCGATGCTGAGCATGGTGCGCAGAAACTCCGGGCCGATCACGAGGTTGGTGATCGACTGGATGCGCAGGATCGCGTAGAGCGCGACCGACAGCAGCACGCCTGACATGAGGCCGGAGACCGGCGCTGGAGCCTGGCTGTGGGCATCCGGCAGCCAGCTGTGCATTGGGGCGAGGCCAGACTTGGTGGCGAAACCAAGCACGGCGAGGGCTCCGCCGGCGGTGATGAGCGCCGGGTCGAGGCCTCGCGTGGATTGGCTCAGCAGTACCCAGGACAGGGTCGGGGTGTCGGTGCCGACCGACGCGGCGTAGATCAACACGATGCCGAGCAGCGCGATTGCGACACCGACGGAGCCGAGGATGACGTATTTCCAGGCAGCTTCGAGGGAACGGCGGGTGCGGTGGTGGCCGACCAGGAATGCGGTGGCGATGGTCGTGGCCTCAACGGCAGCCCACATCAGGCCGATGCTGTCGGCCAGCACAGCGAGTGACATCGCGGCCAGGAACAGGGCGATGAGAGCCTCGTAGCCGGCGGCGTCCTTGGTGCGGCTCGACGCGGCGCTGCTGAGGCCGCCCCAGGTGGAGATGAGTCCGACCGCGCCGACGACGGTGAGCATGTAGGCGGAGAGGGCGTCGGCGCGCAGCATGCCGCCGCCACTTTCGGGTACGTCGCCGTTCAAGACAGCGCTGACTAGGAGCAGGCCGGAGACGAGCACGGCGCTTGACGCGGCAACGCCGACGAAACGGCGCAGTGCCGAGCCGCGCAGCAGCAGGCTGAGGCCGGCGACGGCGAGGGGGCCGACCAGGGGAATCCATAGAACAAATGACATCAGTCGTGCAACTCTCTGAGCTGATCGACGGCCGTGCCGCCGAACTTGGTGCGCATGCGGCCGGCGAACACGTGCAGAATGAGCACGACCAGCAGAACGTCGAGGGAGACGGCGAACTCGAGCAGGATCGGTACGCCGCCGCTGGTCAAGAACGCGATGGTGGCGATGCCGTTGTCGAGCAGTAGAAACCCGATGAGTTGGGAGCGGGCGCGGCGGCGACTGATCAGCAACAGAAAACCGATCAGCACCATGGCCAGGCCGATCGGGGCAGCATGGCCGGTCTCACTGTCACCGAGGCCGAAGACGCGGCTGACCACGACGTAGCTGAGAATGGTCAGTAGGGTGACGGCGAGCAGAGCGGCGGTCGGGTTGAGCCGGGGCGACTCCTGAATCTGCTTGATCGACGCCTTGGACTGGTGCGCGAGTACCCAGGGCAGGCCGACGCCCTTCACCGACAGGATCAGGAGCGACACCAGCACCAGTTCGGACTCGCCCTCGGCGATGCCGATCACCGCGACGAGTGCGGCGAGGGCGACGCCCTGCAGAGCGAGCAATCGGATCGAGGCGAGCAGGGAGTGACGCCAGACCATGAGCGCGCTCGTAAGCAGCAGGGCGCCGGTGCAGAGGCCGATCAGTTGGGGATAGAAAGTTTCAAACACGACGGATGCTCCTCAGGCGACCAGATAGGAGGCGGTGACGGCCAGAAAGGCGAGGGCAAAGGAACCCGCGAGCAGTTCTGGTACCTGGAACAGGCGCACCTTGGCCAGGAAGATCTCGCCGACGCTGAGGAGAACACCGAGTACGAGCACTTTCACGGCGATGCTGACAATGCCGATCGCGAGGCCGAGGGCGCTGAAATCGGTGACGACGCCCCACGGCACAACCAGGTTGCTGACCAGACCGAGCAGGGCGGCCAGTTTCAGCCAGGAGCCGACTTCGAGCCAGGCCAAATCACGGCCGCTCGCTTCGAGGGTCATCGCCTCGTGCAGCATGGTCACCTCGAGGTGGGTGCCTGGGTTATCGATGGGAAGCCTGGCGGTCTCGGCCATGATGGCGATGGACAGGGCCACGAGGGCGAGCACGCTGACCGGCGAGATGATCAGCTCGGGGGAGAGCAACCGGGTTTCAACGATGACCGACAGGGTGCTGGTTCCGGCCGGGATCGAGAACGCGTAAACCGAGAGCAACAGGGTGGGCTCAACGAGCGCGGCGACAGTCATGTGTCGGCTGGATCCCATGCCGCCGAAGGCGGTACCGCCGTCGAGGCCGACCAGGGCGAGGGCGACCACGCCGATCAGCATGACGGAAACGATGACGAACAGGTCGCTGGGAATCAGCGCGAAGGGAATCGTGCCGACGAGCGGCAGCAGCACGCACAGCAGCAGACTCGACACGACCAGGGCGACCGGACCGACCCGCAGCATCCAGCTGCTGTCGATGCCGCGCACCGGGTTCTTTGCGAGCAGCTTGCGCAGGTCGCGCCACGGCTGCCAGATTCCGGAACCGGCACGGCCCTCGATCGTGGCACGCACCTGCCGGATCACACCCATCAGCAGCGGGGCGAGGAACACGAACAGCACAACCTGCACGAGGGCGATGACGATGGCGCTCGACGCGGCATTCATAGCGAGACCACAATCAGCACGATCAACAAAGCGACAAAAGAATAGGAGAGGTAGCGGTGGATGCTGCCGTTGGCGACGTGCCGCACGACCAGGCCGTAGCGCTGGAACAGGTTGAGAACCGGACGATACAGCCGCGTCTCAATCACATCGGAGAGGCTCTGTTCGACCCGCACCCGTTCCACCAGATAACGGGATTCGGCCACGTGGGTGACCTGCACGTCGCGCGATGGCTTCAGCACGTCGTCGAAGACCCGCACGAGCGGCTCGGCATAGGACGTCGCGGTGTACTGCATGCGCGGCCGCGCACGGGAGCCGCCGCCGCCCCAGGGCAGGTCGACGGTGCGGTGTGGGTGGCGCCGGGCCGATACGATGATTGCCACCAACACCGGAATGGCGACGAGGGCCGAGAGCACGACGAGCATGATCGGGTCCAGCACCGCGCCAATACCCGGCAGGGACACACCCCCGAGACCTACCGACTGCACTGCGGCCGTCGGATCGGGGCTGACCGTGGTGGCCACGAGCGCGGCGACTGGTCCGGGGAGCAGCCCGAGTGCCAGCACGGCGAGCGCGCCCAGGGCGAGCGAAATACGCATCAGCGCCGGCACTTCTCGGGCGTTGGCTGCAGCGGTGCTGCGGGGGCGGGCCAGGAAAGCGATGCCGTAGGCCTTGACGAACGTGAGCAGGGCGAGGCCCGCGGTGAGGGCGATCACAGCCACGGCCAGCGGCATGGCGACGGATGCCGCGACCGAGACGACCGCCCCGTCAAGGCGACCGCCGTGGATGAGTGACTGCAGCAGCATCCACTCGGCGACGAAACCGCTCGTGACTGGGATCGCGGCTGCGCCGAGGCTCGCCACGCCGAACGCGGCGGCGGTCACCGGCATGCGGACACCCAGGCCGCCGAGGCGGTCCAGGTTGCGCTCACCGGTGGCGTGAATGACGGCGCCGGCGCCGAGGAACAGGGTGGACTTGAACGCGGCATGGCTGACCGCGAGCAGCAGGGCGGCGACGAGGGCGGCATCCGCTGCCGCGGTGGCGTCGTAGCCGCGCAGCAGCATGCTCGCGCCGAGGCCGAGAAAGACCAGGCCCATGTTCTCGGTGGTCGAGTAGGCGAGCAGTACCTTGAGGTCGCTCGACACGGACGCTTGCAGAATGCCGTAGAGAGCGGATGCGCCACCGACCAGCATGATCGCGATGCCCCACCAGACCGGACCGTCGGGCAGCAGACGCACGCAGACCAGCAGGCCCCCGTAGACACCGATCTTGACCATGGCGCCACTCATTGCGGCCGAGACATGACTGGGCGCTTCGGGCAGCACCCGGGGGACCCAGACGTGCAGCGGCACCAGTTCGGCCTTGCCGCCGAAACCGAGCAAAAAGAGCACGAAGGCCACATTCGCCGCCCAGGAACCGGGTTCGATCGCCTGCAGGTTGGCGAAGCTGGTTCCGCCCGACACGGCAGCGAGCACGGCGAATCCGGCGAGGATGAAGAAGAAGCTCAACTGGGACATGGCCGAGTACCAGATGCCGGCCGAGGCGACGGTGGCGCGGCTGGCGTGGTCGGCGAGCAGCAGCACGGTGGAGCCGAGCGTCATGATCTCCCAGGCCAACAGGAACGATACTGAGTCGGTCGCGGCCGGTACGAGTTGCATTCCCACGAGGAATACCGGCATGGCGACCCAGGCGGTGCGGCTCGCGTCGGGGCCACGGGTGGAACTCATCGAGTAGAGCGACACGAGAATACCGACGCCGGAGACGATCAGCATGAAGAGGCCGCCGAGGCGGTCGGGAGCCAGAAGGAGCGGGTCCATCGGCAGGGCGATCGGAATGAGCAGCCCGCCAGTGGCGCCGAGCAGGGCGGCGAGGCCGGTCACAAAGCCCGTCACCGCGATGAGGGTTGAGAGGATGCCGCCCGCCCGCGACCGCAGGGATGGTGCCGCCACGAGGGCGGTCACCACGGCCAGCGCACCGAGGCCCAGCTGCAGGAGCAGGCCGGCTCCGATCCCCGTCATCGGCCGGTCATTCGGCGTAGGGCTCGCACGATATCGGCCGGTTCCGGCGGACTGCCTGGCACCTCGATATCGACGTGCACAAAGTCGGAGACGGGCCCGATGATGCCGTAGCCGTCGCGGAAGGGGCCGCCGTGCAGGGCGCAGTCGCCGACCGCGATCACAAATCTTGGGGTGGGGGTGGCCTCGATGGTTCGGCGTAGTGGCTCGGCCATGTTGCGGGTGACACTGCCGACGATGAGCAGAACGTCGGCGTGCCGCGGTGAGGGCACGAGGCGCACGCCGTAGCGTTCCACGTCGTAGACCGGCCCGAATGCGGCAGAAACTTCGAGGGCACAGTCGTTGCAGCCGCCGGCGTTAATGTAGCGCACCTGCACGCTGCCACCGAAGACTCCCGCGCCCGGAAGCAGGGGCGGGGCGGGCGGTGCCGGCTCGGCGATGCGTGAGCCGTGACGAATGAGGGTGGCCAGACGCAGGAAACTCATACGAATCCCAGGTGTGCATGCATGTTCACGAAGCTGGTGCCTTCTGTGGGGAGCGCGAATGTCGAAGGTGTTGGGCAGGCGACGGATTTTGCGGTGCGTCTGGTTGATGACAAGACTACCAGCGCAAGTAACTTCATTACTTCTTTATATAACTATATGAAGAATTTAGCAAATAGATCGCTGACGACTAGCCGCGGTCGAGCAACGGGGTGAGGCGATAGGGGATGACCTCGCCCATCGCGAGCGACGTCTCGGTGCGTTCCACACCGTCGCAGGCGAGAATGGTGCCGTCGATGCGGAACAGGTCGGCGGCATCCGTGCAGACCACTCGCACGAGTAGGTCGGCCTGCCCGCTCATGCCGTGCGCCTGCACGATTTCGGGGATCAGCGCGAGGTCGATCACGATCTGGGCGAGTCGTTTCTGCTGCACGTGCACCTCGATGAACGCGGTCAGCGGGTAGCCGAGGGCGGCCGGATTGATACGGCGATCGAAGCCGAGAAAGGCGCCCGAGTCCTCCAATCGCTTCATTCGCGCCTGTACGGTGTTGCGGGAAAGGCCCAGGGTGTCGGCGAGGGCAACGAAGGTGCTGCGCGGGTCGGCGGAGAGCGCTTGGAGGAGCTTCGTGTCGGTCTTGTCAAGGCTGTACATAGTGCAAAACATTAACACGCTCTGGCGAGCCTGAATAGGGCACTCTGCTCACAATTTTTGACAGTGGTTGTGCTCTCTGTCGGGTCGACATAGGCTCGCGACAACTTTAGCAATGACGCTCGGAGCGACCCATGATTGATTTCTCCCCCCCGCTGGTGCAGCTTCTCTCGATTGACGGCGAGCGGATGCCCCGGCCTGACTTCGACTCGTGGGTCGACGATCTCGACGGGACGGCCCTGCTGGCGCTCTACCGCGACATGCTCGTGGTGCGCCGCATCGACACCGAGGCGACCGCCCTGCAACGCCAGGGCGAACTGGGCCTCTGGCCGCCGCTGCTCGGTCAGGAAGCCGCGCAGGTCGGCTCCGCTCGCGCCCTGCGCAGCGACGACTTCATCTTTCCGAGCTACCGCGAGAACGCGGTCGCCTACTGCCGCGGCGTGAACCTCACCGACATCGTCAAGGTCTGGCGCGGCAACGCCCAGTCCGGCTGGGACCCGTACACGGTCAATATGGCCACCCCGAACATCATCATCGGCGCGCAGACCTTGCACGCCACGGGCTGGGCACTCGGCGCTCAGCGCGACGAAATCGATGCCGTGGCCATCACCTACTTCGGCGATGGCGCCACCAGCCAGGGCGACGTCAACGAGGCCATGGTCTTCGCGGCGAGTTTCCAGGCCCCGGTGGTCTTCTTCTGCCAGAACAACCAGTGGGCCATCTCCGAACCGGTCGGGGTGCAGGCGCACCGCAACATCGCCGATCGAGCGCCGGGCTTCGGCATCCCGAGCCTGCGCATCGACGGCAATGACGTGATTGCGGTGATGGCGGCGACCCGCATCGCGCTCGACCGGGCCCGTACCGGCGGCGGCCCCACCTTCATCGAAGCGGTCACCTACCGCATGGGACCGCACACCACGGCGGATGATCCCACCCGCTACCGAGACCCGGCCGAACTAGCCGAGTGGAAGACGCGCGATCCGTTGCTGCGCCTGCACCGGCTGCTGACCAGCCTCGGTGAAATCACTCCGGAGGTCGAGGCGGCTACCCAGGCGATCGCCGATGCCGCGGCCGCCGAACTGCGCGCCGGCTGCATCGGCATGCCGGACCCCGAGCCGCTGAGCGTGTTCGACCATGTTTACTCCACCCCCAACGCCACCCTCGAGCGCCAGCGCGCCGACTACGCCGGGTACCTCACGAGCTTTGGAACGCAATCGAACGGAACGGTGTAATAACCATGACGACCCTGATGACCCACACCAGCTTGCCCGGCCTTGATGCCCAGAAACCGGTCCCGTTGACCGAGACCAAGACCCTCAGCATGGGCAAGGCCATCAACGAGGGCCTGCGCCAGGCCATGCTCGACGACCCCAAGGTGGTCCTCCTCGGCGAAGACATCGGCGCCCTCGGCGGCGTCTTTCGGGTGACGAGCGACCTGCTGGCCCAGTTCGGCGCCCGCCGGGTCATCGACACGCCCCTGGCCGAATCCGCCATTATCGGCACCGCCGTCGGCCTGGCCTACCGCGGCTACCGCCCGGTCTGCGAGATTCAGTTCGACGGTTTCATCTTTCCCGGCTTCGATCAGATCGTCAGCCAGGTGGCCAAGTTCCACTACCGCACCCAGGGTGCTGTCCGCATGCCGATCACCATCCGGGTGCCGTTCGGCGGCGGAATCGGAGCGGCCGAACACCACTCCGAATCACCGGAGGCCTACTTCACCCATACCTCCGGTCTGCGCGTGATCGCCGTTTCCAACGCGCAGGATGCCTACAGCCTCATTCGCCAGGCCATCGCGAGCGACGACCCGGTGCTCTACTTCGAGCCCAAGCGTCGCTACCACGTGAAGGGTGAGGTCGTGCCGGAGCTCGGTGCCCCGATGGAGCAGGCTGTCATCGTTCGTCCGGGAACGGATGTCACGCTCCTCACCTATGGCGCGCTCGTGTCGACCGCGAAGGATGCGGCGCTCGCCGCATTTGACGAGGGAGTCTCGATCGAGGTCATCGACCTGCGGTCGCTGTCACCGGTGGACTATGCGGTGGTGGAGGCATCCGTTCGTAAGACCGGGCGTCTGGTAGTGACCCACGAGGCGGCCCAGTCGGGCGGACTCGGCGGGGAGATCATCGCGACCATCACCGAGCGCTGCTTCAGCTACCTGGAGGCTGCCCCGGTGCGGGTGACCGGCTTCGACGTGCCCTACCCGCCGGCCAAGCTCGAAAGTCACCACCTGCCCGACCTCGACCGCATTCTCGACGGCGTTGACCGGGTCATGGGGCGTCGATGATCAAGGTATTCAAACTGCCCGACCTCGGTGAGGGTCTCACCGAGAGTGAGATCGTGGCCTGGCTCGTAGCGCCGGGTGACGAGGTCACGCTCAACCAGCACATCGCCGACGTGGAAACGGCCAAGGCCGTGGTCGAGCTGCCGAGCCCCTTCGCCGGAGTGGTCAGCGTGCTGCACCAGCCGGCCGGTGTGGTCGTGCGCGTGGGCGAACCCATCGTCAGCTTCGACATCGGTGGCGAGCCTGACCCGTTACCGACAGCGGATGCTGCGGCTCCCGCCGCCGCTGACGCCGCCCCCGTCGAGCAGCGCGAGGCCAACCTGGTCGGCTACGGCCCGACCGTGGAACGCGGCGGTCATCCCCAGCGCCGGGCCCGGCCGGGTGGTGGCCCTGCGGTCCCGGCCGACCAGGCTGGGTCCGATCCGGCCGCTCCAGCTGTGCGGGAAACGCCGGTCCCGCAGTCCACACACCCGCCCACGGCAGCGGATGCCGAGCCGGACCGGGTGGCGCCCGCCCCGGCAGCTGCCGGCCAGCCGGCTGCAGCATCCGCTACCGAACGCCCGCGCTCGACGCCGCCGGTGCGGGCCCTGGCCCGCGACCTCGGGATTGACCTGACCACCGTCACCGGAACCGGCCGCGACGGTCTGATCACCCGGGATGATGTGCGCGCCCACCTCACGGAGTCGGTACCGGCGACCGGTCTGCCCGGGGCGCCGCCCGACCGCTCCAGGCCCGAAACGTTGGTGCGCGAGACCCGTTCGCCGATCAAGAGCCTGCGCAAGCTCACCGCAGCCGCCATGGTGCAGAGCGCGTTCACCGCTCCGCACGTGACCGAGTTCCTCACGATCGACGTCACGCCGACCGTCGACCTACTCGACTCCTTGCGCGCCGACCGGCAATTGGCCGATGCCGGCATCGGTATTCTCGCCGTGGTGGCCAAGGCCCTCTGCCTGGCCGTGGGCCGCACCCCCTCGGTGAACACCCGGTGGGACGAACCGGCCGGCGAGATCGTGCAGTTCCACCACGTGAACCTCGGCATCGCCGCCGCAACCCCACGTGGACTGCTCGTGCCGAACATCGTCGATGCTGACCGGCTCGACCTGCGCGGCCTCGCCGCCGCGCTTGCCGAACTCACCACGGCGGCCAGGGCCGGCTCCACCACCCCGGCGGCGCTGTCCGGCGGAACGATCACCATCACCAATATCGGAGTGTTCGGCATCGATGCCGGCACCCCCATTCTCAACCCGGGGGAGGCGGCGATTCTCGCGATGGGCGCCATCCGTTCTCGGCCGTGGGAGTATCGCGGCAAGATTGCACTGCGCAAGGTGCTCACGCTCAGCCTGTCGTTCGACCACCGACTGGTCGACGGCGAGCAGGGCTCCCGCTTTCTCGCCGACATCGGCACGATCCTCGCCGACCCGGTCCGGGTGCTGACCATGGTCTAGCCCTCTCACGGCACGCGGAGGTGCGGTGGCGCTGACAGGTGCCATCGTTCGTTGATCCAGATCTTGCACCAGCAGCGTCAACCGCTCTAATTCGTCTGGACTTCAGGTGCGCCAGGGTGGTTCGGGGCTGGGGGTGTTGGCGCGGTGGCTTTGGGCGGGGCGCCACGTTTGGGTCGGGTCCCAGAGCAGGGGCCCGCGTACGTGGGGTCTGCCGTTGATTATGCGGATTTTCCATCCGCTGGTGTCGATGGTGTGGTGGTGGAACCAGCAGAGGAGGCACCCGTTGTCGATGTTGGTTGGTCCGTTTTTCCCGTAGGGGATGACGTGGTGGGTTTCGGTCCAGCGGGCGGGGATGGTGCAGCCGGGGATGATGCAGCCGCCGTCGCGGGCGGCGATGGCGGCGCGCTGCTTGGCTGTGAAGCAGCGGACTGTGTCACCGAGGTAGAGCGCGTCCTTGTTGTTACCGACGATCACTTTTTGGGCGCCGCCGGAGCAGATGGTCTCTTTTACTCGGCGCAGGCTGACAGGGGCTTCGATGCCGTCGATCCAGCCGACGCCGCGATCGTTGTTGAGGTCGGTGGCGTTGACGTGGATCATGACGGTGGGGGCGGCGCCGCCCATGGTTGGGGTTTTGGGGTCGCGGGCGGTGGCTTGGAAGACGTCGCGGAGGATGTCGGCGCGTTTCTCGCCCGCGGTGCGGCGGTCCCCGTCAAACCGGGTGTCCCCGGTGAACGGGTCGGAGCTGAACCGCTCAGTCTCCGTGTCGCTACCATCGAGGCCGTCCAGCTCGGCGCTGCTTGCGCCGTCGGCGCTGCTGTCGAGGGATTCGGTGGGCACGAACATCGGGGTGCGTGAGCGAGCGGATAGGTAGGTGTCGAAGAGGGTGTCCATGATGCCGCGCAGTTCCGGGGTGACATCGGCCCGCAGCGGGTACAAGCCGTTGCGCAGCAGCCCGAAGGTCAGCGTGCTCTTTGCCTCGGTGATGGCGTCGTTGGGGGCGGTGCCGTCGGGGTCGAGGCGGGCTTGCCATTCCATGGCTTGGGCGCGCAGTGCGTCGGGGGCGAAGCGGATGCCCGCGCCGGGCAGTCCGGCGGTTTCCGGGGTGATGGCTCCGGTGGCGGTGGCGACGAGGGCGCGTTCGACCCGGTCGAGGTCGTCCGGCAGGACCTTTCCCTGCAGGGCGGTGAGGGTGCTGGCGATGATCTCGGCCGATTCCACCCCGAGTTCCCCGCTGGTCAGCCCGTCGGCGATGACCGAGTATCGCGCCGGGACGGGCAGGCCGAGCGGGGTGCGTTCCACCGCCGTCTCGCCAAGTTTCAAACGCCGTTTGGCTTCGCGGCCCGAGATGCCGGCCAGCTGGGTGATGAATTCCACCCGGTTGCGGCATCCATTCTGGTAGGCCAGCGACCCGTTACCGAGGTCGGTTTCGGCGCGCACGCCGATGTCGGTGGTGGCGCGTGCGCGGTTAATTGGTATTGGGCACCATCGACCTTGCGGCCGAGTTCTTCGAGGGCGGTCATGACCGCCACAGCCTCGGAGTCATCGAGGTGACCAAACCGCACCCCGTCAACAACGGAGGCCAACAATGCACCGGCCTGAGCAATGACCGCCACACGGGAATCCTCGGGTTCCGGCATCGAGCCGGCTGCGGCGGGCGGGGCGGTGAGGGTCATGGCGTCGGTGCCTCCTTCACCCACAATTATAGCCCAAAACACCCCTCAAGGCGAGAGAACCTCACCAATATTATGACGTACATTCAGAAGTTTCTTCCCATCCGCGAGAGCGCGTGAACGGTTCTTTCGGCCCTTCTGAAGCAACAGTTGCCCAGCGAGCTCAGGCATACACTCAACGCGGTAGTACCCGCGCAGGGCCGTGACGGCCTACTGCTGACCGTCCGTCATGGCTTCGATTGCCAGGCCAGTAAGGGGGAGGCGGATCAACATCGAAGCTTGCGCAATCGGGGTTCAGCCGACGCGGGCGGTTGACCGGGGTGCGGCGGTGGAGGACAGTTGAGGCATGAATGCTCACGGTGCACTCCTCGCCCCCTTCACGACGAAGAAGCAGCTGACGGGTACCGCTTTCGTGCACCTCGACGGATGCCTGCACGCCGCTTTCCGCACCAAGGACTTCGCCTCCGCCCTGGAACTGGTCAAGCGGGTCGGCGACGTCGCCGAGTCGATGAACCACCACCCCGACGTGCGCCTCGGTTACGGTACCGTCTCACTCACACTCACCTCGCACGATGTCGGGGGAGTCACCGCGCGCGATCTGCAGCTCGCCGCCCAAGTGCAGCAGATTGCTGACATGCTCGGAGCGACTGCCCACGACCAGCAGCCGACCCGCTACGACATCGCGATAGATTGCACCGACGCGGATGCCGTGCGCCCCTTTTGGCGGGTCGGCCTCGGCTACACCGAGGTGACCGGCGATGATGGCATTGAACTGCTGGACCCGCGTGGCCTGTCGCCCAAGATCTGGTTTCAGCACATGGAGATCGCCCGCACCGACCGCAACCGCATCCACCTCGACGTTTACGTGCCGAGCGACGACGCCGAAGATCGGGTTGCGGCTGTGCTAGAGGTCGGCGGTGTGCTGCTCACCGACGAACACGCGCCCGACTGGTGGGTGCTCGCCGATGTCGAGGGCAACGAGCTCTGCGTCTGCACCGCCGCCTTCTGACCCTTAGAACGGCCGAAGGGTCGCTCGAGCTTCGTCCCGCACCGCCGCCGAGACGGCATCCAACAGGGGCGAAGAGAGGTTCCAGCGCTGCCAGAACAGGGGAACATCGACCGCCGAATTGGGGGCCAGGTCGACCAGGCGACCATCGGCGATCTCGACGGCGCACTGCTGTTCGGGCAGCATGCCCCAGCCAAAGCCGAGCAGAATAGCCCGCACGAAGTCGTTCGACGTTGGGATGTAGTGGATCGGCCCGCTGCTGCCACTGCCGGTATGGTCACGCAGAAACGATTCCTGCAGGTCATCGTTGCGCTCGAAGGCGACGACGGCTGCGCGGGACAGGGCGATCAGGCCGCCATGTTTCGGCAGCCAGCGCTCGATGAACGCGGGCGTCGCGACGGCGTGATAGCGCATCTGACCGAGCGGCTCGGTGACGCAACCCTGCACGGCCTCCCGCGTGGAGGTCACCGCGGCCATGACCGTCCCAGTGCGCAGCAGTCTCGTCGTATGTTCCTGGTCTTCTCGGTGCAGGTCGAAGGCAACACCGAGGGTCTCCCCGAGTCCGGCGAGGGCATCGAGAAACCAGGTGGCGAGGCTGTCCGCATTCACCGCGAGCGACACAGGAAACGCCCGACCGTTAGACCTGCCCTCGTGCAGCTGGCGCACCGTGTCGGCCTCGAGCAACTCCACCTGGCGCGCGTAGCGCAGCAGCACGTCGCCGGCGTCGGTGAGCCGGACCGGGGTCGTGCGCTGCACGAGCACCCGTCCGCTCGTCTGCTCCATCGCCTTGACGCGCTGCGACACCGCAGACGGCGTCACGCGCAGTCGGGCAGCGGCCGCCTCAAATGACCCCTCGCTCACGAGCGCAAGCAGGGTCGCGAGCTGTTCGAGCGTAAATCGTTGCATTAGATCAGCTTATCCAGCCTAAGAAACAATAGCTGTACTGAATTGGCGCGAGCGTCTAGCGTTGCACCAGTGACCTCAACTTTTCTACCAGCCCTGCTTGGCCTCGCCACCGGGCTCTCCCTCATCATCGCGATCGGATCGCAGAATGCATTCGTACTGCGACTCGGCATCGAGGGGCAGAACCGAGTAATCGTTCCGGTGGTCGCGATTTGCGCGGTGTCGGATGCCGTGCTGATTCTGGCCGGGGTGCTCGGGCTCGGCGTGGTCGTGGCCGCAGCGCCGGTGGCGATCATCGTGATTCGCGTGCTCGGATCCGCCTTTCTGATCATCTACGGACTCGTTGCGGCCCGCCGTGCGATCCGCCCTGGATCGCTCGTCGTCTCAGGGGTCGCGGCCAGCACCGGCATGCGGGTCGCCGTAGTAAGCGTGTTTACGCTCACTTGGCTGAATCCGCACGTCTACCTCGACACCGTGCTGTTCCTCGGCGCTGTCGCCAATCAGCAGGGCGCAACGGAACGCTGGTGGTGGGCAGGGGGCGCCATTGCGGCCAGCTTCGTCTGGTTCTGCGCGCTCGGCTTCGGGGCACGCCTGCTGCGCCCGGTGTTCGCCAAGCCGACATCGTGGCGAGTGCTCGACGGGGGAATCGCCGTGGTGATGATCGCCCTCGGTGTGCGCCTGGCACTCGGGCACTAGATCGGTAGCCCCAGGGCCGCAATCGCCATCTCCTCGAGCAGGGCGCGCACGGTGGGCCGCGCCGAGGCGCGTGCGCTGTGCGGCGTGGAGTTCAACAGTCCGAACGTCGCGTGGGCGCGAATGCGCAGCAGCGCCACGTCGACCGTGGGGTGCACGCGCTTCAGCACCCCCACCCAGAGTTCCACGTACTCGCGCTGCAGCACGCGCACCCGGTGCCGGTCGGCTTCGGCGAGGCTGTCGAGGTCGCGGTCCTGTACCCGGATCACGTCGGGGTTGGTGAGGGCGAAGTGCACGTGAAAGCACACGAGGTCGCGGAGGGCGACCGCGGCATCCGCTCTTGACGTGACCACGGCCCGGCCGCCGGCCACGAGGTCATCACTCACGTCGATGAGGAGGGCGGCCAGAACCGCCTGCTTGCCGCTGAAGTGTCGGTACACGGCCGGCCCGCTCACTCCCGCCGCCGCGCCGAGGTCTTCGATGGAGACCCCGTTGAAACCAAACTGGGCGAAGAGCGTCGCGGCCGCACCGAGCAGGGCCGAGCGTCGGTCGGCCTTGGCCCGACTCCGCGTAGTTTCGCTCGGTGCGCTCATGCGAGCCTTTCCGCTGGACATTTTAGTTAATCCTGACTAACCTGAAATTCAGTTAGTGAACACTAACTGTACTTGATACCGGGTCGACCGGCATCGCCAAAGAAAAGATGTCGATGGAGACACTCGCGAGTCAGCTCGACTCCTCTGATCAGGCCTTCGTGACCAACGCCGCCGCCCAGCGGCAGCTCGTGGCCGACCTGAAACAGCGCCTCGCCACGGCCGCCCTCGGCGGGCCGGAGAAGTCCCGGCAGCGCCATCTCGCCCGCGGCAAACTGCTGCCGCGCGAACGCATCGACCAACTGCTCGATGAGGGCAGCCCGTTCCTGGAGATCGCGCCGCTCGCTGCTACCGGCCTCTACAACGACGACAGTCCCGGCGCTGGCGTCATCGCCGGTATTGGCCTCGTTCACGGTCGCTACGTGCTCGTGATCTCCAATGATGCCACCGTCAAGGGCGGCACCTACTACCCGATGACGGTGAAGAAGCACCTGCGCGCCCAGGAGATCGCCCTCGAAAACCGCCTGCCCTGCATCTACCTTGTCGACTCCGGCGGCGCCTTCCTCCCCATGCAAGACGAAGTGTTTCCCGACCGCGACCACTTCGGCCGCATCTTTTACAACCAGGCACGGATGTCTGCGGCCAAGATTCCGCAGATCGCCGCGGTGATGGGATCGTGCACCGCCGGCGGCGCCTACGTGCCGGCGATGAGTGACGAGACCGTGATCGTGCGAGGTCAGGGCACCATCTTTCTCGGTGGCCCACCGCTCGTGAAGGCAGCGATCGGGGAGATCGTCACCGCGGAGGAGCTCGGTGGCGGCGAGCTGCACGCCCGCGTCTCCGGCGTAACCGACCACCTCGCCGAGAACGACGAGCACGGCCTGCAGATCGTGCGCGATATCGTCTCTACCCTGCCGCGCGCCCAGGCCCCGGCGTGGGACGTGATCCCTTCTCTGGCCCCGGTCGTCGACGAGAGCGAACTCTACGGAGCAGTCCCGGTCGACGTGCAGGGCCAGTACGACGTGCACGAGGTGATCGCCCGCATCGTCGACGGCAGCAAATTCCATGAATTCAAGCGCGAGTACGCCACCACGCTGGTGACCGGGTTCGCGCACATCCACGGCCATCCGGTGGGGATCGTCGCCAACAACGGCATCCTGTTTGCTGATTCCGCCCTCAAGGGTGCCCACTTCATCGAGCTCTGCGACCAGCGCGGAATTCCGCTGGTGTTCCTGCAGAACATTTCTGGCTTCATGGTGGGTCGCGACGCCGAGGCCGGCGGCATCGCCAAGCACGGCGCCAAGATGGTCACCGCCGTCGCCACCGCCCGCGTGCCCAAGCTCACCGTCGTGATCGGCGGCTCCTTCGGCGCCGGCAACTACTCCATGTGCGGCCGGGCCTACTCGCCGCGCTTCCTCTGGATGTGGCCGGGTAGCCGCATCTCGGTGATGGGCGGCCCGCAGGCCTCCTCCGTGCTCGCCACCGTCAAGCGTGAGCAGATCGAGGGCGGCGGCGAAACCTGGTCGGCCGAGGCCGAGACCGCCTTCAAAGACCCGATCCTCGAAAAATACGAGACCCAGGGCAGCCCGTACTATTCGACCGCCCGGCTCTGGGACGACGGTGTCATCGACCCCGCCGACACCCGCACAGTGCTCGGCCTCGCCCTGGCCGTCTGCGCCGCAGCGCCGCTCGGCGAGTCCGCCTTCGGCCTCTTCCGGATGTGAGTGAGACCATGACATTTGACACCGTGCTCATCGCGAACCGCGGCGAAATCGCCTGCCGCATCATCCGCACGCTGCGTGAGCGGGGCATCCGCTCTGTCGCCGTCTACAGCGACGCCGACCGTGACGCTCGGCACGTGTCGCTGGCGGATGCTGCGGTGCGCCTCGGCGGCGCCGCCCCCGCCGAGAGCTACCTGAACGCCCGGGCCGTTCTGGCTGCTGCTGCCCGAACGGGCGCGCAGGCCATTCACCCCGGCTACGGATTTCTCAGCGAGAACCAGGCGTTCGCGCAGGCCTGTGCCGACGCCGGGATCGTATTCATCGGACCGAGCGTGCACGCGCTGAACGTGATGGGCGACAAGATCCGCTCGAAGAACCATGTAGCCGGTTACGGGGTACCGATTATTCCCGGGGTCGCCGAGGCCGGCCTCAGCAACGAGCAGCTCATCGCAGCGGCCGTCGACGTGGGCTATCCGCTGCTGATCAAGCCCTCGGCCGGCGGCGGCGGCAAGGGCATGCACGTGGTGGAACGGGCCGAAGACCTGCCGGCCACCCTCGAGACCGCCCGGCGCGTGGCCCTCGGCGCCTTCGGTGACGACACCCTGCTGCTCGAACGGCTCGTGGCCACCCCGCGGCACATCGAGGTGCAGGTGCTCGCCGACAACCACGGCGCCGTCATCCACCTCGGCGAGCGCGAATGTTCGCTGCAGCGTCGGCACCAGAAGGTCATCGAGGAGGCGCCCTCCCCCCTGCTCGACGCGGCGACCCGCGCCCGTATCGGTGAGGCCGCCTGTGCCGCTGCCCGCAGCGTGGGCTACAGCGGTGCCGGCACCGTGGAATTTCTGGTGTCCGCGGCCGCTCCCGACGAATTCTTCTTCATGGAGATGAACACCCGTCTTCAGGTTGAGCACCCGGTCACTGAGTTGGTCACCGGTCTCGACCTCGTGGACTGGCAGCTGCGCATTGCGGCGGGTGAGCCGCTCACCCTCACCCAGTCCGATATATGCCTCACGGGGCATGCAATCGAGGCGCGGGTCTACGCGGAGAATCCCGAGCGCGGATTTCTGCCGACCACCGGTACAGTGCTGCAGCTGCACGAGGCCACGGGCGAGGGGGTGCGGGTTGACAGCTCGCTGACTCCTGGCCTCACGATTGCCGCGCACTACGACCCGATGCTCGCCAAGGTGATCGCCTGGGCTCCCACCCGGCTTGAGGCATTGAACCGGCTCGACCGGGCCCTCGCCGACACGGTCGTGCTCGGCGTGCACACCAATACCGAATACCTTCGGCTGCTTCTGGCGGATGCCGACGTTCGCGTCGGCCGCCTCGACACTGGCCTGATCGAACGCAAACTTCCGGGCCTTACATTTCGTGGAGCCGACGAGCACGTGCTCACGGCCGCGGCGCTGTTTTTGCACGGGCTCGCCGAATCCGCCGTCGCCGCCGGCGCGAACGCTGTCTGGACTCGGCCGAGCGGGTGGCGAGCGGGTTCGCCGCGTGCCGTGCGGTACGCGCTGGGGGTGAGCGCGACCGAATCCGTTGACGTGCGGGTTGTGGGGGAGCCCGGGGCGGCATCCGTTTCGATCGATGACGGACCCGCCGTCGAAGCGGGACTCGTTCGCGTTGGAGACGGCGCGTTCAGCGTCGACTATGACGGCGAGGCTCGCGTGTTTGCCATCGAGCAGGCCGGCACCCGCGTGTACATCGGTGCCGACGGTTTCTCGCTCGAACTGCGGCACCGGTCCCGCGCCGAACAACTCGCGGAACATCTCGCCGGCCGTGACCGCGTGCCCGGTGCGGTCAGTCCAGACGTGCGCTCGCCGATGCCCGGCACCGTCATCGCGGTGCACGCCGCCACCGGCGACGTGGTCACGGCGGGCCAAACCATCCTCGTGGTCGAGGCCATGAAGATGGAGCACAAGCTCGTGGCCGCCACGGCGGGCCGTGTCACCGTAAACCTCAAGACTGGCGATCTCGTGGCACTCGACCAGATCGTCGCGACGATCACCGCCTCCATCTCAGACAAGGAAGACTCAGCATGAGCTACGAACTCACCCCGGAATACCAGTCCCTCACTGACACGGTTCGAGACTTCGCCGACACCGTCGTCGCGCCGGCCGCCTACGAGTACGACACCTTGCGCCGCCTGCCCTACGGCATCATCGCCCAGATGGGTGAGCTGGGCCTGTTCGGCCTGCCATTTCCCGTTGAGTACGGCGGGCAAGGCAAGGACTACTTCGCGCTCTGCCTCGCCGTTGAGCAGCTCGCCCGCGCCGACCAGAGCATCGCCGTCACCCTCGAAGCCGGCGTCGGCCTCGGCATCATGCCGGTCTACCGCAGCGGCACCGAAGCGCAAAAGCACGAGTGGGTACCGCGGCTCGCGAGCGGAAAGGCGCTCGCCGCATTCGGCCTCACCGAAGCGGATGCCGGCTCCGACGCCGCAGGCACCAAAACCACCGCCTCACTGGAGAACGGCGATTGGGTGATCAACGGCACGAAGCAGTTCATCACGAACTCCGGCTCGGACATCACCCGTCTCGTCACGGTGACAGCCGTCACGGGGGAGTCGACTCGCGCCGACGGCTCGATCAAGAAGGAACTCACCGCCATCCTGGTGCCAACACCGACGCCGGGTTTCACCGCGCTGCCGCCCTACGACAAGGTCGGCTGGCACACTTCCGACACTCACCCGCTCGTGTTCGACAACGTGCGCGTGCCGGAGGCCAACCTGCTCGGCGAACGCGGCCGCGGGTTCGCCAACTTCGTGCAGACCCTCGATGAGGGCCGCGTGGCCTTCGCTGCGCTCTGCACCGGCGCCGCGCAGGGCTGCCTCGAAGAGTCCATCCGATATGCGAACAGCCGCAATGTTTTCGGTCGCTCGATCGGCTCTAACCAACACATCGCCTTCAAGATTGCCCGGATGCAGGCGCGTGTGCACACCGCACGCCTCGCCTACTACGACGCCGCGTTGAAACTGATCAACGGCAAGCCGTTCAAGATGGAGGCCTCGATCGCGAAGATGGTCGGCAGCGAAGCGGCCATGGACAACGCCCGCGACGCCACCCAGATCTTCGGTGGATACGGCTTTATGAATGAGAATCCGGTCGCGCGGCACTATCGTGATTCGAAGGTGCTCGAGCTCGGCGAGGGCACAACCGAAGTGCAGCTCATGGTCATCTCGCGGGCCCTGGGCTTCGCCGCCTGACCAGTGATTTTAGGAGAAGCGGATGACCGACCCCGGTACGAAAAATGGCCAGGTAGGTTCGGGGGAGCGCCGTGAGGTCGAACAGCGCGGCCTCTACTTCGAAGAGTTCGACCTCGATGCCCTCTACCAGCATCGCCCCGGCCGCACCGTGACCGAGGCCGACAACGTGCTGTTCACGACGATGACCATGAACACGCAGGCCCTGCACCTCGATGCAGCCTGGTCGGCCACTCAACCGTTCGGCGAACGCCTGGTGAATTCCATGTTCACCCTGTCGACCATGGTCGGCAGTTCGGTCGCCCAGCTGACCCAGGGCACGATCGTGGCGAACCTGGGATTTTCTGCCGTGACCTTTCCGCATCCGTTGCACCACGGCGACACCCTGTACTCGGAGACCATCGTCACCGACAAGCGGCTGTCGAAGAGCCGCCCCGGTCAGGGCATCATCACGCTCGAACACACCGGACGCAACCAGCACGGCGTTATTGTCGGCACGGCCATGCGCACCGTGCTGGTCTGGTGCCGCGAGGTAGCAGCATGAGCGGCCCATTCGATGGCGACCCGTTCGATGCGGGCTCCTTCGACGAGTACAGTGACCCGACCGGCCCGGACCCCTTCGACGGCAGCCCCGCCGGGCTTAGCCCCTTCACCCCGGCCCCGTTCACCCTCGGTCCAGCCCTGCTGTTCTGCCCGGCCGACCGGCCCGAGCGCTACGAGAAGGCCGCCGAACGTTCTGATGCAGTCATCCTCGACCTGGAAGACGCCGTCGCGCCCGCCGACCGGGCGGCGGCGCGGCGCGCGCTGATCGAGCATCCGCTTGACTCGGCCACGACGATCGTGCGCATCAATCCGGCCGACACCGACGATTTCGCACTCGATCTGGCCGCCCTGGCGCGCACGGAGTATCGCGATGTGATGCTCGCCAAGACCGTCAGCGCCGGGCAGGTCGAACGACTCGAAGCATTTCGGGTGATTGCCCTGTGCGAAACCGCCGCCGGTGTGATTTCGGCGACCGAGATCGCCGCCGAGCGCAACGTCGTCGGGCTCATGTGGGGGGCCGAAGACCTCGTCGCCTCGCTCGGCGGAACCTCGAGCCGGTTTCCGGACGGCCGCTACCGGGACGTCGCCCGCCAGGTTCGTTCCCAGGTGTTGCTGGCCGCTCGAGCCCACGACAAGGCCGCGATCGACACTGTGCACCTCGACATCACCGACACGGCCGGCCTCAGCGATGAGGCAGCGGATGCTGTCGCCAGCGGTTTCACCGCCACCGCCTGCATCCACCCGAGCCAGGTCGCCGTCATTCGGGCCGCGTACCAGCCGACAGCAGCCGAAGTTGACTACGCCCTCGGGCTGCTCGAGGCCGCCGCCAGTGCGCGCGGGGTCTTCCAGCACGAGGGCCGCATGATCGACGGCCCGGTCTTGCGTCACGCCGAGGCCGTGCTGCGCCGGGCCGCCCGCTGAAATCCTCCGGGCCCACCTTATGACCGTGGGCCCAGTCTATAAACTGGGCCTGGGGACGGGGCCCGGGCCCCGTCCCCAAGAATGCGCGGGTCAGGCGGCTTTGGCGGCCAGGACTTTTTCGATAGCATCGACGATCTCGGTCGACTCCGGCTCGACGGAGGAAGCAAAGCGGTCCACGATCTCACCGGTGGGTGTCACCAGGAACTTCTCGAAGTTCCACTTGATCAGGCCGGGCAGCAGGCCCTGCTTGAACTTGGTGAGCTCCGCATAGAGCGGATGCTGGTGCTTGCCCCGCACATCCATCTTGGCCGTCATCGGAAAGGTCACCCCGTAGGTCATGCCGCAGAATTGGGCGATGTCTTCCTCGGTGCCTGGCTCCTGGCCCATGAACTGATTGCTCGGCAATCCCAGCACGACCAGCCCGTCGTCCGCGTAACGCTGATAGAGGGCTTCCAAACCGGCGTACTGCGGGGTGAAGCCGCACTTTGATGCAACGTTGACGACGAGAACCGTTTTTCCTTCAAAGGCGCCGAAGGTGGTGTCCGTTCCATCGATGAGGGTGAGGGGGATGTCGTACAGCGCAGAAGTCATTCGAAAACAGTATCGATGCTGAATCCAAGCTGCCTGCACAGTCCCTGTGTAGATCGTGCGTTTCCCCCAATAGGTGACACGGTCACGTAGTCTTGTATCACCTCGGAAGTCATGGCGGTCCACTATCGGACCCGGACTTCTCAGCTCGCGCGGCGCAGCGCATCCTTCCCGCCGAACGGGCCAACACCCCAGCTTCACTCGAACCAGTTCCCCCAGAACGAATTGGAGTGATCTGTGATTAGTCATTGCTCTGGATCCCAGTCGGCATCCGATATATAGATCGCATCAGGAGCATCATGAATTCTTACGTTTCGCATACCAGCGAAAGCACCATCCTTCCCAACGAGTACATTTCTCAGAGCGTTCGTCGAGTGGTCACCGGGAGCGGGTACGTCAGCGGAACCGCGCAGCACCGTGACGCCGGCGAGTACGTGTCGCACCCCACGGTGACCGCGCCGGTTCGTGCCGTACAGCCGCAGATGGCCGGCAGTAGGCACTTGGCCGCGGCAGCGTAACGCGTCGCGGTTCGGTTGCAGCCGAAATCGACAAGAGGGACTCCGCTTAGCGGAGTCCCTCTTTTGTCGTATTCGATGACGGCACCGGTGGCATCGAAATGCTGATCGTCGACGCGCCGGTAGACTACAGACGTGCCTGGCCGGTATTTTGCTTGCCCGCCAGACACGACACGAGATACGCGTATGCGCAGAAGCCCTCAATGCCGGCTTTCCGCATGTCCGATCTCGGTCCCCACACACCTGGACATGCATTACCGCAGACAACGAAATGAGATTCATGAATAACCACTACCTCGACCTGAGCACTCCGCCGGCACTGCCGGCTCGCGGCATGCGCATCATCCCGCTCGGAGGCCTCGGCGAGATCGGCCGCAACATGACCGTGTTCGAGCACAAGGGAAAGCTGCTCATCATCGACTGCGGCGTTCTCTTCCCCGAAGACAACCAGCCCGGCATCAACGTGATCCTGCCCGACTTCACGGCTATCCGCGACCGCCTGCAGGACATCGAGGCCATCGTGCTCACCCACGGCCACGAAGACCACATCGGCGCCGTCCCCTACCTGCTCAAGGAACGCGGCGACATTCCCATTGTCGGATCCAAGCTCACCCTGGCCTTCCTCGCTGCGAAGCTGCAGGAGCACCGCCTGAGTCAGAACTTCATCGAGGTGAAGGAGGGCGAGCGCCGCACCATCGGCCAGTTCGACCTCGAATTCATCGCCGTGAACCACTCCATCCCCGACGGCCTGGCCATCGCCATCCGCACCGAAGCGGGCCTCGTGCTCGCTACCGGTGACTTCAAGATGGACCAGTTCCCGCTCGACAAGCGCCTCACCGACCTTGGCGCCTTCGCGCGTCTGGCCGAAGAGGGCGTCGACCTGTTCATGACGGACTCGACCAACGCCGAGGTTCCCGGCTTCACCACCGCGGAGAAGGACATCGGACCGGCGATCGACACCGTGTTCCGCACCTCCCCGCGCCGCATCATCGTGTCGAGCTTCGCCAGCCACGTGCACCGTATCCAGCAGGTCATCGACGCCGCTGTCAAGCACAACCGCAAGGTGGCCTTCGTCGGCCGCTCGATGGTGCGCAACATGGGAATCGCGAGCGAGCTTGGCTACCTCAATATTCCCAAGGGCCTGCTCGTGGACATGAAGGCCCTCGAGCGCATGAAGGACGACAAGGTCGTTCTTATCTGCACCGGCTCGCAGGGTGAGCCGATGGCTGCCCTCTCGCGTATGGCTAACCGCGAGCACGTCATCAAGATCGGCGAGGGCGACACCGTGCTGCTCGCGAGTTCGCTGATCCCCGGCAACGAGAACTCCATCTACCGCGTCATCAACGGCCTGATTCGTTGGGGCGCGAACGTCGTGCACAAGGGCAACGCCAAGGTGCACGTCTCCGGCCACGCCAGTGCCGGCGAGCTCGTCTACTGCTACAACATCGTCAAGCCGGTCAACGTCATGCCGATCCACGGTGAATGGCGTCACCTGACGGCCAACGCCGACCTCGCCATCGCGACCGGTGTCCCCGCAGATAACGTCATCGTCGTCGAAGACGGCGTCGTCGTCGACCTTATCGACGGTCACGCCAAGGTCACCGGCCGGGTCGTCGCCGACTACATCTTCGTCGACGGTATGACCGTGGGCGGGGCATCCACCGCCGCGATGGAAGACCGTCGCAAGCTCGCCGAAGACGGCACCATCACCATCCTCGGAATTCTCAACGCCAAGACCGGTACGCTCTCCGAGCCGGTCGAGTTCCTGGCCCGCGGATTCGTGCACGACGACGAGTGGGTCAAGGGCGCCACCAAGGTCATCGACGAGGCCATGAAGGCCGCGAACCGCATCAAGATCGTCGATGGCGCCGAGCTCGAAGATCTGTTCACGCAGTCGGTGAGCCGCTGGATGAACCGCAAATACCGTCGCAGCCCCGTCATCACCTCCGTTGTGGTCGACGCGTAAGCAGCACCACCAGAAAAGGCCGCATCCTCCTCGAGGATGCGGCCTTTTCGCGTACGTGGAACGTTAGATGAAGTCTTCGGCGGTCGCGTTCGCGATGTCGATCAGCACGAGCTTCGGGTTCTCCTTGGCGATGGCCTGCAGGCGCCACGGTGTGCTGAACAGGGCGAGCAGGGTGCCGTCGGAGCGGGTGAACACTTCCACCTGGCGGGTGCCGGCGAGCACGAGCGCGCTTTCTTTGTCGGTCTTGCGGGCCACCTGGTATGGGAGTGCTTCCATGCGAATGTCGGCGTGAAAATCGTGCACCATGCGGTCTTCGACGACTTCGAACTGCATCGGTCCGACGGCGCCGAGCACGGGTGCCTGCTCGCCGCGCACCTCGGAGCGCATCACCTGGATGACGCCCTCGTGGTCGAGCTGGTCGATGCCGCGACGAAACTGCTTGTGCTTGCTGCTGTCGACCGGGCGGATCGCCCGAAAATGTTCGGGGGAAAACAACGGCAGGGGCGGAAACTCTACCCGTTCGTCTTCGAAGATCGAGTCGCCCACCCGCAGCGCCGACGCGTTCACGAGCCCGACAATGTCGCCAGGCCAGGCCTGGTCGGTCACGGTGCGTTCCTTGCCGAACAACTGTTGGGCGTATTTGGTGGCAAAGGGCCGGCCGGTCGCCGCGTGGGTGACGATCATGCCGCGGCGAAATTCGCCAGAGCACACGCGCACGAAAGCCACGTGGTCGCGGTGCGCCGAGTTCATGCCGGACTGCACCTTGAACACAAACCCCGAGAACGGCGAGGTGACCTTGCGCGGGTTGCCGTCGATATCGATGCGGGCTTCGGCGGGTGGCGCGAATTCCACCAGGGTGTCGAGCAACTGCTGCACCCCGAAGTTCGCCACTGCGGCGCAGAACAGCACGGGTGTGGTTTGGCCGTCGAGGAACAATTCGGAGTCGTGATTTTGTGATTCCGCGTCGAGCAGCTCCGACTCTTCGACAGCGGATGCCCAGGCTGGGCCTTCCTCGATCGCCGCGTCGGCCGCATCCAACCGCACCGATTCGGCCACGGTCGCGCCGCCCGCGGTGCGGGTGTAGCGCAGAAAATCACCGGAACGACGATCGAGCACGCCGCGCAGGTCGCCGGCTTCGCCGACCGGCCAGTTCAGCGGCGTGGGCAGCAGGCCGGTGCGGGTCTGGATCTCATCCATCAGGGCAAGGGGAGTGTCGCCGGGTCGGTCCCATTTGTTGATGACGGTGATCACGGGCAGCCCGCGCTGCTTGCAGACCGCGAACAGCTTCATGGTCTGCGGCTCGAGGCCCTTGGCGGCGTCGACGAGCATCACCGCGGCATCCACTGCGGAGAGCACCCGAAAGGTGTCCTCGGAGAAGTCGGCGTGGCCGGGGGTGTCGACGAGGTTGATCACGGCGTCGTGGTATTCGAACTGAATGGCTGCGCTCGTCACCGAGATGCCACGGGCCTTCTCCATCTCCATCCAGTCCGAGACGGTGCCGCTGCGGCCGGCCTTGCCGTGCGTGGCGCCGGCGGAGGTGATCGCTCGGGCGTGCAGCAGCAGAGCTTCGGTCAGGGTGGACTTGCCGGCATCGGGGTGGCTGATCACAGCGAAAGTTCGGCGCCTTTTAGCCTCGCGGGGAACCTGAGGGTTGGGCACGGAGGCGTCGGTGGTCATGGCTGCTTTCCTGCGGCTGATTCGGGCAGGATACCTCGCCAGCCGATCGATCAAATGATTCGACAGGCGGCGGCCCAGGGCGGATGTGCGCCTGCACAGGCAGCCCAATTTTTGCGCAATCTTCAGTCTAACAAATCGGCGGCGCACCGGCTGGCGGCTGGCAACCACTGCCCCCTGTTCGGCCGCCAGCGACGTACATTTTGGTAACGGTTTAGCGTGCCGCCGGGAAATATCGGTGGCCTCGCCTAAAGTCGGGCCAAGAGCACTTTACGACGAGAAAACTCGGCAGAACTTAATGGTCAGGTGAGCACCCCGGGAGGAGAACGCAATGCCCCGACAGATGGTCTCATCGTCTCTGGATGCGATGTCGGTCAACCGTGTGCAGCAGGCCGAGACGGGGCAGGTCGAGACCACCGTCGGTTCGAGTCCGGTGCGCCGCCAGATTGCGGGAACCGAGCTGCGCGTGCATCCGTTGGCCCTGGGCTGCAACGCCTTCGGCTGGACGGCGACGAATGAAACGTCCCTGGCCATCCTCGATGCGCATCGCGATCTCGGTGGCAACTTTCTCGACACCGCCGACAGCTTCGCGGCCGGGCGCAGTGAAGTGATCATCGGGTCCTGGCTGCGTTCTCGGGGCGCGCGGGCGGAGACCGTGCTGGCCACAAAAATCGGCCGCAATCTCGACAACCCCGGGCTGACCCAGCGCTCGATCGTCGCAGCGGTCGAAGCGAGCCTGGTGCGGCTCGGTACCGACTACCTCGACCTGCTCTACTTTCACTTCGACGACAAAACCGTCCCGCTCGAAGAGAGCCTGGTTGCCGTGGACGCCCTCATGCGCGCTGGCAAGGTGCGCTACCTCGGTGCGTCGAATTTCTCGGCGGAACGGCTCATGGAAGCCCGGGTGCTCTCAGCCCTCGGCCTGCCCAAGTTCGTCGCCGCCGAAACTCCCTACAACCTGGTGCATCGCGCCGATCTTGAAAAAGACGTCGCCGTCGTCGCCCGCGCCCAGCACCTGGCCCTGATGCCCGGTTTTGCCCTCGCCCACGGTTTTCTGGCCGGAGCTTTTCGCACCAAAGCGGATGCCGCCGGCACCGCCCGCGGGCAGCTCGCCAAGGTCTACCTCAACCGTCGCTCGCTCCGCGTTCTCGCCGTGGTCGACCGCATCGCCGCCGCGCAGGGCACGGCCCCGGCATCGATTGCCCTGGCCTGGCTGCTCGCCCGGCCCGACGTGGTGGCGCCGGTGGCCGGCGCCGGCCGAGCCGACCAGGTGCAGTCTTTGGTCGCGGCGGCCGGAATCCGTCTCGGCCGTACCGACCTGCTCGATCTCGATCGGGTATCAGCCGCCTAAGTTCGAATCCCTAGGCGCCCGACTCGTCGAGTACCCGCTGAATCGCGCGCAGCAGGGCGGTGTGAGCACCGATCGGGTCGCCGAGATTGGCACCGGCGAATGCGCCATCCCTGGCGAGAAAGAAATCGTCGGCGGCGTCTCCGGGCCGGGCGTGGCCCATGCCGCGGAACATGTCCTCGATCGAGCGACCGTACCAATCCCGGTGGGCCGAAACAGCTTGGCGCACAGGGTGGGCCGGGTCGGTGAACTGGGCGGCAGCGTTGATGAAGGGGCAGCCGTGGAAGCCTTCACGAATGACCTGGGCGGAGATTTCGTTGACGACGCCGCGCAGTCGCTGCTCAGGGGTGTCGTATCGCGTGTCGAGGCTGGCGAGAAAATCGCGCGCCAGGCGGTCCCGGCCCTGCAGGTACACGACGATGAGTGCGTCCTTCGAGCGGTAGTACTTGTAGAAAGTTGCTTTGGTGACCTTCGACTCGCTGATAATGCGGTCAACACCTACGGTGTGAACACCCTCGGTATAGAAGAGTCGGTCGGCGGTAGCGAGAATGCGCACCTTGGCGTGCGTTGCTGGCCGAACGGCTTCAGCTGTCAGCGTGGTCATGCGGCACTCCTTTATTGAAGGGACGAATCGGCCCCGGATGAGCACAAATCTGAGAGTTTTCCCCGGTCGGCTCCCAGACTGTAACACACCCTAGACAGACCAGTCTGTCGCATTCGGTCCCACAGGCCGTTCCGGCCAAACTGGGGGTAGATCAGCAAGATCTCACGGGGGCGCTGGTCGCCGTGATCGGGTCTTGTAAGGTGGTGGATGATATGAACGGTGCAGTCGACTTTCCCCTAGACCAGGCCGAACTCTCGTTTCGGGCCGCCGGCGATGCTCTCGTGCGTCGCACCGTTCTGCCGAGCGGAGTGCGCATCCTCAGCGAGCAGGTGCCGGGTGCCCGCAGCCTCACGATCGGTTATTGGGTAGCCGTCGGCTCCCGCGACGAACAACCGGGTCACTTCGGCTCCACCCACTTTCTCGAGCACCTGCTTTTCAAGGGCACGCCGACACGGTCTGCTCTCGACATCGCCATCTCGTTCGATGCGGTCGGTGGCGAACACAACGCCATGACCGCCAAGGAATACACCTGCTATTACGCCAAGGTGCAAGACCGCGACCTCGGCATGGCCATCGATGTCCTCACCGACATGCTGACGTCCTCGAAACTGGATGCCGACGAATTCGAAACCGAACGCGGCGTTATTCTCGAGGAACTCGCCATGGCTGACGACGACCCGGCCGACGTCGCCAACGAGCGATTTTTTGAAGCCGTGCTGGGAAAGCATCCGCTTGGTCGCCCCATCGGTGGCAGCGCCGATGACATTCGCGCTGCCTCCCGCACAGCGGTATGGGAGCACTACCAGGCCAATTATCGCCCGCAAGACCTCGTCGTCACGGTGGCCGGTGCCGTCGATCACGACCAGCTGGTCGCCGCCGTCACCCGCGCGCTCGAACGGGCCGGCTGGGACCTCAGCATTGCGCTGGCCCCGGTCAGTCGCCGTAGCGGTGTGGCAGCCGATATTCAGCAGGGGCAGGCGCTCACCATCGTCAAACGGCCGCTCGAACAGGCCAATCTGCTGCTCGGAATGCCGGGTCTGCTCGCCACCGATGATCGCCGGGTCACCATGAGCGTGCTCACCTCGATCTTCGGCGGCGGCATGTCGAGCCGGCTGTTTCAGGAGGTGCGGGAGAAGCGCGGACTGGCCTACTCGGTCTACTCCTTCGCTCCGGGCTACTCCGACGCCGGACTGTTCGGCATGTACGCCGGCTGCACTCCGGCCAAGGCCGGTCAGGTCGCCGAACTCATGCTCAGCGAACTGCACCGCCTCGCCGATAAGGGAGTCACCGCTGACGAGATGAAGCGGGCGTCGGGACAGCTGAGCGGGGCATCCGCTCTCGCCCTGGAAGACTCGGACACGCGCATGTCCCGGCTGGGTCGCTCCGAGATCACCCTCGGTGAGTTCGCCGACCTCGACGAGGCACTGCGCCGCCTGGCACTGGTTACCGCCGCCGATGTGCAGAAGCTCGCCGCCGAGCTCGTGAGCGGCCCGGTATCGATCTCCGCGGTCGGTGCCCTCGAGGATGACGCCTTCGCCGCGATCCTTCCGGGCTGACCTTCACCTCGCAGCTTGTGCACTATCCGCCCCGGCGGACTTCTGAACTTCGAAATGGACAACGATGCCCCAGTACATCTATTTAGTACGCCACGGCGAGCAGCAGGATGCCGAACACGGCCTGCACGACGGCCCGCTGTCACCGCGTGGCAAACGCCAGGCGCTGCTGATCGCCGACCGTCTGAGCGGGGTTCCGTTCACCGGCGCCTGGCACTCACCGCTGCAGCGCGCTGCCGAGACCGCCGAGATCATGGCGGAACGGCTACCCGCCCTGCACAGCGAATCGTCAGCGCTGCTGTTCGACTGCATCCCCTCCGGTCGAGCGGCCGAAACGCCGTCGGCCTACGACCCGTTCTTCGGCTCCGTCACCGACGATGAGATCGCCGCCGGACGCGCGCAGATGGAAGACGCCGTCGCCGAATTTCTGCAACCGCGCCGCAGCCAGCGGCACGACCTGCTGATCACCCACAATTTCGTGATCGCCTGGTTTGTGCGTGAAGTGCTGGGCGCTCCCGACTGGCGCTGGGTCGGCATCAACCAGGCCAATTGCGGCCTGACCGTGCTACAGCAGAAGCCGGGCCGTCCGTGGACGCTGGTCACCCACAACGACCTCGGCCACCTGCCGGTCGAGCTGCGCACCGGGCTGCCGGAACCGTTGATGTTCTAGAGACGCTTGCGGTACCAGTGCGTCGCATTGGGATTGTCGTTGTACGACGGGATGCTCTCGTACCCGGTGCTCTGGTAGAGCGCCCCGGCGGTGGCGAGGCTCACGTTGGTATCGAGCACAACTTCGGCGGCTCCGAGGTCTGCGGCCCGCCGCTCGAGCTCGGCCAGCAGCATACGCCCCCACCCGCGCCCGCGGGTTTTCGGTTGCAACCACAAATGTTTGACCTCGAAGCGAACGGGTTCGCTTTCGGCCTGCTCTCCTTCGGCACCGGCCAGCCGACGGATGCCCCCGCACCCGACATACGCGCCATTCGCGTCTTCCCCGGCGTGCGCACCGCTGTCGGTGTCGCCGAGCACCACGAGGAACACTCCCTGCGGCGGTACGAACTGCTCGGCGAGCGGATAGGTCGGATGGTAGGTGCCTTGCGGTTGCCGAAATGACAGTTCGGGGCTGCTGAAATATTCCGTGAGCAGGGTGAGGGCCGCGGCGTCCGCTACGGATACATCGTGAAACTGGGGCATCTACACAGGCTATTGCGCGGGCGAGCGCCGACGCGATCAATTGATAGATTAGTTTCATGACAACGACGGTGGCCATAATCGGCGCAACGGGCAAAATGGGCCGCCTGGTTTCCGACCTGATCGACCGAACCGAGGGGTTCGAGGTCGTCGCCCGACTCGACTCGCACAGCGACCTGAGCGAAATGCTCGGGGCGCAGATCGCCGTCGACCTCACGCGGCCGGACGTAAGCCGCAACGTCGTCGAATTTGCGACCGAGCACGGTCTGCGAGTGCTCGTCGGCACCTCCGGCTGGAGTCAGGACGGCATCGATTCGCTCAGCCGCCGCCTTGCCGGCCGCGACGATACGGGCGTCATCATCATCCCGAACTTCTCGATCGGCTCGGTGCTCGCGACGGCGTTCGCGGCCCTCGCCGCCCGGTTTTACGATTCCATCGAGATCGTTGAGGCCCACCAGCCTTCCAAGGTCGATTCGCCGTCTGGCACCGCGGTGCGCACCGCCGAATTGATCGGTCGGGCACGCGCCGAACTCGGTCCGGTTTCAGCGCCGCACACCGACCAACGTGCCCGCGGGCAGCAGGTCTCGAGCGTGCCGGTGCACAGCCTGCGCCTGGCCGGCCTGCTGGCCCGCCAGGACGTCTTCCTCGGCGGCACCGGCGAAACCCTCACGATCAGCCACAACACGCTCACGACCAGCGCCTATGAGAGCGGTATTCTACTGGCCCTCGATGCGGTCCGAACGATAACCGGAGTGACGGTCGGCCTCGACCAGGTCGTCGACCTGGGGTTCGGCTCCGCCAAAACCGACGATGGGGCTTCCACATGAAGGGCAAAATCGCGGTCGTCGTCATGGCGGCGCTGCTCGTCTTCTACCTGGTCCTGGTGGGGGTGCGCGCCGTGCTGTTCATCCAGAGCGGCGAGCCGGTCGGCATCGCCATCGGCCTAGCACTGCTCATCCTTCCGCTGATCGGATTCTGGGCGCTGGCGCGGGAAGTTGCGTTCGGTATCCGCTCCGAACGCCTGGTGCGTCAACTCGACGATCTGGGCGAACTTCCTGTCACTGATCTGCCAGTGCGCCCGAGTGGTCGCCCCTACCGCGATGCGGCCGACGTGCAGTTTCCGGCGGCACAGGCTGCGGTTGAAGCTCAGCCCGAGAACTGGCACGCGTGGCTGCGTCTCGGCCTCGCCTACGATGCGTCCGGTGACCGCAAGCGCGCTCGCGGCGCGATCCGCACCGCGATCGCACTCGAGCGCACCCCGAAGTAGCGGCCGATTACGGCTGGCGCAGCATCCAGGCGATCGCGGTCGCCGGATTGCGATGAAAGAACTCGAACCCGTCGTCCTTCAGCTTCTGGGCGCTGACCTGCTGGTCGGCGAGCAGCAGCTGGCGGGCGGCATCCTGCAACAGCAGCGTCAAAACCTGCTTGGGGACCGGCACGACAAACGGCCGGTGCAGCGCAGTGGCGAGGGCTTTGATGATGTCGTTCGACGTCGCCGGGGTGGGCCCGACCAGGTTGACCGGGCCGGACAGCGTCGAGGTCAGCAGGTGAACGATAGCCGCGGCCTCGTCGTGCAGGCTCACCCAGGGCCAGTGCTGCTTTCCGCCGCCGAGCGGTCCGGCCAGGCCGAGCCTGGCCAGGGGAATCAACGGTTTCAACGCGCCACCCTTGGCGAGCACGAGGCCGGTGCGCAGCGTCACCACGCGGGTCGGCTCCGGCGCTAGCTGGGCCGCAGCCTCCCACTGAGTGACCACGTCGGCCAGAAAATCGGTTCCCACAGCGGATGCTTCGCTCAGGATCTCCCCGGGCCGATCGCCGTAGACCCCCACGGCGGAGCCGTTCAGCAGAACCGTCGGGGGAGTCGCGGCCTGTGCGATGGCATCGGTGATCGTGCGGGTGGCCGACAGTCGTGAGCTCAGAATTTCCTTGCGATACCCCGCCGTCCACGGTAGCCGCGCTAACGATGCACCCGAGAGGTTGACGACCGCGTCGATCGTGTCCATCACGTTCACATCGAGAGCATGGGCTGCGGGGTCCCACCGCACCTCATTCTTGCCCAGGGCTTCTCGCCGCACCAGCCGCACCGGGGTGTGCCCGGTGGCGGCCAATTGGCGACTGAGCTCCCGACCGATGAGACCGGACGCTCCGGCAATCAGAACGCGCACGCCGGTGGCCTAGGCCAGTTCGGCTTCAATGGTGATGGGAATGCCCGCGAGTGCCTTCGAGATCGGGCAGTTGTCCTTGGCATCCTGGGCGAATACCTCGAACTCGGCCTCGGTCAGGCCGGGAATCTTGGCGCTGACCAGCAGGTGACTGCCGATGACCCCGGTGCCGGCCGCGAAAGTGACGGCGGCGGTGGTCTGGATGCTCTCCGGAGTGTGGCCGGCCGAACCGAGGGCGTTGGCGAGAGCCATGGAGAAGCAGGCTGCGTGCGCGGCACCGAGCAGTTCCTCCGGGTTGGTCGTGTTCGACACTCCCTCAGCGCGGGCTTTCCAGTTCACCGAGAAATCAGCGGAGTGCGAAGAATCGAGGGTGACGGTGCCGGAGCCGGTGGGAAGATCGCCGGTCCAGACGGTGGTCGCTTCACTGGTGAGCGTCGTGGGCATGGTGTTACCTCCAGGTGATTGGATTCCACCCTAACCGTCTCACCTGCCCTGCGAACGAGTCCCGTCTGGGAATTGCCTGAGAGCCAGCCGACACGCCCGGGGAGTAGCTGGGGCCCCCTGCCGGGGTGTCCTGGCCGTGATGGAGCGGGTGGTTCAGGCGTTCCCGACGGTTCTGCCAGTCCGGTTGAGCACACCGAATCGCACGAGCAATAGGTAGATCTGGCAGCCGAGGCAATAATCGAAGACAGCGTTGAGAAAGGCCGCGACGAACGCTGCCGCTGCGGCGATGGGGACAGCGCCGGGAACTCCGACCAGACCCAATGCGAGACCGATCAGGGTCACCACGAGGCCGACGCCCTGCGCAAATGAAGGCGGAGCGGCGTCTTCGAGCTCGGTCGGCGGCGCCAGTCGCGGGCGAACCAACCATTTGAATAGCAGGCCGTAGGGGTGCCGACCGGCGCCGGCGAACGCTCCCCAGGCGAACAGGGCCGTAATCACCGCCAGCAGCGCTAGCGCGGCAGCGGATGCCCCGGTCAGCGACAAAAACACTACCGCGAGTAGCAACAGGGCCGTGATGGCTGCACCGAAGCGGGGGCCGCGCGGATCAAGCTTGGGGCGGGACGACGTCGACATGTCAGCTCCGTTGAGTGGTAGTGAGGGAATGGGCGTCCTGGGTGATCGCGTCGAGGGTCGCGGCTATCTCGGTCCGGTTCGGCGCGCCGCCCACGCGGGCTCGCACCCGACCGGTACCGTCCAAAATCAGGGTCGTCGGGGTCTGCAGAATCGAATAGCGGTTGGCGAGATCGGCGCGATGAGTCAGGTCCACGTCCACGTGCACCACTCCGGGGCGCTGCTCGGCCACGTCGCCCAGCAGTCGGCGCGTGCCGGGGCAGCGGGCGCACATCTCGGTCGAAAACTGCAGCAGGGTGGCGGTGGGACCGAACTGGGCCGTGGCCGCGACATCCGTTGGAGTGATGACGTCGCCGGAAACGCGGGCCACGCGTCCCTGGCGGGCTCGCCAGACGAGGCCAAGAACGGTCGTGGCGACTAACAGGGCCAGCAGTACTCCGATCGCTTCGAGTGGATTCATGGTGTCGACGTTACGTGGGTGCGAACCTATTCGGGGGACTGTGACGAGACATTACGGTCGCGCGCGGGCGTTCCCAGTGGCAGACCGGCTAGCCTGAGGCGGTGTCTGAAATTGAGTTTCGATCTGAAATGACCGTGGAGTTGGTGCGTTCGAGCGCCCACGATTCCGACGTGCTGTTTGCCGCCCGGGTGTCGACCCTGGGGGAGCAGAGCCTTCAGCAGAGCCAACTCGACGGCTCAGCGAGCGAGGCCGACGAGAAGCGTGACCGCGGCCTGATCAATTACCTGATGCGCGACCGGCACGGTTCGCCGTTCGAACACAACTCGATGACGTTCTATGTGCGAGCACCCATTTTCGTGTTCCGTGAGTTCATGCGGCACCGCATCGCCTCGTACAACGAAGAGTCGGGCCGCTACCGGGAGTTGGGCCCTGTTTTCTACGTGCCCTCCAATGAGCGCGACCTCGTGCAGGTCGGCAAGCCGGGCGCCTACGACTTTCTGCCTGGCACCGCCGAGCAGACCGCGCTGGTGCAACAGCAGACCCGCGACGCCGCGATTCACGCCTACAAGGCCTACCAGAGGATGCTCGAAGCCGGCGTTGCGCGCGAAGTCGCCCGCATCGTGCTGCCGTTGAACATCTACTCCTCGATGTACGTCACGCTCAACGCGCGTTCGCTGATGAATTTTCTCAGCCTGCGTACGAAGAGGGAGGGGACGACATTTCCGTCGTTCCCGCAGCGCGAGATCGAAATGTGCGCGGAGCAGATGGAAACCCACTTCGAGGCCTTGATGCCGCTGACCTACGCCGCCTTCAATGCGAACGGCCGAGTCTCCCCGTAGCCGGCCGGATGCGGGGAGGCGATAGCCTGTACCTCGTGTCTACCTCTACGAATCCCTTTGGCCAGGTGCTGGTCGCACTGGTCACCCCGTTTACCTTTGATGGCGAAGTGGACTGGGCCGGGGTGGAGAAGCACATCGACGACGTCATCAACGCCGGTGCCGACGGCATTGTGGTCACGGGCACGACCGGTGAGACGAGCACCCTGACCGACCCGGAGAAGATCCGCCTGGTCGAGGTCGGCAAGTCGGTCGCGAACGGTCGCGCCAAGATCATCACCGGCGGTGGCTCGAACGAGACCGCGCACGCCATGCAGCTCGCCCGCCAGAGCGAAAAGGCCGGCGCCGACGGCAACATGATCGTCACCCCGTACTACAACAAGCCGACCCAGGCCGGAATCCTCACCCACTTTCGTATGATCGCGGATGCCACTGACCTGCCCGTCATCCTCTACGACATCCCCGGCCGCACCGGCGTGGCAATCGCCTACGAGACCATCCTGCGCGCAGCCAAGCATCCAAACATCCTCGCTATCAAAGATGCCAAGGGCGACTTCGCCCAGGTCAGCCGGGTGCTCAACCAGACCGACCTCATGTACTTTTCCGGCGACGACCCGAACGTGCTGGCGCACCTGTCGATCGGTGCGACCGGACTGATCGGCGTCACCAGCAACATCACGGCCACCCCTTATCGGCAGATGGTTGACGCGGTGAACCGCGGCGACCTCAAGGTAGCCACCGCGGCGCACCGGCAGCTGGAACCGCTCGTGCGTGCCGTGATGACCCACGTTCCCGGCACGGTTGCCGTGAAGTACATCCTGCACGGTCTCGGCCGCATTGGCAGCCCGCGCGTGCGCCTGCCCCTGGTTGGGCCCGAGGACTCCGAAGCCGCCCAGATCGAGGACGAGCTGTCGTTGGTGCAGAACATTCCCGGCGTGGACTTCTCCAACTTCCGGCCCGACCGCAACGCGGCCGCTGGCGGATCGCTGCCCAAGGTCGCCGGCACCACCCGATAAAGCTTGCACTGGCCGGGTGCGAGCGCGCCGGAGGCGCATCCGCTCGTAAAACGCTAGGCTCAGCCCATCGAGCGTGACCACGTCGGGTCGGCCGTGTGGGGAGTGTCGTGAACGTTGCACGCAAATGGGTCTTTCCCATTCTTCGACTGATTGTCATCGCGGCCATCGCCGTCGCTTTGGTCAAACTGGCGTTCTACCCCGGCAATGCAGCGGACAGCAACCCGGCCGAACCGACCGGCGTCATCGTCGAACCGCAGATTCCCGTCTCCCTCGGCACCATTAGCAACGATGTGACCCTGCCGGGCATGGTCAGCGCCGATCCGGCCGTCGCCGTCAAAGCGACCGCCATCGGCACGGTCGACGAGATCTTCGTGACTGCCGGCCAGGCCGTGAACAAAGACGACAAAATCTGGCTCTCCTGACTCTTCCGTGGGTTAGTTTCGTCCGGGAAGCACGGGTTTGTGCCCGCCGAGGCTGAGCATGGCGAGGGCGATGAGCGCGTCCGGTAATTTGAAGCCGAAGGCGATGCGGGTCATG